>NC_007955.1:1287516-2575032 GCF_000013725.1 Methanococcoides burtonii DSM 6242
ATATGAGACGTTTCAACTTCCAGTCAAAGTCAAATTATATCATTCGTTTCACACTTAGTATAATTTATAGAAAGTGAGATGGTGTAATTGATGAAGTCCAAAATCAGAACAACCGTGACAATAGGAATCTTCATAATATCAAGTATAGTTGTGATCAACGTACTTCTGGTAAATACTCCTGTTGTCATACAAATCGAAGGCGATGCTTTCAAAATAGTAGATATTCCTTACAAATATACGATCAATGAAGCATACCTGCTACTGTCCTCTGCCTTCCTCTGTGGATTTTGCCTCGCTTTGATACTTCTTGATAATGGTATCTTTCAAACCATTCCCCATGAGCCTGAATCCGGAGAGAACAATCCATTAGAGAACTCTCAAGGATTAGAGAAAAGGGACATTTCAGGAATCATATTAAAAGCCCTTACAGGGGATGAAAGGAAAACCGTTGAAATTATCCTGAATAAAGGCGGTCGTATCCTTCAAAATGAACTTGTAAATTCCCTTGATTTTTCAAAAGCCAAGGTATCAAGGATCCTCATCAATCTTGAAAAGCGTGGAATTGTCAAGAAAAGTAAATATGGACTTACAAATTGTATCTCACTTGCTGATGACATAAGGGGTGAAACGAAATGAGAAAAGAATTTCTAATCATTGCATTGGTCATTTTCATACTGATATTTGCAGGAATATTTCTGCATAAAGGGGAAAATGATGATGTTAGTATTGCTGCTTTAAACACTCCCCCTGCAATGGGTTTAGATGTAGTTGGTCAGTTAGAGGTTGTTATTCAGAACAATGAAAGTCACATGGTTGATATCAGCCTCGATGTGAAAAATGCTTTTGTGGATGATGATGGAAGAAGTATATCGACTTCCAGAATGATGATCTCAGGTATATCTGGTGAAAACCAGGATAAATATGACCATAACGCCATATCCGGAAAGGTACCTTTGTCGCCAGGGGAAAATAGGGTACTGGTACTTATTGGATATGAAGCAACCGGAACTTATGACGTGGAAGTTAAACTTTACCAAAATGAACAGGTCATTGATGAAAAAGTGACATCGATTAGGGTTCTACCACCTAAATTGTCGCTGGAACTGGAGTACACGGAAAAGCGATCAGATGATGTGCTGATCTATATGATCGAAGGCTACATTTTAAATGAAGGCCCGGGTAGAGCAGAAGATGTCGATACAACTATCACAATATCTGACCTTGAATCCAGAGAAGTCCTATCCTCGGAAAACTATCAGTATGATGTGGGTGGAAATTCGAAAACTTCATTAAGGGATTGGAGGGATCTGCCTGCAGCAATTATTGAACTATCGAATACCGGAGTTTCCGACGAATCATACATGCCCCTGAAAAGTGTTGTTAAAGGGAAAACGGGAGAAGCATACCTTGTGACTGTGGAAGTAAACTGGAACGAGCAAGATATTTCGTCAGAATTGATCATTCCAGATAGTAATGATCTGGCGGAGGAATCACTATGAGTATAGTATCAGGAATTTTAGTTAAATATTCATTAAACTGCAGAAGGATCATAAACTTTTGTCTGCTGATAATATTGGTAACCGGTTTTTCTATTGGTTGCATTGATACGGACAAGACTCCAGATAAAGAACTTGCCCTTGAGGATATTAAAAATGAGAACGAATCTATCCGTCAGGAAGCGATCGGGAACCTGACAAAGATTGGTGATGAGGATTCCACAGATATTCTGACAGGAATACTTATGGACAAAAATGAATCCAATAGCATTCGCATCAGTGCGGCGGATGCTCTTGCAGAGATAGGAAAAGGAGGATCAATATCACCCCTTATTTCAGTCCTGCAAGAGAATAATTCTGCGCTCGTAATAGAAGTATCAGAAAACCTTGTACAATTTGGTGACCCTGCAACAGAAATGCTCATTTACACATTCCTGGATAACGGCAAACCCGAATTCCGGGCAAACCTGATGTATGTACTTTGCATGATCGCAGACGAGGACATTGAATATTTTATTGAGAAACTGAACAGCGAGGATGCAACCACTCGAATAAATATGGCATTCATTCTCGCTGAGATGGCAGATGAAAGAACAGTGGATGCCCTGATCGTTGCTCTTGAGGACGAAAATCGGTATGTCAGGAGACATGCAGCCAGAGGTCTTGGGAATATTGGAAACAAAAATGCCATCCCCTCCCTTATTCAAGTCATGAGCAATACAAGTGAACCTCGGGAAGTTCGCAGTAATGCTGCAATTGCTCTTGGACAGATTGGAGATGATGATGCAGTGGAGCCCCTGATACAGATGTTAAAAGATGAAGATTGGTCGGTCCCAAGCAGTGCCGCAATCGCCCTTGGGGAACTGGGCAATAGTGAAGCAATACCCGCTCTTACTGCTGCATTAAGAAGAGATGAAGAGTTCGTTGTAAAGGAATCCGCCATAGCTCTTGAAAAACTGGATGGTAGTGGAATCGACAAATTAATTGATCTGTTGGATGACAATGACAAATCTGTACAGAAAAATGCAGCATATGCTCTGAGAGGGATCGGAGGTGAAAAAGCAATAGTTCCACTGATCGATCTGCTAGAGGATTCTTACGAGCATGAAGATGCAAGGGCAGCCGCAGCAAGTTCATTAGGAACAATAGGTAATAAGGATGCTGTCCTACCCCTAATCCAAATACTTGAGGATAAAAATGAACCCGAAACTCTCAGGATAAGAACAACACGTGCATTAAGGCGGATAGGGGACGAAAGAGCAACAAAACCATTAATAGAGAGCCTTAAAGATGAAAATCCGGATATCCGGGAAGCTGCGGCAAATGCTCTCGGAGAAATGGGTGATGAGAGTGCACTGGATGCACTTATCCTGTCACTGGAAGATGAGAACTGGAGAGTTCGGTACTCTGTAGTAGATGCTCTTCAAAAATATGATAACAAAACAGTTGTGCTGCCTATTAGCAATATGCTGGACGATGAATATTGGTCCGTCAGGAAAACAGCAGCCCAATCCCTCGGCACAATTGGGAACCAGCAGGCAATACCCCCACTTGTTGAAGCTATCAGTGTGGAAAAAGAAAAGGATGTAAAGACTACCATGGTCAGGAGCCTTGAGGACATTGATAATGGTTCATCCACGGATCTGTTTATCCGGCTATTGCAGGACAAAACCGAATTCCTGAGTGTCCGGGAAGCTGCAGCCATATCCCTTGCAAAACCCGGGAATGAACAGGCAGTAGATCCGCTAATTCAGGTAATGCTGGACGAAACGCAAGCATATAATCTAAGGATAGAAGCTGCAATTGCTCTTGGAAGGATCGGAGATTATGATGCATTCGATGCACTTTCCCGGATATCCAAGGATCCGAATGAGCATTTCGCCTTAAGAACAGCAGCTGAAGAAGCCATTGCGAATATAGAAAATATTCTGTAAGCAACCCTGACTAGTTAAAGTAAATAGGAACGTTCTTAGTTGTATTTGAATCGACCAAAATTCAAAAGCAACTAAGAACAAGCATTTTTTTAACGATACAACGAAAGAGTATGGATCATATAATATCCATCTCACTCAACCTGTTCGGCAGGTACGTATCAGTTACAAAGTCCAGACCTTTTCCGGCAAAAGCTTGTTGTTCCGCTTTTTTCTTGATGCTGAGCTGTAAGCTTATCTGCTCTTTCCAGTAATCGTTTGCGAACCTCGGGTCCGTAAGCTCACTTCTAAGCGCATCCACATCCTTGTCGGTCAGCTTATCGGTTGAAAGTTCATACTCAACGATATCCGTTGGCTGAACACCAATGAACTTTGCAGCCGGTGTCGCCATGAACTCCGAAAGGTGGGCACTCTTGATAGCACCGTATGCGACTGAAGCGAAGATCCTGTAGGACCAGGGATCGCCATCAGTGAAGACAACGACAGGGATACCAAGCTCCTCGTTCATCCTCTTGATAAGACGGCGTGTTGACCTTGCAGGCTGTCCTTTAAGGTGCACAAGGATAGCATTGTACTTCTCATCAAAGCCGTTCTCAATAAGCCTTGCATACATACCACCAGTCTCTATGGCAATGATGAACTTGGCATCGTGGTCAAGGAACTCGATGTTCTCCACATTGAAAGGGATCTGATAGCCACTTTCACCGATATCTTCCTGACAGTGTATGATACGGGAGCCACGTTTGGTCTCCTCACGTATCCTGATCGGACCGAACATGGTAGCACCATCTTCTTCAGGACGCATATGGAAATATTCCCTCTGAAGGGACGTGATGATCTCAAGATCTTCAATGAGACGATTGCTCTCCGCCTGCTCACGGAATTTCGCAATATCCCAGTTCTCTGAGATATAATACAACTCCCTCAAGGTCGAACCACGGTCCTGTGCCAGATGGTTCTTCACAAGAAAATCAATGGAATGTACGGTCTTAAGTAACTGGAAAGCCCCTTTTACCGTTTTTGCGGTCCTTTGGGTCTCCTTATCACCATATACCCAAACATCACTCTCATTACTATATTCGATATTGTTCTTGGTACGACTGGAAATAGACACGTTTGGAACGGTCTCATCAATGAACTGGTCATATAGACCTTCTGCAAGTCCCATCAGCCTGTTCTTTGCCAGATGGTCGTTCTGTTTTTTCTGCTCTGTGTAATTGGAATTAATAGTATCTACCATTTCAGATCAACCCTTTGATAGCTTTCGCACCTGTGACCAATTCTTCATCCAGCCCTTCGACGATCAATTGAGGTAGCCTCTTTATCTCATCCTCGCTCATGGAACTCAACGAATATGTTACCGCTTTAGAGCCTTCAGGTGAAACCTTCATAGTCCATACATAATCAAAATCACTGCCCATGGAGATCACTTTTGGTTCTGGCGATACATCACTTATCTCATAAGGAAGCATATCGTGCAGTTTGAACTCCGTAAGCTTACTACCAAAATTCTTCACCTTTATTGTGACCGCTGCATCCCCATTAGCCCCATGTTCCACATGACGCATAACAAGAAGATTACCCATTACCTTTGCGACTACCGGATTTATGTCCGGGAGATCACGCTCAAGTGTATCCGCAAGTTTCTGGGCCATCTTAGGCAATACCTTAGTTATGATTATCTCCTTCTCACGCCTTTTCTTAAGTGAGACCTGTCGATTCAGATAACGGTTCAGCTTCCTCGAGACCTCTTTAATTGCAAGCTCCACCTCATCCCTGATCTCAGGAATATCAGCAATAGCATCCTTGGATTCTGATGTGAACGGTACGTTCGTAGAAGCCACATGCACAAGCAAAACTACCGGACCTGTTGGCATTCCACCTCCGGGCTGGTTCAATCCATACTGTTTCCACTTGATCCCTTCGACAGCATGAGTTGTCGCACATCCACCCTGCTGATACAGCAATGGAACACGGTTTGCAAATCTCATGATATCAATGCGGTCATCTTTCTGAAGAACACCACCGTATGCGATACCAACCTCCACAACGAAAGGATTGCCTGAAAAGACAGAAGGACTACGAGTAGTTGTGGCAATAAAATCTACATTAAACTCCTTTTCGAGACCTTTGTAGATGAGTTCTTCACCAATCGGAGAAAGACAATCCGTTGGTGGCGCCATTATTTTCACTTTTTTGAAGGCATCCAGCAATTTTTTCGTCTGGTCCCTTGTAAGCTTCGAAGGCAACATCTCCGTATCAAGTCCCGCTGCCTTGCAGATCTCCTCGGCTGTAAGCAGACCTATCTTGGAGAATGAATAGCGTAGGAATGGAGCTAATTTCTGGCGATCGGTATAACGCAGCATCTTCATGAGAGTACCAAGCTCAATTCCATGAGGATGCGGCAATATTTCCTTTGCAGGTATTGGAAGCTTGTCGGTAGCCCTGTCAAATATGACCTCATTGCCATCCGGCTCTATCAAAGTGAGCCGTGCATGAGGATTAACGATAGCAGTTGCCTTCAGATATTCATAGATGGACTGTCTGCGTCCCTTTACATAAGACGCTTCCATTTCCAGCTCCACACGAGTACCATGCGGCCTATCCCAGTCGATCACCTCATCAAGAAGGATCTCAGGGTCATTGGTACTGGTGTTTATCATTACTTCATAGTGATGTGCAGGAGAGTCTGGACCGATCTTGGAAATGACACTTGTTGGATGACCTGCTGTCAACTGTGCATAGAGGACAGAAGCTGAAATACCAATACCCTGTTGACCCCGGCTTTGTTTCAGTGCATGGAAACGTGAGCCGTAGAGCAACTTGGCAAATACCTTTGGTATTTGTTCTTTAACGATACCAGGACCATTGTCCTCTACTATAACACTTACATTATCCTTTCCGACACGCTCGATATGAAGCAATATATCAGGAAGGATCTCTGCTTCCTCACATGCATCAAGGGAATTGTCCACTGCTTCTTTTACGGTAGTTATCAGACTACGCGGAGCAGAGTCAAAACCAAGTATCTGCCGGTTCTTCTCAAAGAATTCTGCAACACTTATTGCTTGCTGCTTTTTTGCAAGTTCTTCTGCAATTGGGGCTGCCATATAATACTCATCCTACATTACTAAAAAATTGGTTGAAACAACGACTATACATTTTCTGATAGAAATATCAGGAGCTATTGACTGTGATCATTAAAAAATAGAAGGCAAGATATTTATTCGTTTGCAGCCATTTTAAATTTCAGCATGATCACTGCGATAGATCCCTGCGAACCAGATCCACGAAATGACATACCGGAGCAGGATACTACACCGAACGCCATAGCAGATCATTTTAGGATTATTTACCAATATCTTCATTCCAGAGTTCCGGTTCTTTACTAATAAAATCATCCATCATTGCCACACATTCGTCAAGGTCAAGGTCGACCACTTCAACTCCATGGGATTCCATAAATTCCCTTGCTCCTGAGAAGGTCCTGGATTCGCCAACAATTACTTTTTTTATTCCAAATTGTACCACAGCACCGGCACAAAGATAGCAGGGCATCAAAGTGGAATAAAGAATTGAATCACGATAACTCCCAACCCGTCCGGCATCCCTGAGACATGAAATTTCAGCATGTGCCATTGGATCATCCTGTTGAACACGTAAATTGTGACCCTTACCGATAATTAGATCGTCCCTTACAAGAACCGAACCAATGGGAATGCCACCACTATTAAGTCCCGATCTCGCTTCATCTATTGCTACCTGCATAAATTCATCCATATCTTTACACCCCGATAATTCAAATGGAAATATTAATAAGTATAAATATATTAAAGATTATAAATGTTTTGAAAAAAAGGATTCAGTCCGGGATCTCCAACCTGTATACCCTGTCATTTTCACGCACCTTATCCTTGACAGCAATTCCCACGATATCCCCTGAGGATGCAGATAGGACAGGACCTTCATCCGACCTTATTTCAGTGATATCCTGTTCAAAGTATGTACTTTTGCCTTCGATGATAATGTGGTCTCCAACAGCGATACCCGTTTCGAGAAGCTTTACTTCCGCCGCCCCGCTCTTCCTGTAATAATTGGTAACCACCCCTACAGCGTGTCTTTTGGTAGTTGATACGTTCATATCAGATTCGATGGAAATACCATCCGGACCGGGTACCCCGAAGTAGAACCCCGTGGAAAAGCCACGATTAAATACCGAAGCCAGCTCGTCTTTCCATGACCTCGCTTTTTCAAGTGTATATGAACCATCACAATAGGAATTGAGGGCTTCACGATAACAGCGGGATACAATAGATGTGTATCTAGCATCCTTCAACCTGCCTTCGACCTTGAATGCATTCACACCAGTATCTATCAGCTCAGGGATGTGTTCGATCATGCACAGGTCCCTCGCACTTAACAGATATTTCCCTTCAAGGTCGACCTCGCTGCCATCCTCACCAACAAGTTTCCAACCCCATCGGCACGGTTGGGAACACTCACCACAATTACCGGACTTGCCCAGAATATAAGCGGAAAGGTAGCACCTGCCAGAGATAGCCTGACACATGGCACCATGAATGAAAACCTCAAGCTCAACATCAGTGTTCCAGCGGATCTCCTTTATATTCTCCATACTGAGTTCCCTTGCCAGAACGACCCGGGAAGCCCCCAAAGAACCATAGAATTCTACTGTCTGCCAGTTCGATACATTCGCCTGAGTAGATATATGAACCCTCAGTCCGGCATCTACTGCTTTTGTTATTACTGCCGGATCCCATGCAATGACAGCATCAACATCCGAGGATGCGACTGAATCGATAACAACATCAAGATCATCAAGGTCATCGGGATAGATCACCGTATTCAGCGCAAGATAAGCATTGAGATCATTCTCTTTGATATCCCCTACAAAATCGTTGAGACCATCAAGTGTAATATCACATGCTCTTGCTCTGAGACTGAATCTGTCGATGGAGAAGTAGACCCCGTCTGCATAGTCCCTGCACGCAGCCAGAGATGCACGATTCTTGACACCCATCATAAGTTCAGGGATCTTTACAGATGATCCAGAGCAGTTCATGGAGTAGCATCGTAAATGATGGTTTAAATCAGTTATTGTTGGAAACGAAAAAGAGAGAATGTAAGTGAGTGATCGAGATATCACTTGATAGGAACATATATCTCAGTAAGGATATCTTCAGGAGGAACGTCATGAGGATCGTTAAGATATGCTTCTCTCTTAAGACCGGTAATTTTTAAACCATTCACATCTATCCATGCAAAAAGTTCCTGATAAGTAGGACCGGTATCTTCATAAGGACCATTGTGAACCACCTTCACCATATTCCCACCGGGAAGTTCGTAGCACTTGACATCACCGACACCCTCGATCTTTTCAGATACAGGAATGACAGCTTCCAAATCTGCATTGCCTTCAGAATTGGCCCTCATGATATCTTCTTTACTGGTCTCATGCGTGACATAAATTGGCGGACCGGCGATCTCAATATTATTTTTGACAGCAAACTGGCTTATTTCAGTGAACAAGATAGGAAGCAAACCGTACTACCCGGTCCGCCTGACCCCGATGACTACCTGCGGCTCAATTTCAACTATGCATATATCAGACATTCCAACAACCACCACAATTATTGTATAATATAACTCGTACCCAGAATCTTAGTTATTGATATCAATGATATATTCAGGTATAAATATTTCGCATGAACGTTCAATAGCTCTCCAGAGATCATTCCCCGACAAATGGACGGGATACCCTGATAATAATAACTGACACCAGACCCCAGGCAAACGGAAGCCAGAGTGGTATGTTAAAGAAAAAAGGAGCTGCGTATGTCCAGACCCCGAGATAAGTGCCGATGAACTCTGCACTACATCCAATAATGACACCGGATACAAAAACGATATTATCCCCTTTCTCAGACCAGAAATATTCCCGTATGCCATATATCGATAATATCAGAAAGGTTAGTAAAAGGTTGTTTTCCCAGAAAAGTACTGCTACTATCAGTGCAAGTGCAAAGATAAGCAAGTCCCTGAAAATTGCTTTTTTCATGTAGTTCTCCATGCAGCACTAGAAATCATAATTATATAAATAAAATTTGGGGCTTATAGTGGTCAAGGTTATGGAGTTTGGCCATAATCTTGTTGAGAAGAAAACAAACGGTTGATGATATGTCAAGCAGATTTAGCCATCTCCACCGCTTTTTCAAATCATATTGAAATACAACAGCAGAGCAAGTAATAACAATACGACACCTGTAACGAACCTTATCGAAGAACGTCTTTTTTCCGGAATTGCATTGCAGATTCAGGACTCAAACCGAACGCCAGAAATACACCCAACACTAACACCGGAAGCACAACTCCAAAATTGTAGATGAAGATATACACAGCAACCTCCAGCAGATCGGTTCTTGCTATTAACATATCCAGGATAGAAAGATAACAGCACCTACGCAAGGAGCTTTGACAAATGAGAATAAGCCGTCTGCAAAGAACGATAGAACAAGAGCATTCTTCCCGTGTATGTTGTCCATAAAAGATACTATTGAACCTGGTGTTTAAAGGTCAATCTTGAATGGCGCTTGAGGTGATATGGATCATAGATATGCCAGATACCGGGAACTCCTATCAATACCATCATGAATAATTTGATAGATCGCCTTGATCCGGGGAAGATAGTGACAGCTTTCAGGAAACTTATTCCGAATATCATGTCAGTGGTGAATATACCGGCGCAGAAGCCACCGATGACCACCAGCATTTCTTTCTTCCCACCGTTGGAGGATATCGTGACCGAAGCCAGAAATGTCATCACTGCGAGAAGGCAGGAATTGAAGCCGGTGAGCAGACCTGTGATCAGTACAATTAGAGGAGATAGTTCAAAGGGAGTGACGTTTTCGCCATATTCTTCAACTCAGGGGAGAGTACCATTGACCGAAATTACCGGTGCATTCTCAATAGCTTCTATCAGCATTTTTCTAGTAATACAGCATCCCCATAGTAATCGGAATAGGCGATAACCGTACTCTTGTTTATGACAATAGCAGGAACAGTGTAGACCCATATCCTTTCATGATGTTATAGGAGGTAGCTATGTTGTGATTTATGTAATTGATACTGTCATAACTGCCGATAACGGAATCTATGACAGGGGATGTTTGCTGGCATTTCAAACAGCCGTCCTCGTAAAAATATTCTACCAGAACTTCGTCTGACAGGGCTGTTGAAGCAAGGCTCATGCTTGAGATCGCAAGCATAAGGAGGAGTAAGATCACTACAGATTTAGTGGCATACTATCGTAGCACATATCTGTTAATCATATTTTCTCTCTGAAACCTTGAAATTTGATATTTCCAGCAATTCGCCTGTATCTGCTGAGACATAGCCTTCTACAACATACAGATCGCTTATCTCTTCTGGCAAGCACAACTGCGTTCCATGATCTCAACTCCCATGATCAGTGTCAATGAACTCTGCGACTTTTGTGGGTTTCTTATTTTAGGACAACACAACAAAAAATGCAAATATAATCGAGAGGACAAAATTCACATATTTGCACATGTGTTATATTTCTAACAAATTCGGAAGTTTTAAATAGTTTAGATGTTAGATATATGTAACATGTGCCCAGAGGCACTTAAACAGGGGAGAATAATAATGGAAAGATCTAACAGGATATATTTGATATTGAATATGATTTTTGGAATTGCTGCCATTGCCCTATATTCTTATGGCGATATAATTGGGGGAAATATGATGGCTAGTGTTGTAATTGGATTATCTATAAGTTACATTATACGAAAAGCAATGTTAAAAGATGAAGTTAAAAAAGACGAAATGGTCAAGAGAATTTCCGGGATGTCTTCGGATATTACACTATATATTTCAATAATCTCAATTGGATTATTGACAGTAGTATTGCATTTTTTTCCAACACTTTTTGATGTGTTCGAAATATTAGCGATTTTACTGGCTGTCATGTTATTATCAAAGATCGCACTTCAAATGTATTATACGAAAATGAAAGATGAAATTGGTTTCTAACTGAAATGGAGATATAGGTTATCGGATTGTACGCATTCCTGATCCTTAAATGGCACTATAATAAGACGGGTGAGTAAACTGAGAACTAAAATTAAAGAATTAAGAGCAAAGTATGACCTGACTCAAAAGGATCTTGCAGAAAAAATAGGGGTGAGAAGGGAAACCATTGTCTTTTTGGAAAAGGGAAAATATAATCCTTCATTAAAACTTGCATATGATATAGCACAAGTGTTCGAATCAAAAATAGAAGAGATATTTTTGTTCGATGATTAAGTTTTGGTGAAGGGCTGTGAATATGTGATCTCTTGCTCTTAAGATTAAAAATTAAGCAGTATCCTTTGGATTGTTAAAGGATAAGCTTATTCATTCTCAAAGACCACGGCAGCGGCAATTAGAGTCTCTTTTTTTCTTTAGCTTCAACTAAAATATATGAAACATTTTTGTTTCTAAATAATGCAGTGATTCTGGTGGCAACCTTTCACAAAATCCTAAGTAAAAATAATGCTGAATTAGCAAGCATTTGCTACCGTATTAAAGTATGATCGCAATGCCAATGTTCTTCTGCAATTAAAACATGGATGAGAAAAAATTGTTCCAGAAAATGCATATAATTATATAAAGGTGCATAGTACTAACGAAGTCTTCAAAAACGAAAATGAGTGAATCAAATGATAAAAATAAAAGGACATGAAATTGATCCAGTAATTGTTAAGAACGCCGGCAATCGCAGAGCCATGCAATTCAAGAATAATATTATTACGGCGTTAAGAAGGATCGGAATTAATGAAAATGACATTGAGGTCCCTCTTGAGCGTTTAGCAATGAAAAAAACTCATGCTTCTGCAACCTGGTACCAGGATGGACATAGGATGCATTACACCCACGGTCTACAAAATAAATATGTAGAAAACCTTCATATCCTATCCAAGGTAATTGAGATCGAAGCAAATAGGGTCATTTCCGGGGAAAAACCATTGTCCGATTTTATTTTAGAGTTCAAGGAAGATAAAGACATTCATGACAAGCGCAAAGAGGCACGAGAGTTTTTCGACTGTGCCCATGATGAGAACGATTTTGAGGCCATAAATAAGAAATACAAGGAAATGGCAAAAGAACTGCATCCAGATAAGCCAACCGGTGATACTGAAAAGTTCAAACAGTTAAATGTTGCACATAAGATACTGAAGAGAGAATTGACATAAACTCACTTCAAATCTCAAGGCATTAAAAATCATTTCAATTTTTCATTGTTTAATTATGCGGTATAAATTAGGGTAGGACCTAATATTCCATTCCGTCTATTTATTCAGACAACGAGGAGGCATATGCTCCCCCATTTCTAATTATTTTGATTATGGTGGTTAGCGTTAGTCTTCTGAATATTCTTACAAATAGTATTGATCAGCTTGTTGATGAGACACTTCAACAAAGTAGCCTATAGCTAATAATATCTCTATGTATATCACACTACAGGATGTATCCTACCTTTTTGTGATATACCGCCTTTTTATGTCATCGAGGACATCCCTTGGGATCATCACAATCCTTGTTGGCGGAATGTATCCTGTATTGGAAGCTTTGCAGATGAAATTTTTGGATGTGCTGAGGTATGAGTGAGTAAGGGGGGTGTCAAAGTATGCCATCACGAACTCCGTGTTAGAATATTGGCGTATCCCAATGCGGGTACATGAGAATTATTCCTCATTACTAAAGTACCCGTCATTTGATCGATCAAACACCCTTTGTTATTTCATCGGTGATCAATTCCGCCTGCTTAAGCACTGTTTCTGTAGCGAGTGCTTGTAGATCCGGCGGATAGCCATATTGTCTTAATGTCCGTTTTACAATTACTTTTAATTTGGCCCTGACGCTTTCTTTAATCGTCCAGTCTATAGACGCGTTTTGTTTGATTTTATCAAATAAAACAACCGCTAGTTCCCGTAACTTCTCTTTTTGCATCAATTCTCTTGCACTGTCATTATCTGCGATTGCTGTGTAAAACGCATATTCAAATTCAGACAAACCCATCTCTAAAGGTTCTTTGTCCATCCGTTTTATCTCTTTACTGAGTTCAATCAATTCTTCAATGACTTCAGCCGCAGTTATAACTTTGTTATGATATTTCTTGATGGAATCTTCCAGCATTTCCATTAATGATTTGCTTTGAACGAGGTTCTTCTTTACCCGGGCTTTTATTTCATCGTTGAGCAACTTTTTTAGAACTTCCAGAGCTATATTTTTGTGTTCCATGTTCTGGACTTCTAAAAGAAAATCTTCTGATAATATGGAAATGTCCGGTTTTTTAATTCCTGCGGCATCAAACACGTCTATCACTTGTTCAGTAACAAGGGCCTGATCGATAACCTGTCTGATTGCAGTTTCAATCTCCTCGTCTGTTTTACCTGTTCCAGTGCTGTCAAATTTAACAAGTCTGGCTTTTATCGCTTGATAAAACGAGATTTCATCCTTCACATCCATTGCCTCCTCGTGTGGAATGGCTATGGAAAATGCTCTTGATAATGCAGTTACTTCATCGATGTACCTTTTTTTACCGTTTTCGAGACCCAGAATATGTTCTTCTGCTGCAAGTATTATTGACAACTTCGTAGAAGTATCCGCTGCAAAGTAATGTTCGTAGGAAAATCCATGAAACATCTGGGATACGATCTCCAGTTTCTCCAGCATCAATTGAACTGCACTCTCCTGAAGGACAGCAGGATCGCCTTTCCCGCCGCTGTCAGAATAGAAAGACAAGGCTTCTTTCAGGTCAGAAGCTATTCCCAGATAATCAACAACCAGACTACCTGGTTTGTCTTTATAGACTCTGTTCACCCGCGCAATTGCCTGCATAAGGGTATGCCCTTTCATTGGCTTGTCAATGTACATCGTATGCAGACATGGAACATCAAAACCCGTTAGCCACATGTCCCGAACGATGACCAGTTTCAATTCGTCTTCCGGGTCTTTCATCCGTTCTGCTAAAGCTCTTCTCTGCTCTTTTGTCGTATGATGTTTTGATATTTTGGGCCCGTCAGAAGATGCAGAGGTCATCACAATCTTGATTTCGCCTTTTTTAAAGTCATCGTTGTGCCATTGCGGCTTGATCTTGATAATTTCATCGTACAGGTCAGCGGCTATCCTTCGTGACATTGCAACGATCATTCCCTTGCCTTCGAACACTTCCTTTCTTTGCTCGAAATGAGTTACAATATCCTGTGCGATCTGCCTTATTCGGCCTTCACTGCCGATCAAGGCTTCCAGTTGTGTCCATTTAGCTTTGGCTTTCTGGGTTTCTGCAAGATTTTCTTTTTCCAGTTCTTCATCCAGTTCTGAGACCAGTTTTTTACCTTCCTTGCTGAGAATGATTTTTGCCAACCTGCTTTCGTAATAGATTTTTACCGTGGCGCCGTCCTCAACAGCCTGGGATATATCATAAATGTCAACATAATTGCCAAAAACAGCAGGCGTGTTCACGTCTGTTTTTTCTATTGGCGTACCGGTGAAACCCAGGTAAGTTGCGTTGGGCAGGGCGTCGCGTGTGTATTTCGCAAAACCGTAAACGATCTTTTGACCGATTACGTTTCCCTGTTCATCCTTGATATCAATGGTTTTTGCCTTGAAGCCGTATTGTGTCCGGTGGGCTTCGTCAGCTATCACAATGATATTTCTCCTGTCCGATAGTTTCGGGTAAACGTTCCCTTCTTCGGGCTGGAATTTCTGGATGGTGGTAAATACCACGCCACCCGATGCAACGTTTAGCAGTTCTTTCAAATGCCCCCTGTTTTCTGCCTGCACAGGTTCCTGCCTGAGAAGTTGCTTTGAAGCGGCAAAGGTATCAAAAAGCTGGTCGTCCAGGTCGTTTCTGTCAGTGATCACAACTACGGTGGGGTTATCCATTGCCAGGACGATCTTACCGGTGTAGAAAACCATGGAAAGGGATTTACCACTTCCCTGTGTATGCCAGACCACGCCGCCTTTTCTGTCTCCAATGGGTTGTTCTGTCACCCCGGGCAAGCCATAACTTTCGGGACTCTCATGATGTAGACCGAAAATTTGCCAGTCTTTCGCCGCAGCATAACCCGATGCCCTGAGTGTCGATTCTACCGCCCGGTTAACGGCATAGTACTGATGATAGGTAGCGAGTTTCTTTACAGTCTGAATAGTTATAATGCCGGTTGTCCTGTCTTCCTTTTTCGATTTTTCAAATACAATGAAATGCCGGACAAGATCCAAGAGAGTTGTTTTATTCAGCATCCCGTTAATGAGTGTTTCCAACTGACCAATTAAAGGCGAGGCTTCAACCGTGCCGTCTGAGCTTTTCCATGCCATAAAACGGCTGAAACCAGCGGAAAGAGAACCTGATTTTGCCTCCAGACCATCGGAGATGACCATGAAACCATTATAGGCAAACAAAGATGAAATTGCCTGTTTGTAGGTCTGCAACTGTCTGAATGCAGATCTTACGGTTGCGTTCTCGTCAGCAGGGTTTTTCAGCTCGATAACCACCAGGGGCAGACCGTTAACAAAAAGGATGATATCAGGCCGTTTGTTCACATTATTTTCAATGACAGTGAATTGATTGGTGACAAGAAATTCGTTGTTTTCAGGATCGTTAAAATCTACGAGCCAGACCAGATCGCCCCTGTCGGCTCCGTCTTTCTGATAACTTACCTTTATGCCCTCGGTAAGCATCCTGTGAAATGCCTCGTTGTTGGCGATAAGTTCAGGCGAATTAAGGCGCTGTATCTGCCTGATGGCGTCCTCCCGCGCATCTGCCGGAATAGTGGGATTGATCCTGCCAATGGATTTTCGCAGGCGCTCTGATAATAGTACATCTTCAAACCGTTCCCGTTCCGGAGTGTCGCTATCCGGGGTAATGTCCGGGGCATAGATATACTGGTAGCCCTGATGTTCGAGGAGTTCGATGGCGAATTCCTCAATGGCGGATTCGGTCATTTTATTTGTAGTCACCCTTAGCCTCCATAATGCGCCGTACCTCTTTGTCAAAATCAGAAATATAATTTTTATCCTGAATTTTCTTGAATACTTCATATTCTTTGCTGACCAGAGCCAGAGCAACTTCATGACTGATCTGCCCGGCATTGGTAAGTATTTCGTATTCACTGAACTTCAGGAAGGCATTCAGTTTTCCAATCCAGTCTTTCATGTACATTGGCTTATTACGAATCGCCTGTAATTCCGCATGATCAAGGTACATGGTGACTATGCGATTCAAATGATCAAGTTCTGTTTTATCCAGATAGTTTTTTGCTATGGCAACATCACCTGGCATGATTTTACCGTCAGGTCCCTTTCGCCATGATGTCAATCCCATATTTTGCTTATCACTTCTGGCTCGCGTGTTTATAATTTCCGCGGCGGTCTGTCCGGTAATGGCAAAGTGGAGTTTGTTCTGTACCACTGCAAAGAATTTTTGTGTGTCCTGTGCTTTTGGGGAATAGTCAATGGAAGTGGCATAAATATCGGTAATTTTCTGATACAACATCCGCTCACTGGAACGGATATCCCGAATTTCTTCGAGTAAGTCATCAAAATAGCGTGTGCTGAAACGGGAACCATACTTGAAACGGTCGCTGTCTATTGCAAAGCCTTTGTGGATATATTGCTGAAGAATTGAAATTGCCCATTGCCTGAACTGTATGCCGCGTTCTGAGTTAACCCTATAACCCACCGCTATAATGGCTTCAA
The DNA here is from genome assembly GCF_000013725.1 of Methanococcoides burtonii DSM 6242. NCBI lineage: Archaea > Methanobacteriati > Methanobacteriota > Methanomicrobia > Methanosarcinales > Methanosarcinaceae > Methanococcoides > Methanococcoides burtonii. Next base: position 1,304,726 of record NC_007955.1, read on the forward strand.
GCGAATAGCACTTTACGGTACGTGTAACTTCGCGATCACCTTCAATTTGAACTACCGAGAGATCCTCGGCAGTTGCCGATTCATCAAGTTCCTTCTCTTTGTAGATATTTTTAAGGTGCAAAGAGATATTATCCGCGCTGCATCCGAATAGCTCTGCTATTCGTTTTTGTGGCAGCCAGATGTTTTCATCGGCATAGAGTACTTCAATATTGATTTTCCCATCCGATGTTTGATAGACTGTAATTTGGTTGTCGGGTATTTTTTTATTTGTAGTCATGTTTACCCTCCTTAATGCGCCGTACCTCTTTGTCAAAATCAGAAATATAATTTTTATCCTGGGTTACACGATATTCTTCGTATTCCTGCTCAGCTTTCAGCTTTGCTTCCAGTCCACTGACTTTACCTTTGTCATTTAGTATCGGGTAGCTGGATAATTCCAGAAAGCTATGGAGAAATTTACTCCAGTCCTGCATTTTCATAAGGATATGGCGTTGTGCCCGGTTTTCCGCCAGATCGAGATATGCGGAGATAATCTGGTTCAGTTCCCTGATATGGGCTTCTCCCAGGTAATTCTTAGCAATTGAAACATCGGATTTCATTATTTTCCCGTCAGGTGCTTGTTTCCAGTTTGTCAAACCCATGTGGATCTTTGTTGCATCTGCGGAATCATAAATAATCTCTGCCGCCGTTTTCCCGGTGATTGCCCAGTGGAGTTTGTTCTGAACCGAAGCAAAGAACTCCTTTGTTACCGGTGCGTTTTTATCATAATCTGCGGAAAGGGCGTAGATGTCAGTGATCTTCTGGTAAAAACGCCGCTCGCTTGCACGGATTTCCCTGATCCGCTCAAGCAGTTCCTCGAAATAATCTTTGCCAAAAACCTGATTGCCCTGTTTCAGTCGCTCATCATCCAAAACAAAACCCTTGATGATGTATTCTTTCAGTATTTTGGTTGCCCAGATGCGAAATTGGGTTGCCTGATAGGAGTTTACGCGGTAGCCAACTGAAATGACGGCATCGAGGTTGTAGTATTCTAAATCTCTTTCTACTTGCCTCGATCCTTCCGCTTGAACTGTTCGGAAATTCCGAACAGTTGAATCCATCTGCAATTCCTCTTCTGCATATATTTTTTTAATATGCTCGCTAATTGTCGCTTTTGACTTTCCAAACAGCTTACCGATTGCTTTCTGTGTCAGCCAGATGTTTTCATCCTTCAATACAACTTCTACCTTTACGTTCCCGTCATTTGAAGTGTAGAGAATAAAATCGGATTGGTTTTCGGAAAGGTGGTTGTTATTCATGACCGGTTAGCTCCGCATAGTTTGATGGGGAAAGTGTGGATGTATTGGTAGCCTGATTTTTGTGGAGTTCGATGGCGAACTTTTTTATTTGGTTTTCGGTAATAGATTAGTCATTGGGTAGTTTCAATATAGAGTTTGCCAGCCTTTTTTCATTGCCTAGCGGGGTTGTGTAATATCTCTGCTCAATACCGTACAATATTTTTTTAAGATGGTCCTCTGTGCTAACAAAAAAAGTGTCACCATCAACCGGAACATCTTCGCAATAGGATCGTATATATTGAAAAATTTGCTGTTTGTCATCTTGTGTGAATTGGTTTATTGTATCGATTACCATTGCTATTCGTTTTCGATTGGCTGTTTTCACATTGTTGCTAGTAAATGTTTCCTCAAGAGAAATGAAGCCATGCTCCAGAAAAGCATCAACTTCGGCTTGAGTGGCTTCTCGGTAGAGCACCTCAATACCTTTGAACATTGACTTAACTGTGGCAATATTCCTAAAATAAAGACTGTCGCCGTTTATGTCGTAAACAGCATCAACAAAACTATTGAGAATTATAATAGGCTTATCGATTTCAAGTTTTGGTGCGCCTGAAATGTAAAACCATTTTTTATTTAATAAACGAGTTGGAGACATCTTCTGAAAAAGATAGAAATCACCTTGTTTACTACATAAGTAATTGATTTTAGAATACTGTTGTTCAGTTATTTGATTATAATCTGTGCTATTGAAGGTTTTTCCTATCAAGATATTCTCATAACCACGACTTAAAAACTTGTCTAATTTATACCATTCGCCATCTTCCAACTTATACGATGGCGAATATGCTTGGCTATCGGAGAAGTCAGGCATATCAAATACACCTCTTTTATCGGACATGACTTTGAAGAAACCTGCATTCCGATCTTTTGTTTTTGCTAGTAAATGATTCATGGTACCTGCCTTTCCATATCCATAAATGTATAATTATTGATGCGTCTTAGATTATTAAATACCACATTATTAGGCTCTTTAAGTTGCCTTCGTGTTATTAATAAAACTTTGATATTCTTATTATTTACGATGTAATAAAAGTTGAATCCAAACAAGAAAAATATCGGATTAAAATAAGAAATTCGAGAATAGAAAATAAAAACGCAGATTATCGTGAAAACATAAAAAAACACCTCAATGTTTGGTACGCTTAACGCAACAAAAAAATAACCTAAATAACTTGGTAAAAATGCGTCATTGGCAGGTTCAATAACAGATATTGAACCTTCGTCTATCTCGTCTGTGTCTAACGTGTTAGTAAGCTGCATACTTAGCCACGTGAAAATTAAAATTACTAAAAAATATAAAATATAAGTGATGATATTTGGCAAGTTTGAGATGTAAGGATGTAAAGAGTTTATGACAATCTCTTCTTTAACAAGAAACACCATCAATGAAAGTAATAGTGAGTTTAATGTCAAAACAAATTTGAAAATATGTTCCATCACCATTCCACCACCCCATATTCAACTCTGGCTTCTCCACTCATTAATTTAGACAACAGTGTATCCCGCAGTTTTTCGAGGGTGCGGATTTGTTTATTGTTCTTATCAATTTTATTAAACCAGGTATCTGCTTGATAAACAAACGGTTCAATTCGATGTTCCGGTGGTAGGATAATCTGTATAGATTTAAGTAAATTTTGTGTTAACAGTGGATGGCTTGATCCTTCTGCGATTTCATTTAGTTGCAAGCTTTTCAACAGGAAGAACAAAAAGCTTGAATGTTCTTTGTTGATTGGTTTTGCAACCAAAGCATTATCAGATATCCATACTGGATTGCGCTCTATGTATAAACTTCCGCAATACGCCCCGACTCTTCCAATGATAACTGTAACACCTTCATTGTTTGATTTGTCAGAATATCCTAAAATGCCGTTTCCACCATAAATAGGAATATTTCCTTCGATGATGTCATCAGGTCTTTTTTTGCCATTATGAAAAGAAGCAACATCGCCCAGTGTGCCTTCCTCCCACCCCTCATCCGCCTCCTCCTCAAACCACTGCCTGAACAGCGTTTCTGCCATGGCTTCGAGGGTCTTGTTCTGACGGTGGAGCAGGTCTATCTTGTCGTCGAGGCTGGAAAGGACTGAGGCGATAGCGCGCTGTTCGGGGAGAGGGGGAAGGAGGATGTCCTGTGAGTAAGCAGTATTGCGATTTAATCTAGGAACTGCACTATCCTCATTAAGTTCTTCAAGCCCAATTGTTTTTAATAAATAATAAATAAAATTTAAATAATATTTCGTTTCTTCAGGTAAAATATAATAAGCGGTATCAATGCAAAAAAAAGGGGTTTTTGAATAATATATTTTACCAACAGTTCCCTTTCGCCCAATAATTAATCCTTCAGAATTTACTAATGTTTCATTATGATAACCTGTTAAGCCAGCAGAACTATAAACAGGGATTTTACCTTCAACTCTTTTTCGTTCCGGTAAGCTTTTCCCATAATTCAAAACCAACACATCCCCCAATTTACATTTCTTCCACTTACCTGTCACTCACATCCCCTCCAGCCTTATGAGCATCTCAATCGTCCCGATATCCATTTTTGAGAACGCGACCACTCCTTTTTGACCCGTCACGATTCCTCCAATCCACTCAATTCCGCCTCAATCTCTTCAATGCTTGGCAGAGAAGATTTGAACTCATCCGGCAGGTTTTTGGTGATTATGTATTCACTCACCCCGATCGGTTTATGAACATCCTTCAGGGAATATTCCACCACCGTATCATTTTTTGATTTACAAATGAGAATGCCGATAGTAGTGTCATCCTGTTCTGATTTTAAAATTTCATCCACGGCTGATATATAAAAATTAAGTTTACCGGCAAATTCCGGTTTAAATTTGACCGCCTTTAGTTCCACCACCACATAACAATGCAGTTTGACATGGTAAAACAGCAGATCAATAAAAAACTCATCCCCGGAAACTTCGAGCTTGTATTGTTTTCCCAGGTAAGAAAAACCAGCTCCCAATTCTAATAGAAAATGGGTTACATGGTTTATCAGAGCATCTTCCAGCTCTTTTTCATTGTGCTTTTCTGTTAATGTCAGAAAATCAAAATTGTAGGGGTCTTTCAAGGTTTCTATTGCTAAGTCTGACTGAGGTTCGGGTAATGTTGCCTTAAAATTGGTTATAGCTTTACCTTCACGCTTGAACAGATTACTTTCAATATGATGGGTCAGAACAGATCTTGACCAGTTGTTTTGAATGGTTTTTTGGATATAGAATAAAGCTTCATTCAAGTTTTTGCACTTGGAGATAATGACAATATTGTGCCCCCATGGAACCTGTGTTAATTGGGCAACAGCTTGTTGCTCAAATGACTTTTCTGACTGCAAAAGAGATTTTGATGAATTTTGGCCAACAGCCTGTTGGCTTTTTTCAAATTCTCGGGAATAAAACAAATACCACTGTTTGATATACTTTAGATTACTTAACGAAAATCCTTTCGTATCAGGGAACTCTGACGATAAATCTATACTAAGCTGCTTTAGAAAACCAGCGCCCCATTTAGTATTCTTTTGTTTATTTACAATATCCTGCCCCAACTCCCAATAAAACTGCAATAACTCGGAATTAACTTTAACTGCCGCTTTTATCTGAACCAATCTAACTTTATTCTTCAGCTCATTTAACCAGACAGAATAATCCTTATCTTTGATTAAGGAGGGATTCATACCAGTTTCAGCTTCTTCAAGTTTTCTTAAATCATTCGTCACTTCATCCCCTCCAGCCTCGTAAGCATCTCAACCGCTCCGATATCCATCTTCGAGAACGCAAACCATTTCTTTCCGAGGTCCTTCAGGGAAGCACCGAAATGATAGACTGTGGTATTGTCAATGATTATAAATCGGTCATGGGAGTTCCTGAATTGCTTAATCTCTATGGCGTTCAATATCTTGTCCATCTTTGTATCGGTTTCCAGTTGTTCTATTTCAAGAGCCTCAAGCCGTTGAAAGACCTGTGCGTTTGAGGCGATAAAGCGACGCATGGCGACAAAGGCGTTGATTATCTGAATGCTCATCTTTACAGCGGTTTCGTTTCGAAAACCAGCTGACAGCATTGCAACTCCCTGTTCCGTGAATACACAGGGTTTCGTTCGTCTTCCACTCATACCCGCTTCACCTTTTGGCCTATTGATCGTTTGCACAAATATGCCGATATATTGTGCACTTCCGATTCAACTTGCACAACGCCTGTGCATTCTAAACACCAATGTGCACAAAATTTCCATCATTTCGTGCACTCCTCTGCATGTATGCATAGAGCATGTGCATTCTCCCTGATAAACGCTCATCTTCTCTTTTACTCTGTGCATTTTGTCACTTCTTTAATATGTCATACAGCCCCTTATTTTTGAAGATAAACTCGTTCCCCACCTTCTCTTTTTCAAGTATATCGATTTCTACCAGTCGATTCAGATATTTGCTTGCGGTGTTTCTCGATGCTATTCCCTTTTCTACAAGGAAGGCATATTTGCAATAGACCTGCGTGAACAAGGTCTCAAGCAATTCGAAGCTGTAAATATCCGGCACTTCACCCTGCATCTTCTCTTTCGTATCGTTGAACAATTCGATTATGGTCAATACCTTGTCAAGGGTATATTTTGAAGTTTCTTCTATGGCTTTAAGCATAAAGAGTATCCACTCTTCCCAGCTGTTGTTTTCGGTTACACCCATTAATAGCCTGTAATAATCGTTCTTGTTTTCATTGATGTATTTCGAGAGGTACAGGATAGGATCATCCAGCAGATCGTATGCAGAGAGTAGCAATACATTGATTACCCTGCCCGCTCTCCCGTTGCCGTCTTTAAACGGATGGATTACTTCAAACTGGTAGTGCAGGATTGCCATTTTGATAAGCGGGTCTATCTCATCGGATTTAGAGTTGGCAACCGAGATCCAATTATTCAACTTATCTAAAATCACATCCCTGCAACATGGAGGCGTGTAAATTCTTCTATAATCATTTCCGATATAAACGGGAAAATCACGAATGCCATCATTTTCCTCCTTTATATTTCTATAAATAAGCTCTATGAGTTCAACTGAAAACGTATTTCCGGATTTTATAACTCCAAATCCATCTACCAATGCCTTCCCGTATCTCAACACCTCTTTTGTATGTGGATCTGCCGTTGAATCGAGGGTGAAGGCTTTGAACAATTTATCATTGGTTGTGAAAACATTCTCAATGGATGAACTGTCCTTCGCCTCCTGTAAACTCAAAGTATTAATGAATATGTCCGGGTTCGGGATCGCTGAGAGTCTCCCCTTCAATTCCGCCATTGCCCTATTTGCTTTATTGGCCTGCTCATAAATACTTAACAGACGCCAATACCTCTCATCAGGTAATATATCTGGTAATTCATTATATGGATTGTCCGGGTTAAATTTCATTATCCCCCTCCATTTTAATCTTTGACAAATTCTCCAGAATCTGACTGTTCAGCTGTTCTTCCTCTTTCAACTGCCCCTCAAACTCCGCTTTCAGCCCGGTAAACCGCTCATTAAAATCGAAATCATCTTCCTCCACAGGCAACCCCACATATCGCCCTGGTGTCACCACATAATCAAGTTCATGCACCCTCTCAATTGAGGTGGAATTGCAGAATCCCTTCACATCTTCATAATTGCCGTCTGGGTTGCGCCAGTTGTGGTAGGTATCTGCAACCTTTTGTATATCTTCCGGCGAGAATTCACGGGTCCGGCGGTTTATCAGGTGCCCCATGTTCCGCGCGTCGATGAACAGAATCTCATCTGTTCTGTTCCTGTATTTGCCATTGGCTTTGTTTCTGCTGAGAAACCAGAGGCTGGCCGGGATCTGAGTATTCAGGAACAGTTTTGGCGGAAGGTTTACGATACAGTCCACCATTCGAGATTCCACAAGTTCTTTTCTGATATCACCCTCACCGGACGATTTAGAGGTCAAAGATCCTTTGGCCAGAACAAAACCTGCCTGACCATTTGGACTTAAATGATAGAGAAAGTGCTGAATCCAGGCATAGTTGGCGTTTCCGGCAGGCGGAACACCATATTTCCACCTGCCATCCTTGCGCAGCAGATCGCCACTCCAGTCGCTGTCGTTGAACGGAGGATTGGCTATGACATAATCCGCTTTCAAATCTTTATGGCTATCGTTCAGGAAGGAGCCTTCATTATTCCATTTAACCTGTGAACTATCAATACCACGAATGGCGAGGTTCATTTTTGCCAGCCGCCAGGTGGTCTGGTTGCTCTCCTGTCCGTAAATCGATATGTCGTTTACTTTGCCTCGATGGTCGGCAACAAACTTCTCTGACTGCACAAACATACCACCAGAACCACAGCAGGGGTCAAAGACCCGGCCATTGTAGGGTTCCAGCATCTCTACCAACAATTCAACTACGCTTCTTGGTGTGTAGAACTGTCCTCCCCTTTTGCCTTCTGCCAGAGCAAATTCACCAAGGAAATACTCGAAAACATGACCGAGAATATCAGCACTTCTGGCTTTGGCATCACCAAGAGCAATGTTACTTACCAGATCGATCAAACCGCCAAGACTTGTGGGGTCGAGATTGCCTCGTGCAAAGACTTTTGGCAAAACTCCCTTGAGCAAGGGATTCTCTCTTTCTATTGCGTCCATAGCCCTATCAACATCTTTACCGATTTCTGGCTGTTTGGCTTTTGATTGCAGATATGACCAGCGGGCAATCGCAGGAACAAAAAAGACATTTTCAGCTTTGTACTCGTCCCTGTCTTCAGGATCAGCACCGGTATAATCTCCATCTCCTTTTTGCAGTTTTTGATATAATTCCTCAAAGGAATCAGAGATATATTTTAGGAAAATCAAGCCCAAGACTATATGTTTGTACTCAGCAGCATCAATGTTTTTTCTGAGTTTATCCGCCGCTTTCCACAATTGCTTTTCAATAGTTTCATCTTGAGTTTTATTGTTATTCTTTGCCATTATACCAATCTTTCCTGATAATCGTATTAACGCTCATTCAGAGGCGATATACTTTCTAATAGACACTTTTATGTCATATTCCATAGGCGATGTCGATTAACATAGTTTTTATGTGTAAAATCGTTTCAATATCGTCAGTTGCACAACTCATTGATATTCGAACTTATGTTCGTCGATGCCATTTTGTTTGAACAGTCATAATTATTACTTATTTTCATTTTCATGATCAAATCAGTGGGTTCTGCATACAACCAAAACTTTTATTGCTTGTATAAATATATATTTCTGCCGTTTTACTACTCTTATGCCCCAATAGATCATGTATATATCTTAAATACACCCCGTTTCTAACAAATGTGTGACAAATGTGTGACAAAACTGTGTCTGAAACTGTGAATGCTTTTGTTACTCCATCACTTCTTACATCATTATTAAATATTTTTCATTTTTGGTGGCACATCACGAATATTGATTTTATCTATTAATGTTAGAGAAAAACACGCTTTAAGGTAGTGTCACCATTTTGCTGTAACTTTGACCTGTACATCTCTAAGCTTAGCCTTTCATAGTTAAATATCTATTTTCTGTGACCCAATTTTTATTATAGTCAATCAACACTGCAACCACTAATCTCACCAAAGGTTCATCATTTGGAAACGCTCCAACCACCACCAAAATTCCTTCCCAAAGAAAAACATATATATTCTGTGCAAAAGAATGTTAAATAGTACAATTGTCTCTGCAGATATTTCAAATCGTACCTTAAAATGCTAAAAATGGTAGTGGTAACCATGATAAAAATTGATGGTATGGAAAGCTCTAGTGAAGCAAAGACCTATGCAATGACATACTTGCACAACTGCAGGATCTCAAATGAATACAGGAAGCAATTGGTCAATTGGGTAGGCACGTATCTTGATGAGAGTATGCTTGAGAACATTATTGCTTACAAGAATTCAGAACATTGGGAGCAGCCGTTCGAATCGATAAAGGACGAGGCTGAAAATGATCTGGAAATTGCATCTCTTTATGCATCCGTAAGTGAACACTTCAACATCGACATGATGGTATTTGAAGGTAATTTGCTGTCCATTTTCAACATATTGCTTTCCAGAATGAAACATCTTGATAAAAAAGTAATAGCTCACTAAAAAAAAACGAATGAGGTCTTTTAGACCCGTACTCTCTGACTGCTGGAATTCCTTTTGTGGTCGCCCAGTTCAGAATCAATAAGTAAGGAACCGTTTAGTACCGGACCATCCTTGCATACTCTCAGACCATCGGGGTCCATACAGCAGGCACCACAAACTCCAATAGCACATTTGAAATACCTGTGCATACTGAACTCTGAGCGGTCAAGTGCATCCTTTTCCTGTAACGCTTTCATTACATTGGCCATCATTATCTCAGGACCACAAACACATATCCTGTCATAGACAGAAACATCCATGTCCGCAAGTACTGTCGTAACAAAACCACAAGTCCCGGCAGAACCGTCATCTGTGGTTATATGAAGTTCACCAGCTGAAGAGAAGCGATCCTCGAAAACCAGTTCGTAACATTCCCTTGAACCCAGGATAGTAGTTACCTTTGCACCACATTCTGCTGCATAGTCAGCAAGGGGTCCCAGAGGGGCAGCTCCAACACCGCCTGCGATTATCAGTATGTGCTCATCTTTTTTGGGCAAAGTGAAACCTTTACCGAACGGTCCTCGCAGGCCCACAGAATCGCCCACCTTCATATCGAAAAGCTTGGAAGTAGCATCTCCTACATTCTGCACAGTGATCCCATTCAGGTATGAAGAGCCCATTGGAACTTCATCCACACCACGTACCCAGACCATGACGAACTGGCCGGGAAGGGCATCATCAAAGGAAATATCGAAACGGAACGTCCTGATGGTAGGGGATTCCTCGACTATCTCAACTATCTTTGCGTTTACTGGTTTCATTAGATCACCTCATGAGAAAGACCAATAATATCCCCGACATCCGAGTATCCTTTGTCCTGAAGGAAAAGCTCTATTCCGGATGCAATATCTGAAAAGATATCCACACTTTCATGGACCGCTGAGCCTATTTGAACTGCACTTGCTCCTGCCATCATCATTTCCACTGCATCTTCCCATGTGGAAACACCGCCAACTCCTATAACAGGAATGTCGAGGGCTTCATAAAGGTCATAGACACATTTTATTGCAACCGGTTTTACAGCCGGGCCGGAAAGCCCTCCAAAGCGGTTGCCCAGTATAGGATAACCCGAATTGATATCGATGGCCATACCACGAAGAGTATTGATAGCCACCACCGCATCCGCACCACCATTTTGTGCTGCTTTCCCTATGGCTTTGATATCGGTCACGTTGGGAGTAAGTTTTACCCACACCGGCACGTCCACAGCATCACAAACAGCGGCTGTAATTGATTCCACCATACAGGTATCGGTTCCTATGGTGGCACCATAACCTTCCGCATGAGGACAGCTCACATTAAGCTCGAAAGCAGCCGGTTCGGAATCTGCAAGGCCTTCTGCTACTTTCACAAAATCCTCGGCATTGCCACCGAAGATGCTTGCTATCACCGGCACATCAGTGCCGGATCGAACTGTCTTTATCTCATTATCAAATTCAGTATAGGAAGGATTTGGAAGACCCATAGCATTCAAGAAACCGCATTCAAGTTTTATCATGCTGGGATTCGGATGACCTGCCTTGGGTTCCGGTCCAATTGATTTGGTCACAACCCCGCCTGCACCACATTCTGCAATGCGGAGAAGGGATGCACCGGTAGTTCCCATTATACCGGATGCGAGCATGGTCGGATTCTTGAAATCTATACCTGTAATAGTTACCATAAGCTTCTACTTCCCATCATCAATTATTCATCATCGCAGCCGGACATCTCGCAGACCGCTTCCTGCACAAGCTCTTTACCGCCCATCTCCACAAGCATCCTGCCGATACTCAGAGCATGTTCGCGATAGTTCTTAACAGGAATATCATCCTCGATGCGTATCTCACGTGTACCATCCACTGCGAGCACTTCCACAAGCACATGGATCTCATCGCCGTCCTCGTTCATCTGTGCAAAGGAACCAATAGGAACGATACAACCGCCTTCAACATCCGTAATAAGAAGACGTTCCACTTCTGTTTCCATCCTTGAGCGTTCATGGTTCAGAACAGAACATGCCCTCTCCGCTTCATCGTCCGCCCTTGTGACAACCACAATGGTACCCTGATTCGCAGATGGACAGAATGCTTCTGCAGGAAGGCGTTGTACATCCATATCCCAACCCATACGCTGAAGTCCTGCTTCAGCGAGCAGGATGCCGTCGTACTGACCTGCTTTAAGCTTCTGTATGCGTGTATTGATGTTACCCCGAAGGTCCTCTACGTTGAGATCAGGGCGATACCTGAGAAGTTGTGCCCTTCTGCGCATAGATGTGGTTCCGATGATAGCACCATCTGGAAGTTCATCCAGAGTAGAACCGTCTGCTGTTAAAAGCACATCATATGGAGAATCACGTTTAAGCACCGCAGCAATAGCAAGTTCAGGCGGTCTTACGGTCGGAAGGTCTTTCATGGAGTGAACCGCGATATCCACTTCTCCTTCGATCATCCTGTCATCGAGCTCACGTACGAAAACACCTACTCCGGCAACTTCATGGAGCGGCCGGTCCGTGAACACATCGCCGGATGTCTTGATAACATTCCTTGTAAGTTCATGGCCTTTCTCTTCAAGCATTTTTGTAACAAGGTCAGCCTGAGCGATGGCCAGAGCACTTCCGCGGGTTCCGAGTATCATCTTAAGCATCTCCTTACTTCAAGTTAACTGCATAAGCTTCGAGTGTTGTCTCAAGATCAGCTTCTGTATGTGCAGTTGACAAAAAGTTTGTCTCGAACTGGGATGGTGGAAGGAAGACATTGCTGTCAAGCATGTCGTGGAAGAACTGAAGGTAACCTTCCTTATCGCATTTCAGTACATCCTGATAGTTCAGAGGTTTGTCACCGAAGAACACCTTGAACATGGATGCAATGCCACCAACATGGAAATCAAGTCTTTTGTCAGCGATTATGTCATTAAGACCGGCACGAAGCATATTCCCAGTAGCTTCGAGCTTCTCATGGACCTTCTCCTTTTCCAGCACATCCACCGCTGCAATACCTGCTGCAACGGATGCCGGACTACCACTGAACGTACCTGCCTGATAAACTGAACCTGAAGGAGAGATCATCTCGAGGATCTCACGTTTACCACCAAAAACACCGATAGGCAAGCCGCCTCCGACTATCTTTCCAAGAGTGGTCATATCAGGTGTAACACCGAAATATTCCTGTGCTCCGCCCATTGCAAGCCTGAAACCGGTGATGACCTCATCGAATATAAGAACAACATCGTTCTCTTCCGTTACCTTCCTCACTTCCTTGAGATAATCACCCTCTGGAAGTATAGGACCAATGTTACCCAGAACAGGCTCCATGATAACAGCAGCCATATCATCCTGATTCGATTCGATGACCTCTGTCATTGCCTCGATATCATTGTAAGCCACTTGGAGGGTGTTCTTTGTGAAATCTTCCGGTATGCCAAGGGAATCCGGTTTGCCGTGTGTCGTTGCACCTGAACCTGCCTTGACCAGGACAGCGTCATGAGCTCCATGGAAACCACCCTCGATCTTAACGAACTTGTTCTTACAGGTAAACCCGCGGGCAGCCCTGAGAGCGCTCATTGTAGCTTCGGTACCTGTGGAAACAAATCTGAGCATATCAATGCTTGGATAAAGGGAAGCTATCTTTTCACCAAGGGTCACTTCAAGACCTGTTGGTGTTCCGTAAAGCCAGCCTTTATCAAGCTGGTCGATAATGGCCTGTTTGATGACAGGATTTGCATGTCCCAGAATATTAGGGCCGTATGCCAGACAATAATCAATGTACTCGTTCCCGTCAACATCCTTTATGCGGCAACCGTTTGCAGATTCCGTATAGAACGGATATGGTTTGATAGCACGAACCGGACTGCTGACCCCACCTGGAAGGATCTTTCTTGCTTTGTCGAATAGGTCTTTGGACTTGTCTAAAGTAACCATGATAACACCATTTGATATTTAATTGTAAATTTTGTATTTCTTAGAAATATATCGTTGTTGCCCTCAAAGCTCATTTAAGCATACGAGCGAGATCTTTTGCGAAATACGTCAGTATCATATCAGCACCTGCACGCTTGATGGAAAGGAGGGATTCATACATGACCAACTTCTCGTCAAGCCAGCCTTTTTCAGCTGCCGCCTTTAGCATGGAATATTCCCCACTGACATTGTACGCAGCAGTAGGCATCTTGAACTCATTCTTAATGCGATAGATTATATCAAGATAAGGAAGAGCAGGCTTCACCATTATTATATCTGCACCTTCCAGAATATCCAGTTCCGCTTCACGGATAGCCTCATTTGAATTTGCAGGGTCCATCTGATACGTTGAACGGTCACCGAACTGGAAACCGGAATCAGCAGCCTCTCTGAATGGACCGTAAAATGCCGAAGTGTATTTTGCAGCATAGGACATGATAGGAGTGTTCTCAAAATGGTTTTCATCGAGAGAATTACGGATAGCACCTATCATACCATCCATCATGCCTGACGGTGCAACTATGTCCGCTCCGGCTTCAACATGACTTGTGGCGATCTTGCCGAGAATATCAAGAGTAGGGTCATTCAGTACGTCCTCAGTGTCCATATCGACAATACCACAGTGACCGTGATCGGTATATTCACACATACAGACATCGGTGATGACCACCATATCTTTACCAAGGTCTTCCTTGATGCTTCGGACCGCCTGTTGTACGATGTCATCCTCGCCATGAGAACAGGTCCCGACAGCATCTTTGTGCTTAGGAATACCAAACAGTACCAATGCAGGAATACCTAGATCCGCTGCTTCCTTTGCATCATCTACCACTTTGTCCAGTGGCAAGCGCTGTATTCCGGGCATAGAGGATATATCCACGGAAGAATCAGTGGTCTCATCTACGAACATCGGATATATCAGGTCATCTACGCCAAGTGAGGTCTCCCGCACCAGATCGCGTATCTTACCACTTCTTAACCTTCGCATTCTAACCTGTGGGAACATTAGTATCAACTCTTATTTTGTAATTCCATCGTTCTTCTTAATCGGTCGTATATCAAACAAACGAGATACGGAATCAAGGAACTTATCGTCATCATATTCCGCTGCGTTGCGTAATTTCTTGGTGGGTTCTGCAAGGATCTTATTAGTGATCGCATGCGTGAGATCTTCAAGCACCTTGCGTTCAATTTCCCCAATAGTATGGTAGGCACTCAGTTTATTGATGGCATGCTCCATTTCGTTATGCCTGAGGCCATGTGATTGGCTATAAAGATTCGATATGATAGCATCAGCCTTTTGACGTTTGTACTGAGCTTTCACCATATCCAGTTCATCATCAATGATGATCTCGGCCTTCTTGGCCTCCACCATCCTCATCTGAAGGTTCTTTTCATTAATAACACGTAAACCATCGATATTACGGAGAATCACATGTGGAATTTCTTCGACCGCAGGATCGATATCTCTCGGGCTTGCAATATCTATTAGAAGGAGTTCGTTCTCGCGGCCTTCCATAACTTTAGCCACAAGATCACCTTTCAATACATAATGAGGAGCAGAAGTAGCACTGATAACCACATCGGCAGCACGGACATATTTTTCCAGCTGGTCGAACATGACGGCTTCCCCGCCAAGTTCTTCAGCCAGGTCCCTTGCCTTCTCGTAAGTACGATTTGCAAGATAGATAACATGCATATCCCGGTGTGAAAGTGCTCTCGTGACCAATGTGCCCATTTCACCGGTGCCGATCACAAGAATGTGCTTGTCATTCAGACCGTCAAGGATATCCTCTGCAAGATCGACCGCGGCCGAAGCAATGGAAACTGCACCCCTGTTGATGAAGGTCTCTGTACGGACCCTCTTGCCCACCTGGATCGCCTTGCTGAATGCGGTACTAAGCACTTTACCAACAGTTCCTGCCCCTTTGGCCATCAGGAAAAAGTCCTTGATCTGACCGAGGATCTGGTCTTCCCCGATTATCATCGATTCGAGACCGCATGCAAGCCTGAGCAGATGTCTTAACGATTCATCATGGTCATAGAACTCCACGATCTTTGCGGAAACGCCCATCTCTTTTGCATAGTGGAAAAGTACACTGCTACCTTTTGAAGATACCACATATATCTCTACACGATTACAGGTCTTGAGGACTGCACACTCATAAACAAGCTCATTTGAGTAAAGCTGGCTCAGGACAAGGTCGATGTCGCCGTGCCAGGAGTCTTCCATTTCCTCAACAGTAGCCTTTGCGTGCGTGATTACCATACTGGATATTTCTGTCACTCCAAGCCTCCACGGACGGCGTGTGATAAGTGTAACATGTCCTCATGAATACGAGCATTGAACTTAAACCTAATGTAATATTTCATGATAACATCAACCTTTCTTGTCCAGGTGCTCCTGAACTATATTGTATGCTACATTATACCCTTTTTCATACGAAACTTCCAGGGCATCCCATATAGCCTTGTCCTCAAGTATCTTCCAGAGAAGGGCTTTACGCTCTTTCTGCAAGTCCACTTTACTTTTGAGCAAGGTTCGCATCTCATCCTGCAAGCGTATCATCTCCCCATATTGAGGAGTGATTATAGCTTCCAGTTTCCTGCGAGTATATTTTGAGACCGCAGGACTTGAACCAAAGGTAGATATGCCTATGGAAAGTCCATTCCGTTGTATAACAGAAGGAATTACGACCTCCCCTGCCATATCAATGCGGTTTACAAGGATCCCACACCCTTGTGCAAGCTCCCTTATCCTGTCATTCAATGAAGGAACGTTCGTTGCAGGAATTACAAGAAAAGCATCTTCCATCAGGTCAAGTATAGATTCATCGGAAACAGAGGAAAGGTCTGATTTTATCAATTCAACTTTTGAAGAGGAAGCAAGCTCTTCAAGCTCAGGAGATAGATCAATGCTTATTACAACAGTTTCTGCGTATTCTGCAAAGAGGGAGGCTTTTCGAAATCCCACAGAACCTCCACCGAAAACCACCACTTTTCGACCTTCCATATCAATGAAAAGAGGCAGATATTTCCGACCAAGGGCCCTCCCTGTCATTTACAGCCTCACGCCAGTCTTTTTAAATTCACGTACACTGTACAGAAGATTGTAATCAGAGATCCCCGTTGCAATGGATATCTCTTTAGCAACATGCTCACAATCTTCACGAGTATATGAATGCACCATTGTGAAGAGGTTGTAAGGCCAATCCGGATATCGAGGTCTTTCGTAGCAATGTGTCACTTCAGAAAAACCTGCCATGACCGCACCTACCTCTTCGACAAGCTCATCTGGAACGTTCCAGGTGCACATTGCATTTGCGGTTATGCCAATCGCACGATGTCCGATAGATGCACCGAACCTTCGAATAAAACCATTCACCTGAAGATGCTTGATCCTATCGACCACATCCTCTTCGGTCATGCCAAGTTCCTTTGCCACATCAGCAAAAGGAGAATGAGTAAACGGGATCCCATCCTGGGTCAATTTGAGAAGACGTGTATCAAGCTCATCCATTTGAATATTATTATCTGACATCGAATTTCACCCCGATCTTAAAGAGGCGTTTTGTCGGAAGATCGATCAGTGGACAACCGGTCTCATCCTTGAGGTCGTATATTATCTGCTCCAGACGTTCCCGGTTCGCAGCGGAAACTGTGAACCAGATGTTATAATCCGCCTGACGCAAATAGTTGTGAGAAACTTCCTGATGACTATTGATCAATTCTGCGACCTCATCGATGCGGGATTCCGGCACCTCCATTGCAACAAGTGTACTGATGCCACCAACCCTTTTCGTGTTGATGACCGGACCTATACGCCTTATTGCGCCTTTCCTGCTAAGTCGTTCCATGCGTACCAGCAAGTCCTCTTCAGAAATACCAAGCTGCTGGCTTAATTTCTCAAATGGGTGAGGATCAAGAGGAAAATCCAGCTGTATCAGGTTCAGGATCGACTTATCGACCTCATCAAGTTGTATCATGTAAATTAACACCATTTTTATTTGCAATCGATCTGGATGCTAGGCAGAGTTCATGCTATCATTAGATTATTAATATTTCCCATAACCAGAGTTCATCTGGGATTATATATACAGTATGGCTCTTCCGCCATGTAGTCACCAGTGGCTGCATAAGCACGGGCACGACAGCCGCCACATACATTTTTGTAGCTACATCTTCCGCATTTACCACCGAGCTTATCATAATCGCGAAGATCGTTGAAAAGTACTGAATCTTCCCAGATCTCCTTGAAGCTCTTTTCCTTTATATTGCCTGCGATAACTGGAAGATATCCACAGGGCTGGACATCCCCTGTACTGGAAACAAAGCAAAAGCTTATGCCTCCGAGACAGCCACGAGTCATTGCTTCATAACCATGTGTCTTAACAGTGACCTCAGTGCCTTCTCTTTTCGCACGCTGTCGCATTATTCTGAAATAGTGAGGAGCGCATGTGGCCTTCAACTGGATCTTGACGTGCTTCTGCTGATCATAGAACCAGTTCAGCACGCGTTCATATTCAGCAGGAGGGATCTCTTCGTTCTCGAGTTCCTTACCTCTGCCTGTTGGCACAAGAAGGAAGATATGATGGGCTTCCGCTCCAATATTGGTTGCAATTTCAAGAATGGCAGGGATCTCATCGATGTTCCTTTTTGTTATGGTCGTATTTATCTGGAAACCAAGGCCGCCTGCTTTCAGGTACTCGATACCACGCATCGAGCTCTCGAATGCACCGGGAACTCCGCGGAAGTCGTCATGTGTCTGTGCAGTTGAACCATCGATGCTTATACTGACACGCTGCACTCCTGCATCTTTCAGTTTTTTCACAACACCGTCATTGAGAAGGGTGCCGTTGGTCGCAAGAGCCACACGCAGACCTTTGTCAGTAGCGTATCTTGCGATCTCATAGACATCCTTGCGAACAAGAGGTTCGCCTCCTGTCAGAATGAGAATGGGATCCCCCATCTCTACGATCTCATCGACAAAATGTTTTGCTTCAGACGTGGAAAGTTCACCCTCAGGTATCTCCGATGTAGATGAACCTCTGCAATGAACACATGCAAGATTACATCCCCATGTCAATTCCCATGCTATAAGTCGTGGAGGTTTTACCATGTATGATCATACTCCTATTTACTTAATATAATGTAAGCTATTATCAAAGGCAATTCTTTCAATTTGCTTAAATAGTATGGAACTATACTACACAGAACCCATATAAATCGTATCGTCAAGATACATAAAATAACAACATATAATGCTCTTTTTGGAGCTAAGGATGATAAGATATGGCAATGGGATATCAGGCATTTCAGACTGCATTCGCAATTACATGGATAATAATACTTTCCTACATTGTTTATCTGATACGCACACGCTTACGTCTTGCATCCCTGATCCGAAAACTTAAAGATTGATGGTGTTTGCAAATGAATAAAAAACGAAAGGCGATCCTCACCATTCTTGCAATAGTAGCAGTTATGGTGATCGGACTTTGGGGCGTTGATGTCGAACAGGGATATTTGATGGTCTCAGATATCACAACCAGCCCGCAGGACCATGTCGGGCAGAAAGTCAGTACAATGGGACTTGTCAAAAATGGGACATTGAGCATCTCACCGGAAATGGTCTCATTCACCCTCGTGGATGCTGAAGACAAGGAACATGAGATAGATATTGAATACACAGCTGACCTCCCTGCAAATATAGTAGAAGGGAATAGCATTAGTCTTACAGGGACCATGATATCAGAATCAAAGATAGAGGCAGAACAAATTGTTATTGGCTGCCCTTCAAAGTATTCCGAATGAAAAATGAAACATATTAAATTCACATTATGAGGACATGCGATGAATATCGAACAATGGGATGAATACCGGCAGATCACCGATGCCATGAACGAAATGATAAGCGACATGGATGATTCACCCCAGATGAAGAAAGTTGTCGGACATATATGCAGGTCGGGCGGAAAGAAGGTCAGACCTATAATATTACTACTGGCTTCCAGAATATGCGGAAAAGGATCCGAGAATTGCACCAATGCAGCACTTGCTATTGAGCTTATCCACTCAGCATCCCTTATACACGATGATATCCTGGACGAAGGGGTCATGCGAAGAGGAGTAGAGTCCGCACATAAAAAGTTCGGACCAGCAGCTGCCATGCTTGCTGGAGATTATATGATCTCAAAGTCCATTGAACTTATTTCAATATACAGTACACCAGTAGTACAAGAGTTCGGACGTGCAGGAATGGCAATGGCAGAGGGAGAGACCATTGACATAAAAAGCACATCCGAGGATTTTGCAGAGATGAACTATTTTGATTGCATCGATAAGAAAACCGCATCCCTCTTTGCGGCTAGTGCGGTCATGGGTGCATATATAGCAGGTGCTGATGAGAAGACTGCAAGTAAATTGAAGAATTATGGGAGAAAGCTCGGAAGAGCATATCAGATCGTTGACGACCTTCTGGAATATACGCAGAATATCGATAACAAGAAGTCTGACAATAAGTCCATATCGATCTTGCAGATATATAGAAGGACCATGCCATATGAGAGCGCAGTAGAGAAGGCGATCTTGCTGGCAATGGAGAACGTGAGAATGGCAAAAGACATATTGGAAGAGTTCGATCCTTCCGATTCAAGAAGCAAGCTCATGACAGTTACAGACCATATTACAATGGAAATGCTTCCAAAAACATTGAAAAATCTATCAGATCCAGGTGAACAATATGCGGGTATATGACAAATCAGTTATCAAAGTAAATGCCAGTACGGAGAATGGAAAGGTCGTTCTCGATACAGAAGGACCACTATCAGTTGTATCAAAACCTGTGATAAAACGCATTAATAAGATATTTCGGGAAGAGAAGCCAATATTAGTGGACGATGAGAATATCATTTTTTCCACATGGGTGCCACCCGTCCCAAGTCCCGCATTCAATAGGGTCATAAGTGCACAGATCGGCGCAGTTATGAAAAAACGTATCCCTGACCAGTTCTCGATCGGGATAACAGACAGATGCCCATACAATTGCATACACTGTGGTGCTGCCGGCATTGTTGCAGACCCCGAACTTACACTTGAAGAGGTAAACAGGGTGGTCAATGAAGCAATAGACCTTGGAGCATACCTGATATCTTTCGATGGTGGTGAGACCATGCTTCGAAGCGATATTGCAGACATGGTCGCCAGTGTTGATAAAACAAAGGCAATAGCCACATGTTTTACATCAGGCTTCAAGTTGACACCCGAACGGGCACAGGACCTTAAGACTGCAGGCCTTTATTCAGCACACATCAGCGTAGATAGTCCGGATGAGAAAGAGCATGACCGTGTAAGGGGCCGTGAAGGGGCATTCCAGAACAGTATGACAGGCATAAGGAATACGCTGAATGCAGGGATCATGGCAGATATGTTCGTTGTGGTATCACCGGATAATATTGATGACCTTGAGGAATTCTATACTCTAGCAGATAATCTTAGTATGCAGGAAATGTCTATCTATGAGATAATTGCTGTAGGAAGATGGCTCGACCATGAGGACGAGACCATTACCCAGAAAGATGTAGTAAGGCTCGAAAGGTTCCAGAAGAGTAAAAATAAGGAAACGGACGGGCCCAGAGTCACTGCATTCCCTTATTTCAACGGACCTGAACAGTTCGGTTGTTTTGCAGGCAGGAGATGGGTGCATGTTGCTGCGGGTGGAGATGTTATGCCATGCGCTTATACACCGCTCTCTTTCGGGAACGTTAGAGAAAATGGCCTTGAAGAGATATGGAAACGTATGGGAAAACATGCGGCTTACAAAGGTTCTGCGGATTATTGTATGATGCGCAACCCGGAGTTCAGGCAGAAATATATACACACCATACCAAAGGATGCTCAAATTCCATTGCGAGTTGATTTACCTCAGAAGAGCTGAGACATAAATAGACGATCAAGAGAGATATTTGAATATTTACTATTTATTTGTTCTGACAACTATGGACAAAGTTTGCAGTTAGTCAGAATTTAAGATTTTTCGCATAATTCCCATGATAAATTATTAACATTTCCGCAGACAGAAAGGCATAACCGATTAATTTATATGCAAGTTTGATATAGGGAGTGTAAATTACGCCAAGTTAACATAATTATAGATGTATCGAGGATTTATATGGCCAAAGACAAAATCTTATCCGAAATCAAGGAAGCAGAACAAAGTGCGGCCAAAATGGTGGAAGAAGGGCTTAAGAACAAGAACGAGCGCAATTTAGCAGCTCGTAATGAAGCCAGAGAGATCATCAAGCAGGCGGAAAATGATGCAGCAAAATCTGCCCAGAATGCACTAAAGTCAGCTGAAGAAACTATTAAACAAGAATCTGAAGATATTATCTCCAACGGAGTGAACGAAGCCAAAAGGATCAGTGTTAAAGCTGAAGCAAACGTTGACAAAGCCGTTGAAAACCTGATAACAGAGTTTGAGAGGGCAATACATGCTTAAGCCAAAACAAATGTGTCGTGCCATCATTGTAGGACACAAGGACATAATGGAAGCGACCGTGGAAGCACTTCACGGTAGTAACTTGTTCCACCTTGAGAATTACAATGAAGACGGTTCCGGACTTAAGCTAGGCAGACCATTCAAAAATGCAGGCGATGTTTCTAAGAAACTTATCCAATTAAGATCAATATCATCATTCCTTGGTATTAAAAATGAAATAATACCAAAACAGAAGGATACAACTATTTCCAATGAGCTTGATTCAATGCTGGATCAGCTTGATATCGAGGTTACTGTTAAAACAGAGAAACGGTCTGAATTGGATTCACGTCTTAAGGAACTCGAAGCACTGAAGAAAGATCTTACCCCATTTATGGCAATTCCTATAGATATGGAATTATACCGTAACTATGAGAGCATTAAGGTCTTTGCAGGTTCTGTCAAAGAGAACGTTGGCTCTGCTATCTCACAGGTGACATCCACCTACGAGATGGAATATGACCAGAATACCGGGACATTAGTATTGTTTATTAAGAAAGACGATGAAGCAAATATCTCAGAGATCCTTTCTAATTTCGAATTCAGAGAATTAAGGATACCAGAGATAAGCGGAACCCCTTCAACCCTGATAGCAGATATTGCAAAGGAAGAAGAAGGTATAAAGCAACAGATGGTTTTACTGGAAACAGATATAATCTCCATTAAGGAGAAGTATTTTGAATTCATACTTGCCAGTGAAGAATTGCTTACTATCGAAGCCGAGAAGGCAGAGGCTCCAGTAAAGATTGCAACATCAGAACACACATTCATCATTGATGGGTGGATACCTGACGATCAGTTCCCAATTCTTGAAAAAACAATTGAATCTGCTACAAGCGGACGAGCTTTTGTTTCAAAACAGGAAATTGAGAACGCTGATACAGATATCATACCGATCAAATATGATAATCCAAAGGTCTCCCAACCATTTCAGGAGATCATGGATCTTTATGCACGTCCAAAGTACAAGGAGATCGACCCCACTTCCCTAATCTTCATATCATTCCCACTTTTCTATGGAATGATCCTGGGAGACATCGGATATGCAGCGATCCTTTTAGCACTTGCATTTGGCATCAAGAAAATGGTTAAGTCTGATGCAATAAAGCCTTTGATGAACGTACTTATCTATTGTCAGATATCAACATTGATCTTTGGTGTTCTTTATGGTGAGTTCCTTGGGTTCTCACTTGCAAGTTTACATACCGATCACGGTGTTGTGCCTGGATTGATAGCGGGATTTGAAACCATAACTCTATTTAACTCCCCCCTTGGCGGAGAAGTTATTACATATCCAATACACCGTACACACATTGTTATGACGATGATCGCTGCAACAGCACTTATCGGTCTGCTTCATATCAATTTTGGATATGTACTCGGATTCATAAACGAGAATAGAAAACACGGATTTGCCACAGCTATGTTCGAAAAAGGCAGCTGGTTTGTGGTAGAACTTGGACTTATTCTGGGAGTACTTGGTTACACAGGTATCGCTCCTACGGAAATAGTAGGGACCATAGTGTTCCTTATGGGATTCGTCATGCTCGTAAAAGGAGAAGGCGTAAAAGGACCTATTGAATTACCTAGCTTGTTAAGTAATGCACTTTCCTACACTCGTTTAATAGCAGTAGGATTGTCATCAATCTATATTGCATCAACTGTCAATCTCATAGCATTTGATATGATCCTTCCACAGGGTGGGATCTTGGCAGTGATAGGTGCAATAATCGTATTCATATTCGGACATGCTTTAAACACAGTCCTGAGTATAATAGCCCCTGGATTACATGCACTTAGATTGCAGTATGTAGAGTTTTTCGGTAAATTCTACGAAGGTGGCGGAAGAAAATACAACCCATTCGGATATATTAGGAAATACACGGAGGAATAAATAAATGGTAGACGCAGCAGCAGCAGCAACAATGATGGACCCGGCAGGATTAAAAGCAATTGGAGCAGGACTCGCAGTAGGACTTACTGGACTTGCATCAGGTATTGCAGAAAAGGATATCGGCGCAGCAGCGATCGGCGCAATGGCAGAGAACGAAAGTCTGTTCGGTAAAGGCTTGATCCTTACCGTAATTCCAGAAACAATCGTTATCTTTGGACTTGTCGTCGCATTACTTATTAAATAAGTAGATTTAAGAGCTATTTTTGCTCTTAAATTCTTTGGAGGTGTCAGAGCATGGGACTCGAGACAGTTATAAAAGATATCATGAGTGCTGCACAGACAGAAGTAAACGTGATTAATGCAGATGCTGATGCGGAAGTATCACAGATACTTGATGATGCAAGGCAGACTGCAAAGAAGATCATGGGAGACCGCCTGGCAAAAGCCGAGGATGATATCAAGCGATTACGCCAACAAGAGATATCCAGTGCAAATCTGGAAGTCAAACGTGCAATGCTTAATGCTCGCAAAGAAGTCCTCGACAAGGTATACAACAATGCAATAGATTCTATTGTATCACTTCCTGGATCAAAGCAGGAAGAACTGTTAAAAGCGATCATTGATGAAAATGATAGCAATGGCAGTAACATATACTCTAACAAGGACTCAGAAAAACTTGTAAGAAAGTTGTCCTCTCTTGAATACGCTGGCAATATAGATTGTATTGGCGGATTGACCATAGAAAACAGTGATGGAACAGTTCGTTTAGATTATACATACGATATGATCTTGAAGAATGTTAATGAGCAATCATTGAAACAGACATCTGATATCTTGTTCGGGTGATATCCAAATGCGGCTTTTGCAAAAATTCACAAGAAAAAGTAGTCTGAAGCAGAGCGGAAGTAGCTCCAATTACGCTTATGTGACTGCACGCGTTCGCGCGATGAAAAGCAATCTTCTTCCTAGAGAAGTGTATCCTAGATTAATGAATATGGGAATCGACGAGATCACCCGTTTTATCGAAGAGTCACAGTATAAGCAGGATGTCGATGAACTGGCAAGAACATATGACGGTGTGGATCTATTTGAACACGCATTGAACAGGAATCTTGCGGTCACTTTTACAAAACTGATCAATATCTCCGAAGGAGAGTTGAACTATCTGATCTCTGAATATCTTAGAAAATATGATATATGGAGCATCAAGACCATTCTGCGTGGAAAGTACTGTGGTGCATCTGTAGAAGAGATCAATGATAGCATAGTCTCCGCCGGACAACTGTCTTATCCGTTTTTGTTAAGCCTTTCAGAAAAAGAATCATATGAAAGCATCATCGATGCTCTCAGTGGAACCGATTATTACCCAACATTAAAAGAATATGATGGGACAAACCTCTCTGATATCGAAAACAAACTTGATAAGATGTACTATACCGGACTGTCCACTACAGTAAACAATCCAAAATCCAATGATAGTAAACTGTTCTCAAAGTTTATCCGTACTGAGATCGACATAAAGA
The DNA here is from genome assembly GCF_000013725.1 of Methanococcoides burtonii DSM 6242. Taxonomy (NCBI): domain Archaea; kingdom Methanobacteriati; phylum Methanobacteriota; class Methanomicrobia; order Methanosarcinales; family Methanosarcinaceae; genus Methanococcoides; species Methanococcoides burtonii. The sequence goes on from NC_007955.1 coordinate 1,330,090, forward strand.
ACCTGAGTACCCTTTTCAGGTTGAAGAATGCCGGTGTGGAAAAGGATGAAATTGCAGACCTGATTCTAGAAGGCGGTCTTCATTTAAGTATTAAAGAGATTGAAAAGCTATTACCACTTCCATTCAGTGAATTTGTTCAGTCACTTGAGAAGTATCCTTATTGGGAAGATATATCTGGAATAGTAAAAACTGAAATGGATTCACTGATAGAACTGGAAACTCAACTCACGAGGTCCAACATCAAATCCGCTTCAAGCTTTTCACATGTGTACCCATTATCCATTGTTCCGATCATGGATTACATACTGAACAAGACGAACGAAGTACACAATTTGCGTATCATTCTGCGCGGAAAAGCAGCAAATCTTGATGAAGAAATAATCAGGAACCAGTTGGTGATCTAATGGAATTAGCAGTAGTAGGTAGCAGCGAGTTTGTAACAGGATTCAGACTAGCTGGTATTAAAAAGATATACGAAGCTAAAAGTGATGAGTTGGAATCTGTTGTCACAAAAGTGCTTAAAGATTCAGATGTAGGTATCTTTGTGATACATGAAGATGACTTTAATAAACTACCGGAAATTCTGAGAGATACTCTTAGTGAGTCTGTTGACCCAACCGTGGTCACTCTCGGAGGAACTGGTGAAAGTTCGAACTTAAGGGAAAAGATAAAACAATCGGTAGGTGTAGATCTGTGGAAGTAAATGGTGAAATTTATCGTGTGGCAGGACCTGTTGTTACGGTTATAGGAATTAAGCCGAGAATGTACGACGTGGTCAAAGTAGGTCACGAGGGACTGATGGGAGAAGTCATCAGGATCAAAGGCGAACAGGCTACTGTTCAGGTATACGAAGATACTTCCGGTCTCAAACCGGGAGAACCTGTAATGAACACCGGATTGCCTTTGTCCGTTGAACTTGGACCCGGATTATTAGAAAGTATTTATGATGGTATTCAGAGACCTCTGCCTGTGTTGCAGGAAAAGATGGGCAACTTCATTCAGAGAGGAGTTACCGCAAACGGACTGGACCGTGAAAGGGTCTGGGAGTTCAAACCAACAGTAAGCAAAGGCGATGAGGTAAAAGGTGGTAACATACTCGGTTTGGTCCAGGAGACCAAAAATATCGAGCACAAGATCATGGTCCCACCATCGATCTCTGGTACTATCAAAGAGATAAAAGCAGGTAGCTTCAAGGTCGATGAGACCATCTGTGTTCTCACAGATGGAACAGAGATCTCAATGATGCAGAAGTGGCCAGTACGAGGACCACGCCCTGTAGCAAAGAAACTCATGCCAACCAAGCCTCTTATTACAGGACAGAGAATCCTTGATGGTATGTTCCCTATAGCAAAAGGCGGAACAGCTGCAATCCCAGGTCCATTCGGATCAGGAAAGACAGTTACTCAGCAGCAGCTTGCTAAGTGGAGTGACACTGATATTGTGGTTTACATCGGTTGCGGAGAACGCGGCAATGAAATGGCTGATGTATTGAACGAGTTCCCGGAACTCGAGGATCCAAAGACAGGTCGTCCACTCATGGAGAGGACAGTTCTTATCGCAAATACATCCAACATGCCTGTAGCTGCTCGTGAAGCATCTGTATACACTGGAATCACAATTGCAGAGTATTACAGAGACATGGGATACGATGTATCACTTATGGCAGACTCAAGTTCAAGATGGGCAGAAGCAATGAGAGAAATTTCTTCAAGGCTTGAAGAAATGCCTGGAGAAGAAGGTTATCCAGCATACCTCTCTGCAAGACTCTCTGAATTCTATGAGCGTGCAGGAGCAGTTAACTCCCTTGCAGGACTTGATGGTTCAATTACTGTAATTGGTGCAGTATCACCACCTGGTGGTGACTTCTCAGAGCCTGTAACACAGAACACCCTTCGTATCGTAAAGGTATTCTGGGCACTTGATGCAAAGCTCTCACAGAGGAGACACTTCCCATCCATTAACTGGCTTACAAGTTACAGCCTGTACACCCAGGGACTTGCTGACTGGTACAGCGAGAACGTCGGAGCTGACTGGACACAGCTCAGGGATGATGCAATGGACCTTCTCCAGCAGGAATCCGAACTTCAGGAGATCGTGCAGCTCGTAGGTTCCGATGCACTTCCGGAAGATCAGCAACTCACACTTGAAGTTGCACGTATGGTAAGGGAATATTTCCTCCAGCAGAACGCATTCCACCCAGTTGACACATACTGTCCGTTCGACAAGCAGTACAAGCTCCTCAAATCTATCACCAGATATGGAGAGTTGGCAACAGCTGCACTTGAATCAGGAGTTCCAATGAACAAGATCATCACCATCAAATCAAAGGATGAACTCGCAAAAGTGAAATTCGAAGAAAACTTCGATGCAGCGCTTGACGTAGTCATGAAGAAGATGGATGAAGAATTTGCACAGATCGGAGGCAACTGAACATGACCAAAGAATACAAAACGATTGTAGAGGTCTCCGGACCACTTATTTTCCTTGAGAAGACCGAGCCTGTAGGATATGGTGAACTTGTCCAGATCAACCTTCCTGATGGAACCACCAAGAGAGGACAGGTACTCGATACCTCTGCAGATATGGTAGTCGTACAGGTCTTCGAAGGTACAGTAGGACTCAACGAGGAATCAGGTGTAGTATTCAGTGGTGAGACCATCAAACTCCCTGTATCAAAGGATATGCTTGGCAGGATCCTTTCAGGAGCTGGTGAACCACTGGATGGCGGACCAAGGATCATACCTGACAAGAGAGTAGACATCAATGGTGCATCAATGAACCCATATTCCAGGATGCCACCAGAAGATTTCATTCAGACAGGTATTTCCACCATCGACGGTACAAACACCCTTGTGAGAGGACAGAAACTTCCTATCTTCTCCGGATCAGGTCTCCCACATAACGAGATTGCACTTCAGATCGCAAGGCAGGCTAAAGTTCCTGGTAGCGATGAACCTTTTGCGGTAGTTTTCGCTGCAATGGGTATCACTAACGAAGAAGCACAGTACTTCATGGACGATTTCGAAAAGACCGGCGCTCTTGAGAGAGCTGTTGTTTTCCTGAACCTTGCAGATGACCCTGCTGTTGAGCGTATCGTTACTCCAAGGATGGCTCTTACAGCTGCAGAGTACCTTGCATACGAACATGATATGCACGTACTCGTAATTCTGACAGATATCACAAACTACTGTGAAGCACTCCGTCAGATGGGAGCAGCAAGAGAAGAGGTACCAGGTAGACGTGGTTACCCAGGTTACATGTACACTGACCTTGCATCACTGTATGAAAGGGCAGGAGTTATCAAAGGAATTAAGGGATCTGTTACTCAGTTCTCCATCCTTACAATGCCTGGTGACGATATTACCCACCCGATCCCTGATCTTTCCGGCTACATCACCGAAGGACAGATCGTGGTATCCCGTGAACTTCACAGGAAGGGTATCTACCCACCGATCAATGTATTGCCATCACTCTCACGTCTTATGAACTCCGGTATCGGAGAAGGGAAGACAAGGGACGATCACAAAGCAGTGTCTGACCAGATGTATGCAGCATACGCAGAAGGCCGTGACCTTCGTGGACTTGTTGCTATCGTTGGTAAAGAAGCACTGTCCGAAAGAGACAGGAAGATGTTGGAATTTGCTGACTTGTTCGAAGACAGGTTTGTACGCCAGAGCAGAGACGAGGACCGTACCATCGACGATACACTAAGAATCGCATGGGAGATCCTTGCAGAGCTGCCTGAAGCACAGCTTACCAGGATCGATAACAAGTACCTTGACAAGTACCACCCTGCTCACCAGAAAAGCGAGTGAATCAGTATTGAGGGATCACAATGGGCGCAAAAGAAGTAAAACCGACTCGTTCAGAACTCATTGAGCTGAAGAAAAAGATCAAACTTTCAGAAGGCGGCCACAAGCTGCTTAAAATGAAAAGGGACGGTCTTATCCTTGAGTTCTTTGACATTCTTAGCAAAGCAAAGGATGTTCGCTCCGAGTTGGATGCTGCCTATGAAAAGGCCAATGTGAAGATCGGCATCGCAGAATCAGTGGAAGGCAGAATAACCATAAAATCCACTGCATTTGCAATGAAGGATGCACCACAGATCGTGCTCGAAAGCCACAACATCATGGGCGTAGTAGTGCCAAAGATCGAATCCTCAAGTGTGCGTAAACCCATAAACAAGCGTGGATACGGACTTCTCGGAACAAGCTCTTACATTGATGAAGCAGTCGATTCATATGAAGAACTGGTTGAAAAGATAATTCTGGCAGCAGAGATCGAAACAACCATGAAGAAGCTTCTTGATGACATCGAAAAGACAAAGAGGCGTGTCAATGCTCTTGAGTTCAAGGTCATTCCTGAACTCACAGAAGCAATGGTATTCATTCGCCTGCGTCTTGAAGAAATGGAAAGAGAAAATACATTCCGCTTGAAGAGAATCAAAAAAGCATAAGGCTTTCTCATGCAACAAAACTCATCTGATCGGCCAAATCTGGCCGACAGAGCTTTTTCTTTATTAACTCGACCTGAAAATCTAGCACGCATATTAAGATGGGCGTGGTTAGTTTCACTTGGGATGTTGGTCTTAGGGTATCTTATTATTTACTTCAAAGTAAAATCGCACATCAACTTCTTACCATAAAAAGCTCTTTTCTAATTATTCAGCTTTTGCGTCAAGCAAATGTATTTCTGATAAGAAACTGAAATATATTCAGTAATACTTAAATAAATATCAGACATATATAAGATGAAATATAGAAATACTTTCGATCTGTGGAGTGAATCCATTTTCAATAATATATACTATTTACTCACATATCATGAATTCATCGAACTCAAAAGTTGATCCACAATGAGTGAACTACCATGGGAAAATAAAAAAGGAAATGCAAATACCTCTAATGAGCATTCGCCTGAACCCAACCTACCTTGGGAATCTGAAAAGAAGAACGACATATCTGTTGATGTGGACTCTGAAATCGCCCCGGATATTTTTGCAAATGCCATCAAACCCTCTGAAGCAAAAAATAGTCCAGATAACAAACCGGAAATAACCGTACATCCGGCATTTATTCCAAAGATAACATCTGATCCTATCGATAAAGATGAAAATATAACCATGGTCAAGCCCTTTGAAAACGATAATGTCCACATAAATCAAGTAGAGCGGACTGTATCGAATATAGCAGTCATTGATAGAATTCAAAAAACTAGCCAAAAGGATGATAAAAAAGCATCTTTACCATTATTTGAACCAGACTTTCCTGACAACGATATACCCCCATTGGTTGAAAATAATAATGATGAAGCTATGTTCCCATCAATTAATGAAGATGAATTTACAGTAGCTGAAGAGCCTGTGTTCCCATCAATTAATGAAGATGAATTTACAGCAACTGAGGAACCTGTGTTCCCATCAATTAATGAATTTGAATTTACAGCAACTGAAGAACCTGTGTTCCCATCAATTAATGAAGATGAATTTACAGCAACTGAGGAACCTGTTTTCCCATCAATTAATGAAACTGAATTTACAGCAACTGAGAAACCTGTGTTCCCACCAATTAATGAAGCTGAATTTACAGCAACTCGCGAATCCACATTGCCACCGATCGCTAAAGCTGCTCAAGAAGCATCAAAATCAATACCAAATAAAAAAGGGAAAGGATTCCTGGCTTCAATAACAGATGCATTGAAAAGGATCGCTCAAAAGAAAAAATTAATCGACAGAATGGAAGAATTCCAACCAATTGCACCTGAATATACAGATCAGGATAAAGAATCCCCAGCAGTATCAGAACAAAATCATAAGGGCATAAGTTCTGAAAACAAAGCTATTCCCCCTATTGATATAAGTGAAAATGTTAATTTGGACGATATTCGAACAGTAGTACCAATCGAGAATGCGATAATCATTGAGAAAGAAGAGATCATTGAAAAAGTGGAAAGCTCACCCCTAACTCTTTCTATAGAAGCAATGGATGAAATAAAAAAAGAGCTTGCCGATTCAAAACGATCTCAAGAATCTCTTTATACGAACATTGGCACCCTTACCGGAAATATTGGAGAGCTGGAACAATCACTAACCGTTATCAAAAATGATAGTGAAAACACCAATTCCAGCATCAATGCCAGAATCGAAGAATCTACGAATCATATTGCTAAAATCGAAAAAAGAATCAGTGAATTAGAAGATACTCTGGAAAATATTCACTCCGATAATAGCGAACTTCAGACCGGACTTGCATCCATTGAAGAAAACATTGCTGAACTTACAAGCTCAAATGCAATGATATTCTCCCATATACAGAAAATAACAGAATTCGGTAATTCAAGATCTGCAGAGATATTTGAAACGAACGATCGCATCGATAAAATTGATGAGTCACTGACACTACTTACCCAGATACAAGACGAATCGCAAAAGAACATACACGAATTAAGATCTGTAGCTTCCGACATAATCAGAAGCTTAGAAAAAGCACACAATACGAACAAAGAGTTCAAAGCTGAGACCGACGAACGTGGTGAACTTTTTAAGAATGAACTGATATCCCTAACTGAATTTGTAGAGAAAGAATTTAAAGCCATTGGAGCCAGAAGCTACAAAAGTCACGGTGAGAATGTTCATTTGAATAATATAATTAAAAATTCCACAAATATGAAACTCTGTATGGAATGGTTAGAATTCCTTATGGAGCTTGTGGGATGTAATCATCTTTCAGATATCCTGTCCTTCTATGAAGAGCTGGGATGGATAAATGAAGACGTGCGTGTGGAACTTATCAGGTATGCAGAAGGTATCGATTACTATATTGAAAAATCTGATTGGAAGCTTCCCCCTGATGACCATGTAAAATCCATCTGGTTCATTGAACAGCTTGCAGGCCTTAAAGTCGATAAGAACAGGCTTTCGATCATAGAGAAAGACATCAAGAAAGTAAAAATGGGTACAGAGATATATGGAATCTGATCAACCGAGCACCAAAGATCATATTGGATAGATCCAGGTAAATAAAAACGTATCCAACATTCAAATCGTAAAAATATGAAAACGGACAATGACCAGATAACTATTGATTATCTGGTTGCAATTACAATATCTTGTTTGCTGCCTTTTTTGTTTTCCAATACACGTCTGCTCCTTTCACCCCATTCCAATCAATTCAGATGAAGTCACATTATAGCAGATCGCGTTGCAACCTCGGTTACAGAAATAGAATTGACTTCTGGAGATATCAATACTCCAAATCTTGTCGATCTGACACAACATTATCTGAAAATGATCACAAAGGATAGAGTTATCCCTTATTTGCATGTACATGAAATGATCTGCATGTTACAATAACAAATTAAATTAAGAGATTATATTGGAAGAATTATGTGAATATCAGTTCCAGTGCCTTCCTCACTTTCCATCCATATCTTTCCTTTATGTGCATCAACAATATGTTTACAAATATAGAGACCAATACCAACTCCCCCATATTTACGCGTAAGAGAACCATCTAGCTGCCGGAACTTATGGAACATATAAGGTATCTGATCAGACGCAACACCGACGCCCGTATCTTTTATTGCAATATGTAAACTATCACGGGTCCGGTCCATGAAAACTGAGACAGTACCACTGGCAGGAGTGAACTTGATAGCATTGCCCAGAAGGTGAACAAACACTTTTTCAAGATATACTTTATCACCTCTAATATAAGGAAGATCTTTCTTAACATCTATTTTCAACATTAATCTCTTCTTTTCAATATTTGAGGCCACCAATGAAATTGCTCTCTCAAGAGAAGATTCAACATTGATCTGAGCAAAACTATACTTGATCATGTCTGCCTGAACAGAAGTTATGTAAAGAAGTGATTCAACAAGTTCAATCAGAATAGTTGTATTACGCATAACAGCATCCATTGCTTTACGTTGTCTCTCATCAAGCTTACCAAACCTCTCTTCAGACATGAGACCCCCAAACCCTTTGATAACATTCAAGGGTGTCCTAAGCTCATGGCTTAGATTTGCAAGGAACTCATCTTTCATCCTGTCAAGAGATTCTAACTGATAATTAGCTTCAGCTAACTGATAAGCGTAGGTCTTAAGGGATTCTTCGTTCAGATTCCTTTCAATTGCCATGCCTATGATCCCCATGATCATCTGCATGGTGGTCAATTCATTTTCGTCCCATTCCTCGCAATCTGAAACGTTATAAAGACAAATAAAACCTGCAAATTTACTATCTATATAAATAGGGAACGAAATGAATGATCTAATTCCTTTTTTCATAAAAAGATCTTTTTCCTTAGAGGCCTGTGATGGTAATTTCCCTACATCTGTCACAAAAACCACTTGACCCTTGGAAAGTTGTTCCATTATCCAAGGAATAATACTAACAGGAATTTTCTGTAGTTCTTCTTTATGGCACAGAACCCCTTTACCACACCATTCATTCGTGTTGTCAGCAACAAATCCATCCTGACATAGCATGAACATACCTACCCTGTCACATTCACAAAGGAGACCAATTTTTTCAAGGGCTTTATTAATTGCTACGTCAATACCATCAGGAGCAATGAAAAGAGAAGTTATCGATGAGATCGTATGTTCCAGATTTAGCTTGCGACCAATAGCTTTTTTTGCTTTGAACTTATCAGAAATATCTCTGAATATTATCATCACGGCTGGTACCATATTGAACTCTATGAAAGAAACTGTGATCTCAACAGGTATGTTCTTACCATATTTAGATATTAAAAAAGTATCATACCTATCTCGAACATTTTTGTCCTTATGAAGAATTTTTTGATATAACTTCATTAATGTACTCCGGTCCCCCGGAGATATTAATTTAAAAAAATCAGAACCCATAACTTCATCCCGATCATAACCGGTAATATTGAGCACTTTGCTGTTAACGAACTTGACCTTGAGATCATAAATAAGCACGACCCCATCATTACTTTTCTCAACTATCGTGGAGTACTGATCTCTTGACAACTTCCCGACCGGATCATTATCATTCATCGTGACATTCTGGCTAACATCTGAGAACATGAAATTAACTAGTTGATAGCTACGCCCTCCAATCGATGCAGCCTTTGTGTTCATATGAATAGGAATAGTATTACCATTTACTTGAACAAGTTCAAGATCAAAAATAGTAGTATCGCTTCTAGTAACGGGGGACACTTTTTGGTACTAATTATTAAAAAAAGTATGGCAGTCTTTTCCCAAGACATCATCCTTGGAGAGACCTATCATTTCAATTCCCTCCGGATTCATGTCCACCACCTGACTGGTCTGCACATCAACAAGGACCAAGCCTCCCGGTAAAAGAGATAAAAATGATACAGAACGCTCAGCATCATCAAAAGGCGTTGAAGCTATTCCAATCGGGATATGATCAATTCTTAATACATCACTATTTGTCTCCAACAAAGCCAGTCCCCCGATTGCATAGAATACTATAAAGTGTACTTAATAGTAAACTGTAACAAAAATATATAATAAATATATTACTGAAATAGATATAAATGTTACCCATGGAAATAATTTAAAAAAATGAAAACTATGAAGACGTCGAGATCCTCATAATTAAAGATCACTCATTCCCATCATCTACATCTGATACATCAGTATATTCAGCAGTATAATTGTCCTCTGATCCAAGGTAGGACTCAGCAGCTGCAACCAATGCAAGTGTTATGATCGGAATGGTTACAAGGGATACGATGTAGGTAATTCCACCAATAGCACTGATGATAGCCACAATGATAAACAATACCAGACTATCCACAAAATTTGGCTTTGAAATATCTATACTTTCCTTTATTGCATCCATGGCACCATAGTCCTTTATGACAAGCAGAGGGAAGGAATAGATAAGAAGAATTGAAAGGATCAAACCTGGAAGTACCAGGAGCATGTAGCCTATACCAATAAGGATAACGGAGACAAGTAAAAGAACCCAGCTTTTCACAAAACGATTGAAACCCTCGAACACATCATTGATCTCGACCTTTTCTCCCCTCAAACCTTTCACAGCCATATAAGTAAGACCATAGAACAGTGGAGCTATTGTCACAATGAAGATGGAACCGAATACCACGATGATCGTAGCTACGATAAAGGCAGCAACGTTGTCCTTAAAAGCGTTCCAAGATCTGCTAAATATATCTTCATAATCCAAAATGTCACCTCAAAAATAGATTGGTTACCACATATATATAATTTTGTTAATGATTAAACATATACAGGATCATTCAGGCTTCAACAAGGTATATGTGGGAAATGGTATCCCGATACCTGCTTTTTTGAACTCGATATCTATCATAGTATTTACTTCGTTGATGACACTGAACTTCTCGGAAGGATATTTTACCCAGAGTATCAAAGCAAAATCAAGACTGAAATCCCCATGATTATCAAAACGAACAGAAGGTGACGGATCATCCAGAACGAGATCGATATCATTTCCGATCTTAAGCAGGACCTCCTTTACCTTTGAAACGTCAGAACCATATTCTACCCCGATAGTTATTTTTACCATCATCTGGGGTTGGGGAGAAGTGTAGTTGATGATCTTGTTGTTTGCAATGATACTATTTGGAATTATTATCATATTGTTGTAAAAATCAAGTATACGAGTACTTCTGATACCTACTTCCTGCACGAGCCCTATCTGACCATCACCGATCTCTATACGATCACCATTCTTGAACGGCTTGTCATAATAGATGGAAAGGCCACCAAAGAATTGGGATATAGCATCCTTTGCAGCAAACGCAATAGCAATACCAACGATTCCGGCAGATGCGAAGAGAGGACCTACATTTATTCCCCATACACCTTCGATGATCATACCTAAACCGACAAGTACGATGATGATATCGGACAAACCTTTTAGCAATGGCAGGAGCTCATCATCCATTTTGGTTTCCGTTTTCTGCACAAGTCCTGGGAAAACATTGTCAAACAATATCTTGTTTATGTTAACCAATGCAAATAGCCATACCAGAGCCAGAAGTGTCAGTAAGAGATTATTGGTGGCAATAAAGAAATACTCTCCAATACCGACTACTGAAAGGGCAAGAAATATCCCAAAGAATATCAACGTATAGTAGATCGGACGTTTTACAGCCTCGAGGACAAGATCATCGATCTTGATTCTGGTCTTTGCCGTGTAATGCAAAAGCACTTTCTTAAAAACAAGATCCACACCAAACGCAAGGATTATTGAGGAGATAATGATCAGTGCAGCCACAGCCAGTTTGGATCCCGTTGATTCAAAAAGCGATCCTGCAAACTGCTGGACGTACAAAGATATGATATTATTGATTTGCATAACAATGATACAATTGAAAAGAGAGTATATATTTATATGGATACACCCTCCGAAATAACATTCAGCATTGACTTAAGTATTTCTTTGCTTGTTACAGCAGCCTTCTTATTTTAAACCGAAAAGTCTGGAGGTGTTGTCCATGTACAACCGCATCCAAAGGGCACAGATAACATAGCTCCCAAAAAGCATCATTAAGGATACGGGCTTGTGAATTCTTGAAGTAGCTATATTATATAATGATAGAACTAATAACTTCACAGAGGATTGGAAAATGTACACCGTATATATAAAAGCAGCTAAAGATGAAAATATCTTCACCCCTTGCAATGTCAATGTTGATGCCATCAAATACATCCATTGCATAGAGAACAAAGTATTCCTGGCTCTAAACCCCGAAGACGTAGGGTCCATGATCTGCATATATGCCGGAGAGCCCATCAATGGAGAAGAACAGATCGATAACATCGTATCCCTCATTGCATCAGCAAAAGCAGAATCAGAAACATACGATATGCCAATAATACTTGACTTTTCAGAGCAGATCGATCAACCAAAGGCCACCATGATGCGTGGTCCCCGTGTTTTTGCAAAGTGAGATTCTGTTTTTAGTTGTGCCAATGGCACAACTCTTTGTTGTTAATTTGTTATTTTGGACTTGAATATAATTTAAAATTTTTAATAAATATATTATTTGAACTATTTTTAAGTATAATAACAAGGAGTTCAAGGAGATTGGTATTAACAAGTGTGCTTCTGTTCTGTCTACTCATAAAATTATGAGATATAGCCGTGTAGTTGGTAGCTATTAGAAAAATAGAAATCATTTATTTTTTTGATTTTAATAAAAACTTCAACTTATTCATCTGAAAAATCATGTATCTTTTGTATATTTCATTAACATTCTCGTTTTTTGATTTAGATTTAAAATTGTTTATTACTTTACTTCTATTTGCAGTAATAATTTAAAAAAGTTAATTAGAGTAGTTATTTTCTAAGTAGATATGCGTCAATACTTGAATAAGAATTAAGTTTATCAAAGAGACATCAATTTCAACAATGCTATATATGATTTCTAATTAGTTAGTAATATAATTTAATGTACAATATTAAATTATATTCAAATGAAGTAGACTTTGAAGCCAATACTGGAATTGAAAACCATATAACATATATGTAATGATACTATTTTACTGTCATAAAGGTCCATCTTCTCAAAATAAGAGCACCGAAACGTAAAATAATAAAACTGTCTTTTAGACTTAAGTTGAAAGTTAGGTGATAAGCATCAATCCAATAACTATACCTTTAAAAGAATTGCTTGATCAACTTGAAGAAGATGAAGTATTGGGTATGCTAGAGAATTTTGACTGTCGTAGAGAAACTTTCATAGAGGATTTTGTAAAGAATAAATCAATTCATTCTGAAAAAATGGGAAATACCAAATCTTATTTTATTTTAGATGGAAATCGTGATGAATTGTGTATTTTAGGGTATTATGCACTAACTTTGAAAGTAATATGCTTGCCAGAGCTAACTAAAAAACAAGCTAAAAAATTGCATTTGAAAAATCCCGAGGATAAATATCTCCCTACTTATTATATTGCACTCCTAGCTAAAAATGATACATATAAAGATCAAATTAAAGGTAAAAATATACTAAATAGTGCACTTAATAAAATAGGAGAAGCTGTCAAATGTGTAGGGGGGAGAGCTGTGTGGGTGGAAGCTAAAAAGAAAAATGATGGTGTATTTAACTTTTATACAAGCAATGGTTTTCAAGAGTTTCAAGTTGAAGAACAAGAAGATGGTCAATACTCACATTTACTTAGAGTAGTTAAATGTTAATAGTGAAAAGTATTTATAGATTAATGTAATTACTACCTCGAAGAGTTGTAATCGTTAACATAAAAAAGATGGTTAACATAAAAAATCCATAATATTTCAGCGTGTAATATATGTATAAGTTATTACAAACTGTAGAATATAGAAATAATATAAATGGATTAACCAAAATTACAGTGGAGGAGTAATTATGGCTGGCAAATATTTATCACAAAATTGTTTATGTGTTGAAGACAATTTGGCGGTGGAAAAAGTGTACACATTATTAAATCAGAATACATCACCAGATATGCCTAAATCTGATTTCAACAAGAATTCATATGAAAGAACATCATTTTTATCCCGGATAAAAAAGAATATCCGATAAATTCTTTTTTTGGCATTGTTAACTAAACATAGCTAGCTCTTTATTTCTGTACTTCATCAAAAGAAGAACAGAGTACTTCAGCATTTCAAGACTCTTAGTATAACACTTTGACTTTCTTCTCAATCTTGCCAGAAAGTGCCTGAATATGCTGTTATATCCTTCAACAGTATATGTTTCAGCTTTGGATTGAGTGTGAATTTTCTCTGGAACAAACTCTGCATATGCCCTCCAGTGATCAGTCATCACTTCTCCAATCTCCTTCCCCTTTAATTTTTTCCAGAGTTTTAGTCCTGTTTCCGTTCCCCTGCTACCAAAAGAGCAGTCTATGAACCTTTTTCCATCTCTATCAACAGCAATCCAGATCCAACAATATTTTTTTTGTTCCCGATATAAGTGTGCATTTCATCTAATTCAACAATCGATATTTCATTTTCGCTCTTTAGATCCTCTAATTCACGACCAAACTTCTTTATCCATTTTTGGACAGAAACGTGGCTAACTCCTAAAAAACGTCCAATTGAACGAAATCCTAATCCTTCGAGATAGAGTTGTAAAGCCTGCCGTTTAACAGACATGGGGCTAGCAGTTGATTTTAGCTCCACTGAATAGTTATACTCACAATCATGGCATTTGTAGCGTTGACGTCCATCGATTTTACCGTTCTTTTTATGATTGAAGCTCTTGCACCTGGGACAGTTCATGCACAAATATAGGTCCTGATAACATATAAACTCTACTTAAATACCAATGCCCTTTTTTTATTTTACTTTTGTTTCGTTCTTTATTCGCCGGTTATCGGTTTTTTAGAGTACACTTTTTTCACGTAATATTCCCCTCACTAAATGAAGAGGTAATCATATATTTCAGCAACAGTGCAAATTGTAAAACGCGGATTCTTGCTGGCAGTCTTCTGTTCAATAGACATAAAAGGTGATCTTTATTCAATATACCCAAATCCGGTTTTCTATAAGCCCTCTAAAATTGCTAGGCATACGCTGAGAGTGATTCCACGTATCCCCTCTGCACTTCAGCATATATCATATCAAAAGGAAGGGATGATTTTCCTGAACCACTAAGTCCTGTGATGACTATGAGCTTATCACAGGAAAATTTCAGACCTATATTCTTAATATTGCATTCCCTGGCACCTTTTCTCATCAAACCAATCAAAGACATCACATATATTCATAAAGTGTCAATTCCGTATAATCATACTATAAGATACATTTATGAATACGATATCGACATAGTTGATGTGAATATAAGGAGTTATTAATTTGAAATGGAAACATGACAGGGGACTTGAGGGCAGGATGTTGTTGACAATGTTCCTGCTGGCGGCAGTGTATCTAGCATTTCTGGCATTCCTGTTCTATGCGGGTGCGCCTCAGATGTTTATGGTGTTGTTCATAGGCGCATTCATGGGATTACAATACTATTACTCGGACAGGCTGGTGCTCTGGACCATGCATGCCAAGGTCGTTACTGCGCAGGAGGCTCCTGACCTGCACCAGACCATCACCCGGCTATGTGCCATAGCGGACCTGCCAATGCCCAGGGTGGCAGTGGTGAACACCTCAATTCCAAATGCCTTTGCAACTGGAAGGGGTCCCAAAAATGCAGTGGTTGCCGTGACCACGGGTCTGATGGATCAGCTTAACCAGGGTGAACTTGAAGCTGTGCTTGCACATGAGCTGAGCCATGTCAAGAACAGGGATATGGCGATACTGACCATAGCCAGTTTCATATCTACCATGGCATTCTACATAGTCAGGTACAGTTTTTACTTTGGGGGTATGGGAGGCATGGGCGGCAGGAGAAAAGAATCAGGCGGTATTGTTGCTATCTGGATCGTCTCATTGCTGGTATGGATCATAAGTTTCCTGCTGATACGTGCTCTTTCAAGGTACAGGGAATTTGCGGCAGACAAGGGTTCCGCTGTCATCACGGGTCAGCCCTCCAATCTGGCATCGGCACTGACCAAGATCAGCGGGATCATGCCTCGTATTCCCAAGGATGATCTGAGGGAAGTGGAGGGTATGAACGCCTTTTTCATATTCCCGGCAGTTTCAGGTTCTTTCATGAGCCTGTTATCGACCCATCCTACCATAGAAAAAAGGATCGCTGCACTCGAAAAGATACAAAGGGAGCTGGAACTATAATGGGATTTAAAAGCATGTTCGATTCCCTGCTTGGCAGGAGCAAGTTGCCGGAATCGAATACGGAACGTTTGTTCTCTATCTCGACAGCAGTCATTACAATGGAGGTGAACCTGAACCTCCAGCCATCCGGTCAGGCAGGCATCTGTTTTAAGTCCATGTCCCTTTCCCAGTATGAGAACACAAGAAAGGAGATAGAAGGCCTGTTAAGTTACAGCACAAAGGAAACAGGGACAAAGTATCATATCGAGAAGGACAAGTACAACTTTCTCTGGGTGATACTGGACGATAAAGATTTCGAAGACCTTGTCACAAACATACACATGATCAGCCAGACCCTGATAGAGCAGGGATTCTCAGAACAGATATTGTGTGCTGTTTATCGATTTGAGAGCAAAGGACCGGTATACTGGATATATAGTTTCAAGCAGGGTAATTACTATCCTTTCGTACCACTAAAGAATCAGGAAAGGGACAATTCCATGGAGTTGCGGCTCAAATCCCTCATGGATGACGAACTGCCGATCGAGAAAAATGTGGAGAAATGGTATCCCCTCTGGGGGATGCCATTCTGAATCTTTTTTAATCTTCGAGTAGACCGCTTCCGGTAAAGATCTCCGTTGCTTCTTCCAGACTAAGATCTTCAGGCGGAACAATGATGTTGGACTCCACAATACTTGTATCATCCAGTTGCTTTCCATTTGACTTGACCACATTGATGAGCTTTAAAAGTTCAGTTCTGTAATCAGCTTCATTTCCCTTGCCTACAAGCTCCACTATCCTGTTATCAATGCTGTTGAGCTCATCGAACAGACTTCCAGGGACCTCATACTGCCCTTCACCCATTATCCGGATAATCATTTGCCTTCCTCCTGCCTGAGTTTTGCCAGCTCCGTTTCGACATTCGATTCTGCACTTATCTTTGCAAGTTCCCTATCAATGTCATCCCCACTGCTTGTGAAGTCATCAAGGGTGCCTGCATCAATGAGCTCATCAAGGGCAGAGGCACGTGCCTTCATATCTTCTGTCTTGTTCTCTGCTCTCTCAACGGCAAGACCTACATCCGCCATCTCTTCACTGATACCTGATACTGATTCACTAATATTTACCTGGGCCTCAGCAGCTGTATATTGTGCCTTGATCGTCTCTTTCTTCGTCCTGAAAACCTCTACCTTGGTTGAAAGACGTTTCTCAGCAGCCACAAGCTTATCTTGCTCCTTTCCAAGTTCCGCTATCTGCTGGTCAAGTCCCTGGACCTGTATATCCAGTGCTCCCTTGCGCTCAAGAGCAAGTCTTGCAAGGTCTTCCCTGTCACTCTTGATGGCATCTCTTGCCTGCCCTGCCAGTTTATCAATGCTCTGCATCAGCTTTGAACGCTGTAGCTGAAGTCTTTTCTTTGAGGTTGCGACATCAGCGACCCCTCTTTTTACACCCTGTAACATTTCCAGTTGTTTCTCATAGGAATAATCAAGTGTCTCTCTGGGATCCTCCATGCGATTGACGATCTTGTTCATCTTCGCTTTAAGGACGGTTTCCATTCTGTTAAATAAACTCATTTTATCCCTCCCGCTAATATGTGCATGTTAGTCATCAGAACTAACTATTATATGTTATTTGACACGTTTACTATTTCTAAGTTTAGTTCCAGTGGATTTTAAGGATGATTCAAAAAGATGATTATAGAGAATTCCGACAAACCCCCCACACCAGAAATAAAAATAAACAAACAGTTGCAATCATTATATATAGCACCTATTGCCAACTTTGCAATTAAAAAAGAGTAAAACGTCTCGAAGATCTTGATGACAGACTCTCCGAAATCGAATGTCTCATAGATTGGAAACCATTTCGTCCAATCGTAGCAGAAACGTATGGCAACAAAACAAAGTTAGGTGGCAGACCAAATCTTGATGAAATAGTCATGCTCAAGCGGATATATAAATGTGTTAAATTTCTTTTCAAGATCAGCTTGAATGTTTTTTAAAGTATGGATAATTTGCTTATTATTGATCTTTTTATCATCTTCTATGTAATAAGAAACAATGATATGTTCAAATGTACTACCTCCACTAGAACCAATATAAATCACACTAACATAATTGTATAAATGTGATACTCGTTCATTTAATTAGCACAATCGCATCATTATTACACAATCTTGAAATCAGTCTAATTCATTTAACTCAATCACCTTTACTCCATGTACGACATCTCTAAACATTTCCACTGTTCTTGGGTGACAGGTAAAATAAAGCACCTGATTAGACGAACTGAGTTCACTAATAGAACTGATCGCATTTCTGCTTCTTACCGGATCGAAATTGACCAGAATATCATCAAACACTATTGGTAATGACTCTGAATGTTTCCCAAGCTCTTTAATGAACCCAAATCTCAACGCAAGATAAAGTTGTTCGGCTGTCCCTCGACTTAGTTCAACTATATTTTTATGGGTTCCACTCTTATCTTCAACAAAAATATCTGAAGAATCAAGAGGCGAATATATTCGTTCATATTTTCCGCCTGTTATATTGATAAAGAATGACTGTGCCTCAGTAATAACAGCTGGTTGCCTTTCTTTCTCATATCTTTCCATTGCTTTTGAAAGAATATGTTGTGCAATGGAATATGTTGCCCATTCTCTCGACTTCTCATTAAGCTCTTCTTTAAGCATTCCAAGTTCCAGTCTTAACGTAGAGCCTTCGTTATAGCCCTCAAGCTGCGTTATTTGGTTCTTGATACTTCCTTTCTCATTGCTTAGAGATTCAAGTTCATCATCGATCTCATTGATATTTTCAGCAATTTCAGATTCTTGCACTTTCAACAGATCATGCTTTGAATTCTTCAACTCGTCCATAATGATCAGATGTTCATCATCATTTCCGGAAAGCTTCCTTAAATGCAACTCTGCGATATTGTAGCCATTCCTTGCTTGAGAAAGATCATCCCATATCTTTGCATTACTGACAAAATCATCTTCTGAATCAGCAACCCCCTCTTTGAGAAGAGTGGACATATCATTTAAATGATCAAGATGTTTATTCTCAGCTTCCTTGAGACTGAATGAAAGTTTATCCATCTCAGATATCAGGCTATCTAATTGGTTCTTTTCACTAACCGCTTTCTCAACATCATCACGAAGGGTCTCAAGCTCCGTATCAAAACCAAATCCAGAACCCTTTCTTCCACACACATCAAGAGTCCCTCTGATTTTATCCTCATAGACATCTATAGAGCTAGTATACGATTCGATATTTTCAGCAAGATTCTTGATATTGTCTTGAATTTCATAACAATTTCTAATAGCTGCAAAGATATCAAGGATGCTTTCAGTTGTCATATTTGAAGAAAGATCATACTTTGCCAGCCATTCCTTCCATTTATTCAAAACGACACTTCTTTCAGCTTCTTTTTCCTTAAGAGCAACATTCAGCATTTCAGACTGTTCAACAAGCTCTTCATGGTCCTGTTGCAACTGTTCGACCTTCCCAGTATTTGCGTATTCAGCATTCACATCATCATGTAGCTTAATTATATCTAGATCAATGGGACGCCCAGTAATATCACATTTACATAGGTCAAGCAGTTTCTTAGCATCCTCCTCGAAATCCTCTACGGACTTTTCACACATTAGTAGCTGAGAATGAAGATCATTGATTACCGCCTGCTTGTCTTTTCCTTCTCGAACAAGAGCAAACTTGTCGGAGATATTATCAGGTGCTAGCTCAACATCCAGATTGCAGGAAATAAGCCATTCATTCCATTCTATCTGAATATTTTGGTAAGAATACCTCATATCATCAAGTTTTGCTTCTAAAAAAGCATATTGATCACTTGATGCTTTCTTATCTTTTTCAAGTTTATCTCTCTCCAAATTGAGATATGAAATCGTCTTAAGACCAAGAGCATATTCCTTAAGATCATCATATCTCTCTTCAAGTACAGATATCTCAGGGATAGCTTTAAAGTTACAAAAGATAGCATCCGAAAGCATCTGTTCACGAATGGATTGGATTTCTCGTTTTGCCTGTTCTTTTACATTATCTTGTCGAGCAGTATCCACATTAATTGCAGGAACTTGTGCACTTATACCTGATTTTCTTAAAGATATAAAATATATGATTGCTACAATAAACAGAACAATACATACAATAATTCCACCATGCAAATTCTCATAAACAAAACCCGCGGCAAGAACTGCAAAACCCAAAACTACAAAAGCACCTGCAGGCCACATAGGCATATGTTGGCTTACTGTAACAGGCACTTTTCCCATTATGGAAGCAAAATTATCGTCCCTCTCCAAAGACTTAAGGTCCATCTCTTTTTCTTTAAGATAAGGATATTTTGCCCGCAGACCCTTCAAACAAGCAAGCATTTCACGAAGGTTATCTTCAGGGATCTTCATATTGATAGCATTGATCTTAGAATCGATTTTGAGAATATTATTATTAATCCTATTGATTTCAAGCATTGCCCATTCAAGCTTTGCTTCAAGATCGTGAATATTCAATTCTGCATTCTTAAAATTAGATGCCATGGCATTGGAATATTCTTTTGCACTACTGGAAAGATGGAAATCCCCTAATGAAGATTCATCCCAATTACTTCCAATATCCTGCAATATATCAGTAAGCTCTTTCTTTTTACTATCCAGTTTTGTCTCATTAGAGATTATTTGTCCGACATTTGCTTGATATCCTACTACCCGATCGGCTATGTTCAAAATTGCAGACCGTTGCTTCAACAGTTTCCCAGAAACAACCTCATGTTTCTTATTTATTCTTGAGATCAAATCTTCGATCCTTTTGAGATTTTGGCGCGTATTCTTAATCTCATCATCGATTGCCTGTAGTTCACTATGCCGCTTGCGTACAGTATCAATTGCAGGTATAGATCGGTCAAATCCATTCAACTTTCCCTCATCCCAATCCGGTCCAAGTTCCTGAAGCAGAGAGTCAAACCTTTTCTTTTCCGTTTGCAATGAAACTTTCACTTTTGGAAGTTCTTCTTTTTCTGCTCTGTATTTTTCAATTCCCTTACCTAACTCAAATATTATATCCTTTTGTAAGAGCAGAGATTCATCTACAGCAATATTGCTTTGCTCTTTTCTGTTTCTCTCAATAGAGCTATTCAAGCCTGCAATGTTCTCATAAAGTTCCTGGATCTTCCCTTTGATACCAGTATATCGATTAAGCCCATTATCGGGAAAAGATTCGAGTTTCGGAAGCTCTTCTATCTTGTTGCCATGAGTCTGAAGATCTACCCAGTCATCCCACACGGACAAAAGAGATCTTACATGTTCCTGTTTTTCAAGGAGGGCTGATTTTTTATTCTTAAGATCACTTATCTCTTTTTCCTTATATCGGATATCATTGTGCAACTGATCATATGCATACTGCCCGTCTTCAATATCGTTTATTTCCTGTTCGATTTTATTTAGTTCAGTGAAAAGAGTATTGATCTGTGGCTTCTTTCCTGTGGGTTTGAATATGGCTCCTTTTTTTTTCTCAAATAAATTTTGTATATATGGTATCGAAGCAGCTCCAATGCCGGTTCCTGCACTATATAATTTCCCATTTATCGAATCGCCATTTAGTTTATTAAAATCTTGGAGCTCATCTAGACCGAAAGCATAGACATTTTCAAAAACATCCTTGTCAGCATTTCCAAGTATCTTTCCAATTTCGTTTTCATCTTTAATGATACCATCGGGAAGATAAATATTCAAGCCATTTTGTGCATACCTTTCAATTGTATAACCAATCCCAGCATCTACCTGAATTGAAAGTCTCCCACCATGCAGTCCTCCCTTAAAAGGTGGGTAATGGTTTATGTTACTTCTTTTATCAGGAAAACCAAAAAACATTCTTCTTATAAATGAGAGCAAAGTGGATTTTCCTGCTTCATTTTCACCATGCAGTACAGTTAATCCTTCTCCTAGGTCATTGATAGAAAAATCATTAAACTTACCAAAACCATCTATATTCAGATCAGTTATTCTCATACTCACCCTCCGAGATCAGTTTTTCCAGAAGCAATTCTTCTGCATTTCTTGCGATCCTGATCCGCTCATCTTCATCAAGTGGCATTAGAATATGTCTTATTTTTCCTTTCCCAAAAAGAGGATGTAATGAGTCATCAAGTTTCATCAGACCCTCGTTATCAGAGCATATCTCATCAGTTATGCTCAAAAGATCCGAAATAAAGTCTTGTCTGTTCAAAAGGCTTTCACGTTCGATAGGAAATGATGTTTTATCTTGCAGTCTTTCCACCCAAACTGAGCCGGAACCAACGTCATAGTCATCCCTCAGATGTTGCACAAGATCATTCAATGAATCATCTTTCATCAGAAATCGCTTCAAAGGGCTTCTCCCGCGAAGTATGAATCTACTAATAATATACCTACCCTCTGCAATTTCAGATAGTTTATCCATTGTTTCTTCAAGCAATTCAATAAGTTCCGCTTCAGTCTCAAGTCCATCAACATACAATTCTTCAACATACCAACGAACAGAATCAACGGGAACAAAATCAAGTTTTATATTGCCTTTTTGATCCACTTCGACTAACGTACATCCCCTTTCTCCCAATTCTCCAGGATTTCTACCCTGTGGATTGCCGGAATAGACGATATAAGGGTCAGTTTCCAGGACCTGTGGATAATGTATGTGACCAAGGGCCCAATAATCATAATTTGTTTCTTTAAGGTCCTGGATACTGCATGGTGCATAAGGATAATGCCCTCCTCCTGAATCAACTGTACAATGAAGCATCCCAATGGTAAATGGAGATAAAGCATCCTTTTTCTGGAAACGTTTTGCCAGATTTTCTTGAATGTGTTTTGTCCGATAACTAATTCCATTGATGGAAGCTATCACATTGCCATCCTTTTCCACAAAAACAGTTTCTACATCATCACCACTGAAAATTTTCACATTAGCAGGCCATTCAAGACTTGCAGACCATCCATTTAGTGGATCATGATTCCCATGTGTTATGTATGCTGCAATACCTGCAGATGAAAGTCGCTTGAGACCTTCGAGGAACTTGAGTTGGGCATAAAGACTTTTATCAGCACTATCATAGATATCACCTGAAATCAGAAGGAAGTCTGCATTTTTTTCAATGCAAAGATCAATGATATTGTTATAGGCATCAAATGTTGCCTTCGCCATCACCTGACTAAGTTTAGTATTGATTTCTGAAAGTCCAAGGAAAGGACTATCTAGATGAAGGTCAGCTGCATGTACAAAGATGAGATTACTACCATCTTTGATCTTTGATCTTTTTTTCGTGGTCATATGAAGAGAACCTTTTGAAATATTCCACTCTATCTATATAAAAATAATTATTTAAAACTTATGAAATCATATTGACAAACAATTGGTCACAATGCAGACTTGAAGTTGCCACACACCTCACTATGAAACGCAATAACCTCATCAGTCCCGATCTCTCCTGGCATCATAATTGTATAATTTCTGGGATGGATATACTCTTCCTTTCTCCTATCGACCCTTAATAATTGATCATTTCGATTATAGAAAGTATAAGCTTCACAAGCATCGATAAAATCATTATCTCCCGTACCAAGATACAGCAAACACTGCAATATCGTCTTAGTACCTTTGGTGCAGTAGATCGGAATATCCGTTCTCAAAATATGAATATATTGTGCATGATCACCATGAGTATGCGAAATAAGTACTGCATCCACGACCCTATATTCCTTCTCTCTGTCCATGTGATGTCAATAATCCTCTCGATAGATGCCTTCCATTTCAGGCAACAAACCTATCTCAAAATTAGTATCAAGCATTTTCCTAATGAGATGCAATTGATAAAGGTACTTGGATACACTTGCAGCACTTAGATCCTCTGCAAAAAGGTCATTTGCATAATTCAAAAGGTGGTCTTTATCAATTTCAGAATAAGATGCATTTGAGATGCGAGTTTCAATAGACTTTAGTCTCTATTGTGGTCATATAATACCAGGTTACCCACTTTTTTTGAACCTATCAAAGCAGGTGAGAGCCTTTAACTAGAAATAGAAAGCCTCGGGCGTGATTTGAACACGCGACCTCGTCCTTACCAAGGACGCGCTATACCCCTAAGCCACCGAGGCATCATTATCAATGGGTACAACTCCTTGATACACAAAATCAAATATGAAGCTTTCGGTTGGGTTTATAAATTCCAGCGTTCATCCACTGGGAACCTCTCATTTATCCACATCATTGTATTGTTATCATGGACTATGTGGTAGGAGCGTGAAAGTACTCTACTGATATCGAAAATTGGGTCATCATCAGTAATATTAATGTTATCGAAGTCCCTGCGGGTCTCAATGCCGCTGTTCCTCAATATCTTGCCAATAGGGATATCTGCGCGCATCATATCCTGACGAATATTACCAGGCATTCTCTCAATAGGAGACAATGACAAAGCCCTCACAAAAGGAATATCACCTGCAAAAAGGGTGACCAAACGATAGTTCACGTCTGATCCCTCCGGGACCTTCAACAGAGAAGACATCTCAGTATCTGCTTTAACGATGTGCTGTGCTTCAGTGACCACTGAAACATCCTTGCGGGTCATTATCTCCAAAAGGAAGGTCACAGAACCATCAGTGCCAGCACACACCCTCAGGCAGGTAGGGATATCAAATACCTTGAGATCCCTTAGGAATTCCGAATTAACGAATGTCACTACTGATCAATATCCGAACTTTTTTTAATATCATTACTTTGAAACTGCTTTCTTTGCCTGGTTTCGGCGTTCCTTAGCAGTATATCCGGTCGCGAGCAAAAGGAAGTCCCGGAAACGCTTGTTCGTATCAAGGATCAGGTCATCGTCATCAGAAGAAACATCCATGACAGTATCCACTACAAGCATCTTGCCATTCATAGAAACAGACAACTCCTTAATAACACCATACGAAATAGAGAGCTTATCTCCATCTCGATCGATGTCAACTGGGAAACATTTGCCTACCTCTTCATAGATCCGTTCGATATCCGGAGAAAAACCACGTTTTAACTTGTATTCCTGCATTGCAATCTCTTTTGTAAATACATTGAACACGAATAAGTATTCCGGTGAGATTACCTGGATTTCTTCAAAATAACCCAAAAGGCACAACCTTTTCCATCAGGATTGTCATCTACACCCACCTGACCGTTATGAAGTTCAGCTATCCTCTTAACAATTGCAAGCCCCAGTCCCGCACCTTTGATATGAACGGAATTAAGTCTGGTGAACCTTTCAAAAACAAACGGTTTGTCCTCATCAAGAACCCCAATTCCATTGTCCTTGACGAGCACTTTACACATATCACCGAGATCATCGACATCGAACTCTACTTTAGACCCTTCAGGACTATACTTTATCGCATTCGAAAGATAGTTGGCGAACACCGTGTCAACCATTGGATTCGCATAAACATGCCATTCCCCACTAACAGCTATCGAGACGTCTATCGACTTCTTGCTGGAATGGGGCTCAAAATCCTCAATTACATTCTTCAGAATGGGAATAAGATCGAGCCTCTCAAAAACAATATCTTCGATCGACTCCAGCTTTGCATATTTAGATGCCGATTCAATGAGATCGATTATCTTATTGTTGTTCTTGCGGATCATTCGCACATATTTTTCCATCATCGAACCCTCCACCTGTTTGGACAAGAGCTCAGAATAACCTTTGACAACTCCAGCAGGATTCATCAGATCATGGCGTAAAATATCAACGAACACATCCTTAGTATCATGGAGGCATTTCAGCTCTTTATTCGTACGTGAGAGATGTTCAATGTGCTTTCTTTCAGACATATCCCTGGAAGTAATAAGGACAACGGGCTTTTCTTCATAATCAATAAGCCTGCAATTAAGCTCAACTGGAATGCACACCCCATCCCTTGTATTGCAGAAAGATTCTAAAAGAATAGAAGGTTTCTTCTCGGAATCTTTCAGAATATTGATCGTTTCTGTAAGGGAACCACCATCATAGATCATAGAGTGGTCCATACCAAGCAACTCAAAGTACGAATAACCTAGCACATCACATGCAACCTGGTTTATCTCCCATATCTTCCCATCGAGATCAAAGATGACCATTGGATCACTTGTATTCTCGAAAAGGGTCTTGAATTTGAATTCGGTCTTGCCCATATACATGGTGGCTGACCGAACAAGACCATTCAGTTTTTCAGCATTTGCTTGTATCTCTTCGATCGCATGTATTCGTTCCTCATTTACCTCACCATCAAGGAGAAGATCCGTATATTTTTTAATCGATTCTGAAGGACTTAGAAGATAACGCTCAGAACGCTCACAAAGGGCATTATCAAAAGAAATATAGCCGTGGTCCCCAAACAAAGATAGAGAGTCTTTGGACTTCATCTGGTCAGTGATATCATAAAAGTAGCCTATCCAGCCTTCATTATAAATATCAGAACTAATAGGAGACAATCGGTGTTCCAGCCACCTATGGCCAACACCGTTTTTGAGAGGAGTATGTAGAACGACCCTTTCGCCATTGCAAAGTTGGTCAGTCACATCGAAATGACGAAAACATTCAGAGGAATTAGAGATAGAAGAAAGTATCTGAGATATTTCTACCCCCACAACATGGTTTATCTGTCCACATAGCTCATGCATCAAGAAGTGATTTGCCCATTTCACCTTCAAATCACTATCTAATACAGCCACACCGACCTTTAAGTGATCTAAAATATCACTGGTCAATACGTTGTAGATGCATTCGATGTGCTTTACCGCATCATATTCCACCGTTTGGCTCCACATAATAGTTAAAGTATATTAACAAACTGTTTACCTGCCATAAATAGGTCCATTGTATTATTAAAACATATCCATTAAATTAGATGTGTAGTTAATTCGTACAAATTTGAACATATTGTAGCCATATACATATAACCCCCTTATTTCCAGTGGACATATTCAAAACAAATGAGGACATTTTACACGAATTAACATAATCGAAAAATGTAATATATTTAATAATATATATTAAAGCAAGGTAATATGATCGTTTCATATAATACCACCACCAACACACCCAAAATAATTATCAGCCGTTCAAAATTAGACTTATTTTTACTTGATATTTTTAATTTCAAAGGATTTTATTACCTATATGAGTATAATTCCACATATATTTTGTAGAGAAATGAGAACATACAAGTGGACATAAAAATATAATAATAATTGATGAATAAAAATTAGAGAGGAAGTTTATGGACATGACTTGTGTCCAGAATTAGATTTATTTTTCAAGAACCAATTTTCCATTAACACCCATCAGAATAACACGAGGTACGACCAAAAGAGTCTTCTTTCCAATATTTTCCAGATCATCCCAGGAAGGAACAGCACTTTCAAACTCCCGGAATGGAAGATCGAAATCAGGGTTGCTCAGGAACTGATAGAACAGAACTTCAGAAGCACCCTCCATATATGGGAACAAAGAAGATAAAGTCCCAGGATCCACATAACCAGGAATTACACGTACCCATATACGCAGCCACTTTTTGTGAGCAATCTCAAGAGACTCACTTAAAAGACCCACATATTTCTTAGTCTTCTCTTCAGACATACACGTCAGCTCCATAATAGCCTTCAAGTTATCAAGAGGTGCTTTCAATTCCAGGACAAAACCATGTACATAAGGCAATGCATCTTCCAGCACTCCCGGTTTCATCCCATTGGATTTTAACAGAACCTCTTTTCCAACTTCATTAAGTGCTTTTATGAGAGGAATAAGCTCTTTTTGTAATGTCGGCTCAGCCCCACCAAGGTGAACTGCCTTAGAAAGGGAATTTTTGGCAAGATCGACCACTTCTTCCACAGACACTTCTTTGAAAGGCTGATGAATATGAACACAATAAGGACATTTCATATTGCATCCAAAAAACTCTATACGAATCATTCCATTAGAATCAGATATATCTATCAATCGCATCTATATCCTCCATTTACAACATTATTACATTGAATAGTAAGATTTTCAGCAAAGAATATTAACCTATGTAAATACCACTCCAGCCTTTCAGCCCGACATCGCAGCGATTACTATTTATGCAGAACATGCCATCAATTCATTAAACCCAAGGTGATTATAATGCCAAAAAAACTAACAATTGGAGATCTCGAAAGAAGGAAAGAGAAGATAGAGATAGAAGAAGAACTTGGCGAAAAGCTCGAAGAACTTTATGACATAATAATGCCACCGGGAACTCCATCTTATATAATGTATGACATGATCGAAGAGTTCGAACTGGAACCTGTCGAAAGGAAACTTACTGTCAACATCGTGGAATGTGACGAAAGGAACGTTATAGTCCTTAGAGGAAAACTCGAGGTCGTAAAAGAAGCAGAACAGTATTATTTCAAAGAGATGAAAGAATATATCAACTAAAACTTATCTGATAAAAGGAATGGCCTGATGGCAGTGCCACAGAGTCATTCACCATCTTCTACACTCAATCCAATTCCAGTTATAGTATCAGAGTTCAGGTCAAAGACAACTGCTTTTTGTTCCCCCGAGTATATATCCACGAGACCTGAGTCATTGATGTTTCCAACTACCGCTGCAGTTATGCCGACATCTTCAAAGATACGGATACATTCATCGCAGTTCTCCGGTTTTGTGGTAATGACATAACCAGTAGCAGGGTATATCTTAAGCCATTGTTCAAGCTCAAGATATTCTGGGATCGGGATCTTATCGACATCCACGGATGCACCGACCTTGCTGGTCTCACATAACATACCCAGAGTTCCGATGGTACCGGGATTACTGATATCCTTTCCTGCGATCGCCAATTTCTTTTCAGCAATGGTCTGCATTACAAGGAAGCGGTCACGAACTGTCTGAGCATCCTTGAAAGATGTGGTATCCCAGCTGTAAGGGGAATTTTTCCCGACCCGACCATCCATATCATAGGCAACAATTATCGAATCTCCGGGTTTTGCCATATCACTTCTGATAAGACAGTCCTTTTTGGCGACTCCGATTATAGCGACCCCAAGAGAATTGTAAGGGGTGTCGGGGTGAATATGACCACCCACCATGGGAACACCGAACTTCTTCACGCCGTCCTTTATGCCCCGCATCATCTCTTTGCAGGCATCCGTGTCACAAGAGGACATGACATTGACCATTGCAACTGGCCTTCCACCCATTGCAGAGATATCATTTACATTGACAACTACGGAAGTGTACCCTGTCCACCATTGGCTTTCCATTGCGATCTTACCCCAGATAGCATCAGCAGCGAACAGGATCACCTCATCACCACCAGTATCCAGGACCGCAGCATCATCGCCAAAGTCAACGATCGTCTCGCTGTATTCACTACGGACATCCTCGAAAATGTTCACAATATCAGCAATGGGCTTTTTACGGGTCACACCTTCAAAATTTCGAAGATTCGAAGCTAATTGTTCAATATCCAATAGGATCCACCCTTTAATGTCCATAAAAAAGAATGAAAGATCATTCACTGTGATCTTTCTTTTCGATCGACTCCATCTTTATGACGTTCCTGCGCTCTTCACTCATCTGTGAAAGGTCCTTACCGATAAGACCGTAAGCATCAGACCTGCATTGGCGACAGTGCCTCATCTGCTGTACATAAGGTTCACAGGAGTCCTGCATCTCTTTACGTACTTCATTGGATGGAGGTTCCATGTCCGCGAACTTTGCCTGACATATGAGAGGCATGATGTTCATGATGAAAACACCCATTTCGCGTATTTTCTTTGCAACCTCTACAATATGATCTTTATTGATCTCAGGGATCAGGACGGTGTTCACTTTTATGACCATCCCTGCCTCAACAGCTTTTTTGATTCCTTCAAGCTGGTTGGCAATGAGGATCTCTGCAGCTTCAACGCCTGTATAGGATTTGCCTTTGTAAGAGATATGGTCAACTATCTGTGCCTGGATCTTAGGATCGATGGCATTAAGGGTCACAGTAAGTGTGCTGACCCCTACCCTAAGAAGCTCATCCATTTTATCCGGCAGAGCAAGACCATTGGTACTAAGACAAAGAGTTACATCAGGGAACTCGTTCTTGATCAGCTCCAGAGTCTCAAAGGTCTCATCGTTAGCCAGCGGGTCACCAGGACCCGCCACAGCTACCACCTTAATGAAAGGATGGTCTTTGAGAACCTGCCGAGTCTTTTCAAGGGCTTCCTGTGGAGTTAATATTTCACTTGTCACACCAGGGCGGCTTTCGTTCACACAATCAAACTTACGGTCACAATAGTTGCACTGGATATTGCATTTTGGAGCAACAGCCAAATGTATTCGACCAAATTTATGCTGCGCGTTCTTATCATAACATGGATGTTCTGAGATCTTACGCAGAATTTCACGATCCACATCATTTACATCATGACATTCTTCATTGATTTTATCAGTATCAGGCAAAATATGTCCTCCGGCATTAATAAAAAATCTGAACTTAAATTAAGACCCTTAAAGATATAGATATAGGTTTTGGAATATCTCACTCAAAACCGTTCAATTCACACCATTTCCCATGACCTTCCCATACCTTCACAGATACTGGAAGCCCAAGCTGCTCAAAAAGCTGACCATGCATGTGTTCACAGATATTTTCAGCACTTGGGAAAGGAAGAACGTCATTCAAAAGCTTATGGTCGTATGTTTTGAGGATCTCCTTTACGATCTTCTTGATAATGTAAAAATCCATGACCATTCCATTCTCTTGTTTCTCGCCTTCTAGAACTACCTCTATTTTATAAGTGTGGCCGTGAACTATACCACAGGTCTCGTGTTCCGGCAAATAGTGTGCACTGTCAATATATTCTATTATTCCAAGTCTCATTTTTGTCATTATAAGCAACCCCACATTTTGTGTGTCTGAGGAATTATTAATGTATCCACTGAATCAAGCAGATTTTTTTGCAATTGAAGCAAAAATTCAATGCCTGATGAAAAATTATTTTGTGTAACCGGTTGAAGCACAACACAGGAAACATAGTCTGATATAGCATCCACCATCCTGTATACATCATCCGGAACGGTATCCTTTGTGACCACCAGTTTACAGAAACATTCCCTGTCCTTTGTCTGTCTGAGTGTTCTAAAGCATTCGATGGTCTGTTCAAGATGTGTCACAAGGTCCTCACCTTCGAACTCATCTATGAGCTTAATGTCCCCTGAAACGTAAGAGACCTTATCTTTGATCTTTTCCGCCATATGAGGCAATGTCATGTTCGATTCCAGATACAATAGATGAGGGATATCCATCTTGGAAATGAAATCCGCATGAAGAAGAGGTTCGCCACCGGTCAGGGAAACTGAATGGATATTGCCATAATTACCAAGGAGCTCACTTACCTGAGAGGTCACCAGAGGATTCGGGATGTTCTCAAAGCTGTTCGAACCCGGTGTTCTTTCAAACATGCAGACACTGGGGTCTGCCGGTTCGGTATCACAATAGGAACAATTCAGATTGCATCCAATGAAACGCACGAATGCCTGCCTCACACCAACATGAGGACCTTCACCCTGAACAGAACAGAAGATCTCACTGATAGGAGCTTCCATTAGATCACATCCAGAGGACGTGATTTTCGCAGGTCCTTTTCAATGTCATGGATCTCAGCAACATATCGTTTGCCAATATCAGCAAGTAAGCTTACTGCCTTGTTCTCATCGATCCCAATATCATTGAGGTTACCATAGAAGTCGTGGTAGACATTGATTCCAAAATGGATCTTCTGGGATACTGACGAAGTACTTGCAATTGAAATTGTCAACTTTTTGCCATTTACAAAAAGATCATCCCCCTGCCGAGTGGTAACTATACCAGTATCAGAGAGAGATTCTGCAACAATTGAAGTAAAGAGCCGCTGTCTTGCATAGACCAATTTAAGGTCTGTGGAATCGAAGTGCTCTATCAAGAAATGTAGCATATCCGTAGAATAGATAGAATCGCCCATCCTTTTGTCTTCGAGGTCTATCATATGTTCTATCTTGACATCGCATCCGCCTCGGAAGGCAACGATGGAATCATACTGAACGCCTTTCAGGTTATAAGCCCAGAGAGAAGATATCTGGCTGCCATCATAATGTACTTTTTCATCTAGAACGATACATTCCATTACAAACACCTTATCTTTTAAAATCAGCTCGTTTTTTAATATGAGGGTCTTCAAACCCGGACGCGAGGAAAGCACGCTTTCTCCTCATGCAACTTTCACACACCCCACAAGGCTCTTCAGCCCCATGATAGCAACTCCAGCTATATTCAAGTGGTGCACCCAATTCCATTGCTTTGCGCACTATTGACACCTTATCCATATCGATTAGTGGTGCTAGTACTTTTACGCCGTTTGCAGTTGAATAGGAAAAACATTCATCAACTGCGTTCACGAACTCTTTGGAATTATCAGGAAATGTTTTTGCCTCTTCACCATTGAAGCCTGCGATGACATATTCACATCCATGGCTTTCAGCAAAGCTTGCTGCAATATTGATGAAAACCCCATTCCGATTAGGCACCCACACACTCTTTGCAGAATCTTCAGTAATATTATCAGGACCATCTATAAGGTCATTAATTGATAGCTCCGGAACATCGAGGTCTTTGTTCACAAGAGAAGTATTGGTTATAGAACTAAGCCAGCTCAACGTAATTATCCTGTGCTCAATCCCATAGTGTTCACAAACCATACGGGAATATTCGATCTCTTTTTTTACAGACCGTTGTCCATAATCAAATGTCAACGCCATGAAGACATCACTATTATCTAATGCAATTGCAAGGGCAGCAACAGAATCAAGGCCACTGCTTAATAATAATATGGATCTCATAGCAAAACTCCATCAGGATAAATAGCATATTGGTATTCTTCCAATAATACCCCAGTATTATTTAAAACTGCCGAGAAAAACGTTAGTAAGTGAATTTTGAGCAAAAATATAGACCGGTATCAATGAAGAAACTAAATAAAAATAAAATAAAGAGTACTAAATAAAAATAGAACAATGATCAACATACCAGTATAACTGGCTTGCTGACCCTAGAATGATCTACCATCGCAGATTCAAGGCAATGGATAGTACAATATTGCTCTTTCATGCGAGTATCATAAACGAGCATTTCGCGTCCACAATTTTTACATTTTACTTTTATAAGTTCCATATATTACCACCATCATTTCCTTCTTTGTAAAAAGAACATCAGTCCCAAGACACTTAGTATAGGAAGTGCAATTGTCGGGAATTCCGGGATCTCTTCCGGAAGATATGCATTCAACATATCGAATTTAATATCAGTTCCGTTAGAATTAGTTGCGGCCAAGGACACATTGTAAGTGCCCGGGACACCATAAACATAAACGAACTCCGATGCATTGGAATCCTCAATACCATCCTCGTTAACATCCCACGAAACATTGGCTGCATCAAGTGAAAGGTCAGTAAACTTAACGCTAAGAGGGGTCAGACCAACAGTAACATTGGAAGTAAAGTTTGCAACCGGCATGACAGGTTCGGTTTCAGGCAAATGCGCTGTAATGTAGCCAGTGATGGTCTTTGTATCGCTACCATTTGGATTTGTAGCTGTCAGAGATACATTGTAAGTTCCAGGTGTTGTGTAGATGTGGACGAACATAGCATCAGTAGAATCTATAAGGCTATCACCATCAAAGTCCCATGCCCATGAAGTAGCACCACTTGACATATCAATGAATTTAACACTAAGAGGAACATCCCCCGATGTAATATTAGAAGTGAAATCAGAAACCGGTTCCATTGAAATGACCAGAGCATCTGGAGTATAACTACCACTAGTCACCCTAAGTTGAGGACTACCATCGCCCTTGGAAGGAGAGTGATCAGACCATTCATTCAAATTGGTTTCATGATTATCATTCACCGGATTATGAGGGAGTAGGGAAGGACCATTCGTAATCGTAGTAAGACCACTCAAAAGGATAGTGATCAATAACAAGAAACCTAAAGGTTTAATAAGTGAGTTCATATGTACCACCAGCACAAGATAGAGCATTATTACTTAATATAGAGTATAAAAGTGAGTAATATATAAATATATCCATACAAGAGTATATAATGCTCATTATTATTATACTTCCTGAGTAAATGCTTCGCCAAAAAAGAGATGGGTACAACCCTTTTAATAAAAATATTAATTCAGTATATGGAAATGAGCACGCTGGGCAAAAAATATAATTTCTAAATTAGAATAACTTTTTTGTTTACATTCGCAAGATTTTGTTAAAACATTGAGAGAGAACGCCCAATTCCCTTCGATTTTGCGGCATCATAAACAAGTGTTGCTGCGGCAATATCCTGAATTGCAAGTCCGGTCGAATCAAAAACAGTAATTTCCGATTCGTTTTCCCTACCGATCTTAATCCCTGCAATGACCTCACCGATCTCAGCCCAAATATCATCAACCGTGATAATACCATTTGACAAAGGAACATTCACTTCCCCCGAATGTGATGCCTGAACAATATCATCCACAAACACTTTTGCAGAAGTAATAAGTGTTGGATCAAGCTCCTCTTTGCCCACAGCATCCGCACCAATTGCATTAATATGAGTACCCTGTTTTATCCACTCTGCTTTTACTAGCGGCTCCCTTACAGGTGTAACCGTAACAAGAATATCACAGTCACACGCATCCTTCACAGTAGAGGTCACGATTATTGTAGCATCCATTTTCTGCATCATCTCTTCCCTAAAATCATCACATCGATCTTTACTTACGTCATAGACGTTCACACGATGAAGATCAAAAATCAAAGACAATGCCAGCAACTGCGTTTTCGCCTGATTCCCCGCACCGATAATGCCTACTATATGAGAATCCTTACGTGCAAGATATTTCGCAGCAACCCCCCCGGCAGCACCAGTACGCAGATCGGTAAGATAGGTCCCATCCATCACAGCAAGAGGTTGACCGGTCTCTGTAGAGTTCAAAATGACCAGAGCCATTACCGAAGGTAACCCCTTGTCACGATTATCAGGATGAACATTGACTATTTTCACACCTGAAATATCCTGTTCTTCAAGGTATGCAGGCATTGTCCGAAGATCGCCATTGTGTTTATCAAAATACAGATAAGATTTAGGAGGCATTTGAACTTTCTTATTTCCATGTTGTTCAAATGCCTTTTCAACAGCTTCCATTGCCGAAGAAAGTCCAATAAGAGATCTTACATCATTCTGGTCTAACCATAAAATATCCATATTATATATCCCCAGTAATTAAACGTTGGTAAAAGGTATAAACTTACTGGAACTTACTTTTATTACTCAGTTTTAATCAATGAAGTTTCCTTTCACCATGCGCCCCAGGTTGGCACATACCATTTGCTTTGTGAGCTATTGCGGATACTTGATACATGAAGACTCATTCAAGATTACCAGTCTTGGAACCACATCCCGCGTACTCATTGATACTTTAAAAAGCAAATATATTAAAAAGATGTATTTTATTACTATCTTCATACGGTTTTAACCATAATATGCACAATTTGCGTATTTATATGAGTATATGTATATTTTTAGTTTTTTTGAATGTAATAAGACATAAATAGAATTTGTAACATCGTTAATTTATCCGACTAACTATTGGAGAGTGGTGTGGTTGATTACGGAATTAAAGAATTTAGAGACGAATTGAAACACTTTTGGTAGAGATTCTACTCTCGAGAATGGCAATACTATCCGTAGCCAACTGGTTCTTTCCAGGAGGCAATGCTATGAGTAAGTTATTATCTTTCTTACATGACATCAGATACGTTCTTTTGTTCTACATAGTCGGGGATATCCTGACCACATACATAGGAATAAACGGAGGACATGGGTTCGAATCGAATCCATTCCTTACATCCCTTGGCCTGACCTATCTATTGAAGCTCTTATTCCTATTCCTGTTAGGCATCCTCTACATCAGAACGGTTGAAAGACCAATCTTATGGGATTTCACAAGACACGCAGTAGTATTGATCGGAATATTTGCTACAGTGAACAATCTGATAGTAATTTATTATGGGTATTCACCCATTCAGCTGGTTATCTAATGGCAAAGGTCAAGTCTCGAATTCACCAGAATGGGAAGCTAGATTTGTAGCACTTGCTCAAAAGCTCACATTTACATTAGAGATTTGAACTTTTCGGGAATGGGTACTGAAGAACTTTGCATAAAGATCGATCACTTTGCGATATATTGATGTACTTATAAAAGAGATTAATTTTAATGAAGCATATTGGAATCATCATCACGGACCGGAACGACCCCACTGCCCAGGCATTCCAAAATGCTTGCGTATCTAACAATATAAAGCCCCACATGATTGACCTGCGGGAAAAGAAAGTCATCATTGGAGAAAGCCTGAGCTTACAGATCGCAGACAGGGACCTTCAACAATTGGATGTGATAATAGTAAGGGATGTTGGAGCAGGAGGATTTGATGGAGTTTCATTCCGCTTCGATGTACTAAGGCAATTGGAACAGGAAGGTGTGCCGATAATAAATTCACCGGTATCGATACAGAATGCTGCCAATAAATATTATGCATCCAGCCTTATGGCAAAAGCAGGACTGCCCATACCAAAAACAATGGTAGTTCAGGATACAGGAAATGCATTGAATATCCTTGACAGGATGGAAGATGCTGTAATTAAGCCTATTTTTGGATATAAGGGGAAAGATATTGTTCGAATAAAGGACGGCACGATAATCAACAATGATGGAACAACAAATGACTCCGAACTGGAAGGGACGATAGATGCGATCCTTGAGCAAAGGGGAATGCTCTACATACAGGAATATATTGCCAATCCGGGAAGGGACATACGTGCATTCGTAGTCAATGGAAAAGTAATAGCAGCAATATACAGGACTGCACCAGAAGGTGCATGGATCAATAATCTGAGCCAGGGTGGCAATGAATCACGTTGCGAGCTGTCCTCGTATCAGATAGAACTTTGCATAAAGGCTTCAAGGTCAGTAGGTACATACTTTGCAGGGGTCGATCTGATAGAGGAACTGAATGGAAGCAATAATGGTAACGGTGACAAAAGCTTGATACTGGAGATAAATGCTACACCTTCTGTGGCAGGTATTTATAAAGCATGGGGAATTAATGCTGCAAAATATATAATCAAGAATATTAGCAGCGACTTATAATAATGGAAATAACATATTCATTATTGACTGGAGAACTTTTTGATGGTAGAATATAAACAGTGTATCATTATCAGGGATGACCTGAAACTTTCGAAGGGAAAGCTTGCAGTGCAAGTAGCTCATGCTGCTGTATCTGCTGCAGAGTGGGCAAGCCGATCAGACCTTGAGAACTGGAAAGAAGGTGGACAAAAGAAAGTGGTCTTGCGTGTCGAGAAACTTCAGGACCTTTTTGAACTTAAAGAAAAAGCAAGACGCGAAGGACTATCTACCGCACTGATAACGGATGCCGGACTTACTGAGATAGCTCCTGGAACAGTTACCGTTTTGGGTATTGGTCCTGCAAGAGCAGACTACATCGACAAGGTCACAGGTAACCTTAAACTTGTATAAGATAGGGGCTATATAATGGGATATGACAGGTCATTTATGACGTCATTGGCTACTATAATAGTAGTTATAATTGTTGTATTGCTCCTGACATCCACTTCGGACATCGGTATTGCAGGTGTAAAGGATTTGTCTATCAACAATTATTTTTCAGGCAATAGCAAAGATATTCTGAAAAATGGTGAACTGACAATCCCAAATGTTTTAGAGGAACACAAGCCACCAATCGAGACCAAACCGCATACCAGTTCAACATTTTCACCGGGTTACGCAATCTCTACTTCTTACCAGCATGCCGGACTTTACAAAGGAACTGGCGGAGTAGTGGACATCGCAATCAAGAATGTTGGAGATACTACTCTTTTCATATACAGATACGGTATAGAAACCTATGGCGGAAGTTTCAGAAATTATGATACCGGATACACCATTTATCCGGGAGAAGAAAAACATATAGGGTTCGTTTGTATAGATGTCCCATCAAATACGGATATCGTTGAAGTGAAGATCGGGCTGGGAATTCTCGCCAAAGGAAGCTCCGGTAACTGGTACGATTACGGAACGGAATTCTTCGAAGAGATAGAAATAGATACCGACCCCATACCAACAGGTAATGAGATAGAATACTTTTACAATACAGAACCATTCTTTACAGCTACCAATGACAAGATCGACCCACGCAACGAAGACGTTCGGGCAGTTGCTGCATCCGCGATTGCCATGTATCCGGGAGAATATAATATTTACCAGCTCTATACTTTGTTCGATCATGTAAAGAACGATATAAAATACATGAGCGATCCAAGGGGAACTGATTACTGGGCAACTCCAAATGAAACTCTTAAAGAGAATTCCGATAAACCCCTCAAACAGAAGCAATATTTATAACCTATTACAATAATTTTGTATTATGTCCTTAACAAACTTTGCTTTTAAAGAAGAGTACAAACGTCTTGAAAATCTCGGTGACAAGCTCTCTGAAATTGAATCTCTCATCGATTGGAAACCATTTCGTCCAATTATAGCAGAGATGTATATCAATAAAACAGAGTTCGGTGGCAGACCAAACGTTGATGAAATCGTCATGCTCAAAATGTTAGTATTGCAACAATGGCATGGCCTATCTGACCCTGAACTTGAAAGACAAGCTACTGATAGAATTTCCTTTAGGAAATTCTTGGGCTTTCCTGCAAAAATTCCAGATCATACTACTGTTTGGGCATTTAGAGAACGAATTTCCCAGGCAGGAAAAGAAGATGAAATCTGGAATGAAATGCAAAGACAACTTAATAAGAAAGGTCTGAAGATCAAGCAAGGTATGATTCAGGATGCAACATTTATACATGCTGATCCAGGACATGCAAATCTTGATACTCCTCGTGGAAATGAAGCAAAGACCAGAAGATGTAAGGACGGTACATGGACAAAAAAGGCATCTAAGTCACATTTTGGATATAAACTACATACCATTGAAGATACCGAATATGATCTGATAAGGAGATATAGGACAACTACTGCCTCAGTTCATGATAGTCAGGTGGATCTTTCTGAAGAAGGCGAAGTTGTTTACAGAGATAGAGGTTACTTTGGTGCAATTTCAAAAGGATATGATGCAACTATGCAAAGGGGAGTACGAGGGCACCCTATTGGTATTAGGGATAAGATGAGAAACAAAAGAATAAGCAGGAAAAGAGCAAAGGGAGAAAGACCTTATGCTGTTATCAAAAATGTGTTTACGTCAGGATTTGTAAGAGTAACAACGTTGGCAAGAGTAAATGTCAAAATGGCGATTACAGCATTCAGCTATAATCTCTATCAATTGAGGACAATAAGAAGAAAATCATTAGGATGAATAGCGGTAGCTATTCAAAAAAGTTGGAAAGTATATAAATAGATACTAGCAAACTGCTGGAAATAGAGAGAAAAGCTCAAAATTTTAGCTGGAAATATTTGCTTTGAAAAAAATCAGCAGTTAATCGCAATTCTCTAAAGTAAAAGCTGGTGATTGTGATGATTCAGCGATCCTGCTTTCATCCCTTATCGAGGCCATTGGAGGTACAAGCCGGTTATATATCACCGACACCCATGTCTTTGCTACTGCATACATAGGAAAAGGTGAAGAAACCTCAAAGATAATCAGTGCTCTGAAAGACCATTATGGTTGCGTACCTGTATATTATACGACCGATGAATATGGCTCATGGCTCATAATGGATACTACATCAGGCCTTTATGCAGGTGGTCTTTCTGCGGACGCTGCACCTTCCGCAAATGGTTGGAAGTTCACTGATACTGAAGAAGTAATTGTCATCGACATAGTCCCCAAATGAAGGAGAGACATATGAATAACGTTCCAAATGTAGAAAAACAGATAGGAATTGACCTATACACAACTAAAACTCCAGGCATTGGAGGCAAACTGCGCCAACAGACCGAGGACTTCGGAGTAATAGAGATTACGAACAGGGAAGAAGGTACCGAAGGTAAATATCTGATATTAGAACTTACAAAGCGTAACTGGGAAACCCACCACCTCATCAGGGACCTGACACGAATATTAAGGATAAGCCAGAAACGTGTTGGGTTTGCAGGTACCAAAGATAAGAGAGCTGTGACCACACAGAAGATCAGTATATATGACATGGAAGAGGAAGCTCTGCAAAATGTCCATCTTAAAGATACCGAGTTAAAGATACTTGGCCGATCAAATAAAAGTTTGGAACTTGGAGATCTCACCGGAAATGAGTTCATCATCACGGTAAGAGATATTGACCTTGATGAAAAGGAGCTTGAGAGCAGACTTTCCCAGACCACTGCGTCCATTAAAGAACAAGGTGGCGTACCTAACTTTTTCGGAATACAGCGATTCGGAGCATTAAGGCCCATTACCCATGTGGTCGGAGAATCAATTGTAAGAAATGATATTGAAAAAGCAGCAATGGCATATATTGCAGCTTCATACCCCGATGAACCCGAAGATACGCAGGAAGTACGCAACCGCGTGTTCGAAACAAAGGACTATATCGAAGGACTGAAGGGATATCCCCTGCAATTAAGGTATGAACGTGCCATGATGCACCACCTTGTATCCAAGCCTGAAGACTATGCAGGTTCTTTTGAGACACTTCCAGCAAACATCAGGAAGATGTTTGTCCATGCTTACCAGTCGTACATATATAACACAATAATATGTAGCAGGATAAAGAAAGGATTACCTTTGAACCGTGCTGTCGTGGGAGATATCGTCTGTTTTAAGAACAAGGCGGGATTGCCGGACAAATCTCGAAATGAAAGGGTCACTGAAGACAATATCGATGGCATGAACAATCTTGTCAAAAGGAACAGGGCCTTTGTTACAGCACCTCTTGTCGGATATAGCTCAGAACTTGCATCTGGAGTTCCGGGAGAGATAGAGAGAGAGGTCATCGAGGAATTGAACGTACCTATCGAAGGCTTTAAGGTACCTTCTATGGAAGAGCTGAGTTCAAAGGGATTAAGGAGAGAAATATTGCTATCAACTGATCCGAAATACTTCATCGAAGAA
The DNA here is from genome assembly GCF_000013725.1 of Methanococcoides burtonii DSM 6242. Lineage (NCBI taxonomy): Archaea > Methanobacteriati > Methanobacteriota > Methanomicrobia > Methanosarcinales > Methanosarcinaceae > Methanococcoides > Methanococcoides burtonii. The sequence continues at coordinate 1,370,962 of NC_007955.1, forward strand.
GATGAGCTCAACGAAGGTAAGTACAGAGTGACACTTGATTTCAGCTTGCCAAAGGGCAGTTATGCTACAACGATACTGAGAGAATATATGAAGGTCGAACCTTTAAAGATGAGCTGATCAGACTGAAATAAAATTGCAGCACATACCAAAATGCGCCATAAATAAAGAAAAATGAAAGGAAGAAAGGCCGTTATTGATCTTTCTTTTCTTTGCTCTTTTTAAGCATTGCACCCATAAATGCTTTGAATGGTGGGGAAGGCCTACCAGGCCGGGATTTGAACTCCGGGTGGAATTGGGATGCGAAGTAGAAGTCTTTTGAAGGAACTTCTGCAATTTCCATCCTGTTCTTGTTCTTTCCAGAAAAGATCATCCCATGTTCTTCTATACGGTCCACATAATTGGGATTTACTTCATACCTATGCCTGTGACGCTCAGTAATGAGAGAAGCACCATATATGGATTCAGCAAGAGAACCTGCCTTAAGAGTGGCTTCATAATCACCAAGACGCATTGTGGCTCCCATATCCACTACATCCTCCTGTTCAGGCAACAGATCGATTACCGGATATGGAGTATTCTCATCGAACTCGCTGCTGTTTGCGCCATCCAGTCCAACGACATTCCTTGCAAACTCTATGACAGCAAGCTGCATACCAAGGCAAAGTCCAAGATATGGGATATTGTTCTCACGGGCATATTTGATTGCGAGCATCTTTCCCTCGGTCCCACGCTCACCAAATCCTCCAGGAACAAGAATTCCATCAAAACCATTCAATTTTTCGACCTCACTTGGATCGTCATCGAATGATTCAGCATCGAACCAGGTTATTTCGAACTTACAACCAATTTCGATAGCACCATGTTTGAGTGATTCCACGATACTGATGTACGAATCTTCAAGGTGTGTATATTTACCTACAATTGCCACATTCACATTACCTGTGCAATTGTTCATCCTTATGACCATTTCTTCCCAGTTGGTATCCTCAAGCGTGGATTTGAGAATGAGCTTCTTTAACAGATAATTGCTCAGACCCTCATTTTCAAGCTGGAGTGGCACTTCATAAATGTCTGCGGAGTCATGCGCACTAATGACCGCCTCGACAGGTACGTCACAGAAAAGAGCGATCTTGGAACGGGTACTTTCCATAAGTGCTTTCTTGCATCTTGAGACAATTACATGCGGTGTCAGGCCCAATTCCCTTAATTCTTTGACAGAATGTTGCGTTGGCTTTGTTTTTTGATCGCCCTGAGAGTCAATAGGGACCAATGTCACGTGGAGCAATGCGATGTTCTCAGGAGATTCCTCCCTGTACATTTGCCTTACTGCCTCAAGGAAAGGCATGCTTTCGATATCACCAACAGTTCCACCAACTTCAATAAGACAGACATCAGCACCACTTTTTGCCGCGATCCTGCGAATGCGATCTTTGATCTCGTTGGTTATATGAGGGATGATCTGTACGGTCTTACCCAGATATTCACCTTTACGTTCCTTGTCAATGACCGTCTGATAGATCTTGCCGGTAGTTAGGTTGTGATCCCTTGTGAGTTCAGTATCAAGGAACCTTTCATAATTACCAAGATCAAGATCTACCTCGCCCCCATCTTTAAGGACATAGACCTCACCATGCTGGTAAGGACTCATGGTGCCTGCATCAATATTGATGTAAGGATCAATCTTTATCGCTGTTACCTTATAACCTTTGTTTTTCAGATTCCTGCCGACTGAAGCCGTTGTGATCCCTTTTCCAAGACCACTCATGACACCGCCGGTAACTATGATATATTTCATATGGACTCAACTACCTCAATTAATTTTTCAACTTTGAAAGTTTGGTGAACATATAGGCCACCAGTGAAGTGAACAATATAGATATTACTATAGCAGTGTAAAAACTGAGATTGATACTGTAATTCATATCAACTGAAGATAATGAACGTATCACCATATAGATAAGAGCTACGATGGCAACGAAAGACAATAAAATTATGAGATGTTTTGTACCGATCGTCTGGCCAATGGATGAATACATTGCAGAGAGACCATCTGAGAACTGCCTCCCGAACCCATTTATATTTTGCATGGGGTTTACCGGAGATGGTGATGAGAGACTTTCATCGATATCAATCGCTACAGGACCAGTATCGGATTCGGAATTACCGATCCTCACGGAAAAGCTTTCAGTCTTTGAACCATAACCAACCGTAATAGATACTGTACCTTTGTTCACCAAGCGACCATCAAAAGGGATCCTTGCGATGACCGGAATATATTCTTCGTGTGAAACATAAGGATTGTCTTCGAGAAATGTCAGGTTACCATAGATATCATCACTGGCAGATAAATGAACATGCGTTGGAGACCCATAATTTATTAATACGATCTCAAAACTCTGTTCCCCACCGGGAGACAAGGGTATATCCAATACCTCTGTTTCAAATTCAATGGAATTAACACCAAGACGGTTTATGTGTACCTGTTGCAAGAATTCAACCTCAGTTTATGTTATTCCCGCAATTCCGGAGGAAGCATATTAGGAATGCCATCCGTGATCGGGAAATATTCATTACATTTTGAACAATAAAGAGTTCCTGAAATAATCTCTTTTTCATCCTCTTTGGTAATATTCAGAACAAGGTCACCTTTGCATATCGGGCATGCCAGAATATCCATGAGATCTTTCTTCATTTAATTTCACCAGACAAAAAAGCATTACAATTCATATCAAGGTTTTGGTTTTAACTTGTCCTTTATGGAAATAACTGATACATCTGCTTAGAAGAAAAAATTGTAGATAAACTTAATTTACATCTTCTATAATCATACATACATGTTCGATCTGTTCACAAGGGTTTTCGATTTTGCACTCCCCGTCATCATTACAATTTTTATTGGCCTTTTCGGCACAGGAATTCTAATTGAAATGGGGATCATGCAAAAGCTTTCCCGGTTCACAGAACCCATTTTTAAGCATACCCATCTCCCACAGTCATGTGCATCCGCATTCATGGTATCCCTGGGATCAACTGTCGCTGCAAATAGTATGGTAGTGAAAGTAAAGGACGAGGGGTTTATTGATGATCGTGAAATGATGTTATGTGCTATTTTGAACAGTACACCAGCTTATATAAGAGAGATATTGACCTACCAGATCCCGATAGTCCTTCCTGCACTTGGGCCCATTGTGGGTGGATTCTATGTGATGGTATTCATTATCAGTGCGTTGGTGAAAGTTAGTGTGGTCATAATCCTGAGCAGGATCTGGTTCAAAGAACATAACGGTGCATTACCAGAACCCGAAAAGATAGAGAGACCAAAATTAAGAGAGGCTATTCGAAAAGCATTCAATAGACAAAAGAGGCTTTTCACTAAAATAGCCATTATTTACATTACGATGACCACGCTTGTCTTCGCTTTGAGGGAAAGAGGTGCTTTCGAGACATTCAACGTACTGCCACTGGCAGATATATTTGGAATCCCGGCAGAGAGCATAATTCCCCTTACGACCTATGTGGCAAGCCCGATCATTGGAATATCGTTACTGGGACCATTAATAAGTGACGGAGGGATAACATATCTTCAGGCAATGATAGTGCTCATGCTTGGAAGTATGTTCATGCTACCCATACTAAGCATCAGGTCGATCCTCCCACGTTATGTATCCATATTCGGACCTAAGGTCGGTTTTAGGATCGTGGCGTTCTCCACAGGAATGAGCATGACGATAAGGTTCGTTATATTGATAATACTATTATCGATAGCGAAAATGCAATGAGGTTAAAAAAAGAAATAAAAGAAAGGTCAGTATAGTACTGACCTTCAGTGATGTTCACCACACAGTTCATCCTTTTTCTCAAAGGACTCACTGGTTTCTTCAAGGCATTTCAGGCATATCTTTCTTGTTTTGACAATAGACCTTTTTGAAAATGAGGGGACGTTTACCCCTACATCTTGCAACTGGGTCTTTGTGCCACAAAGATCACATTTACCAAATGTGCCTGCAGCCACTTTTTCACTAGATTCGTCATAGGCCTTTTTAGCAGCAGCCAGACAGCCGCCACAAAGACCTTTCCATACACCTTCGGGGTAGGATAGCTCAAACCTTGGTGAGAATACCCTTACAGGACATACGGTTGGAATCGATACTCCGCAAAGATCACAATCTGCCATATCTTATTCCTCCATTAGATCAATACACTTGCGGCTTCCATTGCCATGTTTACGAAAGGTTCCGGCCAGATACCTATTACCAATACACCTGCAACTGCAAGAAGCAGTGCAATGACGTATGGAAGTGGTTCTGAGACCCGATCTCCATCAGTTGGTTTTGCATACATGTACCTGACAACCCTTGCATAGTAGTACAGTGAAAGTGCGCTGTTAAGAATAGCGATCACTGCAAGCCATACAAGACCTGATTGGATAGTTGATGAGAACAAGATGAACTTGCTCATGTAACCTGCTGTTGGCGGGATACCGGACAGTGCGAATACGAACACGGTCATACTGAGAGCAGTTATTGGCATTCTTCTGCCAAGACCCTTGAAGTTGTCAAGATGGTCAGCATTTAGAATGTCCTTGTTCTCTGATGTTACCATGTAAACCACAGCTGCTGTTGCAATGAAAGCTCCTGCTTTCATGAAACCGTGTGACAATGCATAGAGGATACCACCAGTTAATGCCATAGGGGTCATGACCACAAATGCCATTGTGATGTATCCTGCCTGTGCAAGAGACGAGTAAGCAAGCATGCGTTTTACACTTGTCTGGGACAGAGCAACGATGTTACCATAGGTCATTGTCAGAACTGCGAGTATCGCAAAAGCGATCTGCCAGTCTGCCTGAAGTGCAATGAGAGCTCCTATGAACACTTTGAATGCTGCGATGATACCCATCTTCTTGGAACCTGCGGCCAGAAGTGCAGACACAAGGGAAGGTGCTCCCTGATAGGTATCAGGTGCCCACATGTGGAATGGAACAAGAGCAATCTTGAAACCGAATCCTGCGATCAGGAGTACAAGGGAAAGAATACCCATTGGACTGTTGAGCAGAAGATCGATGTTCTGAGCAATTCCTTCAATGTTTGTAGTGCCTGTTGCACCATAGACATATCCGATACCAAGCAACAACAGAGCAGCTGAAAGGGAACCGATGATGAAGTACTTCATTGAAGCTTCAATGGAAGCAGGGTTCTTTTTCTCGAAACCTGCAAGAGCATAGGTTGCAAGACTTGCTAGTTCGAATGCAACGAACAGGACCATGAGGTCATTCGCAGATGCTACCATCATCATACCGATGGTCGCGAAGAGCACCAGTACATAGTATTCATCTGCATGGTCGTTGCCATCAGTGTATTTTACGGATGCAATACACACAAGGGTCGTAACTGTAAGGAACACTATCTTAAAGAACTGCGATAGTGCATCAATGCTCAGTGAATTAGAGAACATCACTGCAGTAGTACCAAAGCTGCTGATGGTCAGCAGCATGGCAACGAGACAACCAAGTGTTGCTATGTATCCGACTATTTTCTTAGACTGGGCTGACAGGAAAAGACCTGCCAAAAGCACGATCAAACCTGTTACCAGGATTGTGATCTCAGGTGCAAGTAACATTAGATCCACCATTGCTTAGACCCCCATTACAGCCATCAGGCTGACAATATGTTCTGAATTTGTTATCATCATATCCAGCACCGGACTTGGGTTCAATCCAAAGTACAGTACGAGAAGGGCAATGATCCCCATGGAGAACGTCTGGAAGGACGAAATATCCACGATGTCACCAAGCTTTTCATTGAAAGGACCAAACATTGCCCTTTGCAATGCCCACAGGTGATATGCTGCTGTAATTACAATAGCCAGCAGAGCGATTATCACGTAAATAGGCACGTTAATGAAACTGAATGTCAACACGAGGAACTCTGCGATGAAACCGGTCAATCCCGGCAATCCAAGTGAAGCCATGAAACCAAGTACCATGATCACTGTGAGCTTAGGCATCCTCTGTGCAAGACCACCGAGATTATTGATGATACTTGTACCAGTTTTGGTCTGTATCACACCACATGACATGAACATAATGCTCATGATCAAACCGTGTGAGAACTGCTGGAACATTGCACCGGATATTGAAAGGCTCACAAGACCTGCACAACCAAGGGTTACGTATCCCATATGGCTGATACTGGAATATGCGATCATTCTCTTAAGGTCCTTCTGCGCAAGTGCAAGGAATGCACCGTAAATAATACTTATTGCACCAAGGGCTCCCATGATAGTTATCATCAGGCTTGGTGTTGCTGTGAATGGCAACATTGGAAGCATTACTCTGAACAGACCATATCCACCGATCTTGAGCAATATAAAGAGCACACTGCCTGCGGTAGGTGCTTCAGAATATGCATCCGGTAACCAGGAATGGAATGGTACTACAGGTGTCTTCACAATGAAACCGAACAATAGTGCAAGGAATATTAAATCCCTAGCGATCTCGGATTCCAGGAACTGGAACTGGCTTATCAGATAAGTCATGTCCATGTTTGGAACTCCGCTAAGAGACCATGCGTTAAAGTAGAGTCCAAATATACCCAAAAGCATCACGAGAGATGCTACGTGAGTGTAGATGAAGAACTTGATCGCTGCATGTTTCTTGTTAGCTCCTCCCCATATATTGACCATGAAGAACAATGGTACGAGGGTAAGCTCCCAGAATACGTAGAACAGGAAGAAGTCCAGTGATATGAAAACACCGATGACTGCGCCCTGCATTGCAAGTATCAGAGCATAGAACCTGTTAGGTGCTGCTCTGACATCATTCCAAGTGTAGATGATCAACAGTGGAATGACTATTGCATTGAGCAATATAAGTGGCATGGATACACCGTCAACACCAAGATGGTATGTGATACCAAGTGAAGGGATCCAGTTAGCCGCTTCTTCGAACTGCATTGCTGCAGATGTACTATCAAAAGAGAAGTACATGTACATTGTCAGGACCAGGGTAAGAAGAGTACCCACTAATGCGGATAACCTTGCCTGCTCCTTTGTTTTTGTAAAGAATGTTACGGCTGAGAACAAAATCGGGATCAGCACGATCAAAGATAATATTGGTAACATTAGAAGACCTCCGTGATAAGCTTGACCAATATTACCAGTAGTCCGACTCCTGCAACAACGGCTGCTGCATAATCCTGTATAACTCCGGTTTGGAATTTCTTGAGGGAGTCTCCTGCCTCAATAAGGAAGGTACTGGTTCCGTTGACAAGCCAATCCAGCATCTTGTCTGAATAGAAGCTTGCAAGTGCAAGACCTTCATAAATGATCTTTACGGAAAAGATCTCAACAAATATCTGATGCTGATAATATCTGTTATAGAGCAACTTGTAAACAGGATTTTCACTTGATACGATCCTGCTCATGTCAATGACCCTCTTGTTGTAGATCAGATAAGCGATCACAAGACCTGCAACTGCCACAATCAGAGGCATCCAGAGGATAAGAAGTGGTTCGTGCCCATGAGCTCCAAGATGATAGCCACCGAGTTGTGCAAGTGCATTCATATCAAGATGTTCAAAGTTCGATTCAATGAACGTCATGAACTTACCTCTGGAAAGTGCACCGAAGATCACTGCAAATACTGCAAGGATCGCCAGTGGGATCGTCATGGATGATGGAGACTCGTGTCCACCATAGTCACTCCTTGGTTTTCCTGTAAAGGTCATGAAGATCAACCTGAAGATATACAGGGATGTGAGGAATGCTGCGGTTATAGCGAATAGGTATGGCATCCAATTGCCGGTCTCTGTTGCGAACACGTATGCATATTCGATTATCGGGTCTTTACTGAGGAAACCACTGAAACCAATGCTGGTGCCAGGAATACCAAACCCTGCTAATGCAAGTGCTGCTGCGGTCATTGTAGCGAATGTAATTGGCATGACCTTACGGACACCACCAAGCTGTCTCATGTCGTGCGTACCTACAGCGTGAATAACACTTCCTGCACAGAGGAAGAGCAATGCCTTGAAGAATGCATGGTTGATGAGGTGGAACATTGAAACTCCAACAGCCTCTGCACCAATAACTGCACCAAGACCAAGACCAAGCACCATGTAACCAAGCTGGCTGATAGTCGAGTAAGCAAGCACTCTTTTAAGATCGTTCATCACAATTCCCATTGTAGCTGCGAACAAAGCAGTGAACGCTCCAAGTATTGCAACGACAATCAAGGTACTAGGTGCTGCAAGGAACATTGGGAATGTACGTGCTACAAGGTAAACACCTGCTGTAACCATTGTTGCTGCGTGGATAAGTGCTGAAACGGTCGTTGGACCTTCCATTGCATCAGGAAGCCACACATGTAGTGGGAACTGACCTGATTTACCAACTGCACCACCGAAGAACAACAGTGTTACAATTGTCAAATGGCTTACTTCCATACCAAGGACCGTTGAGTTGATCGCAACGAGGTCAGGTATGAATTTGAATATCTCTTCGAACTGCAGGAGATAGACACCTTCTGGAAGCTTGCCTTCGAGTATTGCGAATATGTCTGCGAAAAGCAGAACAATACCTGCAAGGAACATGACATCTCCGATCCTGGTGGTCAAAAACGCCTTCTTTGCTGCTGAAGCAGCTCCAGGCTTGTGGAACCAGAATCCGATAAGCAGGTATGAGCTAAGACCAACAAGTTCCCAGCAAACGAACAGCTGAAGAATGTTGTCTGAAAGGACCAGACCAAGCATAGCTGCTGTGAAGAGTGCGGTCTCTGCAAAGTAACGTGGCTTTGCAGGGTCATGTGACATGTAACCCACGGCATAGATGTGGATGAGCAAGCTCACAAAAGTGACCATTAAAAGCATTACTGCTGCAAGCGGATCGATCAATATTCCGAGATTGAGTATTGCAAACCAGTGAACAGATTGTGTTACAACATGTTCGGGGTTAGCCAACAGCCCTGCTGTGATAGCAAGAGAGATCACACAGGATATCGCTATTGCAATGATCGGAATAATTGCACCACCGGATGGTAACTTCTTTCCAAGGAAGAAAGTCAGCACAAAGGCGAGTGCAGGGAGTAGTGGTATTAAAAATGCAAGATTTTCCATTGCCATTTTTACCACCTCAATATGTTAAGTTTATCAACATCTATCATATCTCGCATCCTGTAAATTGACATGAGTATTGCAAATCCAATAGCTGCTTCTGCTGCTGCGAGTGCAATGGAGAACAGAGCAAATACCTGTCCTGTCATATCATTATTATAACTTGAGAAGGCAACAAGATTAATGTTTGCGGAGTTTAACATAAGTTCCACGCACATCAGCATCCTGATACCGTTCTTATGGGTCATCAAGCCATAGAGTCCTATGGAGAACACGATAGCTGAAAGAGCCAGATACCAATTCAATGGGATCATCAGTTATCATCTCCTTTTGCCATGTAGATCGCACCGATCAATGAAGAGAGCAATACTATGGAAAGTATCTCAAATGGAACTACAAAGTCTGTAAATATCAATACACCCAGAGCTTTGATGTTACTTTGATCAGCAATATTCTGTGGAAGCTGGTCCACTGTTGTCCATCCGGTACCATATAGTGATACAAAGATCACCGCAAGGAACAGAGCCGCGATAGTTAACCTGAACATCGTATCAAGGACACCTCTCAAAGAAGGTGCCTCTATGTTCAGCAACTTTATTATCTGTTTCTTAGGATGGAACTGGTGAATGAATGAATCCAGAATTGTTGGACGATCATTGGTCATTGTTCTCACGCCCCATTGTTTTCTTAGTCAGCATCACTGCGAACAGTATCAGAACTCCAATTGCTCCTACATACACAAGGATCTGGACAATACCCAAAAACTGTGCATTCAGCATTATGTAAACAGCGGCAACTGTAAACATAGAGATGATCAGTGCAAGTGCTGCACGGACTATATCCTTTGTTACTACTGAAAGGATAGCAAATGAGATCAGTACAAGAGCAACGATAAAGAAGATGATACCTTCGATTATACCTATCATTTCACTCACCATTCTCCCCTACCGGAATTTCACGTGCTAACATGTCCGGAGTGTACAATAATTCTTCATGGGTCAATCTTATCACACCGGTTGTGTAGACTTTTGTGCTTGAAAGCGCATCCTGTGGACATTGATCGATACAAAGACCACAGAACATACAGTGGCTAATATCGATAGCAGGGAACCATCTTGTTTTGTCACTGTCTTTGTTTACCCTTGCCCTTACGATCTTGATCGCACTGTTGGGGCAGGTGTTTGCGCAAATACCACAGCCTATACATTTACTTTTATCAAGTTTTTGAAGCCCCCTGAACCTGTCAGATAATTCGGTGGGCACCTCAGGATACCTTCTGGTAATAGGGGGCTTGTAGATATTCTTAACAGCTCGAACAATATTTTTCAATACCATGGTATCACATTCCCAGATAAATACCCAGCATTATTGCCCATCCAAGGTTCAATAATGAAAGTGGGAGAAGTCTTTTCCAGCTCAGGTCAACAACCTGATCGATCCTGAACCTTGGAACAGCCCATCTAAGCATGATGATGGTCAGTATAACAAGAGCGACCTTCAACAGATAGAATAATGTTGGAAGGAAAACTCCAAGTATCGTGACATTTGTCAGGAATGAAGGTAGATTCCAGCCACCAAGGAACAAGAGTACAACAAGCATTGAACCAAGGATCAGGTGGATATATTCAGCAAAGAAACCAAGACCAAATCTCATACCTGTGTATTCTGTGATCCATCCTGCGACCAGTTCTTCTTCAGATTCGTTCTGATCGAACGGAAGACGACCCATATCGGCCATCAATGCAATAAAGAACACGATGAATCCGAGAGGCTGAAGGAATATGAACCAGATCGGGCTCTGTGCCTGTGCTATCTCAACAATATTCAATGAACCTACCATTACAGCTACACTTACTATAGTGATACCGAGTGGAACTTCATATCCGATCATTCTTGCAAAGTTCCTGAAAGCACCAAGAAGTGAATACTTGTTGTTGGAACTGTATGCATACATGAAAGCACCGATAATAGAGATCGAAGACACTGCTTCAATATAAAGAATACTTATGTCCATTTCTGTACCCACGATAGGATACTCGACACCATTGACAAAGACTGCACCGAATGGAATTGCCACAAGCATCAGGAACACTGAACCCATAAGCACGATAGGTGCTGATACGAACAGTAAACGGTCTGCTTTTGATGGAATAAGATCTTCTTTGGTCATCAACTTGATAGCATCGGCCACAAGCTGGAACAGACCGAAAGGACCTACATATTTAGGACCAAGCCTGAACTGAATATCGCCTGATAGTTTACGTTCAAACCAGACAACTATCATAGCACCGCCGAAAACTACACCGATCAGACAAAGACCGATCAGAGTGCGAACCCAGGGATTGAAAAGAATATCTATAACTTCTGAAGACATCATAATCACCTGTCCGCCTCACTCGTACATCCGTCCATACTGCCTGCAATTGCAGCCACATCGGCAATAGTAGTGCCTTTTATCAGTGGAGGTAATGCCTGCATTGTCGGATATACCGGTCCCCTTATCTTTACACGGTGAGGTTTGTCAGAACCATCTGATACCACATAGAATCCCATTTCTCCACGTGGATCCTCTACCCTGTGGAAAATATCTCCCTCAGGAACCCTCATCACAGGTGTCCTTACACCGTATAATGAATCCTCGAAGAAGATAGGGCCGCTTGGCATCTGGTCAAGACATTGTTCTATTATGTACATTGCTTCCAGCATTTCTTCGAGCCTCACATTGATACGGGCTGCGATGTCGCCGTCAGTAGCTGTACATACTTTGAAATCAAGGTCCTTGTAAACAAGATAAGGTTCATCTTTCCTTATATCGAAAGGAACGCCTGTTGCACGAAGTGCCGGTCCTGATACCCCAAGATCTCTTGCAGTCTTTGAATCAAGAACACCAACACCGAAACAACGTAACTTGTAGATCTCATCATGGTTGAACAGCTTATCATAATCTGCTATCTGTTCCCTGAGACTTGCAAATACGGCTACAGATTTTTCCTTGAATCCTTCAGGAAGATCATCACGTACACCGCCAAACCTGAGGAATGTGTGTGTGATACGTGCTCCTGTCACCATGTCCATCAAAGAGAGAATATCTTCCCTTTCCTTGATCGTATACATGAACATTGATACGAAACCAATGAACTCACCGAACTCACCCATTCCAAGAAGGTGGCTCTGTAATCTTGACAGTTCTTCAACAATAACCCTGATATACTGGGATTTTTCAGGAACTTCAATGTCTGCAAGTTTTTCAACAGCACCGACATAAGCTTCTTCGTTTGTCATTGCTGTAAGATAACAGATCCTGTCAACGATAGGTATGCCTTGAAGGTACGTTTTGTTTTCTAAGATTTTTTCAATACCCTTGTGAATAAATCCCAACTCGATATCACCATCGACCACGGTTTCACCTTTCAGTTTCAGGTTTAACCTAAATGGTCCTGGTTGCATCGGATGTTGAGGTCCAAGGTGAACGATCATTTCTGATGGGCCAACTGTTTCATCCATATTTATACCCTCACACCAAATTTCTGGCAGTTCTGTTCGGGAAGCCTTCGTAATCCTTTCTCAAAGGCCAATCTCCCATCAATTCATCTGGGAGGACCAGAGGTTTGAGGTTGGGGTGATTGTTAAATTTAACACCGAACAGTTCGTATGTTTCTCTTTCATACCAATTTGCATTCCAATAAACAGGAACAATAGACTCGATCTCCGGAGCATCACGGGGAAGTTTAATTTTGATGGTCATTAGAACAGAATGGTCATATGAACCAATGTGATAAACAACCACGATCTCGTTCCTTTTAGGATAATCTACAGCAGTCTCGCTTGAGAGATGATCAAATAAAAGTTCATCTTTCATGTACTGGCAGACTTCTACGATCTTTTCCGGTTCCAGATAAGCAGATACCCTGATATCAGAATCTGCTTTTGCATCCACGAGGGAGTCCTGGAACTTATTAACCAATGAATCAATAATGGTTTTTGCATCCATGTAATCACCTCAATAATCCGTCCCATGGTCCTTTTTAGCCATGATCTTCTTCTGAAGCTCAATGAATCCCTGAAGCAGGGCTTCCGGCCTTGGTGGACATCCTGGAATAAAAACATCTATAGGGAACATTTTATCGATGTTCTGCACTGTGCTGTAAGATTCATAGAAAGGACCACCACTAATAGAGCAGTCACCCATGCAAATTACCCACTTTGGTGCAGCCATCTGTTCCCAGAGCGTATTAAGAGCAGGAAGGTATTTCTTTGTCACATATCCACTAATGATCATGACATCTGCAGCCCTTGGGGAATTACGTGGGATGATACCGAACCTGTCAGTATCATAGTGTGCACAACCGGTAGCGATCATTTCCACACCACAGCAACCCATTGGCTGAGTCAGGAACCACAGAGAGTTCTTCCTACCCCAGTTAATTAAATCCTGGGCCTTTGTCTTTTTCAAGAATTCAGTGATAGCCATGGAAGTGGTGGTGATTACACCGGGGATCTCTTCCACGTACCCCTCCTGATTCTCGACTGTTTCGTTATCGTTTAATTCATCCATTTAAGAGCACCCTTCTTCCATAAGTATGCATATCCGAACAACAGAACAAAAATGAAGATAAGCATCTCAACGATCGCTGTTACCATATCGACAGAGGTACCCTGATAGATCATTGCCCATGGGTACAGGAAAAGAACTTCGATATCGAACAGAACAAATGCTATCGCATAAAGATAATACTCAACATTGAACTGTATCCGCGCATCTCCTAACGGATCTGAACCACATTCATAGGTCGTGTATTTGTTAGGTGATTTGCTTCTGGGGCTTACCAACTTAACCATAGCCATCGTTGCCGGAGGCATCAGAAGCGAAACAACAAGAAACACAGCAACCGGAATGTAACTATTGATAATACTGCTACTATCGATTATTACTGACATGATGAATCACCTGAAGATTAATAATCGTAGATATAGTAGTCTCTATATAACTATTTCCAAAAAACACACATTCATAACAAAAGATGACTAAATATCAACAGGAGAAGAATAGAAGGACTGTGCAGATTTTGAATAGAAATTTAGTAAAAAAACGCATATTTGAAATTTCTTTGAGTGGGAAAAGTGAGTATTCTGCAAAATTTAAAAAAAGTCAAAGAAAGCAGGACATATCTGCTTTACAGATATCAGACTATCTTTGGAGAGAAATACTTCTTGACCATTGCCCCACAATTCGAACAAGATATCACAAGCCACTCTCCAACTTCTTCAGATTCATATTTATCAAAGATGGAAGTGTCACAGCTCGGACATTTGTAATATTCCTTGAAATAATAATGATAGAACTGTGGTGTTCCCTCAAGCCAATCAAGCACCTCATGCATTCGTTCAAAATAGCGCTGCTTTGAAGGTATCTTACTTTCATGGAGAGCATTATCTGCGCGCTCAGAAATATCGACAGTATATTTGTGTGATTTAGAGAGGATCTTCTTGTAATCACTCACATATCGACTAGTATTATCAAGATAGTGCAGATAGCCTTCATGCGCCTTCGGTTTAGTAGCATCGCTCACCGTTTTCATGAAATACTCGCTCATCACGTCTTCCATGATATCAGCACAGGAGGTACAGATATTGTAGCTCTCATATTGCTTGAAATCCTGATCATCCCCACATATCACGCATTTTTCCATTTAAATCCCCCTGGAGCTGTTCATTTAACAAGAACAGGTTTCATAGCTTCCCTTGTGAACATGATCGGGAAGACATTCAATACACCAAGCAGGTCCCCTGCCCTAACCTTTCCAGTCTCCTGTCCGAATACATAAGCATGACTGATAGTACGCGGACTTTCAACAAGGCAATTTCCTTCCTTTGAAGATACCTTCAGAACGGAAGCAACTGCATGATAAGTAAACGCACATGGAATTGCAAGTGTGTCAGCGTCCAATGTGACCTCTTTAATAGCGATCTTCTTATATTCTCCAGCACGAAGTTCCAGATCCTCATTAGATATCACCATCTCCCACTTTGCGCGGGTGGCAATAGTAAATTCATAAGGCGCAGCCTTGACCTTCTTTGAAACCATTTCACCTTCTTTACGAGCTACTACTTGTATAGTTTCCGTGGACATGTATATCACCACATTACAATCAGATATATTACTATAAAAGGATTGTCATTATTGATAATGATAATTAGAATACATTGCTAAATACAAAACAGAACAGCAAAAAAAACTATGCGCCCACAAATAATAGTACAATACAAATAGAACGCATCAGTATTAATACATTGCTTAGTTACCAGGCCTACATAAGACAACATCGAAATATATGAAACACATTTCCGCAAATTCGAACAAAATACTTTTAATATTAAGGAACTAAAAGAACTCCAACTCGAGGAAGATTCATGAAGATCAACGACAACTGTGTTGGATGCGGCCAATGTACAGCATTTTGCAAAATCGATGCGATCATCGTAAAAAGTAAGGCACACATCACCGATGCATGTGTAAATTGTGGAATATGTGCAACATATTGCCCCATGAAAGCGATTGAGGCAGATGAATGAAAGCGATCGTAATAGGAGCAGGGCTGGGAGGGTTGCTCAGCGCAGCCAAACTATCCGGAAAAGGATATGAAGTCGAAGTGTTCGAACGCCTCGCAATGATAGGAGGAAGGTTCACCAACTTCGACATCAAAGGGTATCAATTGACCACCGGCGCACTTCACATGCTACCCCATGGACCAACCGGGCCACTTGCTCAACTTATCAGAGAAGTGGGTGCAGATGTCACCATTGAAAGACAGGACGATACCGCATTCATGAGAATACATGAAGACCTTGAGAATGGAATATACAAAGATGTTTCATTTGGAGAGTTTGGTTCAACATTTTCAGTATGGAACCGCATAAAACTTGCATTATTATTAATCTCGACCAGAAAATGGCCTCCTAAAAACTGCTCTTTTGGAGAATGGATAACAAAGAACCTCAACATGCCAATTGCTCACCAGATGGCAGACTCATTCTGTGGTTGGGCACTGAGCCTGAAAGCAGCAGATACTCCCGTAGAGGAGGCATTTGAGATATTCGAGAATCTCTATCGACACGGAGGACCAGGAGTCCCAATAGGTGGCTGTAAAGCAGTTACCGATGCCCTTGCAGACGTTGTAAGGAAAAACGGTGGAAGCATCGAGACAAAAACAGAAGTTACAGAGATATTGGTGGAGAACGGAAAAGCCGTTGGCGTCCTAATTGATGGACAAAAGCATATGTCAGACATCGTCATCAGCAATATCGGACACCCATTCACAAGTGACCTTTACAAGGATGCACCCACCACACCCCAATACAAGCAATACATTGACAAGATAAGAACGATAAAGCCCTCCGCCGGAGTGAAGATCTGTCTTGCTGCCAATGAACCGCTCATAGGCCATGGGGGGGTGTTGTTCACACCATCGGCAAAAAGGGTCAATGGTATCAATGAGGTCACTAACATCGATCCAAAACTCGCACCCCGGGGAAAACATCTGGTCATGGCACACCAGACGGTGCAATGGGACAAAATACCTTACCTTGAAGAAGAGATCGATATGGGCATAGCGGACCTAAAACAAATATTCCCGAACAAGGATTACGAGATCATTCTTACACAATCATATTACGGTGGCTGGCCTGTCAACAGGTCTTCATCCGGGACCGATATTGGCAATACAACCCCTATAAAAGGGCTATACGTGGTCGGAGATGGCGCAAAAGGCAAGGGTGGGATCGAAGTGGAAGGGGTCGCCCTTGGTGTTAAAAACACCATGAACCTCATTTTAGGCGAAGTAAATTGATCATTTCACCGATTTCTTTTTTTTCTTATAAGGGGTTCAAGAATATTATTTAGTTCCCAGCAAAAATATATTAGTTGGAACCTTCAATTAAGCTTATGTACTAAATCCTTCATTCATTGACCAATTATGCCCGAATTTGTGACATTCTCGCGCAATGTTTTCATTCCTGTTACCAATATTTGCAGGAACCTTTGCGGCTATTGCACCTTTAGGCGCGATGCCGGACATCCTGAAGCCCACCTAATGAGCATGTCGGAGATCAGGCCAATCCTTGAAAGGGGAGAAAAGGCAGGATGTACTGAAGCCCTTTTTGTTTTTGGAGAATATGCTGAAGAAGTACCGGAATATCTACTGGAACTTGAAAAACTTGGATATTCCACTACTGTCGAGTATGTCGCAGACCTTTGTAAACTTGCTATCGAAATAGGACTTCTGCCGCATACCAATGCCGGTATTCTGAACCGGAAAGAACTCGAGATATTGAAGCCTTTGAACATAAGCATGGGTCTTATGCTGGAAACTACTGCGGAACTGAAAGCACATTCAGAATCTCCGGGAAAAAAACCATCCACCCGCATAGAAATGATAAGGACTGCCGGCAAGTTAAAGATACCATTTACCACAGGCATACTGGTGGGTATCGGAGAAACAAAGGATGACCGCAAACGTTCACTCAATACCATTGCAGATATTCACAAGGAATTTGGACACATACAAGAGGTCATCATCCAGAACTTCATGCCAAAACCTGACACCCCTATGGCAGACCATGCCCCCCCATCAAAAGAAGAAATGATAGATACAGTTGCGATTGCAAGAGAAATACTGCCTTCAGATGTTGCAGTTCAGGTCGCACCAAACCTTATCGACCCATATTCATTGATAAAAGCAGGTGCATCAGACCTTGGAGGGATATCACCCACAACCATTGACTGGATAAATCCGGAAGCTGAGTGGCCGGATGTCATCGAACTTCAAAAGATGATAAAAGAAATAGAACTTCGGGAAAGATTGCCCATATACCCACAGCACATAAAGAAAGGATGGTACAGCAACAACCTTTCCTACCTGATAGAAACACTTACTGATAAAAACGGATTTAAGAGGAAGCAGCGATGATCCCCGACGAAATTAAAGAGAGAGCATATCAGGGTACTACTACCAAAGAAGATGCTCTTACCCTACTGGAAATAGAACCCTTTGAACTGTTTGAACTTGCAGACCAGATCAGAGCTAAAGCCGTTGGTGATAACGTTACCTATATCGTCAACCGCAACATCAATTTCACAGATATATGTATCGGAACATGCGGATTCTGTGCATTCAAGGATAAAAAAGGGTACCTACTTTCCATTGATCAGATTAAGGATAAAATAAAGGAAGCCCATGTTTCCGGTGCGACCGAAGTATGCATCCAGGGCGGATTGCTACCTAATGTGAAAATTGACCTATATATTGATATTCTCAAAGCTGTCAAGTCCGATTACCCACACATTCACACCCACTGCTTCTCTCCGATGGAAGTAAATCATGCTGCAAAGGCCAGTGGTCTTTCAGTCGAAGAAACACTGAAAACACTCAAGGCCAACGGATTGAACACGATGCCTGGAACAGCAGCCGAAATTCTTGTAGACAAAGTAAGAAATATCATCTGCCCGGACAAGTTAACAAGACAGGAATGGATAGACACTGTAACCCTTGCACACAAACTGGGAATTCAGACCACTGCAACAATGATGTACGGCCACGTGGATACGTGGGAGGACAGGATCGAGCACATCCTTACCATAAGAAGAATACAAAAAGATACAGGTGGATTCTCTGAATTCGTACCTCTTTCGTTCATGCCTTACAATAACCCCATAGGCGAGAAAATGATGGAAGAAGGCCGATTCATGAACACAGGCATAGACGACCTTAAGATCTATGCCATTGCACGCATATTGCTCAATACACACATCAACAACATCCAGACAAGCTGGGTAAAACTTGGAAAGAAGCTTGCACAAATGGCTCTATACTGTGGTGCGAACGACATGGGTGGCACGCTCATGGAAGAAAGTATTTCAAGTTCAGCAGGAGCATCCAGTGGCGAGGCCATCTCTGCAGAAGAACTGGAATGGATCATAAGGGCCACAGATAGGAAACCAGTTCAGAGAGATACACTTTACAGGAGCATAAGATAATGACCATTCCCGAAGATATCATAGACCGGGCCTACATGGGAAAAGCAACAAAGGAAGATGCATTTGAACTTCTTGATGTAAATCCCTTTGAGCTTTTCACACTCGCAAACAACCTGCGTAAAGAAGCCGTTGGAGATACAGTGACCTATGTCAATAACAAGAACATCTACATCACCAACATGTGCAAAGGAAACTGTGGTTTCTGCGGTTTCAGGGAAGAGAAAGGATACATACTGACAATTGAAGAGATACTTGAACAGGTCGGACAGGCAGAAAAGGCCGGTGCCGTGGAGATTTGCATCCAGGGCGGTTATCTTCCACAACTGGACCTTGAATTCTATAATGATATCGTAAAAAGCATACACACAAAATATCCTAATATGACCATACATGGATTCTCACCCATGGAGATCTACTATGCCTCATCCCTTTCAAAAACACCTATCGAAGATGCCTTTAGCGAACTGAAAAAAAGCGGATTGGGCACACTTACCGGGACATCCGCAGAGATACTTGTGGACCGTGTACGAAAGATCATTTGCGAAGATAAGATCACAACGGACCAGTGGATAGAAACCATCAAGGCATCCCACAGGGTCGGCCTGCGCACCAATGCCACCATAATGTACGGTCATGTGGAGACCTGGGAAGAACGCTTCGACCACATACTGACAATACGTAGTATACAGGAAGAGACCGGTGCGTTCACCGAACTGATAACCATGCCTTTCATGCCCTACAACAACCGTGTTGGAGAGAAGATGTTGCGTAGTGGAAAGTTCATGACTACCGGAATGGAAGACCTCAAACTGATAGCTATTGCAAGAGTACTGCTCAACACCCACGTGGATAACCTTCAGGCTTGCTGGGTCAAGCTTGGCAAAAAGCTTGCACAGGTAGCCTTGTCCTGTGGAGCAAATGATCTTGGAGGCACTCTTATGGAAGACCAGATCACCCTGGCTTCCGGAGGAGCCAATGGGGAATACCTATCCCCAAAAGAACTTGAATGGATAATCACGAACGCAGACCGTAAACCAATGCGAAGGAACGCATTATATGAGGAAATATAATATGAGAGCAGTCATTCCTTATAAGAACGAAAATGCAAAATCAAGGTTATCCCCTATCCTCTCAAAGAAAGATAGAGAAGAGTTCGTAGAGCTCATGCTAAAAGATGTCATTAAAGCACTTGACGATGCAGAAGTAGTGAACATAGACATCCTAACGACCTCTGCAGAGGGCATACCAAACGATTTTAATGGAAATGTCACCATCACAGAGCCCGGACTGAACGATTCCATTAATGAATACTTGCAAAATGCAAACGAACCCATATTGATAATCATGGCAGACCTGCCTCTTGTGACCGGTGACCATATCAGAAAAATAATATCTTTTTCAGAAGATGTGGTGATAGTCCCAGGAAAGGGCGGTGGCACTAATATACTTTTCATACGACATCCTAACGAGTTCACCGTTAAATATCACGATTGCAGTTTTATAAGTCATTGTGAGATAACAGACGAACTTGATAAAAGCATGCATATATTTGATTCATTCCTTGCAAGTACCGATATCGATGAGCCTCATGACATAGTCGAGCTCATGCTTCACGGAAAAGGCCAGGCAAAAGAATATGCAGAGAAGAGATTCGGTTCAGAGACGGGAAAAGGAAGAGTGAAGATCTCACATTTATCAAAGCTTTCTGGTTTCGTCTGAGACCCACTGTAGATAATCCTCATCCCCTGAAATGTTCCAACAAATACATGGAAGATCGTAGCTATGAAGCGACCTTACTGTTTCTTTTAATTCATCAAACATTTCCGAGATTGTCTTTAAGATAAGTACTACTTCCTTATCTTCAACGATCTTGCAACCCCACCTGTAAACAGAGTCAATGCGATGGATATTAGCACATGCTGCAAGGTTACTTGATACCAGCTCTTTTCCCAACATTTGCGCTTCATCCATATTTTCCACAGTGATGTAGACCATGATATGTTGCATAAGAAGAACTGTTGTCAGAACATATCAAAATGTTGTTTAGTTCGACGTAAGAAAATAGTATTGATTTTTTTGTACGGCACCACTAGCAATATCCCCTGCAATATTGCCAAAAGCTGCATAAAATTTGAACAAAAAATAGATTATGAAATAACTAATATTAGCATTATTGTCCAAAAAGAGAAAAAAATCCATTATTTTCAGCTTCTTATAAGTACTAACATATAATACAATCATTCCGACAAATGGATACCACGAAACATATATTATAATGGAAGTAATAATGCTAGCAACACATCTGAACTATTCGGTGATAATCAATGAGCATCAGTGTAAATAAATATATATGTGGATACTGCGGTGCATGTGTAGGGGTTTGTCCAACGGGAGCTCTGGAACTTGTCGAAACATGGATTGAAGTAGACAATAAATGTACTGGATGTGGCATTTGTCAGAAGATATGCCCGCTCGGAGCCATTGAGGTAAACAGATGAAAGACCACTACGATGTCATTGTTGTTGGTGCAGGCCCAGGAGGATCAATTGCTGCAAAAACAGCGGCAAAGGAAGGACTGGACGTATTGATGATAGAAAAGAGACAGGAGATTGGCGACCCTATCAGATGCGCTGAAGGCGTAGGTAAATTTCATTTAAAACAACATATTGAACCAGATCCACGATGGATATGTGCAGATGTAAAAGGGTCATACATCATTTCACCGGACGGAACAAGGATCGAAATGGCAGAGGAGATGTCCGGCGGGGAAGTTGGTTATGTACTCGAGCGGAAGATATTTGACAGGGCACTTGCTAACGAAAGCGCATTGGCCGGTGCTGAAGTACGGGTCAAGACAAGAGCAACTGACCTGATAATTGAAAATGATACTGTCTGCGGAATCAAGCTCATGCATTTAGGAAAAGAGTATGAGGTGCGCTCAAAGATAGTTATTGGTGCAGATGGGGTAGAATCAAAGGTAGGACGTTGGGCAGGTATTGAAACATCAGTGAAACCTTCTGACATAGAAACCTGTGCACAGTACCTCGTAAGTAATGCTAATATTGACCAGGAATTCTGCTATTTCTACCTAGGGAATGAAATAGCACCTGCTGGTTATGTATGGATGTTCCCAAAAGGTGGGAACAAGGCAAATGTAGGAATAGGGATACTGGGTAGCAGAGCTGGTAAAGATAAGCCCATAGAACTCCTTAATGACTTTATAGAAAAGAACATGCCTGATGCCAAGATCATCGAAATGGTGATAGGCGGTGTGCCGGTTTGTGGAACTATTGAAAGAACGATAGCTAATGGACTTATGCTTGTAGGAGATGCTGCACGCCAGTCAGACCCAATAACAGGCGGCGGAATTATCAATGCCATGGACGCAGGAAAGATAGCAGGAGAAATTGCTGCCAAAGCTATCCGAAAAGGCGATTGTTCCATAGATACGCTTCAGGAATATGAAGACCTCTGGAGAGCAACAATTGGAAAAGAGATCAACAATAGCCTTATTGTCAAAGATACGTTCATTAATTTTACTGACGAAGACCTCAATTCCCTTGCATATTCCCTCAGAGATATAAACTTTACAAGCATGAGCCTTATTAATCTGTTAAAAGCATTATTCAAAGCAAACAAAAAGCTTCTCTGGGACCTCAGAGGAATATTTAAAGATGTCATCAAGGGTGAGATCGATTTTAAGTACAAAGCATAATAAATCACTTTTTCGCTTCATCCAGAAAGGCTGAAGCAATAACTCATTTTTACCGTTTCCAGAACTCCGGTGTCAACATAACTATAACAGTGAATACTTCTAACCTTCCAATCCACATATTAGCAATTAGTATAAGTTTGCCTAACACCGGAACCGTACTAAAGTTTGCCATTGGGCCCACCACATTGAAACCGGGACCAATATTACCTAATGTTGCAATCGATGCAGTTATAGAGCTTGTAAGGTCCATACCAAGAATTGCAAGAATTGAAGAACTGAATAAAAAGATCAGGAAATATATAACAACAAAGGATATAATTGCATGCATAACATCCCCGGGTACACTTTTTCCATTGAACTTCACTGGCCTTATAGCCTTAGGATGAATTGCCTTGAAAAGTTCACGGCGGGCATATTTCAGTAATATCAGAACTCTGACGACCTTAATTCCCCCCGCAGTTGAACCGGCACATCCCCCAATGAACATTATGGCCAGCAGTATGACCTTTCCTGAGTCAGACCATAAATTGAAATCAGCAGTTGCATACCCGGTCGTAGTCAGAATGGAAAGAACCTGAAATACCGCATATCTGAATGCTGTAGGTATTGTATCATAAGAATCCCTCAGAAGTATTCCTGTCAGCAGAATGGTTGAGATGGCCACTATAGCAAAATAGAACTTGAATTCATTGTCTTTTAGAAGGCTCTTCTTGTCAGAATATAGGGTCTTGTAATGTAAAGCAAAGTTTGCACCTGCTATGAACATGAACAATGTGATTATACCTTCTATCAAAGGACTGTTAAAGGCAGCAACACTATCAGCATATGTAGAAAAACCACCACACGCCATTGTGGTAAAAGTATGTGTAGAAGCATCGTAGAATGACATCCCTGCTGCAAGCAACAGTATAAGTTCAAGTACGGATATCGAGACATAGACCGCCCACAGGATCTTTGCGGTTTCCCTTATTCTCGGCTTGAGCTGATCTTCTTGTGGACCAGGAGCTTCTGCGCGAAACATCTGTCTGCCAGCAACACCCAATTTCGGAAGAATGGCAATGAACAACATGATGATACCCATCCCACCTATCCACTGCGTCATACTTCTCCAGAACAACAGGCTTCGAGAATGACTTTCGATATCCACGAAGATCGTTGCCCCAGTGGTTGTAAAGCCGGACATAGATTCGAACAGGGCATTAAGAGGGGTCACGCCATCGAACATGTAAGGTATGGAACCAAATAAAGCAGCTGCAAACCATCCAAATGCAACTATGGCAAAACCTTCTCTTTTTTCCCATTCGTCCTCACTGGATATGAACTTAAAGGAAAGCAGAGAACCAATAACAGTCGTCACTGCAAATGATACTGCAAAAGGATAAGGCGATTCACCGTAATAGAGTGCGACTACCAGAGGTATGAGCATCAGGGGGCCAAGAAAACAAAGAAGTGAGCCTAATACACTAAATACTACCCTATAGTTTATCAAAATAGATACCTTCCAATTTCACTTGAACAAGCGTTCAACTTTTTGATGTGCAGAAGGTAATAAGAACACAAGAACACGATCCCCTTCTTTTATGATATAATTACCACGGGGAACGAATGTATCGCCTTTATGTACTACCATACATACCAGAGCACCTTCAGGGAACCGTACATTCTTCAAAGGTTTACCAGTCACTTTAGAAGTACTGGATGCATTATATTCTATGATCTCGGCCTTTTCGCCTTCGATCATTGTCAATGCTTCAATACCAGTCCCCATTGTCAACTTCAGAACTTCATTGATCGTAGCTTCCCTTGGACTTACCGCGCGATCTACGCCCACCAATTCGAACAATGGCACATAATCAAGATGGTCAGCCCTTACAATAACCTTCTTTGCACCAAGTTGCTTGGACAGAAGAGCGCATAACAGATTTTTCTCATCACTATCAGTGACGGAGATCACGACATCCATGTTCTGAACACCCTCTTCTTTTAGAAGATGTATATCGGTACCATTTCCTTTCAGGACAAGAACTTTTGGAAGGAGATCTGCAATCGATTCACATCGATCCAGATTCTTTTCAATTATCTTAATGCTCGTGTTGCTTTTCTCCAGAAGCTTTGCAAGATAGAAACCAACTGTCCCACCGCCAATGATGAGAACTCGCTTCACATTGTCCGTATGTCCGGCAAAGAGATTACCAATGTCCATCATGGCATCGGATTTACCGATGACCACAACATGGTCACCTTTGTGGATGACATCGTCACCATGTGGAATGATAATATTCGAATCTCTATAAAGCGCACTCACTATACAACATTCAGAAATATCAAGGTCTTTCATTTTTTTGTCAACAAGATCGCTTTCATCCGAGACAACGAATTCCATCATCTTTACCTTTCCATCTGCAAACACCTCAGCATCTATTGCAGAAGGCATAGAAAGGATCTCAGCAACCTCAGAAGCCAAAGCAAGCTCAGGGCAGATCATGACATCGATACCCACCTGAGTGCGCGTTGCAACAGGCCTGTCGATATAATCAGGGTTCGTTACCCTCGCCATTGTCTTGAGCTGTTTGTGTAAAGGAGATATCAGCTTGGCAGTCGTACAGGTAACAATGTTCAATTCATCTGAACCCGTTACGGCAACAAGGAGATCAGCATCGTTTATCAGACGCTCAAGAATAGAAACATTTGCACCATTACCCTGAATAACCTGTACATCCAGTTCATCAGCTCTCGCACATGCATCCTCATCGATATCAATGACAACAACATCATTGTTGAGATAGAGAGAACTTGCAATATGAAATCCTACTTCTCCGGCACCTACGATAATGATCTTCATGAAATCACACAGACCTGTTAAAATAATAGAATTATAAAGATGGATAATGAAACATATCTATGTTAAAGCTTACTGCAAATATAAAAGTGGAAAAAAGAAAAAGATCCCGGCACATGCCATTATTCAACAGTACCAGGAGATATGGTAGAGATAGCACTTTCAAATGTGTCCTTTACCTTATCGAAGAAACCCTTGCCCTTAGAACCTTTAGAATTACCAGTGCTGAGCCTATCGAATTCATCAAGTAGTTCTTTCTGTTTACCAGTAAGGTCCGTAGGCGTTTCAACGATCACTTTCACAAGTTGGTCGCCTTGACCATGTCCGTGAAGGCGAGGCATACCCTTACCCTTTAAGCGTAATATGGAATGGGTCTGAGTGCCTGGCTTGATCTTCATCTTCACTTTCCCATGAAGGGTCGGTACTTTTATCTCAGCGCCCAACGCTGCCTGTGAGAATGATATTGGTATCCCATAAACAATATCATCGCCAATACGCTCGAATTCATCGTGTTGTTTGACATGGATGACAATATAGAGATCACCGGATGGTGCACCAGGGCTACCAGCTTCGCCTTCTCCAGACATCTTCAGTCGAAGACCTGTATCAGCGCCCTTTGGAATCGAGACACCCATTTTGCGCACTTTCTTTTGCTTGCCTGAACCTCTACAGACAGGACAGGGAGATTCAATTACCTGACCCTTTCCATGACAAGCATCACAAGTGGTTGTGGTCATGAAGTTGCCAAGCGGTGTTCTTCTTGCATGGGTTACCTGGCCACTGCCACGACATGTAGCACATGTTTTAGGACTTGTGCCTTCTTTTGCACCGGTTCCCCCACAGGTTTCACAATTCTCTGCACGTGGGACATTTATATGCACTTTTTCTCCGAAAGCAGCCTGTTCCAGCGTTACGCCAAGGTCATACCTCAGGTCCGAGCCTCTTGTAGGCCCCTGCCTGCGGCGTCCTCCGCCACCAAAACCGCCGAAGCCGCCACCGCCACCAAAAATACTGCCGAAAATATCACCAAGGTCACCAAAATCGCCAAAATCAGCATTTCTAAAAATGTCTTCAGTACTGTATCGACCATCGATACCCGCATGTCCAAAACGATCATACTGCGCCTTTTTCTCAGCATCTGAAAGGACAGCATACGCTTCGGAGATCTCCTTGAACTTCTCTTCAGCATCCGCTTCTTTGTTCTTGTCAGGATGAAATTTCATCGCAAGTTTGCGGTAAGCTTTTTTCAACTCAGTATCAGATGCATCTTTCGATACACCAAGTATTTCATAATAATCTCGCGTGGTCGACATTAGAACTCCTTTAAAGGTAAATAAAAGTGCAGATGGAAATCATCTGCACATATTGCCTTCAGGTATTTATTTGTCTTCGTCAACAACTTCATAGTCCGCATCAACGACATCATCATCTGATGCAGAGCCAGTTGATGAAGGACCACTTGCATCTTCAGAAGCTTCAGCACCAGCAGAAGCCTCTTTCTGAGCTTTCTCGTACATTGCAGCAGAAACCTTATAGACAGATTCCTGAAGTGCTTCTGTTTTGCTCTTGATAGCCTCGAGGTCTTCCCCTTCAAGTGCAGTTTTCAGATCAGCGATCGCAGCTTCGATCTGTTCTTTCTGCTCATTGGTTGCAACATCTCCAGCTTCCTTCAAGGTATTTTCAGCAGCATTAACAAGAGAATCAGCATTGTTCCTTGTCTCGACCTCTTCCTTGCGTGCCTTATCTTCCTCAGCGTGCAACTCTGCATCCTTTACCATCCTCTCGATCTCTTCATCGGACAATCCACCTGGTTTCTGTATAGAGATGGACTGTTCCTTGCCGGTACCGAGATCCTTTGCATTGACATGAAGGATACCATTGGAATCGATATCGAATGTTACTTCGATCTGTGGCAGTCCCCTTGGTGCAGGTGGTATGCCGTCAAGCACAAAACGACCGAGGGTCTTGTTCGCAGATGCGATACCACGCTCACCCTGCAGGATATGAATCTCCACAGATGGCTGGCTATCTGCCGCAGTTGAAAATATCTGGCTCTTCTTAACAGGAATTGTAGTGTTCCTCTCGATAAGTGGGGTTGCAACCCCTCCGAGAGTTTCTATACCCATTGTCAGTGGTGTGACATCAAGAAGGAGGACATCGTGAACCTCACCGGAAAGAACGCCTGCCTGAATAGCTGCACCAACTGCAACTGCCTCATCAGGATTGATGTTCTTGTATGGATCCTTTCCGATGAAGTTCTTGACAAGATTATATACTGCAGGGGTCCTCGTAGAACCGCCGATAAGAAGTACACGGTCAATGTCTTTTGTGGTCAACTTCGCATCACTAAGAGCCATCTTCATTGATTCGAGGGTCTTAGCCACAAGGTCTTCGGTCATCTTCTCGAACTGTGCCCTTGTAATATCAATATCGATATGTTTTGGCTGACCATTGGAATCCGCTGTAATGAACGGAAGGTTCACATTTGTAGAAGCAACACCGGAAAGCTCGATCTTTGCTTTCTCTGCAGCATCATTGAGACGCTGGAGGGCAGCTTTGTCATTTGACAGATCGATGCCTTCAGCCTTCTTGAATTCCTCAACAAGGAACTCTGTGATCCTCTGATCGAAATCATCACCACCAAGGTGGGTATTACCGCTTGTGGAAAGCACTTCAAATACACCATCGCCTAACTCAAGGATGGATACATCGAAAGTACCTCCTCCGAGATCGTAAACGAGGATCTTGTGGTCGCCTTCCTCTTTGTCAAGACCATATGCAAGAGATGCTGCAGTAGGCTCATTGATAATTCTTAGGACCTCAAGACCTGCGATCTGTCCGGCATCTTTGGTAGCCTGTCTCTGAGAATCATTAAAATAAGCAGGTACAGTTATAACCGTCTGAGTGATGGTCTCGCCTAGATAAGCTTCAGCGTCATCCTTGAGCTTCCTCAGGATCATAGCGGAAACTTCCTGCGGAGTGTAATCCTTACCGCTGAGATTGACCTTATAGTCGCCTTCACCGATATGACGTTTGATAGAACTTACACTGTTCCCAGGATTAGCTATCATCTGTCTTTTTGCTACCTGACCTACAAGCTTGTCTCCCTTCTTTGAAAAACCAACCACTGATGGAGTTGTCCTTCCACCTTCAGCATTTGGAATTACAGTAGGTTTACCACCTTCGATCACAGCCATACATGAATTAGTAGTTCCAAGGTCAATACCCAATATCTTTCCCATAATAATACCTCACTTATATTTGATTAAAATCAGATTAACGGCAGTCTAGTTATTTCTTTCGTAAACGATACGAACCGTTCATTCCTCATCCGGATTCTGTGCAACTGTGACCATCGCATGACGGATAACCTTTGAGTTAAGTTCATAACCAGCTTTACAGACATCAACAATATGCTGGTCAGCGTGCTCAGTAGTCTGCACATGCATCATAGCCTCATGAAAATGGGGATCAAATTCCTTGCCCTCACAATCTATCATCTTAAGACCTTCTTTTTCGAGGATAGATGTGAATTGCTTGAACACCATTTCAACGCCTTCTATAATGGAATTAACATCATCTGCTTTTTTAGCAGATTCGAGAGCACGATCAAAGTTGTCACGTACCTCAAGCAACTCAACCATTATTTCTTCAAGAGCAAATTTTCGAAATTCTTCTTTTTCCCGCAGGCTTCGATTTCTGAAATTCTCAAATTCCGCTCTCTGGCGCATTATTTGTTCATTTAGTTCAGCGATCTGAGAATCACAGGAAGTATGCAGATCCTCTGTGCTATCAGAAGCATTTTCCTTTAAGGCTTCTGCATTCTCATCTGCACAGCAAGTACAAGGATCGGACTTCTTCTCCGATTTAGATTTCTTTCCAAATTTACCTGTCATTTCTCACGACTCCGCCATAATTTGTGAGCGGTATAATAATAACATCTGATTGTTTGATGTTCTATAAATAAGTACCGGTTAGAAAAATACGTAATACTAAATAGCATAGACAAAAAAAACAAGCACAAAAGCCAGTCCCGATCTAATAGGATCAGGCATAATCAGTTTGCATCTTATAAGACAATAATTTGACAAGCAACATACTGGCGATCATACACAACGCAAGTGCGGAGACAATCTTATCCCAGCCCAATACCCCAAGCCCACCAGTTCGCACAAACTCAACGCCTCCAAAGAATGAGAAAATAGAGATCGTGGCTGCAAATGATACCACACATCCACCGATAAGTGCACCGACCTGATCGGCACCCCTCATTTCAAAGAAGACAGATCCTACAATGAACAATACAGCAAATATCAGCAAGATCATTGAAGAAGGCATCGGACTTTTACCGGTCTCGAAAATGTGCATTACACCCAAAGCCATGCCTATCATGAATAAAGACAATGTGCCTGAGACTGCCAGTGCTTGTACAAAAGGATTATCTGAAATATCCATATCCATCCCTTATTATTCCTCTCTCAGTAATTGTATTGCTGCTATATATATTAATTGTTAAAAATACACCTCAAAAAGATCGAAGATAGAATAAGTCACAGTAAATAACAAATAAGATGATATAATCTCAGCTTATATGAAAATACTTCTTTCTGAATACGCTGTCAGCACAGGGATGAGCGGCACCTACCTTCTGGAAGGAAAAGCAATGCTATCCACCCTGGCATCCAGCTTTTCGCGTCTCGGGCACGAAGTGATATACACAACCTCCGATACGACCATCGAGCACGGGAAACCTGTCAGATCATCCGAAGAAGATATCGAAGCAACGATAAGGAAATGTGCCAAAGAATGTGATGCGGGACTTGTCATAGCCCCCGAAGATATACTCCCGGGACTTACAGCAATAATTGAAGAGAATACACTGAACCTTGGTTGTTCACCAGATTCAGCATCCATCTGTTCGGATAAACTTGAATGTACCAGAATACTCGAAAACGCAGGGCTTGCAGTCCCCAGAACATATGCATTCGGAGAAAGTATGCCATTTAAAGGATGCTGGGTAACAAAACCCAGATATGGTTGTGCATCTGAAGATACTTTTGTTTGCCACCGACCAGATATTAGAAGAGACCATATTGCGACCGAGTATATTGAAGGCGAACATCTAAGTGTTAGCCTGATCTGTGGAAAAGAACAACTTCCCCTAACAGTGAATGCACAGAGGATGGAGATAGACCCCGCAAAGGATGCTTCCAAAATAGATTATTGCGGCTGTACAACTCCATACAGAACAGATAGAGAACAGGAGCTATATGATGTAGCAAAGAAAGCTACAAGAGCATTAGGCTGCAATGGATACATAGGAGTGGACATCATACTTGGGGACAGACCATACATAGTAGATGTTAATCCAAGACCTACAACATCCCTTGTAGGTATTACGAAGATAATGGACAAAGAGATAGCAGAACTCCTTCTCAAGAACGGAATGGGAGAATCACTGCCAGAAATAAAGATAACCGGAGAATATTCATTCACCAAAGAGGAACTGAGATGAGATATATAGGAGTAGACATCGGCGGAGCAAATACTAAAGTTGCATCAAGTGATGGCGAAATTACAGAATTGCTCTACATTCCGCTCTGGAAAGACACGATCCTCCCATCCGCACTTAAGGAACTGGCTGACAGACTGCAACCTGATGGATTGGCCGTTGTTATGACAGGAGAACTGGCAGACTGTTTTGTCGACAAGGAGGAAGGTATCAACTTCATAATGGATGCAGTGAACAACGCCTTCGACTGTGAAGTGAGATACGTCAACAATACCGGTAATTTCCAGAAAAGTACACAAAACAACAGAGAACTTGCCGCAGCAAACTGGGCTGCATCTGCCCGCCTGATAGGAGAAGAGGTCGGAGATTGCATTTTTGTAGACGTAGGCAGCACTACAAGTGATGTGATTCCCATCAAGAATGGAAAACATGTTGCAGGACATACTGATTTTTCAAGATTGCTCAGAGATGAACTGTTCTATGCAGGTACGCTGCGCACGAACCTTGCGGCATTGCTTGAAACCGTAAACCTTGATGCTGGCACATGCCGGGTATCATCTGAACTCTTTGCAAATACAGCAGATGCATATATGATGCTTGGAGATATCGATAAAGAACTCTATACATGCGAGACTTCAGACGGTGCAGGCAAAGACAGAATCGATTGTATGAGAAGACTTGCCCGCGTTGTATGTGCAGACCTTACCGAAATATCAGAAGAGGACATATACCGGCTGGCAAAGAACGTTAAGGAAAGACAGATAGAATTGCTATGTAATTCAGTATCTGCCGTTGCTGAAGCGAATGAACTTGACATGATAGTGTCAGCAGGTTTAGGAGAGTTCATGATAGAAAAGGCTGCAAAAAGGCTCGGTTATGACTGTTTCTCAACTGCGGACAAGTGGAGTAAGAATATATCGAAGGTATTTCCCGCATATGCTGCGGCCAGATCGATGGATAAGGAAAAGAACGAATGATAAGGGAAATTGCTCATGAAGGTCGTCCTTAAACTTGGAGGAAGTCTGATAGACAGATCATCAGAGCTCATAAAGGCCATATCTGACCACTTTGCCGCAACCGAAGGGAATATGCAAGTGATCATTGTGCCCGGCGGAGGCATCTTTGCAGATACTATACGCAGGATATCTAAAGAGTATTCACTCACGGAAAAAGCAGCCCACTGGATGGCTATAGCAGCAATGGAACAATATGCACACCTTCTCGAAGATCTAAGCAGCATACCAACCATCGAGAATACAAGCAATATCAACGCAAATGTATCAATATTACTCCCATACAGACTTTTGAAAGATACAGATGAACTACCCCATTCATGGGATGTTACCTCAGACACCATTGCAGCATGGGTGGCACAAAGGATGAGTGCAAGACTTGTCAAAGCCACCGATGTTGATGGTATTTTCAATAATGGGAAAATGATAGAGGAAATAACCTTAAAGGAACTTGAGGTAATGGGAGAAACATGCGCTGATCGGATGTTATCCACAATGCTGATAAAGCACGGCATGGAATGCGTGATCGTGAATGGAGATCATCCTGAGAGGGTGATTGCAGCCATTGAAGGAAAAAAAGTAATAGGAACTTATATCAAGGGGAATGCTTAAATTAGATACCGCGTATGTACAGAAACCGTTAATAGCTTATAGCGAAACAATACGTTTCGTTCCAGCATCATACAATTTACTGAATTAAAAAGGAGATTTATAATATGGCAAAAGTTGAACAATGCACATCATGCGGAATTCACCTTGTTGAGAAAGGGTTCACAAGACTCCCTTGCCCAACATGCGAAACCGAACTTGGAAGATGTACCAAGTGCAGACAACAGAGCAACCCTTACACATGTCCAAAATGCGGATTTGTAGGACCCTGAGGAATCATAATGGGTGAAGTAGCAGCAACAATGAAGATCATGCCAGAAGGGGTAGATACCGACCTGGATGACCTTAAGATCAGGCTTGAAGCAGTATTACCAGAAGGCGCATCTATCTTTGGCTCAGAGATAGAACCTGTCGCATTTGGTTTGAAAGCACTTAAACTAGTAGTCCTCGTTGGCGACCTCGAAGGCGGCACAGAGCCTGTAGAAGAAGCTTTTGCAGCAGTACCTGGTGTAGAGAGCGTACAGGTCACTGAATTGGGAAGACCTGTTTAACTATAAATTTTTTACTTTTTTATTTCTCTTTTTATTATTTATCCATAGGGCTCGTAGATCAGGGGTAGATCGTTACGTTCGCAACGTAAAGGCCGCGGGTTCAAATCCCGCCGAGTCCATTAGAGAGATCATTGAAATGAAGCAATCAGATGAATAAAAAAGAGTAATAAGAGGATTATTCATTCCCCCATATGGATAACTTTTGCGTTGGAAACCGCTTCATTAACAAGAGATTCAATGTCCACTTTTTCTTCTTCTTTGACAATGGAACCAAACACTGCCTTCACCTCTGGATGAACAGGAACAGCACCACAGCCTGAGGTTGGCATTATAGAAATATCATAGGAACCAATACGTTTGGCAATATCGATTATTTCGGTTTTGTCAAGGCCTATGAGAGGATGATAAAGCGGGATTCCCAGACCCTATACTTCAGCATGCATATTGGCAGCGGTCTGTGAAGCCACCTGACCAATGGATGAACCCGTGATAATGCCATCAGCATTCTCTTTTTTCATGATCTCATATGCCATACGATACATTGTGCGTTTACAGAGAAGGCAGGTATTCTTCACAATGCACTTCTTCATGAACTCATCAAGGTTCTTTCCATGAGGAACCTCATACATTTTCATAGGGTCTGCAGGAGACCATTTTTGAAGCCGCTCAACAGCTTTGATCGCACGTTCAAGTGCCCTATCATCAGAAAAAGGTATGTTGTTCGCATAGACAGGTATAACCTTCACACCACGCTTCATCATCAGCCATGCGGCCACTGGAGAATCGATGCCACCTGACATTAGAACGATCATAATACCCTGACTGCCAAGCGGAAGACCACCCACGCCTTTGACAATATCCGTAAAAACATATGCCTTGTTCTGCCTCATTTCAACGGAGATCTCACGGTCGGGATTTGAAAGGTCCACTTTAGGAGTTCTTCCAATAGATTCAAGCCTGGTCCAGACCGCATCCCCACATAATCTGCCAATGTCCGTGGAAGAAGGACCCTCTTTACCCACACGGCGTGCACGAATTCCAAAGGACTCACCTTCATTTATGATATCGACACCAATATCTGCACAAAGCTTTGCAGCTTCATCAACATCAGCATCTATCATTTTAGCTGCTGATGTGGAAACAACCCCAAAGACGTCCGCAGCTGCTATTGCAGCTTCCGGGTCATCGGAAGTAATGAAGATACGACCCCATTCACGATGAACTCTGGAAAATGAGACGTTTTTCTGCCTCAACATAGCTTCAAGGTTCCGTACAAGGATCCTTTCATATAGATTCCTGACACCCGGACTCTTAAGTGCTAGTTCTCCATACCTTACAATGACCACATCGAACATGGCCCATACTAATCATGCATCTGTTTTAAGCTATTTGGTAGAGGCAAATGATAGCAATTTTAGAACAAAAAAGAAAACTATATGTATGGATGAATCACATAGGTAGGGTTATCCATAAGGACGAAGACTATATTGAAATGCAATATAGAACAAAGGAGTGAGTTTGGGGAGTGGGATTTCCAATACACTTTTTTGCACTATAATACGATATTACTTACATATCATGGATCGGTGGGGGTATATAATGAAAACATTAGACAAATGTCCAAAGTGTAACTCAGAGCTTGAGCTAGAAAATGACAGCTTGCAGGTATGCAAGGTATGTAAATACTGGACAAAAGCAGGAACTGCAAGACTTGATTCGATCACGATAATGGGATAAGGCGATCTTATGACAAGTTTACTAAAATGCCATCGTTGCGAGATCGATCTTAGGCGTATGAAGATGGGAGGCAATCTCATGTACTACTGCAGTAAATGTGGCAGTACAACATCAGTAGAGACCAGTTATAAAAGTGCCACACGATTAGTCACACATCGTGATCAGATATCGATCTGATCACCAGTGACTATTTTTCTTAATTTTATAATATAAGTATAAAGACTTTCAACATCCTTGATCTCTTTTTTAACCAAAGAACTTAGCTTATCACGTAGCTGCATATCAACATCAGCACCGAGATATACCAGGTCCTCAGAAAGTTTCGCAGCAAGGATGTTACCCCTCCGGTCCCAATCAGTAAGAATGATAACTCGTCTCTTCTCACTTGCAACCCTTTCAGAGATCTCCGTAAGAGGGGACTGCGTGACGAGTTCGATAGGACCGTTGATACCAAGTTTTTTCAACGAAATGATGTCACGTTTCCCTTCAGCCAGAATAATAGCTCCATTATTGGAATGTTCCGCCAGCTCAGCAAGTATGAGCTCGATCGATTCGAGCCTCCACTGATAGTCAGAAAAGGGAGCTTTCAAATGATCCTTAATTGCAGAGGACCCACTGCCAGGATGAAATTTTGACATTAATATGGAATATCACATACAGACCTAAATAATCATCCCAAACTGACATTATTTTTTCATATAGAACGATAACATTATATAGAGAGATTTATGAAACTTATAATTGATGAGATAATTGTTCTTGCCATTGGAGGTGGTATAAATGAGTTGCATCTTTTGCGGAAAAGCATGTAGGGAAGCAGGCGTTGAAGGGGATTATGGTAACAAAATATCAGAAGGCAGAATGATAGGCCATAGCCATGTCTGCATGGATTGTATCATAGAACTAAAAGAGATACTGGGATTAGAGGATATTGAAAAGAAGGTTGCTGAAGCTGAATATGAGATGTTCGAAGAAAGTGAACACTGAATTTAGAGCATATCCTTTTAAAATCGTAAAGATCCCAGATAATAGCAACCCATGTCAAACGATCATCTTTTGATAAAAAAATCAGTGAAAGTATCAGAGAGACCCATCCAGCCAACTTCAATACATTCAACATTTGATAGCTCAGGGCCAATATGTAAATGGTCCAACAGTTCTGAAATGCAGGACCTTTTCCCCTGAGCAACCACTTTGACACGACCATCAGGGAGATTCTGGGCATACCCCATCAGACCTAAACTAGTAGCGGTCTTCTGGGTAAACCCCCTGAAATAGACTCCCTGAACCCTGCCAGAGACATATATCTCCGCACAGGACACATCATCTGTCGTATTCATAAATTCAACACCGACAAATCATTAAATGAACTTTGGCCTCATGGAAAGTAGTTTTGCAAGAGGAAGACTGCGATATGGCATATCACCGATCTCATTGAATACGCGTTCACTCAATTCTTCAGCAGTCATTTCCACTTTCATCGGCTTCTTTGGTTCAGATTCTGCACGAATTGTCACAGTGACCTTGCCGCTCTCAACCTCACTATCACCGATCACTGCCACATAAGGAATCCACTCTCTACCTGCATCACGTATCTTCTTACCAACGGTCTCTTCCCGGTCATCAATATCTGCACGACACAAGAGAGAATCAGCGACCTCTTGAGCGAAATCCATATGCCGTTCAGCAATTGGAATAACACGCACCTGAGTAGGTGAAAGCCAGACAGGAAGATTTGGAACCTTACCTTCTTCTGCATCCATTGCCGCCTTTTCAAGAAGGGCATAGATACACCTTTCTATAGCACCACTTGGCGAACAATGTAATATAGTAGGACGATTTATCTTGCCATTTGCATCAACATAATTGATATCATACCGTTCTGCATTCTCCACGTCTATCTGGACAGTGGAAAGTGCACTCGCTTTTGCTATAGCATCAACAAAATTGAACTCGAACTTAAGTACGAAATAGAAGAAACGAGTATCCCACATCTCCACAAGAACAGGCTTATCGACCTTCTTTGCAAGCTCGGTTATGAACTCCCTGTTATCATCATAGAACTCACGAGTAAAGCGAATAGCAACCTCAAAGTCACTCACATCGATACCAATCTTACGAAGGATATCAATACACATGCTGTACTGTTCACCGAATTGAGAGATAGCGGCTTCCATATCAGGACAGAGAGTATGCATATCAGGCATTGTGAAAGCACGAAGTCTGCGAAGCCCGACAAGCTCGCCACGTTGTTCTTTCCTGAAACTGTACCTCGTCATCTCGATCATCTTAAGAGGGAGATTCTTGTAAGAGATAGTCATGTCATGGTTCATAAGAAACTGACCGAAACATGCAGCAAATCTCAGGAACATATGACGTTTGTCAGACTCAATCGAATACTGACGTGCCGGGAACCTATCAAGGTACTTTTTCAAGGTCGGGTGATTCATATCATACATCAGTGGAGTTTCAACCTCCATTGCCCCGATCTTTGAAGACTCCTCGAGAACAAAGTTCTCGATC
The DNA here is from genome assembly GCF_000013725.1 of Methanococcoides burtonii DSM 6242. NCBI lineage: Archaea > Methanobacteriati > Methanobacteriota > Methanomicrobia > Methanosarcinales > Methanosarcinaceae > Methanococcoides > Methanococcoides burtonii. Next base: position 1,408,604 of record NC_007955.1, read on the forward strand.
AGTGATTTCATCAACCTGCCTTTTGGATAGTAGCGCATGTTGCCGGAATCAGACCCCGGTTCATAATCCGCGATCTCGAGACGACGCATAAGTTCAACATGAGGAGGTGCTTTCTCTATGTTCCTATTCTTGGATATCTCATAGTCCACAAACTTCTGAAGATTATCATGGCCTGTAAGATCAAAGGTTTCTGCATCGTGGAGCTCACCATCAGGCGTTAGAATACGCCAGTAGGACTTTGCAGAATCCTCGGCTTTAAGGGCTTCAGAAACAACCTCTTTCTTTTCAGCATCCAAAGAGACGACCTTTCCGCATGGCACAGCCCCTTCCAGCCTGATAGTACGGGAAAGTTCAGAAAGCGGGTGACCTTTACAACTGATGCGGAACGCCTTATACCAGCCAAATGGAGCCCTCATGACATTGTACTTGCCCTCAAGTGCATTTTCAATGCCTTTTAGGACTGAAACAGCTACTTTCGGAGATGAAAGGTCGGAGCTTAAATGAGCATAAGGGTAAAGCATTATATTCTCTGCCTTGACCTGACCTGCAACATTCTCTATCTCAGAGACTGCGCGATCGATTATCTCCTGAGGGTTTGCCTCATCGAAGCTCTCAACGGCCATGAATGCCGTAAGTGCGTCCTCAAGACGACCCTGTTTAAAGGACTCTTCGATCTCTTCCGCCACAGGAGTGCTCTTTTTTACTTCGTATTCGATATAATCGGAATGAATGAGTAATAATTGCATGATTTCACCGCTTGATGGTCCTGTGAATAGAACAACCTCTACAATATTGAAGATAGATCAAGATCTGAGTATCTCCGGTAAAGATCATAAAAGACAGGATGATTACTTGATGTCTTGCGACATGTTATACATACATTCTTTAAATATCCTTTGTGATGAGAACACAAAGGAATTTAGAAAAACAGAACCATTCCTCAATTAAAGATAATTACCCATACTTTTGCAAGGGAACTGAACGATAATAACAATTGTAGAAACCATATTTGGCATGTCCTTAAAAACAAAGAAAAAAAGAAATGATCAAGCATCTTTAAATTCTATGCTCAATCCACCCGCTTTTTTGACAAGTGACCTAGCAAGAAATCCAGCTTCTATCTTGCAAACATTCAGAATAGCACATGGAACAAGGCAATTTGATGAACAATTCTCTTTCTGAGCCCTATCAATAACATAATTATCCTTAATATCGAGGGTCTCAAGTATAGGAACCTCCAGGTGCCCCATTCTTTGTATCTTCTCACAAGGAGAATCGATATCTATCACAATATTCCCACCATCCAGGATACCATGTATATTATGTACGAAACCACATACATCAGAATTTACTATAACCTCTGTCATAAAAACCAGCTTTTATTGTTAAAAATAAATATGATCCATTATATTAAAAGATAATCTCACTATCAGCAATAAACTGAAAAGTCTAAAACCTTCAATTATAAAAATTTTATTCGTCTGCTGAAGTCTCAGGCGAAACATACTCCAGATCTTCAACATAAACACGGTAAGCCGATACCAAAGTACCAAGAAGTATGGGTGCTGCAAAGAAACCTGCGATACCGCCAACAAATGCACCACCGAGGAAAGCCAGCATGATCAAGAAAGGATGAATGTGTGATTTGATGCTTGCAAGATAAGGACGCAAGAAAAATTCAGGTGGAGCATAAATAATTATCGACGACACAACAAAGAAGATCAGCGCACTTTCAAATCCCAAACTGAAATAACGTACGATCGTAAGCACTACCAAGACCATATAACCTGCAAACATTGGAATTACCGATGCTACGAATATGAGAGTCGCCAGTGCAAGTACATGCGAAAGACCGAAAGCATAGAACACTATGACCGAAAGAGTGCTCACTGAGAGTGCTGCATAAGCATTCCCTATGAAAACCCCACTAAGGATAATATCCATGTGATGGACATATCTTTTAACTAAATGCTGATTACCTTTTGGAATAATTCTAAGAACAGAACGATAAAGTCCATCCCCGTCCGCAAGAAGGAAATAACAAACTAGAACAGCAACTAACAGATTAATCATGAACATTGCTATACCGCGGGCATAGGATACGAAAACCAGATTCCCAAGAAGAGGGAGGATGGAGATAGACGAATTCCATATTGTTTGCCGAATGTTCTCGTAATAAGCATCCGGAATATTGAGATTGCGGATGAAATCGAGTAGAGACTCAATTACTGCCCCCTGATTCTCAGCAATCCACATCAACTGATTAGCGATCTCGATGATGCCCATCCCAAGTATCATCACAATAGGGATCACAATGAACATCGTAGCCACCAGAGCACCGAGATGGCGTTTCATTTTTATAAAATTGTAGATCGGGCGGCCAATATATGCGAATACGATTCCCAGCATGATACCATCAGCAATGGGTAGGAGAATAATGATGAATAGTGAAAAAAGTAGAACTAAAGCTACACTAAGAACCATTTTCCATTTGGAACTAATTTGAGGGAACAAATCGCCCGATATATCTGTGACCATTGAATACACGCTAAATATGTATGAATAATATTAATTAGTATATAATATAGCAATTACACCCTATTAAAAGTTCACTCAAAAATAGAGGTTCACTTCCTGCCATTCAACATGGCAGAAAGGATCTTGTCCGAATATTTCAGTACCACACATCCATCAGTGCATTTCCCACAGCTTATACACGAATCATTTATGTATACCCTGCCTTTTTCCGAACCCAATTCAATGGCATTTACAGGACAGACCTTCAAACAGATACCACATTCAGTGCACTTACTCGCACGCAAAAGTTGCTTAGCAGTCGCTTCAAGGCAGGAATGCGCATATTCTTTGGAATTCGCTGTGACCTTCAAACTGCCTGATGAAAAGAATTTCACAGTTCCGGAATCCATTTTAAGTAGGACCATTCCGAGTTCTTCAGAAAAGACAGTTGAACCCAGCATGTTCAGAATCGCAGAAGCTTCGCTGACAAGTACACCTTTGACACTTGCCTCCACAGTAAAGCCACCTTCCCTGCATGGTGAAAAACCAGATGTCAGCGTAATATCGAAATCGTCAATTACACTGGAGGGTTCGGTCTCAATACCAAGTTCGCTCGCAAGTTTTAGCATTTTGGGAGGAAGTTCTTTCCAGCGCCACATACCATGCCGCACATATTCATCAGAAAGGCCTTTAGACCTTGCCCATTTCAAAAGGAAACTGTTCCATCGATCATAGATAGAAGGATGGAGATCTTTCAGCCTTTCATACTCAGCAGACAGTTCTGCAGGACAAAGGTAGCAGCCCACCCGTTCAAAACCAACATCATAGAGTGGATTATAATCGAGCTTCCTCCAATAGATATAGAGCCATACCTCAATGGCACGCCAATCACGAATAGGGAATATGTTCAACTGGTTCGGAACAAAGGGGTTCTTTTCGCTGGCAGAGATATTTGACCTGGAAAATGATTCAAATTTACGCTTCCCATCAATGGTCAGACATACACCCCCATTCTCGCTGCATTGATCAATGATAGCACCCGCGGGCCCAAGTTTACAAACCTTGCAGCACCACCTGAAATCCTTTGCAGGAGGACCAAAGCTCTCAAGATTCTCCCAAAAGGCATTTTCAGCTTTTGATTCAATAAGTTCGATGCCCCTATTTTCGCAATGGGAATGAACGAATTCCACAGTTTCAGGGAATTCGATACCGGTATTAAGGAAAAATGCCCTTACATCCCTGCCTTTCAGGGCACTTAGAGTAAGATCAAGGACAACAAGGCTATCTTTTCCACCACTGAATGAGACATGCACAGGAAGTTTGCGGTGCTCCTTCTGGCTCGCAATTCCTTTGATGGTATTCATTGCGTTCTTACCAATTTTTCGCAGGTGAGGAAGATTAGCAGTAATGGCATCTTCGAGAGTTGCTACCCTAGAGCTTAACTTAAGGTCACCACTGGATATCTTCCGAACCCTTAAGACAGGACAATCTGCAGTTGCCATATTATCACTATCTACAAGTGATATCCCGACCCCAACGAGATTACCGGACACAACTATCACAGGGTCCCCTGTTTTTATGTCATTGGTAGAACTTTCGATCAGTTCAGAACTGACCTTTTTTCCGTTCAGATGCATTTTTGTTTTTTTCAGAGTGACGGTTCTACTACCGATAAGTCCATGAAATACCTGTGCTCCTGCCACAGATATCTCGAAGTGGTGCTCCATCAGGGACATATCAAAAAGAAGAGTGCCGATGTCCAGACCGTCCACTATGACCTGAGCGGTCTTATCCTCCCCGGATATCTTGTTCAACAGGACCAGCCTTTCACCCAAAGGATCACAGCCAAATTCAGAAAGCAAAAGCTTACCTAGAAGTTCACGTTCATACGGTGAACAGAATCTTATGTCGCCAGGCCCGGATAGCTTAATTTCAAATATCTCACCTTCACAGACGCCACAATTCTTATCGAGAAGGGGAACATTGCAATTTTTACACCAGTATATAGTAGACTGCTCGTTAGACACTGGATTCCTTGAATGCTTCTTTTTATCAACTACGCCTTTTCTCGAAGGCATCTTGTGAATTCGGGCATCGCTTTTTTTCAAATGCATTGAATTCAAGAATAGAATAGGCAGGTATTAAATACTTCCATATGGTCAGAAGCAAAATATAAAAAAAGAGATGGCAGATCAATATATCTGCCACTCATCCAATTATTTTGAAAGATAGTTGTTGATGGTATCAGCTGCCAGCTTGCCTGCACCCATTGCACTGATAACGGTTGCTGCACCGGTCACTGCATCACCGCCGGCACAAACGCCTTCAATGGAGGACATACCGGACTCATCTACGACAATTGTACCCCATGGCGTAACCTCGAGACCTTTTGAACCATCGAAAATGATGGGGTTCGGTGAAGTACCTATGGCCATTATAACAATATCAGCATCGACTATGTGCTCAGAGCCTTCTACGACCTCAGGCCGCCTGCGTCCTGAATCATCGGGTTCTCCAAGTTCCATCTTAATACATTCAACGCCATTGACAGACATGTTCTCGCCTTCGATGATACGCACAGGATTGGTCAGTAATCGGAACACAATACCTTCTTCCTTTGCATGCTCGATCTCCTCGCGCCTTGCAGGAAGTTCCTCATCGCTGCGCCTGTAAACAATGCTGACCTCATCTGCACCAAGTCTTAAAGCACTGCGTGCAGCATCCATTGCCACATTCCCGCCACCTACGACAATAACGTTGCTGCCTCGCTTTATTGGAGTGTCGAAATCATTATTGTATGCCTTCATCAGGTTCACACGCGTAAGGAACTCATTGGCAGAATAGACACCATTGAGGTTCTCACCCTCGATACCCATGAACTTTGGCAGACCTGCACCGGTTCCGAGGAAGACCGCATCGAATCTGTCAGTTAGCTGGTCAAGGGTCAGTATGCGACCGATAACGTAATCCATTTTGATATCAGCACCGAGCTTACGAATATGATCCACCTCTTCCTTCACAATTGCCTTTGGAAGTCTGAACTCAGGAATACCATAGACAAGTACACCACCTGCCTCATGCAGGGCTTCGAATATTGTAACTGAATGACCTGCCTTTGCAAGGTCAGAAGCTGCTGTCAGACCTGCAGGACCTGAACCGACTATTGCCACGGTCTTACCGGTAGATTGTGCTACAACAGGGTCCTTTACACCAACTTTTCGCTCAATATCTGCGCAGATCCTTTCAAGGCGACCAATGGCAATTGGTTCGCTTTTCTTTCCGAGGATACAAAGTTTCTCACACTGCTCTTCCTGAGGGCATACACGACCGCATACAGCAGGAAGAATATTCGTGGCTTTTATGATATTGATAGCTTCCTGGAAGTCGCCTTCCTTGATCTTTGAGATAAAGCCTGGAATATCAATGTTCACAGGACAGCCTTCCACACATTTAGGGTTCTTACACTCAAGGCAGCGCTCTGCTTCAAGGATAGCCTGTTCTTCAGTGTATCCTAAAGCGACCTCATCAAAGTTAGTGATACGATCTTCAGGAGCTTGCTGTGGCATTTTCGGTCTTATTGACATTTGCAATCATCCCCACAGCCTTTCTGGGACTTTGTGATAGCATCAGCTTCTTCTTTACGATAAAAGGACAGACGACTCATCAACAGATTGAAGTCCACATCCTTTGCGTTGAACTCAGGCCCATCCACACAAGCGAATTTGACCTCACCGCCAACATTGACACGGCAGCCACCGCACATACCGGTACCATCGACCATTATCGGATTAAGGCTAACGAGTGTCTCAACATCATATGAGGCAGTAACACCTGCAACTGCGCGCATCATAATAGGAGGACCGATGGCTACGATCCTGTCGATATGTTCATCACCATCAAGAAGTTGCTTGACAAGGTCCGTTACAAAACCATGGTGGCCCTTTGAACCATCATCAGTCGCTACAAGAACTTCATCACTGGCAGCGATCATCTCATCCTCAAGTATGAGCATGTCCTTATTGCGTGCCCCAATAATGGAAATTACCTTGTTTCCAGCTGCACGATATTCTTTTGCCTGAGGATAGATAGGAGCGATACCAACACCGCCGCCAACAAGCACAACAGTCCCGAGCTTTTCGATCTCGGACTCTTTGCCAAGAGGCCCTACAAAATCAAGAAGATCCTCGCCGGCACTCATCTTTGCGAGCTGTTTTGTCGTTTTCCCCATTTCCTGGAAGATAATGGTGACAGACCCTTCATCTGCATTGTAGTCTGCGATTGTAAGAGGGATCCTCTCACCGGCTTCATCGATGCGAAGAATAATGAACTGCCCTGCATTTGCAGCCGCAGCCACATCGGGAGCCTGGATGTTCATCAGGTGCACATCCGGCACCAACTGACGTTTCTCTGTTATTTTGTATGCCATGTGATCACTTTCATGCTACAGTCGGAAGTAAGCAGTATTATAATAACGTTTCTCGAAAACTGCTCATTATATATAAAGCTATCTCAAAAACACAAACCCCGAACTGAGAAGCAGTTTTAAGGACCTGAAAGAAAAAATCAACATGAAATCAAAATGTATTAGAAAAAGATATGTTTACCGGCATTTTCAGCCGGTAAGATTGTACGCCCGAACCGGGATTCGAACCCGAGTCGGAGCCTCGACAGGGCTCCATGATAGGCCTCTACACTATTCGGACATTGCGTTTATTTGCTGTGTGAGCACACCCCTAATACGCTGATAGGCATATAAACCTTTCGCGAATTTAGGATGTTAAGTCCCGCCTCCCAGACTCGAACCGGGGACATCGCGGTGCCTGCGCGATATGTGCGACAAGTCGCATATTCCATACTACAGCCGCGCACTCTACCACTGAGTTAAGGCGGGTCATACTGAAATCAGCATAATCCCATCCCACTTGAGTGAGATACAACCCCTCTATAGATATAATAATACTTATTCTTTTCGCCAATCGACCCACAGAGGGGATGCATATGAACATAATGACGATCAAAATGGACAAAGAATAGACCGAAATGTAGAAACCGCATATAGAGATGTGAAAAAATCGAAGAAAATATTAGAAAATGACAGAAATACCGTAAAAATAAAAAGGATGGGGCAGTTTTGATCGAAAACGGATCTCGCATACATCTATGTCCCAATATATAAGATATATCGAAATTAGAAAGTATCAAGTTCGCCTTTAACCACCATATCGGTAATCTTAGTGATATTCTCAAGCCAGTCATCAATGACGACTACCGCTTCGGATTGGATGTGAGCAAAGTTAGCACCATCTTCAGGTATTACCTGTGCACTTGCCACAAGTGGCTGATCGATAGGCATTCCGATCTGGGAGAGAAGCTTGATATGAACATCGCTTACTTCATCAACAGCACTGACAACATCCCTTGCCATCTGGGTAGAGAGCAAGTTATAGATCTTACCAATGTGGTTGATAGGGTTCTTACCGCTTGTTGCTTCCATGCTCATTGGCCTGCTTGGAGTAATAAGACCGTTGCTTCTGTTTCCACGCCCTACTGAACCATCATCACCCATTTCAGCAGATGTACCTGTAACGGTAAGGAAAACACAATCACAGCCACCATCGACCTTGTCAGCAGCATTGATGCGGGCTGAAACTGTCCTGTCGGTGTACTTGGTAGCAAGATCAAGAACGTATTCGGTCATCTCTTCCTTTGCATTTATGTAGTGGTCCATGTCATCGATGTGTCTACCGACCATACCACAGCATATAGTAAGAGAGATATCATTATTTTCCCTGAGACCCATGACCTTTATGTCTTCCCCAATTCCAGGGATCTTCTTTTTCTTAAGATCCGTCAAAAGCTGCCTCTCAGTATTGTAAACAACCTGTTCAAGTTCAGAGAAAGGAGCATGACCTACACCGAATGAAGTGTCGTTCGCCATTGGAACATGGTCCCTGGTGAAAACATCCCTAAGATCAGAAGAGCCTGTACCGAGCTTGCAATCAATGATCATATCACGCTCAAGGTCCATAGCAGGAATTGTATTACGGACATATTCACGTGCAGCCTGAAGGGCAACTGTCTCTGCAGGGATCTCCATACCATCGAATTCCATGGTAGCCCTCCCCACAAGAAGAGTGTAAATAGGCTTGAGGACCTCACCGCCTCCGAACTCAGGACGGGAGCGTCCTGCAACAATCTGAGTCTCATCGGTGTTGTGGTGAAGAATAGCTCCACACTTGTCAATGTATTCTTTACAAAGAGCACGGCTCACAGCTTCTGCAAGACCGTCGCTGATACTGTCCGGATGACCTACACCCTTTCTTTCAACAAGTTCGGTCTCCTGTTTTTCGATAGGAGTCTCATGGAGATGTTCCACTTTGATATTTCGGATCATATTTAGCCTCTTTTTAAAAATTTCAATAAATCAGATAGAAATGTGAAAACCACATGTCAGTTGGATTTAGTGTATAAGATGAACAATTTATATATAATCATTACTACCCACGTGCGCATTAATAACCTCAGGTAATAATAAAAAGTAATAAAAAGAAAAAGAGATAATGTCAATAGTCTCAATGCTACCATGCAATACTTATAAAGGATAAATGTGTTTCAAGACATAGACCCAAGAACAGTTCTATAATAAATAGAACAAATACAACTAAACCCGTTCTGTGAGAAGGACTTCATATGATACGTATTGCAATACCTAACAAAGGAAGATTACACGAGCCCACCATACAGATGTTCAAGGAAGCAGGACTTCCCGTACTTGGAGGTTCCAACAGAAAGCTGTTTGCAAAAACAAACGATCCGGAGATCACATTCCTGTTCGCAAGAGCAGCAGACATTCCGGAATATGTCCAGGATGGAGCAGCAGATGTCGGCATCACCGGACTGGACCTTATCTCTGAGACCGAATCAGATGTTGAGATGCTCCTTGACCTAAAATATGGAGGAGCAGACCTTGTACTTGCAGTACCTGAAGAATCAGATATCTCATCGGCAAATGACCTTGATGGAATGCGTGTGGCAACTGAGTTCCCCGGCATCACTGCAAGGTATTTCAAGGATCTCGGGATAAAAATTGATGTAGTAAAGGTCAGCGGTGCATGTGAAATGACACCACATGTCGGCATTGCAGATGCCATTGTGGACATATCCAGTTCAGGAACGACCCTTGTAATGAACCATCTCAAGGTCATCGAAAAGGTATTCTCATCATCCATATATCTGATCGCAAATCACGAAACCGCAAAAACGGAAGAGAAGATAGAACACATCAAAACAGCCCTTGAGAGCGTAATGCATGCCAAAGCAAAGCGATATCTGATGATGAACGCTCCAATCACAGTGGTCGATGATTTAAAGGAAGTACTTCCCGGACTTGCCGGACCAACTATAATGAAAGTCGAATCCAAGGAAGATATCGTGGCAGTACATGCCGTCGTGGACGCAGACATCATCTTTGCCACTATTACAAAGCTTAAAGCTGCAGGTGCTTTTGACATACTTGTGATGCCTATCGAAAGAATGATACCCTAAAGGTGACAAGATGAGCTTTGAAGTGATACCAGCAGTTGATATGAAAGGCGGCAAATGTGTGCAGCTCGTCCAAGGCGTGCCCGGAAGCGAGATGATATCCCTCGATGACCCCGTTGAAGTCGCCCTTGACTGGGTTTCCCAGGGTGCAAGAACACTACATCTTATCGATCTTGATGGTGCGATAGAAGGGAACAGAACAAATGCACCTATTATAAAAAAGATCGTCGAAAAATGCAAACCACAGGGAATATACATCCAGGTAGGTGGAGGAATACGCTCCTTCGAAGATGCTGCAACCTTACTCGATATTGGTATTGACAAAGTAATTCTTAGTACAGCTGCGTTAAAGGATCCCGAACTTATCAAAAAACTCTCCGATGAATTTGGAAGTGAACACATAAATGTTGCACTCGATTCAAAGAACGGAAAGATATCCATCGAAGGTTGGACAAAGGAATCAGAACATACAGCAGTTGAGATGGGAAGCCAGTTTGAAGAGAAGGGAGCCGGAAGCATCCTGTTCACGAACATTGACTCCGAAGGCCTGCTAAATGGAGTAAACCCAAAACCTACAGAAGAACTTGTCAATGCTGTCACCATACCTGTTATTGCATCTGGTGGCGTAACCACCCTTGAAGATATTGTCACGCTGAAGAACACCGGTGCAGCAGGTGTTGTTGTGGGAAGTGCATTATACAAGAAAAGGTTCACATTGACGGAAGCAATAAATATAATCAGTGATAAAAATTGATTATCGAAATCGGCCAGAGGAAAAGTATGAGAAACGCAAAGATCACACGTAAGACAAAAGAGACGGACATCCAGATGGAACTCGAGCTGGATGGCACCGGTTCATCCAACATTGATACCGGAATAGGATTTTTTGACCATATGCTGACCTCTTTTGCCAAACACGGAAATTTAGATCTGATCATCGAAGCCACCGGTGACCTGATCGTTGATGAACATCACCTGATAGAGGACACTGCAATAGTTCTTGGTCAGGCGCTCTCTGAAGCACTCGGAGATAAGGACGGAATTGCCAGATTCGGAGATGCACGTATCCCAATGGATGAGGCGCTTGCAGATGTGGTCCTGGACCTGGGAGGAAGAACCTATCTCGTAATGAAGGCTGAGTTCGAAGCTCCAAGAGTTGGTGAAATGAACACTCAACTTGTGAGACATTTCTTTGAATCCCTCACAGACAATTCAAAGATGAACCTGCACATAGCTGTCACAGGTTACAATGACCACCACAAGATAGAGGCCCTTTTCAAGGCATTTGCATACGCCCTCCGCCGTGCTGTTAAAATAGAAGGCGAAGGCATCAAAAGTACAAAAGGTGTGCTTTAAAGCAGCCTAACAAAGCGAAAAAGCCGTATTCTTACGGCTTACTTGAACTTTTTTTGCAATCTTTTATAGAAGTCCTGCTCCAGACCATTTGACTTTCTTGACAAACGCTCGACTATGAGCTCGGGAGTGCTCTTTGCAACATAATTATACCTTGGCGTCCTTTCAACTATGAGGTTCAGGTCCTTATCAAGCCCGCTTGCTTCGATACCGTCAACTCGTACATTGCATTCAGTGTTCTCAAGGATAAGTTCTGATAAATGTGACACGAAAATCGACATGCCATTATCATTCTCAGAAAGCACCTCCAGTATTCCCGAAATTATCTTTGCAGAAGCTCCCGGCTCAGTAATGGATTCCAGTTCATCTGCCAGAACAAGCTTTGGAGAATCGTTTGCAACAACTGAAAAATCAACAAGTGTGGTCTCGAAAGCTCCGGCGTCCAGGGTACCTTTGGATTTTCCGAAATGATAGAACTCTTCCGCAAGACCTATCTCCATGTTCACCGCAGGAGTTGGGAAGCCCATGTGGGCAAGAATAACGCACTGTGCCACCAATTCAAGCAGAGAGGTCTTTCCTCCTGAATTGACACCACTCAAAAGGACAACTCGACTGCCATTCCCATCAGGATCATAGGAGGTATTGCCTACCGAATAATCAATAGGTACGACCGAACCATGCCGAGTTCTTATGAAAAGGTTCGATGCCGACTCGAACGCAATACCAGTCCCTTCAATGAAATCAGGAAGATGAAGGTCGAACTCCTTTGCAAAGCAACCTATTGAAAAGCCCACATCGAAATCAAGGGCTTCATGAACCATCCTCTGAGCAACATCATGGAACTCCGAGAGTGTCCTCGCAATATTGCATTTGTGCCGAACCTTCAGTTTTTCCACTTGATTTACGATCTGCTGCTTAAAAGAATACAGGCATTCCTGTTTCACTTCAAGAGGATAGGTGATCTCATCCGAGAAAAAGGAATCAAGGGACAACAGCTCATTCCTTTCAAGCGCAAGGTCCGCCACGATCTTTTCTTTTGCGGTCTTGATAACAGAACTGTAAGAATGGAACAGCTCTTTTTCGAGCAGGTCCTTTATCTCCATTTTCCCGTTCATTACCTTAAGCATGTCCTGACCACTAAGCGTAAGTTTGCTCTCTTCCAGACAGGAATTAAGAGTGACATTGGCAGCAGTAATGGTTTCTGAAACACAATTATCGACATTTCTGGAGATCATCATAAGACGATCGATACGATTATCAGAACCCTCCCTGACATCCCCATCCCCATCTATAAGAGAAAGAGTCTGCTTTAATCTTTCAATATCATCGTCCGCAATATCTTCAAGGGAACATATACCTGAACAGCGTAATATCTCAACCATTTGGATACAGCATTCAAGCGTATTAAGATTCCTCGCAAAGAAGTAGATCTCCTTCTCCGGCACTATCTGCCACATATTTGCTTTGCGAATATCAGGAATGAACTCAGGATCAACATCTTCAGGAAGGTCAAAGGCCATGCACTTGTCATCAGCAGCAACAACATGGGAATACCCTCTTGCAGTATCAACGAACTCCCCCGCACCCTTCACGAACTGGACATCCAGAAGATCCCCGAACATCTGCCGTGCAACTTCATACTGCTTGCTATCGGCAGTCAGAATTGCCCTGGACCTAACTTTCGGCGGGTTGCATTTGACATCCAGAGCCTTTACATTGGATAGAAGCGTGATAAGTTCTTCATTGTCACCCAATACGCAAGCAGTCCTCATATACCCGGCAACATCCTTCCTAATATCCTCGATGAGTGCCTTTTTGCTTGCAGGATAAGGTATGTAGACATGAAGCTTGTCCTTTGCATATCTTGTATGTGTGAACTGCTTGATGATATCCAGAAGCCTCTCATAGATATCCGAAGCTTCCTTTGTCTTAAGGAAATCTTCCATACTAACACCTTCGAACTGTGCACGCACTTCGTGTACAAGAGAAATAGCATATCTTTGCCCTACTCCTTCAACTTCGGAAATACTTGCGATATCACCGCTTAAAATAGCATCCATTGCCCTATCCTCCCCACCAAAATGCTCCTGAAAGCGTTTCGCCATTTTCTCACCAATACGCGGAATATCCTGTAACCCGTTCATTATATCACCCATCTTCATGCAAAACTATCAAGGGTACAGCTGGCAATGCCCCTTTCAACCTTATACCGGTCTCTTTTTGCCATCTTGCTTACCGAAGCAGAACTTTTAGGCTGCATTTTTTTCGCAAGCCCAGGATTTCTCCTTGAATCTATCATCTGGGAATTATAGTAGAGATCCCAGAGTTTATCCACATCATCTGATCTTGATGTTGACCGAAGGCTTTCCACAAAGGATGCAGTGATCTTTGCAAACCGATCAAGTCCAATAAGATCACCGTTGCCCACCCACGCAGAATCATTTTTAATAACGGCTACAGGAACATCTGGATTTTTTCTGACAAGCCACCTGCAGAACATATCAGCAATATCGTGAGGAGTATCAATAACAACAGACAGAATGCCACCTTTAAGCTCCGGACGTGCGAACATACACAACCTCTCATATGCCTTGCCCACTTCACGCATATAATTATAGTAACGTTTCGCGATCATGTCATTCCCTGAATAGAGTATATCAGAATCACCATTGCAGGAAACTAACAATCGCACAAGTCCAGCAGGATCACAACCCTTGTGCCTTAGAAGAAGATCTACGTACCTTAGAGGTTCAGGGTCGAACCTTGCCATACGAGGTTTACTTTTCCCAAATATCTCCTTAGATAAGGACTCGGACCTATAGGAAGGATCAAACCCTACCATATTGATCTCACCCTCAATACCTGAAAGATCGAGTTTCCTCTTAAGCTCCCCCACATCGTTAGCAAATATCAGTTCAGAACCAGGATCATCCCTGAAAGCTAAACATGCAAGCAGCACCCCTTCTACACTTGACCTAAATGCTATTATCATGAACATGCCCCCATAAAGGATGAAAGGTTCATCTGCCTTGAACCATTGATAGAAATGTAAGGTCTTGCACGGGAAACTACCACACCCACCCGGCAAAGTTCCTGCTCGGAAACTATCGGACGGGCACGCACGATACGGTTAGCACTTATCGGCCCAATTCCGGGAACCATAAGCAACTCGGACATTTCAGCGGAATTGATATCCACCGGAAAACGATCCGGCTGTGATCGTGCAAGCACTTCCTTTGGGTCAGCATTTGAAAGATAGCCATACTCATCGTAGATCTCATCGAAATCGCTTGACCTGAGACCATAGTCCTTTAAAAGAAAGGACATCTGATACAACCTCTGCTCACGCCATTTAGGTGAAGGTGAACCATTCTCGAGCGGAGTATCAGGGACAGGGTCAAAGCTCATAAAATAAGGTCTTCGCAATGCATACTTGTCCATGAACCTGTGGACCGTCTTCACGACCTCTTTGTCAGACTCAGCGACCGCACCCAACACGAATTGAGTGTCATTTGCACCAACCATTTTCCCCATACCGGAGTATTCACTTCTTTTCTTCTCAATGAGGTCCCTTGTCCATTTCAGCCTCTGCAGAACATCGTTCTTATAATCAAAATTCGGACATATCTCTGAATAATTAACGGAATTGGTAGTCTCTGCATTTACACCAAACTTATCGGCATGGTCTGCGATCTGCTCAAGCAGATATTTCGGAGTGCCAGGCATCACGCGAATATTGATGTAGCCTTTAAACCCCTGACCACGCAACAGCTCCACCACCTCTAATTGCTTCTGCGAAGTATACTCTGCATCCCCCATGATGCCAGAAGACAGGAACAGACCGTCGATGGCATTCCTTCTGTAAAATGACCAGGTGATCTTTGCAATTTCTACGGGTTCAAGAAAGGCTCTTTTAGTCTCACGCTCACAGCGGTTCGGACAATAGGCACACTCCCCTGCACAGGAATTCGATAACAGTGTCTTATAGAGCTGTATACACCTTCCATCGGGACCAAAAGCATGACAGACAGCACTCTGATTGCAACTGTCATATTTAGTACCTGCAGAGAGGATCTGCATTCTCTCTGATAAGGTCAGATGATGTTCGTTCTGTCTATAAGCACTCATTAGTTGATAAATTGGCACTTAAATATATAACAGACAGCCAAGCGAGGTGAAAGTATTATTTAAAAGAATATAGAAGTACTAGCATAATATAAATATAATATTGAATCTGAAAGATAATAATACATCCTTTAAATGTATGTACGAAAATATATCGGGTTTAACTATTCAAAAGTTCTACCCATCTCAAAAATGCAGCTGACATAACCGTATCCCCCAATCCGACCGTAGATATGGGATCATCGCAAAGCAAAGTTGGCAAAATACAAACGTTGAGACAACCATATTTCCCGCACAATCCCACTTCTGAACCCATTTGGACAACATCCCCATCCAGAAGATCTTGAACACTTCCCATCTGCTATAACCCGTATTCACTTCTGGAAAACTTAGTCACGGAACTTTCAATATCGGGTCTATATGGAAGTTTACCTGTCGCTGCAAAAAATGCAGCACACATAATTCCAAATTCCAGACTTTGCATCTCATGATTACATGAAGAGACCGTATCTCTAAAGACCGATATAATAAAATCACGAGTATGGACAACCATTTTCTTAAGGCCGGTTGCATGAATACATTTCACACATGCTTCAACTATAACAATTGAATTTATCTCCTGAAATCGTTCTTTTGGAATGCCATGTATCTCAAATAACATAGCTATTTCATCCTCGTTCATCCCAATACTGTCCACAATGCCCGAAAGTTCCGTAAATATGAAAACTGCCATCTCATAGGTGGAAAAATGTCCAAGCTCAGCATGGACCAGCAGATCCGAATTTAATTCTTTCCATTCCTTTATCAAAAACAGAGCTTTTTCAAACTTCTCAACAGGACCAGAACTATCTGGATAACTTGAACGAAGCTGATTAAAACCTGAAACAATAGCACCATTCGCAACTTTCACATATTCAAGACTGTAATCTTCAAAAGCAGGAGATATATAGAGTTCAGTATTCACATTATCATAAGTAGCAATGAACCGGTTCTCCCTCGGAACAGTGATATTCTTCCCGAAAAGCTCAAAACTAAGCCCTTCCTTAAAGTCAAAGACAAAATGTACGATCTTTTCTTTAGCACCTTTAAGACTGCTTTTCAGATTATTATCACGTTCTTCTGGAAAGATCACATTCTTTCCTGATATCAACGGCCTTATCGATCCAACATCCCCCACCGGATTAACGACAACCTCTTCTGCTCCCATCTCAGACATAACGTTTGCCATGATCGCCATATTTCCACCAACACGTATCACCGCCCGGTCATAAAAATGGTCCATCAGAAACCTAAAAACGGACACTTCCTGAATGAACCATTCAGCGCCTGTCCCATCCTGCATGCAGCCAACAAGACCTGCAATGAGATCAGAGATCGAAGTGATAGCGCCCGAAGAACGCTGAAAACTGTCGAATAGAACATCCCCATCCACTAATTCCAGCAATTCAGCAATATCTTCCCCTGTAATAGAATAAACAGCATCCAAATTCATGTTGTAGCCGCAGAGGAACTTCATCATCTTACCTCATTTAAGCTTTGAAAGAAAACCTGCAAATGCAGCTGCTGAAATGACATCGCCAATGCCAACGGTAGCTACTGGCTCACTAACAACCTTTGTAGGAATAACAATAGCATCATACTGGGGTGTACGAATACAGCCATTCTCGAAATCCTCCATACAGCACATGCCACTATTCACAAGATGGTCCTCCAATCTCCCAAGGTCACCATGTCCTTTGTCAGAAACAGGAACATCAAGACCTGCAACTGTACTTTCGAGTGAAACGATCTCCCCAAGTAATGCCTGTGAAGCTGCGGTAGTGGAAGCAAACAACAATGCTTTACGATGATCGAGAACAGACACAGGACAATCCTTAGCAACAACACAGATGTAAAAGCCAAGAGAATGGACGTGCACCCTTTCAAGTTCCAGCTCTTTTAAAAGCTTCACCGCACCTTCAAAAAGAGAAACTATCGCATTCTCGCCCTTATTGATGACAGAATATGCAAGCTCTTCATAACCAAGAACGTTCAACGCATTTGCGACTTCAACTGTATCAAGCCCCAATGAATGAACGTGCTTTTTTACGATATATTTAAGGATAGATTGTCTGATAAGCTTATTTTGAATGGACGTGAACTCCACATGTATGCGGATATTCGGATTTCCTTCCTTTAGCCTTTCTATCACATTGACAGCTTTATCAATGTAATCCATATAGGTCGAACCATCCTCATACTTTTCTTTTATCATCTGATAACCGGCAAGTAGCGCACCATCTATATTCGCCTGAAGAGAAGGTATCCGCTCATACAATTCCGGAACCATCTCTATACGAATCCATTTTGGACGAGAAGAGATGATGAGACGATTGTCCCTTGGCACAATGAAATGTTCTCCTTTAAAATTGACACCCATACCTTTTGAGAATTCAAGTATCCAGTTCACCTTAGATTTATTTTGAGGATCATAAGCATCCCTGGGACGAACAAGTCTAAGCTGATCGCCTTCAACAACAGGAAATAAAAGATTGTCCGAATCTACAAAATATTCGGCCTGTTCCGCGGAAAGCCAGGGGACATACGTTATCACATTTTGTCCGATAGATGCCAGAAGATTAGAGATTATACCTGCCTGACCACCCATTCGTGCATTATCAAACCCCAAATGATCAGTAAGCCACTCATGGATATCAGTCGTATTTGTCGGAACCTCTGCAGCTTTTCCATCCCGCATAGCAATAATAAGTCTTGCCATAAGATCGGAAGGAGAATCGATCTGCCGAGGATATTCAAACAACTTATCTTGGACTTCATTTTGGTCAACCTGAGCCAACAGCATGGAAATATCTTCCTCACTCACATGTTTGATAGCATCAATGTTACTGTTGTAAGCTACGAACATACCCTTTACATTGTCCAGAGACGAACAAATGTCATCATAGGACTCACGATAAACAAATTCCCACTCTCTAATATTCATAAGATCACCTTCGATAAAAAAACGTCAAAGCAGTATCATGTAGTATATTCAGAATTGATCCTTACATAATCATACGTAAGATCACAACCCCATGCCTTCGCATTTGCACTGCCAAGAGCAAGGCCCACCATGATAATGACTTCCAAACTTCCCATGATAGCTTCCAGCTTCTGCAGGTGTTCTTTATCTTCAGAGAGGATCTTACCCCCATCCACAAGATAAACAGTATCCACACCATTAGAAAAAGCAAGAGATAGCCTATCCTGCTCCAGTTCAGCACCGGAATATCCTGCTGCTGCAACAACTCTACCCCAATTCGGATCCTTGCCGAAAATAGCAGATTTCACAAGCGGAGAACGTACAATGGCTTTTGCGACAAGGCGAGCATCCTCCTCAGAGATTGCACCAGTTACCTGTGCTTCGATAAGCCGGGTAGCACCTTCACCGTCCTTTGCGATCTGTTTTGCAAGGTCTACAAGAACATGCTCAAGTCCTTCCTTAAATTCATTTATATCAGGAGAGATACCGGTAGCTCCCGTAGCTGTAAGAAGCACCATATCATTAGTACTTGTGTCCCCATCCACTACGACCATATTGAAGCTTCGGTCAACTGCTTCCCTGAGGCATCCATCAAGTACGTCCGATGAAAGAGCTGCATCAGTGTAGACAAAACCAAGCATAGTTCCCATGTTAGGCTCAATCATGCCGGAACCCTTTGCGATCCCGCCTATACATACACCACAATCAAGCTCTATCGCAGTCATCTTTGGGAACGTATCAGTGGTCATTATGGCCCTTGCAGCATGGCTGTTACCCTGAGGTGATGCTACAAGACCGCTCATCACTTCATCGACATTATCACGTATCCAGTCAATATCGAGCTTCCTGCCAATAACACCGGTAGATGCCACTGCGACAAGGTCACTATCGACACCCAGTCTTTCAGAAAGGATAGAGACCATTTCCCTTGCATCGGCGAGACCTTGCTCACCTGTAAAAGCATTGGCATTTCCACTGTTTGCTATCACCGCTGCCAGTCTGCCATTCTTACCAAGGGCTTCCCTTGTAACGATCAGTGGAGCAGCTATGACCTTATTCCTGGTAAAAACGCCCGCAGCATTCCCTTCAGCCACGATTATCGCAAGGCCCATTTTTCCCGGCTTGATACCGAAAGCACGAACTCCTTTTACTGCACATAGGCCGCTATCTTTAGTTTTCATAACATCACTTTAAATACCTGCAAGACCGCGAATGATGTCACCGCGGGTTATAAGGCCTACAATTTCACCATTATCGACAACAGGAAGTCTGTTAATTTTGTGCCGGCTCATTGATCTGGAAGCGTCCTCCACTGAACTTTCCAGACCTATCGTGAACACATCCTTTTCCATTATGTCGCTGACAGGTTTTGAACCAACATCAGAAAGCATCTTTTTGGTATCTTCCCAACCAATGAGCTCACGTATAGGTATCTCAATTATCTCGAAAGGACTGGGAAGCCAGAGACCACCATGTTCAGGGATGTTAAGCAATTTCAATAGGTCAACTTCGGAAACTATCCCTACGACCTTGCCCTCATCAACAACAGGAACACCGCTAATGTTCTTTTTCTTTAACAACTGTGCAGTACTGCTAATAGTATCCTGTGGACTGCATACAATGACATTACTGCTCATAATATCTTTTACATTCATGATCAAATCTCCTATGTAATTTATGGGGATGTTGCAGCTATACGAAGACCGGTGGTCTCATCAAAACCGCACATAAGGTTCATGTTCTGGATCGCCTGACCTGAAGCACCCTTTACCAGATTATCAATTGCTGAAACAACAACGACACGCCCGGTGTTGGCATCTACCTCAAACCCAATATCACAGAAGTTTGAGCCCTTTACAGCGCTAAGGGAAGGAATATCATCAACGACCCTCACAAAAGGCTTGTTCTTGTAGAATTCGTGATAAAGACCGCGTACATCCTCCAACGACATTTTCTCCTTTGTGAAAAGATGTGCAGTGGTAAGAATACCACGAATGGAAGGAACAACGTGTGGTGTGAAATTCACATCAGTGAAAGCATTGTCCAACCGGTTCAGTTCCTGAAGAATCTCTTCCCGATGCCTGTGAGTGGTCAGTTTATATGCCTGGACATTTTCTGCCATGTTAGGATAATGGGACACCATTGTAGGATTTATCCCTGCCCCGGTTATTCCGGATTTGGAATCGAATATGGCCATCTTGAGAAGTTTTGCAGCCGTAAGAGGAGCAGCTGACAGAATTGCACCTGTGGGATAACATCCCGGATTTGCAACGAAGGACTCATCCTTCACTTCAGGATGGAGTTCTACAAGACCGAAAACAGCATCCCTTGGGTCAACATGCTCCATATTGTAGACCTGTTCGAAGACACTTGTCTTCAAACGATAATCGGCACTAAGATCGATAACTTTAGTATTATCATCAATAAGCTCGGGAACTATGTTCATTGCGGTCCCATGGGGTACAGCTACGAAGACAACATCACATCTACCCCTGATATCTTCAGGAGAAAGGTCCTCAAATTCAATATCCACCAGTCCGCGCAGATGTTTGTGAGTGTCACTTACCGCTTCACCTGACAAACGGCGTGAAGTAGCCGTTTCAATATTGACATACGGATGGTTCAAAAGCAGACGCATCAGTTCACCACCGGTATAACCGGAAGCTCCGACAATTCCTGCATTTATCATATCGGTCATGGTGCTATGTATATTTCCAATACTAATTAAGCTTGTTATTTTCTAAATAAGAATAATTATCAACCTTGACCAACATTACGTAGAGGGCACTATTAAGACTAAAGGAGATAAAATGAATACTACCAAAAATATATATTTGGCAGCACCACTTTTTTCAGAAGCTGAACAGGATTATAACAGGAAACTGGAAACTGCACTGAAAGATCTAGGATTCGATGTCTTTGTGCCACAGGAAGATTCCAACGATACAGAAGCAGCAAGGGAAGAGATGGACTCCAACAAGATATTCCAGTTGAACCTTGAAGCAGTTGACAATTGTGATATAGTGGTAGCAGTCCTTGATGGCGGCAGTGATATTGATTCAGGCACAGCGTGGGAAATAGGGTATGCATATTCTAAGAAGAAGACGATCATCGGCCTGAAAACCGATTTCAGGACACTGGGACCTGAAGGACTTGTAAATCTCATGATCGGAGAGTCCGCAAATGAGCTAGAAACGAACGTGACCGACCTTCTGAAGACCATGAAGAAATATAGATGAAAGCATTTCTTTCACCTACTCTATTTTCACTTACAACAGGAATTGAACTTATTTTCCTCGATATCCCCACGGGGCTCAACCTCTTTGAATATCTGCCCTTCGAACCAGTACATCTGTGCACCAGTAAGCCATGCATCCTGTGGCAAGCCTGCCTTTAGACAGGTATGGTTTAAAAGATCGATAGCATCAAAATCGTTCTCCGGTGCGACCTGCGGAAGCAACAGCCCCTGATACATGCCCATCTTCGCGATCAGACCATGACGACCGATTTCGATGACCTCAGGCAACTTATCCGGAAGAACATCGACAAGTTCCGGTTGTGTCAGGACCGTGACCTCTACGATAATATCAGACATCTCGGAAATATCGACCATTGGAAAACGAGGGTCCCTTGTGGCCGCCGAGATCGCAGAATCGACAATTGCACTTTCCAAAACCGAATCCGCATAAGGATGACCGATACAACCTCGCAGATTGCCGTTCTTTGTCAGAGTCACGAAAACACCACGCAATTCACCGAACACCTCCGGCAGATCAATGGAATCTGATTGTTCCCCATCTTTCAGAAATGACTCAATAGTATTCCTTGCGAGCCTTACGGTCTGTTCCCCTTCAGAAGCACTTAGCATAGTAACCCCCACAACGATTTCATTCAAATTCCCTATATCTTTTTGCAGCAACCTTTAAAGCTTCAATGCCAGGCAAGAGGTCCCCGGCAAGATAATCAATACATGCCCCGCCACCTGTGCTTATGTGTGAGAACATCTTCTCATAACCCATATTACGCACTTCAGCAGTAATGTGGCCACCGCCAGCAATTGAATAACCGGCATTTGTTGCTGCCTTGATGATCTCAGAGGTGCCTATCTCAAAGCCCTCTATCTCAGAAACGCCCGCAGGACCATTTAAAACAACCGTCTTCGCATTTTCAATCTCGCTTGAATACGCTACAATGGTCTCAAGACCGATATCATTAATTGGAAGATTTGACGAAGCCACATCATCGATGTTTGCCTCGATACGTTCTCCATTATCATTAAGAGCAACATCCCTTGGAAAACCGAGCTTACCATCGAATCTCTCCAGGATATTTTTCGCCTTATCTATCTGGTCAAGATATCCCTGGGATTCGATGAACTTCATATTAGGTCCACCAATATCAACACCTGATGCAGCAAGCACGACATTTGCGACCACTCCTGTAACCAGAACCCTGTCAGCACCGCCACTTGAAAGGACATGCTCAGCCACCTTGAGAGAATCATCGACCTTCGCACCGCCAAGAACAAATATGCATGGAGATTCAGATCCTTTAAGGCTCACATCAAGAGAAGTTATTTCCCTCTCCATAAGACGACCTGCTCCAGACGGAAGAACTCCAGAAAACCCTGTGATCGAAAGATGGGAACGATGGGACACCGCAAATGCATCGTTCAGGAAAATATCGAAAAGCGGAGCAAGTTTTCGCACCATATGAGTCCCCTGATGTTCATCAACAGGTCTTCTCAAGCTTTCTTCAGAATAGAAACGCACATTCTCCAGAAGGATAACATCCCCCTTTTCCATTGAAGCGATGCTATCTCTTGCATGGGTACCAAAAATATCATCGATATAGGTAACTTTCCGACCCAGTGAACTGGACATCACATCAGCATGTAGTTGCATAGTAGTGAAATCGTTCTTTCCTGGTCGGCTCTGGTGAGCTAACAGCACTACCTTCGCATCCTCCAGGTCCATAAGGGTCGGTATATGGCTTTTGATCCTCATATCATCAAGTATGCCACCGCCAGGACTCATTGGAGAGTTCAGGTCCACCCTCACAAGAATTGTTCTATCCCCTATATCAAAATCGTCTATCGTGAGAAAATCTTTAGCAGTCAAGGTATTCATCACCGGTAATGCTGATCATATAATCCTGATAATTTGAATTTGCAATTGAAATGAATGATGTGCACGACACTATAAACCAATATATATTTATGTATATCCATCTGGATCCCAAAGGATGTTTTCAAAAATATAAAAGAATGAAGAAGATCAGAGGCCAATCAGCGACATCAGCTCTTTGAGATCCACATTGTCATTAATAAGCTCCACAATACGACCGAGCTTATGTTCGCGCCTGAACCTTGCACGACCAATGAGGCGCTCCATTCTTTCAATGGTAGACATCGTATCCCCCCGAACAAGGATCACAGGTATCTGTGCCTCATCCGCACTACCAAGTACAGCTGCACTTGGCTGAAGATTTCCGGTCAGGACAAGACATTTCACACGTGCCTCGATCGCAGCCATCTGAATATCAGACCTGTCGCCCCCTGTGATCACGACAGAATTGGGAGTACGCCTAAAATATTTGATAGCGGAATTCACTTCCATTGCCCCCACAAGATAGTGATCCACAAGCACATCGAGATTCTCAGACCCTGCAAGAACCTCTGCGTGAAGGTCTTCAACTATCTCAGAGATAGGGACCGAACGAAGGGTAGTGTCCTTTGGAAGCACACCAAGCACTTTGACCCCTTTATTTTCAAGGAAGGGAACCAACAGCTCACAAACATATTCAAGCTGTCCTTCATCCACTTCGTTAAGAATGACACCTGCGAACATATCCGGGTCGTGTATCAATTCAATATCAGAAAGAATACGATCCACAGCATGTATGGACTCATATCGGGCGACCAGAAGGATCTTGGTCCCGACAATAGAAGCAACCTGCGGGTCGGACAGACCGTATATTGCCCCACCACCAATGCCGCCTGTGCCTTCCAAAAGAACAACATCCTTGTCCCTGGATATCTCGCCATAAGCATCGAGAATTGTCTTATCAAGATGCTTTTCGACACCTGCGAGAGCATCTTCCACAAGGTTATCAGTAAGAAGTATAGGAGTTATGTTCTTAATATCATCTTTCAGGTCGAAGACCTTACGCGCCTGCTCTGCATCTTCATCGGAGAGCACACCATTAACATCCACCAGCATGTTACCCACCGGTTTCATGTAACCGATAGAATAACCCTTGTCCTTAAGGATAGTACCAATACCTATACACAGGGAACTTTTTCCGGAATATTTCTCAGAGGAACTTATCAATATTGAAGCCAAACTGCCCAACCTCCATTTCTTCTAATTTGAATTATCAGCATATTCATTCTCCTCCAAGTGTCAGCCTTATGTCCATGGCAACACATCCCTGACCTTCAGGCAACACCATCAGAGGATTTATCTCAAATTCAAGTATCTCAGGGAAATCCGATACAAGTTGTGACACCCTGCAAAGAGTATCAACGATCGATGCAATATCAGAAGGACTCTCGCCCCTTATCCCTGTCAATATAGGATATGTCCTGATGGATGATACCATCTTCTTGAGCACATCCACTCCAACAGGAGCAACACTGAATGACACATCCTTAAGCACTTCCACGTATGTCCCGCCAAGACCGAACATAAGCAGTGGACCGAATTGCACATCCCGGTTCATACCAATGATGACCTCCTTACCACCAGTGATCATTTTCTGGACCTGTACACCAGAGACCACTGCGTGTGGCATGTAGCGTCTCACATCCGACATCATTGTGAGGTATGCCCGCTCAACATCATCCGCATTCTCAAGCCCTATGCGAACACCCCCCACATCGGTCTTGTGGGAGATATCAGCAGAAAGCACTTTCATCACAACGGGATAGCCCATATTCTCACATGCATCTAACGTACCTTGCAACGTCTTCACATTGAGGGTTTCAACCACAGGTATGCCATAAGCCCTGAGAATATCAAAGGATTCGAGCCCAAGAGTGCGCCTCCCATTCGAGATGGCATCCTTTAGCAGAGAAGATACGAATTCCTTATCGACATCGAACTTCTCAGGCAGGACATATTCATGTTCCCTCATGACGCCATAGTCGCATAGAGCAGCCATGCTAACAACTGCTCTTTCGGGGAAAGGATAATTCGGAATATGATGGCGATTCAGGATAGCTTCACCCTCTTCGATCCGCGTACCCCCCACAAAACTGCATAATATGGGCTTCTTCGTATGTGCACATTTCTCAGCAACCACTTCCGCAATGTTCTTAATTTCCGTCATTGCCTGCGGAGAAGTTAGAAGGATAACACCATCCACGTTCGGATCATCGAGTATCGTTTCAATTGCAAATCCGTAGATGTCAGGACGAGCGTCACCCAATACATCTACCGGATTATAGAGACTGGATGCCGGAGGAAGTTTGCTCCGCAGCTTTTCAATCGTACTCTCATCAAATGATGAAAGGGAAAGCCCCGCGAACTGACAAGCATCTGCTGCTAGAATACCAAGTCCACCAGCATTTGTGATGATAGCAATGTTTCGCCCATCAGGTATTGGCTGGCTGGAAAAAGCACGCATGAGATCCATTAGCTGTTCAACGGAATCGGCCCTTATGACATTGCTCTGAGAAAATGCAGCATTGTAAGCCTCATCTGAGCCTGCGAGCGTGCCGGTATGAGAAGAAACAGCTCTCGACCCAACCGCAGTCCTGCCTGATTTTATCACAATGATAGGTTTCTTGCGTGAAACCTTGCGTGCGATCTCCATGAACTTCGGCCCGTCCTTCACACCCTCAAGATAAGCAGCTATTACAGCAGTATTTTCATCATCCTCCATTTCAAGCAGGAAATCGTTCTCGGACAGATCTGCCTTGTTCCCAAGACTGATGAACTTTGAGAAACCTACCCCTCTTGCATCCGCCCAATCAAGCGTCGAAGTGCATATTGCACCTGACTGGGACATCATTGAGATGTTGCCCTTCTTGGCCATGGATGCAGCAAAGGAAGCATTCAGACCTGATGCAGTATCAATGATACCCAGACAATTCGGCCCCACCATACGCATCCCGTGTTCCTTTACGATCTCAGCACACCTACGTTCAAGCTTCGAGCCTTCGATACCTGCCTCCTTGAAACCTGCGGAAATAACAACTACGTTCTTTACCCCTGCCAGACCACATTTTTCAAGCGCATCGGGAACAAGCACAGCAGGCACAACAACGACTGCAAGCTCTGCTCCCCCGGGTGCGTCCAGAATGGTCGGATAGCAAGGCAGACCGAGGATCTCATCGGCTTTAGGATTAATAGGGATTATCCTGCCACTGTAACTTTCAAGCAGATTGTCAAGCACCGCCCGCCCCACTTTCCCTTCAGTTCGGGAGGCACCGATGACAGCCACAGAAGCCGGATCAAATAATTTTTCAAGCATTGTGATACCTGTGAATTTCTAAACAATATAAACGATATAATGTCAGACCAGTATTTAACTAACTAACTAACTAACTAACTAACCAAATTATATTGAGAATACTGATAGATAATGTTTTTCTAAGAAAGAGCATTTATCGCATCAGTTAGAAAACTTTAGGCCAATGTTTCATAATGAAGCTGAACCATTCCTTTTTCATACTGTTTTACATCAAGTAGCTTCAGTTCGGTCTGATGTGCATATTCACGGAATAATGGAATCCCTTCACCTAAAAGAATGGGCATTACCCCAATGATGATCTCATCGATGAGCTTGGAGTCGAGAAACTCCCGGACAACTTCCCCACCACCCAGGACCCAGATATCCTTTTCCGTTTCAGAGGAGAGCTCTTCCACAAGCCCTTTAACAGAAATGTTGGTAAACTTCACAAGGTCGGTATCCTCGAACTTATTACCATGAGTAAGAACATATGATCGCGCGAACTTGTAGGGCCATTCGACATCAAATGAGAGTATCATTTCATAGGACTTCCTTCCCATTACGACAACACCAATGTTCTCTATGAATCGGTCATAGAAATCATATCCGGGAATGTCGATAAGCCAATCAACGCTTCCGGACTTTGTTGCAATATAGCCGTCCAGGCTCATGGCAATGTATAGAATTTTCTTTTGAGCCATTAGGTCAACTCCAACAATGGTAGTATCAATATTTTGCCGTATACTTTTTTGGCATCTTCGTTCAGGAAACCCCATATGAAACACAAAGAATTGCAGAAACTGGAATAATATGTTTCTCTCCGCGCCTTTCATCGTCCAATATAATATAATCTTTGTTTGCACGAATTCTGCCTTTTCTAACTGCTCCCGTTAATAACGTAACTTCTACAAACATTTCAAGATCTGATATATTATCAAGTTCTTCAATTATTGTCCATTTGTTTGCAAACATCCCCCATTACCTCTTAGCTTAGATCGTTCAATTCTAGTACTAAACTATTGAAACCTGTTAAAACCTATTAAATTAATAGAGTATCTGAATTATTCCCACTTATATCTGTCCTTTTATGCAGCTTAGTCAAATATAATTAATATGACTGATTGTATATATTAATAATCAATAAAAGAAGCGTAAACGAAAAAAACAGCATAATCGATTCCATTTCTACCACCTAATTAGTTTATTCCTGCTCTTTCACGTACACTGATCATGCCTTATCTTTGATTGTTCCTTCTACTTTACCACATCTACGACAAATTTTCACAATATGTAGTTTCCATGAACCATTTTCCAGCTCTGTAGAAAAACTATAAAGATCAACATCAGTGGACTGTAATTGAGATTATATTCCAACACCGTGTCACACATCCCATAATATTTTTTAACTCGAATTATTGCCAGAATATTGAGGATTTCTACAAAGCCTAGATTTCGTTATTTTATATCATAATAATGAAAACTAAAATTTTAACTATATTTTGTTGAGACAAAAACAGTTTAAACTAATCATTATGTTGACCCAATGCCGAAAATATGTGGATAGATCGGCATTTGTAATATGATGTGGCCGCTGGCTGCAGCTCCCGAAAAAACGGTATTTGTATGAGAGGGAAATCGTTTGAAGCTCAAATCGCGATCATAGATGTTCCATCAAATAGAGAGTGATTTTTATATTTTGGAATCATATGATCGAAAATAGCCCATTTATATACAAGTAACATATAAATTGACTCGATATTATGATAAATACTTCTTTTATCTAAAATAAAAGAATATATTCGCAAATCACGGTCACCAATTATAAATAGAACTAGTATAATGTATCATTTAGAATGTGGAGTTCAGATAATTGGTAACCAACCAAAACTCCACATTAGCCCAAAGGCAAGGTTAGTTTGTCGTTTTCATTATATAAGCTTAGCTTTGCCTCTGGAGTAAATAAATGAAAGAGGTAAATAAGAATGAAGAATATGACTAAAATGACCTTGAGCATATTGATTATAGGTATTATAGGAATTATGCTCACTGGTTTCGCATGGGCAGAATCATCAGATTCCAGCCAAGATGAAGCTTTTGAAGAAGAATATTATTTTCCCGAATATGAATCAACCACACTCGAGTCCCTAAAGAAAAGTTCAGATGTGATTGAAACTCGAGGAACTGTACCTATACTTACAAAGGATAAAGAAAAAGTAGAATGGCTGGATTCGATGTGGGAAAATATCAATAATTCAGAAAGTGAACTTCATCCTTACATGAAAGAATACGGAGGTCCTTTAACTGGATTTGGTGTTAACTATGGAGGATATATATTTGTAGACTTTGATGAAGGGATAAGAGATGTTGATAAATCTACGATTGACAAATTTTACAATATAATAGATGCAAATACAAAAGAAGCAGAACTATCTGATATTCCAGTCGTTTTTAGAAAAGGAAAAGTCGTGCATCTTGATTCACGCACTACAAGATGGGATGATATGATTGGAGGAATAAAAATAAATTACCAGAATTCAACCGGATCATGGTTTGCGTCAACATTATCATTTGCTGCAGAGGACAGCAGTGGGAATAAAGGATTTGTGATGAGTGGACATGCCGCAAATACATCTGGTGGTGTTGGAGGAGATATTTACCAAGGTGGACGAAAAGTAGGAGACGTCACTTATATCACAGCCCATTTTGCAGATGCTGCATGGGTGCAAACCAATGATGTCAACGACGACATCTATTATGATGACATTGATGATGTTAGAGATGTGCGCTCCTTTTACGATCCGTCCTTAGGCACCAAAGTCTATATGTCAGGAATAACCTCAGGTCTAGTATATGGCGATGTTACAGAAAGATATATAAATAAAAACCACGCCGTATTTGGAACTCTTTATGACCAATTCGTTGCAGATTATAATTCCGCGAGTGGCGATAGTGGAGCTCCTGTCTTTAAAAAGTATGGGAGTCAAGTAATGATTTCTGGTGTACACTGGGGACATAACGACACTAATACCTTTTTCTCACCGATAAGTGGTATTGCGCTGGATTTAGACGTAGAACCTTTGACAAGCTAAGTACATAAACTCTTTCAGCATAGTAGCCAAATTATTATTAATAATTTGGCATATTTTTTATAATATCAATTAAAGTCTTTAAGTAAATTAGAAGGTATCTATTGAATACCAATAATATATTGTTAATAGTGAGGCGATTAGATGCTAAAGAGAGGAGAATTTGGTAAAATTTTGATGCTAGTGTTATTTGTTTGTTTTTTATCATTTAATTCTGCAAATGCTGCTGGTGACGAATTAAATGATTCTAAAAATACCAATAAATTCACCGATTCAAATAATACAAGTTCCTATTTTGAAGAATCGAAAGATCATCCGCTTTACATAGCCAGCAGAGGAAACATTCCTGAAACAATTGATCAGCAATGGAAAAATTCGGTTAACAAATGCTGGTTATCCATAACAACTGAAAGATCGGTTGTCGAATTAGATCCGTCTGTATATGCCATAGCTAGTACCGGTGAATTACTGGAAGTGCATCTGGATTCTGATTATCAGGAAAAGATTAACGAGTCAAAAATTGATGAAATCTATCGGAAAATAAATGAACACTGCGAGCAAGAAGCAGGAATCAGCAATATGCCCATCGTTTTTATGTGGGCAGAGGATGATGAAGACAAGCCCCTTCCTGACTATGGTCCGGAGATATTTGAGGAAGCTAAAAGAAATCCATCGGTTATAGCTGTCTACGGGACAATGCCTATAATTGAGCAGGAAAGTGATAAAAGAGCGTGGACAGATTTACTTGGCCATACAAAACACAGGGAACTTGATCCGTTTTTTGCTGAATTTGATGGACCTGTATTAAGTTATGGAGTCAGTATTAATGGCTATCTGTCTGTGGGAATGGACTTGGAAACCCCGGAAAAAGTAAATGAGTCTGTAATTGATGAAATATATCAGACTATAGACAGGCACTTTGAACAAAAAGCTAGCATAATTGAAGTGCCCGTAGTATTTGAATGGGAAGGGCGCGCTGTTCTAGATGAAATGGTTGAAGAAGACATTATAGTGATAGGTGATGATGGAAACCTTATAACCTATACAAAGGATGAAGCATATTATGACGAAGATGGAAATCTTGTAATCATAGGCAATAAAACAACACAAGAAGAGCCTGAGACTAAAAACCAACTTCCCGGTTTCACTGCACTAATGCTCATAATTGGACTATTGTTATCGACAAAGAGTGGAAAATGAAGGAAACAACACCCAAAAGCTAATAATCCTACATTGCCTATGCAAATCAGTGATCATATGAAAATACTTGGAATATCAGGAAGTCCCAAACAAGAAGGTAACAACGAGACCATCATAAAGAATGTACTGGAAGTCGCAAAAAGCAAAGGTTTTGAGACTGACAGCATCATGATCTCACAAAAGAAAATAGCCCCATGTATTGCATGTGGAACATGTGCAAGAGGGGAAAAATGTCCCATCAACGATGACATGCAGGAAGTATATGGCAAACTTGTAGAAGCTGATGCTATCGTATTCTCAACTCCGGTGTATTTCGGCGGCATGACAGCACAACTCAAAGCATTGTTCGACAGAAGCGTACTGCTCAGGCGTCAGGGATTCCAGCTTCGTGGTAAATTCGGTGCGGTAATGGCAGTCGGAGGCTCCAGAAATGGCGGTCAGGAAAAGACCATACAGAACGTCCACGACTGTATGATGGTACATGGAATGATACCTGTAGGAGATGGGGCACACTTTGGCGGAATTGCACTAAAACCGGTCGATGATGACGAAATCGGCATGAAGACCGTGATTGATACCATTGAGAACCTTTGTGCAACCCTCAAAAAGAATGAGTTATAAATTATTTACAAAATTTCAGCATGCAGAGGATGAGCAATATTGCACACCCTTTGCATTCCATAGAATTAATATCGAATATCCATCTATATGTGAAGTTCGTGGACCAATATGTTCTCAAGATCGGACATCACTAAATTAATGCAACGCTGGCCCCACTTTGAAGATGGGGTCACCAATGATATCGCAATACTGATAGGAATATTCACAGGACTTACCATCGTAGCATACAATATTTGTTTGAAATATGCAGAAGATATATTCTGGAGCAATAGTGATATCACGAGCAGCTATATTGTGATACTCATCCCCGCCATTGGCGGATTATTGGTCGGGATCATTGTTTTCTTTTCAGGAGATATACATCGCTGCAACGTACCAGAGGTCATTGAAGGGACTGCCTTGCATGGAGGGCGCATCAGCGTAAGGGGTGCTTTTCGGGAAGTGGTATTATCAATAATATCCATTGCAACCGGAGGTTCCGTAGGTAAAGAAGCTCCCGGCATCCTTGCAGGTTCCGGTATCGGCTCGATATTCGCAAAGGCCCTGAAAGCGCCTGACCATCGATACAGAACATTGATAGGATGCGGTGCTGCCGGAGGTATCGCTGCTGCTTTTAATGCACCCCTTGCGGGTGTGGTCTTTGTTGTAGAGGTTATATTGGGAGAACTTGAAACAAGGACCTTCATACCCATTGTCATATCAGCCGTATTCGCTACACTTGTAGCAAATCTGATCTTCGAGGTCAAGCCGATACAGATATCGTACTACGGCCTTGTGGACCCGATAGGCGAATCTATCCTTTACCTCATACTTGGAACTCTTTGTGGCATAACATCCGTATTATTGATACGTACCCTTTTCACAGTACATGACGGATTTAGCAAACTTCCCATCCACAGTGCATTCAAACCTGCCATTGGTGGTCTTTTGGTAGGTCTGATGGGATATTTCTACCCCCAGATACGGGGGATAGGTTATGACGTCATAGCAGATGTGCTAACGAACAGCTTTACCATTCAGCTGCTTCTGGTATTATTCGTCCTGAAAATACTCGCATTCTCATTTACAATAGGCTCCGGTGGTGCTGGTGGTTCTATCGTACCATCGATGTTCGCAGGGGCCATGCTAGGCGGAGCATACGGAACATTAGTACACAGCATATTCCCGACCAGCACTGCCGCTGCAGGAGCTTATGCACTGGTGGGAATGGGGGCCACACTTGCAGGAACAGCAAGAGCTCCACTTACAGCGGTGCTTATCCTTTTTGAACTTACACAGAACTACAACATCATATTGCCACTTATGTTCGCATGTGTGGTCAGCAACTCCATTTCCAACAGCCTTCACGAAGAATCAATGTTCACAGAAATGCTTAAACGAAGAGGTTTCACGATACGCAGAGGAAAAGAGATCAACATAATGGAAGCAATGTTCGTCAGGGACAATATGCGCACAAATGTCCATACGATATCTGATGATGATACTGCGAAGGACCTACTGGACCTTATGCAGTCAAGCCGGCACGCAGGCTTCCCAGTACTTGATGGTAATAAGAAGTTATGCGGGATAGTAACTCTCGAGGATATGAGAGAAAAAGTCAATTATGGAGAGCTTGACATCAGGATAAGCCAAATTGCAACCCATAATGTTATCTCAGCATACCCTGACGAAACTCTGGACGTGGTACTAAAACGATTTGCAATGAGGGACGTTGGGAGACTACCCGTTGTCTCAAGAGATGATGACAAAAGCCTTCTAGGCATCATTACAAGAAGTGATATCGTCAAATCCTACAACAAGGAGATAGTCACTCATGTCCAGGAAAAAGATATAAGGAAATGAGATCAGTCCAGAACACGTCCTAGGAAATATCCGGCAGTTGTATCATATATCTCAACGTTGCAGGAAGTTCCCGGAGAAACAGAACCTTCTGGAAGAACGACCGGTTTGTATGATGCAGTGCGTGCCATCACTCCTTTGACCTTTGCATCCATTGAAATGAAAACCTCCCCCTTCCAGCCGATCATTTTTTTCTTTGAATCCAACTTAATGGTATCGCAAAGTTTGTGAAGCTTATTTGAGCGCTCGACAACGATACGTGTATCGAGATTGCGATATTCAAGTGCTTTTGTAAGGGGTCGGGGAGTATAACGGGAAATGTTCACCTTGTCAGGCTTCATTGTCTTCACCCATTCAAGTGTCATGTTGAAATCATTATCGGATTCACTGGAAAATCCTACGATTATATCAGTGAAAAGGGTGAGATCGGGAAAAGCTTCTCTTAAACGGAAAACAATGCCGTTGGCCTCTTCTATGGAATGGTAACGGTTCATCTTCTTAAGGACATTATCGGATGCGGACTGTATAGGAAGATGCACGATCTTGTATATCTTGTCAGATCTGAAG
This sequence comes from Methanococcoides burtonii DSM 6242, assembly GCF_000013725.1. NCBI lineage: Archaea > Methanobacteriati > Methanobacteriota > Methanomicrobia > Methanosarcinales > Methanosarcinaceae > Methanococcoides > Methanococcoides burtonii. Next base: position 1,442,933 of record NC_007955.1, read on the forward strand.
ACCTCAATAAGGTCGTCAAGGATAGGAGTTACTGAGAACGGATTCATCATACCTACCCTTATCTTGAAATCGCCGGGGATCGCCACGATACGTCTTAAGAGCTCAGGAAGCAAAACATCCCTGTCAGTGCCATACTGCCCGTTATCCTGTGAGGTCAGCCATATCTCACGACATCCCTCATCCACTGCCATACGAATATCCTCAACAATGGAATCGGCATCGAAAGAGCGTAATTTGCCCCGGGCGATCGTAACGATGCAATAGGCACAGCTATAATCACATCCCTGAGATATCTGGCAGATGTGTATGTTCGGATTAAAACGCGAATGAGCAGTCTTGAGAAATCCTTCCGGCTCGGAGGTGATCAGTTCCACCCTTTCGCGTGAACCGACTTTGCAGGAGTTTTCAATGGACCTCAGGACCTGCCCTATCTTTGCAATGGAGTTCACACCAAGGATATGAGCATCGGGATTCCTTTCAAGTATAGTTTCGAGCTGTACCTGTGGCATGCAGCCGGTGACGACCACATCAATGCCCTTAGCCCCAAGGTCCTCGATCTTGTGAAGGATCTTCTGCTCAGTGGTATACTTGACAGTACATGTGTTGATGACCACTACTTCGGCATCCATCTCATCCACAAGCTCATACCCAAGATCTCTGACCGATGCGATCATGATCTCGGATGAAGCCTGATTTGCCGAACATCCATAGGTTGTGATGTGTACTTTCATGTCAAGGAACAATTACAGACGCAGAGGTGTCTGTTCTTTGTCGCCGATATAGATGGAATCGGTTAGTTTCACAACACCAGAACTGCCCATGCAAATACTGTGGACCCTGGCATTCCCACCACCGAAAAGGTTCACCTGGTTCAGGAACTGACCACTTGTGACCCCGGATGCTGCAAATATGAAATCAGTCCCTGGAACGAGTTTGTCAGTGTCAAGAATATCATTGATGTTGTCTTCTGTGATACCCATGGTAGCAAGACGAGGCATCTTCTCTGCTTTCTCTTCTGCTATCTCTTCTTCAGATCCACCATTGGCTACTGTCGGAAGGACGAGCCTTGCAAGGACCTTGCCACCAAGGATCTTGATCGCAGCTGCAGTCAGCACGGCCTCACCTGAACCGCCTGAACCCATTACGACATGAATGCCTGAACCACGTATAGCTGTGGAAACGCCTGGCATGAGATCTCCGTCAGAAACAAGGTTTACACGTGCACCAGTGGCGCGGATCTCCTCGATCATATTCTTGTGCCTATCCCTTTCGAGAATGACAACCACGATCTCCCCAATATCCCTTTCCAGTGCCTTTGCAACGATCTCAAGATTCTTTATGATAGGTGCATCAAGATCTATCTTTTCATCAGGATGTTCCTTTTCATACCTGACAACATCAGGACCAACAACGATCTTGTCCATATAAACATCAGGACCGTGGAACAATCCACCAGGCTCTGCCATTGCCATAACGGAGATAGAACCAGGTATACCGTCTGCGGTCAGATTTGTCCCTTCAAGAGGATCGACCGCAATGTCTACTACGATGTCACCTTTGCCGGTACCGACTTCCTCGCCGATGAATAGCATAGGAGCTTCATCGCGCTCGCCTTCACCGATCTTGATAACACCTTTGAAATCAAGGGTGTTCATCATTCTACGCATGGCTTCTACGGAAACCTGATCTGCGTAGTTCTTGTTGCCCTTGCCCATCTGGTATGATGCAGCAATGGCTGCAGCTTCTGTTACGTGGATAAGGCTTGGAAGTAATGCACATTCGACAGGACCTGCGCATTTTATCATGTTCTCTACTGTCTTTGGGTGAGGCAAAATATCATCTCCGATAAACGTATGTAGCTGACTAATGTTTCAAAACTATTAATGTTTTGCATTAACTTTCATCAAGCACTACCATTGGTGCAAGCAGGGTCGAAATAAACTTATTTAAGAATATCCACAAGAGCAACCCTTTCCAGAACCAGTTCAGGTATCCGGTCCTCTCCCACCGCTTCAAGTTCAGCGTCCGTTATAGAGAATTGGGAAATAAGTTGTTCGTTCTTGGATACTGAATATTTGAGCACATCCGAAAGCTCAACCAGTGAAGAGATCTTTTTAGCGGCTTCACCCACATTCACAGGAGCTCCTATTATAATGAACACAACATCCAGCCTACCTTCGGAAAGACCAATGGAAAATGCCTCGCCGATCTGCTTTTTACCAGAAGCATAACGCATCATCTCCACCCCAAGGTCCTTTGCAATGTTAGTGCCATTCTCCATTGCTTTCATTGCTTTTGAAATTGCATGGTCTATATGGGCTTTTCCCGCGATCTTTCCAGCATCCATTCCCTGTATTATCACATCGTGTTCGGATGCTATTGAAGAAAGACCTTTCAAGAACCTTTGTAGTTCATCTATGACCAAAGAGCCTTCTATGAGCTGGATATCCATGATATGTGGATTAGATTTCCCTTCAATAAGTATGACGGTCACCATATAAAGAAAACAATATATGATCAAAGGGAAGCGTTCTTTCCGCTCCTTTTATTTAGTTTGTCATTAATTAAACGAAATAGAACTAAATAGACTAAATTTATCAGAAATAGAGCTATTATCATATCTCCAATTTTCCATATCAAAAGTCGCGGATACCAAGATCGAAGCTATCCATGATGTGTTCTCGAAATAAGATAAGAACTTGTTGGAACGGTGTTATTTATGCAACAGGATTATAATTCAAGCAATATTGAACAGAAATGGCAACAAAAATGGAATGAGAGCAAGGTCTTTGAAGCTGAAGCCGATGACCGCGACAAGTATTTCATAACTATCCCATACCCATACCTGAACGGAAATCTCCATGCCGGGCATACAAGGACATTCACCATCGGTGATGTCGTTGCAAGGTACAAGAGGATGATGGGCAACAATGTCCTCTACCCAATGGGATTCCATGTGACAGGAACACCGATAGTCGGGCTTGCAGAGCTCATACAGAATCGGGACCCGGAAACTATGAAGGTGTATACCGAGTTCCACGGGATACCAGTGGAAACGCTCAAGGGCATGGACACTCCTGAAAAGATAGTGGATTATTTCAGTGTGGAAGCTGAAAGGTCCATGCGCTCCATTGGATATTCCATCGACTGGAGACGCAAGTTCACGACCACCGATCCAAATTATAAGAAGTTCATCGAATGGCAGTTCAATCTGCTTTATGAAAAGGACCTCATCGTCAAGGGTTCACATCCTGTCAAATGGTGCCCTAATGACGACAATCCAGTGGAAGACCATGATATCCTCCACGGAGAAGAAGCTACGATCATCGATTACACTCTTGTCAAATTCAAGTATGATGGCATGATTATCCCATGTGCCACATTGAGACCTGAAACGGTCTTCGGTGTGACAAATCTGTGGATCAATCCAGATCTGGAGCATGTTAAGATAAAAGTGACCTTTGAAGGCAGGGAAGAGGTATGGGTCGTAAGCAAGGAAGCATATCGTAAACTTATTTTCACGGACAGAGAGGTAGAGTTCATCGAGGATGTCGATGCCAGTTCATTGATAGGCATCAAGGTCACTAACCCCCTGAACGACGCACAGGTCATTACCTTGCCTGCATCCTTTGTTAAGGGAGAGAACGGAAGCGGTATCGTAATGAGCGTGCCTTCACATGCACCATACGATTATCTTGCTTTGAGAGACCTCTATGACAAGGACCTGAGGGAATATGGAATCACTGAAGACCTGCGGGAACTTAAGTTCATTTCATTGATCAAAGTGAAAGAATTCGGGGAATTCCCTGCGATTGAGGCTGTGGAACAGTTCGGAGTAAAGGACCAGGACGATCCCAAGGCAGAAGAGGCGACAAAGATCGTCTATCGCCGCGAGTTCCATGGTGGTGTGCTTAAGGAAAATACCGGAAAGTATTCCGGAATGGCTGTTTCCAAGATCAAGGATGTTCTTACAAGGGACCTCATCGAGATGGGGATCGGCGAAGTATTCTACGAGTTCAGTGAACCGGTCGTCTGCCGTTGCGGAACACCATGTGTTGTAAATATGGTTAAAGGACAGTGGTTCCTCAACTATTCCAACCCTGAATGGAAGGACAAGGTTTACCGCTGTATAGAGAACATGGACATCATCCCTGAAGACCTCAGGGTAGAGTTCAACAACAAAGTGGACTGGCTCAAGGACAAGGCATGTGCAAGGAAGAAAGGGCTTGGGACACTTCTGCCTTTCGATAACCAGTGGCTTATTGAATCCCTTGGGGATTCCACTATCTACATGTCATATTATATCATTGCGAAGTTCATTGCAATGGGAATTGAGACCGAGCAGCTAGTACCGGAACTGTTCGACCATGTGCTCCTTAAAAAATGTTCATTGGAGACTGCTGCTGAAAGGAGCGGTATCGATGCAAACATTATCGAACAGATCAGCAGCGATTTCGAGTACTGGTACCCTGTTGACCTGAGGTCTTCAGGAAAGGACCTGATACCGAACCACCTTTTGTTCTTCCTCTTCCACCACGTAGCTATCTTCGATGAGGATAAATGGCCACGTGCAATAGCCATCAATGGTTTTGTGTCACTCGAAGGGAAGAAGATGAGTAAATCAAAGGGTCCCCTTCTTACACTGAATGATGCCATCACAAATTATGGTGCGGACATTTCCAGGATGTATATCCTTTCCAGTGCGGAACAGATGCAGGATGCTGACTGGAAGAACTCCGGAATCGAAACTGCCAGAAAGCAGATAGAAAGGTTCTATAATTTCTCAAAGGATATTATCGGATCCGGCATCCCAACCTGTAACGTGGAGAACCTGAAAGGCATCGACAAATGGATGCTCAGCAGATTGCAGCAGCGCATACTTGAAACAAATGAAGCGCTTGATACGATCAGAACCCGAAATGCATTACAGAATGCATACTTCCTGCTGTTCAATGATATAAGATGGTATCAGAAACGTGGCGGAAACGCTCTTCTTTGCGAAGTACTGGATGTCTGGATAAGACTCATGGCGCCATTCACCCCACATATCTGTGAAGAGATATGGGAAGCAATAGGCCATACGGACAATGATCTTATTTCATTGGCAGACTATCCGCAGTATGATGAAAGTCTCGTGGACACTCAGGCAGAATTTACAGAGGAGCTTATCGGCGGCACCCTTTCAGATGTTGATGAGATTATAAGGGTTACGAAGCTCACACCAAAGAAGGCCATATTGTATACTTCACCTGAATGGAAGATGGAGACCTTCAAGAAAGCCCTTTCAATGCAAAAGGAAGGAAACCTGAACCCTGGTATACTTATAAAAGACCTTATGAGAGATCCGGAAATGAGGAGCCATGGAAAGGAAGTTCCTAAGTTCGCGCAGAAGGTCGTTTCGGACATAACGGCCATGAACGAGGAAAAGTTCGATACCCTTTCGAACTTCGATCTTGATGAGAAGATCGCACTTGAGGAAAATCTAGAATTTTTTAAGAACGAACTTGGATGCTCTGTGGAAATATATTCAGCAGATAATGCAGAGTATGACCCCGAAAATAAGGCAAGGTTCGCATATCCGCTCAGACCGGCCATCTATCTTGAATGATGTGAAGGGATCATCCCTTCACTAGCCCTTTTTTATGATCTTAGCCTTAAATAAGAGTTACCTGTTTAGTCTTTGGTACAAGACCACTAAGATCGGACATCTCTTTGACCAAAGCAATAAGAACAGTGTTCGCGATAAGCAGTATCTCGGCTGATGTGGGATCGACTGCAATATTATATGCCGGGTCCGAATCGGGAATTACGATACGGTTTATGGACCTTCTCAATTCTTTCAGGTCTTTACTCGCTAGGTCCGTGACCGTAATGAGAGAGCGGCGATAGTTCCTGATGTGGGATTCATTGATACCCATTAATTTCAGTTCTTCCTTGAAAACAGGTCTTTCAAAAATGGAAGTGGCAATATGAACGGCTACAGGAAAACGAATGTCCGGTTCAAGGGATTGAAAATGTTTAGACATTACAGAATAGATTTCACTTTCGGATGCATTCTCACTTTTCACACATACATATACCTTGGATGGAGGTATCTCGACTTCAGTTAATTTCTCCATATCACGCAATGCGCGAAGGTAACCTGTGATGATAAGACGGTGTTCTTCAAAGCCTTCTGCTTTGAGCTCCCTACTTATACCGCTTATGGATAATTGCTTTTTATCAAGTATCTTATAGATTTTTTTGGATAGATCTTCAGACATGCTTCCTAACCAGTATTGATAACAAACTTGGATAAATGTATCGGTCAATTAGAGATGCTGCTGCAATTCAGAAAAAAGAAGAGCATAAGACGCTAAAATATGCATAATGAGGACATCTCCCCACAACACCTTTATTAAGTAAAAGTTGTATATGGGAATAGGCATAGTGAATAAAAAAGTGGATTTTACCCGAAAAGGATCTGCAAACCCCCCAAAACTGACCTTATAAGAGGTTTATAATAATGCCGAAAAGGACTCGAATTATAAATGACCCCTCAGAACTGGTTCCCCTGCTCCAGACATTTCAATCAAAAGAACATAAACAGGTGTTTAATCTCCTTTTAGAAGAATGGTTGACAAAAGGAGACATAGAAGATAAAATGGGATTTGATGCAACCGAAAGCATTAGCATACTGAAAAAATGTGGCCTTCTTGAAAGTCAGTGGCACATGCCGAAACCAGGCAAAATGCCCGAAAAAGAATATCATTCATCTTATTCTAAAGTTCAATCGAACTTCCAATGTTCTTTTGAAGATCTGAGCGATATCATAATACTTACTTTCAATAAATATGAAGAGATCAGTGATCTCATAACAGAGCTGGAAGAACTTGTGGAGAAAGGAAATCATTCCATGAGCAGTCTGACACGTGCTATGAACAAAAATCCATTGTACATTCGTTCTTTGGCTAGAAGATCATCAAAGCTTTCTGTCATGGGACAAAGGCTCAAGATGAATGAGGAAAATTAATGATAGATATTCTTCAAAGTAAAAGTGGTATCACCAAATTTCAGATACTTACAGAAGTTGCTGCACATCAGCCAAATGTTCGCCAGAAGGAGATCGCTGAAAAGATCGGTGTAACTCCCCAGGCAGTTTCTGAATATATAAAAGAACTTACTGCAGAGGGATTTATCTTTTCTGATGGTAGGGTACGTTACAGGATCACTAAAAAAGGTGTTGAGTGGGTCCTGGAAGGTGCTGCGGACATGAAACGTTACGCTAATTTTGTCATGAGCGACATCATTAGTCATGTTTCTACATGGACAGCCATTGCAGATGAAGATCTTGAGAAAGGGGATGACGTATATCTTCAGATGCGAAAAGGTTTACTTTACGTCAGCAAAACGAATATAACAAGTGCAACTGGCATCACCATATCTTCTGTTGAAAAAGGAGATGATGTTGGAGTTACGAACCTTTTGGGAATGATCGAACTTGAAACGGCAAGCATTACCGTATGCAAGATACCACGAAGTGAACGTGGCGGATCAAGAAATGTAGATCTCGAAAGGCTGGAAAAACTTGCCAGTTCAAAATCATTTATTGCAGTCATTGGTGTTGAATCGCTTGTGGCATTGAAAAAGATAAACAAGGAACCAGATGTAATGTATGGGGCCAAGGAATCAATTGTTGAAGCTGCATTCCACGGATTATCATCTCTCGTGCTTGCAATTGATGAAGAAGTGCCACAGATCATGAGCAGGCTGGAAACTGAAAATCTGGAATATGAGCTTGTAGACCTCAATGTTCAGTGAGGAAAAGCTGATATTCATAAGGGGATACTATGAGAATACTTGCTATTTCTGACACACATCTCAAGGGAGGAGATATACCCCCCACTTTCAGAGGATTAGTAGATGACTGCGATATGATCGCCCATGCTGGCGATTTCACATCAAATGAATGCTATAATGCATTTGCAGCTACAGGTAAACTTAAGGCTGTACATGGAAATTCAGATAATTCAGAATTAAAACAATTATTGCCTGAAAGACTTGTTTTTGAAACAGAAGGAATTAAGATAGGGATAGTTCATGAAGGATCCCTATCCATTATGGATACGACCGCTTTGCGTTATCTGGCTCTTGAGATGGGAGTTGATGTCCTTATATTCGGACACATTCACAGACCATTGATCGAAAAAAGTGATGTGATACTGATATGCCCGGGTTCGCCTACAGAACCACGTCAATCTGATCCATCCGTGGTATTGATAGATATTAAAGATGGAAAAATATTGCCACGTATCGTTGAGATAGAAGGAAAAACATGCGGAGCCATCGATTTTTCACGAGATCTTGAAAAAGATAGATAAAAAATAGAATTCGTGAAGATCTATCTTTCCTAACCCATACATTTTTTATTTTGAACACAACACCAATGTTATGAAGACTGAAGTTTACATTATCACCAAATGTCAGTATCTCATTAACATTTGAGAATTATTCCAGTCATAAGCATCAAAAAAGAAAACTGCACAAAATGTGCAGTTGTTAAGATATCAGATATCTTCTTTCAATGATCTCAAAGCTTCCCTGACCATTGATGAATAATGATCTTTATCAGTATTATAGTGCTCTTTTGCTTTGATGACATTGGAATCCATATTATCAAGGTCCTTTACACGCTCAAGAGTTCGCCTCGCTGTATCCTCAACCCAGAGGTCACGTGTTGTGACATCGACAATCGAGATAGATTCTGGCCTTACTGATGTCAGAACAGTACCTTCTGCAGTTGTATAAGTGCTTGGTTTACCTACGATAGCTACAAAAGCAGGAGTTTCACATTCTGCAAGGGCCTGAGCGGCTTCCGGTTGATACTGACCTGCATAGATCATGAATGAACCCGTAGGATCAGACACTCGACCTCTCCAATACTCAGAATCCGTACCTATATCCTCTTTCTCGATGAGAGTACCTACAATGAAAAGGCGATTTACCTTTGCACCGGTAGGTGTCAGCAGATATTGAGGAGAATACTGATCATCTCCGTCCTTGAAGGTCAGATTGGATTCTCTGAATTCCTGTGCAAAAACACGCCTTGAAACTTCCCTAACGTAGCCAGCCATTTAGATCATCTCCGCATCTGCAATAAGTTCACCAAGCTTTTCCAGGTCCACTCCACCCTGCGGTTCAATTGAATCCACAAGAATATAGCGATCAACTTTAGAACCGGTCACCATGAAATATTTTCCAAGTAATTTCAACTTCATCTGATCGAGAACAACGCCCTGATCAAGTGCATCCGCAGCCATGGAAATCGCATTATCCAGAGTGATACCACTTACCTGTTCAGCAAGTTCTCTTTTAAGGATAGATTCCTGTGCAATGTTACCATCATCAAGAACAGCCTTGATACGAAGATCATAAGTGCCATCGACTTTCCCATGCTCCATACAGGCACCTTTCGTGAGTGCTCTTTTACACTCCGGACAACGTTTGATCAATCCTGAACCTGACTGTACATCTACCATTGCACCAGCAAATGTTATGGAGGTGGAAGCAATCTCTATATCTTCATCAAGTTCTTCTATAGAACTGTTCTTGTTTAGAGTTATCTCAAATTTGTCATTCCACTCTTGTGCAACGACATTATTGAAAAGATAACTATTCCCCTCTGTGAGATCTAACAGATCCGCACTTGTCCATTTGATGAATTTGATAGTACCCGTACTATCTCCGACCAATCCTACCTGAGATATAGATTCATGGGAATTATCCCATAACTGAGCCACCTTTGCTTTAATAGACACCCATTTTCCATCTTCGGTAATATCAACAACATTAACCATTGGTGCAGGCTGACCATCCCCGGCCCCGCCCATCGGAGATGAAATAACTTCAACGTCCTCATCGAGTTCTTCTACCACAGTGTTCTTGTTAAGAGTTACTTCAAACCTTCCATTCCATTCATTGCTAACAATATTCTTGAAATAGTAGCTTTTTCCTTCTTCAACATCAGGGATTATGTCACGTGACCATTTGATGAACTTTATTGTAGCAGTCTCATCACCGATGATACCTACCTGTGAAACAGATTCATGGGAACTATCCCATAACTGTAATACCTTTGCCCTGATGTTCACCCATTTTCCACCCTCATCGATCTCATTGAGCTTAACATCGGGTGTTGACCTCGAATCCGGTGTTGTTGACTGACCACCAAAAAAAGCATTTCTGTCGAGATCATTTTCCTTTAAGAAATAGGTAATGACACTTCTGCGAGCTTCATCAAGAGGAACTTTGAATTTAGTCACCAATTTATCAAGGCGTTCTGTAATGTCCTCAATTGGTATATCTACACCAAGTTCCAAAAATTTTGCTTTTATATTCTCTGCTGTTTTATCCATATTATTTCCTCAAGCCTCATGTTTGTTCCTGATAGAGAGGCAAATTAACTTACATCATTTAAGTATAAATAATTAAAGTAAGCGGGGTGAAAGTAATCGCAGAGCTGAAATTACCTACCCAAAAGGTCTGCAACAATCTTTGCTGCATCCCCTTCACCAATGACAGTTACCACATCATCGAATTCAAGTACGAGGTTACCGTTTGCAATGAACGATTGGTCGCCCCTCCTCACCATTAGCAGAAGACTGTCCTCAGGAAGAGACAACTCTTTAATGGATTTTCCGGCAACCTTTGGGTTTGTGACCTTGACCTCAAGTATATCCCCACCTTCCCCTACTTCGCACATGGAGAACATGTGAGGCCTTCCAACCATATTATCGAGGAAAAGGGCAGTACTCATAGCAGGGCTCATTGCGCGTATCTCAAGGTCCCAAAATGCATGCAGATTTTCCATATTGTTTACCCTTGCAACGATCTGATCTTCCTTGAAACCGAACTTTGTCTTTGCGATCTGACATACCAGAAGATTGGTATTATCCTGATTGGTACTTGCAACGACATATTTTGCATTTTCAATACCGGCTTTTTTAAGGACATTCACATCTTCCGCATCGCCATGTACGACACGAATTCCAGATTTCATAAGGCGTTGGCAATGTTCCTCGGATGATTCAACGACAACTACATTTTCACCTCTTTTTTCAAATCTCTCCGCAAGTATTCTGCCGACTTCTCCTCCACCTACTACAAGGATTTCCATGGGTATCACTCCTAAAAACTTAGCAACATATTTAGACAGGGAACCTGTCATTAATACAGTAATAATAACAGTTAAAAATACCAGACCTACAAGCTCTTGCCCACCTTCAATGTTCAAACTATTCATTTTTATAGCAAAGTAAGTTGCAATGGATGCAGGTACAACTCCGCGAGGACCAACAAATGAGATGAACAGCTTTTCTTTTGTCCTGAAATTAGTCCTTGCAGTACTAACGAAAACAGAAAGTGGCCTGACAAAGAACACCAACAACAATACAACAATGATCCCGGCAAAACCAATTCTGAAAATGTCCTCAAACTTCAACATTGCAGCCAGGAGAATGAATATCAAAGAAAGCATCATGAGCACAAGATCGGATTTGAATTCCTTCAGCGCGGCCTTGTAACGAACGTTAGAAGAACCTACAATAATACCGAACAGCGCTACTGCAAGGATTCCTGATTCCGCACCTAATGACTCAGCTATGACAAAAGTTGCTATCACGGATGTAAATGTAACAAAACGGACCACTTGCTCGGAAAGTACAGAACTTGATAAAAAACGAGTAAGCAAAAGACCACTTGCAATACCCATAGTAAGACCGATCATAGTTCTGTATACTATAAAGCTCACAGCTTCAAATCCTGAAAGCTGGGAAATAATCACCTCGAACACAAGTGCAGCCAGAATTACACACACTGCATCATTAAGCACCCCTTCGAGTTCAAGCGTTTTGCTGACCCTATGGTTTACCCGTACCTGTCTCACAACAGGAGTTATCACAGTCGGCCCCGTCGCAGTTACCAAGGCACCGAATACCGCAGATATTTCCAGTGAAAGACCGACTATATAGTGGGTGAAAAGTGTTGCGAAGATGAATGTGATGATCACACCCACCGTAATAAGACTGAGCACACCTTGCTGGATAGACCTTATAGACTTCAGATCAATATGGAGCCCACCATCGAATACGATCACTGCAACGCATAAGGAGACAATTGCAGCAAGGCCTTCTCCAAGAAGAGAAGGGTCCAGAAGCCCAAGTACTTCAGGTCCTGCAATGATACCTTCTGCAAGCAGAAAAATAAGGACGGGCATTTTGAAAAGTCTGCTCAGACTTTGTGCCACAAGGCTCATGACCAATACCGCAAGCGCGACCTGTAACAGATATATGGATTCCACTTTAAAACTCCAGAAAGCATTTAGGCATCTGCCTGAGTAATGTTAATAAGGATAAGGCAATTCAAATATAAATCTGTTTTCAAAAAAGACTAATATAATGGCGTTGAAACCAAATGATTTTGAAAGATCACTAAAAAAAGAAAAGGTAAAAGGAAGACAGGGTAGACCCCTATCTGCTTTTATTGAAATTATGCGATTGTTTCCCTGAACTTATCACAGCAGTTGATGTCTATGCCGAGAAGCTTCTCGATGTTCATCTTAGCTGCAATACCCTTTGCACAACCTGGCACAGAGGTAATTACACCAATGTCGAGCTCTTCCCTGAGTTCCCTCATGACATACTCGTCGGAGAGATCTGCATTTGAAACACCAAGTTTCTTTGCAACGAAGTCCTTTGCTTCACCGATTCTCATGCTCTTGTCAAACTGCATCCTTGCAACAAGGTCACCAGCTGCTCTCATACCGGTCATACCGGAAGCCATGATGTGTGAGATTGGCATACCCATTGGGTCACCAACACCAATCTATATACCATCGACACCAGCGATCTCGACCATTGCCTTGCTTGCCCTTGTTACTGCATCTATTGGTGGGGTCTCAAGCATTGGGATACCACCTACACCCATACCCATATCTGCATGACATGGAATTGTTGATGCCTCAACAGCTGCCTTTGTGAATGTTACTGAACGACCAAGGTTCCATGCAGATGTCCTGCTGGTGTTGGTATTACATACAGGACCGAATATGTTTGCTCCTGCCTTTGCTACAAGTGGTGCCTGCTGGTGTGGCCACAGACCTGCAAGTACTGTACCATCGTACTCAAGCTCTCCGTGCATACCGAGAACAAGTTCTCCTGCCATACCTGCTTCAATGTAGATTCCCGGGAATTCTTTCCTGAGTGCCTCGATAGCATTAAGTGATGCATACATGTCACCGTCACCGGCTGCACCGATGGTATCGAAATTGACACCGTCACAACCAACATTCTGGAGTTTTTGCATGATCCAGGTCATGTCGCGGATACCGTGCTCTGCAGCATGAAAAATAGAATCCTGTGCTTCAGAGATCTTAAATGCTTTCATAAGATCACCAGGGTTCTCGAATGGACCATCAGGAGTGTAGTAAAGACCCATGTTTGGCATTGCGCCATAGAGCATAGGAATGATCATGTTCTGCTGGCAGGACTCCATTGTCTGGCATTCCTGAGAGATGACAGGCTTTACGGGCTTGTAACTGTAGTCGATGTGACCGAGTTCCATTGTATCCGCACCAAAAGCACGCTCGTGGATCATTGAACCAACAAGTCTGCTTGCAGGAATACCTACACCACTGTTACCCTGGTCACCATCGATCCTGATAGCACCGATATCGTGAGTTACAGGAACTTCCATGCCTGGCTCCACACCGACGATCCTGCCAGGTGAAGTGATGATATCAAGCATATGATCCATTTCATTTTCAGAAAGTGCTGGAATGTCACCAAGGTCTGCTGCATCTGCACTACCTGCTTCGATGTCAGCTCTGATGTCTTCCTTTGTCATGAAGATCTTCTGACCGTCACCCATTCTTAAGAAATATTCTGTTGCCATATTATACACCTCGAACGATCAGAGAAGTAATTCTTTTGCTTTTGCGACAGCTTCGCTTGCATTTTCTGCATAGCAGTCTGCACCACATTTCTTTGCCCATGCATCAGTTGCTGGTGCGCCACCGACCATGACCTTTACCTTGTCCCTGAGTCCGTTCTCTTTGAGAAGCTCAATGACTTCTTTCTGGCCCTGAAGGGTTGTTGTCATAAGTGCGGAAAGACCGACCATGTCAGCGTTGGTTTCCTTTATCTTGTCAATGAAGTTCTGTACAGGAACATCCCTGCCAATGTCGTGGACTTCAAAGCCTGCTGCCTGAAGCATTGTTGATACGATTGCCTTACCAATGTCGTGAACGTCACCCTCGACGGTACCGTTTACGATAACACCGAGCTTAGTGGATGCGCCTTCGCCTGATGCAAGCTCGTCCTGGAGCATTTCAACACCAGCGGACATTGCGTCTGCTGCCATCATGACGTGTGGAAGGAAAAGCTTTCCTCTCTCGAAGAGTACACCAACTTCGTTCATGCCTGCTGCGAGACCATTGTCGATAAGTTCTACTGCTGGAGCCTTACCTTTTGCCTTCTCTACTGCAGCGATTACTTCATCTTTCTTGCAACTTACTACCGCATCGGATAGTGTTTTAAATAATTCTTCGTTTGTCGTTTTAAAACCTCCTTTGAAAACAATTCTATGACAATCCCAAAGGGACTTATAGAAAATTGAAAGTGTAGTTGGGGCGGATGCGCTGAGGCATATACCCCATCGTTTACCCAAAAGTCCAACTACACATATATATTTTGTGTTTTAGGTCTTCAGAATTGGGACACGAATGTCCTGGCCTGCCACAATGCAATCAATGCAATAACAATGACTGCAACCATCCAAGTATATTCTGCTGCTGGCATAGGAGCGGTGGTCATATCATAACCAGGGCCATAGTAAGCAACTGTTAAATCATTCATTATACCCATATCAAAACCTCCTTATACATACTCAAGACATGCATCTGATGCACGGGTCTTTCCGAAATCTGTGATGACATATTGGTGTAAAAGGAAACCTTTCTTATACACACCATCTTCATCTACTTTTGATTGTACTGATCTAAGCATACCACCTGAAGCTAACTCAATGATATCGAAATTTATCGAATCCCTACCAAAGTTGTTGTTCATGTTGTATTCTTTCTGCATCTGTACAACGATCTCATTGTTCCAGTGTTCTTTCTCATCAGAGAATAGCTCAAGCAACCTAAATTTTATTGGACGTTCTCCAGCCATATTACTCACCTCTCAGAGATTCCATGTCACCTGTATCTTCAGAAATCATTACAAAGCTACCAAGGACACAAAGTGCACCACCGACAAGTACTGTCCATGCTGGCACCTGTGCCATGAATAGGTACATGAAGATAACAGCGCAAAGACCATAAAGATTCCCGATACCCTGACCCCTTCCAACACCGATAAGTGGGAAAGACTTGTACCAGGAGACGTAGCAGTAACCAAATGTGATACCTGCAAATCCAAGTACCAGAATTGATAGTGGGTTGAATGCCTGAAGTGCATACTCAAGGATTGGATAACCAGCAATTGCTGCAATAGGTATAAGGATTACCCAGTACAGGAGGCTCTCACCAAGGAATCTGATTGTAATTCCTACATCAGGTTCTGCGATGTCAAGACCTTTACCAGCGATTGCGCCTTCAATACCCCACCCTAGTGCTGCCATCAGTCCACCAAGGTAACCAAGGTAGCTGATGCTACCAGAAGTGATCTCAGTAATTGCTCCACCAACGAAGATGGTTAGACCACCGACAATGATGACAAGAATACCCATCCAGGCCCTCTTGGAGATCTGTTCACCATACCATTGTCTTGCAAGTACAGAACCAATCACAGGGTACATCAAAGCAGCAACTGCTGCGAATCCTGCTCCAATAAATCCAATAGCTATGAATGAACCAAGAATTGCGATTGGCCCACCAAATATAGATGCAAGGAAGAACCATTTACTACATGGATGGAATTCCTTCAATGTTCTCTTCATCTCACCGAACTTACCAAGATATGCATTCCATATAAGAAGTGCAACAATAACAGTTAATGCATTGAATGCAGCTATCAAAAGAGCGACAACAATGGTTGCCATTGAACCACCATGTGTTGCATCAATGTCTACCCACATTGCATCAAATGGAGGTACTGCCCAGATAATTGTACCAGGAACATACCATATACCCCATAAGATTGCACAGAACAAGGCCCACATATAACCTTTGTTCATTTTACGCTTATTTTCCAATTTCTTCAGTTCTCGAATATCCAAATTGACTCCTCCTCCAACTATTAATAATAATTATGAGTGATACACGTATATATAATTATAGATAGAAATTCTAAAAAAAGGAAGAAGGACCCGAGCGAGTCCCTTACCTTTTTATAGAGAGATTTACTCAGCTGCTGCGTTACATTTGACGACTGCGTCAGTTGCATTCTCAGCATAGATGTCTGAGCCGATCTTGTCTGCCCAGTCCTGTGTGACAGGTGCGCCACCGACCATGGTCATGACAGAGTCACGAATTCCAGCTTCCTTAAGCTGTTCTTCGATGTTCATCTGAAGGATCATTGTTGTGGTCATGAGTGCGGAAGAACCAACAATCATTGGCTTGTGTTCCTTCACTGCATCTACGTATGCTCCGATTGCAACGTCCCTGCCGAGGTCAACTATCTTGAATCCAGCAATCTTGAGCATTGTTGCGACAATGTCCTTACCAATGGAGTGGATGTCACCCTCGATGGTACCGATAACGATCGTTCCCTTTGATTTTACAGATCCACCCTGTGCTTCAAGAGCAGGGGTGAGTATTGCAACACCAGCGCTCATTGCTTCAGATGCTGCAATGACGTGAGGAAGGAAGAGTGTACCCTGTTCGAACTGGTCGCCCACTTCGTTCATACCTGCAGTAAGACCGTCCTGGATAAGGGAAACAATATCGACCTTTGCTTCGAGTGCTTCTTCACAAATCTCTTCAACAAGCTCATCATCAAATTCCATGACTGCAGCTTTTGCTTTCGCGTTAATTTCATCCTGTGTAACCATTTTTATAACTCCTTTATTTATGTAGATAATTATAGCCCAAATTATAAGCTAGCTCTGAACGCAGCATCTGCCTTGTCTACTACAGCCTTCATGTCTGCTAAGAGTTCGCTGTCGATTGCCTTGACTTCATGGTTCTTCATTATGTCAAGAAGCTTCTCGTGTGCAACTACTGAGAGATCTTTTGAACCTGCAGCTTCCCAGTCACCGAACATGTCCCTGTCAATGAGTTCTGGGTTAGATACGAGATGGATATTTTCCCTGGTTTCTTTGTGTGCAAGGAAGTTGTTGCCGATTCCGACCTTCTGGATGGATGGTACAGCAAGTGTCTCGTCTGATACAGGGACGCCACGCATCGCGGACCGTGTCATATTGATGATGTCAGCGTCGATTACAAACTGATCCAGGGAGAATGTCATACCGAGCTCGAGCATACCTCCACCGTAGATGGTGTTACATCCGGCGAATGCTGGAAGGAGGGTTGTCATTGTCTTCTCGTGGCCTGACTGTGTATCTGGGACCTTTGAATCTGACTAAGTACCTGCGACATAGGTTGGAAGGCCATAGAACTGACCCATCTTACCGACTGCAGCGCTGATAATACCAAGTTCTGGAGCACCGACCGGAGCTGTTCCTTTTCTCAAGTCGAAGGTTGTGGTTGAGCTACCGTACCATACTTCAGCACCTGGCTGAACGAGCTGTGCAAGTACAATACCTGCGAGAACCTCTGCGTTGTGTGTAACGAGTGTACCTGCCCTGAATACTGGGGAGGAACCACCGGACATTGCCATACTCAGGACATTCACTGGCATACCGAAGCGTGCACCCTTCATGATGACCTGACATGCGTTGACACTGAGCTCGAGTGGGCTGGTTGGGCAAACAAGCATGGACATGATTGGCCTCTTGCGTGCTGCTTCAGAGTCACCACCATAGTATGCGTCGACAATTCCCTTGTAGTACTCTACATTCTCACCAACAGGGTCGATGTGGTGGAAGTGTTTGGTAGTGTTCATGAGAGGTGTGAGGGTCTCGTGGACATCCTGTGCTCCCTTCCCTGCCCAGTCCCTTGCGGAAACGGTAAGAGCCATGTAGCTGAATTCATCGAGGTAGTCACAGACTTTTGCGGTATCTGCAATGTCCTGCTCAACAGAGTCAACTGTCTGATACTTGCCTGGTGCGACGTAGTTACACATCTTGACACCAGTACCGAAAGGTATGTAGTGGACCTTACCCTTGTGCTCCTGTTCCATGGTGTTCTTCTTGTCACGACCATAAAGCATGAACCTTGAAGGTGCGTCGAAAAGTGCCCTGTTCACGACGTACTCAGGAATTTTTACAATTTGTGATGCCTCGTCGACTTCACAGCCACCTTCCTTGAAGATTGCCCTTGCTTCCGGATCAGATACCTGAACACCAGGGTTAAGGAAAACTTCCATTGAAGCGTAGTGGATAGCTCTGAGGTCATCTTCGGAGAACAACTCTAACTGTACACCCTGAAGTGGGAATCTAGCTGCGTAATTAGGTTCTGACATTTTCTTTACAACTCCTTTATTTGTCTTTTTAGTAAGACCGGATACATTCTAAAACAAATGACACCGATCATAATACCGGCAATCCTTTTTTATTCAGACAGGTCACGAGGACCGCATCACCCGTTAGGGCATCCGAACATGATGGATATACCAACATTATATTGCTTCGATATGAAACCCGTAGGATAGACCAATGGCCTATTACGAACAACGTTTCATATGGCGTCTTACAACATCTAATGGAAAAATCATTAACATTTGATCATCCACCATAAGTTGTCAGACACATTTCCGCTTTTACTATAATACCTGCTTTTCAATACTCGGATATATATTTATTGGTTAGCAACTCCAAAAATATATCATATAGAATGCCCTTAAACGGACAATTTGAAAAGAATTACACCATAACTATTTTCAGATTATCGGCTAAATCAAGCAGATTTGCTCAGATGCTAAAAAGGACACTACTACTTGATTTAAAGAGATAAACAACATCAATCGATACTAAAGAGAAAGAATGAAAGATTTGTCACAAAATAACACAAGAAAAATTGCTCCTATTTGTTACATATACACATGTGCCAATCGTCATGCCAATTAAATTTACAATGACGGTGGTGTTAAAACACCGTTTTTTTTAAAAGTACGTTGTTTAAAAGCAAAACCCCGAATAACAGAAGATTTAAATACAAAGAAGAGATGCCGCGCAAGTCCATAAATAAAAAAAATAAAAAAGTAATTGAACACGCATGCACAAGCGCATTCAATGTTTGACAGTGATAACCTTATAGTGAATTGCATCCACCGGACAAACTGCCACACACCTTCTGCAACTGGTGCCAAGACATCTTTCACTATTATAATTTGCATAGAGCTCGCCATCGCGCTCAATTATCTTAATAGCATCCTCAGGACATTCGACTTCACATTGCCCACATCGAATACACTCAGGAGCGTGTTCTTCAATGATTATCCCAAGGTCACTGACTATCTGAAGCCCACCTTCACCAACTTCATCGATATCCTTTACAACTCTCTTCTCTATACGAGGATTTATGAAAGTTTCCGGCAGAGGGGGCAATTTGTACATCTCAAGCATTTGGTTGTACATCTCAATAGGCATTCCCTGGGTCCAGTAAGAAAGCTCACACATGTAGATATTAGAGAAAACTGTACTTGTTGCCATCATCAAGTGATCGGCAGTGATCTTATGAGCCATCTCAATAACCTCATCGAGCTTGGACTCATCAAGAACAAGATCTCTTGCAAGTGCAACTGAAGTGTTCCCGAATT
Source organism: Methanococcoides burtonii DSM 6242 (assembly GCF_000013725.1). Taxonomy (NCBI): domain Archaea; kingdom Methanobacteriati; phylum Methanobacteriota; class Methanomicrobia; order Methanosarcinales; family Methanosarcinaceae; genus Methanococcoides; species Methanococcoides burtonii. The sequence goes on from NC_007955.1 coordinate 1,462,792, forward strand.
GTACTATATTATGTGCAAAATTAGGACAAGAACCCAATTTTCTCGCCTTGTTCGCATCAACATAAGCTCCCGTTGCACCAGCCATATACATATTATCAAGGTCACTATAAGCAGTACCTGATTCGATCATAAGGGTAAGTTGTGCAGCCCTGATAGCACCAATTGCTTTACCGGCCTCTTCGATATCCTTTTCAAATATCTCGATGCCCTCATCAAGGAAAAGTTTACCATTGGGAAGCACAGGTATTTTCTTCATGATACCACATTCCAATGCAAGAGCCAGAGCAGAAATGACACCAGTACCCGTCACACCTTTTGCAACAACGTCAGAAGACTCTTTGATTTCTCCCGTAACAGGATCTATCAAATGCCCTTTGCATTCGGTCATGGACTCATCGAGGATAGTGACCCTCCACAGACCATCTTCAACCGTTACATCTGATATAGCACCCGGACTTGCCAGCATTCCACATTTGATGCCCTGACCTTCAATAGCAGGACCTGCTGCCGCACTAGCGGTTATGATCTTATCGCCCACCTTGATAGCCATCTCTGCATTGGTACCATAATCAGTCACCATTGAAGGAGTGTCCATGTCCATGAAATCGGTCTTGATCATCATAGCAAGAGCATCTGCACCGATTTCATGTTTTATTGCAGGAGGAACTATAACAGTACAGTTTGGGAGGTCCATTATACCTTCGAACAATTCGTTTGCAGGGAAGACCCTTGAACCCCTGACCACATTCTCAACACCCAACTTTTTCTGCTTGTTCTCACCCGCATAAGCAAGGTCTCTTATCTCCATATTCTGGAAAAGGGAGAGTTGTATAGGATTTCCACAAACAGCAAGCCTTTTAATGAGAGAAGGATCAACGCCGAACTCATCAAATATCCTTTTGACCGTATCCAACATTATCTCATTGGCCACATCTTCTCCAATCTGGATAGCGAAATCCAGATGATCCATGACATTTCCGCCAGGTAGCGGATGTTTCATGGTAATAGCCGTCTTTAGAACCTTTTTAGATTCCAGATCGATCAACTGGGCACGAAACCCACTTGTTCCCAAATCCAATGCGATACCATACATTTTGATTACCTCTGCCATAATAATACTTTCAGTTCAATATAATAATGATGCATTAAAACAAAAGATTCAATGCTATATAAGGGCTTTGTATAAACCATACAAAACCGGTCGTTCGATGCCTTAAGCAACAAAAAGAAATGAAAAAGAGAAAGTGACAAAATGAGATTCAGTCACACTGACAACATTCAAAATTGAATCCAAGGAGGAATGAACCAGTACCATGATCGCTCTGAAGTCCCATCTTTTCTTTCAGATACTCATCCGTAGGAGGAGAAGGAGAAGCAAGAATTGCATTACAAATATGGGACAAACATTCGATCTCATCACATGGCTTCGGAGGCATAACGACCACTAGAGGATCGGACTTAGAATTGAGCGCTGTCAGGAAACCTTTATCGTACACCACAATATTGCCGATGACAAGAGATTCCGCATCCTTTTCAAAGATCTGTAATTTTTCAGAATCATTAATATCCTCCCCAACTACCTTATCATCATGCATAAGAAGAACGTTAGGTCCACACGGCCACTTATATTCCATGGTAGTCTGGAACGGAATAATAACATCACTCTGGAGAACGGCCTTCACGCCTTTATTATCGCCCCGGCCAATCCCCATAAGCGTCATTTGATCAGCCTTTTCTTCCAGTTTTGCTATGACCTTACGATCCTCATCATTGAGGAAAAATGTTCTGCCAACTCCAGTCATGCACTCCAATTTTTCCCTTACCATCTTGATAATCTCATCTTTTTCCATGAAAATCCCTGACCTTTCTATAAAATCAAAAAACTATGATCGCAAATGTTTTTGAGAGACACAATTGTTGTGAATCCATCTTTATTTTCTTTATTCTATCATATCGAACAATCCTTTTCGATATTTAACCTTTTTGTCATGAAGGGGCTATCAATTTAACAGGAGGTCGAACCATTGCCAATTAGATAAATGTAAATCAATACGTACAAAAACTCGGAAATGACAAACAATAAGCACATAACCAGTCAACAGCATCAATTTTAAGTAAAAATATCAAAGAGATGTTGCCCCAGCTATCTTGCTCACCCTTATAAAAAAAATTTAAATATAAAAAAAATAATATCTGAATGCGATACTGAACAAGATGGTTTTGTATCGTTTGCACAACACCTTATATAGAAAGTTCACGATACGTTTATTAAGCAAACCAACAAATGAAATTTATTAAAAATACATATTATCAAAGATCTACAAGAGGTATAACATGACAGATATCACCGTAAACTCAAGAATATGTGGATTCAAACACAAAATACATGGAACAAAGGACGGTAAAAATGTTACGATCAAGATTGAAACAGATTGTCCAAAAGTAAAGAACATTTCCGATCTTGAAGTACCAATGATGCAGATGTTTGGCATAAAAGATAATTATGTCATCGGTAAGGCACAAGAAGGAAATTGTTGTGCCACCTGCATCGTTCCGAGTGGAATACTCCATGCATGCAGCCTTGAATTCGGATTAATATCACAAACCCTTGCAAAAGGTGTTGAAAATATTAGTATCGAGTTTAAATAATAGTGATGAAAAATAACGACACGATAAAAGAGATATTTATGTGATCATTAATCAATATAAATTATTAGCCTGATATCTCATGAGATGAGCTTTAAAGTGCCCGCTTTTGGCTCATAGCATAGCCCTTTTGTAAGTAATGACCTTACCACAGAGTCCACTGTTTTTTCATTAATCTGCCTGGAAACTGCAACAGACATAAGTTCAGCATAATCGACACCTTTGCCCCCACCAAGTTCACTCATTAGGTTTAAAACGAGTGTATCGAGGTCTTTTTCTTCAGACACAACCGAAAGCAGATCAAGAGAGATGATACATTTCTTTACAACTGACCGGAGTTTGTTAAGATAATTTTCATCAGAGCTATAATGCCGGATTGCCATTCCAATTCCCTCTGAAAGCAAAGAAGAGATACCAAGATCTTTCATACATTCGTCCATAGAGTCAATATTTCCACATGCCAACAAGACCTTAGAAAATGCGTCCAATCGATCAAGCGTCAATTCTGCAGTGTCTAATATCCACCTATTACGCATATCCTCGTCTGCAAGATTTATCTCCTCGGGCCTTAGAGATATAACCACAAGACCGTCTTCCGACTTATATGATCGAACTTTGCCAACAACCGAAACATACTCAGGAGGCACAACAGATGATAAAAATGCGATTGCATCAGACTGATACTGACCTGCATATAAAGTGAAGGCACCAGAAGGATCGACAACACGAGCTCGCCAGGTATCGCCATCGGAATCAATATTTTCCACCTCTGTAAGAACTCCTGTGACAAAAACACGGTTGACCATGACACCACCAGGGGTCAACAGATAATTTGGCGTGTGCCCACCAGAGTCTATCGCCTCGTCCACAGTTGAATGGATCGTAGAACTGGAATCATTAAGCTCTTTTGCAAACATCCTATATGAGATTTCACGATCAACCATACTATCACTCCACCCCATCCAACCGTTTTAGAAGATGATAAATCCTTTTTTCGGCATCATGATCAGGCACCCATACAGACTTTGTCACAAACGTTACCCCAAACTCAGATCTAGAAGTATTCCCACGCACTCCAATATAACGTCCTGTAAGAACACGTTTCATATCTTCAAATATTGCATTCATCGACATAGTCTTGCCCAAAAGAGAGAACGATTCATGAAGGGTCTTTCCATAAACGATCTCCGAAAGTTCTCTATTAAGCATCACAAGAACAGAGCCAGTTCCATCATCAAGGACCAGTTTAATCCTCATATCCTGTAAACCATCAACAGCCCCATGTGAACGGCAAACGTTCTTTAGAATTACACGATTACAGATAGGACAGCGTGCTATCAACCCTGACCCTGGCCGAACGGAAACAATATTGCCCACTAAAACAACATCGAATATTCCATCGGCATGCAAAACTTCCGAGATGCACACTGGTTCCGGAGGTTTGTTCACTGACATCGGATCAAACGAGAGATCCTCACCGGGACCAACCAATTCAACTGGAGTAGAGCTATCAAGATGTATCGAGGGAACTCCACGATATACACGCACAGATGCATCTTTAAAACGGATAATCGAACCTATATCCACACCATCAAGAGGAGACCACGAAACAAAAGGCAATCTTCCAGTCTCATCCGCCAGGACACCTTCAATAATAGTAAGATCTTCGCCCTTAACGTCCACATTCCGATGATAAAGATCAATAATTGCAGCCACTGAACTAATAAAAAGATCAGAAGGACCCACATCGATGAACTTTTTTACAGGAATAACAGCCAACTCAGAGATATCCGGAAGAGAGCTATCATCCAGCAATAACACCTCAGAATAAGCACTTATGCTCACTTCCGTTCGGTTATACCAGTTCCTGACACTCGCATTACTTATTCGCACTGCATCCCCAACATTCAATGCAAGTTGTTTCCACGATGTAAAGGGACATAATCCAGACCGATCTGCGAGAATGCCAGAGAATATAATCGTTCTTTCCCCTTTCAGATCAACGGTCTTTTCACTGATCTTGAGAATACGAACCTCAAGAGAAAAACCTTTCTCACCGACAGAAAGCTCTTTGATGCCCCTTATCATAAAGCCCGATGACCTGAATTTCTTAATTATCGTGCGTTTTGCTTCACTGATCGGAACACGATATTTGATCAGCAGATCAAATTCATTTTCGATCATAGATCTATCGACATTAGCAAGCACCTTTGTTAGTTCTTCAATGTGAGGGGCATATTTCTCATCCATCATATTCTCCCACTTTAATGAGACTGTACATAATCTAAGCATTTCTTCCATAAAAAGATACACCCAGAGAAGTCAGATAGGAATCTCGTGATGAACAAGTATCCATTTCATTTTTGTAATACAAACATATATATAGATTTTTATCCAAATCAAGAGCATAGATTCAATTAAACAGCGATAAAGAAGTAATAAGAGGATAAAATAATGACAATACTACCATTGGCTTCCGTAGAAAGATTGATACGTAGTGCAGATGCAGAAAGAGTTAGCGAACCTGCAGCATCCGCTCTTTTAGAAATAATCGAAGCATACGGAACCAAAATTTCAAAGGAAGCTATAATTTACGCCAATCATGCAGGAAGAAAGACAGTAAAAGAGGAAGATATAAAACTGGCTTATGAAATGCTCACAAAGCCACGTAATTGAACTTCCCCCTATTTTTTTAAGTTAATGTCTCAAGGGCACTTATTCCAGCCAGGGTCAAAAGAGTTACCACAATACCTGCGATCAACACCCCTGCAACTATAGCTATCAATGCATGCCTGAACTTTATCCCAAATACGAATGCTGCTGCACAACCGGTCCAGGCTCCTGTAACCGGTAAAGGGATAGCAACAAACAACGTAAGAGCAAGTGTCCCATACTTCTCCATACTCTCAGAATGTTTTTGCCGTGTCCTTGTGAAAAGCCAGGTAAAGAACATATCACCAATTTTGAACCTTCTCAAAAAAGCGGAAACTGGTTCTAAAAAAAGTAAAAGTGGGATCACAGGAAGGAGATTTCCCAATACTGCTAAAAGGTATGCCTCCACAGGACCTATTTCATAAACACCAATCGCAATCGGAATTGCACCACGTAGTTCAGATATAGGCAGAGCACTCAAGATAATGGTCGAGAGCCAGGGAGGGACACTTACAAGAAGATCAATTAACTGATGCTCGAAAGGCATTTCTTATTGCTCCTCTGCCAGTGCGAAATGGGCCAGCAGAGCATCAAGCTGTATCCTTTCATTGGCACCCTCAGTGAGCCTGAAATCGACTTCACCGATCATATCCATCAACGCTACCAGTTTTTTACCGGAAACATCCATATCAAAGATAGCACGGTAGATCTGCCCCACAACATCCTCTCCCGAAAGACCCTTTTCAAGCATTAGAGAATCAAGTTTTTTGCGTGCAGATATGAAGTTCCCTGAAAGAGCTGTTTTCAGAAGTTCAGCGATCTCTTCCGGATGGGCGGTCGCTGTTATTCTATAGATAGCATCCTTATGAATGGTAGTATCGAACAATGCTGCAGCTTGAAGTGCATTTATTGCTTTCCTCATATCACCCTGTGCAACATACTTCAAAGCATCCATCCCATCATCAGCAATGGTAAGACCCTCTTTTTCAGCTACATGGAGACATCTTTCACCAACTGAATCATCTGCAAGGTGGCGGAACCTGTAAACTGCACATCTTGACTGAATTGGTTCAATTATCTTTGAAGAATAATTACAGGAAAGAATGAAACGACAATTACTGGTATATTTTTCCATTGTACGGCGCAAAGCAGACTGTGCATCAGAGGTCAGTGCATCAGCTTCATCAAGGAAGATTATCTTGAAATTAGCACCACCAATAGGAGAGGTCTTAGCAAAATTCTTGATCTTGGTCCTGACCACATCAATACCACGCTCATCCGATGCATTAAGCTCTGTAAAGTTCTCACGCCAGTCATCTTTAAAAAGTTGTCTTGCAATTGAGACTGCAGTAGCAGTCTTGCCTACTCCCGGGGGACCTGAGAACAATAAGTGAGGAAGATTTCCAGACCTTACATATGAAATTAGCCTTTCAATTGTCTCTTTTTGACCTACGACATCTTCAAGCTTAAAAGGCCTGTATTTTTCGATCCATATCTCTTCTTTTATTTAAAACCCTCCAATCAATTGCAAATTGCTATAACGGTGCAGAAATGATAAGGTTGATAATACTTTTTAATCTTTCGTGAGAAATATCCCAAATCATTTAAAAAAACAAAGATCATGTGCAAAAAGCACATGAAAATTACAACTGAGACCGGAAAGATCCAGACTCACTGGTAAACATAGTTGTATGCGATCCTTCCAATGACAGGTATTTTGAGCCTTGAACCTCTCCATGCCATGAACATGAACAATGCCCAAAGGAAAAGGGAAAAGAAACCTGCAAAATCTGCAAGTAACCAGCCAACGTATGGAACCCATGCAATAAGGAAGACGATTGCAGTAAGGACCATGAAGACCATTGCTGACTGAATTGCATGGAAACGAACGAACTTATTTTCCTTTTCAACGAAAAGGAACAAAACCCCGGTCATCCAGAATCCAAGATAACACAATACTGCCACAATGTTCTCGTTGAGTCCTATAGAAGTCTTATATGTCATTCATCTCACTCCTTATCTCATTTCAATACAGTTCTGCGGACATTTCTCAACACATATCCCACAAGCAGTACATTTATCCTGATCGACCTCTGCAAGGAAATTCGTGACCTTGATGGCGTCTTCCGGACAGTTCTTCTCACATATCTTACAGCCAATACATCCGACTTCACAGACAGCCTTTACGGCCTTTCCTTTATCATGTGAATTGCACTGGACATGAACTTGCTCAGAGTCCTTTGCAAACATCAGTATATCGTTTGGACACGCTGCGAGACAAAGACCACAACTTGTACAGAGATTCTTGTTCACAGATGGAAGGCGGTTCTCGTTAATGGAAATCGCACCGAATGGACATGCACGGACACAGGTACCACGACCCATGCAGCCGTAATTACAACCCTTTTCACCATCTGAAAGCATGATGACAGCAGTACAATCTTCAATACCGACATAATCGAATCTGTCGACACAGCGGATACCACCACCACATCTGACATATGGATATTCCTTTTCGGATTCTGAAACTTCCTGACCAATGATAGCACCGATCTCTTTAGCAGTATCAAAACCTCCAACAGGACAGCCATCAAGAGGTGCATCTTCAGCAACTACCTTCTCCGCAAAGTCCGCACATCCCGCATAACCACAAGCACCGCAATTTGCACCTGGCAGGATCTCAACAACCTCTTCAACAAGAGGATTTGTCTCGACCTTGAACATCCTTGATGCCGCGATCAGCATGATACCTATAACAAGACCAAGACCACCAAGGGTAGCCATTGCCTGAATGATCAATGTAATCAGACTCATAAGGGGATCACTCCAAAGTAGTTAACAAACGCCATAGACAGCATTGTCGCAATAAGGAACGCATGAGGTAAACCACGCATTGATGACGGAACGTTCACAAGGGTCGTTCTTTCCCTGATGCCGGACATCATCAACATTACCAGTGCATAACCAATACCTGCTGAAACACCGAAAACGACACTCTGTATGAAAGAATATTCATTCAGAACATTGAGCAATACTACACCGAGAACTGCACAATTTGTCGTAATGAGAGGCAGGTAGATACCAAGTGAACGATAGAGTGATGGCACATTCTTCCTTACAACGAACTCTACAAGCTGCACAAGTGCTGCAATTACCACAATGAAGCTAATAAGATCAAGGAACTCTAGCTTTAGTGGAACAAGTACAAAGTTATAGATGAGGAAGGACACGGTAGCTGCCAGTGTCATTACGAAAATGACAGCTCCGGACATTCCCGCAGCACTCTTTGTATCCTTGGTTACACCTACAAAGGAACACAGACCAAGGAACTGGATGATGAGGAAGTTCTTGATGAACACACCATCCATGAATATCTGGAAAAGACTTACATCAGCAGCCATATTAGCCACCCCTTGCAAGCTTCTTTGCTCTTCTGTGATTTACTATTGCCATGAGAATACCGATTGTCAAAAATGCTCCCGGTGACAGGATCATAAAGGTTATCGGATTGATAGGAATGCTTACAAGCTGAGTTCCAAAGATCGCGATCCCACCGGTTCCGAGAAGCTCCCTGATTCCACCGATAAGTACCAGCACAAGAAGGAAACCTGCTGAACTTCCTAAAGCATCGATCAATGAATAGAACATATTGTTCTTATTAGCATAAGCTTCCGCACGACCAATGATAATACAGTTCACGACGATCAGGGGAATGAACACACCTAATGCCGCATACATCGGCGGGAAATACGCTTCCATGACCATCTTCACAATGGAAACGAATGTTGCTATTATCAAAATGAATATCGGCAATCTTACAGAAGCAGGAATTTGCTTTCTCAGACCTGAGACCATAAGGTTGGAACAGATCAGAACAAATGCTGTCCCTGCGGACATACCGATCGCATTGTCAATGGATGTGGTAACTGCCAGTGTAGGACAGAGACCCAATACCAGACCAAATATAGGATTATCTTTTGTAATTCCACGAATAAATTCACTTAAGGGATCCATATCTACATCTCCGTTTAGGCCTCTGCCACTTTAATGTCTCCAACCTGTTCATTCAGGGCATCTATTACTGCCTGCGAGGATATCGTAGCACCTGTGATAGAGTCAATAGCCCCACCTGACTTTGAAAGGCTGAGATCTGCAACTTTCACATTGGTGAACTGGCTCTTGAAGGGATCATCAGCGATCTTAGAACCAAGTCCAGGAGTCTCAGTGTGAGCCATGATGCCTATACCGGTAATTGCATTGAACGAGGAATCAACACCGCCTGCCACTTCAATAAGTCCCTGAGCACCTACTTGTTTTCTGAAGAAAGCATAACCTACGAGATTACCGGAACTATCCTTTGCACGATAATAGAGGATCTCTTTGTCACCCTCGTCATTTATGACAGTGTCACCATATACTGCCTCGAACTCTGCTGCAGAGGGCATAATCTCTGCAAGAGTAGAAGTCCTTGCTTCTGCATAGTTCTTCTTCAATTGTTCATTCGTAGGCACAAAGGCAACAGCCAGAAGGGCTGAAGCAATGACCGAGATCAATACCAATTTACCTATAATTATTACAATATCTTTGTTGGAATCAGTCATCTAAGAACACCTCCAGACGGTCTTTGAAAGGTATCTTTGAAACAATGCTCCTGTACTTACATTGTAAGAATGTCTCGGTACCATATGATGCCGGAAGGGTATTGTTATCGATCAGTGAAGCAACACAGTTTGCAAGGAACAGACCATAGAAAGTCCCATCTACGTAATTTGCAAAGTGTCCATATACAACTACAAGAACCCCACAAACAATACCATAAATCACACGACCGTTCTTTGTCGTGGGTGAAGTTGAAGTATCGGTCGCTATGAAAAGAACACCAAACACTACAACCCCAAGAACAACATAGGACAGACTATCACCCAGTAAAAATGCCAGCAGTACCGTTGTCACAAAGAAAGTCACAGGAATTCTCCATTCGATGTACCTGCGGAATATAAGGACTGCACCTGCAAGTAAAATGAAAAAAGGCGACACTCCAGCCATTACCCCTGCTCCGTTCTCAAGAACCAGTTCAAATAAGGCACTTGTCTGAGGATAGGATGCAGGAGCCATTATAGAACCCCATGCCAACGACAGGAAAAGCCATGCAGCGAGGACTGGATTGAAAACGTAGGAACCAATGCCTCCGAAAGCATGCTTTCCAATACCAACAGCAAAAACAGTTCCTATCATAGGGATCCAGAGGGGAACTTCTGGTGGAATAATCATAGCTACCATCAGACCGATCAACACTGCATGTCCGTCGGCGATAGTTATCTTCTGGCCAAATGCTTTCTGTATAGTTGCTTCGGTCGCTATCGCTGCAAAGATACTTGCAGCCACCAGCCCTATGGCAGGAAGACCGAACAAATATACGGACAAAAGGACTACAGGCATAAGAGCAAGGACCTTTGCCCACATTATCTTCTTAAAAGTGATATTCTCTTTCTTATGAGGTGGAGCTGAAATCGTAAAGGTCATATTAGTTACCTCCGCTACAGCCGCAGCCTAATTTCAGATTCGCAGGAGATTCCTTTGAAGAAAGGTCTTCATATGCATTCTCAATGGAATTCTTTGCATATCTGATAAGCTGTAACAAATGTATCTTGGAAGGACAGACAGCTGAGCATCTACCACATTCCACACAATTCAAAATATTCATCTGGCGACACTCATCGAAACGACCCTGGTCTGCAAAAGCAGTTATCCTGCTTGGAATAAGGTCCACAGGACAGACATCCACACATCTTGCACAGTGAGTACAGTCAATTGACACGTCCCTTATGACCTCATCTGCGGACAAAACCGTAATAGAAGTTGTCATCTTGGTAACCGGGACATCATCGGTGTACTGTGCCACACCTGTGACAGCACCATTTGCAATGAGTTTGCCCGTATCACCCATGTAACCACCACATGCATCGATAACATCCTTGAAAGGAGTACCGATCTTAACCAGGATCTTCTTTGGGCTATTGACCTTGCCGGAAACGGAAACTACTGTTTCTATGTACGGTCTGCCTTCGTGCACTGCATCATACAATGCCTTTGCAGACTTTACACCACAGATAGCAACACCTACATCAGTAGGATCACAACAGAAAGAAACTCTCCTTCCGGTCAGATTATAGGTCAAAAGGTCAAGGATCTTCTGACCATAAATGCGTTCCTGGGAAACCACTATGATATCTGAGCCCATATCCTTGAAGTAATAGCTGAGTTTTCGCTTACCCATCAAAGGAGCAACTGTCAACAACTTACCATCGACTCTCAGATGGTCAAAAGCATTAATTGACTCAAGGTCATCATTTCTTAGCACAACAGCACCTTTTGAAGCCCCTGCGGCCTTCATCAGCAACTTCAAAGCATCGATCATCTGGGAGGCATACTGTGCAGATGTATCATAATGCCCGCCAATCCATTCCGAAGAAGTTGCGTTTATCAGAACTGTATCGATCTGCTTCCCTTCCGGCCTCAGGACCTTATGCGTAGGAGTACCATAGTGTTCTACGATACCAGCATCCTTGATCACATCAACGAGTTTAGATGCAGAAACATCCTTTACCGGTGTAAAATCAACACATTCGACATCTTCGGTCGGCTTTATGATAACACTGTTCACTTTTGTTCCATTCGGATTAGCAGCCTTTTCGATAGATATAACCTCTCCGCAAACACTTGAATGGACGGCAGCCGAATCATAACATTCGCACTCCCCGATCTTTTGTCCCATTGACACCATATCCCCTTTGTTCACAAGGGGTGTACAAAGACACCCATCGTGCTGTTTCAGGGGAATTATGATCTTTTCAGGGATCTTTTCCATAACATATACATTTGTCACGACAATCAACTCCTTAGAAAGCAGGCTCCCTTTCAACTTCAGGAGGCTTTGCTCCAGGAATGGTCACGCCAATATCCTTTAATGTGAAATCAGTTGGCGGGTCGGTCTCTGCAGGATCCGAAATGAACCCAATGGACTCCCAATCGATAGCATTCGCAGTTGAACCATGACAATCCGCACAAGCAAGAGGACCTGCCAGACCTACTTCCGAACTTGCGATATTATGGCTCAGCTTGTAGTAAAGCTCAACTGTTCTAAGAACCGCATTCGGATAATCTGCATTACCATCGATATCACCATCAAAGCTTCTCATCTCATCAGCAGTTACAACACCATCATCATTGGAATCTGCAGCCTTAACATCTGACACAGGTATCGCATCACCGATCTCATTGCTGGTATCCGGTGAACTGACGATCTCACTGTTAATGCCGGCATCCCACCAGATACCCGTCACAACATTGAACGGTTCAAGAAGAACACCATCTTCGCCCCTACCGTCAGTGGCAGGCAACTCATGTCCTTCAATTCCATTGGACCATGCAAGAACCGGTTCGAAACTATCATCCTTATAGGAATCTACCCTTTCCCCATTCGACCAGTCAAATGAAGCAAGTGGGATCACACCACCAAGATCTCCGCCTGGAAGGGCCGGAATATGACAGGACTCGCATGCCACGGTCTCGTGTGCATCGACTATAGGCCCATGTGATATACCTTTATGACAACCAGGATCATCACAGCTCTTCGTTTCTGCCTCAACCTCATGAATATTTTCAAGGTCCTGCTTAACGAACATACTGGACTGGGATATCTCGTGACATTCCACACAATTGACATCTGCATGTGCATCGAACTTATGGTAATCCTCTGATGCCCATGTAACAGCAGTGGTCTCCACATTTGTAACATGACAATTATCAGAACAGGATTCTTTGACAGGTGCACCATTAACAGAGTCGTGGAATAATAATAACAATGGCAGTGGGGTCACAGCATTTCCCACATAAGTGATCTTACGAATAGTATCCTGTTGCACCTTAATATTTGCAGCTTCCATTGCTGCAGCATTCGCGTTTTCAAAATCACCTGCAGCAAACAACTCAGCACGAGCATCAAAACCATATTCGCCATACTGTTCGTGACAGATCATACAATCTACATCCACACCATACGCTTCAAGCTCTCCGCCACCTGGATGATAAGCACCAAAGTTCTTCACCCATTCATCCTCACCTTCGACCTCGATATCAAAATTGGTCAGTGGATCCCATTCCCCGATATCCCTCTGGATATGGGTATTGGTAGCCACATGGTCAGGTGCTGTAAAGTGACAACCACCACAGCTTGCATCGGACCATTCTCCTTCGGTCATATAGTGAGTAGCAATAGCTTCATTCCCACTATACCCCATGCCTGCAAAAACACCTGCAAAAGCAAAGATGAAAATAGCAGCTCCTAATAGAATTATCTCTAACCTTGCCATAAAAACCCCTCATTTATCCTGCGCCACGTCCTCCAACTCTTTGAGCACGACCTCAATGATGGTCGATAAGTGCTGTTTCTCCAGAACGTTCATATCATCGGAAACATACTTGTGCAACTCAAAGCTTTTGGGAATTTCACGTACGTTAAAATCGAAAATTTTGTCTAAAAGCCCTTTCTTTGGAGTTATACCCAAAAAGTTAACATCCAGGCGATTTCCAACCTTATGTGCCTTCACTTCGATCTTGTCTAATAAAGAACCAGACTTTACATAAATCATCTTATGATCAGCACCAAAGTTCTTCTCAATTCCTTTCCAGCCATACTCTTCAATGATCTGATGAATAGCAACTGCAAGGTATTTGTCCTTCCCAACAATACCTCCCGAGGCTATTCCTACATTAGAATCACTCATACTGACACTTCCTAAATGAATAATAATTAACATCTAACGGATTAATATAATTGTCTGAATCAGTGATTACCAATATTTATACGTTTCGAAATAAGCTTAATATGAAGCACATCTATCCCTACGCCATGGACATGAGAGCGGTTTTATTGTTTGTATTAATCGTTATATTTTCAATATCATTTACACAGTTATATGACTATCAAGAGAGTGATTTGTTACAAAATGACCCTGTTTTATATACCAACAGTCACAGTATAATGGATACCACGGTTACGGCTGCAATATATGATTCAGACACAGACCATGCGGTACAAACTGTGGGTAAAGCTTTTGGAAGAGTAGCCCAAACCGACGAACTGATGAGCAGCTATAAGAATGACAGCCAGCTCAATATGCTGAATGAGAACAACAGACTCGAAAACGCTTCAGAGGAACTATTGTTCGTAATTGGCCGTTCCATATATTACTCCAACATAAGCAACGGTGCATTTGACATAACAATAAAACCGATACTGGACCTGTGGTCAGCTAAGTTCAGCCCCGGTGGAACTTACCGGCCCCCAAGCCAGGAAGAGATAGACACCACCCTGGAACTTGTTGACTGCAAAAAGATAGTCATTGAAGGAAATACCATCTCCACGGAACCCGGAATGAAGGTCGTTCTTGGAGGTATAGCAAAAGGATATGCTGTTGACCAGGCAATAGAGTCCCTTATCGATAACGGAATAGAAAGCTGCTTTGTGGATGCCGGCGGAGACGGGCGTTACATCGGCACAAAACCAGATGGCATCAAGTGGACAGTAGGCTTACAGAACCCTGACAAACAAGGTGAGATCATAACGGTCATGCGACTGGAGAACATGGCCGTTGCCACAAGTGGGAACTATGAACGATATTTCAGTGATGCTGCAAAGGTATCCCACATATCCGACCCAAGAACAGGATATTTATCCCGGGAACTCATAAGTGCAACTGTTATCGCAGAGACCACAATGGATGCAGATGCACTCGCAACCACAGTGTTCGTACTCGGTGAAAAGGAAGGAACGGAGCTTATTGAAAGCCTTGAAGGTATCGAATGCCTGATCATCACATCCGATAAAAGAATACTTCGGTCCAGTGGATTCACAGCATACGAAAATACAGATATCTGACATGGAAGGGGCATGAGATACCACGCCCCACTTCTTTTTGCATATAGTTTATTTTTGTCCTAACAAAACTTCATGTATTGTCTCATAAACAGGACCATCGGGAGTAAGAGTACTTTTCTTTAAAAGAACTTTATCGACCCTAATTTCACCAAGGTCCACATCTTTGAGCTTATCAAGTACATATAAAAGCCCCTTCATCTGTTCTTTAGGCATGAACTTTATACGTGCCAGAGTTGCATGTGCAGCGAATTCCCTTTTATCTTTGTCGAACCTTAGCTTTGAAAGACTGGTTTCCACCTCCTCATGGAGCTTTTTGAAATTTCCTTCAGCCCCAAGCCAGACAACCCTTGGAGAGCGCAAGTTGGAAAAAACACCAACTCCTTTGATATTCGCATTAAATGGCATGCATTCAATACCATCCAATGAAGATGCAATATCCGGCACCATATCATCTGAAACTTCGCCAAGGAACTTCAGAGTTATATGGATCAGCTCAGGAGAAACAATCTTTAGTTTAAAGCCCTCAAATAAAGAGAGGACATCAATGAGCTCCCTACGTATAGAAGATGGAAGGTCCACCGCAATAAATAGTCTTGACATAATAAGAATAAAACATATATTCCTGTTAAATGCTACTCTTAAACTAATTTTATGAAATATTTTGACTATAATATATATATCAGAAATGTACATAATAAATAATACACAATAATTTCGTAATTAAGAGGAATGACATGGGTACTATGGACACAACAGGAATTCTAGTAAAACATGCGATCAAGATCGCAGAAGAACTCTGCTCCACTGCCATAATAGTATCCGGAGATTTTGACCTTGCGGATATTGAGACCAATATCCCCATATATTATGTACCACGCCGCCAAAAGAGCATCATCGACAACCTCATATCTGACAGTCAGGAAGACGAAAAAAGACTGAAGAACATTCTTGAACCAATGGTAAGAGAGGCCACCGGCAATACCCAACATATAGAACAGGCTGCTGCCATCGAACATATTATAGGTGAACTTCGAACAGGAACTATCGTAGGCATCATACAGACCAGAGAGTCCGGTGCTATTGTGACCCATGAAGTATCACAAAGCCCGCTCATTAGAACCCTTCAGAAATGTGAAGAAAGAGTAGATCCCGAGGTAATGCGTGCAGCTTTAGCAATTGCATTTGACATTGCATCCTCTGGAAGAGAGGGCCATAAGATAGGAACGGCATTCATTCTGGGAGATATCGAAGAAGTATTGCAGCGTTCCCACCAGATGATACTCAACCCTTACGCAGGACACAAGGACGAACATCGCAACCTACTGAATAAGAAAAACTGGGAATCAGTAAAGGAGTTCGCACTTCTTGATGGTGTGTTCGTTATTTCAAAAGAGGGTATCGTTCAGGCTGCCGGCAGATATCTAGATGTCGATGCGAAGGAAATAGACATAGAACAAGGGTTGGGAGGACGACATGTCTCAGCTGCAGCCATTACAAGAGACACCTTCGCAATAGCAGTAACTATATCGGAATCCGGCGGAACCGTGCGCATCTATATGGACGGAAAAGAACTGCTATGCCTTGATTATATGGAAAGACCGACCTTACAAAAATAAATATGCGATGCGTGCGAAACTCTCATACCTTAAATCGCAAGATCGCTGCAATTCCACCAAGGGAATGTAATCTTTGACCGGGTTCGAATTCTGTGCTGAAAACGACCATTTTCCCCTGTGAACGTTCAACGTTCTGTATAAGACCATCAATGTTGCCGGATTCCCTTTCAAGACGAAGCATCTCATCCGCAACCAGAAGGGTTTCCACAGCACCGAAATCAATTGCCTGCTTCACTTCATCCATACCATAGGCAACCTTGCCATCAAGTGCTATCTCTTTTAAGAGGCTGTCCATGAGAGAGGATTCTCTTGCGATTCTTGACTCCTCCATGATACGGTCGACAGCACCCCTTCGAAGAACTTCCTGGAAGCCGGACATGCCTATGGAAGAAGTATCCTCAACAAGGATACCTGCTACAAGATCCGAGTTCTTAGACGATGCATACTTCATGAAATCATCTTTAGTAAAACCAGGACCTGAAACTACCACCGACTCAGTTCCACTCATTGCATGGGTCAACTGGTCGAGAATAGTACTGAAGAACACTTCTCGAAGCGTGCCTTCCCCTTTACCGGAAGACTGGGTTATATGAGAGTATATCTCAATTCCATAATGACGTACAAAACCAATGTCCGCATCCCCTTCCTCAATTGCCACGAGAATAACCTTGGGTCTTTTGGAAGCTGCTTCCGCTTCATTAACACGTTCTAACTGATCCTTTTTCCAGTATTTTGTGATGGAAAGGTTCGTACCATCTTCAATGTTCAACGTATGATAAAAACCCGCATCCATCCCATGTTCAATAAGACCATGGACCCGTAGACGGTTAGAGAATTTATGGAACTCAACATCCTCGACCCTCACGCCAAGGCGTACGGTCTTCTTCTCAGCCTTTTCAGGCCTGAGCTTATCGGCTGCATTATCCGCTTTCCTTTTAGTAAGAGAAAAGACCAGGTCACCCTTCTCGATGATATATTTCAGGTGCCACAGATCATCAAGCGTTTCCGGGGTCAGGGAGATCTCCCCTTCCCTGTTGTGTTTCAGGTCTCTTTTTGTTACCCTCATAATAATACCCAATATTGTTCCCGGACCATATATCCATAACGGAAAACCGTTATTTCCTGATATCCGATTCACCCGGGGGAAGCATTCTTGCAATTCTGTCAGGTGATGCGATCTGTTTGACAAAGGAAGGGTCTTTCAGCTCATCGACATACATACGATATAACTTCTTAGAGATATCGTTCTGATTGAATTTGCCGGGCATGACCTCTATCACATACTTCCCATTACTCTGTACCGCAGACAAAGGTCCACCGATAACACGCGTCTCTGCACCCAGGTCAAGACCTATGGCAACACCAACAGGAACATCCTTGTAATAATTACGTTCACCCCTAATGATGAAGGAACCTTTTTTAAGATACTCGCCGGATTCAGGCGTCTTTGATACCTGTTCAGGCTTTATCCAGTAACAATCCCCACTGAACTGCCCTGATTTCCAGACACTTGAATAAGATACGACGAACCTTGCCGCTTCTTCGAGGGTAGTTTCAGGTATATCCTTGCCTTCGGTCTTAATGACCGTTATCGGAGCACCCGGAACCTGAGTATGGAAAACGATATCACGTTTTTCCATATACTTCTTAACGATCTCCTCGTTCGTATCAGAATCCCTTCCGCCGATAACAAGGAAACCATCGGATGAGAAGAACCACCTGAACCGGTCATACCAGTGCTTCTTGAAGACGGCCTTTCGCCTTTTAGAAACTTTCTGTTCCCGCTTTTGCATTGCTCTTTTCGTATCTTCGATAGCTATCAAGGCCCCGTCTCGCTTTTTGCTGATCTTCTTGGCCTTATTATAATACATCTGAGCATTTTGAGGAATAGTCTTGCGAACATTGATATTCGCATTTACGACATCAAGATCCACTACCACACTCCCTTCCGCTGGATCGATGCTTACTATAGCCTTCGCTGCTGGAAGGGTATCTTTTGCTTTCTTAAGAGTGTCCCAGATATCTTTCCAGGAATAGCCCTTATCCCGGGCAGCTTCGAGAACAGAGAGAACCTCTTCTACTGTCTGGTAATTTCCATAGATGCTTTCGGCGATCAGTGTGTACCTAGTAGAATCCGTTTCAAATTTCAGTATGGCTTCCTGCTGTTTCCTCAGACGTCTTTCAAATACGTCCTCCTTTTCCTTCTTTTTAGCAACTACCTGTTCTATGACCTCTTCAGATGCCTTTTTACCAAAGAACTCATCGAGAGCCTTATTGAACGAAGGATAGAATTCTTTTTCAGCATCGGAATATTGCGTAAGCTCCAGAGGGAGCACATCCACTGCCTGCAACTCGTCTTTCACAGTTTTCTTTATGATACAGGGGTTTAATTCATGGTTGACTATCGGAGCAAAAACGTCTGTAACAGCTTTGCTGAGTGCAGCCACTTCCTCAGAACTTGCATCCTTTGCAGAGGTATTCTTGTCCACACCTGCCCTTAAACAGACCTCTTCTGCAAGAACCCCACCGAGATTATAACTTGTCGCTATCGTCCTGACAACATTTGAATCCGAAGAAAGGAAACGCTCGGACATTATATTAGCATCGACATCAAGAGGACTTAGTTGCGCTTCAGGATATTCATATATCTCGCCACTGCGAACACGCCTGCCCTTGAAGGTAACGGGTTTCATAGGCAGGATGATCTTCCTGTCACTATTCAAAAGGACAATATTGCCACGCGAGAACAGTTCGCAGACGAGGATGGTCTCAATACCTCCACGTATTACACCCATCTCGATTATCCTGTCAAAATCATATTGCTTGATAGAGGTTATCCTTCCACCGAGGATATGTTTTCTAAGTAGCATTGGAAAAGCCTGCGGGGTTTTAGGGCTTTCACGCACATAATTGCTCATGTGTGCCCTTTTACCTGCCTCTATCACCAGGTTGTACCGACCTTTCCCAAATATAAAGAGATTTATCCTTATCTCATCCGGTGCCGGCTGATATATCTTCCCGATCTTGGAATCGATAAGGGAACCTTCCCCATCGCCAAGTTCAGATACAAGAGCAGCTACATCTGCACTCGTCATCTCCTGTTTCATAGATGCTTATACCTTCCGACCGGACTTAAGGTTTATCCATCCGGGATCACCAGAAATAATCAGAGAACAAACAGATTAAGCAATAAAGAAATAGTATTAATACATCAATTGGTTAAAACCAACAATTACATGATTATTGGAAAATGATACATGGACCTCAAAACCAAATATTATCTCAAATCAAAATTCCAGGAATATTACAGGACTGCTAAGATTCATCTGCCTGCAAAGCTACCAGAACGGGAATGGGGAGTTCTTTCTTTTGATGATATGCCCGAAACTGTGATGAGAAGGCATAAATCATTTGGTTCTGCCGGCGAGGTTGAGGATTACCTTACAGGAATGGCACCTGCTCATGTATATTATTCCGTTGCATATTATACATATCCGAACGCTCCGACCATGAAAGAGAAGCAGTGGCTGGCTGCAGACCTTATATTTGACCTTGATGCAGACCATATCCCGGGAGCACCGAATTCATATTCTGATATGCTCGACCATGTCAAAAAGGAGACATTGAAGCTCTATGACCTCCTGACGGACGATTTTGGATTCAAGGAAGAAGATATCGGTGCAGTCTTTTCAGGAGGAAGAGGATATCATTTCCACATAAGTGACCCGCGTGTGCTTTCCCTTGAAAGTGCAGAAAGAAGGGAGATCGTGGATTATATCAGCGGAAGAGGACTGAACCTTGATAAAATATTTGTGAAAAAGGGAGTTAGCGGAGATGCTGGGAGTGAGAAGGCCACAATGAACGTATTCCCTTCCGAAGATGACGGAGGATGGGGTGGAAGGATAAACCATCATATGATAGCATACCTTAGAGAACTGGCAGCAAAGGAAGATGCAGAAAAACTTTTTACCGGATTTGACCGAATCGGAAAAAAAACTGCCAAGAGAATCGTGGAAATATTAAGAGACGAGACCCAGGTAGATCTGCTCAAGAAAGGAAATATGGAAGCTTTGTCACGTGTGAACAAGGATATTATACAGACACTTGCCGAGCGATCTGTCACGGAACTGTCTGCAAGTGTGGATGAGCCGGTCACCGGAGATATAAAGCGCCTAATTCGCCTTCCGGGATCGCTGCATGGGAAATCGGGGATGTGTGTCACATCGTTGTCTATCTCACAGCTTGAGGATTTTGACCCATTGAACGATGCTATTGTTTTTTCGGACAAGCCGGTAAAATTAAAAGTGATAAGAACTTTTGCCGTACAGATGAAAGGTAAGGACCTCCATGTTGAGGAAGGTGTGCAGGAACTACCGGAATATGCAGCGATATACCTAATGTGCAGAGGTGCAGCAGAATATGGACCGTAATGAGCTTAAGAGCATACTCCGTGAAGAGAACAGTTCCGCATTAAGAGGATTACCCCATGGGTTCTATGGCCTTGTGGACAAATATATCCACGAACTGGAAGGAGAGATAAGGCAGATAAGTAACCAGCGTTCTCCCGAGTCGAAGATACTTGAAGATGAGCTTCAGAGTGCCATCAATGATGTGGAAACCATATTCATCCGACGCATACGCAAGATAACATCCAGGGCTACTTCGAATGCTTTTTCAAGCAGCTCTCCAAAGCAGGACCTTGACAAGCTGCTTCCTGCTGAGCAAAAGGTCTATGAAGCAACCCTTTCTGCAATACAGGTTGCAAGAGGAGAATTACTGGAACCGATACTTGATCCGACAGCAAGTTATAATGCAGAGAAGGTCGAAACTGCAAAAACAAGGACACGGGAAGGGGGGAATGCTGCCAAAGAGATAGAAAGGACAACAGCAGCTGAGATCCCAACAGAAATTGAAGACGGTGAGAAGTCGGAGATAGCCAAAAGGAATATAAATGAAGAATACTTTGTTGTCCGAATATTGAAAGACCTACCGACATTCAATGCCGTAGATAAACGAAATTATACTACTCATGCAGAAGATGTTGTTGTTTTACCCGCAATGAACGCAAACGTTCTGGTAAAACGAGGCGCAGCTCATCTTATCACAAAGATAACAAATTCAAATTGATAGAAGGTATAAATAATGAAAATTCCAAAGAGGTTCAGAACTTATTGCCCTTCCTGCAAAACACACACTGAACACATTGCAGAAAGAGTGAAAAAAGGCAAAGCATCAGCAATGACACATATTGCAAGGCAAAAAAAGAGACAGACCGGAATCGGAAACAGTGGAAAGTTCTCAAAGGTTCCTGGAGGAGACAAACCAACCAAGAGAGTACAACTTAAATACCGCTGTGCAACTTGCAACAAGTCCCATCAGAGACCATGCTTCAGAGCAAAGAAATTCGAGTTTAAGGAATGATGATCATGACAAACCCTAAAAGCAGATTTTTACGTGTAAAATGTAACGACTGTTCTAACGAACAGGTGATCTTTGGTAGTGCAAGCCGCAAGGTGAACTGCCTTGTTTGTGGAAGAACACTCGCGGAGTCTACCGGCGGAAAGTCAACAATAACAACACATATTCTAGAAGTCCTTGAATAAAGGGTGTAGAATGGATAATAATAATTGGCCAGAAAGCGGCGACTTTGTAGTTTGTACTGTAAAGAACGTAGTCGACTTTGGGGCCTACACCACTCTTGAAGAATATGGAGGCAAAGAAGGATTCATCCATATTTCCGAGGTCAAGGCCGGCTGGGTAAAATATGTTCGTGATTACGTAAGGGAAGGACAGAAGATCGTCTGCAAAGTGCTGAACGTAGATCCAAACCGACGTCACATCGATCTTTCATTGAAAGATGTGAACGAGCACCAGAAGCGTGCAAAAATACAGGACTGGAAGAACGAGCAGAAAGCTACAAAATGGCTTCAGTTCGTAGCAGAGGACATGGGCACCAGTCCGGAAGAGATGGGAGCTGTAACAGCTACACTGTCTAATGAGTTCGGAAGTTGCTACATAGCTTTTGAAGAAGCAGCCATTAATGGCGAAGATGCTTTCGAAGACATTGTTATTAGCAAGGAACTTGCTGAAAAGATAGCCAGTATCGCTCAAGAGAACATTAAACTTCCATTCGTAGATATCGCAGGATATGTGGACCTTACAAGCAATCTTCCTGACGGGATCGAGCTAATAAAGAAAGCATTGAAAGCAGCAGCAAAGGTCAAAATAGACGATGTAAGAATAGATGTCACTTACACCGGTGCACCAAGATATAGGATCAAGGTAATCGCACCAGAGTACAAGACCGCTGAAGCTGCTTTGAAGAAAGCTTCTGAAAAAGCTATCGAGACAATTGAGAAGAAGGGCGGAAAAGGTATTTTCCACAGACATATAGAAACAGCAAAGGCGTGATTTTCATTGGGAAATAAGCTTAGAAAATGCACCCAATGCAACATTTATACTTTGAAAGACAACTGCCCGGAATGTGGTGAAAGCTCAGGCAATCCCCTTCCGGCACGATTTTCTCCACTTGATACTTATGGGAAATACAGACGTATCTCTAAAAAACGGGAGATGGAACATGCGTGAAACAACCGTAATTCGCCTTAAGGAAGATATCCGACTGAAGAATCCCACACTTCTTGTAGGATTACCCGGAGTCGGGCATGTTGGTAAACTTGTTGTCGACCACCTTATTGAAAAGCTCGATGCTGAAAAGGTATTTGAGATATATTCCCCCCATTTCCCACCACAGGTAATGGTGAACGAAGAGAGTACGGTCAAACTCGTCAATAACGAGATATACATTTGCAAAGCTAACGGAAATGACATCGTACTACTTGCAGGCGATCATCAAAGCACAAGTACAGAAGGCCATTACGAGCTGGGTGCAATTTATATTGACATTGCTGAAGAACTCGGAGTTAAAAGGATATTCACCCTTGGTGGCTTCCCCACAGGTCAATTGACGCATACTGATGAGATTATGGGCGCTGCCAATGATCTGGAAATGGTAACAGAGCTCAAAGAGTATGAGGTCACATTTAAACCAAACGAACCCGGAGGGGGTATCGTTGGTGCTTCCGGACTTTTACTCGGGCTTAGCAAGTTCAAGAACATCAGGGCAGCATGCTTGATGGGACTCACTTCAGGATACCTTGTCGATCCGAAAAGTGCACAGGCACTCCTCGCATTACTTAGCAAGATACTGAGCATCGAAGTAGATGTAAGTGAACTCGAAGAAAGAGCTAAGGACATGGAAAAGATCGTTGCAAACCTGATGGAAGCAAAACAACAGGAACAGCAGCAACCACCGGAAATGTTGAGAGACACTGCCACAGATGAAGATCTAAGATATATCGGGTAAGATGGTCTGATGCAGATCAATGCTGATCTTCACCTTCATTCAAAATATTCCATGGCATGCTCCAAGAATATGGAGCTGTCAACAATTTCTATTGAAGCAAAGAAAAAGGGAATTGACCTTGTTGCCACAGGAGACTGTATACATCCGAAATGGCTTGAAGAAATTAAACAAGCTGCCACAAACAATGAGACTATTTTTATCAATGAGACTCATTTCATACCCACGACTGAGATCGAGGATAAGAATAGAGTACACCACCTTTTGATCCTGCCATCGATATCCAAAGCCGAAGAACTGGCAGAGGCTATGTCGAAATATGGAAACCTCGCCGTTGATGGCCGACCCACAGTACGCCTTGACGGTTGTGAAATTGCACAGATAGCAAAGGAAGTTGGTGCTCTTATCGGACCCTGCCATGCTTTCACACCCTGGACTGCCCTTTATGCACATCACGATTCACTTGGGAGCTGCTATGGAGACATGACGGACTACATATCATTCCTCGAACTCGGATTAAGCGCAGACAGCGATTATGCGGACCGCATAAGCGAGCTGCACAGACTTACTTTCCTCACTAACTCCGATGCACATTCCCCCTGGTCCAACAAGCTCGCACGCGAATTCACAAGATTCGAGGTCCCGAGTATCGACTTTGAAGGACTTGAAAAAGCAATACTACGCAAGGAAGGATACAAAGCAACCCTTAACGTAGGATTCTTCCCGGGAGAAGGAAAATATAACGAATCCGCGTGCATCAAATGCTACACCCATTATACCCATGAAGAATGCATAAGGCAGAACTGGAGATGTTCCGAATGCAGAGGACTGATCAAGAAGGGAGTTCATGACAGGGTGAACGAACTTGCAGACCTGGAGCTGCCAGAACATCCCGACCACCGCCCCGATTACCTACACCTTGCCCCACTTGCCGAAATAATTATGATGGCACTCGGACATGCCAGCATCACCACAAAAGGTGTAACTTCAGCATGGACAACCCTTATCGAAAAATTCGGCAACGAAGTAGCAGTTCTTCTTGATACCAATTCAGAACAGCTTAATATAGTAGACCAAAGGATAGTCGATGCTATAATGGCATTCAGAAACGGTGAAGTGATTATTCACCCTGGTGGCGGCGGAGAATACGGCCACATAGAGCTACCAGGCTCAAAGAACGAGGGAAAAGAACCACAAAACCAGAATAAAACAAAAGCCCAGAGTTCCCTTTTCGATTTCTGATAACTTTTACGACACTTTTATATTCAATTAACACTATCACACAGAACAGTGCCGAGGTGGCAGAGCGGACTAATCCAACGGTGTATTTATGCCGCGGAGTCTAAACGCGGCAGGCTCGAGACCTGTTTCTCCTAACGGAGTGCTTGGGTTCGAATCCCAACCTCGGCGTTCTATTTTATGTTTAAATCCTAATATATTCACTCCACTTAGTTTAATGATGATTGGGCATAACTCAACATTAGTGACGTGAACACCGTTCCTTGTAAAAGTGATATTATACCCCTATTGGGGAGAAAACACCACTCAAAGAAGGTTTGTCATGAGTTGAAAGATCACTAAATGGCATTGTTAATTAAACATCGCTAATTCTTTATTTCTGTACTTCATCAAAAGAAGAACAGAGTACTTCAACATTTCAAGACTCTTAGTATAACACTTTGACTTTCTTCTCAATCTTGCCAGAAAGTGCCTGAATATGCTGTTATATCCTTCAACAGTATATGTTTCAGCTTTGGATTGAGTGTGAATTTTCTCTGGAACAAACTCTGCATATGCCCTCCAGTGATCAGTCATCACTTCTCCAATCTCCTTCCCCTTTAATTTTTTCCAGAGTTTTAGTCCTGTTTCCGTTCCCCTGCTACCAAAAGAGCAGTCGATGAACCTTTTTCCATCTCTATCAACAGCAATCCAGATCCAACAATATTTTTTTTGTTCCCAATATAAGTGTGCATTTCATCTAATTCAACAATCGATATTTCATTTTCGCTCTTTAGATCCTCTAATTCACGACCAAACTTCTTTATCCATTTTTGGACAGAAACGTGGCTAACTCCTAAAAAACGTCCAATTGAACGAAATCCTAATCCTTCGAGATAGAGTTGTAAAGCCTGCCGTTTAACAGACATGGGACTAGCAGTTGATTTAATCTCTACTGAATAGCTATACCCACAATCATGGCATTTGTAGCGTTGGCGTCCATCGATTTTACCGTTCTTTTTATGATTTGAGCTCTTGCACCTGGGACAGTTCATGCACAAACATAGGCCCTGATACTATATAAACTCTACTTAAATACCAATGCCCACTAAATTAGAGTTTACTTTAATTTCAGTTGGAGTTTCGAAGGTTGTAATTTAGAGGGATTGGGGAGTCTGTGCCAATTGTGGCACACAGTCCTTAATCGTGTAGCTAAGGCAACAAGTAAAAAAAGCCACATACGGCATATTGTGCCGCAAAAATTGCCGAATACGAGCGCCGAAAAGTTTAGATATTTTTTAGAAATCGACATCATAAGGTTTATTAATTGTTTTTGTTAATGGTATCCAGAGCTATCTATTTTCGAACGGATGTATTGGAAATGTATCAGAGCAAACACGGAAAAAAAGAGAAAAGAAGGATAAATTATGATAAGATAATATGCTATTACTGGAGTTCAAATATGCAAGTTAGAGAATTAAATCATGTGTGTAATACTCAGCTATGAAAAAGGAAACAACTGTGGAATTTCACAGTTGTTAATGTAATATTTTTAAATTTCAGTGCGGAAGGCAGCCACCATAGCTTTACATGCTTCTATATATTGACCATTATTGCAGCTTGCATTTCCATAAATATCTCCATCTGAAAACAATGGTCTTACTCGGTGTGTGCTGTTATAGACAACGAAGGGTGACATCACTGTATAATAAGTAAAAGGTGGAGCTACCCATTCATAGTGTTCATCGTACCTTGCATCTAAATTGTGTCCAATTTCATGAGTTAAAACAATACATCTTTCAGAGTAACTTGCTCCATATGATCCTGTACTAGGAACCATTTGAAGTACACTGTAGGCTCGATCTGAACTTCCATTATAAGTTGATCCCCGCCCTAAGGTATTATCATCAAAATCTTGCCCATAAAATAGAGTTGTAAGGTCACTGTCTGTAATATCTCTATATGGCGGAATATCATCTTTAAAGAAATCTATAATTTCTTGACTTGTACCATTGTCCAAGGAACCATACCTTTTATAATAGTCAAAAGTCAACATTGCATCGTGATCATCAAGTCCTAAATTGGCCGTATTAATCATATCTGAAATTTCCATTTCTACTAAAGTGTAACTTCCGTATACATCTTTATAAGCACTATCATAACATAGCAAAATATTAAATGATGTTATTCCCACAGACATAAGTACCAAGTTATCGCTCATAGTAGAATATTCGAGTTTGCTATCATAATCAGCACTTTCATCGATCTCAAAATTCAGTTCGTCTGTAAGATCAAACTCAATCGATTCAGCTCTGTAAATGTTATGGATATTTTTTCCACCTATCTCATTTTTTGTAAAATCAATATAATACGCATTTTCATCTACATCGATCATACCTATCAAAAGGTTGTTACTGATGGTCATTGCAACTTTGCTATCTTCATCCCCTACCACTTTTCCATGGTATGTTCGGATGTCAGGAGCATCAACTAAAACCATGTTCCTTTTTCATCAGTAGTAATTACCTTTGTATCCCTACCCATTACATGTGTTTCATGTAAATCTAATGCCACTTCTTCTCCCATTAGATTCAGTACAATAATTTTGTTTTCATTAACCGCGTTATTAAATACATCTGGTTTGATTGTAAATATGGCACTATTAAAATTTCCCACATTTTTCAGTGAATCACCAGATTCTCGTTTTGCATCTACATTTTCCATTTATACATAATATTTGTTTTCAGCCTGTGCACTTATATTTGGTACACTTGCTAACAAGAGCAAACCTATTAAAATAAGTGAACTTGTTTGAATTATATGTTTTCTCATTTTATCTCTCTATTTTTGACGTTAGCACTTCATTTACAAAAAATATATTTGACTAACGACACAGTCAATATATTATTAGTCATACTTAAAATTAATACACTATATCGATACATTTTCATTGAATAAAATATAAATTTTTGATAATTTTATTATATAAATATTGAGAACCCAACAAATATTTATAGAGAAAACGCTACTTTAGTTAACATGAAAAATAGACATTTACTGAAATACGTCATTTTATTTTCCATATGCATTTTAGTATCTGGATGCACTGGAATTGACAATGACCCTCCAGTTGAAGAATCAATGAATCCTAGTGATGTGAATCTGACACTTGGTTTAATGCCAACTGAATTGTCTATCAAAGAGATAAATGAATTATCCACTCTTCAACTTACTTTAAAAAATGAAGGAAATTATACAGTTAATGTAGCTATACTTGAAGAGTTTTCTACTTATAATATAATTTATTCTAATGGTTCTGATATTGAATATGAACATATGCCTGCACTTGATTTAATGGGTGATGAGTCACTTGTTGAGTTGAAACCAAACGAATCATTATCTATCAATGTAAACCCAATCGGGTGGAACCCATTTAGCAAAGGTAATCACTCCCTGTCTGCAAAATATTTTGTTCGTGGTTTGAATACTTTCACCAAACCTTACTGGGAAGGAGTGATTCGGTCCAATAATATAACCCTCAGAGTTGAGTAAATTCAAAGAATTTGCTAGAAATCTAAATGAGTACTTACATTATTCGCATGGTTTGTCAAACTTATGATATTAGATCATAAAATCCATAGCTTCCACCACTCAAACTCTATACATCGATGCTCTGAAGCCGCCAAGTCCGGTTAAAACCAGACGGCGAACAATTCCGAGAGCATCGAACTCTCTTTTTAGTCTATCATAATATTGTTGTGTATCCACTCTTATGATGGCTTTATTGTGTCGTGTCATTGGAATTAAGTTCTTGTCTCTGTCTTTCCATGCACGAACCTTTTTTGTATCATAAATGATGTGCCCATAAACGCTCTTGTAGCCGAAATCAAGATAGTTGGAGAGCTTGATAAGGGCATCTTTGATATTTATCCATGTGTTCTCTTTTCGAAAAAGACCCTTGTACATGTATCTCTGATTGTATCCAGAACTCCGAGTATGTGGTATTGTTCCAAGTATCGCCACGCTGACATTTCAGGTATTCCGGTAGCATCTACTATGTCTCTAAAACTTGAAATCCATTCTTATTGAATGCTACAAATGAAAGGAAACGCAGGGATGCCAGATTATCAGGCAATGGTATTTCTGCTGATTCTGGGTTTTTCTTGTAGTCCCATTCTGGAAAATCGTGACGAGGATAGAAGCGTTTTCCACCTTCAAAGTATTCATCTGTGATGTATTCTAAGCCTAAATGGTCGACTAAGTGGATTAGTTTAACCAATAGCTGTGTAAGGTCTTCTTTTATTCTTCCGAACTCTTCCAGTGTTGGATATGAACCGATTACACGTTCATTTATCTTAAGTTCAGAAAGAGAAGAAACGATGTTTTTTTGAATTTACTATTTAATCTAAGTTTAACTAATTAAAAGAAGTTAAGTTCTTGGTGAAATTTGCAGGCTACACAATTTATTGTTCAAGATCTGAGTAAATTTTGATAAATTCAGCCATTAGTGTTACGATGATGGAAGAGTAATACATCCACAAAAAGATAGCGAGAAAAGCACCAATTTTCGTATAAACAGTTGTAAAATTGCTATATGAGATATATAAGCTAAAAAGATGTTTGCCAAGGGTGATGAAAAAGACAGTCAGAAATGAGCCTATGCCAATATACTTAATTTTGACCTTCTTGTCAGGAAGGGCCATATAAAGATAAATAAAAAAGAATATAAGTACGAAGAAGGTTACGATAGAGGAAATATATTGCATAAGCTCCAAAGGCAACGGATGAATGATAGTGAGCATGTTTGAGATCACTACTAAAAATATCTCTGCAAGAATGCTTATTATCAGCAACAAGCTAAAGATAAAAACCGCAACAAATGAAGAGATACGTTTCTTGAACAATCTTTGACTCCATCCTTTTTTAGAATCCAAAACTCCCCACATATGATCGATCGTTTTCTGGAACTGTAAGAAGATGTTGCCAGCACTCCAGAGGAAAAGTAAAAAACTGATTATCAATCCAAATGTCAGGGAACTTGTTTCCGGTAATTGATGGAAGAGTAGATTAAATGAATTTATAATTTCTTCATCTGCAAAAGGTGAAATGTAATCGATAATTGTTGCCTGAAGTAGTTCCACTTTCAAGAACATTCCTCCCAGGGATGATGAAAATAAAAGTAAGGAAGGAAGACTGAGTATTAAATAAAATGAAAGAGCTGCACTGAAAGAGGTACCATCGTCAGCAATCCATCTTTTAATAGTTTGTAAAGCCACATCCTTGAGTTTTCCCATGAAAAGCAATGAACTTATAGCTACAATTAGTTTCTGATAACTTTTGTTTTCAGGGTTAAAAAAAGAACGATGTTTATACTTATTTTTGTCCCACAACCTTTCTGGACAAAAGGTATTTAACCCAAACCGCACAAGAATTTAATGGGAGTAATGCATCAGCGTTTTGCTGATGTGTAAAACATTGTAAATGGATTGTATTACTGAAAAGGGGAAGAATATGTCAAAATTTGAAATATATACTGACAAGAGTGGAAAATACAGGTTCAGGCTCAAAGCAAAGAATGGAGAGATCGTAGCAACAGGGCAGGGCTATGCGACCAAAGCAGGCTGCATGAATGGTATAAAGTCTGTCAAGAACAATGCCATGGATGCCGAGATAGTTGAGATCGAGACACCTTCTGAAGGAGAATAAGTGGTCATTTCGGATATCCGGAATGTATCATTTCAATTCTGCAATTTTTTAACATTTTTACATTTTGAAATTGCTCATATTTTCGCTGGGAATCAAAGAAATTCATTAGCAATGCCAACATGAAATGGAACTATGAGCCATACATATTCCTGCCTTTGAGCCATCAATCCGCCCTTGTGTACATCATACCCCAACTTCTGCCACATACATTCAACTGAATATATAATAGTGAGAAATGATTGAAATTATTATGTACCGATCTTTATACGACAATAATAAATTATGTGCAGAGAATAAATTAAAAATAATCGTACTCTTTTGACCCTACAGGAATTCGTAAGTACCAGTATGGGACGGGACCTTCGTGTCATAATTATTGGAGGACGTGCCATAGCCCGCATGGTAAGGGTAGCAAAGAAAGGAGATTTCAAAGATAAATTATCAAGAGGAGGAATGATAAGGTCCTTTGAAATGACACCTGAGATAGAATGGCTGGCTACCGAAAGTGCAAGTGTTTTCGGTATTGAGATCGCAGGAATGGGCCTGCTTTTCGATGGAGAACACTTCAAAGTATGTGAAGCGAATTTCTCGCCAGGATTTGAAGGTGTGGAAAGCTGTTGTGGCATAGATATCGCACAGGAAATGTGCAACTTCATAAGAGTGCGTCTTGGAATGATCCCGGAAGAGGAAGAAGGGAACAAAGAAAATATGAATTAAAAGAGGTTCTTAAGAACCTCATTCCATTACATTGTCAATGATGAACTCAAATGTACCAGTAACACCGTTCACATTTACGGTATAAACACCCTTTTCAAGACCATATACATCCAGAGGAATGTTTACTTCAAAAGGAACAAGTGCCTGAGTACATGCTACATCCTTTGGTCTTTTGGTCTTCAGTGCGATATCAAATCCATTTCCAGTATTAACGGTCTCAATGTTCTCCTCATCGATGAAAGTGCAACCATCAGGCAGATTCCCGATTGCTGTCACACTTATCTGAAGGGGGAATGATTCCATGACCATTATTTGAACATCATCCACAACAGCAGTACCAACTATATATTCCTCACCAGTGTCATCGGATGCAAGCGAGTCAGCCAAGACAACTACATTCATAGTAAACGTATCCTCGTTGCCGGTCACATTCTCCCAGGACATCTTGTAAATAGCATTTATCTGATAATTTCCCTCAGATGAAGCTTTGAGAGTCCATTCGTGAACACCACCCGCACCCGGCATTGGCTCATCCGGACCTACAAACTCATCTTTTACCAGCACGATGCCTTCAGGAAGAGAAAGGTCCCACGAATAACCTGTGGAAGGATTCTCATTGAGCTTCAGAACTATACTGTCGCCCATCTTAAGAGATATCTCACTGCTGTTCGCTTCTTCGGAAAAGACAGTTCCTGAAACAACCGTATCATCAACATCCAGAGGATCATCAGTAGTGCCAGTATCCGTACAACCCATCGAAAATGCCGCAACTGTAACTGCCACAATTGAAATAAGTACGAGAATGCACATTCGTGTATATCGTTTCATTGTAATATCTCCTAATAACAGAAATGACCCGTTCCTATATATCCATATCTTAAACTACGAATTCATTTGAAGCTATTCGATATTGATTTTTGGCAAAATTATAGTAATTAACAATCAATCGATGAGGAAATAAAAACTCACAGTTTTTCTTAGAGATCACTGACATCCCACCTACCCATCTATCGCCTTACTCCCATGACAATGGGAACCCCGGTATCTACAATAAGCAGAATATTCATCCTTGAATGTGGGATATTGGGATTAATAGGAGCGATGATAGGATCGTTCTCCGGAGTAGTAATCGCTCGGATGATAGGAAGCGGTACAGTCCCTGCAGATTTATATGGAATAGAAAAGATTCCCGTGATCATCAACAGTGCGGATATATTTATAACAGTTATAAGTGTATTTTTACTTAATCTGGTCACAGGAGTCTAAACCACCCAACGTGCAGCAAGATTCAATCCAGTAGAAGCAATTTTATCAAATTGAGAATCGAGTTATTGTTGAGCAAAATGTTTGCAACACTTATTTACTAAATTTATAATTTTACTGAAAAATTAGTAAAATTTCGGATTTTAAGGCGCAACGTGTATATACAATAAATGATTTATTTTAATTAGATGAGCGGGAAATTAATTCTTTTAAAGTACCCCCACTCCCCAACCCGCTCATACCACCTTCATTAAGCAAACGTTCCATTGACACTTTTTTGACGATCGTTAAATTGAAAATAACAGGTTTTCAATTTATATATTGGCGAAAATGGAGACGATCTTTTTTGATAGATCTTTACTTATTTCAAGAGACTTCATCAACGTATTTGTAGAAACGACATCTACCCCCATTTTTTGAAACTGTTCAGGGGAAGTAGTATCACGATCATCAAGTACAAGGACATCAAGAAATTCACGATAACAGTCAGCAATACCCCTGGAGGACACATCAAACCCTCGAGCAGTCATAAACTTACCAGCAGGACCACTGACTGCTTCATTCCCAATAATAGGACTTACTGCAACCACTTTTTTCTTACGGAGGATTCTGGACATACCGGGAAGGGAAATAATTGGACCTATGCTTGTGATAGGGTTGCTTGGGCCTATCAGAACCTCATCGTCGCTCTCAAGCGCTTCTAGCACCAGCGAACATATGGAAGCCTCTTCAATGCCTTCCTGTTCGACGGACAGAACTTCCGGCACACCGTGCTGTTTTACCCAAAAATCTTGAAAATGGACATGACCAGAAGGCGTCTCGACTATTGTACGAACAGAGTCATCAGACATTGGAAGTACATTTACCCCGATCCCATATACAGAAAGCAGTTCATGTATAGATTCTGACAGAGACAGTCCCTGTCTCAATAGATCCGACCTCATAATATGAGTGACACGATCAAGATCACCTATCATCATACTTTCATCATGACCAAGTTCTTTCATCTCCCTGTGGGTCTGGAAAGTATCGTCTTTGACGCCCCACCATTTGTCCCGATCAATTCGGCCGGACAAGAGATAGAGTATAGTATCAATGTCAGGAGTTATCAGATTTCCCGAGACCCATACATCTTCAGCAGTGTTCACAACAACGGTCAATTCGTCTTCCGGAACAATGTGCCTTAGACCATCGAGCAACTTAGGAGTACCGGTCCCACCTGAAAATATTATCATATAATATAACCTCAGTATTATGCATTAACGGAACATGATTATATAATGAGGTATATTTAAAGGGTATGAAGGTTATCCGGGATCCGATACACGGCTATATAGAACTGGACGAACTGATCTTGCCGCTGATAGACACTCCTCAAGTGCAGCGATTAAGAAGAATAAAGCAACTAGGACTCTCGAATCTAGTGTACCCTGGAGCGAACCACACTCGTTTTGAACATTCTTTGGGAGTCATGCACCTTGCCACCATGCTGACCTCACAGATAGACTCTATTGAAAATGAAGAGAAAGAGGAACTTCGTGCAGCCGCACTCCTTCACGACATCGGGCATGGACCCCTTTCACACGCAACTGAGAACCTTATCAGACATTATACCAGAGAACGACATGAAGATGTCAAATCGATCCTCAGGAAAGGAGAGATATCTGAGATATTGGAGGATAACGGATTAGACCCGATGACCATCGCAGCCCACATAAAAGGTGAGACAGACCTTGGGAAAATAGTCAATAGTGAGATCGATGTTGACCGCATGGACTACCTTGTAAGGGATGCACATTATACAGGAGTAGCATTTGGACTTGTAGACTATGTCCGCCTCATACATGAGATGAGGTTCTACGAAAATAATCTTGTTGTGAACGCAGGCGGTCTGAAAGCAGCAGAGTCACTACTAGTATCCCGATTTCTGATGCACCCATCTGTTTATTACCATCACGTATCAAGGATCGCTGAGACAATGTTCACACGGGCAGTGAAACATCTTATTGACAAAGGTGCCCTGGATCCTTTCAAATTAAGAATGATGGAAGATGATCAATTATTTGAACTGATAAGGGCAGATGACGATTACGCAGGAAAGATCGCCAAAAGGCTTGATGAAAGAAGGCTCTACAAACGTGCCCTTCATGTCGGTCATGAAGTGGTAGGAGAAGGAGTTATGCGGTATCGAGGAAAAGTGGAAAGGGTCGAAGCCGAAATTGCAGACATGGTGGGCATCGACAGTCAGGAGATACTCATCGATATTCCGAAAAGACCGGAAATTGCCGAAATGAAAGCATTGATCAATATGAACGGGAAAATGGTACGTCTTGATGAAGCATCCAATATCGTTGCAACCCTTGAAAAAGCACATTTTGACAATTGGAAGATGGGAGTTTATACTATAAAGGAGCACAGAGATGCAGTGGGTAAAGCTGCACGCGAGTTCTTCGGTGCTAAAAAAGAAACTACACAATACCGTTTTAGCGACATTGAGGAATGAATTTGCCAATACTTACAAAACTAACAAGTCGGGGAGAACTTGTACTGGAACATAGGAATATCGGGGACGACATCATTGTGACACTCACCGGAGGAGACGGCCATGTGGGCGCAGTTGCTGTTGGGCATTATGACAACACTGGAGGACATGCATCCTCTTCAGTCATCACATTGCCTTCCCACAGAGATGATGCTATTGCACTTGATGCAGCAAGGAAGATAACTTCTGCCACCCATAACACAACAATACTTACCGCAGGGATACATTTTCCGGATATAACGAATGAGGAGATCAGAGAAGTGCTTTCAAAAGCTGATGAACTTATTAATGATCTAATAAGAGCATTGGAGGAAGCATAACAATGGAGATAGTTATTGGGATAAGTGGAGCATCCGGCGCCCAGTATGGCATTCGGCTTCTGGAAGTCCTTTCTGAAATGGATATTGATACCCACCTGGTCCTCACAGAAGCAGCTAAGAAAATACTCAAAGTGGAAACCGACTACACCACGGAAGACATCGAGGACATGGCAACTGCAGTTTACGATGAGAAGGATTTTACAGCACCGATCGCAAGTGGCTCTCACCCGTTCGAAGGAATGATAATTGCCCCCTGCAGCATGAAAACACTGGCATCTGTGGCAAATGGAACATCTGATAACCTGATAGCACGTGCGGCAGACGTTTGTCTTAAGGAAAGGCGAAAACTGATACTGATGACACGCGAAACTCCCCTTAGCGGAATACATATAGAGAACATGCTAAGAGCACACAATGCAGGAGCAATTTTGTTGCCCGCATGCCCGGGATTCTATAACAGACCAAACGCAATGGAAGAACTTATCGATTTTATGGCAGGAAGGGCACTTGACCTAATGAAGATAGAAAATAGCATATATCGTCGCTGGAAATGATAATTTGGCATTGTAGCCATAATTGCCGTCCAACTTCCATAAAATATAACATAAGACCCAGGGGTTGAATAGATAAGTATATCTATAATAAGTCATATTTAGGGAATCGTGTCATGAAAGACGCTGCATGCGAGGTTCTGTGCATGTGATTCACACGATGGGATAGTAGGGTAGCCTGGTCATCCTCGAGCGTTTGGGACGCTTGGACTGCGGTTCAAATCCGCGCTATCCCACCAGAATCTTTTATACAATTGTTTTACAACTTTATTGATATACCGTTTGCACCTGGATTGTACCCACACTATACAGCACATACTAGTTTTACATCCACACTACAACCATTGTACGAACTACACCACCATTAGATCTGCGAGTAGCAACAAAACCATACGGTCTAAAACCATACACCAGGAGAATCAGATCAGACCCGAGCACTCCCCATGAATCTCAGGCACATGAACGATGTACCAAACATCCTGGATAGTTTTATTAAATATGCAGTACACACAAATTGCCATGGTCGGAGTAAAAATAAAACTTTTCGCAAACCTAAGGGAGATCGCAGGTGTTTCCGAACTTGAACTAGAAGGAGAGAACATTCAGGAAATACTGGACATACTTCAGAACGATCACCCACAGATACAGGAACTTATTTATGATGATGATAGAGGCAAAAAGGAAATTCGAGCCTACATTAATATCCTGATCAATGGAAACAATATCCAGCACCTTGAAGGATCGGACACTGTTTTGAACGAAGGCGATGAGATTGCCATATTTCCACCGGTGTCCGGCGGTTAAAGCAATTTATTGATGAACAGCAGACCCTGGTAATGAGAACTCCCAACCCCATCATTGAACTGTCGGGAATTGCAGCAGGAGGATTCCTGGGTGCTATCTCAAGGTATCTCATAACATCGACCATAGTATCACCAACAGGAACACTTATTGTGAATGTATTGGGAAGTCTGCTCATAGGAATGTTGATGTACGACAACGAATACATCGGATACGTTGACCAGAGAACACGTTTGATCATCGGGACAGGGTTTTTGGGTTCTTTTACTACATTTTCCACTTTTGTAGTACAAACATATTCACTCGGAGGAACTCCGGCCATAGTGAATATTTTAGCGAACATACTGATGACCATTCTCGCAGTCTTCGCAGGGAGAGGTATGATCATACACATCTCAAGGAGGAAGAGGTGATATGACAATAGGAATGGAAGAGATCCTGCTTGTAGGACTTGGAGGGGCACTGGGAGCACCATTAAGATACATAGTGTCGGGCATAGTACCAAAAGTGAAGAACATCCCCACAGGAACACTCCTTGTCAACGTGATCGGAAGTACCATTCTTTCAACCCTCACTTTTATGCCATCCTAGAATATTAGTCTGCACTTTGTAAATATCGGGTTGCTTGGTTCTTTCACCACATTTTCCACATTTTCATATGAAACTTCCAGAATGCTTGAAGAAGGAAGAAGAAACAGTTTCATTTCAAATATAGTATTAAATGTTTTTTTGTGTCTATCAGGAGTGTTAATAGGCCACCAATTAGCAAGCTTAATCTAATTTAAGAGAAAATTAGATAGCATGGTATCAAAAATTCTCAGGATATTCCTTAATGAAAATTGTATATTTGATGGAAAAGTAGCACATGAGGCCATATTGGAACTACTCAAAGAAGCCAGGGTATCAGGAGCAACAGTCCTCCATGGTATCGAAGGATATGGCGTGCATAATAAGATACATACTGCAAGCATACTTAGACTTGGAACCCAGCTTCCCATAATAGTAGAAGCTATTGATTCAGAAGAAAAAATCAGGGAGATACTCCCAAACATAAGAAAGATGGTCCCTGAAGGACTGATCACTCTTCAGGAAGTGGAGATAATCCACTGATATCAACGGTAAAGTACTACTGAACTTCCCCTTACATCAATGACAGTTGTCCGTGTGGCCTCAGCAAGATTCTCAGCTATCGCATCAATTCCATCTTCATAAGAAGCACTTTTAAGAACTTTTACCTTTA
Organism: Methanococcoides burtonii DSM 6242; assembly: GCF_000013725.1. NCBI lineage: Archaea > Methanobacteriati > Methanobacteriota > Methanomicrobia > Methanosarcinales > Methanosarcinaceae > Methanococcoides > Methanococcoides burtonii. The sequence continues at coordinate 1,501,367 of NC_007955.1, forward strand.
CCAGATGCCTCTCTTTAATGTGTTTTTTCAGTTCCATGATGAGCTGGTCAGTGATGCCGCCTTTGCCAACATTAATAATAGGTTTGATATTAGTGGCTTCAGACCTGAGTTTGTATAGTCTTTCTTTATCCATGATGAACCTACAGAAAATTTATTTAAGTTATACCTTTCGGCAGCACATGTAAACAATATTTTGAAATCATTATATTTGTAAGGATATTGTTCATTCGAGAGAGGAAATATTTACATCCGTGCCGTTTATTTCAAAATCATACCATTTGGTCGGTTTTGGCGTGATGCCCAACAGTCTGAGAGCATGACCTGAATCTGTTTCTTTTATCTCGATCATACCATCGAACAGCTGTTTCAGAGTTGCCACCGTCTGAGGATCATGGGTTTCATCCTCGACTACAAAAATACCAAATGCCTTTGCTGCTTTGACACGTCCTGTATAGACATGCAAGAACCTGAAAACTGTCTGTAGATTGGAATACATCAAAATAGTAGATAATGAATTTATGCATAACCTCAGACCAGGAGACTCTTTCTGCACAAGGAATTCTTCAAGATACTGACCCATCCTCACACCTATGCCAGTAAGATCCACCGGGCTTGCTGCCCTTTTGATCTGGGCCGTATCCTGAGTAGAAATTCCAAGTGTTTTGGTCACACAATCCACAATGCCCAGATTAGCCGTTTCAACATCAAAATCGTTAAGAGAGAACCATTCAAGGATACGCTCCCCAGTCTCACGAGTGGAAACTATGATAGAAGATTCCATGTTCTTCAGGCCAGTATGAACAATCTTATTGATAAGTTCATCTTTTCCGCACATAGGAGGACCGATCAACATCAGGTTGGTTCCCTCTCTAACCCCCCCGATAAGGTCATCAAGTTCCTTTATACCTAACAAATATTCAACCATGTGTATATCCTATGATGAATTAATCCCTGACAATAATATGAGTTAACACTGAAACTGTATAACATGTGCATTTTTCTAAAACTACTTAATAGTAACGTAGAGATAGGCTCATGTTTGAACATCGAAATAATATAAGCATCCTATATACTATATAGAAAGATTATCTATTGTAAATCATACGATATAAGCTTATTATATAAAATTCTTATCTAATATGTTTAATGATGTGACCGACTTCCGGAAGAATTATTTTGGATAGTGCTAATTCGACAGCACCAGGAGATCCTGGCAAACAAAATACAGCAGATCCACCCATAATGCCTGCATCAGCACGCGTCAGCATAACTGCTGGTCCGATCTGTTCAGTGCTTTTGTACCTGAAAAGTTCACCAAATCCAGGCATCTGCTTTTCAAACATTGGTACTATGGACTCAATGGTCACATCAGAAGGGGTCAGCCCAGTTCCGCCAGTAGTAATTACAATATCTGCACCTTTTAGTATCGCTTCAGTGACAGCTTCTTTTATAGCAGACATTTCATCCGAAACAAGACAATAATCAACTAAATTGTGTCCATTTTCTTCGACCAGGTCCATCATAATTTTGCCGGAAATATCATCAGCACCCACAGGAGATGTGCCTGAACCATACTTTTCATACCTTGAGGTAGAAATGGAGATTATCGCAAATTTAAAGGCTTTAACTGCGTCTTTCTTGTGTTGATTGGAGACAGTATTCATAATAAAAGTATGTATAATGTGCTATATATGGATTTCCAGGAACGTCATTCCATATATAAGCAGAAACGGTCATTTCAAAAGCTAATTATACTTGATGCGCCATAATGAAAAATTCATCAAAACAATATATCATGATTCTATTGATAAGACTTATAAACCCCTAAGTAATAGGGGGATGCACCATTGACACATTAACAATTTAAAGAATTTCAAGACGCACTACTTCAGGTCAGGATAACCTTCTAAAAAAGATAAGAATTTGACAGTGCGTTCTTAGATCACAATAAATCACAATAATCTATTTCAAGGAGGCTTAAACTCATGGTAAGAAAACCAGCAAGTATGTATAGAAATGTGAAGTCACGCTCATTCACCAGAAGGAAATATATGGGCGGTGTACCGGGCAGTCAGGTCATTCACTTCGATATGGGAAACAAGACCGCTGACTTCCCAGTAAAGATAACACTTTTAGCAGATGAAAGATGCCAGATAAGACACACAGCTCTTGAAGCTGCACGTATCACTGCTAACAGAGCAATGACAACAGCAGCAGGACGTTCCGGCTTCCATATGAAGCTCAGGGTTTACCCACACGAGGTTCTGAGAGAGAACAAGCAGGCAACCGGCGCAGGAGCAGACCGTGTATCAAGTGGAATGAGAGCTGCATACGGAAAGAATGTCAGTACTGCTGCAAGGGTATCCGCAAGACAGAAGATCTTTACGATCTCAGTCAACAAAGAGCACTTCATCATTGCAAAGGATGCTTTGAGAAGGGCTGGCCAAAAATTACCAACTCCTGTCACGATCGTAGTAGATCAAGGCCAGGAACTGGTAAGATAAATATATTTCAATATAACAAGAGGGTATCAAAATGGATGATTACGAAACGATGTTGAATAGGGCTATTGAAAATCTCCCTGATGTGGAAACTACGGACGTCCGTTTCGTAATTCCAGAACCCAGGATCTTCATAGAAGGTAAAACCACCGTGCTGGAGAACTTTGCCAACATCGCAGATGTTCTGAACAGGGACCCAGACCATCTTATGAAATACCTTACCAGAGAAATGGGTACTGCGGCCAAACTCGAAGGCAGCCGTGCCATATTCCAGGGAAAGTTCCCGAAAGAGAACATAAAGTCGAACATCGATGCATATGTGGAAGAGTACGTAATATGCTCCGAATGTAACCGCCCTGATACCCAGCTTGTCAAATCTGACAGAGTCATTATTTTAAAGTGTTCTGCTTGTGGAGCACATCGCCCTGTCAAGAAGAGGCGAACTACAATTGCCACACCACGTGACGCAGTTGAAGAAGGTGAGGAATATGAAGTAAGAATAGATGCTGTCGGTTCAAAAGGCGATGGTATTGCTAAACTTGCTAAATTTACCATATTCGTACCTGGCGCCACAAAAGGTGATGTCCTGAAGATCAAGATCAAGAGGATCAGTGGGAACCTCGCATTTGCAGAACGCGTTTAAACGCGTTCATCCCACATCATCATTGAACTATTCCCTTGAGAGGGTCTAGATGTCTCGAGATTCGACTTCAATACCAGAGTTCCATGAACTTATTGGTAACGAAGCTCTCGACAATGATGCAATTCTCCTTACAGGAGGACTTGAAAGTGGAATTGCCACTTTCAAGGTTCAATTTTTATACGAAGGCGTTATCGGAAATGGGGAGCTAAAGGCTTACAGGACCATAGAAAATAAAGAAGCGCATCGTATTCAGCCCGATGAGCAGACTCTCGGAGAGGATGCACCAAACCTATAAGATGATAATACGAGGACTCCAAAATGGGAAATGTGGATGAGAATACGGATACATCCCCGGATAAAGAAGAGATAACAGTGCTCTCCATCCCGGGACTTACCATCGATCTGAAACATCAGAACGGATTTTTAAAACTTGAAGCAAAAGGACATTTACGCGGCATTTGTTCCCCTTTCCTTAAAAAAATGAACGCAACCCTTGAAGCTGAAAAACCGGCACTTGTAGAGAAGGACAGGGTCATTGCCTCCACATGGCTGCCCCCGATCCCCAGTAATGTGTTCAAACGCCTGTTGTTCGCAGAGACCCAGATAGCTCTTGGGAAATACGTACCAGAGACCGTTTCTTTTGAGATTACAAGGAACTGCAACTGCAACTGTGAACACTGTATTATGAGTGGAGGAGAAGGAGACCTCGATACTGCCACCATCAAAAAGGCCATTGACGAAGCCCTGGATATGGGTGCAGTAGTCATCACTTTCACCGAAGGGGACCCGCTCCTTCGCGAGGATATATTCGAACTTATCGAATATGTGGACAAAGACAAAGCAATAGTCAATATATATACCCCTGGCACGGAAATGACGCCCGAGGTTGCACAAAAACTAAAGGACACAGGACTTCACAATCTCCTGGTCAGCATATATTCCACTGTACCGGAAGAGCACGATTCCGTAAGAAAACTGAAAGGTGCTTTTGAAAAAGCTACCGGAGCAATAAAATACGGATTGGATGCAGGACTTCTTGTTACCATGTGCACCCATGCATCTCCGAAGAACATGAAAAAACTGGAATCGATGTACCAGTTTGCAACAGAACTGGGAGTACACGAGTTCTCCCTATGGGAATCAGTTCCTAAAAGCCCCGAAGACCCCATCATCACCGACGAGGACAGGGATCACATAATGGAAATGTATCACAGGATCAATGCTTCCAAGGACGGACCCCGAATATTTGCGAATACCTATTTCGAAGGAGAAATGCTTGGCTGCATGGCAGGTCAACGCTGGCTACACGTGTGCGTGGAAGGTTCTGTAAAACCTTGCCCATACATCCCATTCAGTTTTGGCAATATACAGACAGACTCGCTGAGATCGATATGGAGCAAGATACGCAAGGTCAGTGATTTCAAGGGAGAAAGACACTCCTGTCTTATGCAGGAGAAGGAATATCTGAAACTCGTCTCAAGGATCCCTGAGGAAGCCAGCAAACCTTATGATTTCAAGCTCATCAGGTAAGCGGTATATACGTTCAAATTCAAGAATACTGATATTATAAGCGGCAAAAAATTACAGAGGCAGCACATGAATATGAAACTTGACCCATGGGGTTCTGTGAACATCGATGATTATTCCAAACTATTCGATGAATTCGGCATAATGCCCTTTGAGGACATCTGCGCAGAACTCTCCGACCCCCACCGATACATGCGCAGAAAAATGATCTTCGGACACCGAAGTTATGATCTGATCAAAGATGCAATGAAGAACAAAGAGCCTTTCTCGGTCATGAGCGGTTTCATGCCAACGGGAGGAGGACATCTCGGACATAAAATGGTCATGGAAGAGATAATCTGGCATCAGAAGATGGGAGCAGATGCCTTTGTAGGAATTGCTGACAGAGAAGCATATTCAGTAAGAGGCATTTCATGGGATAAGTGTCGCCAGATCGGTATAGAAGATTACATTGTAAGCCTCATTGCCCTTGGATTCGAGCCAGACGGACATATTTACTTCCAGTCCGAATCCGAAAATGTGAAGGACCTTGCATTCGAACTCAGTGCAAAGGCGAACTTCTCAGAACTAAGTGCCATCTATGGATTCAGCGGAGAGACCAATGTAGCACACATGGTAAGTGCGATCACCCAAAGTGCTGATATCCTCCAGCCGCAACTTTCCGAGTACGGCGGACCTAAACCTACGGTTATTCCAGTGGGAGCTGACCAGGACCCACATATGCGTCTCACCCGTGGACTTGCACACAAAATGAACATGTTCAGGATAGAAGGACGCGAAGACAAGAACAAGAACAAGTTCTTCAGTGTACGCAGCAAAGCCGCACCCGAAGGTTCCCTTGCAGAAATAGCAGAAAGATTACCCTGGGACACCAAGCTTTTCGAAGGACACATCGATATCTACGGAGCAGATGACTATAATAAGCTCCTTGAGACGGTAAGAGAGGTCGAGATCGAGAACGGAGGTTATGCTTTTGTGCCACCTTCCTCCACCTACCATAGGTTCATGTCAGGCTTACAGGGCGGTAAAATGTCCAGCAGTGTTCCAGAAAGCCTCATTTCACTAAAAGAAGACCCGAAGCTGGCTGCAAAGAAAGTAAAACGTGCAAAGACCGGCGGAAGGGTAAGCCTGGAAGAGCAGAAAAAGCTCGGTGGTGAAGCGGATAAATGTTCAGTGTACGAACTATTGATGTTCCACCTTGTGGAAAACGATAACGAGCTGGCAGAGATATACGATGAATGTGTCTGTGGCAAGCGTATGTGTGGTACATGCAAAGCCCTTGCATCAGAGCTCATGGAAGAATTCCTGACAGACCATCAGGAAAAACGTGAGCTTGCAAAAGACAGACTTGACGATTACGGATTATAAAGAAAGGAAATGATCCCTATGACCGATTATAACCTTACAAATAATGACAAGAATGTGCTTATCGCAATGGATGAACTCTCATCCACGACTCCGGAAGAGCTTGCAGAAAAAACATCCATGAAAGTGGAAACTGCAATGCAATCCGCATTTTCTCTCTCAGAGAACGGACTAACCGAAGTGACCGATGTTGTCACCGAGATATATTCACTCACGTCCGAAGGTCGTACCTATGCTGAAGAAGGACTGCCTGAAAGACAGATAATGAACTGTCTCTCTGAGCCGACGTACATGGACGAACTTAAAGAAAAGCTATCTCCAAAAATGGTGGGTATCGCAACAGGATGGCTTCGCAGGAAAAATTGGGCGAACATCGAGAAAGGAATGGTAGTCCCTACCGGAAATTCCGATATTGGCGAAGACGAAAAAGCCATTGCAAACTTTAAGGAAGAGAAACATACCCTCGAAGAGATAGGCACTGACCAGAACACCATAAACGACCTCATCAAGCGAAAACTATTATCAAAGACCGAAGACAAATACCGTACAGTGTCCATCACCGATGAGGGTCGCCAGCTTGTCAAAACCGGCATCACCATTGAGGAAGAGATCACACAGATAACATCCCAATTATTGAAGAGCGGAGACTGGAAAGGAAAGAAGTTCAGACCTTACAACATCCAGACCCCGCCAAAACCAGTGTACGGTGCAAAGATACACCCATACCAGCGTCTGATAGATCAGATGCGCCAGATCTTCCTGGAAATGGGATTTACAGAGATAAAGGGCGATGTCGTGCAAAGTTCATTCTGGAATTTCGATGCACTGTTCCAGCCACAGGACCATCCTGCCCGTGAAATGCAGGACACGTTCCATCTGGACACAAAGTCAGAACTCCCGGAAAAATATAAAGAAGGAATACGCGACATGCATGAGCATGGAGGAGACCTGCAATCCACCGGATGGGGCGGTAAATGGAGCGAAGATATAGCAAAACGAGATGTTCTGAGAACCCACACAACTGCGGTTACCATCAAGTACCTTACAGACAATCCAAACCCGCCTGTAAAAGCATTCTGTATCGACAGAGCATACCGTCGCGAGACCATCGACCCTACTCACACACCGGAATTTGAACAGCTCGAAGGCGTTATCATGGACGAGAATATGTCCTTTGCAAACCTTCTCGGATGTCTTGAAGAATTCTACCACAGGATGGGATTCGAGGATGTCAGATTCAGACCGGGCTATTTCCCATACACCGAACCAAGTGTAGAACCTGAAGTATACATCGAAGGACTTGGCTGGGTAGAGCTTGGAGGAGCCGGAGTGTTCCGCAAAGAAGTTACCGAGCCCCTAGGCATCAAGCAGCCAGTACTGGCATGGGGTCTTGGCGTAAGCCGCGTGGCAATGTTAAAGCTGGGGCTTAAAGACCTGCGTGAACTTTATCAGGCTGACATTGACTGGTTACGCAAAAGTCAGGTATGTCAATTAAAGGATTAAGCAGACATTCCCGCTTAATCCCTATTTCTTATTTTTAACAATACCTTTGCAAAAAGGGAACTCTTCATTTCAACTGCACCTGAAGGGCACAGTTCGCGGCAGCAATAGCATAGTATACACTTTTCATCATTTATTTGCAGTTTCCCATCTTCCTGTTCAATAGCTTTTGGAGAACAATTCAGAACACAAGAACCACAAAGGGTACATGAAGAAGTATTAATAAATGGCCTTATGGTAAACAGATTCCCAAAACGGCTCACGAGGAAAGGAGGAGCACTCCCAACAAGTGTAACCCCTGGCATTGCAAACTCGACCCTCGCTTCATCAAGTGGCAAACCCACTACCTCAGGATCAGGATGACCGAATCCCCGAGCAAGGGCAGCAGTATTTGTAGGAACTGTCATGGGATCCAGACCAATCACTTTTGAAGCCACGATATCAAGAGAAACAGGATCAAAACTTGCCATCACAAGATGAGAGTTCACAGGGTGACCAAGTGCAGGGCCGTTGCCCTCCATCCCGACAACCCCATCCATTACAGCAAGATGAGGTACTTTCACAGAATAAACATCAACAAGCGCATCCGCGAACAGATCGATTTTCCCAAGTACATGTGCCTGTTTCCGAAACTTTAACGGAAGACCACCAAACATATTTTTTACAGCACCGGTATACTTTGTCAGTTCATGAGTCTTAAGCTTTGGAAGAGAGATGACCACATCTGCCTCCAGAACCGGTTTTGCATAATATATATGTGAAAGCTGTACTGAATTCACGACATCCACAGAAATATAACCTGAAGTCTCAAAGTTCAAGACCTCGGCACCTGCCCTTTGTGCAGCTTCCCTTATGCCGGATATATCAAGAGCTTCATCAGTAACACCCGGATGAGTTATACCAGCACCATCCCCAATAATAGGGACACCTCCGGCCTCAATAACAAGTTCACACATAGCCTCAACAATGGACGGATGTGTGGTGACAGCTTTTTCAGGAGGAACAGCTGCAAGGACATTTGGTTTTAGAAGGACCTTAGCACCCGGAAAAATAATAGATTCCAGACCACCTATAAGGCTTATAGCCTCTCTGACCGCGTCCTTTGCGTCTGAATAATCAGTACACCTTACAATCGATACCCGAGGTCCAGATCCCATTTTTCAATATCTCCTGTTCTGTTTAGTCTCCAGCTTCTTTCTGGTATTGACTATACCCATAATGTAAGCTGGAATGATACCCATGGCAGTACACGTCTCAAGGGAGATACCATCACAGGTAATGTCGAGGTGATGATCTGTAAGGGAGTACAATTTCTTCGGAAGACCTTTTCTGCCAAGACCAATGAGCAGAAGATAGGAACGGTTGCGCATCATACCTCCAGCAATATCTTCTGGTGTGACGGTGAACTTATCTTCAGGCATTGAGGTGGTTACCACAGCAGTTCCGAACTGGGACTGGAAACCTTTTTTTGGAAGATCGAAAATGAACAGACGGTTATTCTCATGCAATGCCTTTAGATATTTACCAGACCCGCCAATGGTTGTCTTATCCATGATATATTCCACAAGTTCCTCAGGGGTCATCTTAAAAGGAAAGTCAAAAAGACAGAGTGTCAGACCGTAAGCATAACAGATAGGTGCAGCTCTTGCAATCGCGCGATAATGAGCATCAAGCACCTTTATTTTGTCATAAGTATTTATAAGACCAAGTGTTAACACAATTTAAACCTCTTTCAGTACCATACATAGAACATATTGTTTACAGTTGTCGTATCGGCCACATTCACAACAATCCTGCCATAAACTCGTTTTTTCCGACATAGGAAGTTCCACAAAGCCCATTTTTCTGAAAAAGAGAGGAGATGTAGTCCTTACATAAAGCCGTTCATGAGACACATCTTCAATGAGCCTAGAGATCATTTTTGATCCGATCCCCAGTCCACGATAGGTGGGATGGACTGCAATGGAATGAACTTCACAACATTCCTTTACCGATACTGCAGCCACCCCAACGATCTTACCTTCCACTTCAGCGACTATGAAATCCTCTATGGGAACATCATCAATATCAAGGAAATATGTACCCATAATACCTTCGATGGAACCACCTTCAGATATTTCTGCATCCCTTATCGCCACACCGACATTTTCATTCATTTTCAGAGGACCTCATCCATACTACCACTTCTGAAACCTTCCAGATCAAGCGTCACATATGGATAGCCCATTTCTTTCAAGCAGCTAAGTATCGGCATTCTATTTTGAATGATAATAGGAATATCCACAGGCTGTACCTCGATACGGGCAATATCATCGTGTACCCTCACCCTTACAGACGAGATTCCCAGGGAGTGAATGAGATCTTCTGCAGTTTCAATTTTTCCAAGGAGATCAGAGGTCACTTCGGTGCCATAAGGAAGTCTTGAAAGAAGGCAGGAATTTGAAGGTCTATTAGCAACATCAAGTCCGAGATAGGATGCCATCTGGCGAACTTCCCTTTTACTTACATCGAAATCGACATAGGGAGTGAAGATCGAGGAGCCAGCTTCCCTCAGGGCTTCCAGCCCGGGTCGGCGACCGGTTATTTCGGAAGCATTTGTCCCTTCCATGATTACGTTCAACCCTTCCTCTGAAGCTACACCCTTTAGTTTCTTGACAAATTGCTTCTTGCAATAATAGCATCTCTGAGGATCGTTAATTCTTATACGCTCATCGGAAAGAATGTCATGGTCAAGAACAATGTGTTTTATCCCAATAACTTCTGCTGTTCTTTTTGCATATTCAAGTTCACTTTGTGGTATCATAGGTGAATAAAGGGTCACTGCAAGAGCATTGTCTCCCAATGCAGCAAACGCCAGTGCAGCAAGGGTCGAACTATCCACGCCTCCGGAAAAAGCAACAAGCACTTTTTCTTTCTTAGCTATAGCCGCTTTTATAATACCAATTTTATTGGGAAGTGTCAATTCAATTGAGGAGTCCACGATAAATCCAAAGTATCGAACAGATAAATAAGTACTGTATAATGAAAAACTGGTCAAAATCGAGAATTTATTATTAGCCTTTTGCATCAATATAGATGGAATATCTTATTATCATGATAATGGTTATATTGGTTAGTGGACAAATTGATGCATTACAATAAGAGAGAAAGGTGAAAAAGTGGATAATGAATGGGAGATAGACCTGAAATTACCAGACATACCTGCAATGGCCACACTGATGGCAACTGCAATATGTTCTGCAATAATGGGTGCTGCTGAGATCGCTTACACGATGTTGTGGATCACCTCTGCGTATGAACGACATGGAAAAAATTTCTTTATCGATCTTATCAATGCAAAAGCACTCACATGGACCGCAGAATTCGTTATTGTTGCGGGATCGTTGATGTTGCTTTCTTCAATGATGTTCCTGATAACAATGTTCTACTCACTGGTAGAACTGAATGCTGTGAGGGACCCGAGTAAGAAGATAAGGATGAACATAATATTCCTGCTTTTCATACTTGCAATGATATTGCTGATCATAGCACTCATTTCAGCATTGATCCTGAGATATATGTGATCTGGAAGACATACAAATAATCTAACAGAGGGGATACCATGAGCTTTACCAATATTGCAGGCACCATAAAAGAAGTGCCAAAACCGATCGAAAGGAAGAGAACGACCTTTGATGATATCAAAAAAATTGCGACTAAAACTAAAAGGGTAATGTACCCAATTTCGGGAATTGTGGGACAGGAAATGATGCTTCGGGCATTGATACTGAATGCCATTAATCCATCCATCGGAGGAGTTCTGGTACGAGGTCAGAAAGGAACGGCAAAATCAACCGCAGTGAGAGGATTAGCAGAGATCTTGCCGGATATTGAAGTAATAGATGGATGCCAATACAACTGTGACCCGCTTGACCCAAACACTTTCTGCTGGGAATGTGTGGACAAACAGAGAAAGGGCCAGATAAAGGTAGAAAAAATACCGATGAAAGTTGTAGACCTTCCAGTAGGAGCTACTGAGGACAGAGTTGTTGGAAGTCTCGATATTGAGAAAGCTGTAAAGGAAGGTACACAGGCATTTGAACCGGGTATTCTTGCCAATGCAAATAGAAATATCCTTTATGTGGATGAGATCAACCTTCTGGATGATTTTGTAGTGGATGCATTGCTTGATGCTGCTGCAATGAACGTAAATACGGTGGAAAGAGAAGGTATAAGTGTCAGCCACCCTGCCAATTTCATTATCGTAGGTAGCATGAACCCGGAGGAAGGAGAACTTCGACCACAGCTTCTTGACAGAATAGCCCTTCAGGTCGAAGTAGAGGGAATTACCGATATTGAGCAAAGGGTAGAGATCATTGAAAGAAGGAACAAATTCAATGATGACCCACAAGGATTCAGAAGGGATTTTGAATCTGAACAGGATAAGTTGCGTACCAAGATAATCAAAGCAAAACAGGCTATCGCCAGAATATCCGCAACAAGAGATAATCTGCGAACAATTGCGAAAATATGTGTCGCTTTCAATGTTGATGGTCATAGAGCCGATATTATGATAGAGCGTACTGCACGCACAAATGCAGCCTATGAAGGCAGAGAAAGGATCACCAACGAGGATATCATAGAGGCCGCAGAGATGGTACTGCCTCATAGAATGAGAAAGAAACCATTCGAGGAAGAGGAGTTCAGTGCGGAACAACTTCGGGCTGTAGTTAACGGAACTGTATAAGACAGGTATATCGAATGAAGGATGGAGTTACTGCATTTCGTTTGAGAAAAAGCCTTGACAGAAACTATGATGTCGGGGTATTCAATCCAGGCAGACCTGTAATGGGTATTCGCCTGCCCCTTACAGAACTATCTCAGATAAGTGGAACCGATACCAAAGCAGTTCATGAAAAGCTCACATCGGGAACATGGTCGATACAACCGGAAGATGTGAAAGAGATATTTATTATAGCTGATAACGACCATGTGATAGTTGATCCGAAGAATTTCTTCGATTCATTTAAGAAAGAGTCAGAGATGGAAACGGTCTTAGAGGAAGAACAGGAATTTTCCAGGAATGATGACCATGCTATTATGAAGATAACTGTTCCTGAGAAAATTGCCAAGCAAGGGGTCAATGGGCCTGTAGAGGAGGCAATCGATGAGATAGAGGTCCATCTTGTTCCAAAGGAATATAAACCAAAGATCGAATCCGGTCCTAAACGGATAAAGAAAGAAACTCCCATACTTATCAAAAAGAACAAGCAGACCGTGGTAGCGGATATCCCCAGACCAAGGGAAGAGATTCCACAGATAATTCCAGAGGAAAGGCATAATTTGGGATTACAGGAACCAGAAGAGAAAGTATATAACACTCCGATAATCGAAGAATCTGCCCCGGTTTTTGAGACAGGAAAAGATACTGCTGAATGTGAAAGGGAACAGGATGGTGTTTCTGAAAATATACCAAAAACAGAACTAAAGACAAAAGCAAAGCCTGAAAAAGATGACCCCCTCGAAGATGAGAAAGCGGTAAGCAAGATACTTACGGATTTTGCAAAGAACAAGCAGAAGAAGAAGGTCGTTTCCGGAAGGTTGAAATCGGGAAGACGGGCGGAGGTTCTCACCAAGGGTAAGAGAGGGCGATATGTCAGATATAAGATGCCAGAAGATAAGATAACAGATATCGCCATTGCGCCCACTGTGCGTGCAGCAGCATACCACGCCAAGGACGGGAAGATACGCATTAAAAAGAGCGATATCAGGGAAAAGATAAGGCGACGAAGAATATCCACGCTTATAAATATCGTTTTTGATACTTCCGATTCGATGGATGAAAAAGAGAAGATCAAGATCACCACAGATGTTGTTCTCGCACTTCTCAAAGATGCATACCAGAGAAGAGACAGAGTATCTCTTGTCACATATAACGGAAGATAGGCAGAACTCGTGCTACCGTTCACTTCGTCAGTGGAGTCTGCAAAGAGATATCTGGAAAAGGTACCTTTTGGGGGAACCACACCAATGGCCTCAGGAATACTGACAGGAGTTCAGACCATCCTTCAGGAATTGAAGCGCGAACCTTCGGCTGTTCCTATTATGATACTCGTGACAGATGGTACTGTCAACGTCCCATTGAATCGTGGCGGAAGCATAGAAAGGGAACTGCTACAGGTATGCAAGGGTGTTACTGATTACAGGATAAACATGCTTGTTGTAGATATCAGTAGAAATGGAAGTGAGCTTGCGGAAAAGCTGGCAGATGTTGCCTGTGGTAAATATTACCATCCAGTACTTTTAAGTAAAGAAACACTTTATTCTGCTATAAAAGGAGAGCGTGACGATTTGACAGATATTACATCTTCTGCCTCCAATCTTCGATGAGGCCGGGTCGTTACCACCGGACTGCAAGCGCAGTTATTTTTTAAACATAAAAGGCAGGATAACATGTTAGAAGTTCTTCAGGAATCACTCCGTAAAGCACCTATTGTAATAAGAGGCGAATATCCATATTTCATACACCCGATCTCAGATGGAATCCCATCCCTTGAGCCGGAGCTGCTGGATGAGATCGCAGACCATATGATAGATATTGCGGGAAAAGATTACGATAGGATAGTTTCTATCGAAGCAATGGGAATTCCACTGGCAACGGTACTTTCAATGAAGACAGGAAAACCCATGTCCATTGTCAGGAAGAGGCAGTACGGACTTGAGGGCGAGGTAATCCTTTCACAGAGCACAGGATATTCAAAAGGCGAGCTTTACATCAATGGCATTAGCAAAGGAGAGACTGTCCTTGTTGTGGACGATGTTATCAGTACAGGCGGTACATTGAAAGCCCTTCTCCCGGCACTTGAGAACATGGGTGCGAACATCTGTAATGTCATCGTAGTGATCAGCAGAGGCGATGGTGCTGCAAAGATGAGCGATATGGGCTATAATGTCAATACCCTTGTGAAGATAGATGTCGATATGGACGGAGTCTCTATTCTGGAGGTGGCAGGTGAGCAGCAGTGAGCCTTTCAATTTTCAGATAGACTATATAATTGAGGTAATAAGGAAAGTCCAACCTGAGATGATCGGACTGCAATTTCCAGAGGGTTTTAAGAGGCGAAGTCCTGCTATTGCTTCAGAGATAAGTGAAGCTACAGGAGTGGAAATAATTATTTCTGCGAATCCCTGTTATGGTGCTTGTGACCTCGATATACCCATACTTGAGAACGTTGACCTGCTTTTCCATTTCGGACATGCACAACTTGATGATAACAGGTATAGCGACAAGGTCATTTTTATAGAGACACGCTCCGATGCGGATGTCAAGGGTGTTGTTGTCAAGGCCTTAGAGGAACTCCAGGGGAAGAAAGTGGGACTTCTGACAACTGTACAGCATGTCCATAAATTACCGGAGGTTCGGGAGATACTTGAGAACAACGGTAAGGTCGTAGCCATAGGAAGAGGCGATAGTAAGATAGCATATGCAGGACAGGTACTTGGATGCAATTTCTCGGTTGCTGACGACCTGGACTGTGAGGAGTTCCTGTATATTGGCAGTGGAGGATTCCATCCACTTGGTGTTTCGCTTGCCACTGGAAAGAGGGTACTTATTGCAGATCCTTTCTCAAAGGATGTGAGGGAGGTCGATCCTTCCCTTATCATGCGTCAGCGTAGTGCAGCAATTGCGAAGTCATTGGATGCCGAGTCTTTCGGGATCATTGTTTCCAGTAAACCAGGGCAGTACAGAATGGAACTTGCCAGGGAACTTAAAGGACTTGCCGAGGAGAAGGGGAAGACCGCCTATATATTGATACTTGATCTTATCACGCCTGACCAGATGCTACAGTTCAAAGTGGATGCTTTTGTGAGCACTGCATGTCCGCGGCTTGCTGTAGATGAGGTGGGAAGGTTCTCCGCACCAATGCTTACCCCACAGGAATTCGAGATCGTTCTCGGAAAACGTGAGTGGGAAGACATGGTCTTTGATGAGATAAGAGGAGACTGAAGATCATGAAGCAACGCAAGCTCGAAATAGTTCTTGAAAAGGTAAAGGGGTTCGAGAATCCTGATATAACTCTTGAACAATACCCAACACCGGCTTTGCTTGCGGCAGAGATGCTACATTTTGCATTCATGAAGGGAGATCTTGAAGGTACGGTCTATGATCTGGGGTGCGGTACAGGAATGCTTGCCATAGGTGCAGCAATGCTTGGAGCTGAGAAGGTCGTAGGGTTCGATTCAGACTCAGGCGCACTGGATATCGCCCGAGAGAATGCAGAGATTTTCGGTGTGGATGTGGAATTTGAGTGTAAGGATATCAGACAGGTAAGGGGACATGCAGATACTGTGGTCATGAATCCACCTTTTGGTGCACAGGTTAAGGGAAGTGACAGACCGTTCCTTAAAACCGCAATGAGAGTGGCGGATGTGACATATTCCATACACAATAGTGGAAGTCTGGCGTTCGTAAAAAAGTTCATTCAACCTGCGATTATTACAGAATGGTACAATACTGGATTTCCGATAAAACGAACATTTAAATTCCATAAAAAAGATGTAGAAAGAATTGAGATTGAAATATACAGGATCATTACAGATAATTGCCAGTCCGATAAAAACTAATTGCTGGCGTATTTAAATTTAGATGAGGGATTCCTATTAGAATAAGAAACCGAAAGAAAACGACCAGAAGGAACATGAACTCCTTGGGCGAGAAGCCAGAGGTCGAAGAGGAAGTATTAAGCACTGCCAGTGAAAAGGTAAATGTGGCAGAAAAGAAGGTAGAGAAGAGGAAAACCGAGGTAACTAAGACCGATAAGGAAGATGATCACGTGGAAGAGGAACAACATGGAGATAAGGTCCTGGTAATGCCTGGAGACATTATCGGCACTACCGAGGAATTTGAAGCAGGGGCTAATACTTACAATGTCAGAGGCGACATTCATTCACTTGCGACCGGATTCGTAATGGTGAACAATAAACGCAGGATGATATCAGTAAAACCAACTACAAGCATGCCACCAACTATAAAAAAGGGTGACATATTGATAGGAACGGTTGTTAATGTTCGCGATTCTATGGCACTTGTGCAGATAGAAGGTATCAAGGGTGTCGTTGACCGCCAGTTCATCAAACCCGGAATTGCTGCTATTCACGTGTCCAATGTGAAAGAATCATACGTTAAAGAAATGTCAAAGGAATTCGCTGTAGCTGATGTTGTTAAGGCGAAGGTCATCAACCTTGAGAATATGAGGATGACCACTTCCGGAAATGAACTTGGAGTAATGGTCTCAACATGTGCCAACTGTGGAAGTACGTTGAAGAAAGATGATCAGGTATTGAAGTGCCCTGAATGCGGACGTACAGAGTCACGTAAGATATCCTCCGATTACGGCACTGGTATTATTTAAGTTCAACAATAAGGAGATTACAATATGGAACTTAAGATCTTAGAAAAATCTGATGATGAGATGAAAATGGAGATAGCTGGAGAGAGTCATACACTCTTGAACATGCTCAAGATCATCCTTCTTGAAGATGAGCGCGTACATACCGCGTCCTATGATATGAAACACGTAACGATCAGTGAGCCCGTTCTTTTCATTAAGACAGAGAATGCTGACCCTATAGATGTTGTTAAGGCTGCAGTGGCTAAATTGATCACAGAATGTGAAGAATTCGTTACAGTCTTCAATAAAGCTGTGGAATGATATTTCCACACTTTATTACTATTTTGACCCATTAGTTGCTACTTTGGAAAAAGAGAAGTGACCAAACAGAAGTGAGTATATGACACTTGACGATGCTGCATTAAAGAGTTTCGGATTCATTGAACGCCCTACAAAGAATATGATCAATATCGATCCTCTGCAGACTGGAGGGATACTGACAGAGGATGCCAGACGTGCTCTGGTCGAGTGGGGAGACGGATATTCCATCTGCGATAATTGTGGAGGCGTTCTGGACCTCATCAAGAAGCCACCTGTGCAGAAATTCATCCACGAGGCCCTTCCGGAGTTCCTGGGAGTGGATGAGGTACGGATAACCCACGGTGCGCGTGAATCGAAGTTCGCTGTGATGCATGCTATTGCCCAGGAAGGCGATACGGTCATCCTTGATGGCCTTGCCCATTATTCTTCTGTTGTGGCAGCTCAACGCGCACGCCTGGAGATCAGAAAGGTCCCGCATTCGGAGAAACCAGATTATCATATCGATCCTGAAGCCTACGGCACCGCCATAGAGGAGACCATCAGCGAGACCGGGAAAGCTCCTGCTCTTGCACTGCTGACCTACCCTGATGGAAATTACGGCAATCTTGCCGATGCTAAGAAAATAGCTTCCGTCTGCCATGAGTACGATGTCCCTCTGCTCCTGAACTGTGCGTATTCCGTTGGCAGGATGCCAGTGGATGCAAAGGAGCTGGGCGTGGATTTCATTGCAGGAAGTGGTCACAAGTCCATGGCGAGCTGTGGCCCCATAGGTGTGCTTGGCGTGAACAATGACAATGGCGACTATTCCGATATTATATTCCGAAAGTCCCCCACCAACAAGAACAAGGAAATAGAACTTCTCGGCTGTACTGCCCGCAGTGCGACCCTGATGACCATGATAGCCTCGTTCCCCGAGGTTGTGAAACGCACCCGGAACTGGGGCAATGAAGTGGCCGATGCCAGATGGTTCTCCGAAAAGCTGGAAACCATGGGACTCATACAGATGGGACAAAAACCCCACAACCACGACCTGATGTTCTTCGAAGCCCCCAACCTCTACGAGATCTCCACAAGGGTCAAGAAGGGAAGGTACTTCCTCTACAAAGAACTCAAGAGCCGAAACATACACGGCATCAAAGCCGGCCTTACCAAGTTCTTCAAGCTCAGCACCTTCGAAGTCGGCAGAGAGAACCTCTCCTACATAGTAGATTCCTTCGACGAGATCATTAAGAAGTACGAGTGATGGTCTTTCATTTCTTTTCTTTTTCTGATCGAACCCAAGAGAGCCAACGCTGTTCAAATCAATTACAGAAGACCAAAACAGCTATAATACAAAACGGATAAAGGAAGATAGTACAGTGTGCGACTGTGGTTTAGTGGTATGACCTGAGCTTCCCAAGCTTAGAACCCGGGTTCGAATCCCGGCAGCCGCATTTTAGTAAGAGATTTTAAGCTATTGGATAGCTACAATATTCTTTGATTCCACAAATATGGCATTTCGGATTATTTTTTAAGCATATGCCATCTTCCAAACCAAAATAATCATCTGTCCCCATTTGTCCATATTTCACAAAAATTATATCTACGTACCTTATCGGGAATCTATTTTCATGGCTAAACTTCCTTCCATGAATTACAGTTTTTAACAATTGTTTTTCATCTTCAATTAGATTAAGTCTTTTAAAAATTCTGGCAATCACTCTGTCAGGTTTTAAAACAGGGAGCCCAATATCGGTCATAAAATGATATGAAGTAATCTCGCCCAAAAAAGCAAACCTGTATTGAATTTCTTCCTTGAACAGCATCAGATTTTCAAAGGAATTATCTATTTCGAATGAATCTACATAGCTTCTGAATGAACCATATTTTTCAACTATGCCTTTAAAGACGATTGAATTGTTCACGCATGCTAAAATTTTCTTTTTATTTTTTATCATGCTCTCATCATTAAATATCTCATTAATCCTCCCTTCATCATAATTAGATATAGTCTCAAAATCGGGAAAATGATATTTAATGATATCCAGTTTTTTTGTTACAGTTTCTGCTTTAAAACCTGAATAAAACACGACTTTTGTAAGTTTATCAAAATACTCATCATCTGATAGATCACGATTTTCATAATTTTTATATTCTCCAAATCGAATATCAAATTCTTCATCTGACAATTTGCTTTGGCTTTTTAAAGTAGATTCAACTTTACAGAAAATTTCTTTATACGAAATCATGTACTCTACTCCTAAATCTTCATAAGATCCTGATTTTGATTCTAAATCTTCCATACCATAGGAAACTATAGATAACAGTCTTAATTACTAATTTAACAAAATTAGTGGCGATTAGTAAGGGTTTCCACAATATTGAGTTAACCCACTCAATGTTAAAGAAAACCACTTTTTATAACTTTCTGCCCGGAAATTATCGGTAATTCAGGCACTTGAAACATCCACCTTTGCAACTTCCCCGAGAATTCGGGCTTGCTCCTGAGTAACCTCAAGCACCAGTTCAATAGCTTCTTTGATGTTCTCAAGTGCTTCTTCTCTAGTGTCACCCTCACTGATAGCTGCCGGAAGTTCCAGACAACGTGCAGTAAATCCACCTTCTTCTGCTGCCTCAAGAGCTATTGTGTATTTCATAATTACTCATCGTTGTTTCTGGTACATTAAAATTAATCCAAACAGCATCTCTTTGTGAACCCTGCCAACAAGAACCTAGATATTTTCTATTTCAATCCGATAGACCTTTTGAGAGCCACTCAAATTGGCTTTTTGCTTTAATCTAAAACGGCTAAATAGTCAGTTCTTTATAAATTTAGAGTTATTTTGGAGTTAAAATTCAATTCTACGCACAGCATGTCGGAGATATAAGTAAGTCAATTTTTTTGTACGCTAGATTGACAATAATAACTGTATGAACATTTTACATATTACTCATTTTACTCATTTTCTAGTTTGTTTAGTAATTTTCAAATTTATTCCTATAAGTTACATTAAAAAAGCCACTGAATATTATATAAACACAGATACAATTCAAACATTTTATATACTACTGAACAGTTACCAATTAGTGTTCGGTTCAGTTGAACATAACGCTATTGATTCCATTTATAGAAATAAAGTATGTAGTCTGATGAATAAAATTTCAATTCCGATGCTATAAGTATATGAAAATGAAGGTGCTTTTTATGAATAAAAGAAATCAAACGTTAATGGTTGTCACAGCAATCATTATTCTCATAGTTATTTCGGCTTTCTCAATTAATTCGAATGATGAAGAACAGACACCGACCTCCATCATCATATCTGCATCAGCGGTGTTAACTGAAGTTTTCACAGATATGGAAGAAGAGTTTGAAGCTGAAAATCCTGATATAGATGTCATAATGAACTTTGCAAATGCTGGTTCTCTAAGGATGCAAATTGAAGGAGGGGGACCTATAGATGTGTATGCTCCAGCAGATAGAGTCCAAATGGATATTCTGACTTCTGCTGGGTTCGTTTACAACGATTCCCGGAAAGACTTTGCAGGTAGCTACCTTGTGATAATAGTTCCAAAAGGTAATGTTCTTAACATAACAACAATGGAGGACCTTTCAAAGCCTGAAGTAAAAAGGATAGCGTTCACCGATACAGAGGCTTCAACAGTGGGTAAGTATGCAAAGCAATCGCTTATTGAAAAAGGCCTATGGAATAGCGTGCAAAATAAGATGATAATAGGTGACACGGTAAAAAATGCGATGGTTCATGTAGAGAGAGGAGAAGTTGATGCCGGATTTGTCTTCATGACAGATGTCAAGACTGCAAAACCAGATACCATAGAATTGATAACTTCTGTACCGATGAGTGAAACTATTAATTATCCCATAGCTGTAGTTACATCAACCCAACACCAGAAAGAGTCTCAGAGATTCGTCGATTTTGTTACGGGAGAAAAAGGTAGCTCAATATTGGAACAATACGGTTTTACAATTCCAAAACATGATTTAGAAGGTGCCTAATAAGGCCCTTCTTTGTGGTTATCCGGATTTCCTGCAATACAACGTTTTTCACTAAATAACGATAAAGCTTCAAATATATTAATTTTTTTAGGTTTATTCAAAATGATCTATAGTTCTATTGTAGTGCTTTCATTATCCCCTTAACATTCTTTGACTTAAAGTTCAAATTCCCTCCTTTTGCTTTTTTCTTCAAATCATCCAAAGCACTCCTATGTTTAATTCCAATCTCTCTTGCTGCATCAGGAGTGAGATTCAGGATTAAATCATAGACTTACTTCTAATCAACAAATACCTGAGACTGTTGAACAACCAATTCCTGTTCATCAATATTGTTAGCTTCTTTTCCAATGCAAACCACACCATCAGCATGAACATGTTCTCTTTCAAGAACTCCAACCTCACAATTGAACTTAGATTCAAGATGGTCCACATACTGCATTATTGTCCTGCTTAATGGCTTGAAATAATGAGATCCTTTCTTAATCTCACTAGTTCCATAATCAATAAACAGTTCATAAACAATACTCAGAGGATTATTAAAAAAAGGAGCTAAATGCTTGACTGCCGTCCCGATTTATTCAAGTGCCTGGAATCCTACAAGATAAAAATTGAATGGCTTGATCTGGTATTTCCAATCCTTACCAATATTAATTCCCTTAAACCTTCTCAAAACATTAGCATTTGAAACGGTAAGTTTTGAGATAGCATACAATCCTGAATACTTCTCTTCAATATCCAATTCAGAGATCGTTCCATAATGAACTTTGAGAATATCTTCCCAGATCTCAGCTTGCCAATCCTCAACATCTTTTGGAAATAGATTAGTAAAATACCAAGTCCAATTTTTTGATTGTTTAATAATATGGTAGCATTTTATAAAATTTATTCATGAAGATTTATTCAATTTTCACAAATTCTACATAATTACTTGATATTTTGATAGCTGAATCGAACATGTTTCCATCACGATTGATCTTCCTGATGTATTCGAGTTTCTCTTTACCCATATCAGCCTTATCTAATATTCTAATAACACAACCAATCAAAGCATTGATGTCATTAGTTTCACCGTAAAAAGTACATTTTGGTTTATCGCACATTATAGATCCCACAACAAATATAATAAAATGAATGAACGTTTATTCACCTATTCACAAATGAAAAAGAAATCTTTACCAATTACCATAAACCTTAAAAAAAGGTTTATTGTATATGGTGTACTCCACCTTTAATGTGGTTTGTATCAAATTACATTAAAGCAAATTCTCACAAGCAATTAATAATCATTATTTAGGAAAGAAAAATTGTGATAGTTACAATACCTAAAAAATTGAATTATTTTCAAATGATTTATTAATTTTTGAGAGAATAAAAAGTAAGAATGGAAAACCAAAACGTGGTCTTCCAATCACGTGCTTAATTAACTATTAAGAGTAGTAATTAAACTACTTCGCCAAATGCAAATTTTCGAGCTACTTTGGTGACCTTGATTGTCACTTCGTCACCGACAGAGGTGTTAGGTACAAAAATTACAAAGCCGCTTACTCTTGCGATTCCATCGCCTTCTCTTGCGGTATCTTCAATTGTTACGTCGTATGATTCGCCAGCTTCTACTGGAGCAGTTGATTCCATGTTGTTGAACAAATATTTCACTTCCTTTAAACTGCTTAAAAAGATAATAACCAGCTAGTAAACATACGAAAAAATAGTAAATACAATTAAGGAAATACCATCTAGACCTATAATTTAGTAAATTAGTTTTAAACTCTAAAAGCAATCTTAATAACGAAGGTATCCCATATAAATCTGTTTGTACATCAATTTTTATATTTCACACTAATAATTAATGATCCCAATATTTTCACGACAATTAAAAATTTGAAATAATAATTGGTTTTGAGGAATTGTTTTCTTTTTCTTCTTAAACATATCTGGATCATACCTCCATCTATGTAGATCGTTTTTCCAACTTTTCTCTAACACGTGTCTTCAATGTAAACAACTTATCACCCTTGGTATTCTGCTTCATGTAATGCAATATACCCTTAGAGAACCCTATCTTCTTCATTCAACATATCAGAGAGAATTCCGATAAACCCCTCAAACAGAAGCAATATTTATAACCTATTACAATAATTTTGTATTATGTCCTTAACAAACTTTGCTTTTAAAGAAGAGTACAAACGTCTTGAAAATCTCGGTGACAAGCTCTCTGAAATTGAATCTCTCATCGATTGGAAACCATTTCGTCCAATTATAGCAGAGATGTATATCAATAAAACAGAGTTCGGTGGCAGACCAAACGTTGATGAAATCGTCATGCTCAAAATGTTAGTATTGCAACAATGGCATGGCCTATCTGACCCTGAACTTGAAAGACAAGCTACTGATAGAATTTCCTTTAGGAAATTCTTGGGCTTTCCTGCAAAAATTCCAGATCATACTACTGTTTGGGCATTTAGAGAACGAATTTCCCAGGCAGGAAAAGAAGATGAAATCTGGAATGAAATGCAAAGACAACTTAATAAGAAAGGTCTGAAGATCAAGCAAGGTATGATTCAGGATGCAACATTTATACATGCTGATCCAGGACATGCAAATCTTGATACTCCTCGTGGAAATGAAGCAAAGACCAGAAGATGTAAGGACGGTACATGGACAAAAAAGGCATCTAAGTCACATTTTGGATATAAACTACATACCATTGAAGATACCGAATATGATCTGATAAGGAGATATAGGACAACTACTGCCTCAGTTCATGATAGTCAGGTGGATCTTTCTGAAGAAGGCGAAGTTGTTTACAGAGATAGAGGTTACTTTGGTGCAATTTCAAAAGGATATGATGCAACTATGCAAAGGGGAGTACGAGGGCACCCTATTGGTATTAGGGATAAGATGAGAAACAAAAGAATAAGCAGGAAAAGAGCAAAGGGAGAAAGACCTTATGCTGTTATCAAAAATGTGTTTACGTCAGGATTTGTAAGAGTAACAACGTTGGCAAGAGTAAATGTCAAAATGGCGATTACAGCATTCAGCTATAATCTCTATCAATTGAGGACAATAAGAAGAAAATCATTAGGATGAATAGCGGTAGCTATTCAAAAAAGTTGGAAAGTATATAAATAGATACTAGCAAACTGCTGGAAATAGAGAGAAAAGCTCAAAATTTTAGCTGGAAATATTTGCTTTGAAAAAAATCAGCAGTTAATCGCAATTCTCCAGAATTATCCCTTTTATCTCATATTCTATAAATTCTATAAATTCTACCATCCTAACATCCTACACCGAATAAATTGGTAATCATTAGTAATTCAAATTCAATCCCCACCATGTCAACATTTTAAATTTACACAAATAAAATCGAAACAAATTAAAATATCAGCTTACATTGTAAAATATATGACACAAAACAAATGCATCCCGGGCTACCCTTATGTTCGGACCTGCCCAGGCATCCGTTGCAAAAGCTGTAATGGACAGTGTGGCAGAAGGCGTGATCCCAAAGGAAGAAGCAGAGAATATACTGATCATCGTTTCAGTGTTCATCGAATGGGATGCAACAGACAAAAAAAAGATCTACGAATACAACTACGAAGCAACAACACTTGCATTAAAACGTGCTATCGACGGAACTCCTACCGTAGATAAAGCAATTGTTAAAAAGGACAGTGCAAAACATCCATTCGCTTAAATGAACACGTCCTGCGTTAGATCGCAGGACAGCCTTACTATATTCAAAAAAATAAAAAATATAGAGATCACTCTTCTGATCCCGAAACATCTTTTATAACTGAAACATTCGGGAACTTGAAACTACCACTTTCGTGTTCTGGTGAATGCTTTATCGCCAGCACACGCACAATACCAAGCACAAGTATCAGTGCTGAAAGAGCAAATATAAAATTGTGATCGAACTCTCTGGCATACATCCCCACAGCTATCTCACACATAACTATCAGTATTGTAGCATCAGTAACATAGGTCAGCTTAATTCTCTCATGTTCCATGGTAATCAACAAAAGTGTTGAACAGGTCTATCAGTATGAATATAGTGAGAACACTTGATACCATATGATTAAAACCTATATCCAGTGAAGTGAAAAGTGTCAATCTCAGATCGAATACGGTCTTGATCATCCCCACAACAAGGGTCAGCATAAGTATGTACAGGAATAACGTTGTAATTGAAGCGATTATTTTTCTAAATATTTTATTGTTGTCTATCATGATACTACTTGAAGAAGAAAAATGAAGGACCTTCTTTGACCTGAGATTAATTTCTAAATAAACAGAGATATATATTATTTATCAGTATAGAATATAGAAATGTGAGGTACATATATAGAATATATAATAAATGCTCGCTAATATCCTTTTAAAAATAGTCATAAATAATATCGCACATCATTGATAACAAGAAGAAAGGAGGGGATACCATGACTAACAACACAAAATTCACACCGGAGCACTATGAGAAGAACATACATCGGACAATACCACATTATTCCAGCTTCCAAAGGGAGATCATCGACCTTATCAGAACAACAAAACCTGATTGTGAGTTATGGCTTGACACCGGGTGTGGCACAGGATCTTTAATTGAGCTTGCAAATGAGACATTTGATGAATGCAACTTTTACCTGAACGACCCTTCCGAAGAAATGCTGTCATATGCAAAGACCAGACTTGAAAAATATGAAGCTGAAAGGTTCAAATTTACAAATTACACCACTGCAGACCTACCTTTGTCAGGTGTACCGGAATGCGATGTTGTTACAGCGATACAATCTCATCACTACCTGAACAGGGAAGAAAGAGCAAGCATCACAGCAAAATGCTACGGAATACTGAAAAAGGAAGGTATTTTCGTAACGTTCGAAAATACGGCCCCGGAGACAGAGAAAGGAATAGAGATCGTCATGGACAGATTGAGAAGATTCCAGCTCGAATGTGGAAAGGACAGTGTTGCTGTAGAAGAGAACCTGAAGCGATTTAATACCGCGTATTTCCCGATAACCATCGCTGAGCACCTTGAACTGCTAAAAGAGACCGGATTCACAACATGCGAGCTTTTCTGGACATCATACATGCAGGCAGGTTTCTATGCCATCAAATGAAAAAGCATAACAGTCCCCACCGGTAAATATATCCCAGCCTCACGGACAGCACTCACCCTTTCACTATTTTTGCCCTATCCTTTGTCAGATTCGTGAGCTTGTCTGCAAATCCATCTTCCTCACCCTTCCTCACCTTAACAGATAGTTCGACCACATCGCAATAACTCTCCCCTGTGACCTGCCCATATTCCTCAGCCAGCCTTTTGATCGAATGCATATCAGAATAATCAAAGCGAACCAACAAGTCCACCATCTCATGAACCTCAACGATTCCTGCTTCCTCAATTGCAGCAACTGCTGTTTCCCTGTAAGCCCTTGAAAGCCCGCCAAATCCCAGTTTGATGCCACCAAAATAACGTGTAACAACGACAACCGTATTGCTCAACCCCTTAAGCTCCAGCACCTTGAAAACTGGCTTCCCCGAACTGCCAGCAGGTTCTCCGTCATCATCATATTTCGCTACAAGGGCATTGTCATTCTTTATCAGATAAGCCGAAACATTGTGATTGGCATCACTGTACTGTCCTTTGAGATGATCAATAAAGGCCCTTGCCTCCGCCTCACTATCGATAGACCTCACATGACCTACGAAGGTAGAGTTCCTGAACTCTTTTCGGACAACTGCAAAAGAACCTACTGTTTTGTACAATTCAACACCATCGCAATTATGAATGGAAATAACTGCAAATATTTAGAAGGACGGGATACATACAATCGATAACTATAACAAACTATAACCAAGAATTAATTTATGATACATAAAATAGAGGGATTACATGTTATATCGTAAATTTGGCAATGCAGATGAAAAGGTCTCTATACTTGGATTTGGTTGCATGAGACTCCCTGTCATCGATGGAAAAGAAGATCAGATCGATGAAGAAGAAGCGACCAGAATGATCGAATTTGCCATTGAAAAAGGGGTCAATTATTTTGATACCGCTTACCCGTATCATGCCGGAATGAGCGAACCCTTTGTTGGAAAGGTACTTGCGAAAGGCTATCGGGACAAGGTACTCCTTGCCACAAAGCTCCCGTTATGGCTTGTACAAACAAGGGAGGATATGGACAGATTCCTTGATGATCAATTGGAGCGCCTTCAGACAGACCATATTGACTTTTACCTCATGCATGGATTTACCAGAGGATACTGGAACAAAATGAGAGAACTCGGCATGTTCGAATTTATTGAAAATGCCATATCCAGTGGAAAGATAAAATATATCGGATTCTCGTTCCACGACGACATAACGGTATTCAAAGAGATCATAGATGGCTACGACTGGGATTTCTGCATGATACAGTACAATTTCATGGATGAGGACTACCAGGCAGGAAAACAGGGCCTTCAATATGCCAAACAGAAAGGCATAGATGTAGCTATAATGGAACCATTACGGGGAGGTAATCTCGTACAGGTACCTGAAACAGTACAGCGCATATGGGACAGTGCCAAGATAAAACGCACCCCTGCGAACTGGTGTTTCCAGTATTTGTGGGACCAGCCGGAAATAAGCATAGTTCTTAGCGGAATGAGCACTTTTGAGCAGGTAGAGCAGAATATTGCCTATGCTGAAAGAGGAGAAGCAAATTCGCTTACATCCAATGACAAAGAAGTTCTCCAGAAGGTACGCAAGTTCTACAATGAGAAAATGGAAGTCAATTGTACTAACTGCAAATATTGTATGCCATGCCCAACAGGAGTGAATATCCCAGCCGCATTTACCTATCTTAACAGTGCCTCAATGTATGACAATGTTGAGAAAGCAAGTTTTCAATATGGTCTGTTCGTACCCCCCGAAGAAGCAGCCTCGAAGTGTACGGAATGTGGTCTTTGTGAAGAACATTGCCCACAGCACATTCGGATACAGGAGATGCTGAAGAGGGCAGTAACAGTTTTGGAGAATAATCGACATCCCATTAATATATAATTGCGCATATATATTAATGATACTTGGATCGAAATAGTTCTAACCATATCGTTCAACGAAAAGCAGGCTACACCAATGAAAGAAAATAATTCTTTTGCATCTATTGAAGACGTTGCAAACAAAGGGGACATAATCATCAAAAACCATTGGTATTTGAGCGTTTTAAACGTGTCGGAAACAGTAGCATAAAAGGAAGCGGACTTGGCCTTGCAATCGTAAAAAGGATAGTTGACCTGCATAAAGGAAAAGTTGGTGTGGAAGATAATCCTGAAGGACAAGGCAGTGTTTTCTGGGTCACATTGAAAAAAGCATAAATAATTATTAGGACATAGTAAAGGTATAGAAAAATGGGAGGAATCAAATGGAAGAATTCACAACAGAAGAACTTGCAAAATACAACGGCAAAGATGGAGAAAAATGCTATTTTGCATATAAGGGGAAAGTCTATGATGTAACTGAAAGCATGCTATGGGAGGACGGTGACCATCAGGGAATGCATGAAGGAGGAATTGACCTTACAGCTGATCACGAAGATGCACCTCATGATGACGATGTGCTGGAAGATTTCCCAGTAGTGGGAACTTTGAAGGCCTGAAGCCTTCATTTTTTCGAGGCTTTGGTAGCCTCATTTAACTTTTTACCTTATGATAAGCTCAAGAGTAAACAGCTTTTTTTAGATTTTTGTGTCCGAAATGTACATCCCGTGCCACAATAAATACACAATGCGGCAAATTATTCCCATTTAATGGAAAGATATATAAACATATTTTCTGACTTGAACACATGAAAAAATATATTGTGAAATGTCCCGGATGCGGAGAAGTTCGTGATCAATACGCATTACACTGTCCTGATGATGATGCTTTACCACGTACCGAATACTTCAAAAAACAGATCGTGCCAGCGGATATGCCGGGAATGTGGAGATATTACGACTGGCTGCCTGTGAACGGCATAATCGAGAAAGGATCCGGCAGACCTGTGACCTACAAAAGTGAAGGGTTTGCAAAAGAACTGAGATTAAGCGATCTGAATATAACTTTCAATGGATACTGGCCTGAAAATGAAGGTTTCATAAGAACATGCAGTTTTAAAGACCTTGAATCGTTCCCGACCATGCAGCGCCTTTTGGAAAACAATGAAAGGAGGGTGCTTGTTGTGGCATCTGCAGGCAATACTGCAAGGGCATTCGCCCATGTAGCATCAATTACAGGATATCCGTTATTGCTCATAGTTCCAAAGAACAGCACCCATAGGCTCTGGACAACTGAAGAGGACACATCTTCGGTCTGTACGGTAACGGTAGATGGTGACTACTACCAGGCCATCGCAATGGCGGAAAAGATAGCAGCAAGGGATGGTTTTGTCAGCGAAGGCGGAGCACGCAACGTTGCCAGACGTGATGGAATGGGAACCGTGATGCTTGATGCAGTCCTCACGACAAAGAGCCTCCCACAGCATTATTTCCAGGCCGTCGGAAGCGGTACTGGCGGAATATCCGCATGGGAAGCAGCCATGAGGCTCATAGAGGATGGTCGTTTCGGCAATAATATGCCACGCCTTCATCTTGCACAAAACCTTCCATGTGCACCGCTTTATTCAACATGGACCGGGGAACAGACCAATGGGAACTGTCCGGAAGAGATGTACGATGATGTGCTTTTCAACAGAAAACCACCATACTTAGCCACCGGTGGCGTGAAAGATGCCCTTGATGACACTAATGGGATCATCTACGGAATAACGAACAAAGAAGCTGACGAAGCAAGAAAGATCTTTGAAGAGAACGAAGGCATTGACATATTACCTGCTCCTGCAATTGCCTGTGCGGCCATTATGAAAGCTTTGGAAAAAGGCGAGATAAAGGCTGATGAAAATATTGTTCTGAACATTACAGGAGGAGGGCAGAAACGTCTGGAAGAGGAATTACCAACCCGACAGTTGAGTGTTGATCTTGCACTATCCCCAGATGATAAGGACGCAGAGAACAAGATATTGGAAAAGGTCGCTGAACTTTTAAAGAACGGAGGTTATTGAATGAACGATACCATCAAACTGACCATCATGGGCGGCATTGATAAAGCAGGGATCGAAGAACCTGTAAAGCTCGTTGAAATGAACCCCGGAGATATTCTGGGAATAGTCGGACCTACAGGGTCCGGAAAGAGCACTCTTATCGATGACATTGAGCAGCTCGCACAGGGTGATACTCCGACACAGCGCAGGATATTGATAAATGATACCGAGCCTGAGATGGGGCTTAGGGTAGACCCACGCCGGAAACTGATAGCACAGCTTTCCCAGAACATGCATTTCCTTGCTGATATGACCGTTTCGGAATTTCTCCAGATGCATGCCCGGAGTCGTGGAAAGGACCCGGAACTCATGCATCGTGTCATCGAACTGGCAAACCGCCTAACAGGAGAGCCAATACATGAAGATGAGCAGCTTACGGTCTTAAGCGGAGGTCAATCCCGCTCCCTTATGACAGCGGATATTGCGGTCATAAGTGATTCACCCATCGTGCTTATCGATGAGATTGAGAATGCGGGAATAAAGAAGCAGGAAGCACTGAGCTTACTATCCGGTGAAGGAAAGATAGTCGTGGTAGTGACACATGATCCGGTACTTGCACTGATGGCATCCCGCAGGATAGTCATCAGAAATGGCGGAATGTGTGATATCATAACCACAAGTGCTGAAGAAAAAGAGATGTGTAACCGTGTTTCAGAGGTAGATGACTGGCTGATGGACCTGCGTGAGATCATACGGCGCGGAGACCTGGTGGAAGGTGTGGCATGAAACTTGTAGTGGTTGCAGGAACCCCGGGTTCCGGAAAAACGTCAGTATTACTGCATACAATAAAGGCATTGATAAGAAGGGAAAACAAGCCGGCTGTTGTCAAGGTGGATTGTCTCTGGACAGATGACGATAAAAGATTTGGAAGGCTCGGAGTTCCCATACGTGTAGGCCTTGCAAAGGATATGTGTCCTGACCATTTTACCATATATAACACCGAGCCAATGATAGAATGGGCTGAAAGAGAAGGTGCAAATGTGTTGCTCAACGAGACTGCTGGATTGTGCCTGAGGTGTGCACCATATCCAGACTCCTGTCTTGCTGTCTGCGTGATCGATGTTACCACCGGGCCGAACACGCCTTTAAAAGTAGGACCACTACTGACAACCGCAGATGTTGTGGTAATGACAAAGGGAGATATTGTCTCACAGGCAGAACGTGAGGTTTTCAGAGAGAGAGTACTGGAAGTCAATCCTGATAGTATGGTCATAGAAGCCAATGGACTTACAGGCAAGGGTGCCATCGAACTTGCCGAACTTATAGAGAACAGCGTCGAAACAGTAGAGGACATGGAGTTGAGATACAATCCACCGCTTGCCATCTGTACTCTTTGCAGTGGCGAAAAACGTGTGGGACGTAAGTATCACATGGGAGTTCTCCGGCATCTGGACGGTTTCATGGAATACAAGGGGGAATGAGCA
Organism: Methanococcoides burtonii DSM 6242; assembly: GCF_000013725.1. NCBI lineage: Archaea > Methanobacteriati > Methanobacteriota > Methanomicrobia > Methanosarcinales > Methanosarcinaceae > Methanococcoides > Methanococcoides burtonii. Next base: position 1,533,143 of record NC_007955.1, read on the forward strand.
TTGGATGACCTATTGGAACTCCTTCCGGGATATAATTGCGGCAAATGTGGATACCAGCAATGCAGGGACCTTGCTGAGAACATCAGAACAGCCGATGATATCAGTCGTTGCCCGTTCATGGGAAAACAGCAATTCGCAAAGAACAGGAAGAAGTTGAAAGACCTTCTGAAGACAACGGTCAAACGCCTGGACATTGTTGGCGTTATTGATGGAATTGAAGCTGATTTCACCCTTGCACCGCTTGAGGGTGAGCCGACCTGCAGAGAAGACATTCACCCAATAGACGGCACCGAGTTTAAAGCAGGCGACTTTGTAAGATATAGACCCCTTGGCTGTCCGATAACACATTTTGCAAAGGTGATTGCATCAGGAAGAGGGATGACCACGATTCACATGGTAGGCCCACAGCAGCGTCTCGGAAATGAGGATATTGAATTCATCGATGGAGGTATCTGCCTTATATTCGCTTTTGACGGAAAGATAGAGCAAGGGCGTATCCCAAAGGTCGCCGAGACCGTGAAGTTCATCCCCACACACTGCATGATGCAAAAGGTTCACTCCGGCATTGTTGTCGGCATAGAGGACAGGAACATAAGGATAGAAGCTATCGATCTTAAGGTGTGGTGATACAAATAGATGCCAGTACAGCAGTGTTTGACAGTCTAAAACTGACAGGAGTGGACCTCGTAGTGAGTGTCCCATGCATAAACCTGAAAGATGTACTCACCATGATCGATAACGATCCTACGATGCTACATATTCCGGTCACACGTGAAGAGGAGGGCGTGGGCATCTGTGCCGGAGCTTACATGGGAGGAAGGATCCCCGTAATGCTAATGCAAAATTCGGGACTCGGAAACTCGATCAATGCTTTGGCATCATTGAACAACCTTTTTCATATCCCGTTACTCCTTATAATGAGCCACCGCGGCTGTGAAGGGGAGACGATCTGTGCACAATACCCAATGGGACAAATGACACCTTCATTACTCGATACCCTTGGCATACCATATGTCGTTCCCACCATCGATACTGTGGAAGATGCAATACACTATGCGTGGAGAATAGCCATTGAAAAAAAGAGACCTGTAGCAGTTCTTCTTGAGATCGGGTTCTGGGAGGCAGAATGAGACGTTTCGATGCCATTAAAGCGATAGTTCAAAAGGCAGAAGACAAGGATTCACTCCTCATCTGCAATATTGGATACCCTTCCCGCGAACTACATCACCTGAAAGACAGGAGTGCGAATTTCTACATGCTGGGCTCAATGGGACTTTCATCATCCATCGGCCTTGGAGTTGCCCTTTCAGTTCCCGACAGACATGTCATAGCAATAGACGGGGACGGTTCGGTCCTGATGAACATGGGAAGTCTTGCCACCATTGCACACCAGCATCCTGAAAATTACCTTTTGGTAGTGATAGACAATGGAGCCTACGGTTCTACCGGAAACCAGCTCACAGCCACAGCTCTTGGCACCGACCTTGCAATCGTTGCAAAAGGAGCTGGTATCGATGAAGTTCATAATACTTTCAGCGAAGAGGAATTCAGGGAGAAACTAAAAAATGTTGACAGGGGAGTAATTGTGGTGCACGTTGATGCAGGAAATTCAAAAGTTCCTGTGATTCACCTGACCCCTGAAAAGATAATCGAAAGGTTCATGTCCGAATGCGCTCGACCATCGATGTCATCCTGAAGGAACCATCAAGTATCTGTTCTTTTAACTTTTCAGATAATTCCAGAGCCCTTTTCTTATCAGACTGACGCAGGACGATAGGAACATTTGTGGACTCCCCTCCAAGCTCAAAATTGATGGAGCCAAGATTGGCAGTGAAAACATCGGTCACACACAGAGTGGAACAAAGACCGCAATTGAAACATGTGTACCGATCAAGTTTTACCTCACCGTCCCCAAAACTGATAGAAGCCATGGGACACATCTCCGCAGGTTCACACAAAGTACAGCCAATGCATTCATCCGGGCTGAAGTCTATCGCAAGGTCCGTGCCTTCCCACACATCGCCATAGTCGGAATAACCAACACATGCCCTATTATCAACGGCCATTACCGGCATCTTAAGCTGCCTGTCACGTTCCTTTATCGATTCGAGCACTGAATCACTTGTCACAGGAACAGGCACAGCCCAGGAAACAATACATTCCGGACCGGCTGAAGTGGAAAAGCCGCCCATGTATTCAGGTTTCATCTCATGCATATCCGCAAAGGCAGTAAGGTTAGGTTTTTCCGCACTGCTGCGGGTCCCGGACCCCATTATGAAACCTTCGGAGCCGTTCATGAGCATACGTGTCCCAATCCCAATAGATTCCAGGAGAGGATCGTTCTTAACCGGATTTATCTGACCGCAACCGGAAATAGTAGCCTCTGTAAGCCTTGGACCAAACTCCATGGCATGAAATATACTGGCTGCTGGCTCATCCGAAGTGTTCACAAATGCAGAATAGTTCTTGAAAGCATGCCTTGTGCCGTAAAGCATAGCATACGGCATACCATCAAGTGTTACCTGCGTCTTGAACGACTCACCATTATCAGTAATTACTTTGACCTCCACAGTCATCCTTTCTGCAAGGTCACGGAAAAGATGACCTGCACCATATCGTGAGTCATCTACACTGTGGTCTGTACCGAAAAGCATCAGGTCAAGAATGCCAAGCCTTTCGTTCGGGCATGGTCCAACGTGTGCAGGCACACCATTCATATAGACTTCTTTTGCACGTAAGAAACTATGAGAAGACTTCACAGGAAATGATAGTATCGCGTATGTGCCACTCATTATGGCACGCGTGGCTGCTGTCACAACATCCACATCTTCAGCTCTTATATCTTCCCCACTATCCACAAGATCACAGACCTGTTGAGCGGTAAGCACAACTGCATCTCCTTTTTCGATCTTGCGATTTATCTGTTCAATGCTTTGTTCCATGAGATCACCTGATCATTTCTGTTAAATATCCCCACCTACGAAAAGAGGTGTTACCTTTGATATCATTTCTGGCGAACCCATAAGTACAAGCACATCACCTGAGATCAAAACAGCATCAGCATCAGGATTTGCTATGACCTCCGAATTTCTTCGGATAGCAAGCAAAGTGACACTGTACTTTTTCCTGAGATCAAGCTGTAATAGATTTTTGCCAACTGCAAAGGAGGATGCTCGCACTCTCAGATTGGTAATATCCATTTCCGGCAGATCGATCTCCATGTCATAGATGCTCATAGCACCTGAAAGTGTCCTGAACATCTCATATCCATCTGAACGTATCTCCGAAATGAACTTCTCGATCTCATCCTTAGGAATGAGGTATCGCTTCATCAAACGCACGAATATCTCGATCGACGTTTCAAATTCTTCAGGTATTACTTCGTTGGCACCCAGCTCATAAAGCGGTTCCATTTCCTGAAGATACTGGGTACGTGCGATAATATGAATATTGGGATTCATCTTACGTGCTAATGAAATAGCCCTCCTTGTGCCTGCAGGATCAGAGATACAAACGACCATTACCCTCGCGTCTTTGATATCCGCATGTTCCAGAACACCTCGCTGGGATGAATCACCATAATAAATGAGCTCACCTTTTAGCTGCTCCTTCCTTACAGTCTCAGGGTTCGTATCAAGAACAAGATAAGGAATACCTGCAATCGTTGCAGCTTTTGCAACTGTTCTGCCATTAAAACCAAATCCTGCAATGATAAGATGATCTTCCAGATGCCCTTTCTTGTCAAGCACCGCCATCATTTTACGGGAATGAAAGCCACATTTCATTTTTGAAGGGATAGGAAGGTTCACAACTTTATCCGCAACTTTCGGGGATATGGACATCACTGAGGATGTGACCGCCATTGTAAGAATGGAGACCACAAGGAAAAGCTGATAGACCTCATCGGTGAGCAGCCCATACTCCACACCGAACGTGGAGAGAACGAAGGAGAACTCACCTACTTGTGCAAGACCAAGTCCTGCTATTACAGCCGTATGCAAAGGGAAGCCAAGCAGATACGAAGACAGCCCTGCAATTACCGATTTTAGCAATAGTACACAGGCTGCGATAATTATGAACAGGAAAGGATCATTGAAGAAGTAATCAAGGTCGAGCAGCATCCCTATGGATATGAAAAAGAAGCTCATGAAAATATCACGGAACGGGATCATGTTGCTGAGTGCCTGATGACTATATTCAGATTCAGAGATTATAAGCCCTGCAAGGAATGCGCCCAGAGCAAGGGACAGACCCAGACTTGACGTTAGCCATGCGACAGAAAGGCAAATGACTATTATACTGAGAAAGAACAATTCGGAGTCCCTTGTTTTTGTTATCTGGAAAAGTACTTGTGGAACGATCCATTTTGCGCTTGCAAAAACAAGAATTACCAAACCGATCCCTTTTGCGAGGATGGGAATGAAAGCAGCATCTGACATGGAACCAGCGCCTGCGAGGAAAGGAGTGATAAGGATCATTGGTACGACAATGACATCCTGATACAATAGAACTGCAAGTGAAAAGCGACCATGAGGTGCCTGAAGTTCCCCCCGGTTCTGCAACAGTTTAAGGACGATGGCAGTACTGCTCAGAGAGAAAAGGAAGCCAATGAAGATCGATTCGCCTATCCCATACCCCAGGTAGTTAGCAATGGAAAAAACAGCAATAGTTGTAAGAAATACCTGAATAGAGCCTCCGAACACGACCGCTCTTTTCATCTTCCAGAGATCTTTAATGGATAACTCCACACCAATAGTGAACAAAAGAAGGACAATACCTATCTCCGCAAGCACCTCGACCTCTTCAACAGCATCTATAAAACCATACCCATGAGGACCTACGAGCATTCCGGTAAAAAGAAAACCGACGATCATGGGAATGCGAAGGCGATGACATAAGTAAAGGACCACTATGGACAGACCGAAAATTATAGTAAGATCGTTTATTATCAAAGATACCACCAATCATTTTCCATTTGGTTCATATTATAAGTTAATCAAAATTCCCTAGGACAAATATATGAAGATAAAACAAAGGAACTAAAATAAAGAACTACCGGTACGAAAGTACCGGGAGTTAAGATCAAATGTTGTCCACGCCGAGAAGGCTTGCAAGTTCCAGACCTTCACTACCAAGCTCCGAAAGCTGGTCGAACAGATCGGTCTTGCTCACATATTTTTCAGTGCGAGTACCATCGCTCTCCTCGATCTTTATAGTGATCTCATCCTTAGCATAGCCCCTTTCAAGACACTCGTTGATAAAATCTGTAAACTGCTCGGCAATAAGTTTCAAACAATCAAATATCTGATTGTTAATGATAGCATCATCACCATCAAGCACTAATTTGACAAGAGTGTGTTTTTGGATGCTGGAACTAATGTGTTCTTTAAATGCATCAAGCAAAGCTATCACATGTTCCGATTTCAGGGACTGCATCAAAGTAGGGTCTGCAGTCACCTCGTTCCCGTGGTAATGCAATATAAAGGAGTTACCGTCCATTTCGATCTTGAAACGTTTGGTAGATTTCTTGTTCTCAAAACTAGCACTAAGGATGAATTCATCAAAATCCAGTGAAGTTAAAATGAAATCAGATACTTCTTCTAATTTTACCTTTTCTTCTTTATAAAATATCCCAGACCGAGACCATGTAGGCAGGAAAAGGCTACCATAGGTGCCCCTTACAGTTAGCAAATCATCCTTGAAAGTGAGTTCAGACTCATACTCCATTCCAGCTACCGTAGCTAAAAGTCTTCCACGCATAACTCCCCTGTTCATTGAAATGGAGAACTTGTCTGTCGTTCCATAGATGCCACCTTCAAAAAGAGAATTGAGAGCAGACAGTATCTGTTTGCTTTCACCCAGATTCTCATCTTCGATGCTCTTATTGATGCTTTCGATTTCAGACAGCATTGTCTTTGTACTTTTACTGAATGAAGCATCACATTCATCAAAAACAGAATTTCTGTAATCGAGGATCTCTTTCATATCGGAATCTTCTGTCAGACCGTTTATGACCTCAAGAACCTTACCATTAATAGACTCGAGCTCATCGACCCCTTTTTCCAGAGAGATACGCCTTCTGTAGAGATCGTCGTTCTTTTCAATGGAAGCGTTCTCTATCGGAAGGACCTTTCTTGATATATCAACGAAATTCTGAACATCCTTGATAATATCTCTTTGAAGAGGGAGATCGGTAGAGTCCTGAAACGTGTATTTCATATTACTCCCCATCTTAATATATATTCGTTAAATTAATTGATAGAGTGCAAGCATTAAATAGGTTGTGTAGGCAGAAACGAATTTCTGCCAGAGTGCCATCATTCAAGGACTGAACGTACCGGTTCAAGTATCTCATTGAGGTATTTAGCCGCACCGTTCTTCAGGTCCATTGGATGAAGACTGCCATCTGCAAACACCTTTTCAAGCTCAGCATAGCTCTTGCAGACAAGGTCGCCACCGAACTTTTCCGGTCTTTCGAAAACCATCTCATCATAACGTGGGGTTATGTGGTACTTGAACAGCTCAAGGACAGGATTGTTCTCAATATCTTCTGCCGGACAAAATGCTTTCTTGAACTTCTTTTTGAGAGCTGCTTCATCATCGTCAACAGAGATGTAGTTCTCATTTGAAGAGGACATCTTCGTACCGTCCAGTCCGAGAAGGATAGGTGTATGGATGCAAAGAGGTGCCTTAAAGCCAAGCCCTGGAAGACCTTCTCTTGCAAGCATGTGTATCTTCCTCTGGTCAATACCACCAACTGCAACATCGACACCAAGAAGGGCAATATCTACTGCCTGCATAATTGGATAGACCATCTGGGATACCTTTGGGTCTTCCATCTTTCTGCCTACCTCATCCATACTTCTCTTTGCCCTGTTGAGTGAAGTGGCCTGGGTAAGTTTGAGAACATTAAGCATGTATTCAGGAGATAACTGGAAGTCTGAACCATAGACGAAATTTGTCATCTCCGGGTCAAGACCAAGTGCAAGGAAACATTTCTTGTTGTAATCAGCAGTCTTGCGTACTTCATCCATTGTTCCTTTCTGATTGAGGTAAGCGTGAACATCCGCAAGGAGGACTGTAATTTCAAATCCGGCTTTCTGAAGGTCAAGTAGTTTGTTAACAGTAAGAACGTGACCCATGTGGATCTTTCCGCTTGGTTCGTAGCCGGTATATGCTGAAGGATGTTTCTTTGTCTCCAACAATTTTGTGAGTTCCTCTTCCGTAACTATTTCCTGCACGTTCCTTTTTATAAGATCCATATTTTCCATGAATTCACCGCTCTATATCATCCGTTAGATTAGGATTATTATGAATAATAAAACATTAAGGTCAAACCATTACAATATAGGTTACGATACATCAATAACCTATAAGATGTTTTTTCAAAATATCAGTACCTTCTTCCGAAGAAAATTGAGGGACTTCCCAGTCCTGAACCACTTTATTCCTTGTACTTGATCTTATTTCCTTGCGTACAGGGTCAAATCCGGCTACTTTGTAATCATCTTTGTAAACAAGAATCCCTCTGCGTTGCCACATAGGAACCTTATCGAGATTTATACCTCGCTGGAAGAGCAATTCATGTATCCCCTGCGCCTTCTTGCCTTTAATGGCCGATGCAGCATCCTTTTTGCTCATACCTTCCGAAAGCAATGTGTAATAGCCGTATGAACTTACACAGTTCCTCCACGCCTCACTCTGCCTCCAGATAAGATATTCAGCAACATTCTCCTTGTTTACCGGAACGATCCTCGAATCGAAGGACACAGGTTCATCAAGACCCATCTTTATGGTAAAAGCACTGCTAAGATAGCTGGATATGACAGAATCCAATTTCTCGACCCGCCCATCAAAAGGCAGATCAAAGAAGAGGATACTTGCCTCATCAGAAAATGTGTACGCCAACGCTGCATTGATCCCACTTTTTTTGAAAAAAAGCTCAAGCGAATCTGCCATTGCAGATGCAAACTTTTCATCATACGGCTTTTCACATCCAAGCCGGGAAAGTGTGTGTTTAAATGTCCTCCCATCTAAACGTACGATGACAGGCGGAATACAGCGTAGATCCGAATAGACCTCCCGTTTTTTCATAATAACATCAATCGTCTTTTGTTTCCTCTTTTACAGGTTTCTTGAACCTGCTGACGACATCACGGATAATGACGATGTCCCCGGTTGTGACTACCCAGCGGTACGGAAGGATAACGCCTCTTGTCTGGACATCAAAAATATCACGATTGATGTCTGAAAGAGCAAGCCCCGATACTAATCTTTCATCTACATCGAAAACGAGGTCGTTCACTTTACCCACATATGTACCCTGGTTCGTATACACATTTAATCCAAACAGTGAAGTTATATCTGCGCGCATGATAGTCCCTGTTGTATCCTTAATAATAAATATAAGTTATATGTTGATGCTATATATAAAATGTATATTCTTAATGTTAAATCCTTCTAAAGAAATAGCCAACTCACCATCATTAAATAGAAGTATAGATGAAAGTCCAGTGGGGCAAACAAAATGCTTACAAGCACTTATACACACATTCCCGGAATTGGAAAAACGATTGAAAAACGGATATGGGAGAGCGGATATTGCACATGGGACAAATACCTTGAACATCAGGATGAAATATCCATTCCAGCCACCAGAAAAGAAAAGATAGCAAATGGGATAGCTGAATCTAAAAAACACCTGGAACAAAAGGATTTCGAATATTTTGCCAAGTGCCTCCCAGGTGCGGAACAATGGAGGGCATTTGAACACTTCTCCGATTCGGTAGCCTATGTGGATATAGAGACAACCGGACTTTCACCTTCAAGTTCTTACATCACAGTGATAGGAATATACGATGGGGAAGATGCAAAAACGTACGTCAAAGGCATAGACCTTGAAGACGTTGTAGAAGAGTTACAGAAATATGAGCTCCTCGTATCGTTCAACGGTGCCCGGTTTGACCTGCCATTTATACAAAAGGAATATCCACAGATAGAGTTCAACCAGCTTCACATCGATCTGATGTATCCTCTAAGGCGTATCGGCCTTTCCGGTGGCCTCAAAGCAATTGAGAAGAAACTGGAGATAAACCGAACCGATGAGACCGTAGGTATCACCGGATTCGATGCTGTAAGGCTCTGGCATGAATATGAACGCGGCAATGAAGCATCCTTAGAACTGTTGCTGGAATATAACAGGGAAGATATCGTCAACCTAAAAACAATAATTGAAAAAACGTATCCCCAGTTCATCGAGAGAACATTCCAGAAGACCCTTGAAAAATGACAGAAAATATGCAGCATTTTCGACTTTGATCGGAGGGAACAGCAAACTTGAGACCGGATATATCCAATATCCCTGAGCTGCCAGGCGTCTATCTTATGAAGGACATCTCTGACAATATTATTTACATCGGAAAAGCGAAGTCCCTTAAAAAAAGGGTCAGCCAATACTTCCAGTCCAGCAAGAACCATTCTTCCAAAACAAGAGCAATGGTCAGGAAGATAGCGGATGTAGACTATATTGTCACGGAATCCGAGGTCGCTGCACTGATACTTGAAGCAAATCTGGTGAAGAAGAACAGACCGCACTACAACATCGACCTGAAAGATGACAAACGTTATCCTTACGTGAAGGTCACTGTCAATACTAAATTTCCGAAGATATTCATAACGCGTCGCAGACTTATGGATGGAGCTCTCTATTTTGGCCCCTATACGAATGTGAAACCTGTCAGGCAAACCCTTGACATGATCTCACAGATATTCAGGATAAAAAGATGCAACCGTAGAGTAGACGGTAAAGGGAAAAGAGCATGCCTGAACTATCATATCGACCGATGCTATGCTCCATGCAATGGCTCGATCACTCCTGAAGAATATCGCAATAATGTGATGGAAGCAGTGAAGTTGTTTAAAGGCGAAACATCCGGTACAATAAAAGAGCTTCAGGAAAAGATGAACATCCATGCTATTGCACAGGAATATGAGAGTGCTGCTGTGATACGTGACCAGATAGATGCTCTGAAAAGCCTTTCCCGGCAACAGACGGCCACTGCGGGAAATGATGACAGCGACATAATTGCAACTGCCTCTGACGATGAGACCGTTTTCGTACAGATCTTCTACATCAGGGATGGCAACATGGTAGGTAAAGCCGATATGTCCCTTTCGTGGGGAGATGCCACCGGCAATATAGCCCGTGTCACAGAGGAGTTCATAAAGCAATACTATCAGGATGCACCTGTACCTCCAGAAATACTTGTACAGTACCCGATACCTGAAAAAGAACTCGTTATCAAATGGCTTTCTGAAAAAGCCGCGAGAAGTGTGCAGATACAGGTACCTCAAAGAGGTAACAAGAAAAGATTAATGGAAATGGCCGAGCAAAATGCCCAAATGACCCTGGAGCAATCACACCTCAAACAAAGTGATAAGGAACAGGCGCTACAAGCATTGTTACAGCTAAGAGATGCACTTGCATTGTCCACATTGCCTGCACACATCGAAGGTTTTGATATTTCCAACATATCAGGCACTGATGCTGTTGGTTCAATGGTGGTCTTTGAGAACGGCCTACCTGCAAATAGCAAATACAGGCATTTCAACATAAAAACGGTAAAGGGAATAGACGATTTTGCCATGATGGCAGAAGTAGTAAAGCGCAGATATACCCACCAGAAAGCCGAGAAAGACAAACTACCAGATCTCATCCTCATAGACGGAGGTCCCGGACAGGTCAGTGCTGCCATGGGCTCTTTAAAGGAACTGCAACTGGACATCCCGCTTGTGGGACTTGCAAAACGATTCGAGCATATCATCGTACCAAAGGATGGCACCGATGAGGTTGTAATATTACCCCACACATCCGAAGCCCTCAAAGTGCTCATGCGCGTAAGGGATGAGAGCCACAGGTTCGCTGTATCATCCCACAGAAGAAGACGCACTGCAAGGCTCTCCCACTCAGAACTGGACACTATCCCGGGGATAGGAGCCTCAAGAAAAAAGGCATTGTTGAACCATTTCAGTTCTATTGAGCAGATACGTCATGCATCCGTCGAAGAGCTTACTGCAGTGGAGGGTATCAGTAAAGGACTTGCTGAAAGGATCGTTGCTCATTTTAATAAAGAGAGAGTTGAAAACCAGTAAATTTGATCTTTTTTACTGCAATATGCGACACTTGATCGCAAACATTTGCCTGCTTTTTTAGAGATATTGATGCATTAATGTACAGACATGCATTTGCTCCACAATTTGAATATGATGCAGAAACTGGCATCCATTTGCAACAAAAAAAGTGAGAGAAAGGTATTCTGACATGAAACTTTGATAAAGGAAAATACCATAATTAAGATTAAGGAACACAGCGTTCAAAGAACAAACTCATGGTAAAAAGCAGGTGATGACCTTTAAAATGATAGACGAAATGATAAGGGAAACGGAAAAAGAGCTCAAGGCATTGAAAAAATATCCCGATGCCAAGCTTATTGAGATAATAAAGGAGGTCGGGTTCGAGTGCGATCTGTGCGGGATGTGCTGCACCAGACAGTTCAACGACCACGTTTTCCTGCTGGAAAAAGATGTGGAAGCAATGAAACAGATAGATGCATCTCTTATCACCCCTGCACCATACTATGAGTTCTGTGACCAGAAAGGGAATTTTTATGTTTCCGGATACTCACTGAGAACAAAAGAGGATGGAAGTTGCGTTCTTCTTGAGAACAATAGGTGCACCATCTATGATAAGAGGCCTACCATATGCAGCCTTTACCCGTACATGCTCCACCGGGAGACAGATGAAGAAGGCAACCTTGATTGGCGGCAGATATCCGGTCTGGACCAGCATGGATGTTACCATAATGAGATCACGGATGAAGATACGAAAGTTATAGCATCTGATATTAAAGAATACGAAGAAGCATACCTTGAGCAGCAAATAGCTTTCTTTAAAAAAGTAAAGGAACATTTCAAAGAGAATGGATCAAGGCATGTCAAATCAGTCTATGACCGCCAGATACGAGCCTTTGAAAAGGGAAAAGAGATAGTAGTTTACGTGTTCCACAACAACGGATTGGAGCTTTGCCGCATCTCAAAAGAGAAATGAGATCACTCATTCCAGCTACCGCTGAGCTTACCATCCCTTGCCATTTTACCCAGCACCCGATTAACAGGATCACTGATAGGTGAGGGAACGATGTTCTCGTAAGGTGTTGAAGGTAAAGGGGAAAGGTAATGGGCTCGCACTTTTCCACCTTTTTTGCAGATCCATTTTATCTGTTCAAGTGTTCTTTGCTGGTCTTCTTCGGCCTCATTGGGAAAGCCAAAGATAAAGTCCACTACCGGTATGATCTCATGCTCAAAACACCGTTCAACAGCTATATTGACATCTTCGGAAGTGTGTCCCCTTAACATCTCTTTCAATATAATATCACTTCCGGATTGGGCACCCAGACTTATCGTTCTGTTACTGCAGTACTTATCAATGAGGTCCAGCCCTTCATGTGTAACAAATTCAGGACGTATTTCGGAAGGAAATGTACCAAAAAAGATGTTCTTACCTACAATGGAACTCAACTTTGAAAGCAGAGCTTCGACCTTATCGAACCTTGGCTGAATACCATTGCCGCCATAAGCAAATGCGTTTGAGGAAGTAAAGCGCAGATCGTTGTAATATTTAGCGAAACTGACAATGGAATCGATGCTTCGATGTCTCATCTCATGTCCGAATATGCGGGGCGTCTGACAGTATTTGCAATTCCACGGACAGCCCCTGCTTATCTCTATGGGTGAGCGAAGAGCTTTCGAGTCAAAACAAGGATAATTATCAAGGTCCACATGGTCACGCTTTCCAGTAAGCACGACCTTCCCATTGCATTTGTATCCGATCCCCTTGACCTTTGAGACATCCCCGCCTTCAAGAAGCGTATTTACAAGATGCGGAAGGGTCTCTTCGCCTTCCCCTATAACTACAAAATTGAAGTGATCCAGAGTATCCTCAACAGAACCTGAAGGATGCGGACCACCTGCTATACAGATAGTACCGGAAGGGCGGGAATCAACCTCTGCAAACACATTTTCTTTTTGTTTGGTGGCAAAGCTATAAATCATGATGCCCTCATGGATCTCTTTTACAAGCTTGCTTTCGGGAAGAAGGGGGAGAAGGGCCGCAAGGCTGTAAGTGTTCTTCTGCATCAACCTGAAACATACATCCATTTTTTCAACCTCAAGTAATTACCAGTGTGAAAGGCACCAGAGTAAAACATAGCAGACCAAGGATGAAAGTCCCGATCCCCAGTGCCATTCTCCTTTTGTCAAGCTTAATATCATCATTCAAGGTCCTTGGATGACCTGCCAGTGCAAAAAGCAGAAGGAAAATAGACCAGAACATCCAGATGCCACCATTTTGCTGAAGCACGAAGATGACATAAAGACCTAGGCATCCCAAAATGAAGGGCATTGCCATAGAAACATGCTTTGCGCGTTCCCCGAGCATTGCACGAACGATATGCCCGCCATCAAGCTGACCCGAGGGTAGCAGGTTCAACACCGTTACCAGCATACCGACCCAGCCTGCAAATGCCACAGGATGCATGGTCTCGACAGTATTGCCGGATATCGTATTTATAGCCTGGAACAGAAGAGGGACCTGTATATCGAGCACCATATTACCGGGTGTGACTATGTACTCCACAGGCGGTAATGAAAGACCGATGAAAGTCACGATAACAGATGCTACAAGACCCACAAGTGGACCTGCAACAGCCACATCGAACAATGCTTTCCTGTCAGGTATGACACCCCTGTGTTTAATAACAGCACCCATTGTGCCAATGATCGTGGGAAAAGGAATGAAATATGGCAATGATGTTCGCATGCCATGCATCTTCGCAACTATGTAATGCCCCATTTCATGTGAGCCGAGAACGAACATTATGGCAAGGGTAAAGGGAAGCCCTTTGATGAACTGAGACGGTTCGCTGAAGATATCCACCCCGAACATCGTAGCCCCTGCGAACATGGTAGTAAATACCGTTGCTACGGCGAGCAGGACATTTATCCATATGCGTTCAGGGACCTCTTGTATCGGAGAAACGACCAATACATCTTCCCCAAATTCCTTGGAAAAGGATAGCTTATAGCCTTTAGCTAATAACTTTGGCCAGAGATCCTGATAGATCAGTTTAGGGTCAATTTGGGGAACTCCGTAAAAAAGAATGGCACTGTCAGCATAGCCCACTTCATAGGCTTTGAAAAATGGGTGAATGTCATCATACAGGTCTATTATCATAGACTCCACTTCTGCATCATCCGGAGCTTTATTTATTGAAGACATTACCGTTATTTTTTCCCATGTCTGAATTTATCTGTCCATTAGTTCAACGAAGCCGCTGGTACTATCGACCTTTACACGATCACCGTTCTTAAAAATGGTGAAAGGGTCCTTATCAAGCCTGTCCACGAGAGGGATATCGGAGATGATAGCTCCCACTGCAACTATCGGTTCAGAATCGATGTTTATCATTGCAGCGGGGGATACGTTGTTCTTTTTCAACTGGTATATCACGTAAGAACCCACGGTAGAACCTTTCCCATGAGGGAAAACAAGTATCTTGTCCCTGATACATTCTCCGTAGATGGCATGGCCGGGGTCAACAACTACCCCTGTTTTCGGGTCAACGTTACCTAAGAAAGAGAGGGCATCCTCTGATAGAAGCACTTCACCTTCCGCAACCCCCCTTGCAATGGTCCTGCATTCGATCTTAATTGTCACCACCTGCCTTTTTGATACATGTTTCCAGACTCCCGATCTTTGCAGGGACCTTACACATTCCCGGAACGTAAGCCAGTGCTTTTCCTGAATTGACCATCATACAATTGTGGCCTTCCGTTGCAGGGGAGACGACCATACAGGTATCACACAACACCTTTGAGCCACTCTCTTCTATCCTTTTCACAACATCGGGATATCTTTGAGCAACCTCCCTTGAAGTGCATACCCAGAGTTCCTTTTCTATTCTTTTGCCTTCCAGCAGATCGGCGATCCGGTTCAATTCCTCAGGAGAGCAGTGCGGACAACCGACCGCTACGATGTCGCATTCCAGGTCATCCTCATTGCCAATGATGGTCTCGTAGACCTCATCAAGCTGACTTCTCTGAATGGTGATGGTCTCATCGGGCTTATCGAAATGGACCTGCTTTGCTTCAGGCGTGACACCCTCCACGTGATACAATGCAACTGCGCCGGATGCCGCCATTGCAGCACCCAATCCTTTAAGTTCATCTGAGGTAGGTGTGGAGGCCAGATGGAACATCGGTACGCGATTACCAATTTCCTTACCTGCAATATAGCCAAGGGCACCATAATCAGAGCCTGAGAGCTCATGGTCCACGACCACGGAGACCGTAGGAACACGGTTCTCATCAAGATGATAACCATAGTTCCCTGTTTTCCCGACCAGTGCAGCAGATAATGCGGACGGACCGCCTTCACGATTGGTACGTGCACCTATTACCGAATTCGCATAGGAGACAGCCGAAGACTCGCTCCATGCAAGATGGTCGCCACAGGTCGCCGAGAAACCTTCGAGATAGTAGGGAGTGCAAGTGCACTTTGAACTTATACCGAGCTTTTCGTAGGCAGCTATTATCTCCAACTGTTTTTCCGCAAATTCCGGCTCGATGCCCATCTCTTTCCACCGGACCATGTCCATACCTGCGGGATTCAATATTGAAGGGACCTTCACCGTCCCTTCGAGATCGGATATCCATTCAAGTCCGGCATCCCCTATCGTCTTGTAGGACACGCCTGCTATCTGGGCGCTCTTGACAGGGATCAAACTATCCGCACCATAGATATCTCCAAGTGCAACAAGGATCTCCATGGCTTTGCGCAGGGTCTCCCCCTGTTCGCCGTCAAGTATATTTTCTTCTTCTGATGTCAGATACATTATAATTTCCTATAGTTATCATTCGGGCATCTTCGCGCGCTCGAATATCTCACCACACACCAGCAGCTTACAAAAGAAGAACGTCGGGCATCTTCGCGCGCTCGAATATCTCTTTTTCTGCAAGAACCTTTGTGGCATCTATGCCCATCTTGGTGGTGGTCCCGTCGGGAGAGCCTCTTGGATCAAGGGAACTTCCACGCACGTTCGGGATGATCATGACATCGAGGTCAGCTTTCACCCTTGTTGCAATGGCAAATTCCACATCCATAATATTGAAGATATCGATATCCTCGTCCACTATAACAACATGTTTAAGGCTCGTATGAGCTGCAAATGCCGCCATGATTGCGTTCTTGGCATCGCCTTCGGTCTGTTTCTCTATCTGTACTACCGCATGGAGATAACAACATCCACCTTCAGTCAACACTACGTTCTTTACGGTAGTGACCTCTGCCACTGCATTGTATATCTTTGGCTCATAAGGCACACCCATCATGAGAAGATGCTCTGCACCTGCCGGAAGGATGCCGTGATAGATTGGATCCTTCCTGTGCATTATCTTTGTAATTGTGATCACCGGTTCCTTGCGTACAAGGTCATAGGTGCCTGTGATATCAACGAAAGGGCCTTCATCCACCCTTTCTGTGGGGTCCACATATCCTTCAAGGATTATCTCCGCATGTGGCACTTTTACACCGTTCTCACACTCGAACAGTTCCACAGGAGCACCCCTGAGAGCTGCTGCGTACTCGAATTCCTTTCCTGCCGGAACACGGGTGGTGGAAGCGAATGTTATTACCGGATCAGCACCCAACACAATAGCTACCGGTAAAGGCTCGTTGTTCTCAGCTGCTTTTTTGTGGAGTACGTAAGAGTGCCGTGGAGGAACAAGACGTGCTGCCAGCTTGTCCTTGCCAACGACCATCAGTCTGTGGATGGATGCGTTCATCATTCCGCCATATTCGGAAACGACAACTCCGGCTGTGATATAAGGACCACCGTCTTTCTCAAAGTGTGTCATCAGAGGAAGTTTTGAAAGGTCCACATCGTTCTCAATGACCTCCATGGTCGGAGAGGTATCTACTATCTTTACTTCCCCGTCCGGCCTTATATCTGAAAGCCTCTGTATAATACCATCCTTAGGGACCCCGAACATATCGGCAAGCTCATCTCTTGAACCCAATAAGTTCATGATGGCTTTTTGTCCGTCAATATCGTGGAACAGTATGGGAGCATTGCTCTTCTTTGCAAGTCTTGGTGCTTCGAATACTTTCGAAACAGGCTCTGTGACCTCAACTAACCTGCCACTGGTTCGTAAATGGTCGATAAAATCTCTGAAGCTCATTGTATCGATGTATAAGAAAATGTCTCATGTTAAATACATTGTCGTACCTTTCATTTTTCTTGTCCGGCAGATGTTATGGAACACAAAAAAAGAAAATGCTGGCAAAGGAAGGAAGAAAATGTTGTCAAAGGAGGAGGTTGACCCAATTAAACATCAACATTTTTGGGAAATCAAGATGTAAAGGAGTTGTAATGGGTTTTTGTGCGACAACATCTTCGAAGCAATTATTAGAATTGCCTTATACCATAAATAGTATTATTTTTAGATAATGAATGTTATCTTAAATGATAACTTATTGCAATGGTACTTATACCGCTCAATAGTCCAGAGACTCATTTATCCTGTGAAGGGTATCTGCCACAAGCATTTGCACATCTGTCATATGGTCATCGGAAATCTCACCGCTCTCGGTCTCGATCAGAAGTTGCAGGTCGGATACGATCTTGTGTATTATCTTTATCATCTCCTCCTGTCCGATGAGCCCCGCATAGTATGCATAAAAGAAAGTGGTACCGCTTCTCTCGATCTTGTGCTTGAAAGCAGCATGTGCATTGGACACTTCCTGCCTAGTATATGGTTCATCAACAAAAGGAACAAGCTCCGGCAGGTTCTCTCCTATCCAGGTCATCTCGGAACGGTTCGAGAGATTCTTGAAATCAGCACACAAACGTGCGATCACCCATTCGCGTGCAGTAAGATGAGTGGTCTTTTTCAGAAAACGTGTGACATCAGAGTAACTTTTGTTCTCCAATTTAGTGAATTTCTCATATTTGTTCAAAATATTCCCTCGAAATACCTATGTTCAAAAATGTATTGCAACCAGATAAATACTTTCCTACACATATATGTTGCATCTCATACAAAGAACACAATATCAAACTTGATCCATTCGCTAACTAACAATATCATTCATTTTTGCACAACATTTCTAATCGAAGTTGAAGAAGTACCATTATCGAGGTAGTCATCAAGAGGAACGACCTCACAAAGATCTAATATATCAGGCTCAAGCTCGAGGTCAACCCCTTTTCTCTGGAACACAAGGAAATGAGTGTTCCTATTCCTGAAATATTGCAGCATGTCCCTCATGTCTTCAACATTGCGATAGTATCGGGTTTTGAATAAACGGTTCACAGTATCCGCGCCAACAATGAAAGTGGCTTTCTCGAAAAGATTTACTTTCTGAATGAACAATGGTGCAACCGTTAGGAGAACACCACCAAAAAATACATAATCCTTGTACTTCCTGAGGGAATCCAGCCTTTCCTGAAGCGATATAAGGTCTATCGATGGCTTGTCTACGTTTGTGAGAGAGATCTCAAAGTGAACCTTCTTCCCTAATTTATTAAAAGCCTGCTCAGCCATTTGAATATGATTCTTATGGCACGGATCGAAAGAACCTGAGAATATAACTTCCGGCTTTTCAGTAACATTTTCTCCGCCCAGATCGAATTGAACAACATCTGATACAAGGTCCAAACTGTTCATTATATTATCAGGAAGGGCGAGCATCTGAGCCACTTCTTTAGAAGCGGTGGCTTCCCTTTCTTCAACGACCTCATCCCCACATAAAAGCTCTTCAAGGAGCAGATTACCAGTCCAAGAGCATTCTTTTGCAATGGAATCGACTACCATGCAAGTTGCAATATACTCCTCTTCTTCCCTTGACCGCTCTTTTCTGAGTATGAGCGTTCTTACAAGGGTCTTATCAAAGGACTGTATAGCAACGAAGATCTTATGTTCACGCCCCTCACGCTCGTCATCCCCCACAGAAAGTTTACAGGAAGCAGCCACGCCCATCAATCTTTTTTCTGCCACCCCGTCGTCATTGCCTGCAAGAGATAACGCACGGCGGTATGCAGCCATGGCCATGGCCCTTACAGTCACAGGTGAAACATATTTTTCAGGTTTTTTGCCAATCAGTTCATCGAGGGCTTTAGAGCTGTAGGGCACGAGCGCTTCAAGAACTGTAGCAGAACCGCCACCATACCTCAACAGTTGATCAATGGCTCCGGCACCGCCTCCTGTTGCCGCAAGAACGAGCTGACAGGGGCTGTCGTGTATATGCATGATAATATCACGCAAACTGTCCACTTCCTTTGAATAGGGGTCGTTCAGATCCTATTTTCATAGGACAGAGGTCTGTATGGAACATAAGATAAAGTTATTGATGACAGGAGTGAAGGTATGATCATCCACTATATCCATGAATAGGTGGGTATCGCCACTGGTCTTTAAATTCGAGCCTTGCATCATGCAGGCCTTGGTAACTGACAATGTAAGGGTACCTTAAGGTGTCCTTTTTATTGATCGAATCCATGAGGTGTACCATGGAAAAACATAATATATTTAACCAAATACCAGTCGATCTAACCCATGAAGTGTTCGAGCCTTTGGTGGATCAACATGGGGTATCGATCGAGCGTATTATTTCAAAGAAACATGTGACCCCAGGGGGACAATGGTACGATCAAGACCGCAGTGAATGGGTAATGGTGTTGCAGGGGGAGGCGAAGTTGGTGTTTGAAGATTTGGAGGTAGTGCACCTCGCTCCTGGCGATCATATTAATATTCCTGCCCACTGCAAACACAGAGTCATTTGGACCAGTGACACGACAGAAACCCTCTGGTTGGCGGTACACTATTGAGCTAAATAAGTTATCTGTCTCATTCGAGCCTGACAAATATACTCTCCGCAATCTCCCTGTCAACCGCATATCTAGTATGGTTCAGGTCGAAGACATATGAAGGATACGACTGTACAAAGTTTACAGGAATCACAGGCAATACGCCCATTGCAAGCATCATCATCTGCGGTATCTTCATCCACACCAAGGAGGACGAGGAACTCATGCAACACACTGAACTTTTCCTCGTGCTTTTCGCAAGCTTTCTTCCATCAGGGGCGAGAGTGACACCACCATATTTCTCGCAATTGATGAATCCTTCCTTTGTCAGCTTTTTGAACATTCCCGTAACACTGGACGGACTTACATCAAGGAATCGTGCGATATCTTTTACCAGAGAATAGCCCTTTTTCTCAATAATGGTATCAATAGCCTTAAGGTAGTCTTCAGTTCTCTCCGTAGTCAAGTACATCCAACCTTTTTAGGTATAACAAATATAATGGAGATACAATGTTTGTTATTTAAATAGATCATAAGAAGAAATAGATGAAGAAATAGACATCAGTCCAATTTACGCATTACTATAGAACCATCCCTCATTTTTACCTTGACATATTGTTCTTTCTCTTCACCGACCTCATATTTGTTATACAACATGGACTCCACTCGCCCTGCACCGGTCAACTTTCGAACGATAGAGATATCCTGACCACCCACTCGCACTTTATCAGCAGGAGGAGCAGGTGTCACTTTCTTTTTTGAATATATCGTGCCACCGAGCATACCGGCACCTACATACCCCTTAGCATAATTGAAAATGAGAGTTCCAGCTTTCATATAAGCACCGGAGAATTCCCCCACCACACCTTCTACCACAACAGAGCCACCATTCAGATGAGCGCCAGTGTTAAGCCCGGCATTACCCTGCACATTGACATTACCCCTTTCCATAAGAAGTCCTGTTCCGTTGTAAACATCACCTTTTACGATAACTTCTGCATCGCAATTACATCTTGAGGCAAGTGTTCCCCGCAGAATACCATCATTTAGTATCAGTTTCCCATTTACCGCATCGAACTCGTTCTTGCAAAGCTCTTCAACTCCATTGCCACACAGAAGTTCAGTGATGGAAATGAACTTCCTGTATCCCTCAACATCGGATACGGCCTCAATGATGTTGCCAAACGGCTGTTCAATATCACCTGTGATGTAAAGCGATCCTGCCGACATCCCCATACCTGCTTCAGGCCCCACATTTCCTTCAACGAAGATGTTACCGGCAGCTTCGGTCTTGGCGCTACCTCCGAAATGGGCAAGGTCAACTCCCAGAGAATAGGCAAAACGACTTCCAATACTCCCTTTAATGTGAACATCATTTCCTTTCTTAAGCTCGTCCACAAGTTGCTGATAGGTATATTCCGTACCATTCTGACCAGGTATGACAGCAGATGGCTCCAGCTCTTTCTCATACCAGTAGAAATTGAACGTATAATCACATACGTTGTCCGGTACAGATGTCAGTTCAAGCTCCATTTACCGCTCACCCATGGATAAGTTGAGGCAGACAGCGTGTGCAGACCCAGAGGCTTTCCAAATTGTGCCTCATGGGCAGGAGGTATCTTTCATTTTCTCCGGCACCGCAACTGAAACAGGAGATAGAGATATCCGTGCTCTTTGGCTGAGCCTCTGCCTTTTCAAGATTGAACTCCACCGTCTGTCTTTCCTCTATCGTGATAGCACCTTCAGGACAGATACCGATACAGAATCCCATACCATCACAAAGATCTTCAGAAACGACCTTTGCCTTTCCATCAATTATCTGTATAGCTCCTTCGGCACAAGGTGAAACACATTGTCCGCAGCCAGTACATTTATCCTCATCTATCTTAACGATCATTCTTTTAACCATTCTCTATATCTCCTTTAGTGATGTGTTCCTTCAACAATTTCGATACCTGCATCAGTGATGGTCTTCTTGATCGAATCAATGTGCGGGCATTCCGGATAGTTCTTCATGATCATGCATGAACTCAGGTGTATCACGTCAATATCGTGTTTTTTCAGGGAACGCACCAGTCGGAAGACCCTTCTTCCTGAACAGCCACCGCATGTGAAGAATGCGATCATCTCAGTATTATCATCGTAGTCTGCAAACTTTACTTTCCTGGCATTGAACGCCTTTAAGCACCCAACTCCGGGACATGCCTCGGAAACAATGTCGCATCGAAGTACTGCTATTTTTTTAGGTCTTTCCTCAATAATGATATCGCCTCATTTTCAAGTGTGCTCTTCACTCCTTTTTGAAACCCGAAGCTTCTTCCACACTTCCCCTTATGATGTATCCGGCTTCATGCAATATTGTATCTTTCAGTTGGGTATCCTTATCCATGCTGGCAGTACATGGGTATGCATGATGTGCACCCGATACAATCTCTTTGTAATCTTCAATATCGGTCCACCTTAGTTTTTTTGCAACATACCATGTGGAGCCGCAGGGTGCATCCCTAAGCACCTGCACATGGGAGAATATCCTCCGATCAGAATCGATCTCGATCCTCAGCAGGGGCCTTCCAAATCCCATATCAACAAATTCATCGATAAGGGCCTTGCCTGTTTTTGTCAGTGAACAGAAAGGCTTGGGGAACTCACAGTCAATACCAGCGGACTCCAGCTTTCCCTTGACCTGCTGTACAAGTCCTGCAGGTGCAAGTTTTGGCACTTCCACAGGTGCTATAACTGCCTTTGCTTTAGCATTGGCTGCTATTTCAGGAAGCACCGAAAAGATGTCGGGATGCAGGTCCATGGCTATGAGGAGGTCACATTCACCCACATTTTTCGGGATGTGATCGAAAGGATCATCTATAAACTCAGGAAGATCATCAGGGAACTCATAGAGATCGACAATACTATCCGCGTGCGATATTTTCAGTTCACGACAGTGGTCACACAGGTCTCCACACGAGGTGCAGAACGTGCTTGAGTTGACGATATTGCCTATGACCTTTTTACCGAACTCACCATTATAATAGAAACTTATCCTCATTGTTAACCCCCTTAAGCCATCAGGAATCAAGCTGATCTAAAAACAATATAAACTAAACAAATAAGAAAAAAGGGCTATTTGAAGCCCTCAGTTTATGAAAGATCCTAACAACTTAAAGTCCAACTTCCTTCTTGAAAGCATCAAGTCCAATCTCTTCAATGACCTTTCCAATACGCTGTTTCTTTGCATGTGACTTATAGAATGAAATGATAGTATCAACAAGTGAAAGAACCTCATCCTCATCAAGTTCTTCAGCGATAGTATCTGCAAGGCGTGGTTTTAGACCTGCACTGCCTCCGACCATTACTGTGAATCCCTTAGGAGTACCCATTATTCCAACATCTTTTATGGCATTCTCCGCACATGAGTTCATGCAACCTGAAACACCGATCTTGAACTTTGATGGAAGCTCCATTCCATGGTATTTCTCATCGAGTTTGATCCCAAGCCCGACAGAGTCCTGCTGTCCCCTCTTACAGAATGTGGTTCCCGGACAGATCTTCACACTTCTTACACAAAGCCCTATTGCTGCCCCTGGTTTCATCCCAAGGTCATCCCAGGCATTGTCCAGGTCATCTTCCTTAAGTCCAACGATGGCAAGTCTCTGTGCTGATGTGACCTTAATTGCAGCAGCTCCATATTTTTCAGAAACATCTGCGATCTTTCTAAGAAGATCAGGCGTCGCAATACCACCAGTAATATGTGGTGCGATAGCGAATGTTTCCTTGTCTCTCTGAACAATAGCTCCCTTTTCAAGTATATCTTTTGACATTTTTTGATCACTCCGATGGATATCTTTTTGGTATCAAGTATATTTGAGATACTTCTATATATAATGGCAGTTTCTTGGTGGATACTATGAAGGATTGTACCATCTATAAAACGATCGATATCATTGGCAAAAGGTGGACTATGTGCATACTTCTTGAACTGTACAAAGGAAATAACAGTGAAAAACGATTCAATGAACTTAAGAAAAAAGTTGCAGGTATTACCCCAAAGACACTTTCCACCAGGCTTAAAGAACTTGAGGCAGACGGTCTTATTAAAAGGACTCTTGATGAGGCTACTTACCCCATGGTATACACTTACTCCCTATCAGAAAGTGGAGCAGAGTTCATGGAGATCATCCAGTCTATCAAAAAATGGGGTCTTGAATGGAAATTCGAGAATAAAGCATGCGGGCTCTCTAAATGCAAGAACTGTAAATTGTGAACGTACCTATATCAAAGGGCTCCGCAGCCACAACCTCTGCTCAAAAGAACGGACATAAGTGACCTTATCTCAGCAAGACCTCATCATAAAGAGATTCAGGGTCTTCTTTGATATGTAACTGCACTTTTTTATATAACACCATCAGCTTCAGCTATGGCTACCGCTTGCAATGAAGTTAAAATTAATCCCAAAATCTGTGCAAATTATAATTTATCCTAATAATAGATAGCCGAATTAAAAAAAGGGCGGGATCACATCCTGCCAATAATATCAAATACGGGTGTCAATGATCTGATAGCATCCTCGCATTCAACATTTTCCGCACACAGCTTTCTAAGACTGTTACACTTATTAATCAATTTGCTGACATCATTTGTAGCGGCATCATTTATCAGATCTGCCATATCAATAATTTCCTTGAAGTCACCGTTCCTTTCGGAAAGGTTTGCCTTGAACGTATTTATTTCAGTTTCCAATACCGGCTGAACAGCAGCCCTGAAAACCCTCAGGCAATTATCTGTGAAGCCACATTCGACATCCTCATTCATATCACATTCATCATCTGTAATTTCCATAGCTGAAACTTTCGCGAACAGGTGTGAAAGAATGGTTCTCTGTTCTGTCAAATACTTCGTGAATTCGAACTTCAGTTTATGGCTATTTGCCATCTTTGGTTTAAGTTCAAGCGTGACATAAGGAAGAGCTGACTGATATGCAGCAGTAAATTCATCCACTTTCTGAGGATAGAATCTCTGTAACAGATCAAGAACCTCTACAGCCCATTTCTGGTATTTCACCGAAAAAATTGCTTGCGACTCTTTAGCTTCGCCCACAAGTGGGAGCAGCCTGTATTTCCCTTCCGACTCATCCTTGTTCTTCTCAAATTCGAGGAATGGATACATTTTAGGAGCAAGATCTTCGATCTCATTGAGCACAATACTTGCTAACCTTACCCGATTGAACGTCTTTTGATCCATGTTACACCTTATATTAAATTACGTAGTAAATATGAAAAAAGGAACAATATCAAGGCAAATTGTTAATATGTATATTAATACCCAAACAATTGAACATGCCCTCTATTGCCCACGTTATTCCTTAACAAAAAGAATAGATACTATCTGTATCACTCTTCTTCTACTGTTAATTTGGTCATGACATCGCTCTGCTTGATAGCATTGACAACATCCATGCCTTCGATGACCTTTCCGAATACAGTGTGTACGCCATCAAGATGTGGCTGAGGAGAGTGAGTGATGAAGAACTGACTTCCACCAGTGTTCTTTCCAGCATGTGCCATTGAAAGGGCGCCCTTTGTATGCTTCTTTGGATTTATCTCACATTTAATAGAATAGCCAGGTCCACCGGTCCCATTGCCTTTTGGACATCCTGCCTGGATCATGAAGTTAGAGATTACCCTGTGAAAAGTAAGGCCGTTGTAAAAGCCCTGCTTAATAAGCTTCTCAAAATTTGCAACCGTTTTTGGTGCATCCTTTTCGAAAAGTTCGAGTACTATAGTTCCTTTATTTGTCTCAATTATTGCTTTTTTCATTATTGGTCTCCTCCCGAAATTATGGCAATCGATAATTTAAGGGTTTCCGTATTACTTATTGAAAAAATATATATGTATATGACATTCAATTTAATGTGTTGCATACAAATTTAGGTCATTGACCAAGATACATATATACATCCCAAACACCATATACATATATATTTATAAAATGTAATGATTATAATAGCGTTTGTTTGAAACAAATTATACATATTAGTTTTATATAAAGGATATACAAATATAAAGTGATAAGAATGGATGATCGCGGTCAAGTTGCTCTTGATTTCCTCTTTGGAATGGCTTTATTTTTAGTTGCGTTTACTTTTACAATGCAGTTTGTACCGGGTTTGTTCGTTTCTGATTCTACCGATGAGACTGGTATTGCTTTTACAGCATATCGCACTGCTACGATCCTCAGTGAAGATCCGGGCTGGTGGGAGAACAGCACCCAAAGGGGTACGGATTGGGAAGATCATGTATCCAACGCAACAAGAATAGGGCTTGCAGTAGATACTGTTCCGGAAACCCGACTAACGGATACGATAAATCTGTTGAGCATGGACAAATCGTTGCAGTTAATGTACCTCGATGAAGATACCCTGATAACGAAATTAGGACTTTATGACAATATCAATGGAAAACATATCAGATATGGTTACAACATCTCCCTTCATCGGGACGGTAACCCCATTTTACTGAACGATACTTTATTTGTCAGGGGAGAGATAAATACAGATTCTGTAGACGTATTCAAGATCGAGCGCCTTGCATTAGTGGAAACGGGTACATTTGTCGACTATGATGCCAATTCCCTTTATTCCAATGGAACTGCGGACACTACAAGAATATCTATAAGTGAGTCACAAAAAGGCAAGATGGTAATTGACATCAACAACTTTACGACGACCTCTCCAAATTCAAGTTTCGAGAATATATCCATGGATGGAACGCTATTGAACAGCTCGAATGATTATGTTGTTTATCTTAAAAATAGTAGCAATGGCTTTGAACCCTATTCCCCTCCTATAATGAGCAATAATATGCTTCGTCTGGAAATTTATCCAATGGCTTTTGAAAATTCAAGCCTTGTAGAAATTGAGTTCGATGATGTTACCTTTATTTCAGGGCCAGCAGTGGAATACACAGCTAGCAAAGAACCGTTCTATGAACTGGCACAAATGATGGTGAAGGTCTGGAAATGAACGATAAAGCACAAATATACACTCTTGAAGGACTTATGGCAGCAGTTCTGATCACCCTAACAGTACTGGCTGTTGCACAAAGTTCAGTGGTGATCATTCCTCAAACGGAGAATTTCCTTGAAGTGCAGATGAAGCAGAAAATAAATGATGCGCTTGTGATACTCGATGTAACTCCTGATACTACAATTGAGAATAACCTGACGGAATGCGTTGCCAGCTGGAACACAAGCACAGAAGCCTCTTACGGAAAAAATCAACTTGTAGCACTCGATAAGCAATTGGCAATAATGTTGCCGGATCTCATGTACAATGTTAAATTTGCCTATGTGGAAAATAACAGTGTGGTAGTGAAAAACACTGTATTCAATGGTGCCCCCACAGAGAATTCGATCACTGCGAACCGACTTGTAGCGTTGAGCAATTCAACTGTAAACTCTTATGGCGGAACATGGGTGGTAGCCGATGATGAACTCAAAGTAATAGAAGTGAGGTTAACTGCATGGCACGTATAATTGAAAATGATCAGGGACAGTGGATCCTGCTCTCAGGTCTTGTGGTAGCTATTGCCCTGGTCTTCCTGGTAACCCTCATGAACAATGCGGCAGTTACCGGTTATCACTCATCTAACAATGCCCTGGAATTTCCAAAAGATGATATCAGGGATCTTGTATCCCAGTCAAGAGATGCTACATCCCAGGCAGTTCATATTGCACATCAGATAAACCAGTCATCTAATCAGACCATTCCAGAGATCACTACTTCTATTATTGATGATTTTAACCGCCAGACAAGTTTGCTGTATGCTTCACATGGCCAAACGGTTGTTATAAGTGTATCGAACATCACAATAAACGAATCAGCATCATCTTTTGGTGATATGGTCTGGTTGAACATCAGCTATAATGATGGTAATACATTCTATTCTTCAGAACCAGAGATAGTGGAGGTCAGAGTATGAGATTATTATTCAAAGATGAAAAAGGAGTATCTTCTACAACCGGTTATCTGTTGTATTCATCCATATTCATAATGTTCTTCGTAGTCATCCATTTTAGCGTGAACGATGTTTTACTGGAAAGACAAAGTGATATTGTAGTCGAAGAGGGATTCAGTGATATAGGGAATATGATGAGCACTACACTCACCGATATGTACCTTATCGCACCGGAAAATGGCAGGATCGATACAAAGTACATGATACCAACGACCATTGGAAATGAATATTATACAATAAATGCAGACGTGGCTACTACAGACCAGCTAATTGAAGTGGAATCCCAATCATCTCAAAGGAAAGTAGATGTAACGATCAGCGGGATCGCAAGTACGGTCCCAATTAACGGAACTGCCTTGAGTGGTGAAATGGAGCATATGATCAGTTATGACTCAAGAAGACAATGATAGAGGAGATAAAGCCGTATCTGAAACAGTAGGATTCATACTTCTGTTTGGTGTAGTTGTAATAGGAATGAGCTTCATTTATGTAACGGGCTATCCCATTTTACAATCGAACATGGATTCAAGCATCTTTCAAGGAGCTGAACAAAGTTTCATTGTTATGCAAAGTGATATGAAAATGGTCTCTTTTGACCAGACTCCTGTCAAGAACATGAACCTCAAGCTTCATTCGGCAGGAATGTGGATCGATAGTACACCTTTCATGGACATAACATATAATGGGACAAGTACACATTATCCCATAGGAAAGATAGAATACATGAAAGGGGAACGGTCTTTAGCTTATGAGAACGGCGCTGTAATGGCCCAGTATGATACCGGCTCGAAGATCATGCTTTCGGATCCCCGGATCTACTCAACGATTATTGGAGGCGATGACATAACCACTATTGGCATCGTGCAGGTCAATGGTAATGGCGGTTCATCCGGAAGTTCTGTGATTACTTTGAAGATGGAACACAATGACACCGTTCTGACAAGAACAGATATACCTGTTAATGTATCTTTAAAAATGAACAGCGATTATGCATATGTCTGGAGAGATTACTTTGAAGACATCGGGTTTGCAACATCTCCAGTCATCAATGAAACCTATTTTGAAGCATATAAGAACGACACATTCCTGATAATAGGTCACAACATCGTGGACACCAGAATTACTTGAATATGAGCGTCGCAAGATAAATAAAAGAAGGGAGGTGGTAATTTAAGACCACATCCTCATCCTTTTTTAAAATTGTCATCGGTCATTGAACGATATTTTTTTGAATAAATAATCTAACCACATGATGATGATCTGAACCAATAGTATTATCAAAAAAAAGTAATAACGTTTTCATGAAAGCGTTATTACACCTTTTGGCCTGATATAAACAACAGCATTCGAAGATACTGAATTGTTTCCATTGCTTCCTATAGCCTTTATGTGTGCAGTACCTGCCATCATGCTCATCAAGTTGATCTGATCCGACCCACTGATCGTTATGTTTATTGGGTTTTCAGTTTCATTGAAGGTCCCGATACTTGAATATATCTGCATGTTAGCAATGGCTGGGTTCCCATCAGAATAGACAGCCTTTAGATCCAATAGCGCATCCTCTCCAATAAGCACTGTTGGAGACTCGGGAATAATTGAGATATTTCCAAGAGATACATAATCAACACTTGCCCCAAATCCGGAAATTCCTGTTTCACCTTCATAACTTATCTTAACATCAATGTTCGTTCCATTGACATCGGTATAATTTATCGATGATGTAGGTAATATCAAAGGAACCGAACCTGCACCCTGAACTTTAACCTGGAACCATACACCCCATTTATCCCCCGGACTCATGGAGGGTAAATTCCAAAGTAATTCCGACCTATCTCCCTCAGTACTTAGAATTGGTTCTGCATTGCCTTGCGAGGCACCCATTGGTATTGAATATTGAGTTGAGTTGCCAACCGTAGAATTCGTACTATTTGGTATGTAAGTTGCCGTAGCTATATACAATCCAGTTATGTAATTGTGAGGTATGTGCATTGAAAGTGTAGGACCTGCTGCAGTAAAATTTGTTATCTCTGATGCAATGCCTATAAAAATATCTTCTAATACTGTAGAATTGGGTGCAAAATAATATTTACCACCAGTGATATTGGCGATCTCACAAAGGATAGGATCTACCTCATCTTCATTGTTCCCGAGACCAACAGTATAGATGACAGTATTGTGTTCTTTTGCGCGAAGTGCTTCTTCTATTAACGAGTGATGTCCTGCGTTATCCAGACCATCGCTCATAAGGACAACTGTTGAATTACCTGTAATTGCTGAGAGTTCATTATTGGCTTCATACAGCCCCTCATCAATTGCAGTAAGCCCATCTGCGGTAATAGTATCGATTGAATTACTAAGATGAACAAGAGAATTATTTGACAATGATGAAGTGACTGTCGCCCTCCATTCCTTCCAGTTCAACTCCGTAGATGAATATGTCGTATCTTTCCATGGATACACAATATCAGATACTTCGTAATAACGTGAAGATGATATCTCCACCTCATAAGGAACATTCCACGAATCACCATTCCATTTCTGGACATTTATATCCGAGCTTCCATCAGAAGTAATCAGAGATATTTCGTCAGAATCAACATTAGATTCTAAGTTCACCCATCGAGTGTAACCCGAACTTGCAAGACTGGATGACGATCCTTCAGCCCCCCAGTTAGATCCATTCCATACCAGATATTTTGGCGTATTCGTACTGTCGCCCCAAACGACCATAGCATCCCCACTGCTACCCTCAAAGGCCACATCGAAAATACGTTTGGAATATTCATAACAATCGTCTTCTATTTCAGTAAGGGGTGTCCATGACGTACTGTTCCACATAGAAACATGGATATCCATGCCGTCATCTTCGACACCGACAATAGCATTATCTGAATTCGGATCTGTCGCGATCTTTATCCAGTATCCAATGGGAACACCAAGATCAAAGATAGTGCTTTCATTTTCCCATGATACCCCATTCCAGACGCGCGAACGTATATCCCCATTGCTTTCTGCCCAGATGACCATTGCATCTCCACTTTGCTGCTCATAGCCCACGTCAAAACACTGATAATAACCATAAGCTGCAGCAGAATTCGTTATTGTGATCAGATTGCCCCAGCCAGATCCATTCCAGACCTGTGCACGAATATCATTGTCATCATCGAGAGTGACAAGCATCATTTCATCAGAATATGGTTTTGAAACAATTTCGACCCAGCAAACATTCCCTGCGCCGGGATTGGTAGCATCAGTTGATGAAGCCGGAGACCAGAGTGCTCCATTCCAAACCCTGTATCGAGCAACTCCCTCATTAAGGGTCATATCCATATAGACTGCAAGTGCATCCCCAGATATCGACTCATATCCAATATCAAAACCACGGGTAGTAGATGAATCCATATAGGATGTGAATTGTTCTACTCCACTCCAGCCAGAACCGTCCCAAACCTGCACATTGAAATCACGGTTGTAATCTCCGGTACCGAGTATTATTTCTTCTTCAACAGGAGATTCTGCTAAGATCAATTGACGTATTGACCCACCAACGTAGTTAGCTGATCGCTCAACTGACCATTGATCGCCTTCCCATATACGATATCTTGGAACACCGGAACTCCCACTATCGTAATAAGCGGACATCAAACCACTAAGTTGTCTGCTCGTTGCATTGATCGTGAAGAATGTGTCATTTTCAGTGCCTGCTGATTTGTTCACGATAATGTGATAATCATTCCCTGTAAGCAGAGATGAATTCACCACCTTGGGATCTATGCCGTTCGATGATGATAAGAGTTCAGTCCCTTCATACAATGACATGTCGATAGTTGAACTATCGTTCCATGATAGCTCAAAACTGTAAAATGCATCTTTTTCTGGTGTGAAATAGCTTAACCATTCGCTTTTGTTGCGAATGTAGCTGGATTGGTTGTCCGAAGTAACAACATGATTGTCACTGTAGAGAACAAGTCCGGAGAGATCGCCACGACTTTCATCGAAGCTTGATATAAATGCCTTTGATGCAATTTGTGTCGCACTTTTTTTGTCTATGAAAGTAGTAAGTGTGAAAGGCTCATCACTGGAAGAACTGCTAACCTGTAAGGTCCAGTTTCCGGCCTCGACCATATCAGTATCAGGGTACTCATAAAATGTAGGCTGCACCCACACAAATTCAGAAGTTTCTTTGGTTATCGAATATTCCACGATTATCAAAGGCCTCCAACCATTGAGATCATAGTGATGGTCATTTTCATTAGTATCAGATGATGCAAAACGATCAATACTAGGATCTGCATCTGTTCCGGCATAACCGCTTCCCACAAGTACGATACTACATTCATCATCCCATTCAGGAACTCTATCCGTACCCCACATTGAATCAGTTATATTAAACTCAACGACATCACCTGCAATGGAAGAAGATCGTGAAAGAGTATCAATAGCGTATGAATTGTTGTAATCAGAACCACTAAAGGAACCAGACTCCCATGTCTGTGATGTTGCATTATTGTTCCATGTAGGAACTGAATATGGTGTCAAAACATCATAAACTGTAATGCTTCTGGAATCACTACCCGCATCCCATCCAACATAAGGTTCATTCACTCCTTTTAAATAAAGAGTAACGCTTTGGATCGTCGTGTTATGAGTAGGTGCTGAAGGAAGGCTCCATTTCATAATAGAAGCTGCCTGATCACCTGCATTGTTCATATCACTGGTAACATATAGTGAAGTCGATGATCCAAAATTGGTGTTCGGGGAAGAGGAGTCGATGAAAGTATCGAATTCTGTATCTCTAATGCTGATGTCTGCAGAGAATCTTTCATCCGTGAAATATCCAGAAGTAGATTCTGCCCTTCCATACGAGGTACCAGATGGTGACGTTAATCTGACATCCAGATCATTGCTTATGGAGCTCCAGCTCGCCATTGCCTTTAGATCATTGACTGACTCGTTCACCTGAAATACTTTTTCATATCCATAATAGGAAGTGTTAAAATTAATCACATATGGCGCTGCATTTGTGTACGTGCTTTCTGAAAGATCGGATGCTACAAGTATCCCATCCGCAAACAATTCAAGATTTCTGATAGAATTGGTATAATCATGCGTATTCTAAATAGTGATAGTGTTCATCCCACCCAGAACCACTGATGAGATATCATACTCAAAGGTCGACCATCTTTTGTCCCCGGTAACAGATAGTTCGAAACTATAGTTACCATTAACACACACCTTACAATCTTCATTGGAATCATCAATGTCCCATGCATCGTATTTTAAAATATATGGTGCATCTGAGGATGTCAGGTTAAGGTCGTCTGCAAATACATAGCTGTAAGGAGTAAATCCTTCAGTACCATAATCGATCTCG
This sequence comes from Methanococcoides burtonii DSM 6242, assembly GCF_000013725.1. Classification (NCBI taxonomy): domain Archaea; kingdom Methanobacteriati; phylum Methanobacteriota; class Methanomicrobia; order Methanosarcinales; family Methanosarcinaceae; genus Methanococcoides; species Methanococcoides burtonii. Next base: position 1,566,448 of record NC_007955.1, read on the forward strand.
GTTACATCGAAATCACTGATCTCTTTTGAAATGGTATTGTAAACTGTTTGCAGTTCTGAACCGCTCGGGGCGTTATAATAGCTACCACCGGTTTCGGACGCAATGCGCTTTAGCATAGGCTCATCGATATATTCAGAACTTCCAAGACCTATAGAGTATATTCTGATATTGTTTAGATTCGCAGTACTTATTGCATCTGAACCATCTCGATCGGATCCTGCAGTTGCTACACCATCAGTAAGAACTATCATTATTTTTTTGGCGTCCGGCCGACCATTGATAAGAAGGTTATTTGCATCTGCCATCGCATCACCTATTGCAGTACCCCCATCTGCGACCATGGAATCGATCGCATTATGCAACAGATCTTTGTTTCCGGAAATATTAAGGGATACGGGTTGTCGATCCACAGTGCTGGTACTTGAAAAAGAGACAACTCCAACTTCTGTATTCGAGAGCAGATTCTCCATGAATATCTTTGCTGCTGACTTGGCATCGGTTAGTGGTTGTTCCGGCGCATTTCCAAGGAATTTCATACTTCCTGAACGATCAAGGACAAGAACTATGTCAAGTGCCGTGCCTGCATAGTAATCAGGGTCCATACTTCCAGAACGGTCAAGAATAAGCATTGATGTCGCAGCCGACCTACTGACAGGCAATTCCCCTTCCACTGTAATGACCGTTGTAATATTTACAATATCACCAGAGGTTACTACATAAGGTTCTGCATCGATGGAAGCACTGATGAAAGGCTGGTTCCTTATCTCTATTGAAAGACTATCATTTATGGCATCACTTAATCCAATTATTGTACAGTTCCCTACAAAGTTCGAACTTGTGAACTCGGTGATCACTCGCCCATATTGGTCAGTTGTGAAGTTTATTAGATTCGATTCATTGGACCCATCCAATGAAAGAGTTCCTAAAGAAGGAGCTGTGTTGTTAAGAGTTACATTAATATTCTGAAGAGAATGACCCCATGCATCAAGTGCTATTAATGTAACAGTTGAGTCATGATTTCCTGACAGATTGTTTGCCAGCACAACATTTGGATTGGCATAAAAATTAAATCTTGACAGAGGCCCTTCTGTAAATGAAAGTTCTTTCGATGTATTAATATTAGTAGTACCAGTCTCATTTTTGTAGGTCGCTGTGATAGAAATATTTTCCACATAGGGAGTCGGACCAACTACAGTGGTTGCAACCCCATAGTCATTTAAAGGGATCAGGGTCGAACCTAAACTGGATTCAAACAGGACTTGGTCCTTTATTTGAAAACTACCTGGAAGCAAAGGATTCAAGAACTGATCTATTATCTGTGCAGAAAGTCGATATGCATCTTCATTGTTTGCATAACAGGAAGAAGGTGTTGATGAGAGTGTAAGGTCCGTTGCAATGTCAGGAGTACCGGTTATGCTGAGCCTCAGGAACAGAGATGTATTTAACGCACCTATATTTACAATATTTTCTCCGGCACGCTTGTCTGTTCTAAGATAAACAGTCACTTTACCACCCAACGGCGTGGATTCCAGTGAAGAAGAAAGCCATGATGAATTATAAGTTACCGGACTGTTGTATATGGTGTCTATCGGATATGTTGCGTTGAAAATTAAAGTCGCTCCTTCTATCGGATTGTCATAACGATCATGTAAACTTACAACAATCTCAGAAGTTGTATTGACAACATACTCGTCATCATAAAGTGCTTCCATTGAGTAGGGAGTGGATGGTGCATAAACTACAGATGTATTATTTATAATTCCCAATGCATCCGATCCTATTGAGAGTGTTCCTGCGAGAGTGGAATTTATTCGTAACAAAAGACCTGTACCTTCAGTCGATTTGACAGAGGTCATATTGTTATGATCAATGGATATTTCGAACATATTACCCATCCATTCAGACAGGACAATGTTCTCATCATGTAGTTCTGAAAGTACATCCACCATTGTAAGATAGAGGTTGATGGTTGGAGTGTTGTTGATGTTGCCATACTGATCGCGAAGAGTGACATTCACATCTACCGCATTTCCTGCAGACGGATCGGTTTTGTTGACCTCGAAGATTATGTCCTCTATAGGAGCAGGTAAAAAGGAGATGTTGGTCATGTTCGTTTCAGTTCCCGAACTGGCATTTACGACCAAATTGCCGGAAATTGTTGAATTGATGAAAACTGTAGCAAAACCGGAATCATTCGTTGTGGAAGAAGAGGAACTAAGCATTCCAAAATTGGTAGAAAAATTAACCGAGGTATTGTTAAGAGGTAGTGTCCCATTCATGAGACGGCCAGTTAATAATACTGTGTCCCCTACCTGTGCCGAAGTATCACTGGCTGAAAATTCCAGTGTTACAGCCATAACAGGAGTTGTGAATAAAAATAATAGAAGTAGAATGCTCGCGAACTTTGCTGATATTTTCATGTGATTTGCCCTTCATTATCCACCAGTATAAATATTAGATTTGAAAGTATATAAATATGATTAATAATAATACGTGGATTTTAAGCAAGTATAATATAGATAGATACAAGGTTACAATATCGGGATGGTTTATGTGGATGGTTTAATTATTATACAGTTTTATTTTAATAATGCCCCACCAATTAAAAATATATAATGCCAATACCGTATTCAATATCGATATTTACCAAAATCATTTTATATGTGTAAGGGTTGTTAAAATGGGTGTTACTAAAATGATTAATTCAATTCTCGAAATGATAAAAACTGTTCCAGAGGGACAGGAACTGTCAGGGTATATCTATTTGCTTGACAGTGCATCATCCTCTATCATTTGGTATGATAACATTACAGATTGCAGCCAAGTGGAAGAAGATGATATTACTTGGTTAATCTTCAAATATGAAAATCCTGACTATGGATCATCGATCCTTGTAGTTCAGAAGTCGAATGTATCAAAACTTGACCTTTCGTACGTAACAAAGACAAAATACTGATTAATTAGATGGGATAAAAGATAATTGAAATTTTTTAATGGCACCATTCTACACCAGAATGGTGAATAATATCTTATTTTCATGAATTATTAGACAAGACCTTACTAGCTGTTGCTGTTTCTACCAACTGTCATCCATTCTACCCTATTCTACTAGCTGGCACTTCATTTTACTAGCCATGAACTCTGCTTAGTTGATGGTCGATCCTCGTAAATACTGCTATATATAGCTAGTATCAGAAATAAGGGAGTTAAATTCTAAAAACAATATGGAAATGTACGACAAAAAACGAAACCAAAAAAGAGGTTAAAAGTAATGCCAATGGCATTACTTTGCGAGATTGTAGTTCTGGTTTACGATCTTCACAGCACAGAAGTCACCGCACATTGTGCATGCATCTTCATCTGCTGAAGATCTCTCGGTTCTGATTTTTCTTGCGAGTTCCGGGTCGAGTGCAAGACTGAACATCTTCTTCCAGTCAAGGTCTCTGCGTGCCCTGCCCATTGCAAGGTCCTGGTCCCTCTTTCCGAGTTTGACCATGTCACCAACGTGTGCTGCGATCTTGGATGTCTGGACACCCTCAATAACATCCTCGATGTTTGGAAGTGCAAGGTGCTCTGCAGGAGTTACGTAGCAAAGGAAGTCACAGCCGTGTGATGCGGATGTTGCTGCACCGATAGCTGTTACGATGTGGTCTCTTCCCGGAGAGATATCTGTTACAAGTGGACCGAGCATATAGAATGGCTTGTGTCCGCTCATGGACTTCATGAGTTTAACGTTCATCTCTACTTCATCGAGTGGTACGTGACCTGGACCTTCTACAATTACCTGAAGGTTGTACTTGTCATGTGCTTTCTGTGCGCACTCAGAGTTGATGATGAGCTCCTGTACCTGTGCCCTGTCAGTAGCATCGTGGATAGCACCTGCACGCATTCCATTACCTGTGGAAAGAACAACTTCGTGCTCTTTAAGGATCTCACAAAGATAATCGAATTCAGCGTAGAGTGGGTTCTCTTTCTCATTGTGGAGCATCCATGTAGTCATGAACGCACCGCCACGTGAACAGATACCACCATAGCGACCGTGTGCTTTGAGCCTGTCGAGAACGATGTTGTTGATACCAGTATGGATAGCCATGAAGTTGGTACCGAGCTTTGCCTGCTGCTCAGTTGCGTTCCACAGATCATCTTCTGTCATGTGGATGATAGAACCGTCTCTCTTTGCAGCGCCAATGAAAGCCTGGTAGAGTGGGACTGAACCAACGGAGAGGGAGATAGCGTCACATACCTTCTTCCTGATGCCAAGGAAATCTCCACCTGTCCCAAGCTCCATAAGGGTGTCAGCACCTGCTGCTTCTGCAGCCTTTGCTTTTGCAACTTCCATATCTTCATCGATGATATCGGAAGATGCACCAATAGATGCATTTACCTTTGTTGTCAGACCTTCGCCGATACCACAGAGCTTAACATCCCTGTATGGTGAAGTTGGGATTACGATCCTACCTGCAGCGATTCCGCGCATAATGAACTCTGGCTCTAAGCCTTCGACATTTGCGACTACTTTCATAGCTTCCGTAATTTTACCAGCTTTTGCATCTTCTACAATTGACATGATTTAAACCTCGTGATTAGTTATCCCAAAAAAGAAGGTATTTTATTTAAGTATTGTCAAAAAATGAACTTGAGAGCTAATCAAGTAAAGTTGAATACAGGAGAAACTGTTCCAATGACGTTAACTATCATCTAATTATCAAATATTTGAATAAAAAAATTATAGGCCATTACAGTGCTGTTTTATTCATAATTTTAAGACTGATGCAGATAAACATATATCTATAAAATTGGCACGATTCAAGTTTTGTTGAATTCAAATAAAGAAAAGATTACTTGTTTTGATGAAATATTCAGATAGATACCATATTTGCAATGGTTTTACATCTCATTACCAAAGCATAATATGGATAGAACAAAAAAACAATAGAGGCATGATCAAAGGATAATAGACCATAATATTATAGTAACATAAAAAATAAGTGAATCGGTTTCAATCATCTCTTTTTCTGAGCATACGCATTGTTTCCCTGTGGAGAGAAACTATAAGATCGCTCAACATTCCGAAAATAAACATCTGAATTCCGGTGAGGATCAACAATGCCGTCAAAATGGTCATAGGGATACGAGTAACTCCATTCATCCACTCATTAACCACATACAAACCAACAGCAATCCCTGAAAGTGTTAAACCAGTACCTAATATTCCAAAGTAGAACATCGGATTATGCAATCTTGCCATTCTGAATATGGTCTTAGCGATCTTCAAGCCATCTCTTAGCGGATTTAGTTTTGTAGCTGCCGAAGAATGCCTTGCCACATAAGTGATGGGAACAACCTTGACCTTCATCTCGTTCTTAACACTCTCGACCGTCATTTCGGTCTCGATCTCAAAACCCATCTCGGTCAGAGAAAGGTTCTTTATCACATGGTGTGTGAACCCGCGATAACCGGTCAGTATATCCTCCAGCCAGATACCGTATGCAAACCCAAAAAGCTTGTTAAGTATCTTATTGCCTGCAAGATTCAATTTTGTAAAAGCACCGGCTTCGAAATTAGCCATCCTGTTCCCAAGAGTATGTTCAGCATGACCATCGAGAATGGGTTGCAGCACAGCATGAACATCACTTGCAAGATAAGTTCCGTCACCATCAATCATGACGATGTAAGGGTCTTCGATAAGCTGGAATGCTTCCTGAACAGCCTGCCCTTTACCCTTACCTTCCTGAACAATTACCTTTGCACCGTTCTCTTCAGCAAGCTTTCGAGTATTGTCGGAACTATGGCCATCTATAACAAGAATGTTCTCAAAGCCTTCCGATCGGAAATCCTTGATAAGCTGTACGATGGTCACTTCCTCATTCAGGGTAGGAATGAGGATACAAACATCGTTTTTGTTCAGTGAAGCCTGAATATCCATTTACAGAAGTCCCATGTTGTCAAGCTGCTGCCTTACAACTTCAACTCCTTGATCACAGTGCGCAGGTGATTTTCCGCCTGTGACCACAAGTTTGCCTGAGCTGAAAATAAGTACTACAACTTTTGGATCAGCTATCCTGTAAACGAGTCCGGGAAACTGCTCAGGCTCATACTCGATATTCTCGAGACCGAGTCCTATAGCAATTGCGTTGAGATTGAGGGTAGCATGAAGGTCAGCTGAAGCAACAATATTCTGTACAGTGATCTCAGGGTCTGCAATGGTCTCTATGCCGATACCGTTGAGCTTCTTTGCCATATTACCAATTACGATGTGTACATCAGCAACGTTCTTAGCACCGGTACATACGACCTTACCGGATGTGAATACAAGGAATGCAGCCTTTGGGTCAGTAACACGATAGACAAGCCCGGGGAATTTCTGCTTGTTGTATTCTGCACCCTCGAATTCCGCTTCAATCTTTATAAGGTCGAACTCTTCAGCAAGTTTAGTTGATGCGACCACGTTTTCTATTTTGATATTATATTCCGACATGTTCTTGGACTCTTCTGCAAGTTCAGTTGATGCGACCACATTTTCTATTTTGATATTAGATTCCGACATTTCTTTGACCTTCAGTATTATAAGGAAAGGTATATTCGCAAGCGCAGTATATATACTTATACCCTTTCCTTTATATATCTACTTAAAAACTATATCAATGAAATTTTAGTCTTCGAGCTTCTTCAATCCATCGATGATAGCATCATATTTTTTGCATACCCTCTCAATGAGATCGCCTTCGATAGAGGAGTGAGTAGGAACCAGAATGTCAGCCCCCTCAGTAACGTTCATGCCTTCACTTGATGTACCATAATCAGGTGCTATAACTACCCCTTCTGCTGAAATACCAAGGCGCAGATCACTAACGATCCGTGCGATCATGTCTGTTGCGGGCCTAACCTTTTTACTGATCACAAGTGCTTTTGACACATACCTCTCCCTCATTTCCGTGATGAGTTCGATGCTTTCTTTCACCCTTTCCGGATCAGCCACGTTCTCAAGTAACTTTATGGCATCGAGAAGATCATCAAAAGTGGTAGACCGTACCTCTATTATCTCTCCATCATAATTATTTATTACTTTCTCTACGTAACCTTTTGATATTACAAGCTTATAAACATCAGCAAGCTCGTCCAGTTCATCTTCAGTAGGATCATAGGCATTGATCGTCCTGTAATCCTTTATTCCACAAAGGTCCACAAGGGATCTGTACATCGGAGTAAAACCAATGAACTTACGTCCCAGCCACCTATCAAGACCTTCCTTACCGCTTTGCTGGCGTGAAAGTTCAACGATCTTTTTCTTGATCGATTCCGGTTCATTCCTATCAAGACCGAAATAATCTGCAAATAGCGGAGTCGTTTGAAGAAGTTTGGTCCTCCCATGAGGCACTGCTTCAATGAAGCCCCTGTCCTTAAGTTCCCGAATATGATCATAAACGGAATTGCCCCTCATATCAACGAGCTCCGACTGGACAACGGGTTGATGATAAGCAACCATGGAAAGCGTACGAAGTATAGGCGCTTTCAATTCCTTTGGTGCGATGGGACTTATAACATCAGTATATTTTGGTTTGACCTGCATGACATAACGTCCACCGAGGTCAATTATTTCCATTCCGGACTCGCGTGTCGAATACTCTTCCATCAGTGACCGGATCACAGGTGTGACATTCTTTGCAGACTTATTGATGAGCTTGGCAAGCGTCTGTGTGTCAACAGCTTCCCCTGCCGCAAAAAGTACGGCTTCTATGATCTCTCTCTCGCTCATTTATTCCTCTTCAAATAATTCAATGACAGATGGGGGGTGCACAAATAATTCCCCGAAAAGTTCTTCCTGTGCCAACAATACCTTTTTCTCAGAAGCAAGGAACAGCAGTGAGATATACGTCATCAATCTTTCCGAACGGCTTCCGGACCAGTCTACAAGGTCCGAGAACATAACTTCATCCCTGGTTCTAAACAACTCTTCCAGAGAAGTATAAAGGGTGTCCACCCTGCCGCGTATATCCTCCTCATGCGCTATCCCGAGCACATCATCTGTAGTGACCCTGTCAAATACTTCAAGACGGCGGCGTATTCTGCGGTCTTTCCTTCTGGTCTCGACCTTTTCTGCCTTCTTAAGCTCAGTTATAAGCTCTTGAAGAGTGACCGGCCGAGTCGCAGTACGGCGTATAGGAAGCTTTGGCACTGGATATTCTTCGATGTCATAAAAATCCATTTCATCATCCAGAAGATCATCATCCAATTCCACCTCTTCCTGAGCAAGACCTGTTGATTTCATCCTGAGAAGAATAGATGCATATAGAAGGGTCCTTCCCGATATCCTCAGGTCCATTATCTTAAGATCTTCTATATATGCGAGAAACTTATCCGTAACTTCGACAATATCAATATCCCAGGGATTAATATCCCCGTTCTTCGCAAGGGTGACGAATATCTCCACAGGCTCACAGAGAACATCATCGGAGATCTCGATCTGCGATTCATCGACACCGAGGGAGCGAAGGGTCTCAAGAAACTCGGGATCAATGGAACTACTGGATATTTTGACGATCTCCTCGATGCCAGCGCCTGCTTTATCCACACTTGCATCGATCCCTTCAGGCACCTCTGGAATATCGTTCAACGTAATTTCACACCCGTAATGCTCGTGATGTTGTTCTCCTGCATAGCCACACCAATAGTACGCTCAGCCGCCTCTATCATCGGCTTACGCAGGGACACGACAATAAACTGTGCCTTACCCTTTGCCTTTTTAACACGCTGTGCCACACGGTCAGCGTTCGCACCGTCAAGGAACATATCGATCTCATCGAATGCGTAGAAAGGTGCAGGACGATACTGCTGGATAGCAAAGACAAATGCCAGTGCAGTAAGACTTTTCTCCCCACCGGACATCGCTTCCAGACGCTGCAGGGTCTTCTCCTTTGGCTGTGCCCGAAGGGTCAGTCCACCATTGAAGGGTTCGTCATTATCATCAAGTACGAGTTCCCCGGAACCATCAGAAAGTTCGTGGAAGATCTCCTTAAAAGGTTCGTTGATACCATGGAAAGTTTCCATGAAAGCATCTTTCTTAAGCGTCTCATACTGATCGATACGAGTAAGGATCTGTTCCCGTTCATTAAAGAGAATGGCCCTTCTGGTCTTAAGGTCCACGACCCTTCCATCCACCTCATCGTATTCATCAATGGCTCTCATGTTAACAGGTTCGAGACGTTCCATAGCCTTCTCGATGGATGCGATCCTTGTGCTAACGGTCTCATAATTAGGAACATCCTCGACCTCTTCGATACCTCGTCTCACAAGTTCTTCCTTCAGGTCCTTTGTCTGGTCCACAAGAGCATTGCGAGTAGCTTCCAGTACCATCATCGCCTTGTCCGCATCATCGAGTTTTGATCGAACAGAAGCAAAGTCCTTCTCGGCCAGATTGTATTCGGTCTGCTTCAGAGCACGCTTCTGCTGCATATCCCTGAGCTCTTCGGTAAGTTCTTCCTCACGTTTTTGCTTGTCCTCAAGAGTGAGTTCAAGTTCGGCTATCTTGGTCTTGAACTCAGCAACACGTACCCGGTGAGTAGATTTCTTCTCTTCCATCTCCTTTATAAGTTGACGATCATCTTCGATCTTCTTAGAAGCATATTCGTGATCGAGGTTAAGAGCATTGATATCCGCCTCGATATCACGTATACGCCCATCCAGCCTGCGCAATTCCTCATCGATACGATCAGCCTGTTTGTTAAGCTCAGGAACTTCAGAATCAGACAGTTTCTCATCAAGGACAGCAATCTCAGCTTCAAGCTCTTTGGAACGCCCTTCCACATCCACCTTCCTTGAAGCGACCTGCTCCATCTCTTCACGAAGCTTGGCCCTCTCACCTTCGATCTGCTCAAGCTCATTGTTCTTAGCTTCAATAAGCTGCGTAAGACGTTCAGCCCTGCCGCCGATCTCTTCAAAGATCATTTCCTTTTTCGAGATCTCTTTTTCAAATTCGTGGATCTCACGATTGATATCAGCAATATGTCCCTCGACAGCATCCAGTTTCTTGATAGCTGTATTACGCCTTGATTCGAATTCGGTAAGCTGTTCTGCTATCTTGAACAATTTGTCCTTCTCAGCAGCTGCAAATGAGAGACCGGAATTTCGCCCCATTGAACCACCGGTCATAGCCCCGCTTTTCTCAATGACCTCTCCTTCAAGGGTCACCATACGAAGTCCGCCAATAAGACGACGTGCGTTCTCGAGCGTATCCACGATAAGCGTATCCCTAAAGACATACCAGAACGCAGCTTCGAACTTATACTCAAAATCAATAAGATCGATAGCATAGCCCACAACACCCTTCCTGTCAGAAAGGTCCTTGTACGGCCTCCTTGATTCCATCTTGTTCAGCGGAAGGAAGGTCGCACGCCCCCCACGCTGCTGTTTCAGGAAATGGATAGCTCTTGATGCATCCTCGTCTGTCTCAACGACCACTGCCTGCATACGCCCACCTGCAGCAACACTTAGAGCATTTGCATATTTTTGATCGACACTTCCAAGTTCTGCTATCGTACCATATATCCCGGGAAGACCATGATGCTTCTTCTCGGCAATGATCATGTCAACAGCTTTTGAATAATTACTGGTATCCTCTGCAGCACGCACGCGCGCCTCAAGCAACGCATAGTCCTGCTGATGTTTGCGTAATGTGACATCAAGATCAGTAACAACACTCTTTATCTGGAAACAGTTACTTTCAAGATCATCAAGATCGCGTGTATGTGCATTGATCTGCTCCGTAAGCTTCTCTATATCATACTGCGCAGACTTCGTATCACTGTCAGAGGACTCGGATTTACCCTTGGCATCCGTGATCTCGTTCTCGATATCCCTTACCTCAGCAGACTTCCTCCTCAACGAATCCAGCAAACGGTCTTCCTGGCGCATAAGTTCACTTTTATCGTTCTTCACGGTCTCAAGTTCGGACTTGAATACCAAAAGCTCATCACGCGTCTGTGCAAACTTCTCATCCACATCAGAGATCCTGCTTTGCAGGATCATTCTCTCGGTCTTCCTTTCAGATATCTCAGAAAGGATACTGTCCTTACGAAGCGATTCTTCAGACAGCTTTGAATTAACATCATTTATCTTGTTCTTTGTTCCCTCGATATCAAGGAACGCCTTCTTGCGTCTGGAATCAATATCCTCTATCTCATTGTCCGCAAGCTCGATACTATTGACACATCGGGACACTTCACCCTTTATTTCCTCTATGTCCCTTTTGACCTGTATCTGCTCGTCCTCACCCATCCTCTGGATCTCAGATGTGAGCTCAGTGAGCTCCTTCTCGATCCCTGCAAGCTTCTCCTTCCTCTCCTCGATAGATAATTGCAGCTTTTCCTGCACTTCTTTCTTGAAAGAAATATCCTTGTCGACATTCTCAAGTTCAACTTTTGCATCCTTGAGCTTGGAAAGAAGTACAAAACCCTCGAACTTCATCTTCTCCTGCTTGAGTGCCTGATACTTGACCGCCTGATCACGCTCCAACTTGAGCTTCTCGAGCTGTTTTTCCACTTCTTCGATCAGTATATCTGCCCTTTCAACACGTTCCCTGACGATCTCAAGTTCATTAAGTGCCCTGTCCCTCTTGTTATCGAACTCAGCAACACCGGCGATCTCATCGATTATCTTACGCCGCTCGTTCGGAGTCATTGTAATGATGCGGGTAACGTCCCCCTGCATGACAACATTATACCCTTCCGGAGTTACTCTTGCCTTTGAAAGATAATTATGCAACTCAGTAAGGCTCACAGCCTTGCCGTTAAAATAAAAGTAGCTATAATAGCCATTATCAGTCTCCCTGATCTTTCGACTAATGATAACCTCATCCGCATCCACCGGCATCTCGCGGTCAGTATTATCGAATTTAATAGTAACCTGTGCAAAATCCGGCCTTTTTGCCTTGTCGCCATTATATATCAGATCGGTAAGTTTTTCAGCCCTTAACGTTCGTGAGTTCGAAAGGCCAAGAACAAAAAGGATACCATCGATGATATTTGACTTTCCACTTCCGTTCGGACCGGAAATAGTAGTAAAATCATCAAAGAAAGGTATCTTAACTTTTTTGCCAAAAGATTTGAAATTTATAAATTCTATTTCCTTAATATACACAACATTCCCCGGTAATGGATTATAAAGATCTTCTGCGAGTCGTTGTGATCACCGTATCTTCACCATCACGATCTTCCACAGTCTCAAGTTCGGTCTCAGAACGCCTGCGCAATGGCTCCCCTTCTTCAGCGACAATATATTCACAGTCATCGTTCTTTGGGGTCGGAGGAGCACTTCTTTTAAATGGGGTCCTCATATCATTTGCAACAATGTATTCAGAAGGAATATTATCCTGCTGACCTTGCACTGGCTCTTCTGCCTTTATTTCACGGATATTCATATTGACTTCGCCAGAATTAATAAGGTTGCCCCAATTCGAACCTGAAGAGGTCTGTGACACAGGTGATCTTGCTTCCTGAATCTTTTGATCAGAAGTTGATCCCCCGACCACAGTATTTGGAACTGACCTACGACTAAAAAGAGAGTCAGTAAGACGTGCTTTGGTTTCAGGGACCACTTCAACAGGTTTTTGTGCCGGTGCATCAAAGGCCATATCAGTGACAGACTTTGCAAATCCTATGTCCGATCTTGGAGAATCCTTCCCCAGAGACCTCAACTGGGATTTCTGGTCGAGAAGTTCATCCATCATTCCACTTATATTGCTTGAAAGCTCCTTTACGTCCTGCTCGATCTTGTTGAGCCGATTATTGATATCCAGGTCATTCTTGAGATCATTACGAAGCTCCCTCATGATAGAATCACGAAGAGTAGTACTCATAACTTCCATCTCACCTTCTTTTTCAAATAGCTTCCGCTCAAGCCTCTCTATTACAAAGTCTCTGTCCTCGGCGCTCATTAGATCCCTCGCAAACCGTTCATCCCCTTATGATCAAACCATTATCCTGCTCTTCAATAGGCTAAAAACTATAATATATCTTATGGTTGCGTTTTTTCGAATAATGTCATTTACCGGATATTGAAGAGCTATTTGTGATAGGATCTTTCTCAACGACAAAAACATGGTCTGCTGAATCGATCAATGACTCATCGTGGGACACTATCAATATCTGACCAACCCCAATGCCCCTCATCATATCGATAAGTTTGATCAACTGATGGACATGACCCCGGTCAAGGAAAACAGTAGGCTCATCAAAGATCAGTGGCGGCAGCTCTGCACTACCCGTGCTTCCCGGCGCGTGTGCCAGCAAACGGTATATGGCACACCGAAGGACCAGATTGAATATTGCCCGTTCCCCCCCACTCAACAACTTGGGTTCAAGAGGCGTGCCATCCTTCTCGTATATCGTCAGATTGTATTCAGGATCAAGGCTGATATGAGAATAGGCATTGTTGGTGTACATAAAAGAGAAGATCTCGTTAAGTAACCTGTCAAGAGCATCAATGTTCTTTGCACGAAGCTCCACACGAAGACGTAGATACATCGTTTCAAGTTCCTCTGCATCCCCATATACTGCTGCAAGGAAATCCTTCTTGTTCACCAACATCTTCTGCTTTATCTTAAGCTCGTTCAGTCTCTGGATATTCCCTTCGATCCGTCCAATCTCTTTGTGGAGCTCACCCTTACGCATATCCCGCATTCCCATCTCAGAAACGATCCCATTATATGCACGTTCATACTGAGACATATCTGCCTGGAGCTCCTTCAGATCAACGCCCCCCAATGCCTCATCAAGTTTAAGGATGCGTTGCTTACGTTCATTTATCTGTGACTCGAACAGTTCTATCTTTTCCAGTCCGTTTTTCACCCCGTCCTGAAGACGGTTGATGTTATTTTGTATATTCCGGGCCTTCAGAATATTGGAGCGTATCTGCCTTGCCACCTCCAGTTTATGCAATAACTTCCCATGAAATTCTTGTGCAGCGGTCTCCTCACTTTTAAGAGACTCCATCCCACTTTTCAGCTCACCTATCGAACGCTTGCATTCATCGATCTGTTTTTCAATATCTATTACCTTATCATTTTCTTCCTTGATGGAACTTAGATGCTCCTCTATGCCCTTCTCAATGGAAGTGATCTCGTTCTTCTTAAGCAATAACAGCTTTTCAGCCTCAGCTATAGCTTTAATGATATCACGTACATTCCGGATAAGTTCCACTTTCACCTTAATTTTGTCCTGGTCTGCCCTTATCAACTCCAGTTCATTGATAAGCTCAGTTTTCCGATCTTCATCCCCAGCGTTCTCTTCGCATACTTTTGAACCCTGAAGGTCCTGCCCGCAGGTAGGACAAAGACCCTTGCTAAGAAGATCTTTGCTCTTCTGTATCTTTTTCTCAAGTTCCACAACTGTAGCGGAGATCTCTTTTTCCTTACCATGGAGCTTCGTTTGTTTTTCATTCACGAAACCGGAAATATCATCAATTTGATCCAGCTTATCTTCCACAAATCCAAGTTCTTTTGCATCACCGTACTTATTTTGAATGAACGATCCGATCTGTTCGACATCTTCCAGATACTTTTTGAGATCGTTTTTGGCAAATACGACCTTCTCATTCCGGATTCGTATGCTACCAACCGAATTATTTAGTTGTTTGTTCAGATTCAGGAGGAAATTGTTTTGTGCTGCCTCATTGTTCAACGCGAGCTCTCTTTTTTTGACAACACCACTAAACCCATCCCGCGCAGAAACTTCCTGCTTTTCAAGATCAGTAACACATCCCTCGATATCGGAACCATCTGCGACCTCAACCACTCCAAAAAGGGAGACATTGGAACTATGAAGGGCCAAAATATCATTGTTCCCTGAGTTCACCTGATCCCTGGAACTCTCGATGTTGGCATGCTCCTTTGATATATTGGTCTTAAAATCCTTGATCTCAGAATCTGCCTTTTTTTTCTGTTCCAAAATCTCAGAATACTTCCCGATACGATCACCGATAGATTCGATCAGCTCTTTAGCCCGTTCTTTTTTTGACCCGAGGTCCAGAATTGCTTTTTCAATCCCAGTAACTTCGGTCCTGAGGCCGTTGAGTAACTGATACGGTTTTGAATCTTCAAGCACCTCAATGTCAGCAATATTATCCTTAAGACGTGAATCGGCTTCCCTCTGGTGTCTTCCAACCCCGACCCTTGCACTGCTTGCACGCTCCCTGTATTCTTCGAGTTTGCCTATCTGAAGAAGACCATCGATCATACGCTGCCGGTCTTTTGTCTTGGCGTTGATGAGTACATCAATTTCCCCCTGCCTGATGTACACACAGTTAGTGTAGGCTTCCTCATCCATTTTCAGAAGTGCCTTTACAGCTTCATATGTCTGATTTGCCTGGTCCACCATCACTTCATCATTGACCTTGAAAACAGACCTGTTGTTCGATGCCTTCCCGGACCTTGCATCGACCTTATACCCCTGCTCGATACTGTAATAATTTCCCTGATTCTCAAAATCCACAACAATTGATGCTTTTGTAGCCCCTTTTCGAATAATATCCGAAATTACAAAATCCTTTGAAAGAGCACGACTTCCGAAAAGCCCTGTAAAACAGGCTTCCAGTAAACTGGATTTACCACTGCCGTTCACACCGGATACAACAGTAACCCCATCATCGAAGCTGATATCAAGGTCAATGTAACTCCTGATATTCTCAACACGTACTCTTTTAAGCTTCACAGATAATCCCCCAGATTGTACTGACGTGCTTTTGCATGCACATCCCCCTTATCCACAGGCTTCTTTTCAGTGTCTTGAAGGATTTCATCATCAGATTCTTTCGACGTTTCGTCATTAGAAACACGTTCAGTCGTGCTTGCTGTGATCATATTGGAATCTTTAACTTCCGAAACCTGTTCGGAAATATTATCAGGGACGTACTTTTCAGCCGTTTCAGCTATTGTTTCGCCATGGTTATTTTCATTTTCCACATCAAGTTCTGCCTTTTCGTACCCACCCACTACCTGAGAACTATCCCGAAGACCAATATTCAAAACAGGAACTGAAAAATCGATCGTGGACAGCAAAACACCTATTTTAGACTCTGTTTCAAGATCTACCTTTGTTTTCGGAACTGAGCTGTCCCTTACCACCTCATCGATGAGGATACCGCCACTGGTAAGCGTCATATTCTTTATTTCCCTTTTGACAGCTTCGTCAGGATCCGAAAAAGAGACTTCTACATCCATATCTTCAGAGACTCCCTCGCTATGCCGCATATCCCGTATGCGCGTCACAAGAGCTTCCTGTTTTGCAAGGAGGCCCTCTATCTCATTATAAGAAATGGATACATCGGAATTGCCGGAGATATCCAGGAAGACGACCTTCCCGGCAACATCGTAACCTTTGATGGTATTAATGATAAGTTCGTAAGCGGCGTCTTTTCCCCTGAGCTCCACAGGAATGAAAAGGAAGTCCCTTGTGACTATATTACGCCGACTGATATCGAGACCATCATCGTTTATAGTAATGATATTATAGGTTCGTGGATCACTCTCTGATGCACTATTGCGTTCAGTACTTCCGCAATAGGTAGCCCAGGTACTGCCTACCTTTGTTTTTTCATGCTTGTGGTAATCACCCAGAAGTATGGCATGAAGATCAAATGGGAGGGAACTTATCACATCCTCACAATCCCATTCCCCAAATGGGAACGGTGCCATTAGCTGATGCATGACGAGAAGGTTCCATTTCCCGCAATTCTCAGCAGTGAAATCGGAATAATCATAAAGAGGTATCTTAGATCGTGGAACATTATCGATACCGTAAATAGCAACACCATCTATCAGAAATGGCTTAGTACCAAGTCTTGATGCAATGTCCATGCTCTCGAAAAGGTCCAGCCATTGGGTGTGCTGTTTGCTTTCGTGATTACCTACGATGGAGAGAAAAGGAATTTTCTGTTGTTTTAATTTTAAAAGGACCTTGATAGTATCAAGAATATCCTCCAGTGTAGGGTTCCTTGAATCG
Organism: Methanococcoides burtonii DSM 6242; assembly: GCF_000013725.1. Classification (NCBI taxonomy): domain Archaea; kingdom Methanobacteriati; phylum Methanobacteriota; class Methanomicrobia; order Methanosarcinales; family Methanosarcinaceae; genus Methanococcoides; species Methanococcoides burtonii. The sequence goes on from NC_007955.1 coordinate 1,583,442, forward strand.
AAAAGATCGCCTGCATGGACAACAACATCCACTTTCATATCAATGGCATCATCGATCACACTGGAAAAGGCATCGATGAAATCCTGCCTGCGTACCTCACTGTGATATTGACGATAACCAATATGAGTGTCACCAGTATGCAGTATTCTGATCTCCCTCTCCATGCCTCATTGTATGCTCTTTTGTATCTTAAGGTTGCTGTTTTGGTGCCATTGCGCCCTTTTGATTATTATTTATCAAGAGTTAAATTTAAAATGTAGTACACACATATTGAGACAGTAGAAAGCGGGGAATGTAGCCTTTGAACAACTTTTGGCTGGCTGCAGCTTTACTTGAAAAGGTGATATAATGGGATATACAATTGAATTCGGGGGAGTGGAAAGACAGCCCAACATACGAATGTTACATGATATGAAAGAGGTCGTTTATGACCACGAATGGTTCAGGTCTGTGGATGATATGGAACTATACTATATGTTCAGGCATCTTTCATTGTCTGAGGAAGACTTGAAAATAATTAACAAGTCCCATCTTCGTTATGACATCACAGTAATTCCTCCGGCTATGTTCGGAAGTGAGTTCATCAAGACAGCCGGCCATTATCATCCAAATGTACCGGGACAGGAGATATCATACCCTGAAGTATATCAGGTGCTTGAAGGCGAAGCGACATACATTCTGCAAAAACATGTGGGAGATGACGTTGTGGATACGGTCGTCATCAAAGCAAAAAAAGGCGACATTGCACTTATCCCCCCTGATTACGGGCATGTGACAGTAAACGCTTCCGATGAGATCCTTAAGATGGCAAACTGGGTCTGCTGTGATTTTTCTTCCAGTTATGCACCTTTCAGAGATATGGAAGGAGGGGCTTATTATCTTTTAGAGTCCGGATTCATGAAGAACCACCGTTATGAGAACCTTCCGGAAATAAGGTACATAACTCCGACAGATATTCCTGAATTTGGCCTTTTCTGTGGCAGGGACATGTACGACCTTGTGAATGATACTGAAAAACTTGAATTCCTTAAAAGTCCACAAAATTTTGCAGGTTTGTTTGAAAGTATTATCAATGTCTGATAATACAACTTCTTTTTTTTCACTGTAGCCCAGACACAAAACTCTAATACAGTAATTTCCCTATTTTAGAGAAACGAGAGCTACCTATGATCAAACAACCCAATCGCGTACAATTCACTTCCTCCCGCATTGAAGACCTTATGTACAGGACCACTTTTGATCCGGTAAATATGACTGGTGAACTGATAGTGAACCAGTCCCTTGTAAAGGAAAAAGATCTCGAAGCCGTTCTGGAAGTATATAACCTCGTCATCAGAAGCGGATTATCGGTCAGCCCTTTCTTGAAAATAATAAAAAGCGGAGAGACCATCGGCGATCTGAAGATCGCACAAGGAGATGTTGGAATTGCTACTGTTTGCAGTATAACCATTGATGGAGTTCTTTTGAAGGGCGGCGTTATGATAAATCCTCGCTTTGGAGGAGTGGTACAGATAAAGAACGGGCAACCGGTTCGTTTTACTGATGTGGTCACTTACGCCAGTACCACCATTGACCCTCTCGAAGTTCTCATGTCACAGGACATAACATCGGTCACAAAGATGCTGAGAACAGGCTCCGGCAAGATCCTTGCAAATCTCAGGGAAGCTCCTCTAGTGGCAAGGGATGATATCGACCATATCCTTTCAGACCTGATGGAAGCCGGCCTTAGCGGAATAATGGAGGTAGGAGAACCAAATACACGCGTTCTGGATGTTCCTGTCGAACGTGACCATTTGGGCGTTGTTGTTATTGGTGGAACCAACCCCATGGCAATGGCAAAGGAACAAGGTTTTGAGATCAGCACCAGTGCAATGTCAGCGCTTATTGGCATTGACAGTATGAAGCACATCGAGGACCTTATCTGAACCTTATTTTTTTAGTTGCTTGCCAATAACGGCATCAAGTTTCATTATAAACTCTTCTTTTGCACTTTCAGGTATCGTAGCTCCGGCTGCAATGTCATGCCCGCCTCCTGCACCATCAAATTCTGCAGCGGTCATTGACATGGCTTCAGAGAGATTGAGCCCCCGGCGGATCAGGTCCTGCGTACCGCGCGCCGACACTTTCACACCATCCTTTGCATCTGCAAATGCGATTATGGGCAGATTCCGATTACCTATAACAGATGTGCTCATACCTGCAATAATGCCCACGATGGTCTCAAGTATGCTCGAACCCGCGTCAAAATACTGAAGATTGTCGAGCTGGGTCACACCTTGCTTTTTGACGAACATAAGTCCATTTACAAGGTTCTGCCTGTGCTCGCTCAGAAGCTTCTTTGCAGATTCGTATGCTTCCCCTCTGTCACCCATACACACTGCCAGTCCGATATCAGCATGACCATATCGTGCGGTTGCATTCAGCAAGGTGGAATATTCGGAAGCATCCCTCATCTCAGTGCCTTCTTTTTCATTGGTGAGCAGATACACTTCCCCGATCAGACGCTCGATCTTATATGGAGGAAGCCCTGCACGAAGGCAGTACTGGACAAGAGCTGATACGATCTTCTGTTTATCCATCTGCTCAATGTCGATCCAGCGCCTCCACCGCTCATCTCCGCCGAACTGCATCCCAAGGTCATGAAGGAATCCTATACAGGCATCTTCATTACCGGTAAGTCCGGGCAGATATGGGTCTGACGCATACTGGAGCAGTTTGAAGACCGGGCGGGTCTGTTTTCCAAAAAGCATGATGTCCTTTTCAAAACTAAGAACCCCTGCCTGGGCACCCTCTTCGAGAATATATCGATTTAGACCGGTAAGATGGCCTTTTTTAAGATGCTGAAGGTCCCCTACTGCGCCCACGATAGCGAGGTCTGCAAGATCTTTATTGTCACCGAGAGCATTTGCCAGAATATAGGTCATTCCAGAACCGCTAAGCTCGTATGAGCCATTGAAGCCATAAAGATGAGGATTCAAATGGTAATCCAGTTCTCCCCTTGGCTGATGGTGATCAGCAATAACTGCATTTATCCCGTGAGAATTGAGAGAATCGATCATTCCGCTTCCAAGGTCAGTAAAAATGACAAGTTCCGGATTCAGGTTCGCTATTGATTCGATCTCCACCTCATCGAGCTGTTTTACAAAATGGATGGAATGTTCGATCCCTTCCCGCTCCAGTGCTTTACAGATTATCCCTGCAGATGTTAAACCGTCCGCATCGATATGCGAGACCACATATACAGAAACCTGCGCTTTAATAATGGATGAACATTCCCTAGCTTTTGACCTGATCTCCTGAATTCGTTCCAACATTTATAAACCACCTTGTATCATTACTCAAGAATTCTTACTCCGCCTCTCCATTTCGCAGGCTCGATAAGATAATGTCCTTTTTTCCTTTCCATTTCAGGATAGGTTTGTATCTCTTTAACAGTGTATTTCAACGATGTATCATCATGGTATCGATCCCTCAGTTCATCCCAGGGAACTATATGTGCTTTTCTGGACTTTCCGACACCCATCCTTAATTCGACTGCAAGGTATCCTGTGCGTCCCGACCTCCTCAGAAAGTCAGATATGCGGTCTATCTGATGAGCACCCTTTTTGTCAACCGTGAAATGCTGGGTAAAATAAAGTGCATTTGCACCTTTTTCTACAGAGATGCTCTTGCATTCTATACCCAGATAGTAATCAGGGTTAAGGGAATCCACCAAAACATCCAGGAACTGCGGCGTGAATCGGTGCTGTTTGAGCCTATGTGCGATCCCTCTTACATCAGTAGCTTCAAAAAAAGCATTGAAAGATAGTACAAGTTCCCTTTCGAATTCTGTCATGTGTTTACCATATGAATTTTGTATCAGATAATGTTGGCTTCTCTTATATTCCTTCTTCCACCGGCGTTACATTGATGTATCAAGCTTATAATGTAGGTACAATGAACAAAAAAACAATGGAAATCTTACTGGCTATTGGTTCGGTAGTTGTATTCGTAGTGCTTCTTATTATGGTCCACGCAACTGATATGGAACCACAGGGTTATGGATTCTTAGGGGCCTTGGCACTGTTCGTACTGACAGTATCCCTTGCAGGCATTAAATTGACAAGTATAGAGTAAGACATTTCAAAATAGCTGATCACGCAGTTGTTTCAATAGTGGCCATCTCAACTATTGAATAGGACCAGGTTTTATTTAAGATATAAAACAGGCACTTGCCACCGGTTGAGGTCACATGAACTGGTAGTTCAAATATCTGATGAATGATCAGTAAAAATAATAAATGTAAAAAGTGTGGGGAGAGGTCGGTATAAATACCGACCTTCTTCTTGGGGGTTTCGTTTTTCAAGTGCAGTAAATTACTGCTTCATCAGAAATTCAATAAAATCCGGGCTGAGCCTGGTTTCTCTGACCATCTTCTCATTGATCTCTTCTTCGGAGATACCACTGTCACGGTACTCTTTTATTCGATCATAGACACCCTGAGATACTTCAGAATATTCGTTGATATCCTTTCTGTGACCCCATACATCGCCTTCGAGAAGGTTGATGCCCTGCATTTCAAGATACATCTTTGCAGACTTGGATATTGTCTTCTTGTATGAGCTTGGAATGTGAAGTGCTTTGACACTTGGACATTTAACTACAAGTGAAAAGATATCTGTGTTTGATGGTCTGAATGCAAGGTGTACGATCTCTTCGTTTTCGCTTAATGTTTTAATTTCTTCTTTTGAACTTACGACTCTAATCTTCATAATTTCACCCTTCCTTTTTTCGATTGTGCCGTTAATATTTTGATTATTAAGTAAAAATTTACATACACAATACGCCTATTTGTATATACACAACCCCTTCTATATAAATATTATCAGTGGGGTTTGTAAAAAATTATACTATTGGAATAAGATTCATACTTTCACGAGTTCGGCAGTTTTAAGATATATTGTACCATTAATGCCACCATAAGCTCAGAGGATGCATATTTAACTGAACATTTCAGGAGACCAGACCATGAGAACCACAACAATTGGTAATGTATCAATAGAATGGCTAGGACATGCCGGATTCATATTTCGCGGGCAGAAAAAAGTGATATACATTGACCCATATCAGATCCCAGATGAGATCAGCCCTGAAGATGAAGCTGACATCATACTTTTGACACACGAACATTTCGACCATTGCAACCCGGATTCCATACGGAAGATACGCGGAAGCATGACAACTACCTTGATCCCGGAAAATATGTCATTACAGTTCAAAGGCGATGCACGCAGAATCATTGAGGGAGATAAGCTCAAAGGAGATCTGGCGATAAAAGGAGTGAATATAGAGGTCGTGCCTTCATACAATCTTAATAAGCCAAACCATCCGCGCGGAGAAGGTGTAGGCTATATAGTCGAACTGGAAGGCATAAAGATATACCATGCCGGAGATTCAGACTTGATCCCCGAAATGGCTGAGATACATGCAGATGTGGCCCTTCTACCCATAAGTGCCGATTTTACAATGAGCGAAGAAGAAGCAGCTGATGCGACAGTTTCCATAGGGCCAAAGATTGCAATTCCTATGCATTATGGCCTTGTTGATGGTACTGATGCAGACCCAGAGAAGTTCAAAGCGCTTATCAATGCAAAGGATCCTAATGTAGAAGTCATAATTCTTTAAAATGATTATGTGTATACACAATAGGTAATATGTACATGTCCCGAATGAAAAAGAAGCAAAAAAATATTATAAAAGATGTGGCAAGCGAAAGGATAGAACGCCTGTTCAAACTGGCGGCCGAGGAATACAGTTCCAACCCCGGAAGAAGCGACAGGTATGTCCATCTGGCAAGGCGTATCGGGATGAAATACCGAATACGATTCCCATCCCCCCTGAAACGTAAAATGTGTAGAGGATGTAGCTCATACCTTGTTCCCGGAAGTAGCTCAAGAGTGAGACTTCATGGAAGATACATGACAATAACATGCCTTAAATGTGGTCGGGAAATGAGGATACCGTACCATTTAAAAGAATAAGTAGTCAATTGCCTAAGATCAGGTTCAGCAGTTTTACAATAAAGAATACCCCAACGAGCATCCCAATTCCCATTATTGCGAATATGAGGATGTTCCTGAGCACTTCATTCTTTTCAGAACCTGCACGTATTCCAAATGCACCACAAGTGCCACCTGAACAGCCACCACAGCCATCTGACTTGCTACTTCCTTTTTTCATCACAGGCACTTCATTGAGCACAGGGATTATTAATTTACCATCGACCATCTCTCAGCCTACCAGTTACTTGTTCGATCACAATTAAAAAAACATCGTAATAAATTAGATAAAAGGACGACGAGAGGGGGATTCGAACCCCCGAGGTGCCGGGCACCACAGGATTAGCAATCCTGCGCCATACCGGGCTTGGCTATCTCGTCATTAAGAGTTATTGTTACACCAATGCGATTCCATAAAGGCAATCGCATTATATAATGCTTTTCATTTGAAGTGCAAAGTGGCGGGCATACCGCGAGTTGCCGCTTGTCACAAATCCAAATGATCTGCAACCTCTCCTCCACCCCGCAGCCCTACAAGCGACAAATGTCAATGGTAGGTCTGCTCCCTTCCGGGCCTCGACTGGTTCCCACTGTAAAGATAGGAAAACCAATTCTCCAATTAGTTCTTCTACCAACATCATCCAAGCAGGACGGGGCTTCTCAGTTGAGATCACAGGTTTAGATATGATCAAAACAACTTCTTTTGGCTTCGTCTCCCGCATATCGACGATTTCGGGTTATAGGTAACGCCGGCCTACCCAGACTAGCCCGCCACGCATAGATATGCTTTACAGTTAATAAAAGTATTCCTATCATGATCGCAACAACGCAGGAGCAACTGTACGAATATAATTATATGATGTAGTAGTAAACTGTATATGGTGAGAAAATGGAAGAACTAATGGGTTTCATTACAGGAAACAAGAACAGACAGAAATTATTGAGTTTACTCGGCTCCAGAGGACAATTGGAGGGAGTACGCATTGCCAAGAACATGCATATTGCAAAGATATCTGCAGATAAGATACTTGAGGAATTGGCCGAAAAGGATCTGATCGTTGAAGAAAATGGGTTTTACAAACTCACAGAACTTGGCACAACGGTTGAAAGAAGCGTACAATCAATATAAAAATGAAAGTAGTACATGCACTACTTTCATGTTTTTTTAAATTATACCGTTCAAGGCAACACATCACATTGAAGCTTGATGCCCGTATCGGAAATTACATATTCCCTCATGATCAGCCCATGGCGGGAACCTTTGGATTTCAGTACCCTCAAATACCTTTTGACCTCATTGGAACAGAGTATTTGCTCAAGAGTTACAACAGAATCCATGATAAATGAGGCTTCATTGCTCATTATACTGCCTGTCTGCGGATCAAGTTCTGTTGTGAAAACGGAAGATACACCCATACTTTTAAGATAATTTATAAGGCTAAGCAAGTAGCCGCGGAGTTTGATGTTATCCGGGAAAGTTATCTCCAGATTGACAAGACCATCGACCACAATACGTGTAATGCCAAGTTCCTCTACGAGACCCTTTAACTTTATTGCATGCTCGGCAGGATGAATTTCTTCAGGGTTTGAATGAATGAACTGTAATTGTCCGGAATCGACATATTGTTGCATATTCCAGTTGAATTTTGCTGCTTCCCTGATAATCTGCTCCGGCCTTTCACCATAGGACACTATGACCCCGTTTTCACCATTGCTGAGCCCTTCCATTATAAAACTCCATGAAAAGATAGTCTTACCCGCTCCAGGCTCACCTGCAACGAGCATACTATTCCCTGCGATCATACCTCCGTAGAGCATAAGATCAAAATTTTCCACCCCGGAACGTATCTTTGTTTCAGAGATGATATCAAGTTTCGAGCTTACCAGACGGGGATAGATAACAAAACCATCAGAACTGACATCATAACTATATTCCCGGGAGGTGCTCATGCCGCTCTTTTGGAGATTTGACCCCAACATTTTAAGAACTCTCAGTTTATGTGCAGTATGATAGCCGGAATTCTCTTTTGACAGATAAATAATACCATCTGTGAGGTGACTTACCACTGAACCATGGATCTGTTCTTCGAGAAGTTCGCCCGTAAGCATCACAAGAGCATTTGATTCCTTGAGCATGGAGTCTAAAGTATAGAAAAAACGCCTTCTTTCCTGTTCAACAAAACCAAATCCTATAGGAGTGATAGGATCAATGACAATACGATCGGGATTTTCAGAAGTTATGACATTGCCCATTTCGATCAACGTACTCAGAGGATCCTTTTCAGCTGCCTGTCTGTTTAGAGGATGAGTACTGATATTTTCAAAGATAAACGGAAAAACCGCCTGCAATTTCTCAAATCTTTCAGATGTTACTGTAGTAAGTGGTATGTACAGCACTTTCTCTCCACTCTTTGCGGCATTTGAAAGCATCTGAAGTGCCATCGTAGTTTTACCGACTCCTGCCGTACCGGCGACAAGGATGGTAGATGGTGATTTAAAACCCCCAAGGATCTCATCGAGCCCCTCAATACAACACGGTAAATTCTGAAGTTCGGACATTATAATTTTCTATATGCATAAGGATTACTTATACTTTCTCGATTTCAGCAGTTACCGGGGTTATCACCAACAATGTCAATAACACCATCTCCCACACATTCTTACTGACCCATTTCATTAAATGGTCCCGTCAAAAGCTTTCCACTTTTTTCCATAAGGACCTCGACCTTCTTCTCGGAATCCTCGATCATCTGGTTGCAAAGTAGTGCCAGTTTCATACCTTTTTCAAAGGTTTCAATACTTTCATCAAGGGTAAGCTGCCCTTTTTCAAGCTGATCGACCAGATGTTCCAGCTCTCCCAGAGATGCTTCGAATGTCTGTTCTTTTTCAGCCGCACCTTTCTCTACCTTGGCTTTCTTTGTAGTTCCCATAATTTATCACCCTTCGTAGTGCAGGTATTTCTTCCTGCTGTGGATTATATTTTCAATCTTGCATTCAAATATGCCATCATTGACAATGACATCTAATTGATCATTATCCCCCAACTCGGTAACACTTGAGATAGACAGATCATTCACAGGATCTATTGCTATGCTATACCCTCTGAGAATAGTGTTCAAAGGACTTACCGCATTGAGCTTAGATGAATGAAATTTAAGTTCGAACGTTTTATCCACTATTGTCTTTCCCATTGAAGATGTCAATTTCATTGTAAGCTCGTCCAAATATTGCGAATCCTGCAGCAGCATATCCATGATATGTTGCGGTTCCAGTTTCTTACGGATCTGTTCCAGCCGACCCTTCCCTTGTGAAATAACATGCTCCACCTCATTTTCCAATCGCGAGGACAACGTTGCAAGATGTCTTTTTACCTCTTTCTGATCCGGCACTACAAGTTCTGCCGCAGCAGAGGGGGTAGGAGCACGCATGTCAGCAGTAAAATCAGCAATGGTAAAATCCGTTTCGTGCCCCACAGCAGAAACTATCGGTTTTTTGGAATTGAAAATAGCCCTTGCAACGACCTCTTCATTGAAAGACCACAGATCTTCAAGGGAACCGCCACCCCTTCCCACAATTATAACGTCAACATCCGTCTGGTTAAGCAGTTCAATGGACCTGACAATACTTTCCGCGGACCTCTCCCCCTGAACAATGGTAGGGCTTAATAGGATATTGACAGGATACCTGCGCCTGATAACATTCAGAATATCATGTATCGCAGCCCCTGTGGGAGAAGTTACAACTCCGATCCTAAGAGGATATCCAGGGATTGGTATTTTGTGAACATCACTGAAGAGACCTTCTTGCTCAAGCTTGTTCTTAAGTTGTTCATAAGCCTTGTATAACTCGCCCACACCATCGGGACGAATGTCCTGAACATAAAGTTGATACTGCCCGCGTACCACATACACATCCACTGAACCGAATACCAGGACCTTCATGGATGATTCCAGCTCGAACCGGAGATTCCGGTTCACAGACTTGAAGCTGACACAACTTATCTGACTTTTTCCATCCTTGACCGTAAAATAATAATGACCTGAACTATGCTTTGTAAGATTAGAGATCTCTCCCTGCACCCAGATCTGATTAAGTTTCGGATTGTTCGTCAGAGTGTTCTTGATGAGGTTGTTCAGTTCTGTAACAGTATATGCGGGCATTGTTCAAATCTCCATCATATGTACGGTTATGTCTTTTTCCTATTAGTATATAGAGCGAGTGGGTTGAAAGTAATTTAAGTATGATACGTATAAATTGAACCAATTCAGAGCTAGCATAGGTTAATAAAGAGAAAAGAATGGTACTTATTATGGAGGATAACTAAATAGAACATAAAATAAATTGCTATCTTTTAAAGTGCAACGACATCTTTTATTAGGCATGAAAGGATAAATCATTTTAATGTCTGCTACAAATGGATCAACTTTTCTATCCAGGCTGGATAAAACGGGAACTGACATTCTCAAATGCATGCATTGTGGCGTTTGTACCGGCAGTTGTCCGTCTGGAAGGCATACGAGCCTGAATGTAAGGAATTTGCTCAGGAAAGCTCGCAAAGGTGAATCTGTGCTTTCTGATGAGACACTTTGGACATGTACAACATGTTATAATTGCCAGGAACGTTGCCCGAGGGGAATTGATATTGTTGATGCTATTTTTGAGATACGTGCAATAGCAGTACATGAAGGGATCATCCTCCCGGAACATCGCACCGTGGGTAAACTGTTAATCGAACATGGGCATGCAGTCCCCATAAATGCTGAGAACAGAACAAAGAGAATATCACTTGGGATGGATGAAATGCCACCCACAGTACATAGTTATCCGGATGCTTTGAATGAAGTTAAGAAGTTGCTTGCTGACTGTAAATTCGATGAGTTGATGCTAAATGAGTGAATCTGCAAGGAAGGAACACGAAATACCCAAATTGTCGCTGTTTCTTGGCTGTGTGATCCCCAATCGTTATCCAGGCATTGAAAAAAGTACAAAGTTGTGCTTAGAGAAATTGGATATCGATTGTGTCGATCTTGAAGGAGCTTCATGTTGTCCGGCACCGGGAATTCTTCGGTCGTTCGATAAGACCACATGGCTTGCCCTGTCTAGCAGGAATATTTCATTAACCGAAGATCTTGGACGTGACATACTTACTATCTGTAATGGATGTTATGGGTCCCTTGCCGATGCAAATAATGAATTGAAAGCTGACGAGGACCTTAAGGAAAGTGTTAATTCCCACCTTGCAGCCATAGACAGGGAATTTAAAGGCACACAGGATATTCGCCATATTACGGAGTTCTTGTATCAGGAAATAGAGCCTGAGAATATACGTGAGCTTGTCACACAGTCCCTGGACATCAGGGTTGCTGTGCATTATGGCTGCCACCTGCTGAAGCCTTCAAAAGGGCGGGTAGGCATGAGTGTGGAAAGGCCTTCTTTCTTTGATGAGCTTGTTGAGGCCACAGGTGCAGTAAGTGTGGATTATCCTGATAAGATGGAATGTTGCGGTGCTGGCGGAGGGGTCAGGTCTGCTTTGAGCGATGAGGCCCTTGCCCTCACAGAGCATAAATTGTCAATGATAGAAGCAGCAGAGGTTGATTGTATTGTCAACGCATGCCCGTTCTGCCACATGCAACTTGATGTGGGACAAACGGACCTTAATGAAAGGGATGGTACAGAGCATTCAATACCGGTGCTACATTACACACAATTGTTAGGGCTTGCTTTTGGATATACCGTAGAGGAACTGGGCATTGACCTCAATTCGACATTGAACAAAGCTTTTTTTGAGATGATCGAAGATCTACCTTAATTCTCACTTTTTTACATGCATGCTGCTCTTGAGCGAAGCATGAGGGGTTTTAAAAAGTGAAAGGAGGGTCGTTTAGACTAGCTTCTTGATTGAGTGGTTCTCATCCATGATCTATACCGAATTCAATCACGCTCTCTGAAGAATTATATCTACCATAACGTTAGAGCAGACTGTGTCAGTGTTTTCGATAATATCAAAACGTTGGAAGTTAGAACTGAGTGTCTGCAGGATAGTGACATTGGGACTTGCGACCCGGATTTTATTTTTTGGCCATGTCAATTATCTTCCGAATAACAATAGACCAAGTAACAATACAATTGAAAGACTTATTATGATGGCAAAAATGAGAGTTGATGATAATTTTTGATCCATACGGCGTAATTGTAACTAACAGTATAAATAAATCCCATATTGCGGACTATTTTTATAAAGAAACTATTGCCAGAATAATTAGTTGTGGAGTTTTACAACTCTTATGAACCGAAAAGGAATTCAAAATACAGATCTCGAAATTAGAAATAAGTTAATGAAAAAAAAGAAAATGAAAAGCTGGTTGTTTAGACCAGCTTGTTGATTGGGTGGTTCTCATCCATGATCTCAAGACCGAGTTCTTTTGCGGTCTCTGCGAGGATGATATCTACCATTGCGGTTGCAGGGTAGACTGTGTCAGTGTTCTCGATAGGACCGAACAGCTGGAAGTTGGAACCGAGTGTCTGCGGGACAAGGTTCGTTCCGATATCTGTTGGCATGTAAACTGCCTTACGCTCCTCTTTTGTCGCGAAGCCCTTCTTGTAATCCTTCATCCAGTCCCATGCAGAAGCAAGGTTGTGGTATCCACCACCTACAGGGAGACCGAAGTGACCCTTTACAGCGATTACTGCCCTCATGGATGCACCAGCGCCTGCTCCGAGTGGAGTTGCAGCTACATCGACGAGTGGCTTTGTTATGCCACAGTCCTTTGCGATGTCGAGCATACCCATGGTCTGACCTGGACCACCAGTCTCAAGAACCTCAAGCTTTCCTTTTACGGTTGGGTCTGTTGCGTTGAAAGCAAGGACGATTGAAGCATTGATATCACTCTTTCTGATAGCTTCGATCTCATGGTCATGGATACTGCCATTGATAGAGTTGTAGATAGCCCTGTCAGCTACACCGATCTCTGTAACGTATTCTGCTGCTGCAGCACGTACTTCGCCTGCGGATGAGTCGATAAGGAAAGGTGTCTTGTCATCTTCTGCAACGAACCAATCGATGTATTTCTTGATCGCCTGTGTTGTTTCACCGACGATCTGGTTAACGCATGGATTGCCTGTTACATCTGTCATCTCAAGCATGTGGTTCCAGAGATTGTCTGCTGCTTCCTTGTCGAAAACTCCCTCATCTTCATCGGTCACGATCTTGTGCCTGTTGTAGAACATTGAACCAATGAGAATTGTTGGGTACTGCCCTGGCTGACCGCCGAACTTTACGCCACCAACCTCGAATACTTCCTGTTTTTTGTCAAATTTGAACATGTTATTACCTCTTATCAGATGAGTATGGGAGAGAGTGAAATGTAGATCAAGAATATTAATATACCAGCTACTGCTCCGTACATTATGCCTATATCCCTACCTAATTTCTTTCCGATCCTCTGTGCGATCTCACTGTTTACGAATTCGATCTTCTCGTCGATCAAATTGAGCTTCTCAAGAACCTCATTGAAATCTACAGGGTCTGTTACAACACTTGGTGTTGTGTTCTTTGCGTCGCTCATATTACACCACCTACCTGCCAGATGATCAATGGGAGTATCAATACCATCAGAACTGCGAATCCAAAACCGACAATGAAGCCGGTTGCAGCTGTGGCATTAACACCGGAGTCGAGCTTCTGGTTCCTTGCGATAAGCTGAGCCCTGTATCGAATTCTATCGACAACGTTTTCAATGGCACCCATCTGTGGGTTGATTACCATTGGGACTCCCTGTCCAGATTCTATTTCTTCTGCCATGTCAATTACCTCCCGAATAACAATAGGCCAAGTAGTGACAGCGTAATTGCAAGACCGATCATGATACCTTCGACCTTACCTGCGTGTACGCCTGCATGGTACTTGTTCCAGTTACCGGCAATGACCATTTCCCGGTCAATATCAAGGATCCTGCTCCTGATCGTTGCGATCTCAGCTGCCATTGGCTTAAGTCCACCGACCTCTTCCTCACCTTCGCCGCCAGCTTCGCCGACTTCGACGACCATAGGATCAACATCAAGTGCTCCAGGGTCTTTTGCCACACATTCTTTGATCTTTGCAACGATCTGTCCCATATCTTCGGTACCGATCATGTTGATCATTTCAACCTGCTGCTGAAGTCTTTCGACTGCTGCATCAGTGAGGTTCTCAACATAAGGAATAGCACCTGTCGCGCCCACAATACGATTATCACTTACACCGTTCTTGTGGACCATTATGAACGCTTCACCGGTAATGTGTCCTTTGACTTCGGAACCGGTAATGATCACGAATCTGATGTTAGGGTTTCCAATGATCTGTGCAACGACCTTCTCAAGACCAAGGTTCTCTGTTTTACATGGACCTGTAATTGCAGCTCCGGCTTCAAGTTGTGGGCCGCTAGGTATGTGTGATCCACAGGTGATAACAGCAACGCAGTTCTTTACGTCCCCTACATCGTATTCACCTTTTAGGGTTGGCCAGTCTACTGCTGGTTCTCTTTTATCTACCATATTATAGACCTCCGATCAAACTGAGGATGTATAGTGTCAATGCTATCATACCTGAGAAGACAAGACCGACTATAACACCATAGAAAGTGTTACCGTAGAAACCTGCTTTTAATGCTGTTTCTTCCCTTCCGGGGAAGGCGTTCAAAAGCTTCATGTCGGGTGAAAGTGAATTGACCAGATCATCAGCGATCTTATCAAGTTCATTGACCTGTTCCATGATCGGATCCATTGAGTAACAGATGATGTCCTCACGTTCTGCTGCCAGAACTGATGTAAGTGGATCCAATACAAGATGTGCTTCTGGTGCTACGTGTACCATGCTCATTCTAATTCCTCCTCAGTAGGCAGAAGACCGGTTCCAAGAACCTTATATGCGTCTCTGTTAACGAGTTTGACATATTTAGTGAATGCAATGTACCATATGAAAACACCGATCATAATGGATGGAACAGCGGATGCACCATCTACGACGGTTGCTACGATACCTGCAACTACCATTGCGATCGCACCTTTCTCTAAAGCGGTCATCAATGTCCTGTCCTGTTTCTCATCAGGACCAAGGTTCGCATTGAATGGATGGAGAATTGCCATACCACCAGCGATGAAGATCACTGCGATATATCCGGTCGCAACAACGGTTTCCAGTACTGCATCGAACATGAAGGTACCTGTCATTGCGACACTAAGGCCGATGATGGTAAGTGTACCTGCGCCAGCGATCTCTGTCATGGACTGTTCCATAATAGGGATGCCCATTCCAAGTACCTTGTTAGCGAGTACACCAATGACAAGTCCGATAATTGATGCTGTAATAAATGCTACGATAGGTCCGGCAATACCGCCTACTGCAAGTCCGAACATGGATGCAACAACACCCATACCAAGTGCCATCATACCAATGGATGGAACACCGGTACCAAGACCATAACTTGCTACACGCCTGACAGCTGCACTTCCCCATACGATAGCACAGATAGCACCAAGCGCACCAAGGAATGCGAATGCAGGTGATGTAATGGAAAGGAAATGACCTGCGTATGCTCCTGCGAGACCTCCGAGAGATCCCAGAGCGATCAACTGATTCTGTGGAATGCCACCTGTGGCTTCTCCACCAGCTCCTCCTGCGGACATATTAGAGACCTCCGATAGTGATTATACCAACGAAAGCACACATCAATGTTGCCACAAAGGATGCAAGAACTGCCTTTGGCCATTTCTTGAACTTAGGGTCGTGGAAACCTTCAATGGTTCCTCCAATGTTGTATGAAGGAATTACTGCGTTCACGAAAAAGATACCTACAGCGAAAATACTTGCAAGTGCTACAAGGTCACTCTGGATGAGAGTAGTACTGGTGCTCATGAGAGCGAAGTAGATAGCTGAACCGCCAATGCCACCAAGAGCACCGCCAATAACACCACTCACATATGAGACGGTTGGAAGTCCGTGTCCCTCAGTACCCTGTGAAACGTAGATGTCCTGCCTGTCTTTTGTGATAGGGTCATAGTCTACTTTTGCGGATGCTGGTGGTACACCAACGCCATAAACGTAAACCCATGTACCCACGATCATTGTTACAGCGATCATGATCATTGCTCCGACTCCACCGGATGCAACAACAAGTAGGAGACTATCAGATACTGCCATAACGGCTCCTGCGGTTACAAGTCCTGTGAGACCTGCTCCAGCAGCCAATTGTACAGTACCAGTACCAATACCGGTTGCCTGTGCCATAGCTGCAGGTGCTCCACCTACAGGCACGAAGTGAACACTCCATGAAATAAGCATACCGCCAAGGGTTACCATTGCGATGTATAAAATGTTCTCTGCTAAAATTCCTGCTACATCTATCATGCAGCGACCTCCTCTTCTTCCTTGTAAGGACCAAATGCCTTACGTGCTGCTACTTCGATTTTTCTGTTCCAGATAATCAAAAGTAACACCAAAATAACTCCTGCAGCAACTGAAAGCCAGCCCATTGTAAGGCTAATAGCAGGGTTAAAGACAGCTGTTACCCAGCCACTTAAGAAAACGGTCATACCGAATGCAAGACCGGTTACTGGGCCTCCGAACTTTGCACAGAACCAGGAATTGTCAATACCATTACGAAGACCGGATTCTGCTTTCCTTACAATGTTTCCGGAATTTGCAGCATTGAGACCTGATCCGAACTCAACATTCTGGAATTCACGCTCTGCACCATAATGAACATCACCAGTGGATGAACCAATAGCTCCGACAGTAATTCCCCAAATGAACGCGAGAAGCGTAAGTGGGAAAGGATGTGCGAGAACAGCCACCATAATGTATGATACAACAAGGATACAGAATGTTGTAATAAATGCATATCCCATCATCACTGGCGTATGTGATCTGAGAATATCAAGGTAGATTGGTTGTCTGAAACGTTTCTGACTTGCGGTACGGCCCATGTAAGCCGTGATACAATATGTTCCGTGTACTGCTGAAGCAACAAGTGCACCAATAGCGATAGCAAAGATCACAGACAGATTTGCAGTCATCAATACAGATGCCACGGTTCCGCCAATAGCACAAATCAATGCATTCGATGGTGGTTCACCAGAAATTGCTTTGTTGTAGATCCTATGTGGATACATCATCTGGGGTGCTAGCTGTACTTGTGAATTTGGGTTACTCTGAGATCCGACATCAGATTCGAGATCCTCAGTTGTGCCAGCAATAGTTGCGGCAGCGCCCATAAGTGCTAGAACACCCATGCCCATGAGTGGTTCCATTTATTTTCCTCCTTCGTAGTTCTAAATAAATATAATATAAGTGCGAATATACACTATCTTCGATATTTTTTGCCACATATTAAGTAAATATAGCATAGACTAACGTAAGATGGACAGCATTATCTAAAATCATTCATAAACCTTTCGGAACTTATCTGGAAAAAAAGGGTTCTGCAAGAATTTTATCTCATTCTCGCCTGTCAAACTTCAAGATATAAATATCAGGCCGTGGTTGCCTGCCGCTCCCTCTGCTAAAATCCATGTAACAATTGTTGCAAAGCATACGTGCATTGACCGATGCGATCTCAGCAGTTCCGGGAATCAGGCGAACAAAAAGGAAAGCGGGATCAATCTCAAGAGATATAACCGTTTCCGTAAAGTATTTAATAATATGTTCTTCGAATATCTCCAGATCATCCAATTGGAGCCCGCGTGTATTTATTGTAACACCACTGCAACCACATGGAAGGGCAAAAATATCCATTTCGATCAAAAAGACAGGTATACCCAAAAGTTCCCGTAATTTGTTCTCCAATGCCCCACGTGCTTTCAGCATATCTTGTGTCATAGTCATTTTCTATCTCCTGATGATCCCAATGGTATTGTACAACGTTCATCCCCATTGTAGGAATATACCTGAATAACCTTCTCAGCAAGACGCTTACAGTATCCACACTTGTGGCAGACCTTGTCGCATCTTTTCCATTGCTCGATGGCCCCGTTCAGTTCACTGTTCGGGACATAGAAATTATCTTTCAGGTCCTTTACGCTATCCAAAAGGTCCATGAGGTTCCCATCATAGCTCTCACCGGCATAAGCATCTACAGCATCAAGGACCCAGTTGACGAACTGTGTTCTGCCACCGATCTTGAATGTGTCTGTAATATGACGGTATTCCTTAAGGTCCTCCGGCCTGATCCAGGGGGATTTTATGAGCTGTTGCGGATCATTTATCCTCAAGGACAAGCACTTGAAGTAGTAATAATCATCAAGCACATTAGGCTTTGGACCCGGCCCATTGGCATGTGAGAAGAAATTGAAGTGAGCATACCTGAAAGGGCACTGATACAAACAGGCCTCATTTACAAGCAACTTCAGATCGCATGATACTGCATCCCTGATAGCTTCCAGTTTATCGAATTGCCTATTCACTACAGGATCAATAACTATCGTAGTTGCTCCAAGTTGTTCATAGAACTCGGCCTTCTGAGGAGAATCCACAAAAGAGAGTACCGAGACCACCACATCCATATCATAATCCTTGGCAAGCATCTCCACAAAGAAGGGATCTGCAACAGTGATCGAATCTATACCAATGTTGTTCAACTTATCGAAATACCAATCGATGGTTCGGTAACCTTCCGGCGTAAGTTGCTGTCCACCCATGCAGGAACTGTTAAGGATGATCTCCATCTTCACGCCCTTATCGTGTGCGTACTCTGTCTGTATAGCTATCTCTTCAAGCTTCGGCGCACTCAGGTTGGTCCTGCCAGTGCCAATATAATCGGGAGACCCTGCCATATAGACAGCATAGATATCATCAGATCCTGAAAGCAGGTCTTCAAGTCCTTCAAGATGACCTACATGTGGTACATACAACTTCATTGAAACCATCTAATCAGGTAAATTTAGATAAGGATTTTGGTTTGTTGCCCCAGACCAAAATTGTTATTAGAGGCTATTTTCGTTCTAATCAATATGATCATAGGTGCATCCTCCTTTGCAGGCAGTCTTAAAGAGCTGGACCAACATGTCAGATCCGTGGAGCTCTATATGCCAAAACTTGGAGTATATGAAGGAAACTGCCTTCAGAAAAACAGGTTAGAACAGATCCTCGACGAACTGTCCACATGCGATCTTGATACATCCATGCATGCACATTATTTTGCAGACGTTCCAACATATCCAAAGGGCCTTGTGGTTGATACTGCATCCATGGAGCCCATTCATTTCAAGCTAATGGAAGAATGCATAGAGCTCGCAGGAAAGCTCGAAACAAAAGCAGTTGTCATCCATCCCGGCAGAGTAGGAGATGACAGACAAAGGTCCCTTGGCAGGATGACAACAAATCTGAAAAGACTTGCAGCTTTTGCATCAGAGAACAATGTCATGCTAGGACTTGAGAACAAAGAAGCTACCGACCCCGGAAATCTCTGTTGTGAAGCAGAAGAACTGCTCAAAGTGGTCAATGAAGTGGATTCTTCGAACCTTGGGGTGACATTTGACATCGGTCATGCGAACCTGACCTGCGGAGGGGACCATGAGAAACTGAACGAGTTCATCAGGACAGTATCAGAACAAGTGATACATGTGCACCTGCATGACAATTACGGAACATGGACCTCCAATTACGATGGAGATGAGCACATGGCACCCGGAACCGGCACGATCGATTATTCAGTGCTTAATTCGCTTAAAGGTTACAAAGGGATATTCAATCTGGAGGTTTTTTCAATCGAAGATGTTCTTGCGGGAAAAGAGATGATAAGAGAACATATCAGCCTTTGACCAACATTTTTCATTATAACCGAAATTCAGGAGGAACGACCAGAACAAGTATTGGTGACAATTGAAGGACCTTCAGTGTCACAGAACCCATTATCTGTTTAATTCCAGTATGACCACGAGTGCCTATAACGATCCTGTCGACATTATGCTTTTTTGCAGTCTTTACGATCATTTCTGCGGCATGACCACCAACTGTCTCGGAGATGATGTTCTGCTCTTTACACCCTCTTTTGAGAAGTTCTTCCCTTACACTATTGATCACATGCTCAGCACCGTTCTCACGCCACGTTTTCCTCCCAAGCCCTTTGTCTTCGACCACATGAACGATTATGACCTCAGAATCGTGTTTGCTTGCGATCTGACCTGCAACCATTGCAGCGTTTTCCGAATATCCTGACCCGTCAGTGGGAAGTAATATTTTCATACAATTTTTGGTTACTTTTTAAGTGTATTAAAGTTATTGGAGATCGACCTTTAGCTAATTTATTCTATATTTATTCAGGAATTAATCAAACGCAAAAAATTCAAAAATAAATGTAAAACAAAAATAGAACATCATGATAAAAATGGATGAAAGAGGAGCTTCGAGACCATTTTCTCAATCTCCTCAAACACTTCTGGATATTGAGATCTCAACTCCGAATACTTCCGAACAAGTGAAAATTCATCCCAGTCATAACAAGTACTGTTACAATCTCTTTGAATCGGCCTATTTCAACAACAACGCAGCTTTCACTCCATTTCAGAGATAAGTATTGGTGATTTCACGCAACCAATTAATCATTTCTGTTCAACGCATCCGTGTGGTTGAAGGTTATCTGTAGAAATAATAATATTTTATATTGATAATGATAATGGTAGCTTATGAAAATTACAGATTTGCTATTGCAGAACGTTTTTTTGCCAATTGTTTCAGTAATATCAGTGCCAATAGGACTTTCAATTTATTCTTGGCTCAAAACCAGGGAATGGCTACTATATATAGAAAAAATCGAGTTGAAATATTGGATAGTGTTGTGCTTATTGGTTTTACTATGGTACACAGCGATTATTATTAAATCAAGGTATTACAAAATCAAAATGGCAAACATGGACCCATTGGTGGGAGTAGCAAGATTTCCTATTAATGGGTGGAAAAATATTGCAAAAATAAGCTATCAGAATGTATTATGGGATGTACGTATACCTAATAACCCAGAATGGGGATTTTCTCGTACCGATAATTCCGCAGAAGACGTTGATATAAAAACACCCCATCGATGCCCAAAATGTGAAGTTGAGCTCGAGGAAAATAAGAATTTATGGAGAGGTATAGTTGGACATGTGTTGGTTGTGGCTTTAAGAAAAATAATAAAGATAGTTGGTACACTGAAAAGGAACGTGTTAAAAAATTTGCAAAGAAAAAATTTGAAGATGCGTTAAAGAAAGGTAGCAACAATAATAGGAAACACCGTTTTTGAAATAACATATAGCTTAATTGTAAAATTATTTTATTTTGAATTTTTTAGGGTTTAATACTTCTAAATCTATATGCAATGTTAACGGTACTAATATTGGAAAATGGATTATTACAGCAAAAAATACTGAATCCGATATTTGTCCATACCCACCGAATACTACGAAGGCAGACCAACCTCCGAAAACCCAGCAGAAACAGAGAATAAACAAACTCCAGCATTCACCCTCCCCTCAGCACTGCTCGCAATAGCATTACTCGCAACATACAACAAACACAGGAAATAATGCATGTCCAGTAGAATCTTATAAATAAGTAAAACGGAAATATGTAGGAGGAGTCAAAATATGGATTGTCTGTTCTGCAATATAATAAAGGGAAAGATCCCATCACATAAGATCTATGAGGACGAAGAAACCTATGCTTTCCTTGACATAAACCCATGTTCCAGAGGGCATACCGTAGTTGTCCCTAAAAAGCACTACGACAGCTTTACCGACATGCCAACGGAAGATGCCGGTTCACTTTTCGCCACCGTGAAAATGCTAACAGGGATGTTAGAAGATGCAATGTCAGCAGACGGCTCGAACGTCGGTCTTAATAACAAGGCTGCTGCCGGTCAGTTAGTGCCACATGTGCATGTACACATCATCCCGAGAATGAATGGGGATAATGGCGGTTCAATGCATTCGATAGTATCTGTGAGCGATGCAGGGAACGATCTGGAAGAGCTGGCTGAGAGGTTGAGGGTTGATTGATAAAGCTTAAGGTATGAGAGAGGAGTTATCGTTCTTAACACTTTTATGCATCATTGTGTATTAAAACAAATAAAAACTCCTTCCCGGATTTTTGTTTTTTGAGATGACCAATTTCTTCAAGATAAAATAAGTCACTTCTTGCCGTAGCATAAGATACACCTTGTGTATTCATGACTTCTTTTACTGCCATTGTTTTGTGTGGATATTTTATAAATTGCCTAAGTATTTCTCGTTGCCTGGTGTTTAATTCATCAGATTCATTCATGTATTTCAGTGCCTGATATTGTTCCTGCTGCTTAATTTCAAGATATTTTAGAATTTCATGCAACGATTCTATTATAGCAGTCAAATTAAATTTAATAAAGTATGTCAGATCACCAATCTCTTTATCTTTATCAAAGAAGTAATCCGATTCTGTATATTGATATGCCAATTTATATTGCCGGCGTTTTTTGTAGATCAAACGTGATACGGACATATACTCAAAAAGCCAATAATCCTTTTTCAGGACATACCAGTAAAATAGACTTCTGCCAGTACGTCCATTTCCATCATTGAATGGGTGAATATAATTAAGTAAGTAATGAAGAAATATTCCTTTGATTATGGGATGGATGAAAAACTGGTCATCATTATTTGCAAAATTGCACAGTTCGCTCACTAATTCTGATACTTCTTCTTTTTTTGGAGGAGTATGTAAAACTTCACCATCATTATCAAAAACTCGGATCTCATCGTTGTCTCTAAAAACGCCTTCGTCTTCAGGATCGTCGAAAGTACCTTCGGTCATCCTTTTTTGAATTTCCAGAAGAAGTTCAGGGGTCATTTCTTCATTTTTTATTTCTAACACATATTTCATTGTGTTATAATTGTTAATGATCATCCGCTCATCTTTGTTTTCTGGTTTTTTACTTTTCCTTAGCATCTCCTTTGCGACTCGACGTGATGGTGTTGCTCCCTCGATCTGACTTGATGCAATAGCTTCTTCCATAAGAGAATTTAATATGTACTTTTCACGATTGTCAGAGATAGCATCGATGACGCTTGCAAGAGTTCCTGCTGCGCCTTTATCGAGAGTGTACAATTTTTCTTGAAACTCGTCAAGCATCGTATAATGAAATATATATTTTCCAAAAACAACTTTATTGGGAGCCTTCGTGACCCGAAACATTTTCATTAAGTACCACAAGTAAATTGGTTTGATTGGAATTTTGTCTTTTCTTTTTCCAACCTCTTCCCAATGAAGATATCTCCGATTATATTCAGAAACAAAATTGATCACATCCTGATCATGAATGTACTTCATTGCCTCAGTTCCATCTTCCGTGGACAATGAGGATGTTTTGAGTATCTTTTTCATATTATCAATATCTAATAAATTAGTACATTTTATAGAATTTAATACTTAATAATACTAACTATTAATTTAATAGATATTAACAGATACCAATAGTTTATTTTTAACTTGCTTAAAATTGCACAGTTCTCATTGAGATTTGACAGCAGACGGCTCAAACGTCGGTCTCAATAACAAAGATGCTGCCGGTCAGTTAGTGCCACATGTGCACGTCCACATCATCCCCCAAAATCGAAGAAGACTGAAAATCCATACCTTCCATTGCATCCGGCAGTGCAGCGGATGATTTGGGAGAGATGGATATGACACTGTTTATAATCTAGTGACTTTTTTGGTTGAAAAACAGAGCGATTTCGTAACCATTTCTCTTTCTAATTATATCAGCAAGGGTAAACGGTGTTGGAGATATCGTGAAAACATATGCATGAAACCATTTGAAAGGACAATACATTCCCTAGGATGATTTATAACCTCTAGACTATTGTTGAACAAAGGAACTAAAATTAAGTTGTGGGATATAAGGTTTCTAAAACCCTTACTCTCGGGATGGAATGAGAAAATAATTTCGTATCCATTGCCAATATTGTGGCCTTAATTACAACATTAACTGCATTCAAAGTTGGAAAGCATAATTTGATTAGGCACCAAGTACTTTCAAAAGGTTGGCTATATAAGGTATTGGAAGAATATTTTTGTGTAACAAGAGCAGGATAGGCATTCATTCATGATTTAAAGCAAAATTATCAACTTTAGCAAAGGCTCAGCTGTCTATTTTGCACACCAAATTTCTTACTCTTTCAGCACATTCCATTACGTCCCTTTTTATTTCGCATTCCCATAATACGATTATTTTCCATCCCTCTGCCTTTAGTAAACGTATATTTTCATCGTCCCTTTCTTTGTTTCTCTTGAATTTCTCTGCCCAGAAATCGGTATGTGATTTTGGAAGAGGGAGGTTACAGTATGGACACCTATGCCAGTAGCAACCATTTACGAATATTGCAATCTTACCACCTGGATATGTAATATCGGGTCTTCCTGGCACTTTTTTCCAGTGAAGTCGATATCCAGGAATCCCTATATATCTCAATGCTTTTCTAAGTAAAAGTTCAGGTTTCGTGTCCTTCCCAACGTTTGCACTCATGACCCTAGAGGTTATTTTCGATTTTGGTATCGGAGCACGCCCATCTCTAATGTATTTCACGAATGTCACCTATAATATTTTTGATTCTGACCGACAAGATTATTTACAATATTTTAAATTATCTTTTATATAAAGATTGGAAATCATATCATGATTTTCTTACTAATTGTAGGGGGTATTGTATGGATAATAATATTGATTTCGAAAGAAAGGAAGTTCTTAGAAACAAGTCATATTATGATTGTCTTAAGCGTGCAGTTGATAATTACCAAGACGATGAAGATATTTTAAAATACCTACCTGATTTTTATCAATTGTTGTGCAATATTGGTTGCAATAATAAATCCCAGTGGTATACAAAGATGCTTGTTAATGCAGCTCTTTCCTACCTTGTGCTTGAAGAGGACATAATTACTGACAAAAGAAGTAAGGATGGATATCTTGATGATTTATACATATGTGCCTATGTGCTCAAAGAAATAAGAGATAAAGTATCCAAGAACATTATTTTGGATAACATGGGTGGCCTTGATTTTGAAGATGATATTTTTCAATTAATCTATGATATTGTTAACAGAGCCTCAGATATTCTCGGAGATAAAACTGAGAAAATCCTTGATATTGTAGGTTTTAGTAAATTCACTCTATTTGATTTCTTGTATGATCAGGACAAGACTAAAAGGCTCATGATGCGTAAAGAAAAACGCCGCTTACTCTATGCCATGCTTGCTGTAAAAGCAAATTCGATATTGGAAATTGAATCTGAGACCTACCAAATGATGAAACTTCGATCTCTTATTAGAACACATCATGAATTTGGAGAGATAAAAAGGTATATGGAGTTCATACATGATTGAAAGTGAAACAAAAGTTTATTCTGAGATGGTCGATGAGATATTTTCGAGGTACGAAGGAAAATACGAATCACTTTTAAGGAACATTCCCCGTTTTTTCAATTTGCTTCAAAGGATTTACACTTCAAGAGAATTGACATGGGAAGCAAAGTTTAAAATCAACTCTTGTTTTAGTTATTTTGCAATACCTGACGATTATATCCCTGATGATGAAGGTCCAGAAGGATTCCTCGATGATTTTTTTGTCTGTGTTTATGTATTAGATGATCTTAGTACAGAATACTCAATTTTAATTAAAGAGAATTGGGAATTCGAAGACAATATAATGGAACTGATACCGTTTGTTCTCGATGAAACAATAGACTTACTTGGTGAGAAGTGTTATGACATTCTAGGTTTTACAGGCTTGTTAAGGTTTGATGAGATTAGTAGTATTTCTCATTTATTCCAAACTCCCCAGAATATAAATGAAAAGATTGAAAGGATTGATTATGAAAATCAAGAATTACTAAGTCTACTTAGAACAATTTTAGTATACAGTGGTAACAAAAATATACTCAGGACCCTAAGTAGCTTAAAGAAGACTTTTGATGAGGATGAGTGGAGAAAAGTGCAAAATATCATTGAAAGGTCTGAGTTCCATGAATCAAAATATGATAATTCTCATGAAATCGAACTTGATAAAATTAGAAGAAAAATAGTTCTTGGGATAAATGAGGATATATTAGATGATTGAAACAGGGGGATTACTAGATTTTTCATGGTCTACAAGGTATAGTAGTGCTACGCACGACCTAATACAAGATTTTTTTGTTCCAGCTTTGAGTAGATCTAGATATTACTATCGAATTGCAGGTTTTTTCTCTTCAACAGCGATTGCAGCAGCTGCACGAGGAATAAGTGCTTTCGTTGAAAATGGGGAAAAGATGTATTTGATTATAGGTAGTCAACTTTCCCAAGAAGATGTTGATGCAATAAATACTGGCACTAAGAAAATCGATGCAACATTGTATGAAAAATGGGATGTATGTAAGGAAGATTTTGAGAATAATGTTGTCAAAAAAAGATTTGAGCTTTTAGCATGGTTGATCGCAAATGATAAACTCGAAATAAAAATAGGAGTTAACAAAGATAAAAATGGTAACTATCTATCCTCAGAAGATTCATTGTTCCATGAAAAAGTTCTAATTTTTGAAGATTACGATGGTAACAGAATTCAAATTGATGGTTCTATCAATGAAACAGGGAAAGCTTGGAGAGAAAATAGAGAATCTTTTTGTGTTCATAGAAGTTGGGAAAAAGGACATAAGGAATTTATAAATTCAGCAATGGATGATTTTAACAAAATTTGGTCAAATCAGGATAATACTAGTGAAGTGATGGATTTACCTATTGCTTTAAAGAAAGACCTAATTTCCATAAGACCAAAGAATGTTCCAAATCCTCATGACGAAATCGATTTCACCTACGAAGAGTTAAACGCAAAATACGATGAAGGTTCCAGCTATGGTGGGTGTAGTTTCCATGAAAGTACAGATGCATGCGATCAAAGCACAAAAAAGTCCTTAAGAAATTATCAAGAAGAAGCGATTCAAGCATGGGTTGACAATGAATATCGCGGAATTTTGGAGATGGCAACAGGTACTGGTAAAACATTCACCGCTTTGAATGCAATAAAACAACTTGACTTGAAATCGAAGTTATTACTTATTGGTGTACCACAAAGAGAACTAGCTAATCAGTGGACGGAAGAGTGCAAATCTGTTTTTGGGGATGTCCCAAATAGAATGATACTCTGCTATTCTAATACTGGATGGAAGATGAACATTGAAAGAGAAATTCGTCAATCCAAAAGAGAGAAGGCACTTTGCATAATAATCGTTGTATTTGGTACTATGAGGGGGAACGAGTTCGTAAGTAAGATTGGCAATTTGTTGAGAGAGAATATGTATCTAATCATTGACGAAGTTCATGAGATTGGTTCTTCTGAAAATAGAAAAATATTGTCCCAGTTCACCGATATAAAGTACCGGTTAGGTCTTAGTGCGACACCAGAAAGGGCATGGGATGAAGAAGGTAACAGTGCGATACAGGAATATTTTGGAAAGGAGCCAATATTCGTTTGGGACATGGAAAAAGCAATAAGACCTCCTGATGGATATGAACCCTGTCTATGTCAATACAAGTATCATCTTCACGATTGTTCTTTGACAGGGGATGAATTAGATAGATACGAAGAACTGTCTGAAAAGATAAAGAAGCAAATTGCGATAAAGACGAACGGCGGTCATATAGATATACAAAATATTGAAAATGGAACTTATTTACAGATATTGTTGAATCAGAGGGCAGACATAATAAAAGAATGCAAAGACAAGTTCAGGGTCCTTAAAGAGATACTTGTAGAGGAGTCTGATTCTCTGAACAAATGTCTTGTATATTGTAATGATAAGGACCATATGAACGAAGTTGCAGAGATGATCGAAAGAGAAGGATTTAAGTGCCGAAAATTTTATGGAGACCTGAACCCAAAAAATAAAGAGCATGTATTTGATTCGTTCAAGAACGGGGATTTACAATTCCTTGTTGCAATAAAATGTCTTGATCAGGGAATCGACATACCCGTTTGCAATTCTGCGATAATTCTTACAAGTTCGCGTAACCCCCGTGAGTACATTCAAAGAAGGGGTCGGATTCTTAGATTACATAAAAATAAGGAATTTGCCATTGTACATGATATGTTTGTATTTCCACGTCCTGTCGATGAACTGAAGTCTGGTAAAAGCAAACTATCGGATTATGAGATTACACTTATAAAGAATCAGCTTCAAAGAATATCCATATTCATGGATAATGCTATTAATGGGGCTGAAAATATGATTAAAAAACTTGAATATGGGGATATTATTATAGATTCTATGGAGTGACTGTTCAATGGATGATGATATTAAAGATATTATTGATCGGGTGTTCACAGTCCAAGATGCAGCTGTGGTAGAACAGATGTTAGATGTGATAAATAGGAACATTTCAGATGCGCACAAACTAAAAGTGATCAATGAAATCGACCAAATACTTCAGGACGTAAAAGAATGATTGATTTCAAGTTAATTAGAATAACTTTGTTCAACTTTGCCTGTTATTATGGTGAGAACACATTGGACTTTACCACTAAAACCGATAAAAATATATTTTTGTTCAATGTCCCAAATGGTTCTGGAAAGACAACTCTATTTCATGCGATTAAGTGGGGGTTTTATGGTGAGTCCATAGAGTATTTTAAGGATTCCGACAAGATATCTATTAAAGATTTTCTCAATGACAGGCTGGACCCCTCTAAAGATATGTGTTTTGTGGAGATAACATTTGAATACGGAAACAAGACTTATACTCTTAAAAGGAAATATCAACCCGGTGTTAAAAAAACTTCTGAACTTTCCTTATCCAAAGGTCAGGATGACATCCTTGATGTCGATGAAGCTCAAGAGATGTTAAATCACATAAACCCACAAAATTTTGCTGATTTCTTCATGTTCGATGGTGAACAACTCAGCCGATTTATGACCGCACAAAAGAACATAGAGCAGAACTATAGGGACAGCATTCTACAGTTATTAGGTCTGAAACAGATACAAATATTAAAAGATGACCTATCAAAGCTTGAAAAGAGATATGATAACGAGCTAACCCAGCAAAAATCAACTAACAAAGACGTAGAAACAAAGAAAAAGGTAATAAATAGACTCAATAAAGATATAAATAATGAAGACGTAAAAATCGAAAAGCACAATGAATCCATCGAACAAAACGATAATTATATCGAAAAACTCGAGGAACAACGAACTCGCTATGCAAAATTACCTAAGGTTATGGAAGACTTAGACAAAATAAATAAAGACATACGTAAGCAAGATAAAAGAAGTTCTGATATAGAAAGTAAATTATCATCAAGCTCTACTAATTTTTTCATAAAATTTATCGAGAGAGATTTAAAAAGGTACATCGATGAGAACAATAACAAGATTAGAGACCTTCAAGATATTTGTGGATTAAGTGATATGCAAGCAGATACCCAGTCTGCTAAAGAAGACATACTAAAGAAAAGTATTCCAAAATGTGAAGTATGTGGTCACAAATTGAGTGATTCAGAGATCTCAAAGTTAAAAGACGAACAAGAAAGAATAAGTGAATCTTTAAAGTTGTTTGAAAAGAACAAAAATGAACGTGATAATCTCAAAGATGAGAACCAGCAGTTCATGAGCTCTTTAAGGTTACTGGATGGGTGTGATTTTGGATTGGAAATGGATAACTTAGATGAGCTAAAAAACAAGATTCATAATCTGGAAAAAGCTAAAAAGGACTTAGATAAAGAAAGTCAAAGAGAAGAATATGGCGATCTGGCTAAAATCAACAGAGAAATAAGCTCATTACAAATACAAAACACAAAAAATGAGGATAAAATAAAGATCGCTAAATATAATATTAAATCATCAAAAAGAGAGAAAGAGGATATTACAAGAGATATAAAAAGACTTGGTCATGATGACACTAATACCGTTAGAATAACTAGAAATATAGATTATCTCTCAAAATTGATTAGACTGCTAGATGAGGCATTGGAAATAGGGACGGAATCAAAGAGACATCAAATCCTAAAGAAATCAAATGAACTTTTCAATGAGATTACCAATAAACCGGATGAATACAGTGGAATTGGTTTCGAAGATGAAGAGAGTTATGCTTTCATTATCAAAACAAAGGACAATAGCCCTGTTAAAAACCCCTCAAGGGGTGAAAAACAAGTGCTTGCAATGAGCTTCTTGCTCGGATTGAACCAATATACTGGAAGGAATAATGTGATATTGATGGATACTCCTGTTGCGAGTTTGGATGATGTCCATAGTGCAGGTATTGGAAGTGCCTTGGCGAACCTTAATAACCAAGTGATTTTTTTAGCTCAACCCCAAGAACTTGCTGGTGATATTTACAAAAATATGAAACCATCAGTGGTAAAAGAGTTCACCGTTGAAAGGAATGAATACAAATCAAGTTTTAAAGAGGTGTGAATATGAAGAACTTAGATCTCTTTGTAGACGCAGGGAACGTAAAATTTCTCTCGGCCTACAGAGATTCCATGTACCATGTTATCCGCGAGAAGGACCATTATGGACTATTTAAAAAAACTGGGATAACTGGATTATTCAATACTGCATTTAGCATAGGTTATCATTTCGATGAGCAAACACCTATTGATAGGAAAAATGCAATAAATCATGTGAATCTGGTAAGTATTGATAGGAGTGTAAAAGAACTAATGGTTCTGTTAGTTCTCAAACGAAAGCCACAGATAAATGACCCTAAATATCTATGGGCAGAAGTTGAGATGTATGCAGAATATGGCATACAAGTAATGTTCAACACCTTTAAAAACAAAAATGATAAGTTGGTTATTAGTTCAATCTTAGAAAACAATTGATTATTTTATAATCTCACCGTTAGTTCAGTTATATGTATCACAGAGTACAACGCTGCTACGATCCTAATTGGGATGTTCTTATAGAGAATATCACGGGGACTGAACTTAATTATCCGTCCATCCTTTTCGTTGCTCATGTTGGACAATGACATGTCTTCATATTCGTTCCTTGGAAAGAAACGATCTACAAGTATTTTGGCATTTCCAAGGGCATCCCTTGGAGTGAAGATATCTTTATTTGGTTCTACCAAGCGATATTGTGATTGGAAGACCTCTGCACATGGTATTTTCTTATCAAAGACCTCTTCATTAGCCTTGATGAAAGAATCTATTTTATCTCCGTCTTCGAATTGATATAACATGGTGAGCACATTTTCTTTTGATGGTCTTGCCACCTTCATATTACTTTTACCTGTTCCATGATGTATACTTGCAGACCATACTATAGAATCATCTGTGTACCTAGGTCGACTGTTATCCAACTCTACCCTAAAGTTCTTATATTTCATGTTGGGAACGATCTCAGTGAAATTAGCTTTTTCATGTTTATTCTGTGGTATCTTACGGGAATCCCAGCCGGTCAGGTCGAACTCTAATTTATTCTTATCCGAGTTGGGGTCAAAGTCTTGTTTGACTTCGATCATTTCTTTTTTTAGTATCTCTTCCGCAAATGCATACGCAAGCTTGGGACAGACCGCATTGCCAACAAGTTTGTACTTTATACCTTCGCTCTTCCCTTGGAATAGATATGTTATGGGAAACGACATGAGGGTTGCAATCTCTCTTATGGTTGGAGCACGGTAGCTACCTGGATTATTTCCCTCAAATATCATCGCTTCTCTTGATGAAGTAGTTCTCATCGCCATAACCGTTCTGCTGGGTACGGATGTTTCTTCTGGGAAAGCCATCCTCCCATAATATCTTGCTTGTTGTTTTCTATCTCGAGCTTGTAACCAGTCGTACTCATGGATAGAAGTATCATAAAAATGATCGGTCAGTTCTTCAGTATCGATTGAAAAACCAAAATTTGGATCGGTTATGTCATAGTCGAATGCATTGATTACTTCACTCAATGAAATCCATTTATCTTTGTGTGTAGGATCGGGTCGGGGGTAATCGCCGATAACAAGCCTTTTTCTTCTTTGCGGAATTCCATAATCTGCAGCATTATATATGTTCTCGTCAGAAATATCGATCTTTAATGCAATATCGGTCTCCCTTTTCTGGATGCCGAGGGATAGAAGTATTTCATTTGTTAGTTCTAACTCTCTGAACGTATATTCCTCTTGGAGTTGTTTCATGGTGTTTGGGACATTCTCTAGCAACCAATATTTGAGAATTGAACCAGGCTTATGTTTTTTTATTGAAATAATCTGAAGATATTTTTTAATAAGTCTGATCCCATGCGTTTTATCTGCTTTTCCTGCACGATTTGATGAAGAAAAAGAGACACACGGAGGAGACCCAACGATCACATCTACATCCGGGATAACATCATCAATATCAGTTGTTTCTATTTTGAGTATATCTCCATCTTTATCTTTATAGCAATCAAGACCGAAGTGTGCACAGTTCGGATGGTTCAATTTGTGTGTTTCTCTTGCCGGGTTCCAGATGTCGAGAGCAAAAACTATTTCGAACCCCGCTTGTCTAAATCCTTCCGAGGAACCTCCTGCTCCACAGAAAAAATCGGCAACTGTAAATCTTTTTACCATGTATCCCTCATGCAGATCGATCAAAATAATGTATTAAAATCTTTTAGATCGTATATAAGCATTGCGTTAACTTGTTAAGATGGGAAAATCCACAAATATCCTCTTTTTACAACTCGATAGTTTAACACCATTCTTGTTTTAAATATTTTATAACTGAGTAAGAACATTGCTCCATAATAGAACCGATTCTCGTTAAATCATAACCCATTCAATCACATAGCCATGAGTGCAATAGAGTGAAATTATAATCGCGATTTTCCGGAAAGCAAGAATCGACATCGTCTGCAACACCTAGTTCGCCAAATGTTCCAGCAACACTTCCAAATTTAGATTGAAAATTTAACTGCGGAAAGTCAGATGAAAAAATCATCAATTGTAGAATTTGAACTGGCAGCTTTGCTTAATGCATGAAATCGTCACGTGGGACGAAGCATAGTATGGGAGAAGGGGGATTGTGATCATACATGGGGAATGAAGAGGGATAGACAATTTTTCTATATGAAATGACTAAAAATATTAGGCAGAAAATCTGCCCACGTTAAAGTAGGAATCATCAAGTAATTCTCTTTAACGTGCTCACAATTGATCAGCTAGTGGTTTCATATTAAGGTATAATTTTGGCGTCTCGCGGTTTTTATATTTTTCAACTAAAATAAAAGTATTTCTTTTATAGAAACCAATTGAACATGACTTCGAGTCGACAGTGAGGTATCTACAACCTGCTGTTTTTGAAACATCGAGCGCCAAACCGATAGCTGTTGTGAGGAGGTGTCTTCCGATACCTTTACATGCATAATCCATATCTACTGCTAGCCTTGCAAGCTTTAATGCTGGATACTTAGCATACTCGAATTCATCGACACCATCCCCATCACCCACGGCCACTACCTCAAGTGTGTCGGTTGTCAATGTAAAATAGCCTACTAAATAATCCTCATGATAACAAACAAAGGTTGCACTGACCATCTGTTCTTGATCGTCCAATGCATCTTCAATTAAAAAACCGTTTAGCTCAGCATTTTCGGAATCAAATGCTGATAAGTCATCGTTTTTAGTCAATTTTGAAACGAGGAGATCGCTGGTGTCTATATCTACCACTTAAAATCTAACCTTTTTAGACAAGTCTTTTGCTTTTTTGAACATTTCAACCTGTTCAGGGGTTACTTTCGGGTGTTTTTCATTTTCCCAAAAGGCTTTTGCGTCAACTCCTTCCAAAACCAGCCCCAGTTCTATTGGTTTTGCCATACTTTTCACCTTTTTTTAGATTATACTTTGTGAATACATTTGTACCCAGCATGTACTCACTGTGTATCGCCATATAAAAAACTGACGTTATCCTATTAGAGTCTATTGTTAAAAGTATAGGATTGCTAAAATAAATGTAATAGTCCCGCCCGGATTCGAACCGGGGTCTCAAGCTCCAAAGGCTTGAAAGATTGACCGCTACTCAACGGGACTTCACACCTTGCATATGCATAATGATACTTATTTGTTATGCAAAAAATGTTTATTTTTGAATGATAAGGGTCAGAAGATCACCATCTTCAAGATAATGGTCAAGGCCGGCACGCTGGCCGGGGTGTTTAGCTGAGGCACCCCATACCTGAGAATACCTGAACTTATCCCTGAAATCGCGGTGCAGACGTTCACAGATATCACCAACGGTAACACCGTCCGTCACTATAAGAGGCTCATCCATGTCTGCAAGGCCGCCTTGCGGTTTTAGATATACTCTGATGAAATCCAGGGAATCGTATATGAGGTCCTTCACAGCCTCGAGGTTCTTCTCCTCGTTAGCGGAAATGAACGTTGCGTCAGGGAATAAGTATTCCATCTTATTGAGGATATCCTCATTGGCAAGATCTACCTTGTTCACGACAATGATTGAAGGAACGTATACCCTGTTACCCATGATAACATCGATAAGCTCGTCCACATTGATGTTATCCCTTATCAGAACATGGGCATTATGTATCTTATATTCACCAAGTACTGCCTTGATAAGATCATCAGTGAGCTCCAGCTCCATCGTAGTACTTATAGTGACCCCGCCACGGTCCTTCCTCTTGATAACTACATCAGGAGGGGTTGTGTTCAACCTTATCCCGGCATCATAAAGCTCCTGTATAAGCACTTTATAATGCTCGGGCTGGAAAACATCCAGCAGGAACAGTACCAGATTGGAATTACGCACAACAGCTATGACCTCTCTCCCGCGGCCACGACCACTTGCCGCACCCCTTACCAGACCAGGTACATCAAGCACCTGAATGGTCGCATCCTTATAATCCAGCACACCGGGAATGACATCAAGAGTGGTAAACTCATAGTCACCTACCTCGGAATTGGCGCCTGTGATCTTGTTCAGTAACGTGGACTTACCCACAGAAGGGAAACCCACAAGAGCAACAGTAGCATCACCAGACTTCTTCACAGAATACCCATCACCGCCGGATTTGGTAGAAGCCTTCTTTACAACCTCTTCCCTCAAACGTGCGAGTTTAGCTTTCAATCTACCAATATGATGTGAAGTAGCTTTATTGTAAGACGTTTTACGTATCTCGTCCTCGACTGCCTGAATATCTTCCTGTATTCCCATCTGTTCCCTACCACAACTTCAATATAAAAAAGAGTTTCCTTAGAAGAGCCTCATTTGAACGCATCATCGAAAAAACTTACCACAACTTCCATTCCTTTTTTGACCATAGGAACATCCGCCGGGATCTCAATAAAACCATCCGCATACGCAAGGGTCGTAATTGCTGCTGAAGACCTGCTGGTCGAGAACACCACACCATTTTCCAGCCTGACCGCCAGCAGCTCATGCCGGGTGCCTGATATAACATCCTCACCAAGAACCGCAGTCAGAGTCTGCTTTTTAGCCATCGGAGCATCCAGACTCCTTCTGATAAGAGGCAATATGAACTCATAGAAGACCGTAAGTGAAGATGTAGGGTGTCCGGGCAATGCAACGATCGGGATTTTATTGATCATCCCCAGGATTACCGGTTTTCCCGGCTTGAAATTAAGACCGTGAGCAAGAACATTTCCTTGCTCTTCAATAATATCATACATGAAATCATCGGGTCCTGCTGACGTACTGCCAGAGGTCAGAACAATATCACATTCCCCAATCGCCTTTTTCACTACACCACTTACCGTATCCTGATCATCCTTAATAAGACCATAAGCAATCGTATCAACGCCTAATTTTGTTGCTGCCGCATAAAGTGAATAAGAATTAGTGTCATAGACCATTCCAGGTTGAAGACTTGTTCCGGGCATAGTAAGTTCATTGCCTGTGGAAATAATTCCCACCTTCATAGTATTGACAGCAACCTCACGCATGCCGATCGCTGCAAGAACACCAACCTCCCGGGCACCTATGGTCAAGCCCCTGGAAAGCAAGCAAGTATTCTTTGATATGTCGGAACCTGCTAATATCAAAAATTTTCCTGCCTTTACAGATGTTTTCACAAGGACAGTATCACCATTAAGTTCGGTATCCTCGACCATCACAACCGCATCCGCACCATCCGGGATCGGACCGCCTGTTGCAACCTCGACAGCCTCCATCTTACCGACACTGTACTGCGGAGGCCTACCCACCGGAGAAAAACCTACCAACTTTAAACTGACCGGCGCATCACCTGCAGAAGCAACATCTTCCGACCGCACAGCATAACCATCCCTGAGAGACTTATCAAACCCAGGCACATCGATGGTCGATACAACATCCTCTGCAAGGACCCGACCGGTCGACCTCTCGATAGGAATAAACACTATGTGTGTCCTAACCTTTACCCCTTTGAAAAGGGTTCTCGCATCTTCAATCGAAAGAAGATCCCGCAATATTTTTCGTGACATTGTAAGTTCTATTTTAAAAGAAAGGGAAGTGAGAATGATCCTTTAAGATCACTCAAAGATAGGTGTACCGATGGTGCCAGTAACTTCCTCGAACGCAGCAACTGCAGCTTTTGTGATAGGACCGACTGAACCATCACCGATCTTGCGACCGTCAAGCAATGTGATAGGTGCCGCCTCTGCTGCTGTACCTGTAACGAAGATCTCGTCTGCAGTGTACATATCGAAGAGACCGAGGTTCTGAACAACTACCTCATATCCGCGCTCTTCAAGAAGTTCGATTGCAGTTGCCCTTGTGATACCTTTCAGATTGTTGATGGTCGGAGGGGTGTAGATCTTGCCGTTCTTGATAACAAAGATGTTGTCACCGGAACCTTCGGAAACGAAACCGTTCTGGTCAAGGAAGATAGCCTCATCCCCACCCTTTGCATTTGCTTCGATCTTGGCAAGGATGTTGTTCAAATAGTTCAATGATTTGATGTTAGGGGACAGTGCATCAGGGGCATTACGCCTGATACCGACTGTGATAGCTTTAAGTCCGACTTCATAGAGGTCGCCATACATTGCACCCCATTCCTGTGAAATGATGTAGATGCTTGGAATTGGGCACTTGCGTGGGTCAAGACCAAGGTCACCAATACCACGTGTAACTATAGGGCGGATGTACGCATCAGTGAGATTGTTCTTCCTCAATGTCTCAAGGATGGCCTCTGTCATCTCAGCCTTTGTGAGGGGAACTTCAAGAGCAATTGCCTTTGCTGAATCATAGAGCCTGTCAACGTGCTCATCGAGCTTGAAGACACGCCCGTTGTATGCCCTGATACCTTCAAAAACACCGTCTCCATAAAGGAAACCGTGGTCATAAATGGAAACTGTTGCTTTGCCCTTAGGGACAAACTCGCCGTTGTAGTAGATCAGTAATTCGCTCATAATGGATCCTCATTGAGTATACCGGAAAAGGTATAGTTTGTAAATATTGTACCCAACATGTTATCGCTAATATATATCAATATTTGTAGCACCAAACGAGATCAGAGTTTTGATTCGTTAAACTCCTTGAATATTATAACATACTCTCTCAAACTCATCAGGAACAAAACGAGTATGAATGGGACCAATGTCAGAAAATTTGTAGGTCTTGGAAAAACATAAGTAAAAATAACCAGAACCAAAGCAATGAGGACAGTCTGGATCAGGGAATATCCCACAGCAGCTTTTTTCGGGCCGTTGTTTAATGCATAAGCTGCCCAGTATTTAATATTGGTAACATACCTGAGTGAGAATTTAGAATTAATTTCAACACCTTCCATTGCTTTTAAAAATGACCGTTTTCTTATGCCAAATATCTTACCGGATGAAAAGATAGCCAGCAAAAATATAATTACAAATGCAAACCCACCAATTAACGGCCGATCAAAAAGAATAAGAGCCGTTGCTAAAGCCATAAGTATCCCAAAAACAGATGGAAGGTAACTTTTCTTATGCCTTATCGAATGCACAAGATTGTAAAGGCTGATAGCTGCAAAGAAAATAATACCAATAATCAAAATTGCTTCATCCATATAATAACTTCCTGTTTCATACCTATATTCAAACAGATAGAAGTCATTAAAACAAATAAATGTTGCGAGTCAATATTTTTTACCAGTGTGTGCAAAGCAAATATAATCGCCCCCCTTACAAAAGGCTTGATGCATAAACCGCCAGGTCACATATCTCCATCCAGAATAGCAATTTAGGGGCTGTTGCTTAGCCGGCAAATCAGTTTGCATGCAATTAAGAAGACCATCAGATCAACTCTGAAATAACAACAGGTTCTTGTTTGCTCAATGGTTCCAGACGGGGTATAACATAAAGAGAGTTCGTGATCTGGTTGTTGATAACCTCCACATCAATGTTATATGCGGTCTTTATGTTGGATGGGGTCAGAACTTCCTCGGGAATACCACTGGATATTAAGTCTCCATCCCGGATAAGGCAGATCTTGTCACAATAATATGCTGCAAGGTTCAGGTCATGGATAACCGCTATGACAAGCATTCCTTTTCTGGAAGCCTCTTTTACGAGATTAAGTATGTCTATCTGATTGGTGATGTCCAGGTGGGAGGTTGGTTCATCCAGGATCAGTATCTTTGGATCCTGAGCAAGCGCACGGGCAATGATCACTTTTTGCAATTCTCCACCACTTAATTGTGTAACGAATCTATCCTTTAGATGAAGTATTTTTGTCTTTTTCATCGCATCCTGAACAATTTCCATATCCTCATGCGTCTCAGCACCTTTGATGTATGGGGTTCGACCCATCAAGACAACGTCTTCTACGGTAAACTCGAAGTTAATGGATATTACCTGCGAGACCATGGCTATGTTCTTTGCGATCTCGACACTGCCCATCGTATCAAGACTTCTTCCATCGATAGTTATGCTTCCGGAATTTGGTTTTATGATATTGTTGATAGTCTTTACCAGTGTAGTCTTTCCTGAGCCGTTCGGGCCAATGATCCCTACAAATGTTCCTTTTTCTGCACGAAGGTCCACCTGATTGAGTATCTGCCGGCTCCCATATCTTACAATTACACCATTTACTTCAAGCATAGAGGCTTTTCCTCCTTTTTCTTAGAAGATATACAAAGAAAGGAGCACCAAAAAGAGCGGTAACTATGCCTACTGGAAGATCCACCCCTTGCAGGGACCCGACCCTTTCGAGTATTACCTGGAACAACATAATGTCGCTTGACTCCAATACCGCCTGCACCATGGAGGGAAATGTCCTTGCAAACGTATCAGAGATAACCAAAAAGATCGCACCCATTAATGTAGAGGCAGGCAGGAGACCTCTATGGTCCGGCCCTATGAGGTTGCGCATTATGTGAGGAATGATGAGACCTACAAATCCTATGATCCCACTAACGGATACTGCAGCAGCTGTAATCAATGCAGATATCACCAGTATTTGCTTTTTCACACTTTCAATATTTACACCCAGGGATTGTGCCTGCTCTTCTCCCAGCAACATCACATTCAGGATCCAGGAGTGCCGATATGAAAATAATATACCTGTAAATACTACGAGCATTGTGATCTTTACCTTATCCCAGCTCGCATTCCAGAATCCCCCCATCATCCAGTAAATTATCTGATGAAGCGACTCCGAAAAGAAGAGGAAAAAAGATGTAAGTGCCGATAAGAAAAAACTGATAGCTATACCTGCAAGAAGAAGGGTATCGACAGGAACCTTCCCGCCAACCTTAGATATGTTATACACGACGAAGATAGTAATTGTGGCAAAGATAAAAGATATGAGCTGTACCGGTAACAGTAGTGTAAAACCAATAGCTGCACCAAGGGCTGCACCAGAGGACATTCCTATGATGTAAGGATCTGCCAGTGGGTTCTTCAGAAGACCCTGCATGGAACAACCTGCTGTGGCAAGTGCAGCTCCCACGAGTGCAGCGAGAAGCACACGCGGGAGGCGAATTCCCATAATGATCATTTCCTGACCGTCGGTCCATGTACGATCAGGAGAGATGCTGTTGAACAATGCTGAACCATCAAAAGGGATGCCTAGCAGGGATAAGGTCCATAATATTGTCCCCTGAACCCATTCAAGCAGGCCCATATAAATGATCTTAGCGGTCAGTACCGGTGAAATATTGGTAGTCCCAATTGCAGTGTTGCTGACAACTACGATCAGCAGGATCACTGCCAGTGCAATAATTAAGCTTCTTACGGAACCACTATACTTTGGCATGTTATCCATTCCCCCGATTAATGCTTTAGGATCGTCTGATTCCCATATATCCAAGGACCATCATGCTGATGGCAAGCAATACTCCGAACCCAGGTGTCTTTGCAGTTGCATTTCCACCATCCTGCGCATAACTCCCCTCATCAGGACCTTGGGCTGCATCTACTTGCAGCTGGCTTACGTCATTCAAACTAGTGTAATCCTTCTGCTCCCAGTCATCTCCCATATATAAGTGGAGTACTTCCAGGCCCTCGACTATTCTCGGACCGGACAGTTCGATGACGTTCGGATCCTTTATAGAGTATACTCTGTCGTTCTTAATAGCAGATACTGTTTGAAGAGCATCGTTGTTCCTTGTGTTGTTCGCGATCTGGTAGGACAATCCTCCCATTCCTGAACAGATTATTATCTGCGGGTCAGCACTGACGACGCTTTCAAGGTTGATGGTAGGCCACCCGTTTGCTTCAATTATGTTCTGTCCTCCGGCCATGGTGATCAGATCATTTGGGTATGTATATTTTCCGGCTGAATAGATAGGATCGTCCCATACTATGTACAATACTCTTGGCCTCTCTTCATCAGTTATTCCTTTGGTACTGTCCGTGATGTTACTGATAGTTTGTCTCATCCCATCTACTATTTCCTGTGCATTGTCCTCATTGTTCGTGATCGTCCCTACAAGGAGTATGCTTTCTATGATCTCGTCCATTGTTTTTGGATTGATCATTAAAGTCTGTATGTTGAGCTCTTCAAGGCGTTTGATAGTATCTTCCCCATTAGCTTCATCGAGCAGGATGAGATCTGGCTCAAGACCTGCGACCGTTTCATAGTTGATCGTGGTGTACCTGCCAACCTTTGTCAGGTTCTCAGCTTCCGGCGGATAGTTGTCATCCTCGGTCCCGCCAACTACCTTGTCACCAGCACCCACAGTGAAAACGATCTCTGTGATGCTTGGCATAAGGCATACGATCCTTTCAGGTTCATTTTTGATCGTCACGCTGGCGCCGGAAGAATCTGTGATAGTTATCGGATATTCCACCGTATTGCCTGCAGCTGCCTGCACGTTCGACATCAGCAATAAGATTGAGATAAACAGGATAATAGGAGTTATCTTTGACATATTCCATCCCTCATGATCATTCATGATGCCAAGTAATGAAATATACCCATAAAAGGTTTATGGGATGTGCTTACGATTGTAATCGTTATAGGTAATATGATTTTAAATTAATCCCATACATCTTCTTTTAGCATCATATATTTCCACAAAAGAATCTCAATACTTTCCCTGGTTCTTCACCCATATAATACCCCAATATTCAGATCACACCTATTTTTAATGGTATCCATACAGCTAACATGTATAATCCAAATAAAGAAGATTATATGCAATTAAATCATACCGCAAGTTCACTAATTTATACAACAGTCTATATAGCTGACATTTTTTTTATAAAAAAAGCGAGATGTGGTGAACATGATGAATAAAAGAATATGGATAATATGTATGATCGCACTTGCAAGTGCAGTTTTTTTGGCACCATCAATGGCAGGAGCAGAAGCTACAGTCATTTGGGATGGAGAGGTTGAGTTACCATCAGGTACATTTGATTTTGTACCTACCAACAACCACTCCGCGAGTTATTCGACATATAACTTTACGGATCTCGGTGCACTCATGCTTGTGAACGAGAGCCAAGGGATCAGTTACAACATATCAGATGCATATTTTTCATCATTTGGTTCGTTCTCCATTAATGCTCTCAATGGAACGAACAATGAACCATGGGGAACAGGTAATTCCAGTTCATGGTACCTTTATATCAATGATGTGTACGCCAGCAGAGGACTGGGAGGGAACCCAGTGAGTAATGGAGATAAGATCAGTTTCTGGTACGCCCCAACGAACACTACTACATATATGAATGATATTGCAAACGCTACTTGGGTCATGAACGTCACCTTAAAAGCTCCAATGGTTGACTGGGAGGGAGAGATAGAACTTCCATCAGGAACTGCGAACTTCACACCTACTAATAACCATTCTGCAAGTTACGAAATCAATAACTTTACAGATCTCGGTGCATTTATGTTTGTGAATGAGAGCCAGGGGATCGGTTACAACATATCAGATACGTATTTTTCATCATTTGGTTCGTTCTCCATGAATGCATTCAATGGAACGATCAATGAACCATACGTTGGAGGTATATCCAGAGGATGGTCCCTCTTTATCAATGGCGTACCAGCTCCCATGGGACTGGGAGGAAACTCAGTGAGTAACGGGGATAAGATCACGTTCTGGTACTGTCCAACGGATGCCACGTCATATGTACCCCTGACCGGAGAAGCGACCAGAGTCATGAACATCACCTTGAAAGCTCCAGTGGTTTATTGGGAGGGAGAGATAGAACTTCCATCAGGAACTGCGAACTTCACACCTACTAATAACCATTCTGCAAGTTACGAAATCAATAACTTTACAGATCTCGGTGCATTCATGTTTGTGAATGAGAGCCAGGGGATCAGTTACAACATATCAGATACGTATTTTTCATCATTTGGGTCGTTCTCCATGAATGCATTCAATGGAACAAGCAATGAACCATACGTTGGAGGTATATCCAGAGGATGGTCCCTTTTTATCAATGGCGTACCAGCTCCCATGGGACTGGGAGGAAACTCAGTGAGTAACGGGGATAAGATCACGTTCTGGTACTGTCCAACGGATGCCACGTCATATGCACCCCTGACCGGAGAAGCGACCAGGGTCATGAACATATCTGTAGCAATTGAAACTGTCAGTAGTGGAAGTAGTGGAAGTAGTGGTGGTGGAACAGGTCATGCTACTATTGCGAAACTTGTCGATGAAGAAGAACCGGTTACTACCGAAGAACCGCAGGCTGTAGAGGACACTCCAGCAGTTGAGGAAGAGACAACATCGGAACCACAAAAATTCGAGCCGGTTACTGAATCAAATGTTGAGACTGAAAAAGCTCAAAATGATACACCCGGATTTGAAGGAATATTTGCAGTTTCCGGACTATTGCTCTCAGCAATGTTCATCATGAAAAGAAGTTTGTGAATCCGGAGAATTTGATGAACGGAATTGTCGGGAAAATCATCTCCCGACGCACTTTTTAAAAATATTAAGCATATTGAAAAATGTTAAGAGGTAATTGAATGGAAGAAATGAATAAAAAGAGAATTGCTCTTCTTTCGGGCGTAATACTGATAATTTTAATCCTGCCATCGATGGCATGTGCATCATCCAACTGGTACCAGTTCCAGATGGATGAAGCCAATTCAGGAGTTACAGGTGATGAATCACCAATTTCAGATCCATGGGATGATAATTCTATGTCATGGGAAAAACAGTTGTCAGACGGTATAGACTGTACTCCAATTGTTATCGATGACCTTGTTTACGTGGCAACCGGCGATAACACAGTATTTGCAATTCATAAAAAAACAGGTGAAATTGAATGGGAGAGCTCATCTAGTGGCAGCGGATTCCTTGTATCAAATTTAGCATATGGAAATGATATGATATTTGTACCTACAATGAACGGATACATATATGCTTTCGATGCTGACAACGGAAATGAGAAATGGAACGCAAAAGTATCTGATGCTCAATTGAATACACCTGTTAAATACGACAATAACAAGATATTCTTTGGAGATTGTTCTGTCGGTGGTGCCAGTGAAACTTCTAGTGCAGGTACTTACTATTGCTATGATGACGAGGGCAAAGAGGTTTGGAACCGTACATCTAACAGCGGTACTGGATACTACTGGGCAGGTGCGGCCGTAAAAGGAAAGTATCTGATCTAT
Source organism: Methanococcoides burtonii DSM 6242 (assembly GCF_000013725.1). Classification (NCBI taxonomy): domain Archaea; kingdom Methanobacteriati; phylum Methanobacteriota; class Methanomicrobia; order Methanosarcinales; family Methanosarcinaceae; genus Methanococcoides; species Methanococcoides burtonii. The sequence continues at coordinate 1,627,483 of NC_007955.1, forward strand.
GGGGATGATGGTTCAAACCTTACATCTGTCAACAAGAATACGGGAGATACCGTTGATGAGATCGATGCATCCTCAGTATACGGTATAGATGTAGGGAACATCAGATCCTCTATAATGTACGATGACAACAAAATATACTTCACTTCTAAAAGCGGATATTGCTATGCTCTTGGATTTGAATCAAGTACCGGTCTTTTCGATACAACGGACAAACACAAAGCAAACATAGGAATAAGTACATCCACGCCGGTAATCTACAAAGAAAGGATATATGTTGGCCACAGCAACGGTTTTTCCTGTCTGAAAGCATCCGATCTGACAAGTATATGGGATTTTTCAACAGATGGTGCAGTACAATCATCCCCAGCCATATCTAGCCACGATGATGCTGGAAATGGTGACGTGTACATATATTTCACTACGAACACTGCCGAAGGCAAGGTCTATTGTATAAAAGACGATGGTGAAAATAATGATCCTGAGTTGAAGTGGTCATACGGAAATCCGGATAAAACCGCATATTCCCTTGCTGGAGTGTCAATATCTGATGGATGGGTATACTACGGAACCGACTCAAATTACCTGTTCGGGCTAACAAATAAAGAGAAAACAGTTGAAGATACGGATAGTAGCAGTTCCGGATCATCCAGTGGATCATCTGGTGGAGCTACCGGAGAGGCACCAGAAAACATCGTGTTGGAAGACAACCTTCAAACGATAATAACTGTTGGGAACAGGGCTAATTATGAGTTCAACAACCCGAGTAATTGCATCATGTCAATATCATTTGACCCAAAAATGAATGCAGGATACAAAGCTGCAAAGATCGAGATATTAAAATCCACGTCCTCTTATGCAACACCAATATCAGGAGAAGTTTTCCAGAATATGAATATCTGGGTTGGTAAGGTCGGGTTTGCAACACCTGAGAACATGGAGAACATAAATGTTGAATTTAAAGTCCTGAGATCTTGGATCAATGAGAACAATATCGACAGGTCTTCGATCAAATTAAACAGGTACCACGATGAGAAATGGAATTCTCTGAACACGGTCGAAATTACAGAAAGAGAAGATCAAGATAGCTTATATTTTAGTGCAGAAACCCCGGGATTCTCACCATTTGTGATAACCGGTGAAAAGGTCCAGATCGTTAAAACTGCAATTGAGAATGACGTGGCTGAGCAGGAGAGCCTGGAAGAGGCCGATTCCGCAGAGCAAGCTGATACACCTAAAGAGAACCCTGGATTTGAAGGTATCTTTATGGTGATCGGATTATTGCTATCGGTATTTTGCATAAAGAAAAAAGGACAATGATAGAACCCTTAAAACACATCAGATGGCCACCTGCCATCTGCTTTTTATTTTTATTAAAGGACCCACATTTCTCAGAATTGTTTTTATCTAAATTGGAGTGAAGATCAGACTTCAGCTTGGACTCGAACATAGTAACTGGGAGCGCAGACCTTTCAAAAGTAGTATAGGAAGGATGAATATCAAATGTATAAAATAAAAATATCTAGATCGTTCATGATCTTATTAAGTCTCATTTTATTAACTTCAATGGCTAGCATTGCTAGCGCATCTGATTGGCCCCAGTTCCAGTCAGATTGGAAAAATAACGCATTGGAACCCGGACCTGCAGTGAAAACTGAACCGGAAATGCTCTGGCACGAACACACTTCTGCTAATGGAGACAATGGGATCAATGTTCCACCTGTAATTGCAGGGGACCTTGTGTACACCCACACAACGAATGGTTCCGTCTGGGCATTCAACAAGCATAATGGGGCACTGATATGGAGAAGCAAAACTTCAGGGGGAAGTGCACTTCAATCATCTACACCAGCTTATGGGGATGGAAAGCTCTTTGTTGCCAGCAACAGCGGTGACCTTTTTGCATTCGATGCTTCCAGCGGGGAAGAACTGTGGAGTGAGCATGTTACAGACAGTAATTTTGAGTGCCCTATAACCTACTTCGATCACAGACTATACATCGGAGATGGCCTAAGGGGTGGCATAGATACAAAATATTACTATTGTTACGATGACACAGGGCAATTGCTCTGGAAATATGCTAATGGGAACTCAGCGGGGTTCCTCTGGAATGGTGCATCTGTCATAGGGGATTTCCTTGTATATTCCACACACGAAGGCAAATTGTTAAGCCTCGATAAAGAAACCGGGGAGCTTACAGATGAGATAGACCTCGGTTCCGAAGACATTAGGTTTTCAAAAGAGGATCCGGGAATGTTCCGCTCATCTGTTACATATCACGATGGCTACATATATACAACCTCAGAAAGAGGACAGGCTTTAGGTTATGTATGGAAAATAGGGTTCGAGAATGGGTATTTCATCGATGAAGGATGGTGTACCCAGAACGGATTCAGCACATCAACCCCTGCGGTCCATGATGGAAAAGTCTACGTAGGACAGGGGGAACATGGATACACAGGCCACCTCACCTGCCTGGATGATTCGAACGGGGATGTCTTATGGTCCTATTTCGTTGATGCCGGCGTGAAATCCTCTCCGGTCCTCGCCGTGGAGAACGAAATAACTTATATTTACTTTACAGGTGCAGAGAGTGATGGTTCCCTTTACTGCCTGGAAGAAGATGGAACTCTTGCATGGGAATATGACCCCACGGATGACGTTGGATACATCTTACAAGGCGCAGCAATTTCCGATGGGAAGATATACTTCGGGACCGATGGCGGATACCTCTACTGCATTCAGGAAATGATCCCTGAAGGTTGGGAACAGTTTCACAAAGATACCAGAAATACCGGATTTTCCCCATCAAATACCCCGGATACGAACAATATGTTGTGGGCCAGCGAAGATATTGGAGCTGTAAAAGGATCATCAACCGTGATCGCCAACAATAAAGTGTACGTGAACTGCGGAGACTATGTCAGGTCTCTTGACCAGTATACAGGTGAATTCCTGTCAAATCACAGCAATGGAAGCACTAAATACAAATCTATCGCATCTCCTGCATACCATGATGGAAATGTGTGGTGTGGATTACCTGATTCAGTCAACAGTGCCACAACGGTGGCAGACGGGAAACTCTTCGAGGGTGAGTGGGATGGTAACTATTACTGCTTCGATGAAGTTACCGGAGAAGAAATATGGAATTTTAGTACAGAAGGAAATGCACAAGCAACCCCTGCGTATGATAATGAAAGGGTATATTTTACAACCTGGATCTACGGCCAGACCTACGGTGGAAATGTCTACTGCGTTGATGCGAATACTGGCGAACTTCTCTGGGACCAGAACGAAATTATCAACAACTGCTGTAGCTCTCCAACTATCTATGGTGATATTGTTTATGTGACCACCTACAATTTCTATGGTGAAGGCGAGATCTACGCACTGAACAAGAACAATGGTTCCATTTTATGGAAAGAAGATATCCATTCAACAGATTCTACCCCGGCAGTTGCCTATGGTAACGTCTATGTTGCTGGCGGATGTTATGGTTACAGTGATCTGCAAACATATTGTTTTGATGCAATAACCGGAGAACTTAAGTGGAACACAACTCCAGAAGATGGAATTGGAGGCTGGCTTTGCTCAGTTGCAATTGCAGACGAGAAGATATTCGTAGGTACTGCTTTTGAGACAGAGGATGATTATACCGGACTGAATGGAACATGTGCCCTGGATGCATTTACCGGGGAACTAATATGGAACTCACCATTCGGAGGATCGTCACCTGCTGTTGCAGATGAGATGGTATTTACTATTGCAGATGGGAAGGTCTATGCTTTTGGCGAGGGATCAAACATCGATGAAAAAGCTAACTTGAAGTTACCCGGATTTGGATCATTATTTGCAATAGTTACATTTTCCATCTCGGCCATTTACATTGCAAGAAGAAAAGAAAGGAGGAGGATATTTAAGGTCGGTGGGTAAACCAAATTTACCCACCATTAAGGACGACAGTACCATCCCTATTTCATGTCATTTGAATTGCCATATATGGAAAAAGTATAATGATATATGAATCACTAAATGTTTTTTTCAAGAACAAAAAATCGTATTATTACCAAGATTTGGCACCTCACATCAGCCCCCGTACAAAAGGCTTTTATGCATAAACAGCCATGTCACATCTCATCTGCCCAGAATAACAATTTTGGGCCCGTGGCTTAGCCAGGATATAGCACCGGGCTTCTAACCCGGGGGTCGTGGGTTCAACTCCCACCGGGTCCGTTAGAACTCTTTTGATAGCTCTTTTTTAAGGGCTGTTATTTGCTTTTTTGAATTTTAAAAACATATACACCTTACTCAAAGACCAGCACATCGTTCGCTGCGATCTTCACAATGACACGTGATCCCTGAACATCATCCAGAAGCCGTGTTGGAACATCACAAAATAGAACCACATTACTTCCATCAAGTTCAACTGCCATCAATTTGCTGCTACCCTTATCAGTAACATCAAGGATAGTGCCTGCAAACACATTACCCTCATCTGAAAGCGAATCCTCGTTATAGACCATCAGATGTATGTTTTCCGGCCTTACTCCCCATGAAACATTATCAAGACCCGCCACATCAGAACTTGTAACAAATTGTATACCTCTGCTTTCAAGAACAAAACCGGCAGGACAACTGTCGACCACATTCCCATTCCCAAAGATATTGCTGACACCCACAAGTTCTGCCACATCTCTATCAACAGGAGAATAGAACACATCCCGCGGACTGCCTGACTGGTGAACCTGCCCGTCATGAAGAACCACAACCCTGTCTGCAAGTGAAAACGCTTCTTCGGGACTATGGGTGATAAACATGATAGGAATACCAAGCTCCTTCTGAATAACTTTTATTCTCTCCCTCAAACGCATCCTGACAACCATATCAAGAGCAGAGAAAGGCTCATCCAGCAACAGAATATCGGGACTTGGCGCAAGGGCACGCGCAAGGGCTACCCTCTGTTTCTGACCACCGGACAATTGAGAAGGATAGCGACCTTCCAGCCCTTCGATATGCAACAGCCGAAGCATTTCGAATAACCGCTCCTTCTTCTTCTCCGGACTCCAACCCTTAAGACCATAAACAATGTTCTTCCCCACATCCATATGCGGGAAAAGAGCATAGTTCTGGAAAACATACCCAGGCCTCCTGTACTGTGGCTTAAGATCAATTCCTGACTCACTATCGTAATATGTTTTCCCATTAACAACGATATTTCCGCATTCGGGGGTTTCCAGCCCTGCGATACACCGAAGTGTCGTAGTCTTACCTGAACCGGAGCGACCAAAAAGGACCACCAGCTCATCCCCTACCTCAAAACTGACATCCAGGGAAAAAATATCATCCCCACTACCCTTTCTGCCATGGGACCGATATTTCTTTGACAAACTCACTTTAATGCCCATTTGACGACCTCACACACTCCAACGATCCACAAACTTTGCAGCCATTGCCATGGATACCAATGAAACAACGACCAGAGTGATTACAAGAATGTTGGCAAGAGCATCATTGCCTGACTGGAATGCCGTATAGATAGACAGCGACATGGTATTCGTTTTTCCCGGAATATTGCCCGCAACCATAAGGGTAGCACCGAACTCTCCCACAGCCCTTGCAAAACTTAACACGATCCCTGCAAGTATGCCTTTTTTAGCAAGGGGGAGGGTAACAAAGAGCATGGTCTCAAGCTCACTGTGTCCAAGAGTATAAGCTGCATACTCCAGTTCGCGATCCACCGCACTGATAGCAGAAGCAGTGGTCTTCACCATCAGAGGAAGTGACACAACAAAAGCTGCGATCACCGCAGCATGCCATGTAAAAAGCAGTGACCAGCCTGTAATCTCAAAAAGAAAACTACCTATTGCACCGTTCCTCCCCAACAAAACAACAAGAAGATATCCCGTAACAGTTGGAGGAAGAACAAGCGGAAGAGTTACCAGGATATCAGCCAGCCATTTCCCCCTGAAATCTCTTCTTGCAAGTGCATAAGATATGAGAATACCAAATACAGCAACCAGAACGGTGGACAGAACAGCCACCTTTAAAGTGATCGAGAGGGGGATCAAGGCATCTTCAAGCATCAATTATCATCCATTACAGTAAAGCCATATTTTACGAATATATCTTTTCCTTCATCCGAAATAACATAATCGATGAATTCCTGAGATGCTATCGTCTTATCAGAGAAGGAAACGACCGCAATAGGATAACTAATACTGGTACTCACCGGAATTTGAGCAACAACATCGATCTTATCCATATCTGAGGACATCGCATCGGTCATATAAACAAATCCCGCATCAACTTCCCCGCTCTCAACATAGACGAGCACCTGTTTCACACTCTCCGCATAAATTAACTTATCACTAACATCATCCCACAAAAAAGCAGTCTCAAGTGCATCTTTCGTATATCTACCCACAGGTGCGATCTCCGGATCCCCAATAGCTATCTTTGTAATAGATCCATCTGCAAGGTCTTCAAGGGACTTTATATCATTCCTACTTGGTTCAGGAACTATCATCACAAGAGAATTTTCAGCAAAATCATTCCTTGTATCTGCATAGATCAAATTCTCGGACCCAAGGAGATCCATGTGTTTCTGGGAAGCCGAAGCAAAAACATCGATCGGAGCACCCGCTTCAATTTGCATACGAAGAGTACCCGATCCTGCTAAATTAAGAACGATATCAATATCGGGATGCCCCTCTTCGAACTTATTTTCAATCTCAGTGAAACTCTCTGTCAAGCTTGCAGCAGCTGAAACAGTGACCTTGGACCTCGCATCATTATCCGAGGGCAATAATATCACGAAAGCACCTAGTGCTATGATCAGTACCGATATGATCAATGCTGCCATTAACAAACGATTTTTATCCATACAATACCCCTAGTCACCATAATATACCGTTATGTTTAATAAAACATAACAAAATGTGATTGGATTGCTTGCATAAAAAATTTATTGTCAGACGACAGAAAAGAACTAAACATTAATATTTTCCGATGATCTTGGCGAACATCCTATGGACACCATGTATGCTTAGATCGTTTCCAAGATACAGCATCGGACATCTGCCAGTGTAACATTGATGATCTGCACAAAGTTCTCTCACCGCGGGAGTATCCGTTTTCCAGTGAACCCATGTATTGACCACGCCTTTCTCGAACAGTCCTTTCATAGCATCTGCAGGTTCGGTCTTTGTCAGACCTATAACCACATTTTCCACACCTTCCGGAGCTTCACCTATAGATTTGATTGCATCGAGTTCGGGCCTATCAGAAAGATCAATAAAATGAACCGTTTTTCCTTTCTTCCTGAGTTCCTTGACCGCCCAATTCATTGCAGGCTTTTTCCATCACTAACAAGAATGAATTCATCTGCATCCCAAAACTTCGAATAGGTATTTTCCATTATAATGACCCCCACAATTGAAAACGGTGTATATATTTAGATTGAACAACATGTTCCAAACAAATATATAAATAATCTATGAAGCCACTATTTAAAAGACCTTCTATTTGCCTTATTGTGCATAAAATATGGTAGATCCTTCGATCATAGCCAATAGATATTAAAATAGATACATAAACAACGCTAATGTTCCACTGGAACTAAGGGGGTATTGCACTAATACGCCTTATTCTCGTTTATGGACAGTACTTTCCCAAATGTTACATATTATTATTTTGCAAATATAACTCAGAGAAAAGAAGAAATAATGTAGATTCAGAAGATACACATCTGATCAAAGAACTAAATTGGTACGATACAATGGAAAAAATAAAAGAATTTCTCAAAATGGACAGATTTGCAGAACACATCGATATTAAACTTCTGGAAGTCTCAGAAGGCTATGCAAAAGCAAAAATGGACATCCACGAACATCACCTGAACGGTGTGGGTATCGTTCAGGGAGGAGCAATATTTACCCTTGCAGACTTCGCATTTGCTGCCGCTTCCAATTCTCATGGTACGGTTGCAGTCGCAATAAATGCCAATATATCGTTCGTAACTTCCACAACATCCGGGACCCTATATGCCCAGGCGCGCGAAAATTCAAAAAATCCAAAGATAGCAACCTATACAGTAGACATTACAGACGAAGAAGGAAATGCCATCGCAATATTCCAGGGAATGGCATACAGGAAAAAAATGAGTGTAGATTCATTTATGAGCTAAATTAAATTTCAGGCGTAAAAACTCAACAGCTTCCTTTTCCAGATGATCAAGTTCAAGAAGGAAATCCCTTAGCATCCGATGGTCATCCACTAAACGGTCTGCATTTTTCAGGCTTTCCTTACTGACATAGGTCGGAACAGCCAGACAGAACATACCTGCCCGATTTGCAGCTTCAACACCCATTGCTGCATTTTCCACAACAAGACATTCATTTGCATCCAATCCGAACATATCAGCAGCACTCAGAAAAGGATCAGGGGCAGGCTTACCATTATCAACATCCTCCCCACTTATGACAACATCAAAAATACCACCATAAAGATTAGTGATAATATCTTGCACTATATTCCGGTCAGCTCCGGAAACCACCGCAAGCATAAAACGCTCTTTTAAAATAGGAAGACACTCGAGGACCTCACTAAAAGCCTTCAGTTCTACAATTCTGGCAAACTCATCCCGATATCTGTGTATCAATTCATCTACATCAACTTCCAGAAGATCGATACCATCTTTTTCCAGCAGGAACCTTACGATCTCCACTGTCTTTGAGCCTTCCATATTATAGACATGCCGAGCATCCATGGAAAAACCCATTTCAGCAAAAACGTGGCTCAAAGCTTCGGTATGATAAGGCATAGAATCTACCAGAACACCATCCATATCGAATATCAGAGCTTTTAGCATAATTTACCCTCGAATAAAACTGTATTGCAGAATAACATATATTGAAAATAGTTACAATCAATTACAATAGAACAAGAACATGAAAAGCAATGAAATCCGGAGGATTTACTTTAAACGGATCTCCTTTTCATGTCTGTGAAGTGCGATCTCAATATTAGATTTGAGATCTTGTTCTTTGAACGGCTTAGATATGTACCCATAAGGTTCTGCGACCTTAGCCTTCTCAAGTGTATTATCATCGGTATATGCTGTAAGGAAGATAACAGGAATATCAAATTTGGTACGAATCTCATTTGCAGCTTCAATGCCGTCCATGTCTCCTCTCAGCATAATATCCATCAATACAAGATCGGGATAAAAAAGGTCTGCTTTAGTAATTGCTTCCTCCCCGGATGAAGCAGTACTCGGAACTGAATATCCCAAGCTTTCGAGCTTGTTCTTGATGCTCAGCGCCACAATATTCTCGTCTTCGACGACTAAAATGTTTGTCCCTTTCATCATGCGCCCTTCACTCCCCAACTTTTAGTAAACGTGCCCCTAAAAACTTTAACATATGTATAGTCCATGAAATTTGTGCTGCTGCCGTCAATAAATGAATTAAACAACTATGGACTTAACGAAGTAGTTTTCTTAATATAGATACATTTTGAGATACCTATACTATAACCAGTCGCGATTAGTATAAATTTATTTTCATTACCTGTTCATGAACATAAGATCTTTACTAAATTCGACCACAAATGTAGGTGAATTGTGTTAGTAACAGAGCATAAATAGTATTTGCTGAAAGATCTGCAACAACATTTCGGAAAAGGGAAATTCACCATTTCAAATGATATGAAATATTTTTTTAAACTTTTTCATAAATAAGATTAATATACCATTATTTTAAAAATGTTGACGAAATTTGTATAAATAAGAAGTTCATCTGTAGATAACAATGCCGGAAAATATAGAACACACACCATTGACATCCTGGAATCCTGAGATGAAAGCTCCATCAATTGACGATACCGCATATATTCACCCACAAGCAATTGTGATCGGAGATGTAACCATTGGAAAAAGAGTAATGGTATCCCCCTTTGTATCCATAAGAGCCGATGAAGGTAGCCCCATCAGCATTGGTGACAACAGCAATGTTCAGGATGGAGTTATCGTGCATGGCATGAAGACAATTGACATCAAAGGAAATCCAATTAAAGCGAATTAGGTGAATGTGGAAGGTAGACCATATTCAGTATATGTAGGAGAAAGAGTTTCAATTGCTCACCAATCACAGATCCACGGCCCGGCTGCAGTCTGTGATGATGCATTTCTCGCAATGCAGACACTGGTATTCAATGCAAATGTTGGTAAGGGCTCCGTGCTTGAACCCAAATCCGGTGCTTTTGGCGTGGAAATTCCAGAGAACAGGTATGTCCCCGCAGGAATGATGATCACCAAACAGGAAGATGCAGACGCTCTGCCGGAAATATTCGAAGGATATTTCTTTGAAAGGACCAACAGAGATGTAGTTTCCGTGAACATCGAACTTGCCAAAGGATATAGGGAAAAGAGTGAAAAATAAAAAGGGATCAGCTTACGTAAGGATAACCTGCTGACATCCATGCCATAATACCGCCTTTCATATTATAGACATCCGTATAACCGGCGTTAACAAGTGTTTTACTTGCCCTGACACTTCTTACCCCGGTACGGCAATAGACCAGTATGACCTTGTCCGCTGGAGCTTCATTAAGCCGTGTCCCCAATTGTGAGACTTCGATATTTACTGCACCTTCGAGATGGCCTGAATTGAACTCACTTTCCGTGCGCACATCCAGAAGAAAAACATCTCCCTTATCGAATATATCTTTAGCCTCATGAACGGAGACATCAGTATAGCTCACATCTGTCCCATTTTGATTTGGTGCAAATTTATCATATCCAATAAATCCTAAAGCAATGCATGCGATCACCAATAAGATCACCAACATAGTGATATTATTTGAAAGAATGCTCATTTTACATCACCCCGGCAAAAGAAATCTCCTTCGAAGCCAAACTGCTTGTAAACATAACATTCCCTGCAAAGACATTCCTTTTTTTCCGGAAGCGGGCGATCATTACCGCGTGCACAGAACATATAACCATCTCCGGGATATGAAGGACAACGTTTGCAGTTGCAAGCTTTTGAATGGTGGAAAGATGGGCATACCCCAAAATATTTCCCACCGGACAGTCTTTTCTCAGTATCTGACATTCGCAGCCCCCCACATAGAGAAAATATTTAGTTTTCTTTAAGCTTCTTTTTTGCAATCAGTCCCAAATGGTCCTCATGGAATGGTGCAAGATCGTATTTCTTAATAACTTTGAATTGAGTATCAAAGTCCTTTTCCAGTTTGTTCACTTCCTCTTTGAAGACCTTGGAAGGATTCGCCACCGTATCGATACTTCTGGCCTTAATGGAAAGAAGCAGATACCCATCTTCCTTAAGGAATTGCCCCGCATTCACCGCAGCGATCTGCGCCTGATTCGGCTGAGCAACATCCTGGAAGATCACATCGACCTGTTCAACGATATGAGCATAAAGTTTCGGACGGGAGGCGTCTGCAAGTATTGGCACGATATTGGACCTTGTATCACAAAGCTGGATCAATTCCCGCATCGTACGTGGAGAGAACTCAACCGCATAGACGATACCATTGGGAAGCATATCTGAAACGTGGCTTACAGTAGTGCCGGATGCGGCTCCAAGATACAATACCCTTGAATTGCTTTTTATGGGCACCTTCATCTTCTTGATAACCATTGCCGCGAGTTTGCTCCTGCGAGCATCCCAGGCACGATATTCCTCACCTTCTTCCTCCAGCAGATTCTCACCATAGACGTTCGAGCCGGGGTTGGCATTCTTTGTAGCCAATATCTTCTTACCACCTTTTCGAACCTCGAATATGCCCTCTGAGATCTCATTCACATCCATTTATCTCTCGCCTCCTTTATTTTTACCCTTGTATCCTTTACCAGCGGGTTTTTGTTTAACGGGAGGCTTTGGATTGGCAGCTTTTATAGAATTTACCTTCTTTTCAAGGTCGACCTTTATCTCAGGATGCAATTCACCGGAATAAACATCCATGCGTGCTGCCAGACTTATCTTTGCAGCCAGCGCACGTGCGATCTTACCCCTCTGCCACCAGGGAGAGTTCTTGACCAGAGGATTATTGAATATTATACCGTGCTTTGGGGACGGTGCTCGCCCACGAAGATGTTTAAAAAGTGCCCTATTGGCACCCATGACCTGAACTGTGCTCGATGGCAATTGAGAAAGCCTTGCGAGGCCACCTGTCATACTAATAAAACGGGCACCGATGAGAGACCCTGTGATCAATGTAACGTTCGGTGCCATTTTTTCCATATTCCTGACTATACTCGCTTCAATGCTGTGCCGACTGTCATAAAGTTCACAAGCATTGGAAGCAAAGCCCTTTATAAGTTCCTCATCAGCAGAAGGGAGTTCAGAACCCATGGAAGAGGTTGCCTTTTCGAACATAGGATGTTCGGCAGGAACGTTGTTGCGTGAACCGAACTCGCTAACGAAACGTGCAAGCGGTTCAGAACTTAGACCCAATTCCGGAAAATGCAGACCATACCATTCGGACAGACGTTCGGAAAGCACGTTGACAACATCATCGATATCATCCAGCGCCTCTACCGCCTGAATTATTTGCATATCCGGAGTATTCGTCCTCGATATCTGTAACTTCGCAGCACGAATAGACACATCCCTTAACAGAGAATTGTATTCCTCATCGTTTTCCACGAACCCGCATTCAATGGCCACTGTACGTATATCGAAACCACTGCCGGGAGAATATGCGACAACGTCCTTCCGGAGCAGAAGTTCCGCAAGCTCATCAACATCTTTGTTGAAAGGTTCACATTCACTAACACCATCGTCACCGATGGTCAGTATACCATACCAAGTAATGATCTTCAAATCAATCCTTCCATACCATTGCACCGGAATTGTTCGCTTTAGTAAGGACAACGGTGCCGCCCCCTGTCTCATCAAGGAAATGTTGCACTTCATCCCTTATTTGCTCAGCCATATTTCTGTTATCAATAAATCCAAATACCGCAGGACCAAAGGAGCTCATCCCTGCCCCACATGTACCAAGGTCCTGCATAAATTCCATAAGGTCCCTTACTTGCCGGGATTGCAAAGCAACTTCGCGCTTCTTGAAACCAACATTCTGTAAATGGTCCACGGCAAACCCGAAATTCTCTATATCGCCTTCGAGTATAGCAGGCAACATCTTCATCAGCACCACATGACAGACTTCCTGTACCTCGCTCAAAGGTATAGGACATTCCGTTTTGAAAATATCGACCTCTTGCGAATCATGTGCACCAACAGAATCAGGAATTGCGAGAATAATGTCCCAATCCGGAAGATCATGCCTGAAAACGACAGGAGCAGGTGCTGCTTTGCTGGCAGAGGAAGGAGAGAAAGAACCTTTCTCACTGAACTTATGCCCGACATCAACAAGAAAGCCACCGCTTTCAAAGGAGGCGACTCCAATTCCAGAAGTACCGCCCCTGCCAACTGCGATAGCAAGCTCCCTCACGGTCAGCCCGAGACCATAGAGCTCGTTCACTGCCGCTGCCGCACTCAACGCAGACTGTGTCCCGGAACCAAGACCCACATGGGCAGGCATATCCTCTTCGACATGTATGAGGACACCCTCCCCCACAGAAAGAACAGCCTTTGCTGCTTCGACCATACGGTCTGCAAAACTGCAGTTACCCGTCACTTCGACCCCATCTGCCTTTTCAGCAGAAAGCACAATATTGGGATGGTCAAGAGTTATCCCTACACCGCCATCTATTCTGCCGATCTCTGCATTCAGATCTATCAATGATAGATGCAATCTGGATGGAGACCTTATTTTGATCATGGTCGGTTATCTGTGTTCATATTATTAAATACCTAACACTATTGAAAAATGAGGCTGTTAAGCCCCGGAAAGTTAACTGGAAGAATATCTGTTTTTCGCAAACCACCAGCCGGTCTTCAGCACCTTTACATTGAATATGAACATCAAAAGCGGAGGAATAAAAGAACCTATCCTGAAACGGATTGAACCTGACAGGTGCATATCGAACGCCTCTTCCATGAACACCGGATATAAAGAATAACTGAAACTTCGGGCTCTTCCCCGAACTATGGAAGCCAGCGTATGTAGATAGCCACACAACATTCCCGTGTCAGCAGGGTCAGACAATCCATACGTAAGATCGAATACGAGGTCCCTTATGTGTAACTGAAAAAGAAGACCCTTCATCAAATGGAGGAACTGCCCCTTTATAGCATACCCTTTCCTTGCCATTTCATACGTATTTTTCGGAGGAAGATCTGTATCCTCTTTTGTAGTGTTCTCCTTTGTAGTGTTCTCCTTTGTAGTGCCCTCCTCTGTCGAAGTTGTGCCATTCGTGACAGGAACCTCTTTTGAATCAGGCTGACCTGAAAAACTGTAAGACAGGAACATCCACTTCAAACTGACATTGCTTCGGACCCCGGAAAGACCACCATTAACATCAAATGCTACAGCTATAGGTGCCAGCAGGATCAGTGCCAGCAAGAAGAGAATGATCAGAACTATTACGTAAAGGAAGAACATCAGTTCCAAACTATCACTTGCCGATAAAAGAAAAAGGAAGTTTATTCAGCATCCTCAGATGCATCCTTATTTTTATCGTCTTTTTTCATTTTGCCTTTTACAGACCTTATCTTTTCGTAAACCCCGGGAACTGCATCGAGGAGTTTGCCAAGATCACTATTTCCGGCAAGGGTCATCAGCCTTACACCTTCATCGGATATCACTAGAAAAGCAACTGGTTCGATCTTAGCACCGCCACCACCGCCACCTCCGAAACCGGATTCAGACCCACCTTTGGAACCTTCACCCCCGCCGCTTCCAAACCCAAAGGAAACCTTGGTGATAGGAAGGATAGTTTTATCCCCGGCAATGACCGGTTCACCAACAACTGTTTTAGCACTTACCAGACGTTCAAGTTCACTGGTAACTTCTTTCATAACATCTTCAAGACCCATAAATAAACCCCCATATTAGTTCTGAGACCGCACATATTCAAATGAAAGATAACTATGAATATCTATGTTGATGAACAGTTAAAAAATTAGCCCCATGAGAAGGGAATAGAACAGAAGTTACTGCTCGTCATTATCCATAAAGAAGTTCATAAGAGAATACTTCACTTTTTCAGGATCAACATCCACGAACTCACTCCTCTCTGCCGGCGGGAACACTTCAAATACCGAGAACTTACCAAACCTCTTCTTTGAATCCGTGAGGAACCTCCCATCAAGAAGGATGCGAGCACCATAGTCGGTCGGAGAACGTACCACACGCCCCATGGCCTGTCTGATCTTACGGATCGTCGGGACCTGGATCGCAAACTCCCAGCCTGCACCGTAGCCGAAAACATGGTCATACGCTGATTCCACTGCATTCATCCTGTCATTGAGTGCAGGATAGCCGACACCTATAATGATAACAGTCCGGCCACGACCGTCCCTATAATCAATTCCTTCGCTTAACGTACCCCAAAGATATGAGAGCAGCACTGCTTTGCCGTTTTCCTCTCCTATTGAGAAGAACTCTTCCCGTACATCCTGTGATGATATGCCTACCTCATCAAGGAATACCGGCACATTGACAAGGGGTTCGATCTTTGAATAATACCGTTTGGCCTCAAATGCACTCTGGAAAAAAAGAATAACATTGCCCTTCGAATTTTCGATAGAATCCAGAAGCACCTGTTCCAGAAGTTCGGTTACATGCCGATCATCACGGTTCTTGGCAAAGAGAGGAGGAATAGAAACTGCGATCGAAAGCCTTTTTTCTTCAGGGAAAGAAGTACCATAGGACATCTCACACGTATCCCTCGTGATACCCAGTGTCTTTTTCACCATCTCGAATGGATGAAGCGTTGCCGACATTAGGATCACTGAGAACAGAGAATTGAAAAGCGGTTCGGTCACGTTTTTCGGGATGCATGTAAAAAGCTCGACACGTCCATATATCTCATCGTTCATATCCCTGCGGACATTCAAAATGGGATAGTAGTTCAGATTGTGAGATAGTTCGATATAAGCTGACATAAAATCCGCAACATATCTTATATGTGAACGTTTCATGACACTACTAAGGCCTTTTTTGTATTGGTCCCTATATGTCTCGTCCAGTTTAGCACCAAGCTCACTTGCTTCAGAAAGCAATATCTGTATATCATCCTTCTCACCAAAATCCCCCTTCGCCTGACGGAGGAACTTACCACGAACAATGTCATTGCGTTCATAAGGGTCGCTTATGCGTATATCATACCAGTTCTTTCTGACACGTTCACGTTCACCGAACTTGAACCTTGAATTGTAGGTATCAGAGATCACCTCAAGGAAGATATTGAAAAGATTATGAATATTGTCATCTGCCAGAAGATCAAGATTTGCCTCAAGTTCAGTTATTGCTTTTTCAATTGAATGTTCGGTAAGGGATAAAGACGAATGGGATCTGGCAGCGGATTCGAGATTATGGGCCTCATCAAAAATAACAATGGTCTCTTGGGGCTCTTTTTCAATCCAGCCCAGCACCGTTGAGAAAATATCCGGATTCAGAACATGATGGTAATTACATATCAGCAGATCTGCATGCTTTAACTCCCTTTTCACCAACTCGTAACCACACATACCATCCTTGATAGCATGATCATTGATCTCCTCAGGAGAGCGTACTTCTTTGTAAAGCCATTCTCTGAACTTCTCACTATCGGAGCGTAAAACCTCATAAAGGTCATTGCATGCACGATCACGAAGCCCTCTTGCTTTCTCTTCCACAGCATCGATCTCTTTTGACAATTCATCCCTAAGTGTCACGAATGCCGGGTCGTGGGACTTTTTGTAACTGTCGCGTGCGGAATTCAGTTCCTGTCTTTTAAGATAGATCTCTCGCTCCGTCTCCATCAGTTCAAAGGTGTTCTCCCTTTTAACAGAACATTCCTCATAATCAGCTTCCTGGGGGCACATCGCGGTCTTGCCTTTTATGACCGCGACCTTGACATCCTGAACCTTTTTTATATCACGTGCCTCATTAATGAACTGTACCATTTGCTGATGAACATTGGTAGCGATGATAACGGTCTTGCCTAACATTTTACCAACATGAAGTGCCGGAACAAGTGCACTAAGTGTTTTACCGGTCCCACATGCTCCTTCGAACAGCACTAGCTGTTGCTGCATAAGTGCACTGTGAATACGGTCCATTGCTTCCTGTTGATTAGGATAGCATGAACTTTGCGTAAAATATTTCATAAATGCAGGCTTGTCGCTCATCGCATCTCCTATGATGCTACCCTACTTTAATAGTATTGATTGAAATTATTCAACACGTCTTACATCTACAACATCTTCACAGATCACACGGTCTGTCAAACTATCAAATATCTTGACCGTCACAGTTTCACCGTCGTTGAAACCATAATTGTTGGAAGTGTTGGAATAGCCATCTACACTGACATGAACAGTAGAAGCATCCGTACCATTTATGCTGTCATCCCCATCCAGCACCAGAATTTCACCTGCCGACCACACCCCATCGTCAATACAGGGATTGTTTCTTTTGTATGCAAGAAGCGAGCCCTCCGGAGTAAGATCTAAATATTTTACTGTGACATGACCATAGGCCATGAAACCCACATGTCCGACCTGACCAACCTGACCGACCTGACTGACATAGCTGCTACCCTCCCCACTGAGAACTATAAAAGTAGAATCAAGATCAAGAGGATCTCCACCCTTGTGCTCAAGGCTCACAAAATTATTTTTGTATGAACTTGCATAGCCCACAACATCACTCACTTCGATCATCGCCATCGGGGTAGAGGAAGATAGGGATAGAGCAGAACCATTGCTAATCACTATTACTGCCACTGCGCCTGCAAGGACAACTGTCAAGAGTACCAGCAGAACTGCTCCAAGTACGGGTGTCACTGCATTATTATTTTTTATGATCGCCACCATATGATCTACCAAACATCAAACATCTTGAATATATTAAATTATTTCGTTAAAAAATAAGTTGGAAATAATAATTTGTCCGCAGAGTCAATATTTAAATAAACTATGAAATGTGGTCGTTACCACATTATCCAAACAAGATGCATACCAGAAACCACCCATTGAACTACAATGAGAAACACAATTGTAAAGCAAAAATTGTAGAGAATATTATTGTTTGCTTTTGAAATGCCAAATCTGATAAATTGGCAGTTGTTCAAAAAATAGAAACTTTTTTTGGATAATCGATACCTTTTTATCTAACGTATTTAATGGGTATATTGCAAATTTTGCACTCATATAATTAGATCCAAATTTAATAGGAGAAATGAATAATGGTAGCAGTAATTAACAGAGACGAATGTGTAGGATGCGGAACATGTGTAGACGATTGCCCATCTGAAGCAATTTCAATGGACGGAGAGAACATCGCTGTCGTAAACGCTGACGAATGTATTGATTGTGGTGCATGTGTGGACAGTTGTCCAACAGATGCTATATCAATGGAATAAGCCAACTTATTCCATACTATTTTTATTTTTCATATTGATTCGTTCTTTTGTTATCCACATGTGTTCCAGCTGTGCTTCGATCTTCAACAGAGTGCCAATAGATTTAAACCATTGACAGCATTATGATGAAAGATCATCATGCTAATCGTATTATCAGTAGGCGGGTCCATACTCGCAAAAAATCTTGACCCCAAGCATTTTTCCGCATATGCTTCAGCATTGAAAGAACTGGCACGTAAACATCAGATCGTGGTAGTGACTGGTGGCGGTGTTGCTGCAAGGAACTATATTGATGTTGCCCGAGGTGTCGGAGCCAATGAAGTAGTCTGTGATTTTATTGGAATTGACATCACACGTTTAAATGCACAGCTTCTTATCGCTGCACTTGGAAACACTGCCCATCCGGAACCACCGACCACATATAAGGAAGCAGAATCTGCCCTTGCATCAGGAAAGATCGTTGTGATGGGAGGAGTTATACCCGGCCAGACCACCGATGCTGTAGCAGCTATCCTTGCAGAATACCTGAATGCAGATATGATGGTAATTGCGACATCTGTTGACGGCGTCTATTCAAGTGACCCCAGAGAAGATCCAAATGCCAAAAAATTCGATGTTATGACTGCAAAGGAACTTGTCGGCATTGTTATATCAACAGAGATGAAAGCAGGATCTAAATCCCCGGTAGACCCTCTTGCCTCAAAGATAATAGAGCGCTGTAATATCGACACGATCATTATGGACGGAACCGATCCTCAGGACGTTCTTGAGGTCGTACTTCAGGAAGCTGTCAAAACTGACAAAGTAACAGGTGTTCGTCTTGGAACACGTATAATCGGATGAAAGAAAAATACACTTTTTTCATCTTACCTGCTTTTTAATAATATTTACAAATCAGAAACTATAAATCCATCACATGATAGCATCTTTTTTGGAATCTTTTATATAATAGCGTGATACAATGTATATTAATACATATATGTTAAGAAATAATATACATTTATAATTGCACCAGTCCGTGAAAAAAATGGCGGGATTTAGTAATACCCTGAAGAAGCTCACCAACGGAATTCTTCGAAAAAAGGGGAGCATCGGGAGCGAAGTGTCTCCTTTTGGAGCGCAACCGTCTCCATTTGTTCAAGCTCAATCTCCTTTTGGAGCAGAGCCCCCTAATTTTGGTGATGCAAATATTCCCCCCGGCGGAACACCATCGGGACCACCTTCAGCTCCGCCTTTTGGAAGTGCACCCCCTTCTTTTGGACCTCCTGGAATGAACCAGACCGAGTCACCAGCTCAGGCTCCAGCGGTTGATGACAAACGTGTGGATGAGAACGCAAACAAAATAAAAGCACTCGAAAACAAGCTATCAAAGATAGATGTGGCCATCTCATCGGTACAGAGAGAGAATCAGGATGTTAAAACTACTGTTGAGAAGATCGATCAAAGTGTACTCGAACTATTATCGTTGTACGAAATCGTTTCAAATCAGGTCAATCCATTCGTTGGTGATGAACAGAACAGTACTGCGACTATCGAGCGATTCGATAAAACTGAGAAAAGGATATCAGAAGTTGCTGATTATACCATGATGCTCAAAAACGATGTCGATGCCCTTAATCAAAGCATGGAAATGCCTGGAATATCTGGTGAGACAGAAGCCAAGATATCCAACATTGATACAAAAATAGATGTCTTTGCTGACGCCCTGATAACCTTGCAGGAAAACATCAATGTTATTTCAGAGAGATCGGATCAGATAGAAGCGAACATCAATGATATAGCACAAACTACAAGTGTGTTTTCTGAAAAGATCGAAGAGCTTGAGAAAATTGATATTTCTGAACTGGAGAAGAAACTGGAACAAACGTTTCTCGAAAGAAACCAGCAATCCAAAAAGACCAACAACTCACAAAACACAGGATATGGGAATGGAACTGAGGAAAATGACGATAAGTCCCCAATCGTCCGGCTGGAATCTATTAAGAAGAATCCTATGAGCGTAGTCGTTCTACTGAACTGGATAGAGTTCCTTATGGAACGAGTAGGCAGAAATAACCTTATGGATGCTCTTGATTATTACGTTGATATCGAATGGATAAGTGAAGAGGTCAGATCTGAAATAATGGCCTATGCGAGAGGAATTGATTATTATGTGGAAAAGCCCACATGGAGACTTCTGCCTGAAGACCACACAAAATCACTTCTTTTCATCGAAAGGCTTTGTGGGCGTAAGATAGATAGGAATATGCTCAGCATGGTCGACAGAGAAATGGCAAAAGTGAAACACGGATTGGAGGAACTTTATGGGATTTGAGACTACGGTTGTGATCTCCATATTTTTCATAACTAGCCTTGTTCTTGGAACGCACTCCTATGCTGTGATGAGCACATCAAATGATATTGTAACAGATGCTGAAGATATGAAATATAATATGCAATATCAGAAACTTAACAGTAAGATCACCATAAATTCAATGGCATTGGACGATACGAGCTCAATCCTGGATATAAACATCACCAACAATGGAAATATTGTACTTGCATCTGATGAAATAAGCATTCTGCTAGACGGAAAAGTGATAAACTACACATATACGCCTGAAACAAGAAAATGGTATCCAGATGAAACGAAGATGTTTTCAGTAACAGATGATTCAGGATTCAAGGACAAAAGAGTGAAGGTTGTAACAGATATTGGCATAATTGCATATAAAGCTGGTATTCCGGACATGGCTGCAATTTAAAGAGAAATGATCGGATTTTTACCCCCATACATAAGGTGTATAAATGGCATTCAAAAAAAAGCTACATATTTGCACTTTTGCTGATGATAGAAGAGCAGAGACTGCAATTACCCACATGATCTTTTTTATAACTGCGATACTGCTAGCCATGACAGTTGTAGCGGTCATGACATCAAATGTTCAATCCCTTACAAGTGCAACTGTATCAAACGGCAAGGTGCTGTCCGAACAGCTAAAAACGGACATTACGATCATAAGTGATCCTGAACTGATACCCTATGACACCACCATGGAACAATACACATTTTACGCCAAAAATACCGGAAAGACCGAACTTGATTCGGAATACCTAGATGTTCTCATCGATGGACTATATGTGTATCCCGATGAGCTCGATATTTCATTGTTCGATCAGGATGTGCTTTGGCGACCCGGGGATCTGCTAATGATCAATGTAACGGTCACTGAACCATTAAGTGACGGTGATCACCGATTGCTTATAGCCGCAGAGAATGGCAGATCAGATTCAATGGATTTCAGAATATAAAAGAGGTTAATATGGCAACAGTTTATTCTTTTGAGATCCAGCGTGATGAATTAAACGACAAACTTGGTGGAGGATTCCCAAAAGGATCCCTTGTAGTTATCGAAGGCGGTAGCGGTGGCGGGAAAAGTACCATATGCCAGCGTATAACATACGGTATGATAGAAAAGGACACAAGTGTCACATTTATATCAACCCAGTTAACAACAAAAGGATACATCAATCAGATGTATTCACTTGATTACCCCATAGCCCCTCATCTTTTGAAAGGGAGATTACTCTACATTCCAGTCATACCTTTGGTACAGTCTGCAAAATCGAGGATCGATTTCATTGAAAGGTTGATGGGTGCAAAGGAGCTTTTCGAAAAAGATGTTATCGTAATAGACACGATATCCTCACTAATAAAGTACAGCGCAAATACTGAAAAAAGTCTGGACCTCATCTCATTTTTCAAAAAACTCAACGGAATGGGAAAAGTCATAATACTGACAATAGAACCAAGTGAACTTGGAGAAGATATCGCATCCATGTTCCGCTCTTCCTGTGATGTCTACATGACATTGAAATCGAAAGCATTGGGTGCTGAAGTAAAACGTACGTTAGTTGTGAACAAATTCACTGGTGCAAATGGACCTGTCGGACAGATGATAGGCTTTAGGATCGAAACAAAAGTAGGCCTTGTAGTGGAAATTGCATCTGTAGGCTGAGGCAATGAATAGGGGCGATCTAAGTGGAACCTGAGTATCAGAAAGCATTACAAAGAAATCCTCATCTTGGGGTATATATCAAAAACTTTGTAAATAGAACAGGACATCAACCGGAATTTGTTGCTGGCCTCTCAAAGGACCTGCAAGATGAGGACTATGTCAACGTGATCTTTCCCGTTGGGGATCCGGTCTTTATTCATATTTATGGAACTCCGGAAATGGGAGAGATAGGATACTATTCGATTGAACCATTACTTAACGATCTTGAAAAAAAGAAATATGCCGCAATAATGGACCTAATTCTTGAAAGATCCGCAAACGAACCGATCCCGAAGGATGAAGATGAACTTAAAGACCTTATTATTAAACTATTGGGAAGTGCAATAGATGTTGGTGCCGGCGGTCAGATCGATGAAGAAAAAGTGGGCCTCATCGAAAAAATACTGCCAAAAACAAAAACCATACCTGTGACACAACAGGAACTTAACCATCTCCAGTATCACATCGAAAGGAACATTATCGGATCAGGACCAATTGAACCTATAATCAGAGATCCATATCTTGAAGATATTCATAGCATTGGAGTGGTCGGTATTTTTATCGTACATAAGATATTTGGAATGATGAAGACAGACCTTTCCTTCGGAGACGAGGCCGGCCTTGACCAATGGCTCAGGAGTATGAGCGAAAGGATAGGAAGACCTGTCAGTGATGCGAAACCAATTGCTGATGGTGCACTGCCTGATGGTTCCCGTATCAACATCATTTACAGTCTTGATGTAAGTAAGCGTGGTAGCAGTTTTACCATGCGTAAGTTCAGTGAAGTTCCTGTAAGTATAATAGAACTTATCATGTGGGGAGCACTCAGTTCTGAAATGGCCGCTTACATGTGGATGTGTCTTGAGAATGGAATGAGCATATTCTTTAGTGGTGAGACCGCTAGTGGAAAGACTACCATGCTGAATGCTTGTCTTCCTTTCGTCAACCCTACCGCCAAAATATTCACAGCAGAAGATACAGCTGAGGTCCAGCCTCCTCACCCGGTATGGCAGCAGTTGATAACACGTGAGGATGGACCACCCGAATCGAGAGTTGACACTTTTGCGCTTCTAAAAGCGGCTCTAAGGTCCAGACCGAACTATATTATCGTTGGTGAAATTCGTGGTGCAGAAGGAGCAGTAGCTTTTCAGGGTATGCAGACAGGTCACCCGGTATTGGCTACCTTCCACGCATCTGCAGTAACAAAGATGATACAGCGTCTGACAGGTGACCCCATAAACGTTCCTGTCACCTTCATCGACAACCTCAATGTTGCGATGATATTGTCCGCTGTATATCGTAAAGGAAAATTCCTCAGACGTTGTCTTGCAGTTGAAGAAATAGAAGGATACTACGAAGATGCTGGCGGAGTGGTCACAAGAGCTGTATTCCAGTGGGATCCGGAAACCGACACCCATAGCTTTAGAGGATTGAACAACAGTTACATTCTTGAGAACAAGATCGCCACACAACTCGGATATGAAGATAAAAGGGATATTTACAAGGACCTGATGTTAAGGGCAAGGATACTGGACGAGATGAAAGAGAGAGGCATCAAGGATTATTACGATGTGCTCGAGATAATTGTGAACTTCTATAAACATGGTATTGATGGATTACCATTTGCAGTATGAGGCACATAAATGGATTCTCTAAAGGCATTCAATGCAATGGAAATGAATCCGAAGGACTATGCACGGAAAATTGCAGCTCCAGTAGTATCTTTTGGATTCATATTCGCAATTGTAGCTTATGTGTTGTTGCCTGACCTTTTCACAGGGAACACAAAGATGCTTCCGGCACTTATCCCTGTGATCTGTATAATTTTTGTGTTCTATTATCCATTCTCCATACTTGGAGGGAAAGCTGCTCAAATAGACAATAATATGCACTATTACATCACGCACATGGGCGTCATTTCAACTGCAGAAACACCAAGACTTGATATAATCAAGATCGTTTCCCAGAATGAGAGTTATGGATTTCTTGCAAAGGAAAGTGAAAAGATATATGATCTGGTCACGGTATGGAACATGAGCTTGTCTGATGCATGCCGTTTTACATCAAAAAGAACACCATCTATCCTTTATGAGGACTTCCTTGACAGGTTTGCCCACGGACTTCAATCAGGAGAAGATATAAAATCATTCCTTAAAGCCGAACAGAACGTGGTAATGAATGAATACGAATCAATGTATGACAGCGCCCTCTACGCTATAGAAGTTATCAAAGAGCTGTTCATATCACTTATCATGGCGTTGATCTTTCTCGCGTCCTTTGCGATCATCATGCCGGTCATAACCGGAATGGATGCAATGTTGCTCATGTCAGTGGTTGTTGTCGTTTTTATTGTCACTGATCTGGTAATGATAACATTTACAAAATCAAAAGTGCCAAAGGATCCTATCTGGCAACAGACTAAAATATTGACAAAATCGAAGATCAAACTATATCAGTCGATCCCGATATCATTTGCAGGATGTATTATTGCAGCTATTGCAGTAATCTTATATGGAAAACTAGAACTGGCAATCGCTGTTGCCGTGGTAATAACACCTCTTTTCTATATCGGCCATGTTGCATCCAGTATAGAAAAGAATATCAAAAGGAAAGATGAAAACTATCCTTCCCTTATACGTTCTCTCGGAAGTTCCGCAGGTGCAAGAGGCGGACTTATAGATGAAGCACTCAAATCCCTGCAAATACATGATTTTGGTCCTCTCACAAAAGATGTGAACGCATTATACAAAAGATTGAATACCCGTGTGGACAAAACGAAATCATGGAATTTCTTTGCAGCTAATACAGGAAGCAATCTTATCCAGCGTTTCAGTGCCATGTTCGTTGAAGCTACTAACCTCGGCGGACAACCGGAGGTGATCGGGGATATGATAGCTAACAACTTCCACCGCATTGTGAATCTGAGAAAAAAGAGATACCAGTCCGCATCAAGTCTTGTAGGAGTGCTTTATGGACTCACGGGCGGTATAGGATTCACATTGTACATTTCGATCGGAGTTGTCGATCTGATGCAAGACATGTTCACAACGGTCACCATGCCGGAAGGCATGGGAATGGGGTTGATCCTGAACACAGAGATAGGTAATATAGAGGTACTTTCAGCAATGATATTGCTCATAATGGTCGCACATTCATTAATGTCAGCCCTCCTCATACGCTTTGTTGATGGAGGACACGTTTTAAGGTCCACAACGGACTTCGTGATAATGGTCTGGATATCATCGATCAGTGCAGTCTTTACAACTTCAGGAGTGGCAACCTTGCTAGGAACTTCCTGAAAGAATAATTTAAAGATAAAGAACCCCTGAAGATAGGGGGTTAAATTCTATTTTTTTAGAGATTATTCCGAACGTGATCAGCTATCACTTTACCTACATCAGAAGTATTGGAACTACCACCAAGGTCAGGAGTTGTCATGTTCTCCTTTATGCTGGAACTTACCGCATTCTCTACCAGAACCGCTTCTCTTTCGTAGCCCATCCATTCAAGCATCATCTTCATACTAAGGATAGCTGCAATTGGATCTGCAATGCCTTTACCCGCAATATCCGGAGCACTGCCATGTACCGGTTCAAAGAAAGCATATTTGTCGCCGATATTAGCACTGGGCACAAGCCCAAGGCTACCGACAAGAGCTGCCGACATGTCACTGAGTATGTCACCAAAAAGGTTTGTGGTCACCACCACATCATATCTTTCCGGATATGACATCAGACTATATGCCATTGCATCCACAAGCATATCACTGTACTCTACTCCCTCAGAAGCAGCAACCTCCCGGCAAACACCAAGGAAAAGAGTATCGGATTTCAAAACATTGGATTTGTGTACGATGGTAACCTGATTCTTTCTCTCTTTTGCCAGCTTACAGGCACTTCTTGCAATACGCTCAGACCCTTTACGTGACACGACCCGTTTTGTATATGCAACATCATCGTGGATCTCTTCGATGGAAGAATACATCCCTTCGGTGTTCTCTCTCACGATAACAAGATCAAAATCATTCTTTCCTGTCACACCGATAAGCCCGGGAAGCGGTTTTATCGGGCGGATATTAGCATACATATCAAGTTCTTTACGAATGGTAAGAAGAACACTTTTGTAATTCGGGTCAGGAGGAGTGGTGATCGCACCGAACAGAACACAATCACAGCTCTTCAGTATTTCCAGATCGTTCTCATTAATGGCAACGCCGCATTTTTCCCATTTACCATATCCAAGTTCAAGCGGGACCTTTTCAATGGGAAGGGCAAGCGCATCAAGAACCTATACTGCCGCAGGAATTACCTCTTTGCCGATACCATCGCCTTCAACTATCGCAACCCTCATTTTTTTAACCATAAGATCATGCCCTTTTCTTTACAATATCAAGTGCCAGATCCCTTACAGCTTCTGAAACGAAATACTCCGAAGCACCCCAGTGGACCACTGCCCCTTCCACATCATTGATGGTGACCCTGCCTGACTTTTCCGAACGGCAACACCTGGTTATGAAAGGCTTTGTCGGTTTGAAAATGTCAGACTTGAAAGGACAGATGTTGACCATTGAATAGCTGATATCAGGAAAACGCGTCTCAAACAGTTTTTTCGATATCTCACAACCAACAAGCAATACCCCATCTTCCATTACAGTATCGCAATCAAGGAACTTGCCCTTCAGACCGGAACATGAGCAGGGGAACACAGTGTTCTCACCCTCGAACTGCGAAAGGTCAATGACATTCTCGGTAAAACGAACTCCAAGATCCCCGAAAATGCCACTCGTTTCGAGCCGTCTTACAACGTGGGAAAGCCACGAAGGGACCGGGGGGATCACATCGACTATCTCAATCTCAACTACCTCAGATAATGACGGGGAGTGGACAAAGGTCACGTGATTATCAACACCTGTGAAGATCACAGTGTTCACATCGCCTTTGCACAATTCCATTGCTGTATCGATAAGAAGTGTCCTGTCCTTTATGTTCAGTTGCAATTCATATTTTATGACCTGTTCCTTCGAAGATATAAGCTCAATGCTCTCAATTTCACGTAGAAGGTCAGTTCCTTTCTTATTCACATGATAAACGGAATATTCGATCTCGGACTCACTTATTTTATCTTCAACTATCATGTAGTCCGAAAGGAAATAGATAATATCCTCGTGCACTTCATCAGGGGATATCCCCGTCACACCGACACACTTGTACTCATCAGGAAATATCATTTATTGGTCCTTTTTCTGCATAGCCTTCCTGTGTTCAACAAGGCCGCCATCTGTCAATATCTCAAGAAGGAAATCAGGAAGCTTGTTGCCTTTGAATACTTTACCGTTAATGGTCACCAGGCCTTCCTGCAGATCGACCTCAACAGTATCACCTTCATTGCACTCAATATCAGCTTCCATGAGAGGAAGTCCTACATTGATAGCATTACGGAAGAAGATACGCCCAAAAAATTTAGCGATAACACAAGAAACGCCTGCATATTTTAAAGCAAGAGCTGCCTGTTCCCTTGAAGACCCACAACCAAAGTTGCTTCCCCCAACGACCACATCGCCTTTATGGACCTTCTTCGAAAAATCAGGATCTATGCCCTCCATCGCATGATCAGCGAAAACCTGCATATCAGTTGTCCTGAGATATTTACCAGGGATAATGACATCAGTGTCGACATCATCGCCGAATACCCAAGCTTTTCCTTTAATTTTACTTTCCAATGTTGTCACCTGAAGAGTAGGTTTTACACAATGATATTAGTAAGTAGCGGAAAAAAAGAAAATTGAATGGAAATGTGATCAGATGTTGATCACATCGCCCTCAAGAACAGCCTTTTCGGAGACAGTGATCTGTACTGAAGTATTCTCATAACTTATTGTATAAGGCTCAACTGCCCTTACAACAAAATTAGTCTCACCTTCAATAGGACCTGTCATAGAATATGGGACCACGAACTCGAAACTACCATCGGAGATCATTGTCTGGGAATAAGAAAACGACCTCATTTGAGGAGTTTGTATAGTTGTGCTAAGCGTAATCTTCTCGTCTGCAGGAGCATTACCCCTTATCGTAGCACCTTTTACATATTCGAATACCTTTACATAACCAGTATCTTCAACAGGAATTGAGCCACCATGCCGAACATTATAGACATACTTATACCAAGTTTCGTCCGTTGCTGCTGAAGGCGATTCATAGACCATACGATATTGTTCAAGACTATCACCATCGAAAAGGTGAAGTCTTGCTTCCATAGTGTTAAAATAACGTTCATTCGGTGCAATCCTATCGCCCTCATTAGTCTGTGCCAAGAAGAAATAATCGTTGGTATCAAGGGTCCATAGAGCCATTGCGTAGAACTTACCGGTTGCCATTTCCACGTCGGTCACAACATACCTAGCACCCGATTTATCAGGATCAGGATGTACCGCTTCAAGGACAGCAGTTGCTTCTTCTTCTGATTGGGCAGTGAAGAAAGTAGAGGCTCCTGGCCTGTTCTCTTCCTCAATGCTGAAAGAACGACCACCGATTCCCTGCTGGAAAGGATTTGCATTAGGAATCCTGTGTCCAATGATCTCTATCCAATGACCATAATCCCACCATGACATCACACCGTATGATTCTTCAGGATACTGGTAAGACTCACCTGACACAGGGACATCATAATTTTCATAGTAGTCAAGTCCCGGATCAGGTGTATTGTTGCGAAGCCATAGAGTTGCATCGATCCAGTAACCATTAGGCCCACTTACACCTTGTGCCTGCTGTACCGCCATACCATAACTTGGATATGCGAGTGCCCCTACGATCAGGATGAGACTCAAAATATGAATTGGTTTTACATTTTCCATAAAGGATGTGTATGTTGTAACTGATTTTTTCCGAGTCCTGACATCATCCTGAAGTTTGCTCCATCCTGCAAGATCAAGTAATTTAATTCCCAGATATGCAGAGAGGATTGCAGCATTTATGGAATAATAATATGCAAAACGATTCTGCTGAAGCATAGCCCAGATGATCATTACAGTCCATACAATGAGAAATGTCTTTTCCTGAGAGTTCTTTTTGGTAGCTTCATACGCGAACAGTGCAAGAGCTATAAATGATACGTAGCCAAACAATGCAAAGTTATACCAGAGTGGTGCAAGTGTGAAAACACCACCTCTGCTCAGAAGAGGAGCGGCTTCTGCAATCGACAGACCGCCACCTGTCCTCATGAAATAACTGAAAACACTTATGATCAGGTCATATGCTGAAGGAAGTGCAATTTTGGATATTAATACAACCGCAACAAAAGAAACGATGAGAGAACCAGGATAGTAATATTTATTAAAGCCACGACGGTTCATTTCAATAGAAACCAAAGTCATTATCGGGAAAGCAAACAATCCTGCGAGTAGAGCCTTTAAATGTAGTGCTTTTGTACCACCGAGATAAGGGGTCATCGCAACCATTATAAGTGCAACAGCAAAAATGATCATTCCGCCAATTGCCATATAATCGGTCTTTTTGCCATGCATATGGTCCAGAATATGTTGTACCGTTACATACACCCCAATTATCAAACTGAAGAACAGTGCCCCCTTCCATGCCAGAGTATATGCACCAAGGGATATACCGGCAAGAATGAAATATGGAAGAGATGATCTAAGAGAGGAGAACTTACCATTTTTAAGACCCTCAAATGAAATATCATGGTCTCTTGCAGTCTTAACCGCCATTATCAGGAACATAGCTGTTACCGTACTGAGCAAGGTCTCAGCAATGTGGTGATCATTAAAACCGATCATTGATCGGGAAAGGAACTGACCAGAAGATACTGATACAAAGAAAGCAGCTAGCAGACCTGCTCTGCGATCAAATAGCCACTTACCTATATAGTATGCAGGGATCACTACAAGTGCAGCAAGAACCACAGGGAAATAAGCACAAACTGTATAGATCAGGTCTTGACTGGGATTCCCAAAACCAATTAACCAGATGATGGTCGCTAGGAACATATCGTATAATGGTGCAAAAACCTGCCCTGTCCCCATAGGATAATTTGTATACGCATCGAACCAGAGCATGTGCGGATAATTGTGCACAATTGATTCAACGTTCCTTAAGTGATACCATGGATCATTTCCCCCAAATCTAACAAACTCACTTGAAATAAAGACTCCCGCTTTTGGAATGGTCCTAAGATCAAATGCGATCAAAAATGATATGACCACTCCTACAAAATAGGGGAGGCTTCCTTTGACATCCCAATTTTTCTTTTCTTCCGCCATGACTTCAACTCTTCAACAATTGACCTGCATTATAAATTTATAAGATAGTAAGTATGATATCATATAAGTATTGTGAGAACAGATAAAGGAAGAAATCATATAAAATTTATTGATGGTCAAGTAAATAATAATACAGGAACAATTTAATTACAACACTGGAGAGATCTATTAATTGTGTGGAATATGCGGATATGCAGGCTTTGATGATGAAGACCTCCTTGGAAAAATGTGTGATGCTATCGTTCATCGTGGTCCTGATGATAGTGGCTCATTTACGGATAAGGGGATTGGTCTTGGACATCGCCGATTGAGCATCATTGATCTTGAAGGCGGACATCAACCGGTATGCAATGAAGATGGAACTATCTATGTTGTATATAACGGGGAGATCTATAATTTTCTGAGCTTAAGGGATGAGCTTGAAAAACGAGGTCATCGTTTTCAGACATCATCAGATACCGAGGTAATTGTTCACCTTTATGAAGAATATGGGAAGGACCTTGTCCATCATCTTCGAGGTATGTTCGCTTTTGCATTGTGGGATTCAAACACCAGGACACTATTGCTTGCCCGCGACCGACTTGGGGTCAAGCCACTCTATTACACCACCATAGACAACAGATTGTTATTTGCATCCGAAATAAAGTCGATAGTTCAGTATAGCGGTTATGAAAAAGCCGTTGATATAGGAACCTTACACGATTATTTGACATTCCGCCATGCTCTTGGAACCGAAACGATGTTTGCCGGAATTAAGAAATTGTTGCCGGGACATGTAATGACATATCGGGAAGGTGAAGTAAATATTTCAGAGTACTGGGATGTACCACTAGTAACTGTTGGAAATGAAAGTGAGGACTTTTACATTAAAAAGACACGTCTTTTGCTGGAAGAGTCTGTTAAAATGCGACTTATGAGCGAAGTGCCCCTTGGAATTTATCTTTCCGGCGGGATAGATTCGGGAATAGTTACCGGACTAATGAGCAAGATGGTTGATGAACCTATTGAAACATTCTCTGTTGGGTTCGGGGAGCGGGGAGAGATAGGTGAGTTGAGCCAGGCTCAGGAAGCTGCAGACTTTTTTGGAACGAACCATCATGAGATAATAGTAGATCAGGGTGCTTTCAAACAAAACCTCAAAGATATCATATGGCATAACGATGAGCCAATAGCAGACCCTTCTGCACTGGCAATGTTCCAGCTTTCGAAAATGGCAAGCAAACATGTGACCGTTGTGCTCAACGGAGCCGGCGGGGATGAGGTATTTGGAGGCTATATCAGCTATAAAGTGGGTCTTGCGAACCAAAAATACCATAAGATAGTTCCAAAGGTCATTAGACAGGGACTCGTTAGGCCTTTTGTGAATGCGATCTCTCCCCACCTTTCGAGCAAGATGTACGTTGGGATACAAAGTGCCACTCAGGAAGTGGAAGAGCATGGATTTCTTTTTACGAAATCTGTGTTCAGTGAAGAAGATAAGGAAGATATCTACACAGATAAGATAAAAGATAAAATTCACCACAATACATTCGAGAAGGCAACTACAAGTTTATTCAGAGGAAAGAGGTATTCAGGAGCAATAGATGAGCGGAGCAGTGCTAAAAATACAGACCTTCTTTCAAAGATGATGTATGCGGATACAAAGTCATATCTTGTTGATCATATACTGCTTGAAACGGATAAGCTTACCATGTCAAGCTCCATTGAAGCGAGAGTTCCTATCATAGACCATAAGGTCGTTGAATTTGCAGCCAGTATTCCTCAGGAATTGAAACTTCGTGGTATGACTGAGAAATATATATTGAAGAAAGTTGGTCAAGGCATGTTACCACCTGCTGCACAGAACCGGAAGAAACGACCATTCCGGATACCTATCGATACGTGGTTCAAAGACGAGCTTCACGAAATGTCACAGCAGGTGCTTGATGAGTCATCAATCGTGGAACAGGGATATTTCAGACCGGAAGTTGTCAAGGACATCATGAAAAAACATGAAAGAGCAGAATTGTTGTATAATCATCAGATGTATGCTTTGCTGGTGTTCGAGATGTGGCATGAAAGATTTATGAAGATGTGAGTGGGAGAGGCAGAAGATATGAAAATTTGTTTAATTGCAGATGCCATTTCTGTACATACTGTTCGCTGGGCAGAATATTTTGCACAGCAAGGGGATGAAGTACATCTAATTACGTATGAGTCGCCTATCCAGGATATAAGCGGAGTGACGATACATGCCATTAGATCGAGATTTGACAGTCTTTATCTTGCTTTCATACCAAGGCATCTGAAGATATATTCACTTGTGAAGAGACTCAAGCCTGATATCGTTCATGCTCATTTTATATCGAAATTTGGATTCCATGCAGCATTTTTGAATTTCAGACCTGTGGTGATGAGTGCATGGGGAGATGATATACTGATCATCCCATATTGGTCAAAGGTATTATGGTATTTTACAAAGAAAAGTCTTAAGAGAGCGGATAAGATCTATGCGGTTTCTGATGATATTGCACAAAAGATCATTTTCGATTTTGGAATATCCGCAGACCATGTTGAAGTAATTCCTTTCGGGGTGGATTCCAAACTATTTAGCCCAAATGAAAAAGAATGGCCTCATGAAAAAGTACAAGTTCTCTCGAACAGGAACTTTTATGAAGTATATAATATTGAGACATTGCTTCACGCCATACCTCTTGTTGTTGAAAAATATGAGAACATAAATTTCATAATAAAGGGCACTGGACCTCTTGAAAGTTCACTTAAGCAGCTTGCTAAAGATCTGAATATTGAGAAGTTCATCGATTTTGTTGGATGGATCGAATACAAAGAAATGCCTAAGTATTTGCATAAAGGCGATATTTACGTATCCACCGCCACATCAGATGGGACCCCGGTTTCTGTCCTTGAAGCCATGGCATGCAAAAAAGCCTGCATTGTAACTGATGTGGGCGGTGTTAAGGAGTGGATAGAAGATGGAATGAACGGTATCTTAATACCACCGCGAAACCCCGAGATCCTGGCAGAAAAGATATTGGACCTGGCAAGGTTCCCTGATGAAAGAGAACGATTGGGGAACCAGGCATACAAGGTCATAGATGAGAGAGGAGATTGGTATCGCATTATGTCCTCTGTCAGACTAGATTATGAGAATATGGTCAAAGAACATGAACAATGATAGCATTGCAATTACAGGAAGTAGAGGCTTTATAGGGACTCGGCTTACCGCCCAACTTCGTTTAAAGGGCTTGGACCTGCTTGAGATCTCACACTCGTTAGATTCGATCGATATTACTAATTGGGAACAAGTGAAGACGATACCAAAAAGGGATGTGCTTGTTCACCTTGCCGGGATGACAAATATACCGGAATCCTTTAACCATCCACGAGATGTTTACACGATAAATACATTCGGCACATTGAATATGCTTGAGTGGTGCCGTTTGAACGATGTAAAGAGATTTATCTATGCCAGTACTTTTGTTTACGGGAACCCACAATACACACCTGTTGATGAAAAGCATCCAACTCTACCGAATAACCCATACTCCCAGAGCAAACTGATAGGAGAAGAGCTTTGCAACGCTTATTGCAGGGATTATGGTATCGATGTCATATCGTTGCGTTTATTCAATGTCTATGGACCCCACCAGAAAGGAGATTATCTGATCCCACATATAATACGTCAACTCGAATCAGGAAAAGTGTCACTGAAAGACCCTTTGCCTAAAAGGGATTTTGTGTATATTGACGATGTTATAGATTCCTTTGAATGTGCATTGGATAGTGGTCTTGGTGGATGCAATGTATTTAATATTGCAAACGGGAAGAGCAATTCTGTAAGAGAGATAGCAGATATGCTTGCAGAGACTTATTTTTTTGAGAAAGGTCAAAGAGCTGATATTGATTATACATGTGAGAAGCGGCAAAGTGAAGTTTCCGACACTATTGCAAATATAGAAAAAGCAAAGAATATAATCAAGTGGGAACCGAAAACGGATATTAAGACCGGACTTGCACAAACCTTAAGGACGTATCTGAATGAGTATAAAAAATAAGAATGTCGTTGTTACGGGAGCAGGAGGATTCATTGCCAGCCATCTGACAGAAGAACTGGTCCGTCGTGGTGCTAATGTCAAAGCGTTCGTACATTATAATTCAAGAAATGACTGGGGATTACTTGAGCTTGCAGAAAAGGATCTGCTTGATAAGGTCGAAGTTATTTCAGGAGATGTTACTGACCCATTTTTTGTCAATTCGGTGACAAAGGACACAGACATTGTATTCCATCTGGCAGCACTTATTGGCATACCCTATTCATACGTAGCTCCTGAGCATTACGTTAATGTCAATGTCAAAGGTACTCTGAATGTTCTTCAGGCATGTCTTGACAATGGAGTTGGAAAGATGGTACATACATCCACAAGTGAGACGTATGGTACTGCAGAATACACACCAATCGATGAAAAGCACCCCCTCAAAGGGCAATCGCCTTATTCTGCTTCCAAGATCGGAGCGGATAAAATGGCAGAGAGCTATTATCGTTCATTTGATCTTCCCGTTGCGACTATCAGGCCTTTCAACACGTTTGGACCACGCCAGTCTGCGCGTGCAATAATTCCCACAATAATATCACAGGCGCTTACCAGAGATGAGATCCATGTGGGATCATTGACACCGGTGCGTGATATGACATATGTAAAAGATACAGTGAATGGATTTATTGAAGTTGGACTTTCAGAGAGGTCATCTGGAGAGACCATTAATGTAGGAACAGGATCAGGAGCTACTATCGGAGTAATTCTGGAGAAGATCCTTAAGATACTTGGAAAAGAGGACATTCCTGTTATCGAGGAACAAAACCGTGTTCGTCCAGGCAAAAGTGAGGTAATGGAATTGATATGTGATAATTCGAAAGCAAAGGACTTGCTTAACTGGTCTCCGGAATATTCACTTGATAATGGATTGAAAGAGACCATCGAGTGGATGCAAGAATATACAAAATTATATAAGCCAGATATGTATGTTATTTAATAATATGCAAGCAGTTATTTTAGCAGGAGGAAAGGGGACTCGTCTGGCTCCCTATACCACAGTTTTGCCAAAGCCTTTGATGCCCATAGGGGATATGCCGATACTAGAGATTGTTATCCGGCAACTTAAGAAGAATGGGTTTACCGATATTGTTCTGGCTGTCGGTCATCTTGCAGGTCTTATAGAGGCATATTTTGGAGATGGGAGCAAGTGGGGAGTGAACATCACATACTCTATTGAAGACGAACCACTTGGAACCGCCGGCCCCCTATCCCTAATTGATGATCTGGATGAGAATTTTCTGGTGATGAACGGGGACCTTTTGACAAATGTTAATTACTCTGACCTTATGCGATTCCATCTTGAAAATGATGCACTATCGACAGTTTCCGTGTATACAAAGGATGTTCCAATAAGCTTGGGAGTTCTTGAATTAGATGATAATGGGAAGATCACAGACTATATTGAAAAGCCTACGCTGAAATACAAGGTCAGTATGGGAATCTATGTTTTTAATCGGAAGATATTGGAACATATTAAAAAAGGAGAGTATTTGGATTTCCCGGATCTAATCAAGAATTTGATAAGTCTAAATGAGAATGTTTCCGGTTATATGTTCGAGGGATATTGGATGGATATTGGTAGATATGAGGATTATTCTAAGGTGTTGGAAGAGTTTGAGAGTATGAAGGATGAATTGTTGTGAATTCGGTGAAAATTATGTATATATTTCATAATAAAAAGAGCCTCATAACCAGCGACACCGATTCACTTAGAAAGGAACTGGTGCGCCACATTAAAGAACGAGCAACCTGAAACAGTCCGTATCTTCGATGTGGATGAGACCGATCAGTTCGAGTTCTAGCATTAACTTAAAGGATATGATGACACGATCTGATTCCTGCTTGGTGGTGTGCGGGTAATCTGATTGAAGCTGTGAATCATCATTTCAAATATTGCTAATAGAGAAAGGAAGGGAAACTACATCATGGACAAAAATAATATATTTGCAATAATTCCAGCCCGCAGCGGCTCTAAAGGTATTGCAGGTAAAAACATACGGTCATTGAATGGAAAACCCCTTATTTGCCATACCATCGAAGAAGCAGTTAAATCAAGATACTTAGAAAGAGTTTTCATTTCCACTGATGATCCATTAATTGCAAAAATATCTAAGCAATGTGGTGCCAAAATCATAAATCGACCTGCTGAACTTGCCGAAGATGAATCCCCTACAATTAATGCGATTTTTCACGCTATAGATACCATAAAAAATGCATATGACACCGAAATTATAATTCTCTTACAACCCACATCTCCATTGAGAAATGCCGCTGATATTGATAAGGCACTCGACATGTTCATGAAAACGGACTGCGATTCTGTAATAAGCATGTGCAAAGTGGAGCACTCACCATACTGGAGTTTCAAATATGAGGGTGATAAATTTAAATCGCTTTTCGGGAACGAATGTTTACAAATGCGCAGGCAAGAACTGCCTGAGGTGTACCGACCAAATGGTGCAATATACATAACCACAATCGAAAACCTCTACAAGAACAATGGTTTTTATTGCGATAAGATTATTCCATATATCATGCCAGCGGAAAGAAGTGTAGACATTGATGACGAAATCGACTTCAAACTTGCAGAACTGCTAATCCAAGAGTATACAAAAAATGCAAAAAATGGATCGAATAAGTGAGAATGCCCCCGTATTCATCATTGCTGAAGCCGGCGTGAACCACAACGGCAGCATAGCACTGGCCAAGCAATTAATCGACGTAGCAGCCAAATCCAACGCAGACGCCGTAAAATTCCAGACCTTTGTCACAGAAGATGTCGTAAGCATTAATACCCCAAAAGCAGAATACCAAAAGCATACAACTGAGTCCTCCGAATCCCAATTTGAGATGATCAAGAAACTGGAGCTCTCAAAAACAGACCATAAAGAATTGATGAAACATGCTGAGCAAAAAAACATCATGTTTCTTTCCACGCCCTTCGATGAGAGAAGCGTTGACCTGCTGGTAGAACTCGGGGTTCCGTTAATAAAGATCAGTTCTGGTGAGATCACAAACCATCCATTACTGAAATACATATCAAGAAAAGGAATTCCAATCATCCTTTCAACCGGCATGTCCACACTTGAAGAAGTGGCAGAGGCAGTATCGGTTATAAAAGATGCAGGATGCGAGGATCTTACCCTCCTCCACTGTACATCAAGCTATCCCGCACGTGTGGAGGACTGCAACCTACTGACCATGGAGACCATGGCAGATGTATTTGATGTCCAGGTTGGTTATTCAGACCACACTTCCGGTATTTGTGTGCCACTGGCTGCTGCAGCCATGGGAGCGTGTGTGATCGAGAAACATTTCACACTTGATAAGAACCTCACCGGTCCAGATCACATGGCATCATTGGAACCCACTGAACTAGAGGAAATGGTGCGCGGCATACGTTTGGTCGAAAAGGCGCGGGGTTCTTCAGTAAAAGCTCCAGTAGAGTCGGAACTTGAGGTGCGGGATATTGTAAGAAGGAGCATCGTGGCAAAGGTTAACATTCCTGCGGGCACTGTCATCGCTGAGGATCTGCTAGCGTTTAAGCGTCCAGGTGTAGGGATGCCTCCAAAATATCTGGACAGACTAATTGGTAAGGTACCAATTTCAGAAATTAAAAAAGATTCTTTAATCAATTTCGAAATGTTTGAGACAATATGAAGCGGAAAATTGCAGTGGTCACAGGAACTCGTGCAGATTATGGAATTTATTTACCGGTTTTGAAAGCCATCCAGAGATCTTCAAAATTGGATTTATCGCTTATTGTTACAGGAATGCATTTATCTGAAACATTCGGGCATACTGTGGATGAGATTGAAAAAGATGGATTTAGTATTGATGCTAAAATCCCATTAGGATTGTTAGAAGATAGTGGTGCATCTATGGCTCTTGATGTCGGAATATGCATATTGGGTCTAACCGATGCTCTTAAAAAAATAAAGCCAGATATACTTCTTGTACTAGGGGATCGTGGAGAGATGCTGGCTACGACTATTGCAGGAATTTACATGAATATACCTGTGGCACATCTGCATGGCGGTGAGGTTAGTGGAACGGTCGATGAATCGATTAGGCATGCCATAACCAAATTATCACATATCCATTTTCCGGCAACCGAAGAAAGTGCTGAAAGAATACGGAATTTGGGCGAGGACGAGTTTAGAATTTACGTTGTGGGTGCACCTGCACTTGATACAATTTTATCGGAAACATTTGTTCCTAAAGAAGAAATGGGACACTTTTTCGATATTGACATAAACAAACCAATTATACTGGTTGTACAGCATCCTGTTACAACCGAGGTTGGTGCTGTTGAACGACATATCCGTGAGACCATGGATGCAGTAGTTGAACTTGGTGAACAAACTGTTGTAATTTATCCAAATGCCGATGCAGGTGGTCGAAAGATAATTGAAACCATTGAACAGTACCGAAATTATGCATTTATCAAGATATTTAAAAATATCAGGCATGTTGATTATTTGAGTTTGATGAGAACCACAAATGTAATGGTTGGAAATTCCAGTAGCGGAATAATTGAAGCTCCATCTTTCGGTTTACCGGTAGTTAATATAGGCACTCGTCAAACCGGCAGACAGAGAGGACAAAATACAATTGATGTGGATTACGACAAAGATGAGATTATAAAGGCAATTAAAGTAGGATTATATGATAAAGATTTTAAACGTAAGGCAAGCAAGTGTATAAGTCCATATGGAAATGGTCATGCAGGCACCGCAATTGCAGAAATTCTTGAAAGTATATAGATAACGCCTGAATTGTTGCAAAAGAAGATTGTTTATTAACGGAGATGTCAAGTGACTCTGAAAACAGTAATAATAGCGGCAAGCGGGCATGGTAAAGTTGTGCTTGATGTATTACAGCAGAATGAAAATATAGAAATTACTGGATTTATTGATGATAATTCCAATTTACACGGAAAACGTGTGGATGGAATTCACATCATTGGGGATTTTTCCATGGTTTCGAATATTATTGATAAGATTGATCGTGGAATTGTTGCAATTGGTGATAATCATATAAGGGCTGAATTTTTCAAAAAAATGCAAGATGTTGGACTTCAGCCCATCACTGCTATCCATCCAGATGCAGTCATTGCCAGAACCGCAAAAATAGGCAATGGAACTATTGTTGCTGCTAATGCTGTCATAAATCCAAGTGCTGAAATTGGAGAGAATTGTATAATTAATACAGGTGCCATAATTGATCATGACAATTGCATCGCAGATCATGTACATATTTCCCCTGGGGCAAATCTTGCCGGGAATGTGTCTGTCGGCAAGTATTCCCACATTGGGATTGGTGCTTCAATAATTAATGGAATTATAATAGGTCAAAACGTAACCGTAGGGGCTGGAGCCGTGGTTACCAAAGATGTGACTGATAATGCAGTCGTTGCAGGCGTGCCTGCAAAAATTATTAAATACAAAAAATAAATAACGAGATGAGAAAATGATTCCACTTGCACAACCCGACATCGGAGAAGAAGAGATACGACTTGTTAACGAAGTGTTGAGGTCAGGCTGGCTTAGCATGGGTCCAAAGGTAATAGAATTTGAGAAATTGTTTGCCAAATACATGGGCACCAAACATGCAATTGCAATTAATAGCGGGACAAGTGGATTACATCTTTGCATAAAATCATTGAATATAAGCAAAGGTGATGAAGTTATAACCTCGCCTTTCAGTTTCATAGCTTCCAGCAACTGCATCATGTTCGAAGGCGGAACACCAGTGTTCGTGGATATTGATCCCGATACACTTAACTTGGATGCAAAACAGATCGAGGATGCAATAACCGAAAATACGAAGGCAATATTACCTGTCCATGTTTTTGGCCATCCTTGTGAAATGGATGCAATTATGGATATAGCAGAAGAGCACGATTTGGCTGTAGTAGAAGACGCTTGTGAAGCAATTGGAGCAGAATATAAAGGTAAGAAAGCCGGAACATTTGGTAATGCATCTGTATTTGCATTTTATCCTAACAAGCAGATCACTACCGGTGAAGGAGCAATGATCGTGACAGATGATGATCACATTGCCAAATTGTGCAAAAGCATGCGGAATCAAGGTCGCTCAGAAGATGCAGAATGGTTGAACCACATTATGCTCGGATACAATTACCGACTTGATGAAATGAGCTGTGCTTTAGGAATAGGTCAACTTGATCGGATCGATGAATTACTTGGTAAAAGATCAAGGGTTGCAGAAAAATATACAAAGAAGCTTAATGGGGTTGATGGTATTGTTACGCAGTACCTATCCCAGGATGTGAAAATGAGCTGGTTCGTATATGTTGTTCAAGTGAGCCAGGAAATAGATCGGAATGAAGTTATGAAATACCTAAGAGAACATGACGTTAGCTGTAGGCCATATTTTACTCCGATACATCTGCAGCCATTCTATAAGGAAACATTTGGATATAAAGAAGGCGATTTCCCGATATGTGAAAGAGTTTGCGAATCAACTATTGCACTACCATTTTATGGTAACATCGACGAGCAAACTATAGAAGAAGTATGTTCTGTGCTCAAGGATGCACTGGAAATATATAAAAATTGAAGTGACATCTATGGGAACAAGACAGACTTATCGGTTATTTAACAGAGGAGAATCTAAATAATTAAACTTAGCCAAGAAATTGTACATATAGTGGTCGTCATTTTCTTGAAAGGAACGTATAAATTAGTTATGCAATTTTAGGCTTTGTAGAAATCCTCAATGTTCGGACAATAATCAAATCAAATAATATTATTGAATGTGTTGCACGATATTGGATCATAATTTCAATTCTAGTCCAGAGATTTGGATCTTGAGAGGGGTTTCTGCAGAGCCCAATTTTAACAATCGATTTGAAAATTTGAGATATAGGCATCTATAAAACTGCTATCTTCATTGAATGATATGGGAAATCAACAACATTCATGAAGAGAAACCAATAATAAACGGAGGTTAAGGAAATGGTAAATCTGTTGAAAAGGACAATTGAGGCTCTATTTGAATACGCACGTTTAAACTCAAAATCATTTCAGGATTATATTAATACGCGATATATCCCAAAGGAAAATCATTTTTTAATTGATGAAAAATATCTGAGAGACTGCACGTATAAAATTGATGGATATCGTTTCTACGTTACTCGCTGTATGCATGAAGCTGACACAATCAACGAAGCGTACAATTATAGTGACATAAAGAAAGATGATATCGTAGTAGATATTGGAGCTAACATCGGTGGATTTTCAGTACGCGTTGCAAACAAATGTAAGCACGTATATGCAGTAGAACCTCTTTTTAACAAACAACTCGAAAATAATTTTAAATTAAATGGAATTACCAACTACACCATTATTCCTAAAGGCTTAGGCAGTGGCTATAAAGATCTTCAATATGAAAATTTAGAGAAATCTGTAGAATGTGTTTCATTGGAATCTATTAAAAAAGAGGTTGGTGGAAAAATAGATTTCCTAAAAATAGATTGTGAAGGTGGGGAATGGTCCATCAGATCATCAGAGTTGTCAGGAGTAAGAAGAATAGAAATGGAATTGCATTTATTTAATAGGGAAAACAAAAACGATTTTTTAAAGATTCTTGAAGATGCACAATTTTACTACGATATAACACCAATTAGCAAACGGGCTTCCATTATACATGCTACAAAAAAAGATTGAAAAACGTTACCAGTAATCAAATTTTGATTTTAATCTTGTTTAGTATTGAAAAAAATCCAAGGTTAAAAAGGAATACGACTTACTGAAGTGATGGAATTACAACGTAAGATCATCTTCAAGAGCTATAGATTAATTTATTTTGATGTGTTCAGGCAAGTGAAGATTAAATAGAAATAAAGTAATGAAGATACTTAAAGAATATGTAGTTAGTTTCATAACGGATTTACACAGATATTAGCGTTCTACATGCAATTGTTTGGTTGCAAAAAAGGTGATTTTAGGTGTGTGAAGAGGTTTGACTCAGCCATTGCACTACTATTTCATAGTAACATGGACAAGCAAACGATAAAAGAGTATATTTTGTGCTCAAAAGTTCCCCAGAAATTTTTGTATAAATTGAAGTGACATCTATGAAAGACATATTCAAAAACAAGAACATATTGGTAACAGGTGGGACTGGCTCCATTGGAAGTGAAATTGTCCGCCTTGTCCTAAGATACAATCCAAAAGTCGTACGTATACTTAGTAGAGATGAATCTAAACAATTTGAACTGGAACAAGAAATTGGGCACCTTGATAATGTCAGATTCTTGATAGGAGACATAAGGGACAAAAGTCGATTACAACGTGCTTTTGAGGGTATTGATATTGTTTTCCATGCAGCTGCAATGAAGCATGTGCCGGCCTGTGAGTATAATCCCTTTGAGGCGGTTAAAACTAATGTCATGGGAACGCAAAATGTAATTGATGCAGCTCTTGACAATGACATTGAAAAAGTAATTGCGATAAGCACAGACAAAGCTGCAAGTCCTATCAACACAATGGGTGCAACGAAACTTCTTGCAGAAAAGTTGATATTAGACGCCAATTTTTATAAAGGACCTCGGAAAACAGTGTTTTCGTGTGTGAGGTTCGGTAATGTAATGGGTTCTCGTGGCTCAGTAATTCCATTATTTGCTAAACAGATCAAAAATGGCGGTCCTGTCACCGTAACAGATTCAGAAATGACAAGGTTTATGATGAGCATTCCTCAGGCAGTTAATCTAGTTTTCAAAGCAACAAAAATCGCGAGGGGTGGAGAGATATTTATTTTCAAAATGCCTGTCGTAAAACTTGGTGATCTAGCTCAGGTTATGATCGAAAAACTAGCTCCCAAATATGGTTACAAACCCGAAGATATCCAGATCACTAATATTGGTATTCGCAACGGGGAAAAAATGTATGAACATCTGATGAATTTAGAAGAAGCATTGTATGCATATAAAACAGAGGATATGTACATAGTACTTAATAAAACAATTTATTCAGATTACTTTTTGGAAGGTATAGAAAAAGCTAAGCAGAAGGTATATTCATCTGATAATGTGAAAGTTTTCACTCAATTAGAGATCAAAGATCTCCTTAATTCAGCATTTTCAAATAATATATCGGCAGATGACATTTGATGTTTTTGATTGATGGTGTGTTCATTAGAATAATACATCTTGGTTGAAGGTCAATTCGATAATTTTTAGAGTAAACAATTGCAAGTTTCAAATATATCGGATGTAACAGCATGAGTGAAATTAAGAAACTTATTTATTTATTAGAAACTCCCATGAACGAGAGGGACTATAAAAGGTTCGGTATAGAAATTCTCCAACAAAATGGATATGAAATTCAATTTTGGGATGTTACTCCTATTGTATGCCCTGAAGATTATGAGACTAAATTGAATGAGCCCATCTGTTTGGAAGACTGTATCTTGTTTACAAGTTTAGATGATCTTAAAGTTACGGTGTCAAATTTAGATTCGAATTATTATATCATTTGTTTAATTGCATATCGTTTAAAGTCATTTTCTGTATATAATGTGCTATCAAAAACAAAACTGGCATATTGTGTAGCGATGAATAATGCACTTCCATCTGCAGAACACAAAAGACCAAGTCTATTATATCGGATTAAAAATTCAAATTTTCACCAAAAGATTGACTTTGCATTTAATCGTATTCCTTTTAAATGGTTTGGCATAAAACCTGCCAATTTGGTTTTAGCAGGTGGAGCTGTATCACTGACCAATAATACGTATCCAATTGATGAAACTACAGAAATACTTTGGTTGCATGCATTAGATTATGATCTTTATTTGGATGAGTTAAGCAATCCAGTTGAAGATACTAGTGAACCAGGTGTTTTTTTAGATTCATACTTACCTTTTCACCCAGATTTTATTCGCACA
The DNA here is from genome assembly GCF_000013725.1 of Methanococcoides burtonii DSM 6242. Classification (NCBI taxonomy): domain Archaea; kingdom Methanobacteriati; phylum Methanobacteriota; class Methanomicrobia; order Methanosarcinales; family Methanosarcinaceae; genus Methanococcoides; species Methanococcoides burtonii. Next base: position 1,672,297 of record NC_007955.1, read on the forward strand.
GGGTCACCTTCGCCTGCAACAGCTGATGAATACTATCCCCTACTTCATGATTTTTTTAATCGCATTGAGAGTACCCTTGATACTCATATGGTGATCGCAGCTCATCCAAGATCAAGATATGAGGATCACCCTAATTATTTTGGAGAAATGCCCCTAATTAGAGGGAAAACAGTTGAACTGGTCAGAAGATCAAAATTTGTGATCACTCACAATAGTACTGCAATAAATCTCGCTGTGCTGTTCCGCAAACCAATAATTTTTGTAACAACGGATGAGTTGGATCGAGGATGGATGGGATTAGATATAGAGTCATTGGCATCAAGATTTGGAAAATCCCCTCTCAATTTAAATGAACCGTTATCAATCAATTGGGAGAAGGAACTTTCAGTAAACGAAAATGCTTATTTGAAATACGAGAACGATTATATCAAGAGATCCAATACCCAAATATCAAAATTCTGGCAGATATTTGCTGACCATATCAGGGAATATAATGATACAAATAAATCATAAAGCGCATATTTTATCGACGAGCACATCTAATAAAGTTTGAATATCGATTAGATATTATTTAGATTATAATGATAATATGCTTAAAACATGCTGTTTTTTAAAAGAAATCACTATGTACCCTCATACAAAATTAATCAACCGTGTTCTTAGTATAAATCCTGTTAAACGCCAGAGTCTCATAGCATTATTCTGGCAAATAGCATTTACAGGCATCGGGTTTTTAAGTACAATGTATTTTGCACATACGGTAGGAGCTGCAATTTTAGGTGCATATTTTCTTTTTATGGCATACACCAGTATTTTTAGCATGGTTGCTGATGGAGGATTCGGAGCTGCTGCAATTAAACGCATAAGTGAAGGAGAAGAACCAGATGCATACTTTAGTGCATCCTTTGTATTGCGACTTGTGTTTACAATTGTAATTGTAATTGCTTTACTGGTTTTTAGAGACTATTTTGTAGACCTCAATACCTCAGGCATGTTCATCTGGCTGATAATAGCACTTTTAGTATCACTCTTTGAAGGTCCTATTTCTACAGGGATCGCTGGCACAGGTAAAATGGGAATTCGACTTACATGTGCTGCCATGGGTAATATTTCACGTGTTATATTGCAGGTTCTAGCGATATATTTTGGTTACGAAGCAGCAGGCCTTGCCGGCGGCGCTGTAGCTGGAATACTTCTGTCAGTTATTATTGAGTATCGCTTTTTTGATCTGCATCTTAAGCGTTTCAAGTGGCATCATCTCAAAAGTTTGTCAGTATTTTCTTTCTGGATATTTTTAACAGCGGGTGGATCATTAGTGTTTTCACAAGCAGACACGGTTATGATCGGATATTTCATGGAGAACGCTGACGTTGGCGTATATAGAGTAGTGCTTCAGTTCACAACTGTTGCTACTTTCACCACGTATGCACTTCGTAATACACTATGGCCCAGAATCAGCCATTGGAGCAAGAGTGGTGATCTCGGGTTGGTAGAAGAATCGTTATCTCGCGCAATTAGCTACTCTTTGATACTGGCAGCACCAATTTTAATAGGGGGAGTTATGCTAGGGGATAAATTATTGTTTCTTTTTTACGGTAGCGAATTTGCAGACAGCTACCTGTTATTGGTGATACTTCTAGCTGTACAGATTGTTAATGTGTTTCAGTATTTTTTCACGATGTACCTGAATGCCATTGATCATCCTAAAGAATCATTTAAGGTCACTTTCATTGGCGTTGCTGCAAACATCGCACTTAATTTCATTCTAATTCCACTTATCGGCATTAGTGGCGCTGCTATCGCAACACTGATAACTATGACTTTAAATGGATTACTTGCAAGACGTGCATTGTCCCAATTTATCACAATACGATTGGAGTCTCAAAGTCTGTTGAATATCATCACAGCTTCGGTAGTAATGGGATTGATAGTTGGCGGTTATCGTTTACTTATACCACTTTCTAATTTATGGGTCACACTTCCAGTGGTTGTCATCGGAGGGGGACTATATGGTGTGGTAGTGCTGAAACTTGACCGGAAGATATGTAGTGAATTGCGTGACATTGTGGAAGGAATGGGTATAATGTGGCCAAAATGGTTGTGAATCAAGATTTATATTCAAAGTATTGATATGGAAAACATTAAAAGATTTGATGATAACCCTGTTTGATACCCCTAAAAATCATGAGTACTCACATTTAAAAGATGGTAACTGAGTGCTGAACTTGAATAAAAATATTGCACTATCCGAGTTAGGCTAAAAGCCATGACTGTACGTATTTATATATATATCGCAATACAATTGGATAACAATGACAAACTCTGGATTAAATTCTCAAAAATACCAAAAATTAAAGATATTAGCTTTGCTTCCAATGAAGGGAAATTCACAAAGAGTACCAAATAAAAATATGAAGCTATTTGCAGGTAATCCACTGTACCATGCAATTTTAGATGAACTACTTGAGAGTAAATATATTTCTAAAATCGTTGTCAATACTGATAGCGAAACAATAAAAAACGATGTTTCTAAAAATTATTATGATTCTGTAATTGTTATAAATAGGCCAAACGAATTATGTGGGGACTTTGTGTCTATGAACGAACTGATCAAATACGACATAGATCAAGTTGATTATCAATATTTTATACAAACGCATTCAACCAATCCATTACTTAAAGCACAAACAATTGATGAAGCAATTATAAAATATATAAAGAGTTTGGCCACTTATGATTCCCTATTTTCAGTTACTAAGCTTCAAACACGGTTGTATGATGAAAATGGGGAAGCAGTAAACCATAATCCAGATGAACTTATCAGAACACAGGATCTGGAACCTCTTTATGAAGAAAATTCTAATATATACATATTCTCAAAGGAATCTTTCAAAAAAGCCGGTAACAAACGGATAGGTTCACATCCTCAAATGTTCGAAGTAAACAAATTAGAAGCTATAGATATAGACGAACCTGAAGACTTTGAATTGGCAGAATTATTATACAAAAAAAGAAGATGTTTGCTATGAATCTAAAGACAAAGTTAAGTGATAATAAATTAACAATAGGTTCTTGGATAACAATAGGCCACCCAAATGTAGTAGAGATTATGGCAAGTGCAGGATTTGAATGGTTAGTAATCGATATAGAACACACTTCTATTGATCTTACTACTGTCCAAAGTTTGATATCCACAATCCAAGCAAGTGGTATTAAAGCATTAGTAAGGGTCAGCAAGAATGAAGAGGTCATAATCAAAAAAGTGTTGGATTCCGGTGCAGACGGGATTGTAGTTCCCATGATAAAATGTCGTGCCGATGCTTTAAAAGCAATCGATTATTCGAAATATCCTCCAGTAGGCAAACGGGGTGTAGGGCTATATAGGGCTCAGAAATATGGAACCAGCTTTGAAGAATACAAAAAGTGGGTTGAAGAAGAACTTGTCATCATTGCCCAGATAGAACATATTGAAGCAGTGAAAAACATTGAAGAGATCATAACTACAGACGGAATTGATGGAGTTATCATAGGTCCTTATGATCTGTCAGGGTCTATGGGACATCCTGGTGAGTTCTACCGGAAGGACGTTGAAAATGCGATTAATGATGTGTTGGAAAGTTGTAAAAGGCACAATTTTCCATCAGGATTCCATGTTATTGAATCAGATCCACACAATCTAATTCAAAGAATTGAACAAGGATGTACTTTTCTGGCATACAGTTTAGATTTTTTCTTCTTAGGGGATAGTGCACGAGAAGGCATGAAAATAATCAAGGAAGGGATTCAGAAATGAAAGTATTTGTATCTACACATCCATTTTCCTCAACATCTCAAACTCCCTTGGAACTTCTAAAATCAAATGAAATCGATGTCATATTAAATTCACACGAAAGAAAAATAACTACACGAGAGCTGGCATCTGATATAGGGAACTCAGATGTATTAATAGCCGGCACTGAAAGAATTACAGAGGAAGTAATAAAAAATGCACCAAATCTTAAATTGATATCTCGTGTTGGAGTTGGTTTGGATGGAGTGAATTTTGAGCTTTGCAATAAATATGGCATAAAGGTTACTTACACTCCTGATGCACCTACTATGGCCGTGGCAGAGTTATGCGTAGGTATCATTCTGGACCTGTCTCGAAAAATATCATACACAGATAGAAATGTAAGAAAAGGTGTATGGGATAGGTATATGGGAAACCTACTTTATGGCAAGACGGTTGGAATTTTTGGAATGGGACGGATTGGAAAAAGCTTGGTTCATTTGTTGTCTTCTTTCAATGTAAAATTCTTGGTCAATGACATTACTCCCGACTTCTCTTTTGGACGTTTGTACAATATTGAGTTTGTATCAAAAAATGACGTTTTGGAAAAAAGTGATATTATTTCCATAAACATACCACTAAAAAAGGATACCTATGATTTTATAACTTTAAATGAAATAAAAAAGATGAGATCTAATGCGATCCTCATTAATACTGCCAGAGGTGGTATTGTAAACGAATCCGATCTTTATGAAGCATTGAAGAACAGCATGATCTCAGGGGCTGGAATCGATGTTTTTGAGGAAGAGCCTTATAAGGGTAAATTGACAGAATTGGGTAATTGTGTTTTGACCTGTCATGTGGGTGCTAGTACAATAAATAGCAGGACAGAGATGGAAACACAGGCAGTAGAGGAAGTAATCCGATTCAAAAATGAACGCCCACTAAAAAATGAGGTGTTTGCAAATGAGTAAAAAAGTACTGGTTTTTGGTGGATGTGGATTCCTAGGTAGTTATTTAGTCGAACGGCTTTGCATGAAAAAGTATGAGGTTACAGTTGCAGACCTAAACCTATCAAAATACATCAATAAAGATATATTTGTTGAATGTAATATTTTGGACAAAATAAAAGTAGCAGAATTGGTTAAAAATGCTGATATAGTGTACAATTTCGCAGGCATGGCCAATTTAGATAAAGCTGTGGAAGACCCTTGTGGGACTATCGAGTTAAATGTGATAGGAAATCTTAATATTCTGGATGCTTGCATGCAATCTGGTGTTGAAAGATTCGTGTACGCAAGCAGTGCATATTCCATGAGCGATAAAGGTTCCTTTTATGGCATCAGCAAATTGACTTCTGAAAAATTGATAGAAGAATATAACGCAAAATACGACTTGAAGTATACTATCATTAGGTATGGTTCTGTTTATAGTGAAAGAATCTCTGAAAACAATTATATATATAACCTACTAAAAAATGCGATTATATCTGGAAAAATTAAACATTTTGGGGATGGAGAAGAAATTAGAGAGTATATTCATGCAAGTGATGTGGCACAACTTTCCGTAGAGATAATCGAATCAAATCAATTTGAGAATGAACATATCATATTAACTGGCATGGAAAGAATGAAACGAAAAGAGCTTTTTGAAATGATAAATGATATTCTTGGAAATAAGCTCGAAATTGAATTAAATGATAACGGCTATGAACATCATTATAAAACTACCCCATATTCATTTACTCCGCGAATAAGTAAAAAACTGATACCAAATCCATATATAGACATTGGACAAGGTATTTTAGAGACTATAAAAAGCATTTATGAGAGAGAAGTTGGGGATAAATGATATTTTTGTCTTATATTTTGGAAGAAGATACTCCCACTTACGGAAACATATCGAAATTTTGGATTGAAAAAAGATCAAGTATCAAGAATGGTGATATTGCAAACAATAGTTCAATTCACACAACTGCACATGTGGGTACTCATCTAGATATGCCATATCATTTTTATGAAAATGGTCAAACGGTCATAGATTTCGATCCAAATTTCTGGATATTTAATTATATATTATTTTTTGAAATAGAAACAGAAGATATAATCATTAAAAATGAGATTCTGGAAATATTGGAAGAAGTGGAGAATAAAGAAAAATATGAGATGTTGATAGTCAAAACAGGTGCATGTAATATTCGCAAAGAACAAAAATATTGGGAAGAGAATAAGGGGTTTTCCCCAGAGATTGCAGATTATCTCAAAAAGTATTTTCCAAATATAAGGATATTTGGTTTTGATTCAATTTCAGTATCAAGTTTTGTCAACAGAATTGTAGGAAGGGAAGCACATGCACGATTTTTAGACCCATCTGCTCCAATCCTTTTATTAGAAGATATGGATTTGAGACAAATCAACAAAAGTACTAGAATTAATAAAGTTATCGTATCCCCATTAAGAATTTCGCAATGTGATGGCTTGCCATGTACTGTTTTTGCAGAGGTCTTAGATGAAAATTAAAAATATTATTTTCGATTTTGATGGAGTGATACTAAACTCCATGGCAATCAAGACAAAAGCATTCAGGGATCTGTTCTCAAGCTATCCTAAAAATGTGGTTGATGATTTTATTGAATATCACCTCAAAAACGGTGGAGTTTCCAGATATAGGAAAATTGATTATTTTCACAAGCAGCTATTGGGAATTGACATCTCCGAAAAAGAGATCTTAGAGTATGCTCAGAAATATTCAAGTTTAACAAGGAATGAGTTGACTGACCCTAATTATTTGATACAAGATACTTTCAATTTTATTAAGTGTAATCACAGCAGATATAATATGCACATTGCATCTGGTGCAGATGAAAAAGATTTGATATATATCTGTAATGGTTTGGAAATCAGCAAATATTTCATGACCATTAATGGTTCTCCAATAATTAAAAGTGAAATAATAGATACTATATTGACTACATATAAATATAAAAAAGAGGAGACTTGCCTTATTGGTGATTCAATTAATGATCATGAAGCTGCTAAGAAGAACAGCATCTTATTTTTTGGATATAATTGCAAAGAGTTAGCACACATGAATGAGTATATCAGCACTTTTAATGAATTTGATATGGGAGCCAATGATGAATGATGGAATCGAGTTACTTGATATAGATTTATTAGAAGAAAAGAACATACTGAAAGAAATAGATCATTGGTTAAAAGTGTTTAACTGGATAAATGGTTGGCATTATGACCTGGATATCATCTGGATCGTTAAACAATTAGAAAGCAATGGGATTTTGCCAGGTGCAACAATTTTGGATACAGGTGCTGGCTATGGAATGACACAATTTATTTTGGCATCCCGTGGATATAATGTAATTAGTATGGATTTTACAAAAAGGAATCTACCGGAAAAGGCTAAAGGGATATTTGATATTGAAATAATTAAAAATGATCTGGGATCATACACAAGCGAATATATGGAATATATGACATATGGCAAATCTTCCAATGGCCTTATTAATACATTGAAATCAGTTCCAAAAGCTTTACTCCATCCTATTAAAATAATAAAGTTTATAAAAAAGATGGAACAAAAAATAAGTTCTTATTTCATAAACTATACTGAGAAGAAGCAGGATCATACAAAATTTGGAAAGATTGAATTCATAAGAGGTACATTCAATGATATACCATTAGATGATGGAACCATTGATGCACTTATATCCATCTCAGCTTTTGAACATAATATATATGAGGATATGCCTAGCAGCGTAAATGAGTTCAACAGGATTTTAAAAGACAAAGGTGTAATGTTCGTTACTACGAGTGCTGCAAAAAATAAAGATTGGTATCAAGAATCATCTAAAGGATGGAATTTTACAAAAAAGACATTGTCTGATTGGTTTAATATTACTGATAAAAATATTTCTTTTGATTACGACACTGAGCATGATAGGATACGAAACTCTAAAATGTTATCAAACAGATTGGAAGATTATTATAAGGACAAATCCAATTTGACTATTCCAAATGGGGATCTAAAAAATATTGAATATATTCCTGTAGGTATTAGGAAGTACAAATACTATGAAAACGATAAGCAGTAATCGTATACAATACAAAAAACCACATTTGGATGAATATCTTGGTGATTATAACGATAAATTGGCTACTATATTGGTAAACAATTTCTCTTTGAAATATTTATCCTCCGCAACTATAAACCGTCTGGAAGCTCAAACTAAATTTTATGAGCTGCTAGAAAAATATATACAAATCTGCGAAATGCTGGATTCGGATAAAGAATTTTGTGTTAATATCAGTAAAGAGGATCAAATTCTATATAGTATTCTTAAAAAACAATATGGACAAAGAATTACGGGAAAAGGCACTCACTATTTTTTAAAATTGAAACTTTTGTTTTTACCTAGGCTTATACATTCCTTTTCTACGATTTTGTTTTCCAGTATTGTTAGCAGATTTAAACAAATTGATGAAAAAAAATATGATTCGATCATAAGAACATATTTTGATTATAGAAGCGTTGATGAGAATGGCCATTTAAAAGACCAGTATTTTGGAGAACTTATCAATGACTTGAAAAAAAGTAGTAAATTATTAATAGTCTACAAGATGCTAAGATGCAAGGACCTATTAAAGTTTATAAAGATGAAGTCATATGGTTTTGATGCAGTGGCATTAGAGTATTTCTTAAACATAATCACAATTTCAAGAGCATTTATTTATTTCTTGCAAAGCAATATAGAATTGAAAGATGATTTAAAGTACCGTGGTCACGACTGTAGCAAGTTACTACAATTATTCCTTAATGAAGACTATTTGACACTTAAGGGACTGGGCGTGTTCATTGAAAAGGAAGTTGCTATTAAAATGTTCGATCTTCATCCTCGAAATATATTGCTTCCTTATGAAAATCAAACATGGGAGAAAATATATCCATATATGAAAAATATCCTGCATCAGGATGCTAAAATCACAGGCTATCAGCACACAGGAGTCTCATATAAATTATTGAATTATTTCCCTAGTAAAGTAGAAAAACATTTGTTTGTTTTCCCAGATAAACTTGTGACTGTAGGAGCTATTATTAAGAACTTATTACAGGAACAAGCTAATTATCCATCTGAAATTGTCGTGGGTGGTGCATTAAGATTTAGTAAGCATTTTTCAAAATATGGAGATATTGAAGTAAAGTGCCCTGATAAGGTCATAAATAAAAAAATAGTGTATGCATTTTCATATGATATTACAAAATACACAAAAATAATAGATATGTTGACAGATATTTTTGGAAATACAGAAATTGTTGTATTATTAAAATTCCATCCCGACTATGTTGAAGAAGATATTTTGAAATCATTTAAAGATCGGCTTCCAAACAATTTTGTAGCTTCCGGCACTAAGAGTTGGATTGAAATATTTCAAATCGTGGATTTGGTTCTGTATGATGACAACTCTATAGCTTTTGAAGGAATTATCCATGGAGTTAAAACGTTCTCGATTGCTGATACGGAACAGATATATGACATCACTCGAAAATTTGGTTTTGATTCATGGAAAGAAAATGTAAATGAAAAGGACTTAATTGTTATTAAAGATCAATTAATCAATGGTAATTTTGATAAAATGTTTGATGTAACTGACATCCATTCATATATCAATATGTATTTTACAAAATATAATACTGAAGATCATTTTAATACATTTTTATGATATAACCATAGACTAAAAATACTTCGATTCATTTAGACCTTAAAAGCCGTGTAGAACCGATAAATCAGGACACTACCGAGGGTTATCTTATAAATAGTATAAAGTATAGAAAAGTAATTTATAGCTTACAAAGGAAATTCACATGCATAAGCAAATTAAAAAATGCCTTTTAATGATGCCTCCTGCCACCACATCTAAAGATAATATAGATATTAACCCTTTACCCCCAATTGGATTAGGATATATTGCATCTGTTATTGAAAAATTGGGAGTTGAAGTAAAAATCATAGATTGTCTTATGGAAGGGTGGAATCAACGAGAAGAAATTGGAGATGGGTTGATTAGAATTGGACTTTCAGAAAATCAAATTCGAGATATAATTTCTGATTATCAACCAGACCTAGTATGCGTTAACAACCAATTTTCGAAACAATATGAAAATGCTCACCTCATATACAGACTTGTTAAAGAAGTCGATAGCAACATTATAACACAAGCCGGCGGGGGACACCCTTCGGTCATGCCGAAAGAAACTTTACAAGATCAAAATCTCGATTTTGTAGTTCTTGGTGAAGGAGAAATTGTAGTCGAATGTTTTTTGAGATGTCTTCTTAACAAAGATGATGATTATAGCAAAATTGATGGATTGGGTTACAAAATAGATGGACAAATAATCATTAATCCTAAAACAACTTATATAGAAGACCTCGATTCATTACAATTTCCTGCACTTCACCTGATGAATCTAGAACATTATTTTGGACTTGATATGTCACATGGAAAAAGACATTCCAAAAGGTTCTACCCAATTATCACATCCAGAGGTTGTCCTGCTAAATGTACATTTTGTACAGCATATCGAGTATGGGGGAGAAAATATCGACATCGATCACCTGAAAACGTTATTGAAGAGATGAAATACGTTAAGGAAAAATACAATATAGAAGAATTATTGATAGAAGACGATAACTTCACAGCAAATCCAAAGAGAGCAGAAAAAATTTGTGACCTGATGATAGAGAATAAATTCAATTTCAAATGGGACACACCCAATGGAATTGCTGCCTTTGCTTTAAATGAAAAACTCATACGTAAAATGAAAAACGCTGGATGTTACAAAATTAACATTGCTGTTGAAAGTGGAAATCAAAACACATTGAACAATATAATTAAAAAACCATTGAAATTGGAAAAGGTGGAAGAAATTGTAAATATTTGTCGCAAAGTAGACATCGATTTTGGAATCTTCCTGATCCTAGGAATGCCAGGAGATAATTTAGAAGCTATGTGGGATAATTACAAATTCGCTAGAAAAATAAAAGTGTTCGATCCATTTATTTCTGTTGCAACTCCATATCCAGGAAGTGAAATATTTGATATTTGTGAAAGTAAAGGTTACTTTTCAGAAGAATTCAAACTAGAGAATCTTTTCATTAGAAGCTTCCCAATAAGAACTGAACAATGGACACCTGAAGATATTCAAAAACTAATGAAAAAAGGATATATATATCTCAAATTTTATCAGTTTTTAGATAATCCTTTTAACTTCACACGACTTTTTGCAGGGTTTGTTTTAGAAAAAGCAAAGAGAACGCTCAATTTGTAAACAACAGGCAGCAATATTAAAAGAAATAATGAAATTTTTGGTGAAAATATGCAAAATGTTCTTTTTAAAAATGCCTATAACGGAAAAAAAGTTATTGTAACCGGCAACACGGGTTTTAAAGGCTCATGGCTTAGCATTTGGCTTTCCCTCCTTGGTGCAAAAGTGTATGGATTATCAAATGATATCCCAAGCAAGCCATCCCACTTTGAAACTGCATCCTTGGATGAACATATAATCCATAATGAAATCGACATACGTTGCCTATATGATGTGAGAGAACTTATCAACGAGATCGAACCGGATTTCGTATTCCACCTTGCTGCCCAGCCAATAGTTCGTGCTTCATATAATGATCCGGTTGAAACAATTGAAACTAATGTCATTGGGACAATGAATATCCTGGAAGCATTGCGACTTTCGAATCATCCATGCATTGCTATAATGATAACCAGCGATAAATGTTATGATAATGTTGAATGGGTGTGGGGATATCGGGAAACTGACCCATTGGGTGGAGAAGACCCATATAGTGCTTCAAAAGGTGCTGCAGAACTAATCATAAAAACATATGCAAGATCTTTTTTCGACAAACCTAATAGTAACGTAAAGATAGCATCCGTTAGAGCAGGCAATGTAATTGGAGGCGGAGATTGGGCAAAGGATCGTATTGTTCCAGATTGTATCAGAGCATGGGGTGTAAAAGAAAAAGTACAGATTCGAAGCCCAAATGCAACGCGCCCATGGCAACATGTATTAGAACCACTTAGCGGATACCTTTATTTGGGTCAGAAACTGAATGAAGATAAATCATTGAATGGAGAACCATTTAATTTTGGACCAGCCACTAACCAAAATTATACCGTTGCTGAATTGATAAGTAAAATGCAAGAATACTGGGAAGATGCAGAGATACAGATAGATACTGGTAATGCATCTAAACAAAAGGAAGCTAACCTTCTGAAATTATGTTGCGATAAAGCACTCCATGTTTTGGGATGGCAGGCAACTCTCGACTTTGAAAAAACAGTCAAGTTTACTGTTGATTGGTATCGCTCATACTATACAACAGACACAGATATATTCGAATTAAGTTGTCAACAGATATCAGATTATGTTAATTTCGCTATGGAACAAGGACAGAGTTGGGTGAAACACAATGATTGAAGGGGTTATTGTAAACCCAGTAAAGATTATCACTGGTGAAAATGGCAACGTAATGCATGCTTTAAAAGCAGAAGATGATTCATATCATGGATTTGGAGAAGCATATTTTTCAACTGTCAACTGTGGAGCAATAAAAGCATGGAAACGTCATCATGAGATGACCTTGAATATTGTAGTACCACAGGGAGAAATAATGTTCGTACTCTATGACGATAGGCTTGAATCCAACACTCGTGGACAAATAATGGAAATCAAGCTGTCTACAGAGAACTACCAGAGGTTGACAATTCCACCAATGGTATGGATGGGGTTCAAAGGTATGGGAAAAGATGCGAATATCCTTATAAACATTGCAAACATTCAACATGATCCGAATGAGAGCGACCATCTGGACTCCCACAAAAACAATATAAATTATGATTGGGGATGATCAAGAACATGAAAACCGTAATTTTAGCAGGTGGATTGGGTACTCGTTTAGCTGAATATACCGATATCAGACCTAAACCAATGGTAGAGATTGGAGGACAACCTATCCTTTGGCATATTATGAACCTTTATGCCCATTATGGAAACAAGGATTTCTTTGTTGCATTGGGATATAAAGGGGAAGTTATCAAAGAGTATTTCCTAAATTACTATTCTCTGAAATCAGATTTTACAGTAAACCTAGGAAATGGTGATGTGGATTGTCTTGAGAAAAAGACTGTAGACTGGAATGTCACATTAGTCGATACGGGTTTAAATTCAATGACCGGTGGTAGAATAAAACGATTAAAAGAATACATTGAAGATGATACTTTTATGGTAACATATGGAGATGGGGTTTCCAACGTTAATATCGAAAAACTTATAGAATTCCATAAAACCCATGGAAAAATGGCTACCGTTACAGCTGTACACCCTTCTGCAAGATTTGGAGAACTTGTTATCTCTGACAAAAACGAAGTCATTTCATTCAAAGAAAAACCACAGACAAACCAAGGATGGATAAATGGAGGGTTCTTTGTATTTGAACCCGAGTTTTTGGATTATATTGGATCAGATTCTACTGTTCTTGAAGAAGATCCACTCGAGACCATTGCAAAGAAAGGGGAATTAATGTCATACCGTCACGATGGATTCTGGCAGTGCATGGATACTGTACGGGATAGAAATGTACTGGAAGAGCTCTGGCAAAGAGAAAATGCCCCATGGAAGGTTTGGAAGTAATGTCAGACAATACTATCCGCCTGTCAAGATCAGTTATTGGGGAAGAAGAAAAGAAAGCTGTTCTTGATGTACTGGATAGGCAATATCTGGGAATGGGGCAGGATGTCCTATATTTTGAACAAGAGCTTGCCACTTATTTTGCCAGAGAGGCTGTATGCGTCAATACTGGCACTGCTGCCCTTCATCTTGCCCTTCAGGCACTTGGAGTAGGTCCCGGAGATGAGGTGCTTGTACAATCTTTGACATACGTTGCATCCTTTCAGGCAATATCTGCCACAGGGGCACGCCCTGTGCCCTGTGACATAGACCCCGACACGATAACCCTAAATGTTGACGATGCTAAAAAACGAATAACAGAACATACTCGTGTTGTAATGCCTGTTCATTATGCCAGTAGTGTAGGACCACTGGATGAGATATATGAATTTGCCCAGGATAATGACCTGCGAGTAGTGGAAGATGCTGCTCAAGCTTTTGGAACATACTACAACGATAAGAAAGTTGGCAGCTTCGGAGACATTGCATGTTTTAGTTTTGACGGTATCAAAAATATCACATCTGGAGAAGGCGGAGCTGTTGTTACCGATGATAAAGAAGTATTGCAAAGGGTAAAGGATGCGCGGCTTCTTGGAGTGGAAAAAGATACTGAGAAAAGATACAGTGGAGATAGAAGCTGGGATTTTGATGTGAGTATGCAAGGATGGCGATATCACATGAGCAATGTGATGGCTGCTATTGGTATTGAACAATTTAAAAAGTTCCCGATATTTGCAGAAAAAAGAAAGGAACTATTGAAGCGTTATCAAAGCAACCTTGCAAATATAAATTCGATCGAACTTCTTAAACAGGATGCAAACCAAATTGTACCCCATATTTTTGTGATCAAGCTCAAAAACTATGACCGTAATACTCTAAGGAAAATGCTCGAGGATGTTGGAATCCCTACGGGGATCCATTACAAACCAAATCACAAACTGAGCTATTACGATACTGGAGTTGAACTTCCATGTACAGATACAGTTGCAAAAGAAATATTAACACTACCATTGCACCCCGAACTTCAGATTTCCGATGTAGATCACATTTGTGAAATGTTGAAACAATGCTTGGGGATATAAGAAAGATAAAAACTACAGTTAATTAAGAAGAGGATGTGCCATGGTTCTCCCCAACACAATTGATTCACCAACGATCAGCATAATAATGAATTGTTTTAATTGTTCCAAATATCTGAAAGAAGCTATCGATAGCGTCTACGCACAAACCTATGAGGATTGGGAGATCATTTTCTGGGATAATGTCTCTACTGACAATAGTGCTGAAATTGCTAACAGTTACGATAATAAATTGCGGTATTTTTGTGGGAATAAGAATGTACCTCTGGGATATGCACGAAATCTTGCAATTGAAAAGATACAGGGAAAATATATTGCATTTCTGGATTGTGATGACATGTGGTTGCCAACGAAACTGGAAAAACAGATGGCAATATTTGAGTCTACCTCTAATGTAAAGTTGGTATTCTCAGACTGCAATATAGTCGATTCACAACATAATATTATAAACAGGTCATTTGCCGTACAAACTCCTGCTCGAGGAAACGTCTTTGAAAAATTGCTTATGTCATACAATTTCATCCCGCTAGTGACCGCAATGATTGAAAAGGATGTGCTTGATGATGTCGGGTGTTTCGATAACACATATAGGATAGCAGAAGAATATGATATGTTCCTTCGTATTGCTTATAAATATCCAATTGACTTTGTCGATGAACCACTTGCTGAATACAGAGTACATGACAGCAATTGTAGTCATAGACAGGATATTGGGATAAAAGAAGAACTTATGATAATGGATCATTGGAAAAATACAGCAACTCACATTGAAAAAAAGATAAGCATTCAATTAAAGAAGAAGATACTGAAGCGTAAAGCTGCATTATATGTATATTATATTGTATCCAAGTTAAAATTGCCAAAGAGATTTTCTAAATATTATTAATCAAATGTAGATGTGATGTATAGATAAAGAAAGCGTTTAAATCCAATAAGAGCATCAATTAACTAAATTTTTTATCAACAAATGAGAGCTTTTACTGATGAATATGTTACTAACTCTTACGATCATTTTGTCGGCTATCCCTGTACTGGTCTATATGACATACATCTTAGCGGCCATTACTTCCAAACCAAAACAATACCCACCACTTAAATCACTACCAAAAATAAGCATTGTAATCCCCGCTTACAACGAGGAAGAAGTTATAGAGGACCGTATCAATAATCTTGCAGAGATATATCCCATCGATAAAATGGAAATAATCGTTTCAAACGATGGTTCAGTTGACAATACAGAAGAGATAGCAAGATCAGTCCTAAAAAAGCATTCAATTGAAGGAAAGGTCCTCACCCATGATAGGAGCGGAGTGAACAAAGCCATCAACCGTGGAATAAATGAAACTTCACAGGATTTGGTAATAATAACCGGATCGGATGGACTTTTCGACAAAGACACAATCCCAAACCTTCTCGGAGTATTGTTAAGCTCAGATGACATCGGAGCAGTTTCTGGCGATTTGGTACCAGTAGCCAAAGGCGAATCCATATTTTCGAACTCCGAAGCAGCGTACCGATCCATCTATGGAAAGATATGCACATGGGAAAGCAATGTTCATTCAACATACTGCTTCAACGGACCTGTTGTTGCATTTAAAAAAGAAGCATCTTCTTCATTAAACACAAGAAGAGGAGCAGACGATGCTAGTATGGCCCTTTCAGTTATAAAAAAAGGATACCGTTGCCAATATGTACCATCTGCAAAATTCTATGAATATGTGCCAGACAAGTTCCACGAACAAAGAAGGCAAAAAATACGCAGGGCAACAAGACTTCTGGAAGCTACATTCTTTAACAGAAATGTACTCTCAACAAATTGTGGACGTTTTCGAACAGTAGTATTCCCATTAAGATTAATGATGCTTTTTTTGGTCCCCACACTAGTATTTTTATCGATCGTATTGTGGATGGCATACCTCTTTACAGTTAACCCAATTTACAGCATGGTAATTCTGCTTGCAATCGTTCTTTCAGTGGCATTTGGAAGTATTCGTACGAATATACTTTCATCTTTCCTCATCTATCAGGCATATCTATTCCTTGGATTGTTCAACATGTTAAGGGATGTACATGTATGGGAGCCTACTGAAAGAATAAAGATCTAAAGCCAATAAATATAATACAATTGAACGATAGTTTATCTGTTAATATGAAAGAGTACAATGCCATAATTGGAAAGAACCCAGTCATCCAGGATCTTGTAGAGATTGGGAAATATCCAGAAAAACTTCAGAAAACCATAATTGGGGACAATGCCACTATTCGATCACACTCTGTTATATATTCCGGCAACAATATAGGAAATCAGTTTCAGACAGGGCATGGAATTCTTTTAAGAGAGAACAACAAGATAGGAAATGATGTCAGCATAGGGACACATTCAATAGTTGAAAGAGAGAACACGATCGGAAACAATGTTCGCATTCACTCCAACTGTTTTGTACCGGAATTCGTCATAATAGACGACGACGTATGGATAGGACCATCAACTACCATACTCAATGTCCTTCACCCCCCATGCCCCCGTTTTGAAGATTGTGCTAAAAGTGTCCATATTAAAAAAGGAGCAAAGATCGGAGGTAACGTTACCATTGGCCCAAGAGTGAGCATTGGGGAAAGATCGTTCATCGGAATGGGGTCTGTGGTTACGAAAGATATCCCTGACAGAGTTCTTGCATATGGGAATCCTGCAAAGGTCATTTGCAGCATAGATGAGATGAATTGTGAAGCAGGGTACTTTAAAACACCTTATGAATGGCTCGGAAAGGAATGATAGTTTTATTATTAAACCAAAAGTAGGTTGAAACAGATGCATATAAATTTCAGCGAAATGTATGTCGATGACGACATCAAGAGAGCAGTTGAACAGGTACTGGACAGCGGCCGTTTCATCAAAGGAGAACAATTACGCCTTTTGGAACAGGAATTTGCCGATTTTTGTAATGCTAAAAACGCTGTTGGCGTTAGTTCAGGGACTTCAGCAATACTGCTTACAATGATGGCACTTGGAATTGGAAAGGGTGACGAGATAATCGTACCTTCCCATACATTCATTGCAAGTGCAAGTCCTGCTAAATTCTTAGGTGCAACACCTGTATATGTAGATATAGACCCTGACACATACACTGTTGATCCTAATAAAATCGAAGAAGCAATTACTGAGAACACTAAAGCGATCATAGCTGTCCACCTCTACGGACATCCTGCCGATATGAACAGCATAAACGATATTGCATCAAAGTATGGGATACCTGTTGTCGAGGATTCATGTCAGGCACATGCTGCCAAATACAAAGGAAAGAGGACAGGAGCGCTTGGAGATATTGCTGTTTTTAGCTTCTTCCCATCAAAGAACATGACCGTTGCCGGAGATGGCGGAATAGCCGTTACGAACAATGAAGAACTTGCTGAAAAGATAGCCATGTTGAGGGATCATGGAAGGAACAACAAATATACCAGTGACCTCCTTGGCCTGAACCTTCGTCTCAGCGAGATCCCTGCAGCCATAGGAAGGCAACAACTCAGCCATCTGAGCGATTGGACAGATAAAAGAAGACAGGCTGCTGCCCGATACAACGAGCTTCTTCGAGGAGTGGTGGAAACGCCATTTGAAGCTCAATGGGCAACTCACGCATACCATTTATACGTTATCCAGACCGAGGCCCGTGACGACCTTGCCAAATACCTCAATGACAACGGCATCAGCACAGGAATACACTACCCGGTCCCAGTTCACAGACAGCCATGTATGGAAGCAGGTAAAGTAACCCTGCCTGTTACAGACAAGGTAGTAGATAGGATACTTTCACTTCCAATGCACCCACAACTTACAGATGAACAGATTAAATTCGTTGCTGAAAAAATACAGGAGTGGATAAATTGACAGGAATTGCAGTAATAGGAACCGGATATTGGGGGAAGAACCACGTCAGAACATACAGCGAACTTGTTGCGGAAGGTATCATTGACCATGTGAAGATCTGTGACATAAACGAAAAACGTGCACAGGAACTTGGCAAAGCGTTCAACATAGAATATCTTACTGACTATAAGGACATATTATCAGATCCGGATATCGATGCAGTAAGCATAGTCACACCTTCACCGACACACTTCCCGCTTGCAAAGGAATTCATGGAAGCCGGTAAAGATGTCCTTGTAGAAAAACCCATGACCATGGACTACACTGAAGCAGAAAAGCTTACAGAAATAGCAAAATCTACAGGTCAAATATTAATGGTCGGTCATATTTTCAGACACCATCCTGCCGTTAAAGAACTGAAAAATCGTATAGATATAGGGGAATTCGGCAACATACGCATGATGTCGAGCAACCGCTTATCCTATGGTGCACCCAGAAAAGATATGGGCGTGGTCTATGCCCTTGGGATACATGAAGTAGATATGTTCTGCTATCTTCTGGATGTAGAATACCCTAAAAATGTTACCGCAACCACTCTGTGTAGCCTTCAGTCAGACATTGAGGAGACTGCAATGATAACAATGGAACTGGGCGAGAACACTACTGCTTATGCTTTTGAAAGCTGGCTGATGCCAGCATACGGAAAACAAAGAGACCTTGTCGTAGTGGGTTCTGAAAAGGCGGCGAAGATAGATTATCTGAAACCACAGGAATTACATATATACGATATTCGTATTGAAGAAACAGATTTCGATGGGAAGACTGCATACAGTGTGGAAAACGAAGGAGATTACATAATTCCGATACCATATGCAGAACCATTAAAAGAAGAGCTCAAGAACTTTGTACATTGCATACAGACAAGAGAAAGACCACTCTCTGATGGATTTATAGGTCAACGCGCAGTGAAAATGGCAGAAGCGGTACTAGAATCAGCAAAGACCGGTCGCAAAGTTTCTTTCTGATATTTTGAAAAATCGATCGGGTTAGAATCCCGATCCTAATACATTTTTAATGTGTTCTCTTATACTGGGAGCCATCTCCTCATTCTTCAACGCAAAATCAACAATAGCCTTCACATAGCCCAGTTTATCCCCAGTATCATATCTTTGCCCTGCAAATCTATAAGCATAGACCTTCTGCTGCTCATTAAGAAGTCTGATGCCATCAGTGAGCTGAATCTCACCACCAACGCCTGTGGAAGTTTTGTTGATACAATCAAATATTTCCGGAGTGAAAACATACCTGCCGATAGCTCCGATGTTAGATGGCGCTTCTTCAACAGATGGTTTCTCAATGATATCTTCAAGGATACAAAGTGAATCATCAATTGGTTTGCCACTTATAATACCGTAACTGCTTACTTTTTCACGGGGAACTTCCTCAACAGCAATAGTTGAACATCGGTATTTCTGGAAAACCTCGATAAGCTGTTTCGTACACGGCACATCATTCACAATAATATCATCACCGAGAAGCACAGCGAACGGATCACCACTTATGTGCTTCTTTGCAGTCATAATAGCATCACCCAAGCCACGCGGTTCCTTCTGTCTGATGTAATGGATATCCACCATTGAAGAAATGTCCTCCACCATTTTAAGAAGGGAATCTTTATGATGCTCCTTCAGGTGCATCTGAAGCTCTGGGGATTCATCAAAGTAATCCTCAATAGCCCTTTTACTGCGTCCGGTCACAAAAATGATGTCATCGATCCCTGATGCGATCGCTTCCTCAACAACATAATGGATAACCGGTTTATCTATTATTGGAAGCATCTCTTTAGGCATCGATTTAGTTGCTGGTAAAAATCGAGTCCCAAGACCAGCCGCCGGGATTACTGCTTTTTTAACATCCATAGAAACACCTGTTAAATTCTATCCTCAACTGAAGAAGAGTCATTTACCCTCCCATATTCATCATCAAACCGAACAATATCATCTTCATCGACACTTTCTCCAAGCTGCACTTCAATTATCTCAAGAGGCAATTTTCCGGGATTTAAAAGACGATGCTTGTCCCCAGGCCTTATGAAAGTGCTCTCACCCTGTCTCAGATAGAAATGTTTCCCCTCGATCTGAACACATGCAATACCTTCCACAACCACCCAATGTTCACTCCTATGATGATGTAACTGATAACTGAGCTTTTTCTGTGGCATAACAGTTATGTTCTTTATCTTATGCCTCTCAGTACTTTCAAGGATAGTATATGTACCCCACGGCCTGTAAACTGTCTGATGAAGGGAAATGCGCTCATCGCCCTCAACACTTAACGAATTTACAACATCCTTTACTTTTTGGCTGCTTTTTCTTGGGCAAACGAGCAATGCATCGGGAGTGTCCACAACAACCATATCATTAATATCTATCAGTGAAACAATTTTATCCGGCTTCGAGTAAACGAGGTTGCCATTTGAGCTAATAAAGTTACTATCACAATCATAAACAGCATTGGAATGATCATCTTTATCAGATTCTCCATAGATAGCATCGAAATTACCAAGATCGCTCCATTTGTGCTCGAGTTTGACAACTGCGACCTTATTAGAACGCTCCATGATCCCATAATCTATTGAAATTGATGGAAGAGAACTATATATACTAACAATATTTCGAATCACTCCCTCATCGCCACAAAAAGCATCAAACATGGAAGGTTCATATTTACGAACCTCTTCAAAAAATATATCAGTATCAAAAAGGAACATACCACTATTCCAGAGATAACCCTGCTTAACATACATTTTAGCAATCTCACCATCAGGTTTCTCTTTGAATTCCAGTACCTCATTACCAAACCCAATGTCATTCCCGGGATGGATATACCCATAACCAGTATGGGGTGAAGATGGAACAACTCCAAACGTAACAAGGTAGTCAGAAGCAAGATTTGATGCGTCAGCTATCGTTTCCATTGAATCGGCATCCAACACATGGTCAGAAGAAAATATCCCAACTATGGACTTGCCAAATCGTTCATTTATCTCATGCATTCCAAAGAA
Organism: Methanococcoides burtonii DSM 6242; assembly: GCF_000013725.1. Lineage (NCBI taxonomy): Archaea > Methanobacteriati > Methanobacteriota > Methanomicrobia > Methanosarcinales > Methanosarcinaceae > Methanococcoides > Methanococcoides burtonii. The sequence goes on from NC_007955.1 coordinate 1,693,824, forward strand.
AATGGCTGGCAAGGTATTCTTCCCCACGGGTTCAATCAGAACATTCTCTACAGGAAGATCGTAGCCAAGCTCTTTTATCTGACCCAACACAAAAAACTTCTGAGTCTCATTTGTCACAACAAATATATCGGAACACTCCGAAAGTTTCAGGCATCTTAAAAAAGTGTCCTGGAAAAGCGAGCTTTTACCTAATTTTAAAAACTGTTTTGGATAATATTCACGGCTCAACGGCCACAAGCGAGTTCCAGACCCGCCAGCAAGAATTATTGATTTTATGATCTCAGCTCCATGAGTTGAACATTGTACCGATTATAAATATCAAACTACGGCAGTGTCCTTTTTTTACTAATAATTAATAGGACCGCATACATAAGTTCTTTTTTGTGCTGTCTAGTAGTGCTCATTTTAATTTCAAGATTTATCACTTAACATATGGACTACAGCGCCCGACACAAGGATGCTCCAGTAACTGATCAACCTGTCAAGCAAAGCGACAGATGCTGCTACCGTAGGATCCACGCCAAGAATACCTAAAATGAAGACAATGGAAACCTCCACCGCACCAAGTCCTGCTGGTGTCAACGGAATTGCGGTCAATAGGGAAGAGGCCAGAACCACAAATATGATGGCTGCAAGACTTAATTCAATACCCAATGAACGTGTGACAAATAAGAATCTGGCAGATTCAAATGTCCACGAAAATATAGTGAACACCGCTACCGACACCAGAGTTGCTGGATTTGAAAGAGAGGAATAAAGTCCATCATGGAGATTACTGTAGTGAATCATGAACCTTTCGGGAATGATTCGTCCGATATGGTGCCTGAGAACGTAGAAGAAAACAAGACACAAAGCGATCACTCCAAGAAGAAGATAACCGATCTCAATCGATTGCATGATCTCTTCAGGCATCTTGTCCTTAAAAACGGTCAAACCGGTAATTGTCAGTAACAACATTAGTAACAAAATATCAAACAAACGCTCAACGACCAGAGTGCCTATTGAAACAGATATGGGAGTACCATTATACATTTTCAGCATGTGGCTTCGGTAAACATCCCCTATTTTTGCAGGAACAATACTGTTTGCAAACCATGACAGAAACACCATTTCAGAAGATACACCAATACTAATTTTGATATTTAGTCCCCGCAGAAGGTTCTGCCAGCGCAAACCGCGTACAAGAAAAGAAGCATAGTGTACAATGATAGCCAAACAGAAGATACCTATGTTCGCATTTCTGGATACCTCAATTACTCCTTCGATATCAACATATTTTAGCAGGAAAAAAAGTATGGAAAATGAGACGAGGAATGAGATGATGGTTTTTTTATTTAAGAACAAATCCCAATTTAACAATCTCTTCTCGGTCATTTCATCGCACCATTTCTATTGACTTCTAGGTATACTACCTATTGCTGATATTAAATGGTTCTGATTTAGCAAAAGAGATTGAAGAATACGGAGTGAAAGTTGCCGAAAAGAAAGTTGGTTACAATAATTAATGAATAATTGTTTAAGCGAATTAAAAATATTACCCGATATATTAATATAGCAGTTTCAGACATGTTTGCCTTGTGAAATTTTCAATAATTGTCCCATCATTCAATGAAAGGGAAAATATACCGGTCATAGTAGATAAACTTCAAAATGTTTTAAAAGACATTGACTATGAGATCATTGTTGTTGATGATAATTCCCCTGACAAAACCTGGGATCTTGTAGAACAAATGTCACATGAAGATAGCCGTGTAAAGGTAATAAGAAGGATTGGTAGAAACGGACTTTCATCTGCTGTGATTGAGGGATTCTTGGCAGCAACGGGAGAATATCTTGGAGTCATCGATGCCGATCTCCAACATGACCCTGTTTTATTGACCGAAATGCTCAACGAAATTGAAAATAATGATCTCGATATTGTGATCGCTTCCAGATATACCGAAACCAAGGATGTAGAGGGATGGAGCAGAACAAGATTATTCATCAGTGACGTTGCGACCAAATTAGCACAATTGGTTATCAAATATAAAGTGACTGATCCGATGAGTGGATATTTTGTCCTTAAGAAAAGTGTTGTTCAGGAAAACGTGGAAAAGTTCTATGGAAAGGGTTTCAAGATCTTACTGGATATAATGTCAGTAAAGAACGACCTCCGCATCAAAGAAATTCCCTATACTTTCACAAACCGTCTTCACGGAGAGAGCAAACTTGGAAATGATGTAATCTTCCAGTATGTAGAATTCCTTCTCGAAAGACTGTTCGGGAAACATGTTGAAACCGAGTACATAAAATATATGATCGTAGGATCCTTTGGTGCCTTATTACATTTTTCGATCCTGACACTTTTCTATAAGAACATTGGTTATACATATAGCATATCACTTGCCATAGCAATATTGGTCGCAATACTTTTTAACTACATATACAACAACATCTGGACGTTCAAAGATTACCGCCTCACCGATATTTCTCTTATTACCGGCTATCTAAAATACAATTTGCTTTGCTTTGTGGGCGCACTTGCAAACTACAGCGTAAGCATGTACTTGATCGATCATATGAGTTGGATAATTGCATCCATGGTAGGAGCATTTGTTGGTGCCAATTGGAACTATTTAACAAACTCGATATACACATGGAAGACAAAACATCCATGAACTGCATGAAAAGGCATAACAGACATCTTAGAAATAACCAGTAACAATAGATGATCGAAAACCTTGGAGAGTATTCCTGTGAAAAAGAATCTTGAAGACCACGACTTAATTTCGTGTGGATATTATGATGAAGCTTACAAAAACGAAAAGGGACTTCAATCTAAATGGCACCACCTTAAGTTCAAAAGAATTACTGATAAGATCCATAATCAGAAAAAAATACTCAATATTGCATGCAGTGCAGGCACTCTGGATGCTCTCATCGATGGAGACCTCGTAACAGGCCTTGATTTTTCGTTTAAACAACTTGTTTATGCAGATCAGAATAATAGCACAGGGAATAATCATTATATTTGTGGTGATGCATGCCGATTACCACTGAAATCCGAAAGTTTTGACATGGTAATTGCCAGCGAGTTCATCGAACATATTGATGAACACTCAATATCTCTTTTTTTGGATGAAGTATATAGAGTATTGGAACCAGGAGGAGAACTTATTCTCACCACACCAAACTATTCCAGCCTCTGGCCATTACTTGAAACCTTACTTAACAAGGCAGGAAACGTTGATTATTCTGACCAGCACATTTCGAAATTCAATAAACGCAAATTATATGACCTTATTGAAAAAAATGGGAAATTCAATATTGTTGAAGCCACTCCATTCTTGCTATTCTCTCCATTTTTAGCGATCATCAATTGGAGATGTGCAGACTTATTGTACCGACATGAATCAATAATTTCCAACAAGCTTGGATTTTTATTGATATTTCATCTAAAGAAGATACAATAATGATATCTAATAAAACCTGAATAGATTTTATTCAATAAATAATAATGATGACCCATTTATCAATACAATTGAATGACCCGACCCAAATTTGAAGAATAAAAAAAAAAGTTATATGATGTGATTAAATATATACAGCGGAGTAGAGAATGGTCAACAAAAGTAAGAAGCCGAAAAATAAGATGGAATCTGAGATTGTTCCTAAACCTCAAAAACAAACTTCAGATGAAAATCCTGCCTTACAAAAAGTGCTTTCTGAAAAATACCTTACCATATTAATTGCCATTACTTTGCTCGGAACTATTTTAAGAATATATTCCCTTGCTACTGAATCGATCTGGCTTGATGAAGCTACGAGTGTGAACATAGCAAGCCGTAGCCTTATGGATATTATATTTGGAAATAATGATTTTGCACACCCTCCACTTTATTATTCAATCCTACATTTTGTCATGATGGTAAGCCAGTCTGAATTTGCTTTAAGGTTGCCCTCTGCAATATTTGGAAGCCTTTCAATACCACTGATATACCTTGTAGGTAAAGAATTGTTAGACAAGAAAACAGCCATCATTGCTTCATTTCTTTTGTCAGTATCCACATTCCATATCAATTATTCGCAGGAAGGAAGAAGTTATGCATTGATGATGCTTCTCGTACTTCTTACGATTTACCTGTTCATAAATGCATACAACAAGAAAAGTACCCTGCATTGGACCATTACTGCAATTTCAGCGTCCGTTCTGGTCTACACACATTTCTTTGGATTTTTTGTAATTGCTGCAATGGGATTGTACTACCTTATCAATGAATTTGACATTAAAATCCTCAAATTCAGATCGTTCGAAGAAAGTAAAATTGCACTTATCGGCACTCTTGCATTCATTGTAATGAGTTTGCCAATGATAGTATGGGTGATAAAGGAGCTGGGGTATGTTAGTGGAAACAAGACATGGGGAATGTCACAGGAGGGATTCTTCCACACAATACTCTTGTCTTTCAGTAGCTATTCCAACCTGTTGCTATACATATATGCCATATTGTTGATAATTGGCATTTTATTCTGTATGAAAGATTTTAGAAAATCACTCACATTGCTTTCAATATGGTTATTTTTACCATTGGTAACCGGATATTTCCTTGCAGGATCAATGCCATTTCAGCCAAGATACCTCCTTTTCGTACTGCCAGCATATTTACTGTTGATATCAAATGGAATTGTTAGTATCTCAAAAATAGGGTCATTGGGCATAGATAGCTCAAATTCCACAACAAAAGGAAAAAATCAAAAGAACAAAACTCCTGGCAACAACAATACTCTAAGAGAAATTGCGGTTATAGCAGTTATTTTGTTAGTAGTATGCAGCATCAGTTTCATTCCATTGAACAATTATTATACCAGCATGAGTAAAAATGACTGGAGAAGCGCAGCACTCGCTCTGGAAGAGATTACACAACCAGGAGATGTTATCACACCCCTTCCAGGATATATGAGCCAACCATTGGAATATTATTACAATAATCAAACTGATGAAACCATCATTAAGGGTACCGGTTATTCAGAAGCAGACATGACCAAGCATGCCAAAGGTTCTAAGCGTATATGGTATATCGTCACATGGGATATATCTGCAGCGAATTCTGATGGAACCGCCATAAAATGGTTGCAGGAAAATGCAAGCCCTGTAGGACAGATAACCGGAATATACGTATATACATATCCAAAAATAGATGTAAATATGTCCTAAAAATAAAAACGTTGACCTCACAACGAAGCGATCCCAAGCAACTGCAAAGGGCTAAAAGACCCCCATATTACCAGAAGATTGTTGATCACAAGAAAAATACCGACAAATACGATCAAGTTCTTCATCATTGGCCAGAGGTCAGTCTTTTGCTTTTCGGAGGAGGAAAATGCACCCTTATATATCCAATAAACTATAAGGACAAAAACTAATTTGAGAGCAAATAGTGTCCACACCCCAAACTCTGCCATTACCAAAGCCATAAACCCATTCGCTTCAACACCATAATTAAGGGCTTTAGCTGTGGTTATGAAGTCACCCAGCACGTAGAATACAAGGATATACCTAATGTCGTAAAGGAAATCATTGAATTCTTTTAAAGATTCCAGATTATGTGGAGAAAGCACATGTTGCATAAATAATAGTATTTATGTTCATTGATATGTACAGTATGTTCATACATATTGGCGGGACGTACGCATCGTTTTCAATGATGGCTTCTGAAAGTGGTATTCAAAATATAAGCTTCATGAATTCTAAAAACTGCAAGCTTATGTACTATCACAACAATCACAATAATATGGAACAGAAAGAGAACAATATGGGAATAACTTCATCGCTTACAGAAAATGGGTCTGATGCTTTCCTAATAATAGGAAACTCAAATAATGCAGATGTGTATTATACGACACATTTTCTGGCGGCAGACCCATTCACCTATATACAGACAAAAAGTGGAGAAGAGACCCTTATCGTTTCCAGCATGGAACTGGGCAGGGCGAAGATAGAATCCCGGGTTAAGACCGTGCAAACAATGCAGGAATATGGATTTAGTGAGAAGATGAAAGACAGGAAAGATGGCGAACTGGCTTACTGTGATTGCCTGGCGGCCGTCTTCCAGAAAATGAGCGCTAAACACATCATGGTACCACGCGATTTTCCCCTTTTTACTGCCCAGACACTGAAAGAACTGGGATTTACTATCATTCCTGCGAAAAGCCCTTTCAAGGAACTAAGGACACGGAAGAACAAAGAACAGATCGAGAAGATAAAAGAGGCACAATTTGCTTGTGAAAAAGCAATGGAAACTGCCATTGATATAATTGCAGAGGCTGAGGTCAAAGAAGGTGTCCTATACAATAATGAAGTGCCCATAACCTCTGAATCCATACGGACTTCCATTGAGCACACCCTTTTGGACCATGGGTGTGAAGCAGAAAGCACAATTGTCGCCTGTGGTATAAATTCCGCAAATCCTCATTGGGAGGGAGAGGGAGATATCAAGGCCAATCAACCCATAGTCATTGACATATTTCCCCGCAACAAAAGAAATCGCTATTTTGCAGATATGACACGAACAGTCCTCAAAGGAGAAGCTTCGGAAGAACTAAAGAAGATGTATGAAGCAGTACATGCAGCACAGGAAGCGGCCTTTGCAATATTAAAACCCGGGATACTTTATAGTGATGTACATAATGCCGTCTGTGATGAGTTCGAAAAAAGAGGCTATGACACTATAAGAAGTGATTCGAAAGTAGGTTTTATCCACTCAACAGGACATGGCGTAGGATTGGACATACATGAATTACCTTCTGTTTCTTTGCAGGAAGTAGAGGTTGAAGAAGGCCATGTAGTTACCATAGAACCTGGACTCTATTATCCGGAATATGGAGGGATAAGGATCGAAGATATGGTAGTCATAACCTCAGAAGGTTTTGAGAATCTGACAAAAATGGAAAAAGAATTTGTAGTTTGAACATTTACCCTATTATCGAAAGTTGGTGCACATATATGGATGAGAAAATCGAGGATATTGAAGAGATCATTGGCAAATACATGCAGGCAGGAGAAATACTCTCAACTGTGAGAAGTGAGGCAAAAGAGAAGGTAAAGATAGGCACTACCCTTTTGGAAGTTGCTGACTTTGTCGAGCAACGAACCATCGAACTTGGAGGATTGCCTGCATTCCCATGTAACATTTCAAGAAATGATGAGGCCGCCCACGCCACTCCATTGATAGGAGATGAAACGGTCTTTGCAGAGGATGTGGTGAAACTTGACCTTGGCGTACATATTGACGGTTATATTGCAGATTCGGCCATTACTGTCGATCTTACCAATGAGAACTCCGATCTTGTGAAGGCCTCCGAAGCTGCACTGTATGCAGCCATTGATATAATCAAGAACGGGATCAATACTGCAGAGATAGGAGCTGTCATCGAAGATACGATCACAGGACATGGCTTCAAGCCTATTGCAAACCTAACAGGACATGGTGTCGGCCAATATCTCGCACATGTACCACCCAGCATCCCAAATCGCCATATTGGCCAGGGAGTGACGATCAAAACTGGAGATATCTTTGCAATAGAACCTTTTGCCACCGATGGTGCAGGAAAAGTGGCAGATGGGACCCTGACAGAGATATTCCAGGTGATTGGACACAAACCAATACGATTGCCTGCGGTCAGAAAAGTTCTCAAGGAACTGGAGCAGTACAAAACTTTGCCTTTTGCCAGAAGGTGGCTCAAGTCGGACAAGTTAGATTATTCACTAATGCAACTTGAAAAAGCAGGCATTATCACATCTTACCCGGTCCTCAAAGATGTTGGTGGCGGACTAGTATCACAAACAGAACATACGGTTATCGTTACTGATGATGGTTGTAAAGTGACAACCAAATAAGGATAGGATCAAAATGCGGTATATTTCGACATTGTTGCTGGCGTTGCTCACCGTAGCCATGGTAACATCCCCCTCATCTGCATTTGAATGGAGGAACACCATTGTCTTAGAAGAAGATGGGATGTCATGGAGCTATGAAGAGGAGTATTCCGGAGAAGATGTTGGAGTATACCGTTCTTATGCAGACAAAAATATTGGAAATAATGATGGACATATCAGTGCATGGGAACTCATGAAACTGGATCATCGTGTACGTAACCGGCTTTATGGTTCACTTGAAAAGGAACTGGATGTAATGTTCAATGGTTCTGCAAAGAATGTACACGCTTTTGATGTGGATGCGGAAATATCCAGAAGTGTCCTGGGAAGCACTGACAAAGCCGATATCATAAATAACAGATATTTTGTCACATACACGTTCGAGAAGAATTTTTTTGAAATGGGAGAAAATGTGAGCTTTGATGGAGAAGCAAATACAGATTTCACCATTACAATGCCTGAAGGCGTGGAAATAATAGATACAGAAGGCATTAATAGTCGATTTATTGAAACTGTGGACAATCGTACAATACTTAGCGGTCGTTTTGGAGTTGAAGGATTGATAACTGTTGAGTTTAGCAAGAGGGATGTATGAAGGAACGTTTAGAATGTACATGCATCAGTTCTTGTTGATGCAGCTATCCTATCAAAACATTAATCTAAATTGAAACTGTCTTTTTAATTATGATCATAGAACAGATACCACTTAAAAATGGTACGGCCATTGGCATTAAGTTCGATATGGGAAACGCACCACTGCTTGTAATAAAAGCTGACAAGGGATTTGTGATGTGCGGATACCTTGACACTGAGATGGCGGAAAAGTTCGGCGATGTTGCCGCTAAGGTCAGAGGTGTCAATTATTTTGAAGACGTATTGCATACTGAAGTGATCGATGTCACAGGGCATGCGAAGGCACTTGGCGTTAAACCCGGCATGAAGGGACATGAAGCCCTTGAGCTAATGTTCTAAAAATTCCCATGCTATACGCTTTTGAACTATCAGGAGAACACGAGGATCTCCCACGCGCAGAGGTTCTCGCCTGTCTTGACCTTGTAGAGTTAGAATATGGAGAGAGTGAATACTTTGAACACTGCCTTGTTGCGGATATTAAAGGTGAACCACAGGAAATATTGCACAAGCTGAGGGAGGTGGCAAAAAGGATAGCAATGACACACTACATCCTGAAGGTCATAGATGTTTGCCCCACAGAAATTGAAGACATAATTGAGGTCGCGGAAGGATGTGATATTTCAGAGCACCTCAATGAAGGGCAGAAGTATGTGGTGCGGGCAAAGCGTGTCAGACACAATACGACCATCAAATGTGTTGATATCGAAAGACGTGTCGGAGGCGCCATCTACCGGAAGGGATTCAATGCAGACCTGAAGGACCCTGATGTTGAATTCCGAGCCATCCTTTCTGAAAAATGTGTTTTGGGTAGTGTTATTGCTTCAGTGGACAGAAGTGCTTACGAAGCACGGGCACCACATAAGAAGCCATTCTTTTACCCAGGGGTCTTGCGTCCACGTGTTGCACGGGCTCTTGTGAACATGGCATTGATAAAAGAGGGAGATGTTGTATTCGACCCGTTCTGCGGAACAGCGGGGATACTCGTAGAAGCAGGACTTGTAGGAGCTACTGTGCTCGGACTGGAGGTCCGTTACAAGATAGCTGTTGGAGCAGATATGAACCTTCGGCACTTCAATGCGGACCAGACCATGATGATGGGAGATGCCTGTAAAGTGCCCCTTGTGGATGAGTCAGTGGATGCGGTCATAGCAGATCCGCCATACGGAAGGTCAGCAAGGATAGAGGGAGAATCATTGCATCATCTCTACGAACACTCGTTTGCTGAGATGTTCAGGGTTTTGAAACCGGGAAAACTGGCGATAATAGTTTCAGAGATAGATGTCACTGAGCTTGTGGAAAAAGTAGGCTTTACCATAAAGGACCGATTCCTGCAGAGAGTACACAAAAGCCTCACACGCAAGATAACGGTACTGCAAAAATAATAGGATATTCTGGAGTTTCAGCATCAATTAATCGTTTGTATCAGATGCCAGTAGGCTGAAAGTTGACGATCGTATTCTTTCCGGTCCGCATACCTTGAATCAATGACATTCCAAAAACGTGGGCTGTGATTTAGTTCGATCAAATGTGCCATCTCATGGAAGACCACATATTCAATGAGGGAATCGGGCAGATGCATTAAATGCCTGTTGAGGTTCACCCTTTTCTTTGAACTGCAACTGCCCCATTTGGTCTTCATCTTACGAAAGGTCACTTTTTCAGGCATTACCTCAAGTTCGGTAGAGATATTTTTGACATGAAACATCACAAGTTCTCTAAGCTCTTCATCTGACCTGTTCAGAAGTTCCTTTGAAGAAGATCCATGAATCGCATTCGTATATTCCACATGTCGCCTGTATATCCACAGCTTATGCTTATGGAGGAGCTCTTCAGGTGTTTTGAAATTTGTAGGGACCAATAATTCCAATTTGCCACAACTATATTTCAGTCTTGGAGCTTTCACCCTGCCATAGTTCAGACTATAGAGGATATCCAGCCCATTGAGACTAATAGAATGTTCCGTACTCATAGTAATTCGTCGGAAGATTCAGAAGGGAACAGATGACTGAGTATATCTGCCATTACCCGGTAGCGAACAAGATGATCGTGCACACGTTCACGTGCCCTTCGTATTGCATAGCCATCTTCCACCCATTCGAGAGGGATCGGATAATTCACATCCATGAGAACAAGACCATAACCGTGTGCAGGTTCAAGCCCTTCCTCGTATGATTCCGGATCTAACATATGACCAAGCCATTCTTCGTCACGGACCCCGCTTCCCACCATCATCAAAGCAGCCACTATCTTGCGAACCATGTTCCAGAGGAAACTGTTAGCTTCCACATCTATACGAGTTAGATTGCCACTGACCCTAATGTCAATACGTTTGACGATCCTAACGGTCTTCTTACTCCCCCTGGAAGTACTAAAATTAGAAAAATCGTGAGAACCAAGAAGGAGCTTTGATGCGGAACGTATCTTAGAAATATCAAACTGTTCACCATACAGGATATAACGATAGCTGCGACTTAAAGCATGTCTTCGAGGGTCAAAATTCTCAGGAACTATCGCATGGGCCCATGCCCAAATAGTGCCTGGAAGTTTGGAATTTATAACACGAGGCATTGCAAGGTTAGGTGCATCGGTATCGAAGGCCACCACCTGCCCCATGGCATGCACACCTGAGTCAGTCCTTCCTGAACTTATAAAATTAGCTGTTCGAGGATCTTCCATGATCCCGAGTTCTTTCAATACTTTGAAAAGTTCGCCTTCCACGGTCGGATCATTAAGCTGGACCTGAGACCCGTGGAAATTCGACCCTATGTATGCGATTTTAAGTGCAACTCTCATGGAATCACTCATGTCACTTATAGCACTTTCACTATAATATAGTTCCGATATAAATAGTAATTACTTTATAAGAGATATACAGTCCGAAAAAATTACTGTCACTTGGAATTTTTGCATAACTCTTATTTATGCCGTAAGCTTAAATAGCAGATAATACAATGTGTTGTAAATTTTTGAGGCGAAACTATGATATCAAAACAACAAATCTCTGAGATAATCAGCAACTACGATCTAAATGATCTTGCTATTGCAACTGTTTGCTCACACTCAAGCCTCCAGATATTCGATGGAGCACGAAAAGAGGGACTAAGAACAATAGGGATTTGTGTGGGTCAGCCACCACGTTTTTATGATGCATTTCCAAAAGCAAAACCTGACGAGTATATTGTCGTGGAAAGCTATTCCGACATACCAAAGATAGCGGAAGAACTTGTCAGAAAGAATGCTATTGTAATACCTCACGGTTCTTTTGTTGAATATATGGGTACAGAGAGTTTCGCCGAGTTAGCCGTACCAACCTTTGGTAACAGGGAAGTGCTTGAATGGGAGTCAGACAGGGACAAGGAAAGAGAATGGCTTGAAGGCGCAGGTATCCACATGCCAAAGATCGTCGATCCTGAAAAGATCGAAAGCCCGGTAATGGTCAAGTACCATGGTGCAAAGGGTGGCAGGGGATTCTTTATTGCCAAGGACTATGAAGAGTTCAAGCAATATATTGACCCTAACGAAAAACACACAGTACAGGAATTCATTGTAGGTACACGTTATTATCTCCACTTCTTCTACTCCCCAATAAGAGAAGAAGGATACAAGTTAAGCGAAGGAATACTTGAGATGCTCAGCATGGACCGCAGGGTAGAATCGAACGCTGACGAGATATTCAGGCTCGGATCCCCGAAGGAACTTGAAGACGCAGGCATTCACCCTACATATGTAGTTACAGGAAATGTCCCACTTGTCGCAAGAGAATCCCTTTTGCCACGCATATTCGCACTGGGGGAAAAGGTTGTTGAGGAATCCCTCGGCCTGTTTGGCGGTATGATCGGACCATTCTGTCTTGAGACCGTTTTTACCGACAAACTTGAGATCAAGGTCTTTGAGATCTCAGCCCGTATAGTTGCAGGTACCAATCTCTACACATCAGGCTCTCCCTACTCAGACATGATCGAGGAAAATCTTTCCACAGGAAAGAGGATCGCACAGGAAATAAAATTGGGAGCCAAGACAGGCAAGCTGGACCTTATTTTGTCATAAGATCACTTGTAAATATTATAAGTGCCATTGATGCGGCACCCGGCCGGAACTTAATGGCATATTCTATATTTTGCCGTTGGAACGATGAAGAAGGTAGTACAAAAAAAGTAGTATTGCAACCAATGGTGTACTCCCAATAAGGTCGTTAATTCGTTTGTTCAGCCAGCTCCGAGATCTCACTTAACAGCTCTGAAGTTTCATTTAGCATCTCAAGGCTCTTTTCCAGTGCTTCAAGATCCAAGGTCTGCGAGTTTGTTTCTACAAGATCCCCAAGATCATAGGACTGTTGTAAAAAGTCCCTGTATTCAGCCATTATGTCTTTAAGGGAAGGAGAAACTGAAAAACTGTCAAGTTCAATGAGAGCTTTCTCTGAATCTTCTTTCAAAGCTCTGCCAGACCCCTCCATCAAGACAGTGTTGCGTTCAGAAATTGCGTCCTTAATGTTGCTATAATCATCAAGGATTATCCCCGTGGAATTGGCTGCCCATTGTAAGAACTGAATATCAGTCCTGGCCTGAGAGATAGAGTCCCCAAGTTCATCCACATCATTGCCAATATCTGCACATCCAGAAGCTCCAATAGATATAATGAGGCACGAAATGATTAAAAGATAATGATAGGGCACCATATTCACAACTCCATTTATAATAACTTACCAATATATTAATTCGGTTATATATAAGCGTTTACCAATGCCTGTACAATGAGCATAGCAACCAGAGCGGAGAAGGGAACTATTATGTTATCCAGCTTTTTAGACTTTAATTCAAGATACATTCCCACAAGCCCACCGACTATAGACAGGTACCCCACGAGTGGATAGCTAAAAATGATAGCACCGATTAGCCCTGCAAGAGTGCCTTCCAGCGTTTTAGAAGAACCTTTATAGCACATTTTCCCATGCACTCCAAAAATAGTTGAAAGCCCATCACCCATAGTAAGTACAATTATGGATGCGTAGCAAATGCTTTCGTTCAGCCTAAAAGAAAGAAGCAGGAGGAAAAGGATAGAGATCAGATATAAAAAAGGAGCCAATGCAAAACTCCTGAATTCACTTTCACGCCAAAGGACCTGGAATAGAGAATATTTCGTTAGCAGAGGTTTGCTAAATTCTGTCACTAAAAAAAGAAGGAGAAGGGAACTTACCATTCCCAATGCAACATTCTTGCCAAAATAGATAGCCATCAGTGGAAAAAGAGAGCCGCTTATATGCACTGCTTTCCTTATTGGCAAATAAGACCGGACCTTATGCACAGTACATATGAAATTTTTAGACATGTGGACTAACCAAAGAAAAATCATATATGTTTAGTTATTGATTAGAACTAAATGATAAAACCAAAGGATGCAATTAGTGCCGGTGTTGTGAAGAAGCAATACATACTCGGCAGGAGAGATAATAACGAGGAGGGAGTTCTCAATATTGGAAGATATCTCGCGCTTGATCGTTCTTCAGGTTCACATGTTGCCATTGATGCCCTCAGGCCCCATGCAATCCTTATATGCGGCAAACGGGGATACGGCAAATCCTATACCATGGGAACCTTGATCGAAGAGATGATATTACTTCCACAGGAGATCAAGAAGAACATAGCGACTCTTGTCATTGACACCATGGGAATATTCTGGACCCTTGCCAAAGGCAACGAACCACAAAAGGAACTGCTCAAGGACTGGGGATTAGAACCAAAGGGATTCGATGTAAATGTGTTTGTGCCTACAGGACATGTCGATGAATACACAAAACGGCATATTGACGTCATACCTTTTTCAGTTCCTGTTGCTCACTTAAAGGGGTATGACTGGTGCGACCTTTTCAATATCGAAGAAACATCCCCTCTTGGAGTTCTACTTGTAAGGACCATTGAGGACATGCGTGAAGCAGAGAATGAGTTCTCCCAGGGAGATGTTGTCAACAGTATAAATGAGGATGAAAGGTCGGATGAGATAACTAAAATGGCAGCAGAGAACTATTTCAGGACAGCTGCTTCCTGGGGGATCTTTGAGAAGAACGCAAGCGGTTTTTCAGAACTTATCGAAAGCGGCTCTACTGCCATACTTGACGTAAGCTCTATCAAGAACAATATTGTGCGCTCTGCTGTTGTGGCGATCATTTCAAGGGATATCTATGCCAGACGCTTGCAGGAGAGGCGCACGTATGAGAGAATGAGCATGGGAGACGGAGAAGTCGTGCAGGAGATGCCCATGGTCTGGATGTTCATCGATGAAGCACACCTTTTCGTGCCCTCTGAAGGAGAAAAACTTGCATCCGAGGCCCTTATCAATGAATGGGTGCGTCAGGGAAGGCAACCGGGATTGTCCATAATCTTTGCAACCCAGAGACCTGCGGCAATTCATCCAGACATAATCTCCCAGTAGGACCTTGTAATGTGTCACAGGCTCACAGCAAAAGAGGATATCGAAGCCCTGGAAGCTATGCGCCCAACATATATGAGAGAGAACATAGGAGATTCCATAAAGAAGATGGGAGCCGAACGAGGTATTGCTTTTGTTGTTGATGATACATCAGAGAGCACGCATCTTGTAAAAGTGAGACCAAGATATAGCTGGCATGGCGGCAATGAGCCAAATGCATTGAACCGGAGGGATATTTAATGGAACTTAAGAAAAGCGCAGACATGGTAATTAACACCTGTATGGGTGCAAAGAAGGGAGAGACAGTGCTTATTGTCACCGATACATGCACTGATAAGATGATCTCAGAGGCACTTTATGATTCCGCAGTGGATGCGGGGTGTGAGGCCATACTACTCACAATGGAACCCAGAGATCAGCACGGTGCTGAACCGCCTGTCCTTGTTGAGGAAGCTATGAAAAACGCAGATGTTCTTCTTGCCCCTGCTTCAAAGTCACTGACCCATACACAGGCACGTAAGAAAGCTTCTGATAACGGTACCCGCACAGCTACGATGCCGGGGATCAATCTGACCATGATGCAGGAAGGAGGATTGAATGCAAATTATGAGGATATAGGAATACTTGCGGACGAACTTCTTGAGACACTAAAAGGATCGAAGGAGGTTCGCATCACCACCGAGAAGGGGACAGACCTTGTCCTTGATGTGGAAGGCTGTGAGTGGATGGCCGATACAGGAATGTGCCATGAGAAAGGCACTACCTCGAACCTTCCGGCAGGAGAGATGTACATTGCCCCGAAGAATGTGAACGGCAAAGCCGTCATTGATGGGTCCATGGGAGGTATCGGGTTGCTGGACAAGCCATTGGTCATAGAGATCAGGAACAGGTCAGCAGTTAGTTTTGAAGGAGAAGGTGCGGAAAAACTTGAGGCGATGGTGGAAAATGTAGGGGCTGACGGGCGCAATATTGCAGAACTCGGCATAGGGATAAATCCTGCGGCGCGCCTTATCGGAGTCATCCTCGAGGATGAAAAAGTGGGAGGAACGATACACATTGCATTGGGAGATAATTCCACATTTGGAGGCGATGTGAAAGTTGACCTGCACCTTGATGGCATAATTACTGAACCAAAGGTCTTTGTCGATGGGGTTGACCTGAATGTCAAGCGTTTTGCTTAAGGAACTACATCAACTTTTTATACCGGCAGTGTTATGCCGGTAGAAAGTACTTAAATAACTAAACGCTATAATCAGAGCATAAGATATCGCATTTATATTTAAAATATCACCGGTGATCATAATGAAAGGAAGAGTTTGGAAATTCGGAGATGACGTGGACACTGATGCAGTCATCCCGGGCAGATACCTTGTGATGAACACACCAGAGGAACTTGCCCCATATACTTTTGTTGGCGTACGCCCTGAATTTGCAGGGAATGTGAAGGAAAACGACATCGTTGTTGCAGGTAACAATTTTGGTTGTGGCTCTTCAAGGGAACATGCACCTATCGCCCTTAAGGGATCAAAGATCGGTTGCGTCATCGCAAAGTCGTTCGCAAGAATATTTTTCAGGAACGCGATCAATATCGGTGTTGCGCTTCTGGAATGCCCTGAGACAGACAAGATCGAAGACGGAGACGAGCTTACCGTTGACATTGCATCTGGTATTATTGAGAACCTTACAAAAGGTGAAAAGTACCAGGCTATACCTTTACCTGATTTTGTCCGTGGTATCGTAGATGCCGGCGGTTTAAAGGAATACACAAGGAAGATCATTAACTGATCTTTCTATTCCTTGTTTTTGATTTGATATTTTGTTGAGTCTTTTGCTGACCGACTAAAATATAAAAAAAATAGATTTCACATAATCAATAAGGAGGATAAATATGGCACAATATAAAATTCCGGTCCTGCCGGGTGACGGTATCGGCCCTGAGATCATTACCGAGGGTAAGAAGGTAATCGATGCAGCTGGAGAGAAATTTGGATTCGATGTAGACTGGATAGAGTACCCACAAGGAGCTGACCACTACCTTGAAACAGGAGAACTTATCTCCGAAGATACGCTCAAAGAACTTTCAGCATATGATGCGATCTACCTCGGTTCCATTGGTGACGACAGGATAGCACCTGGTGTGCTTGAGAAAGGAATCCTGCTCGCTGCAAGGTTCTACTTCGACCAGTACATCAACCTGCGCCCTATCAAGCTTCTTGAAGGTGTATGGTGCCCGCTTAAAGACAAGACCCCGGCCGACATCGACTTCACTGTCGTAAGGGAAAACACTGAGGATTTCTACATCGGCATTGGCGGACGTGCAAAGACCGGAGCTAGCAAGGACCTGCTCGAGGTTTCAAGGACACTGTACTCTGCAAAGTTCGGACTCGACATTGAGACCGACAGCGAAGAGATCGCATACCAGATAGGTATGATCTCAAAGGAAGGAACCCAGAGGGTCATCGACTACTCCTTCGACCTTGCTGAGAAGAGTGACAAGCACGTTTCATCAGTTGACAAGGCGAACGTCCTTTCAGACATCTACGGATTCTGGAGAGAGGAGTTCAACACTATCGCAGCCAAGCACCCTGATGTTAAGACAGACTTGAACTATGTCGACGCTATTACAATGTGGTTCGTCAAGAACCCAGAATGGTTCGATATCGTAGTCACACCTAACATGTTCGGTGACATCATCACTGACCTGGGCGCAATGGTACAGGGCGGTCTCGGACTCGCACCTGGCGGAAACATCAACCCTAACGGTACCAGCATGTTCGAGCCTATCCACGGTTCAGCACCAAAGTACAAGGGACTGAACAAGGTAAATCCTATCGCAACCATATGGGCAGGTTCAATGCTCATTGAACAGCTCGGTGAGAAGGAAGCAGCAGATGCCATCGTATCCGCCATCGAGAAGAACATTCTCGAAGCAAAGGTCCAGACCTACGACATGGGCGGCTCAAGCACTACCTCCGATGTTGGTAGCGACATCGCAAGAATTCTGCTCGAGATGTAATTTAGCATCTCACTTTTTCTTTTTTGCCTTCACGCCAGGATCGGCGTGGGGGATATTTCGTTTTTTATGATCATATGGTAGAAAAGAAGACATTTTGCCAGATCAAAACTCTTCGATAATTTTATAATGTATAGCGTCCAGTTTTATGGTATGTCATATTCAACCTTACATGCCCCCATCTGGGGACTTATCACATTCATCATGGGAATACCGATAGTCTATCTCATGAGTGAAGACCGCCAATGGAAACCAGCGATAAAAACTGCATTTTTGATTGCAATTGGCACCACCATTGCTGCAATTATTGGCTATTTTTATCCATGACCAATTTATCGCCCATTAAAGCAAACCGAGATTCTCAAATTAACTTTTCGCCTTAAAAACGTAACTCTTTTTTCAAGACTACTGGTACCACCCCGAGCATAGCTTATGCATTACATTTAGGTTGTAGAAAATGTGCCAGTCCATGAAATATTATTACGATATTTTGGACGGAATCTGTACCAAAGATTCAATTGCTAACTATCTGAACAATATAATGTATCAATATCCAATTTTTGTATTTCTTAGATCTCGATGACATTGCATCTTATGTTGAGAGTGGCCATTATGCCGATAAGGACTGGTACTTCAGGCATAAGGTTTCGTCAATGATAAAGCTCATCGTTATGAAATGTTATAGAAACCCCTCATTTGAGAAAACAATAACGGCATTATGAATCTTCCATCCCCTGCAACACTGCATCATTTTGTAAAATACAGACTTGGAGAAACTGGATTCGATGAAGTAATGTTCAAAATTGGAAAGAATATCTCCAAAAATACAAAGATAAGAGATGCGAAAACAGATTCAACTCCACTTGAAGCATCAAGATATGACAAGTATGCAGATTACAATCCGCATTATAATTGTAAGATGGACAAAGTTCACATCACCATGATTGGAACACTTCCAATCTATATAACTCATACAAAAAGTGCTTATCACGATTCTCCTGAATTGAAGAAACATATTGATGCATTGGTAAAAATGGGAGTGAAAAAACAGGCAGGGATGCACTTGCGAAACAAGAACATCGAAGATGATAGATTCGATGAAGATTATTTGCATAGGAGTGAATGGGAACGAGTACACAAGCATATTAAATGGACTGTAAAGTTCGATATCAGTGGAATGAAAAATGGTAGTAAGAAACTGTATTCAATTATGAATTTCGTTACATATCAATTGCTTGTAGCTACAAATTTGCAAAATGAGTTAGTATCTTTAACCTCATTTTGCAAATTATGTATGAGCTTGATGTCATCAAATTAGAATGGGAAGATTATGAACTAATTTGATAATCTCTAGGCATAATGGAACTGCCACTAAAGTTTTTATTTTGTACATAATCTTTAGAAGAAGTATGCGTATAAAATTTTTATGGTATCGTTTTAATCGACATTAAAAAGTCTTGGAAAGTTTCAATATATTTTTCAGCCATATTGATTTTTCGGGCAAAGCCCACATTAAAGCAAACTATATACAACAAAACGAGATATTATTAATCATCGGGACTAATGTCGTAGTATCATATTCGTTTTGAGAGATACTTTGGGAAGCCTTCATGAAGATAAAGAGGATCGTTGTTAAGAACCTATTTGGAACGTTCGACCATGATGTTTCGTTGAACATAGAAGAACATATCACTATTCTTCACGGACCGAACGGTATTGGTAAGACTGTCCTACTTAAGATATTGAACTCGCTGTTCCGTTCTAACTATTATGAGCTTTACCGCATTCCTTTCAGCAGGCTCGAGATCGAATTCAGTGACCGGAGCAGACTTTTAGTAAGAAAGAAACTGCATCTGGATGAAACTGAACCCATCAACGTCCGACTGCAAAAATAAGCACGTGCATGAAATATATAACCTTTGGAATGTGATTTTGGGACTGGTGATCGGAATCGTAGCCAGACGTTATCACGAAGGTGTCCACCCCTCCCAAAAAACCAGGTGGTCACCCATCCGGCCATTTGGAATACTGGCTGATCAAAAACCCAAGCGTGCTTTCCAGGTTATTTTCCTGTGAGTACAACCGGAGGCACTCATAATATTTGCTCCTGTCCTCGAGAAGTATGTTTATCGGAGGATAGTCCTTTTGCAGCAGGGCATAGTTCAATAACAGCCTTCCGACCCTGCCGTTGCCGTCTTCAAAGGGATGGATGTATTCAAACTGGTTATGCAGTATTGCCGCAAGCAGAAGTGGTTTTATTTCTTCCCGGTTTTCATTGTACCAGGCGGTTAGTTCGTTGAGTTCCCTTTCAATTTCAGTGCTTGGGATTCCCTGATGTACAATATTTCCCCGTCCGTCCCGTATGATAACTTCCACATCCCTGAGTTTGCCTGCGAAATCTTTGCTTTCCCTGAAACACATTTCATGGAGTTCCAGTATAAGTGAAATGGATAATTTTTCATCCGTGTTCCTGATGTAATCTACAGCTTCTGCAACTCCGATTGATTCTAGTTCATCGTCTGTACGGGCTTTTGCATTGTTTTTAAGGATGTCGTGAACTTCATCGGGGGAGATCGTGGAACCTTCGATTGCGTTTGTGTTGTAAACAAAAGTTTCGGTGAACGTTTTCCATTGCAGCGGGTCCAGGTGAGCAATCTGAATATCACTGTCGTATTCGTTCAGCTTCAGGATTTCCTTTCTGGTAAGTGAGAATTTAAGCAGGTTTTTCGGGGAATCCAGTTCCTTAAGAATGGATTCTTCCGCATCCTTCCTGAGTGTGCTGATATCCGCTTCATTCAGGTTCAGGCCAAGGTAGCGGCGAATCTTCCTTGTTTTTCCCCTGATTTTGTAGGAATGGGTGAGGTAGTACTTTGTATTGTGTCCCTGTTTTCGCTTCTCGATATACACATTATATAATAGGTGTCCACCTTTGATGTAGCTTTTGGTGGACACCTGCCGGTTCAATTGCAATACCTGAATTTGCAATAAAACCCAAGTTTGCATGCACCATTTGCATCATGGTGAAAAAATTGCGGATTCAAGTTCCTCGGCAAGTTTAATAAATTCCTTAAGTGTGGGTATAAGTTGTTGACCTTTTGCCGTCAATCGATGTTTGACCCGATTTTTTCCATCAACAACATCCACGATCGGTTCGATCAGACCGTATTTGAGCATTTCTTTTAACCGCTTGTTGAGGGTGTCAGGATAAACGCCCACAGTTTTTTCAAGTTCATTGAACGACATTAGCGCACGTTCAAGTAAAATTAGATGGCTCACCAAATATACAATCGTATAGCCTTAATTTATGGACGGGATTTACGGGATGAACAGGATTTACATGATATAAGTGGTTCGCACCATCATGTTAATCCCGTCAAATATTTATCTACTCAATATTAAGTTGATCCCTTTTCATTTCATTTGTTCATATTTTACCATGATGGAGCAGTTGATCCTCTTGTCCTTGGTGGTTTGATTTTATGATCATTATAAAGCTCTAAAGTCTTTTGAGGAACACCAATTTCTTTTCCATCGACTAGAATGAAGATTGCTTTTGTTGGATGTATTTTTCCTGTTGAACATGCAACATGATTTTTTTTATCTGGCGATATATCACCTATCATTTTTCCTACATAAGAGCTATATCCCTTTGTTTTTTGGAATTTAAGAGCGGCGTATCTTTCTATAAATTGCTCATATGTCATATCAGTTTTAATTGTCTCAATATATTCGTCTTGAATCATATATTACCTCTTTGTCATGTTTATCGTTTATGTCATATGATGTTAACTGTATTAAACATTTCGAGTATATGGTATTATATTAATTGTAGGCAGTCAGTTAATACTTGCAGCGACATGCCGAAGGCAGTCCAGTATCGTATATATCAATTCGGTGTAGCGTACCCGCCAGAGTGAATTGATTATATGCAATAATCACAGGGCGATAGGACTGACGGAGGCGTGGTGCGTCTATTTACGTGGTAGTTATTATGTTGTTTTTTAGCGGTGTTGAGTATAGCAGGACACTCACTCACTTTTTTGCAAGATTGTTTCATTAAATTTGTGTATATTAGAGTAAAATGAGTATGTACCAGAAAATGTTTTTAGTGCCGTATATATAGTAACAATTTCAATAAAAAACCATGAGTATGGAATTAACAGAAAAGATTATTGTCAATAAATTATTTGATTTCATTGAAGAACATTTTGATAAATTTGAGTGCAGAGGTTCAGATTTTGGTTGGTGGCGCAGTCCTAAATCTTGGTCTCCTTTCGTAGAAACCTGCTTTATATTATGGGGGGAAGAACTTTGCAATCAAAAACAAATTGAAGTTATTGGACATGCGTTTACACATTCTAATATTAGTAAATTTATGAAAATATTTGATAAGGATTATAGAGAATTGCGATTAACTGCTGATTTTTTTCAAAGCAAATATTTCCAGCTAAAATTTTGAGCTTTTCTCTCTATTTCCAGCAGTTTGCTAGTATCTATTTATATACTTTCCAACTTTTTTGAATAGCTACCGCTATTCATCCTAATGATTTTCTTCTTATTGTCCTCAATTGATAGAGATTATAGCTGAATGCTGTAATCGCCATTTTGACATTTACTCTTGCCAACGTTGTTACTCTTACAAATCCTGACGTAAACACATTTTTGATAACAGCATAAGGTCTTTCTCCCTTTGCTCTTTTCCTGCTTATTCTTTTGTTTCTCATCTTATCCCTAATACCAATAGGGTGCCCTCGTACTCCCCTTTGCATAGTTGCATCATATCCTTTTGAAATTGCACCAAAGTAACCTCTATCTCTGTAAACAACTTCGCCTTCTTCAGAAAGATCCACCTGACTATCATGAACTGAGGCAGTAGTTGTCCTATATCTCCTTATCAGATCATATTCGGTATCTTCAATGGTATGTAGTTTATATCCAAAATGTGACTTAGATGCCTTTTTTGTCCATGTACCGTCCTTACATCTTCTGGTCTTTGCTTCATTTCCACGAGGAGTATCAAGATTTGCATGTCCTGGATCAGCATGTATAAATGTTGCATCCTGAATCATACCTTGCTTGATCTTCAGACCTTTCTTATTAAGTTGTCTTTGCATTTCATTCCAGATTTCATCTTCTTTTCCTGCCTGGGAAATTCGTTCTCTAAATGCCCAAACAGTAGTATGATCTGGAATTTTTGCAGGAAAGCCCAAGAATTTCCTAAAGGAAATTCTATCAGTAGCTTGTCTTTCAAGTTCAGGGTCAGATAGGCCATGCCATTGTTGCAATACTAACATTTTGAGCATGACGATTTCATCAACGTTTGGTCTGCCACCGAACTCTGTTTTATTGATATACATCTCTGCTATAATTGGACGAAATGGTTTCCAATCGATGAGAGATTCAATTTCAGAGAGCTTGTCACCGAGATTTTCAAGACGTTTGTACTCTTCTTTAAAAGCAAAGTTTGTTAAGGACATAATACAAAATTATTGTAATAGGTTATAAATATTGCTTCTGTTTGAGGGGTTTATCGGAATTCTCTATACTAAATCCACCAAATATGCGTTAAGAGGGTTTGATGTGTCTTGGCATGATAAAAGCAGATTAATTTTGACTTTAGAACACGAAGAAACAGCAAGTACAATCAAAAACAATTTAGAAAAGATATATGAAGAGATGGATAAATTACTGTATTTCCCTGCAGAATTTAAAATAATAGTTTCGAGACCACGGCTTGGTGATGGATGTCAAAGTTACCCACAGGCAATTGAATATTACAAAGATGAAATAGAAAAAAAACTTTCAAGTTTCAGTCCAAGTGAAAATGAGAAATGGCTTATCATTTTAATTGGACCTACTAATAAACTGAAACCAAATGAAGAAGCAGAGATATCATTTTGTAGTTATGTGTGGAACAAAAATATACTTGCTCCTGCATGTGATGAAAAAAAATTCGCAGTGAAAATGGATATAAATTGTGAAGTTAAAAGGATTTCTCTTTAATATAATATTAGATTTAGGACTAATATGAGACTGCCAAAAAATATAGAATATTGTGAATTCAATATCCATGACAAAAAATTGTATTTCATTATAGATCATGCTGCTGCATTAATTGCTTGGATCAAAGCATTTAATGAAGGAATCATAAGTAGGGATGCAACTCTATTCCATTTGGACAAACACACTGATTTTCATATGAACTCCGATAACATAAAAAAATCAAAAACAATATTAGGAATGGATAATTTAGAACTAAATGATTTTGTTACGGTAGAACTGTGTGATGAGAACGATGAATTCATTGTTAATGCAATGTGGTCTGGTTTGATCAAAGATTGTATTTCTTTTCATCACGAAGAAGGTAGTTACGATGGAATATTAATTGAAGAAAATCAATTTGCACCACAGAAAATAAACTTTAAATGCGATGGCATGGATCATAATTTTTATCTTTTTGAGGGACACGATATTTCTCTGATTGATAATATACTTAATTATCAAGAAATAATGAATATTTGTGAATGCGGTAGAGATTTTATATTAGATATTGACCTCGATTTTTTCACTGAAATTACTGATAAAATCATTTCAATTACTCCTCAGGAAATCAACAAGCAAGTGAATTGTGCTTTATTTAAGAAAATGTTTGAGATGAGTAAAGTCATAACTATTGCTTTGGAACCTGCTCATTGCGGTGGAAATGAACAATGTGAAAAAATATTTGATTCTTTGATGAGCAATGATATCTTTAAAATAGACGAAAAACGCTTGTGTGATGTTAAAAATAAATTTTTACATGGAGTCAATGCTAAAGATTTTTATTATATTAGATGATAAAATACAATTTTGCATGCACCATTTGCATCATGGTGAAAAAATTGCGGATTCAAGTTCCTCGGCAAGTTTAATAAATTCCTTAAGTGTGGGTATAAGTTGTTGACCTTTTGCCGTCAATCGATGTTTGACCCGATTTTTTCCATCAACAACATCCACGATCGGTTCGATTAGATCGTATTTGAGCATTTCTTTTAACCGCTTGTTGAGTGTGTCAGGATACACGCCCACAGTTTTTTCAAGTCCATTGAACGACATTGGCGCACGTTCAAGTAAAATCAATATGTCGCAGAAATGTTTCTTGTATAACAGTTTCAGGCGCATGGTGGTTATTTTGGGTACGCCGTGGTTATGAATAGAAGGTACGTTTAAACGTAGTATAATACGCCATTGCATAGATAAATAAATTTATATGTAGGGGATGTGTATTGGCAATGTAAGGTGAAATTGATGGTGAAAAATAGGGCATTAAGGGTCTTTGCTGGTGTTGTAGTTGCTATTTTAGTGCTTGCTGTCGGTTCGGCCAGTGCTGCAGCAATTACTGTGGACGATAGCGGCGGCGCGGATTATTTGAGCATTCAGGCGGCGATCAATAATGCGAGCGTGGGGGATGTTATTGAAGTTCAAAGCGGCACCTATTATGAAAATGTCGTTGTGAACAAAACACTTTCATTAGTGGGCATCGGGATGCCGCTCATAAATGCAAGTGGTAGTGGAACTGCAATGACGATCACCACCGATGATTGTACAATCGATGGGTTCAATGTCACTGGAAGCGGAACGGATTGGAATGGCGGGGATGCTGACAGTGGGATTAAGATCATGTCCGATGATAATACTGTTTTGAATTGTATTGCTCAGAGCAACAATTATGGGGTTTATGTATTTGAATCTGAGAATAATACTATTGAAAATAATAGCGTTTACAGTAATACAGAAGGAATTTATCTACTGTACTCTCATAACAATTCACTGATTAGTAACAACCTAAGTTCGAACACCAATCGAGGGGCATATATATCTAATTCAGATAATATTTCCGTTTTAAGCAATGTCGCACAAAATAATGATTATGGTATTAACTGGTACATTTCTGGAAACAGTACAGTTTTTAATAACTCTGCAACAAGCAATAACTATGGTATGTATTTAAGCAGTTCTGAAAACTGTAATTTGGATAATAATACTGCATATGGCAACACAAACCATGGGATTTATAGTGATAGCAGTGGCAATATCTTTACAAACAACACTGCTTACAGTAACATTTATGGATTATACACAACTGGTTCTAGCAGTACTTTGGCAAACAATATTGCTTACAGTAACAAGTATGGATTTTATACAACTGGTTCTAGCAGTACTTTGACAAACAATATTGCTTACAGTAACAGGTATGGATTTTATACAACTGGTTCTAGCAGTACTTTGACAAACAACACTGCTTATAGCAATACAAACCGTGGATTTACTATTCACACGAGAAGTACGCTAATAGATAATAATGCTTTTAATAATGGTTATGGTTTTTGGATCGAATCTGATTACAACATATTAACAAATAATACGGCTTCTGATAATGCCAACTATGGATTTTACATTTATATAGGGGACTATAATAAATTAACAAAAAATACTGCTAATAGTAATAGCAATTATGGATATTATATAATAGGCAATTATAACACATTAACAAAAAACAACGTTTCTGACAACAGTGGTGGAATCCATTTAACTAGTGGTGGAGCATCACGTGGATCAAATCTGCTGATTCAAAATACTATAATTAATAATAGCAACTATGGAATATATTTATCATATTCTGGTATTAATATACTGATGTATAATGTAGTTTCCAATAACACAAATACTGGAATCTATATATCGGATTCTAAATACAATACATTGACAAACAATGTAGTTTCTAATAACACAAACAATGGAATCTATCTCACCAGTTCAAGTGATAGCACATTGACAAACAACATAGTTTCTAATAACACAAACCATGGGATTTATCTGTCCAATTCAATCGACACCAAATTGTTATACAATCTAATTTTTAACAATACAAATACTGGGGTGTATTTGTTTAACTCTGGTGGTGGTGCATTAGCAAACAATACTATTGACAACAGTAATGATGGCATATACATAGATCAAGGCACCACAAGTCAATCTAGCATTTACAACAACACTCTGTTAAATATTTCTAATCACGGTGCATATGACATCAAAGGATTGAATTCATGGCATTCAAATTATTATGATGACTATAATGGTATAGATTCCAACAATGATGGTATTGGAGATTCTGCATATTATATAGCAGGAAACGATGTGGGTCTTAGAGATGAAACACCATTGATGCAACCACACCAAATTATCATTCCTGACAATGATTATAACAATGAAAATACATATTTAGGTGCCAGTTTTACAGTAAAGGCAGGGACTGCAATCCTCTTATACGAAGGCTACTCGTTGGTACCACTACAATTTGATGTATCAGGTGAAAAGGTTTGGTTTGAACTTAGAATGAATGGAAATCGCATTGATGATGAAGTATTGGAAATCGGAAGTTATTTTTCTTATGTTGGTTCACAAAATCAATTAATACTCACAGGACGTCTTGACAGTATATCCCAAGCAGACAATTCAATGAAAATGGACTCATTTTATCAGTTCTCCCAACCATTAACAAATCGTGAAATATTGATTGGTGATACCAGTGACATACCGTATCCAAATCCGACAATAACATTACCCAATCCTTCATCATCTTTGGTTTCAGATATTGAAGGTGATTCCAGATTGTTTACCATGAATGTAAATCAAGTTTCTGATGTAACGTGGATTCTTGATGGAATTACTCTTTACACCAACACATCTGTTACAACAGCGTCATACTACAATGGTTCTGCACAACTCGGCACCCACAATTTAACAGTGGTTGCGGAAAATACAAATAGAAAAACGAGCCAGAAAAACT
The DNA here is from genome assembly GCF_000013725.1 of Methanococcoides burtonii DSM 6242. Taxonomy (NCBI): domain Archaea; kingdom Methanobacteriati; phylum Methanobacteriota; class Methanomicrobia; order Methanosarcinales; family Methanosarcinaceae; genus Methanococcoides; species Methanococcoides burtonii. The sequence goes on from NC_007955.1 coordinate 1,721,637, forward strand.
GGACATGGACTGTAACGGAGCCATCGGCACCATCAATTACACTTTCGTCACCCTCGTCCGCATCAATTTCTGATATTGAAGGTGATTCGAGAACTTTCACAACAACTGTAGACCAAGTTGTCAATGTGACGTGGATTCTTGATGGCAATACTATTCAAACGAACACATCTATCCAAACAGCATCATACTACAATGGTTCTGCAAAAGTAGGAATACATAATCTTACAATATTTGCAGAAAATGTAAATGGAACTGATCAGAACAAATGGACATGGACAGTCACAGAGCCACCAGCACCATCAATTACACATTCGTCACCCTCGTCCGTATCAATTTCTGATGTTGAAGGTGATTCGAGAACTTTCACAACAACTGTAGACCAAGTTGCCAATGTGACGTGGATTCTTGATGGCAATACTATTCAAACGAACACATCTATCCAAACAGCATCATACTACAACAATTCTGCAAAAACAGGCACGCACAATCTTACAGTGTTTGCAGAAAATACAAATGGAACTGACCAGAAAAAGTGGACTTGGATTGTAGCAGCACCACCTGCACCATCAATTACACTTTCATTACCCTCATTAGTTTCTGATGTTGAAGGTGATTCAAGATCTTTCACGGCAACTATAGACCAAGTCGCCAACGTGACTTGGATATTTGATGGTATAATTCTTTACACCAACACATCAGTCACAACAGCGGCATACTACAATACTTCTGCGCATGAAGGTGTGTATAATATCACAATAGTGGCAGAAAATGCAAACGGAGCCAGCCAGAACAAATGGACGTGGACTGTCACCGATCCAAACCTGTACACAATGCAACTCCAGAAAGGATGGAACCTTGTTTCCACTCCACTAACACCTGACACGCCAAGTGTTAACACGCTCTTTGGTAGCAACAGTGATGTAATTTTGCCAGTGTACTCATGGAATACTGCAAACAAGCAATACTATGATGTGAGCACGATCGAGATTAGCAAAGGATACTGGATTCTTGCTTTAAACGACACACAAGTCACGTTTGCAGGTACGTCATACAGTGAATGAATGGGGCGACATTATGTCAAAAATGAAGTTAATTGTAGCGTTTGTTTTATTGATGGCCATGTGCACAGGTGTTGCCGGTGCCACATGGACCTCTTCGATGTATATCACAGCCCTGCCTACATCAAGTGATGGTAGTTCTCCACCGCCACCACCGGCTACGTATGTGCGCATTTTTGGTGTTGATGACAATGCCACAGATGGCTTTGACAGGGATTACGATGTCACCGCGCCGCCTGCACCAACGGTTGATGCACTTGATGCATATTTTCCATGCACCCATGAAGTCGTAACGCGCCTTGCGGCCGATATGAAAGCAGATGCGGACGCCATCACATGGACTTTGAAGGTCACAGTTCCAAGTGGGTCTACTCTTGATATGAATTGGGATGTGAGCAATTCTCCTTCCGAGAAAATGCTTGTAATGAACACTGGCAGTGCAAGCATTGATATGAAAACTCAAAGTTCCACCACTTTTGAAACCGGAAGTTATTCATTGTCCATAACTTCAAGCAAAATTGTGCAAGATAATTCCACCCCAACCCCCTCCTCATCAGGCGGCGGTGGAGGCAGCGGCACATCCGGTGAAGAATACGAGAACATCGAAGTAAAAGACGTCGTGCACAAACATATCGTAATGGATGAAGAAACGTCATACGAATTCAAAGACGAATCAAATGCCATCGAGACAATAAAATTCACTGCACTCAAGAACGCAGGCGAGATCTCAGCAACGATCGAAGTGCTCAAAGGAAAGTCAGCATTGGTGAAAAATGACCCGCCGGGCAGGGTTTACCAGAATCTGAACATCTGGGTCGGGAAGTCTGGATTTGCGACATCGGACAATATTGCTGATGTGAAGGTCGGGTTCAAGGTTGAAAAGTCATGGATTGAGGCTAATGACATTGTTGTAGCAACGATCAGGTTGTGCAGGCATCATAATGACGTCTGGAATCCTCTCCCAACCAATAAGAGTGGGGAGGATGATACGTACATCTACTTTGAGGCAAAAACACCCGGATTCTCGCCGTTCTCGATAATTGGCAGCACGGAGGAAGATCTGGTAGCACAGGGCGCAGACACAGAGCCAATGTCAACTGCCACATCGGAGCAGACCAGTACACAAGATAGTAATGGTGAAGGGAAGCAGAGCGATGAAGGTATCTCAATGTGGTACTTGGTCGGCGCGCTGGCAATAATGCTCATCGCCGGTGGCACATATTTGATGTACAGGACTAAAAAGGATGAGGACGGGGAAGTGTTGTAGCCCAACTTTGACAGTCAAGATTAATATAAGTGTTCTTAGTTATGTTGTGGCTGTCAAAAACTTTGGTGTTAGAGTTTTTGACAGCCCCACATATTGAAGCAAACTATATACAACAAGAACAAGATTTTATTAATCATCGGAACTAATGTTGTAGTATCATATTCGTTTTTAGAGATGCTTTGGGGAGCTTTCATGAAAATAAAGAGGATCGTTGTTAAGAACCTATTTGGAACGTTCGACCATGATGTTCCGTTGAACACGGAAGAACATATCACCATTCTTCACGGACCGAATGGCATTGGTAAGACGGTCCTACTTAAGATATTGAATTCGCTATTCCGTTCTAACTATTATGAGCTTTATCGCATCCCTTTCAGCCGGCTCGAAATTGAGTTCAGTGATCGGAGCAGACTTTTAGTAAGGAAAAAACTACATCTGGACGAAACTGAACCCATTAAAGCTGAGAACAGTGGCTATCGTGAACTCGCATTCGAATGGCTTAAACCCACACATAAAAAGGTTCGTTACACGGTCAAACCCATTGATATTGAAGAAGTTTTTTCGACACTTAAGGTTGAGCACATGATACCTGAGCTTGAGAAGATAGATGATAACACCTGGGTACATTTCACCACGCAGGAAAAGCTCACATCCGAGGAGGTCATGAGCCTTTTCAGTGACAAGCTCCCACAAAAAAGGAAAGATGAACCCGCATGGCTCAGAGAAGTGCTGGCTTCCATCAACATCTGTTTCATTAAGACACAGCGACTGCTAAGTATTTCATTCTCCCAATCCGTGGAGACAGAAAGAAGAACCTCTGTAATACCTTCTGTTATTAGTTATTCCCATGAACTTGCAGGCTCTATGCAGAAGAAACTTGCAGAATATGCAGCACTTTCACAATCCCTTGACCGCACATTTCCTTCAAGGTTACTAAAGACAGATAGTAAACATTTAGATACATCTATAAAAGAACTAAAGGTCGAACTTGTCAAATTGGAAGACAAGAGAAAACAACTCATTGATGCTGGATTCATTGATTCAGAAGGCAGTCTTGACATAGAGGAGATCACAGATATCGATGAGAGCAATAGAAATTTCCTCCAGCTTTACATAGAAGATGTCAAACAAAAGCTCAGCGTATTCAATGATCTTACTCAAAGGATAGACCTTTTGATAAAAATAATCAATTGCAGATTCCTTTACAAGAAACTCTCGATCAGCAAAAAGGATGGTTTTGTTTTTACAACGGCAGAAAAGATGCCACTTTCACCAACCAAACTCTCATCTGGAGAGCAGCAGGAGCTTGTATTGTTCTATGAACTGTTATTCCATGTAGAACCTGAAGCTTTGATACTTATTGATGAACCCGAAATATCACTACATGTCCTATGGCAACAACAGTTCCTGAGAGACTTACAGGCGATAACCCAACTCGCAGGTTTTGATGTCCTGATAGCCACACACTCACCACAAATAATCCATGACCGCTGGGACCTTACCGTTGAGCTTAGAGGACGCGATAATGAAGAGATACTTGACAGCTGACGATATCGCGAACAACGTTCGAATGATGCGAACCCAGTTCAGGGGAAGTGTCTTGATAATAGAAGGCAGCACCGATATGAGGCTCTACCAGCGATTTGTGGATGATAAAAGATGTAAGGTCATCCCCGCCAATGGCAAGGAAAATGCTATCAAGGTCGTACAAATCCTTAAACGATCAAAGATAGAAGGGATTTTAACCATTGTAGATGCCGATTTCTGGAAGGTAGACGGGATAAGGAACGAGAGTAGTGATGTGCTTGTCACTGACACTCATGATCTTGAGACAATGCTTATTGCATCAGAAGCGCTGGAACGTCTTCTTGAAGAATTTACATCACCGTATAAAGTTGAAGCGCTTCATATGCCCATAAGACAACTCTTGCTCTACACAGCAATGCCATTGGGGCTTTTCAGATGGCTTTCTTCCTCTGGCAAAGATAAACTGTCTCTTAGGTTCAAGGATGTCGATTTTGATCATTTCATGGAAGTACAGCCACTATCGATAAACATCAAACATCTCATACGAGAGGTGAAGGTCAACTCACACGGAGATTCCCTGAACGAAAGAGCCATACGCAAAAAGCTCATGAAAATGCTCAATGAGGATCATGACCCCTGGCAGATATGTTCCGGTCACGATGTTGTGGAGATACTGGCATTCGGGCTACGTGAGATCTTTGGCAATTCAGATGCACACCATACGAACGAAGGCATAATAGACAGAAGCCTGCGGCTTGCCTATGATATAACAATGTTTAAGAAGACCGAGCTATATAGTTCGATACTGAATTGGGAAGAAGAGAATGTGCCTTACATCGTTCTCAGTGAAGCTTGACCAGTATCATAGCTTTGACATGACCTTATAATCCAGAACTGTTGAGACAGGGCTTGTTGAGACAGGAATACCCGCCTCTTCTACAGCAGATATCATGTTCACACCAACGCCTACAAGGATACCAGATAAACCCTCTTCCACCGGAGCACCGCATAGATCATAAGCGGAAGAGCCAATGTTCATCACATTACCGAGACCGGAAGCCTCAAGCTGATGTAAGACCTCCTGTGCTTTATCAACTGCGGAAGAGGGAATTGTGCGTATATTGGCAAGAATGCGACCATTCCCCGTATCGAGCACGTCCAGAACTGAAGTTGCATGCCTGATCATGAATATCTTTACCGGATCAATGGAAGTGCCTGAGTATGAGATCAGGTCCCTGAATTGTACGGGATCATTATGCTCCATTTCCAGTATGCCACCATATACCGGTTTCACAGGGATGCCGTTTCTGAGAAGCACCCCATCATATGTAATACTGCAAACTGTTGCTATACCCACACTGCCTTCAGGCACATATACACCTGAATCCGAATCCTCTTCAAATATCTTAATGTTAGGACTGATGCACATACCACCTGATGCAGCATATTTCATGACGTCGAGAGCATTATCGAAATCGTTCTTGTCGAGAGTAGAAAGGTTGACTATAACATTGCCTTCTTTGGAGATGGGGTCGTAATTGGTATTATAGATGAGCTCTTCGATCCTTGTGATGACAAAGCCTAAGCGATCGCCTATAAGAGCATCATCGAGTTCCTTTCTGCCGAAAGTGGTGATAGTACGCCCATTATAACCGTGTTTTTCAGTAAATCCCCTTTCATCAAGTATCCTTAAATGATAGCGTACAGCACGTTCACCCAGATTGTAACCACGGCTTTGAAGTTCATCGGCAATATTCCTTGCGCCTATGGGTTTATCGCTCTCGCTGATAACACGCATAATCTCAATTAATTTACGCTCAATCTGGGGGTCGGTCATTTATAGGCACCTGATATGGATTATAGGTCACAGCAATTTATATTGGCATTGCTCATTTAATAAAAGCAAAGGGTATATACCGGACATCAACTTAAAAGTAACTATTGCCGGTTATATCTTTCCTGTTTTTAGTATATAAACCATAAGCCATATGCCCATAAAAGCAGCCACTGAAAATCCCATTAAGCCAAAAAGAGGAACACCCCCAATATGGGGTTCCATCCCTGTCTGAATAATAAGGGAGGAACCAACTATAATGGCGGAGATGATGAAACTGAATGCAAGGCGATTGCTCGAGGAACTTATTTCCGCAACGATACGATCCATCTCATGAGTTTCGAACTTGAGATTGAGATAGCCTTTTTCTGCTGTTGCAAGTATATGAGAGATCTGTAATGGCGCTTTATGCAACATCCTTGCCGTCTGCCAGAGATCACTGTAGAGCGATTCTGCTATCTGCTTTGGTTTTAAACGATTGTGCATGATCCCCTTTGCATAAGGTTCAGCAACAACGGTCACATTGAAATCAGGCACCATCTGCAATGCAAACCCGCTGATCGTCATCAAACCTTTGAAGAGCAAAGCAATATTTGGAGGTATACGGATCCTGAATTTTCGCAGCAGGGTCATCGTTTCAGCGATCATTTCAGGTGTGTCAAGTTGTTTTAATGATCTGCCATAATATTTGCTCAGGATGTAACCGTATTCGATCTTAAAAGACTGAACGTCCAGTTCATCCGGAACCATTCCAAAGTCCCTCATCACCTCAAGATATTGTGTAACATCCTCCCTCGTAACGGCAAGAAGAGCATCTACAAGGAGATTCTTCACCTCATTGGATATGCTGCCTACCATTCCAAAATCAAGAAGACATATACGGCCATCTTCCAGTATAAGAACATTTCCAGAATGCATGTCTGCATGGAAGAAGCCATCCTCAAAGATCTGTTTCATGAAAGCCTTTGTTCCGTTCTCCGCTATCTTGTAACGGTCCAGGCCCATTTCTTCGAGGGTCTTGAAATTATCACATTTGACACCATCGATATACTCCATTGTGAGCACGCGGCGAGTGCTGTATTCCCAATAGACATTTGGAATTACAATGTCAGGTTCATTCTCAAAATTTCTGCGGAAACGTTCAATGTTCCGGGCTTCCTGCGTATAGTCCATCTCAGCATGTATGGAGTGGTAGACCTCATCCACAACTTCCACAGGGCTGTATAGTTTTGCTTCCTCGACATGTTCTTCTGCAAAACCTGCAATGCTGTAAAGGATATCAAGGTCAGACCCTATGATCTTACGGATGCCTGGCCTTTGGACCTTAACAACGACCTCCGTTCCGTCAAGAAGTTTAGCACGGTGAACCTGACCGATGGAAGCCGCAGCAATAGAGCTACTGTCAAATGAAAGAAAAATGTCCTCTATCTTTTTCCCAAATTCCTCTTCGACTATCCTTTCAACCTCATCAAAACAAAAAGACGGCACTTCATTCTGGAGTTTAGCAAATTCCTCAGCATATTCTTTAGGAATAAGGTCCTGACGCATGCTCAGGAGTTGACCGAATTTTACATAGGTAGGACCAAGTTCTTCCAATACTTTACGCACTCTTTCGGGACCGGAAGACGGACGAGGGGGGGAAGTGAAACGACCTTTGAATCTCGACCTGAAAGAACCAAGTGGTCTGATGCCCATCTGGTCTACAAAATAACCGAACCCATATTTGACCAGGGTATCAATAATGATCCCATAGCGTTTTACCATGGAATACCTGCGTACCAGTTTAGAGGGCATTCGTGATCACCTGCGATCAAATTCTATATGGCAACCTACTGCGAAGTTGTTAATGTATTAAAAAATAATTAGATGATAGAAGACGAATTTATTCGTCTTTCATCTTTTCCTTTAACAGGGTTTCAAGATCATCGATCTTCTTATGGAGAGCATCGATCTCTTCTTTTGTAGCAAGATCTGCCTTGCCAAAGACGTCCTGCACCTTTTCAGAAACTGCAGCTTCGAAGTCTTTCTGCTGTTGTTTTTGCTTTTCAACCAGATCCTCTACGAACTTCTTACCTTCTTCCTTGTTAAACTCCCCATCCTCAACAAGGTTCTTTACAAGCTCATCGACCTTCTCTTCGGTTATAGCGTACATACCTAAGCCAAAAAGGCCCAATTTCTTTATGCTATCGATCATCAAATTATAACCTCCCGTATAGAGTTTAACTTTATTATGATATATAGTTTGGTGAACCACTCCACGCTTACACATGGAGCTTCCTGCTTCATAGCCCGTTCCATCGAACGCAACTCCACAAGCCCTTCCCCTCGTTCCGAAGGTGCTTCAAATATTTAGTAGATTTTGATTTTGAAGTGCAAACTTCTTGACATTGATAGCGGCATTGATGTCCCTGTCGTGTTCTGTATTACATTCAGGACAGCACCAATCTCTATCTTTCAAAGTCATTTTATTGTTGTGGAAACCACAAACATTGCATAATTTTGAAGATGGCTCGAATTGACCTATCTTTAATAGTGTCTTTCTGTACCAATCAGCTTTATATTCGAGTTGTCTAAAAAACTCACTCCATGAAACATCACTGATTGCTTGTGCAAGACAATGATTTTTCAACATACCCGAAACATTCAAGGATTCTACTGCAATTGCTTGGTTCTCGCTTATCAGTTTAGAAGTAGTTTTGTGCAGAAAATCATTTCTTTGGTTTCGGATTTTTTCGTGAAGTTTTGCTACATTATGTCTGGATTTATTTCGGTTCTTTGAACCACTTTGTTTCTTACTCATTCGTTTTTGTAAGATTTTCATCCTATCCATACTATTTCTAAGGTGTTTGGGATTGTTAATTTTTTCACCATTGGAAAGTATAGCGAAGTTAGTAAGTCCAACATCTATTCCTAATGTTGTTCTATCTTCAAAAAACTGTTTTACAGGTAATTCTTTTCCATCATCTATAAGAATAATAAGATAGTATTTTCCAGTAGATGTTCTTGATACAGTAGCGGTTTTTAGTGTGCCTTCAAACTTCCGATGCAACTTTGCTTTTATCGGTTGTTTCAACTTCGGAAGTTTGATTGTATTAGTTTCAAAATCCACTGAATAATGTTGTGGTATCTGGAACGATTGTACGGAATTTTTCCTTGATTTGAAATTGGGAAATCCCTTCTTTTCCCTGAAAAAGCGAGTGAAAGCAGATTCGAGATTGATAAGCGTATTCAATAACGATTGAGAATTGACCTCTTTTAACCATTCATTGTTTGGTTTCAGGTCATGAACAAGTCGATGCTGTAATTCGAATCTCGACAAGTGTTCTTTATTGACTTCATACGCTTTGTTCTTCTGCTCTAAAGCCCAATTATACGTAAACCTGCACGCACCAATATGTTTCATAAGAATCTCGGATTGAGATTCAGAAGGATACAAACGGTATTTGTAGGCTTTTAGCATCAATATACGATATGTTTTAACAATATATCAATGTTCTGTAAAACAACGTTGTTTTGTAAATAGTACGGCTTTCATCCCACATCAAATCAAAGATTTAATGTGCATGTTAAATCTTCGATTTAACGTGCCTACCTTACGGAAGGGGACTTCTCGCCTGAAAGTTAAAAAACAAAAAGAGAGAAAAGAAGAAAGGATGCTCAAAGCAATAAAAGGAACGTTATTGTTCTGCAAGACCTTCAAGGGTGTTCTCAAGATAGGTTGCGCCACACATCTCAATGAACTTGCCACAAACATCCCTCGCATCGCCATCCATTATAATGGAACCATTTTCAAAAAGCACCGCACGGTGTGCCACTTCCTTGACAAAATCCATGTGATGACTGACAAGTACGATGGTAGTTCCAAAACGTGCGTTTATTCTCTTCAGGGAATTTGTGACATCCCTTAATGTCACAGGATCAAGGTCTCCGAATGGCTCATCGAGCATGAGGAACTCGGGTTCTGTTGCAAGAGCAAGAGCAATGTAAGCCCTTACATGTTCACCACCACTTATCTGATAGGTGGTCTTATCAAGAATGTCCAGTGAAAGGTCAAGTGCTTCAAATACCGGAATTGCATATTTGTCAACATCGGTGTTTGGTATAACAGGGAAAAGTTTGGAATAAACATCCATTGAAAGACGCATGCTGTTCAATGTATTCGTTCTTTCGATCTCACCCATATCTGGAAGTATGTAAATCTTGTCAAGCATCTCATCGGAGATACCCAGCTCCTGAGCCTTCTGACGTGCAAATTCAAGTGCACCATGCATCTTCATGCTTAGTCTGAAGCCTATCTGCCGGCGTACGGTAGAATGAGGGGAAAGTGAGAATTCCTGATGCATTATACTTATCTTCTTCCAAAGTTCCATACGCTGTCTGGCAAAACTGGATATGTTGACCCATTCGCCATCATGCAAATAGGAAACTGAACCTTCCTTTGGCTCTTTCAAACCTTCCATTATTTTCAAAAATGTGGTTTTGCCTGCACCGGAAGAACCTATGAAACTTACGATCTCGCCTTTATTTATCACAAGTGATTGGTCTTTAATATTAAGCACTTCACCGACACGCATCAGAACCAATCTTTTAGATATGTTCTCTGCCCTTATGCATGGGTTCTTCTCAGGTAATTCTGAGAGCTTTTCCTTCGGTTTAAGATCCTTTAAGAAGTTCTTTAGTACAGAGACAGGATTACCATCATCAACGACCTTGCCACCCTCGAGGTATATGACCCGGTCTGCAAGATAAGCATGTACTTCCGGAAGATGTGAAACTACGATAATAGGAATGTTCAGCCTGTCCTTGAGCTTAAGAATAACATCCATGATCTCCTGTTTGGTATCCGGTCCTGTCATGGTAACAGGTTCATCGAGTAACAGAAGACGAGGCTGTGCTGCAAGCTGACGGGCAATTATCAAACGCTGTTTTTCGCCTCCGCTCAGCACACTTGAGGAGTGAAGGGCTTTATGTTCAAGTCCTACCAGCCTTAGATATGCCATGGACCTCTCATACAGTTCATCGTAAAAGGGTGCATCCGGTTCCGGCATGCCCTCATGACCCCCATATTGAATGTTCAGCCTGCGGATTATATTTTCAATAGCAGGGCCTGCCCATAACCCAAAATTGCGCTGAAGATGAATAGCTGTACTTCTTCCGAGTAATTTCGCCCCTTCTGCACCCGAAAGCTCAGTAATGATGGAACCATCGATCTCAATACTACCATTGTTGAATGGTTCGGCTCCCCTCAAGATCTTGAGAAGGGTTGTCTTTCCACTGCCGCTCTTTCCTGTTATGCCGAGGATCTCTCCATCTGCCACATCAAAACTTATTCCGTTAAGGATACGGATTTTGTTTTCGCCAATTTCATAATCCTTTACAATATCAGAAACTCTGAGCATAAGTGAAAACTCCGTTAGAATTCAGGAGATCATTTCTTGATAGCAGAAACAATTTCTTCTATCTTTTTTCTGACATCATCCGTCTCTTCGACAATAGTACCGGTCACGATCATGTCAGCACCGGCATCAGCACAGATCTTTGCTGTTTTACCATCACGAATACCACCACCAACGATAAGTTTGTTATCGCCAAGAACGTGTTTTACCGCACCTATGGTTTCAGGAGTGATCGGCCGGTCTGCACCGGAACCCGCTTCAAGATACGTGTAATGCATACCCATGTATTTGCCTGCAAGAGAATAAGCAGCTGCAATCTCTGGTTTGTTGCGTGGAATGAGTTTCGCATCGCCTACCCAGCCAACGGTACCACCGGGCTCGGATATTATGTAGGCCATGGAGATAGGCTCTATTCCAGACTTATAGACAACAGGAGCGCCCATCACCTGATTCGTTATAATATAATTGATATCACGTGAATTAAGAAGGCTCATAAAAAAGATAGCATCAGCATGAGTACTCACGCCGCCGGCATTACCCGGAAAAAGAATAGTAGGAACATCGACCTGTTCCTTTATTTTGATCAGTGTCTGATCCAATGCAACGCCAACGGCTCCTGTAGAGCCACCGATCAGTATGGCATCCGTACCCCCAGCTACAGCCGCTTTTGCAATTTCTGCAGCGGCTTCCGGAGATTGTGATGCCGGATCGATAAGCGTTAAGTGAACTGTACCTTCGCGTTCTGCGATATCGTTGAGGTACTCTTCCACTTGCATTGTTAGGATCAGCCTCTTCTGACGTCCTTGTTTTTCACACGTAGATTTGTGTAACCGCACTTTCTACATCTTGTTGCCCTAACAGCATTGCGGGCACTGCACTTCATACAGATCTTCTTATTAAGGATCCTTTCTTCTGCTTCTGGGAATCTTGCCATGTTCTCACCTTGATTAATATTATTGAATATGTATGATAATATGTTAGTTAGAATGCGATATACATCAATATACCGGCTGGCTACATGCATTTCAAAACATATAACTGTTTTGGGATAGACAAAGCACATCCACAAAATAAATAATAGAAGATTTCAACTAAATGCAACAAACAAAGAACAAAAAAGAAGATGAATGGCAGCGAACAGACTCCGGCAGACCGGAGTGAAAGCAACTTCCCCAATAGACGACTCCCCAAAGTCACTCTGAAAGCGATTGCGATGATACCTTGCATGGTAATGGGATCTTACACCCAATGCGCATATCACCATCTAATCTACTGCCTCCCCATATCACTAATGATATGGTAATACTAAGTCTGACTCCATCATATTAATACTTACTTCAAATTTACAGAATGTACAAATATATTTCACATTGTTATTAACTGTTGAGACAAACTAATTAAAAAACTATCAAAAAAGAAAAGAAAGGACCATCAGGTCTTAACTTTTGAGTGCCGCGACAAGTAACTCGCGTGCCTGACGTGCATCTGCACGTCCTTTCGTCTTTTTCATGACCTGCCCAACAAGGAAATTGAGAGATTTTTCCGCCCCACCAAGATAATCCTGAACAGCAGCTTCGTTCTCAGCGATCGTTTCGGAAACGGCCTCTGTTACGACATCACCTTTCACCTTAAGCAGACCCTTTTCAGTAACAACCTCCATTGGAGTACCGCCATCATCAAGGATAGTCCTTATGACATCAACTGCACTCTGCTCTGTGACCTTATCCTCGACCACGAGCTTGATGATCTGAATAATATCGTCAGTTGTGAAAGAATCAACACTCAGATCCCTGTAATTCAGCTCACCTTTAAGCACATCGGCAACCCAGGTACCTGCCACACGAGGCTCCACAGCCGCTGCAACCACCTCATAGAAATCCGCCACGCGAATATCAGATGTCAGTGCCTTTGCGTGCATCTCGGTAATATCGTACTCTGAGATCAGCCTGGCACGTTTTGCATCAGGCAGTTCAGGCAATTCCTCACGGATAGCAGGAGCCCAGTCAGAAACTCTCATTGGAACGAGGTCAGGTTCAGGGAAATAGCGATAGTCATGTTCGCCTTCCTTGGTCCTCATAGAGATAGTAACTCCCCTTGCCTCATCGAAGTGACGGGTTTCCATAACGACCTCACCACCCCGTCTTAAGAGGTTCTTCTGTCGCATGATCTCATAGAGGATAGCACGCTCTGCACCCTTGTGGGATGAGATGTTCTTGACCTCTGCCCTCTGGCCACCCATGACGGAAACATTGGCATCCACTCTCATGGAACCTTCGAGATCGCCATTGAACACATCAAGATAGTCAAGGATATTCCTCAACTTATCGAGGTATCTGCGTGCTTCCTTCGGACTTCTCATATCCGGCTCAGAAACTATCTCGATAAGAGCCATTCCTGAACGATTGTAATCAATTAGAGTTCCCTTTGATTTATCAATACTGCCTATATGCACGAGCTTACCAGGATCTTCTTCCATATGTGCGCGAGTGATCCTTACCACATGCTCCCCATCCTCGCCCTCGATAACGACCTTGCCATTACCGACGATAGGGAAATCATACTGGGTCGTCTGGAAACCTTTTGGAAGATCAGGATAATAATAGTTCTTCCTGTGGAACTGGGTCTGTTCCACAACTTCACAATTAAGGGCCATACCTATCTTAATAGCAGATTCAACCGCTCTCTTGTTGATAACAGGAAGTGCTCCGGGAAGTCCCATACAGACCGGACAGACATGTGTGTTCGGCTCAGAATCATGATATTGTGTGGAACAGCCACAGAACATCTTGGTATTGAGATTGTTCAACTGAACATGGACCTCCAGTCCTACCATAACACCATCAGGATTTTCATATACCATTTAAGCCACCTCCCCCGGTCGTGCTTTATGATGATCGGTATTTTTCTCGAAAGAATATGCTGCACGGATAAGGGCTGCCTCATCGAAATGATTTCCTATGATCTGCAAACCTACAGGCAGACCATCAGAAGAACCACATGGAACCGAGATACATGGAACTCCGGCAAGGTTCATCGGAACAGTGTTCACATCGATCAGGTATTGGGACAATGGGTCCTCAACCATCTCACCGATCTTGAATGCAGGCAATGGCATCGTTGGAGCCATTAGAACATCGAAATTTGCAAATGCCCTGTCAAAGTCCTGTTTTACAAGTGTTCGCACTTGCAATGCCTTAAGGTAATACTTATCCTGATACCCGGCAGATAATGCATACGTTCCAAGAAGTATCCTGCGCTGCACCTCTTTGCCAAAGTTCTCTGCTCGTGTCTTTGATGCCATAACATGCCAGTTCTCACCATCGTTCCTCGGACCGTAGCGAGTACCATCGAAACGTGCAAGATTTGATGAAGCTTCGCTCATTGCTATGGTATAGTAAGCTGCAAGGGCGTACTTCGTGTTCGGCATAGAGACCTTCTCCCAGGAAGCGTCCATTTCCTCATACTTGTTGATCGCATCCCACACAGCATTCTCAGTACCACTGTCAACGCCTTCACCGAAATATTCATCCGGCACTCCGATCTTAAGACCTTTTACATCATCGATCAGTGCAGCCTGATGATCGATCTTTTTGTCAATGGAAGTGCTGTCACGAGCATCATACCCGCCAATAACATCCATAACGGCTGCGATATCCTCCACACAGGTCGCCATGGGACCTATCTGTTCGAGGGAATTAGCATACGAGATCAGACCATAACGAGAAACTGCACCATAGGTCGGTTTAAGACCCACGACACCACAAAAAGCAGCCGGACATCTTACAGAACCGCCAGTATCGGAACCAAGTGATATAGGAGCTTCACCTGCTGCAACCACTGCGGCACTGCCACCTGAAGAACCCCCAGGAACTCTCTCATGGTCCCATGGATTAAGAGTGACACCATAGCAGCTTGACTCGGTAGATGTACCCATGGCAAACTCATCCATGTTCGTCTTGCCTATGATGACCGCACCAGCTTCTTTCAATCTCTCGATAACATGTGCATCATAAGGAGGAACATAACCTTCCAGTATCTTCGAACTGCACGTTGTTGCAAGCCCTTTTGTAGAAATGTTATCCTTGATAGCAATAGGAACCCCGGCAAGAGGACCAGCGACTTCACCTTTATCGACCATCTTTGCAGTATCCAGTGCACCATCCGAGGTACAAGTATATCCATTGATACTACTTTTATCGATGAGCTCAAGGTATGAAGCGGTCACTTCTTCTGCGGAGGTCGCAGCAATTTTCTCTTTAACATCAGAAATGCTTAACCATTTAGTCATTCTCCACCTCAAATGATCCTCGGCGCTTTTATGTAGCCGTCCTTTTCTTCAGCAGTGTTCGCCAGCACATCTTTCTGGTCAAGTGACGGTTTGACAACATCCTCCCTGAATACATTCATGATGTCTGCCACATGGTATGTAGGTTCGACACCTTCAGTGTCCACTTCGTCAAGCTGACCAAAATAATCTAATACAGAACTTAACTTCACAGCGTAATCTTCTGCCTCTGCAGCACCTATCTCGATGCGGGCAAGCCATCCTACGTGTTCTACCTCATCTTTTGTGATCATAAGGAATTCCTCAGATAATTGGAATAATAAAACATAGTGTATTCTAATATGACTGATAGAAATCAAGTACTTAATATTAATATGTTGGGTTGGCCGAATAGATGAATAATAATGATTTGTGAAAATCAGTAAAAGGCAGATCAAAAAAGAAGGAAACTCCACATGGATAAAATATAGCATTTCATGAAAAGACTGATCCTTTGTGGAGATAGATATTAGATTTAAAGCAATTTATTCCCTGCATCCGGGCCAGGTGAACAGTCATAAACATCGGTTATCTTCATGATGAAAAGACTTTTTGCAGGAGCCTGTGCCATCTTAGAATGAACTATTTCCTGCATCTTTTCAAATTCAGGCCCACTTGTTTTTAACTCGACATCACCTTTGATCTGAAAAGAGCCATTTGTTTTGGGTCCCCAGATATAAATGGAAACCTTTGGATTCTCTATAATATTTAATAGTGTCTTTTGCATGAAATTATCTGCAATCCATATGGTACTGTCATCAATCAATGAGACGAATCCAATTGGAACTACGTTTGGAATCCCACCTTTAGAGGCAGTAGCAACAGGAAATACCTGTATTGTGTTGAATGCGGCTTTCATATCTTCTGTAAGTGTTACCATTTTGATCACCGCAGATACATAATACGTGCATGCAAATATAGTAAACTGTTATAAAAGTATACAAACATGAATTCAGATACACATTTATAACCAGAAAATAATCAAAACCCCAAGAGATCATGGTATTATGAGCAAACAAAAAGTGATATCAGAAGATATTTCCTTGTTGCGTGAGGAAATTACCGGTCTTCGTTCAGAACTTGATCGATTCAGGAACGAAGTTACCAGGAACCAGACCAATTCATTATTCAATGAATTCAGGAATCAGTTTGCTGTAGATTTTATTAATGGGTCTTTGGAGAACGCCTTTAGCCTCATTGGGAACGAAGCGAAGGAATGCCCCGGATGGGTGAAATGTGAACCGGTGTTCGTTAGCTTTTTTGAGCAATTAGTGAACTATGCCAGAAACGGTCAGGTCTCTGAAGAAAATATCTCAAAGATGCGCAGCAATTTTGATGAAATCAAGAAGCATGAAGGAACCGAGAACTGCTCCAACTGTTTGCAACAGGTTGAAGGATATTTCAATCAACAGGTAGGGCTGTTGCATACAATAGGTGTCTACCAGAGCGAAAGCGACACACGGTCACAGGTACAGAACCTTCATGTTGAGGATGTATCCAGCTTAATAGGGGATCCGTTAAGCAGCTCAGTGCGTGTCCAAATCTTAAAAGCATTGTACGAAGAAGGAAGATCGTTCACCGAACTTTCAAAACTTACAGAACTTCGAGGAGGAAATCTTCTTTTCCATCTGGAAAAACTGCAGAACAGAGGGATGATCAGGCAGCGTAGCGAACGGGGCGAATACCAGATAAGTGTACAGGGTTATGAAGCACTCAATTCAATAGCTGAACTTGTGGGAAAACTAGGGCTAAACTATAGCAAAATATGATACTTTGGCTATCTACCAGAAAGATGATCTGGAGTCAGGGCAGACATCACAAATAGAAAAGAAAGGAAGAAAATTTGATAATCATGCCCTATTTTCAACAGTTATCTATCACTGACCCGACAAATTTTCCCTTTTAAGTTACTTTTTTGAGATCAATCAAATGTTGTATCTTTTAAAAATCGAGTACATGAAGTACAATTAATATTATGAGCATACGCACCAAATCATTGATTAGATAATATATAAGTAGGAGAATGACTGATTGTTAATTAGGAAGGAAAAGAAAAGGTGGGATTTGTTATGAGAACATCGAACTTCAAACTAGAACTTGTGGATTCCATATGGGGAACCATTAAACTTTCTTTTGTGGAAGTTGAGGATACTGCAGAAAAGCCTCCTTAATACAGATCTGCTCCAAGGCAGGCGCATAGCAAAAGCATGACAGTATTGTGAAATAAGGACAAATAAAAAAAATCCATTCCGGAAATTTCCAGAACGGATGGATTCACAGGATGAACTGTAATAAGATATCGATCACAGCATGTCCTGCGCCTTATCTATTTTAAAAAGACGACTGTGGTCTATTTTTCCATCTGCACTTACATTTATAGAAAACGCCAGTGCAGAATCACTATTCTCGACCGGCTGTAAATATAGCAAGGTCATATCTTCCATGTAATCACCATCTTTTCAAACCTCCTCATTTTGCAATACTCCTTAATTGGGCCGGTTGTAGCCATGCCCGGAATAAATGCGATATAATCGATTTCTTTTGATGCTGCCATTCTCTTTCACTACAGAAGAGAAGACAACCGCAGGATCAATTCCCTTTTGTGGACTATACAGCAAGACATTGTTCAAAAGATTTTCACATTTCTCAACCATATTATTACCCTCCAAATACTGAATTTCATCCCCACTGCTTTTAAAAGCAGTACAGGAAAACCTAAAAAGCAGGGAATGTATGGATTTACACTTCGTAAGTTTCCACATAGTCCCAAACTAACCTTAAAACTAAGTTAGCTATCTCAATATAAATAGTATTGTAAAAGGATAACTTTTGTTATCTGAAAAGATAATATGCTGTGCAATATAATCAGCCACTTACAAAGAGATAAAGACTACAGCCACAAGAGCCAGAACAACACCCATCCATTGATTCAAAGCAAGTCTTTCTTTCAGAAATATCCATGCGAGCAACACAGTACTTGCAGGATAAAGAGATGCAACGACAGTGGCAATATCAACCCTTCCGACCTGAGAAGCAAGTGCAAAGAAAAGATTTCCTCCTGCATCGAATATTCCTGCAAGGATGATCAGCGGAAGAGCTCCACGAACAGGGATGTTCTTTGATCCAGTAAGGATTGCGATCAGCAGGATAGTTATGACAGAAGACGCCTTAGCGACCGTAAGAGGCCAGAACACAGCATCTTCACTGAACATATCAACAGAAATAAAGAAGATGCCAAACCCTACCCCTGCCAACAGAGGCAGCACAATATCCTGTCTCCTTATATCGCCATTATCATCACTGCTGCTTATCAACCACATTGCCACAAGTGCTACGACAAACCCTGTCATCTGATAGACCGACGGCAACCCTTCCTTAAGAGCACCATATATCACCGGCAAAGCTACCGTAACAATTGCAGAGACAGGAGCGACCACACCCATTTTCCCCTGCGAAAGAGCACGGTACAAAACGACAAGACCAAGGCTTCCCGCCACACCTGCAACAAAGCCCCAGAAGATGCCACCACCCTGTGGAAACTGTTCGGAGAAAACGATAGCCAGTATTGGAAGCAGGATCAGACCTACAGCCTGCATTAGAATGACGACATAATACTCATTGGTACGCTTTGAAGCAAAGCCACCTCCGAAATCAGCTGCACCCCATACTGCAGCTGAAGCAAGACCTAAGAGAATGACAAGGAACTCAGCTGGGATCATTTTAGTAACTCCTGATAAAGTATAGGGGGTTTCCGGCTAGATTCCCTCATTTCTATAAATAGATTATCACAAGAGAAATATTAAGAATCGATGCCAGGACATTGTTCATTGACAGCAGGTATCAACAAAGAAACTGGCTCTATATATATCAGTATCATTAATGTATCTAATATCCTAATGATACTTAACTGATGCACTAAAAAGGAGAGAAAAAAAATGTATTGCTATCAATGTGAAGAAACTATTAACGGACAATCCTGTACCAAAGCCGGAGCATGCGGAAAGACAGCGAATGTTGCAGACCTTCAGGACCAACTTACATACATCCTCAAGGGGATCGCATATTATAATCAGAAAGCAAGGGAGAATGGGATAAAAGACAAAAATGTCGATAGCTTCCTCATGAAAGCACTATTCTCAACTGTCACTAACACTAATTTCAGTTCAAGTGACTTTAATAAGTTCATCAATGAAGGCATCTCACTGAGAGAGAGCATCAAAAAGAACCTCACAACAAGGAAAATCAACCTTGGAAAAACAAAGGACATGTCCTTCGGTGAAAAGGTAAAAACAACCCTTGGAGTAAGCCATCCTGAGACAAGGTTCACCATCCCGGAAGCTGCAATAATCAATACTGAAGCATTGAAGACAGCAAGCGTAGGAGTTCTTAATACCCAGAACGAAGACATCAGATCCCTCAGAGAGCTGCTGGTCTACGGTTTGAAAGGTCTGGCTGCATATGCACACCATGCAGAAGTTCTTGGATACACCGATGAGACACTATCCGAGTTCGCCGAAAAGGCACTTGCTTCAACCCTTGATGACAGCCTGAGTGTTGATGATCTAGTAGGACTTGTCCTCGAATGTGGAAAATATGGTGTCAATGTAATGGCGCTTCTTGACAAGGCAAATACGTCCACCTATGGCAATCCTGAACCAACGGAAGTTTTCCTGGGCACAAGGGACAATCCGGGTATCCTCATTAGTGGACATGACCTTAAGGACATGGAACAGTTGCTCAAACGGACCGAAGGCACTGGTGTCGATGTTTATACCCACGGCGAAATGCTTCCTGCAAACTACTATCCAGCATTCAAGAAATATGACCACTTTGTCGGAAACTATGGCGGTTCATGGTGGAACCAGAAGAACGAATTCGAAACGTTCAATGGTCCTATACTCATGACAACAAACTGTCTTGTCCCTCCAAAAAACAGTTACATCAACAGAGTCTACACCACAAGCGTAGTCGGTTTCGATGGGGTCAAACACATCGATGCTAAAGAGGATGGCACAAAGGACTTCTCCGCCATAGTAGAACAGGCAATTGCATGCCAGCCCCCAAAACAACTTGAAGACGGCACAATAGTTGGCGGATTCGCACATGCTGCTGTTCTCTCCGTAGCTGATAAGGTCATCGAAGCTGTAAAGGCCGGAAAGATCACACGCTTTATCGTCATGGCAGGCTGTGACGGAAGGCATAAGGAAAGGGATTACTACACCAAATTTGCAGAAGCCCTTCCTGAGAGTGCGGTCATCCTGACAGCAGGTTGTGCAAAATACCGTTACAATAAACTGAACCTTGGTGACATCGATGGGATCCCAAGGGTCCTGGATGCAGGACAGTGTAATGACTCGTATTCCCTTGTGGTCATTGCACAGAAGCTTGCCGAAGCTTTCGGCCTTGAGGACATAAATGACCTGCCAGTATCATACAACATCGCATGGTATGAACAAAAAGCAGTACTTGTCCTGCTTGCACTGCTCCACCTCGGTGTCAAGAACATAACACTTGGACCGACACTGCCGGCATTTGTGTCCCCGAATGTACTCAATGTACTCGTTGAGAACTTTAACATTGCACCCAACACAACCGTTGAAGAGGATCTGACGAGGCTACTCTAAGCCTTTTCTTCCTTTTCAACCCCCATTCATTATATCCACCCATTACTTCTTTTTTTATTTTTATATGATATCAAAAAGTTTCACTAATTCTTTTATACCAACATCGACCACATTATTAATGTGAGAAAATGTTCAACTTGACCAATTACAACAAAAATATGATGATACTACTTCTTATTACAGCCACACTGTTCACGATGATCGGGACTGCAATGGTACTGTTAGACTATAATTACTACAATGGCCTGCAATATCTGGCAACAGCACTGGCTTTCTTTACAACAGCGTATATTATCAAAGTAGGAAAAGTTGATCTAGATAGTGCTACGGACAACAACCACACCCAAATCATGGCAGGCTTTATGATCACAGTTGTTGCCTTGACCATTACATTTGTTGCCCTGAGCATCAAAGGTCTTTTCTGGGCGGTAGGAATTACTGTATTCATAATAGGTATGTATAACATCTACAAAAAGTGAAATGCTTCAATTGATGATAGCTTTCGAAAAACTGATATATCCCGGTGGCAATAGCCAGCGAAGCATAAAAACAAAAGAACATGGCGATCAACGATGAAACCTGAAATAAAAGCTGAACTCCTTGCTATTGGAAGCCTTGACATAGAACAATCCCTTCTGGGTAAGATAACAGTACCGACTGCCGGTCCCGGAGCAGGGAAGACCGCTTTTTTCTTCCGTTCAGGCAACCAGAGGGTCAGGCTGGCTTTGAACAAGGAGTCTCCACTCAAAGCGACTGAAGAAGGAAATGATATAGTCATATTGAAAGATGGAAAGGAGCTTGCAAGAGGCCAGATAGAAGATGAGCTTATTCACTGCCCTGACCAGGCATATATCAATATGACAGAGAAGTGCATCTACGATTGTAAGTTCTGTCCGGTCCCTAAGCTTAACGGCAAAGTGAAGACAATAGAAGAGATTACAGAGCTTATCGGGAAAGCAAATGCCAGCGGTAAAATGAAAGCTATTTCGATAACATCCGGCGTGGATGAATCCACGGAAAAGGAACTTGACAGAGCACTGGAAGTCATTGATGCCGTGAAGCATTACAATGTGCCCATAGGTGTTGCCATTTATGCGACCCCGGATTCTAACAAAAGATTGAAAGCTGCCGGCGTGGACGAAATAAAATATAATGTCGAAACAATGGACAGACCGATCTACAGGGAGGTCTGCGGAGACCAGGACCTTGAACCGATACTGGATGCACTAAGAGAAGCTGTTGAAATGTTCGGCAAGAACAAGGTCTGTGCGAATTTCATAATTGGTCTTGGGGAAACCGATGAAAGTGTCGAAAGAGGAATACGTGAACTGACCGCAATTGGAGTTGTGCCCATATTGAGACCTGCGAGCAAACATCCATTGCGTGAGGGAGAAGTGTTCATAGAAAGACCTTCAAAGGAAAGGTTGCTCAAGCTTACAAAGCTGCTTCGTGAGGTACTGGACGAATACGGACTCCGTGCTGACACTTTCAAAACAATGTGCCTGCCATGTACAGGCTGTGACCTGAATCCACACAGTGATTTCGTAGAAGAATAACTTAAAGAATGTCATGACAACTGAGCAAAACGATGCCACATTCGAAGCATCCATAGAAATGACCGAGAAGGACCTTGAATTTGCAAACCCTCCAATTTCAATGGAGAGCATCGTTAGCACATTCAAGAAGTATGACCTTCGATACATCGTCATTTTTGCAAATAACATGTTCTATGTTGCGCAACAGGACCTGCAGCCATATCATCCCATGTATGCAGATGACTCATATCCTGAAGACATCGAGCAAATATTCAACCTTATGACCGTTGAGAGAATACGGAAAATAGAATATATCAACGGAGTGCTCAAAAGAAGTCCCATAGAAGAACATCCTGATGGTTGAAGACCAGTAGTTCCGATTAGGTGTAGTTCCGAATGAACGTATCCACCTTTCTTCCTTTTGTCCAAATTTATTTTTAAAAATAATGCACATACCACTCACATGTACCTGATCCATTCAAAATTATGCATAAACATTGCCCTTATTTTTCACATGTGCATTTAATTTTATATAGCTTACGCTAACCAATTTTCTCAATTTTACCTGTTCTATTCTGGTTATATTTTCATTAATCGTTTACGTAGCACTCGTTTTTGCTCTCTATTATATGTCTTAAAACAATCCAAAAATAATTGAACTGAAACTCTACTCAATGATTTAAATCCATATCTCAAAATTTTGATTATTTCTTCATTAATTGATGATTTTAGTTCGTATGCTGTAATTTTTAGAACAGATTTTAGCATATTCAAAATGTTGTACATTATACATTGAATCACAAAGAACAGTGCTCTTGCTACAGGCGATACTGTACATGTACGTATTTTGAAGTCGTTTTTCACCCTATATCCCGTTTCTATGTTCCATCTTTTTTTATATTCCTCAGGAACATTCTTTATAAATTCCCCACTTGACAACACTTTTTTATTTGTTGCAAATAAAACATACCCTTTCTCTTTGCCATACATTGCCACAATATTGAAAGTAGGCCCTCTCTTCCGAAATTGATATTCAAGAACATTAGAGCATTTCCCATACTTCTTTTCGTGTTCTTCAAGTATCCGTTTGATCCTTTTGTTTGATTTTGCAGCGATGACATAATCCACTTTTTGATTATCCAACTCAGAAGTCACATCTAAATTGAAAAATTCTCGATCCATAAAAACGGTGCCAATCTTAACCCCAATTTTACCAACTCTTTCAATCAATGATTCTATAAGGATAGAATGATTTTTGCATAATCCATTTATGTCAATTACATCCAGAGTAAGTTTATTCTTCCCAATGATGTCTAAAGTACAAAACGAACGACCCCATGAAGTTCCATTTTTTGGTTTTATACCTCTCACTCCTGCACTATTTTTGTCGCCATAATATGGAATATCATGAAAATCAATCGCAATGTCTTGAACTGTATTTTCAAATTTCATCATTTTTAAAATCTCAAAACTCATATTCCTGAATTTATGAAGAATATCTTCCACATTATTGTACATGATATATTCGAAAATGGTATAATCGGATGGTATTTTTTTGAGTAGAGCTTTTAAATATTAAATCATTACTTACCGATTCAAGAGAGTTAGTAGAGGATGTTGCGACATATAGCATGACTGTGGCAACATCTTGGCAATCAAATATTACATTTGATGGCAAGGTCATTATATCATTTTTACTAAACAATTCTTATGACACGGCTAGTAAGTTGGCAGTGTTTCCAAAATTCATGGAGTTGTTTTTTGTTATCGCATAGAACAATTCCATGTTTTTAGAAAAAGTGTTTTTGATAAAATCATTGTAATTGGATAGCATAAGCTTTGCAGTTTTTAAAAAAGAGCAGTTAATCGGAACTAAGGTCATTCGGAACTACTGTCATGACAGAAATACTTTTATCATTAAATGAAGGCATCAAAAACCTTTCTCAATTGCGTGAAATTACTGGTAGTACATCCCAGGCATTAATTCCAAAAATCAGGAAATTAGAATGTTATAAGTTTGTAGAATCAAAGAAAAATGGTTACTGCTTTACTCAGATAGGAAAGATTGTAGCATCCAACATTGAAGCTTCTTTTCTGATGATGGGAGTCATCAACAAACACAAATTTTTTTGGACAGACCATTGTCTTGAAACGTTTCCAACTTCGCTGTTAAATGAGATCGGATGTCTTTACTATTCCAAGGTTATCCATGATACAAAAACAGATATTTTTAGCCTATACAAAACTAATCTTCAAATAATACAAGAAGCTGATTACGTGTTTGGTATATTGTCGATTGTGACTGAAGACTACGTAGAATATGTATCACAAAAAGTATGTAAGGGGACGAATATTGATCTTATTGTTACTTCGCATGTTGCTGAAAGAATAAAGCAATATCCTTACGCGGAGAAAATTAATTCACTGAAAAATTACGATAATTTCCAATTGAACGTAATTAATAAAAATATCGATATCGATATCGGACTAATCGTGACTAATAAATGTTTATCCTTGTGTCTGCACAAAAAAGAAAGAGGTATTTATGATATCACAAATGGATTGTTAAGTTTTGATCAAATGGCAATTGACTGGGGGCAGAGGCTATTTGAATACTACAAGAATCAGGCATACAATAAGCTGATTTGAGCACAGTTTGTGCTAAAAATATATTTACTTTTTGTTAAACAATGTTAGCTGCGGTGATGAAATTTTAGATAGCAAGCACGCTTTTTGTTCAATATGAATTCATTTAACAAAAAAACATTTAGCATCAAGAGAAATATCTGCAATAGATGAAATTCCAGTATATTCCCTAACTGAAAACAACGAAATGGAATACCAAGCTAGCTTATACACAGGAGATATCTTAGTATTTTACAAATTACCAAATTATGGTTAAAAATAAATAAATTTATAATCTTCGTTAAGAGCAAAATCAGTTAAATCATCCATGACTATTAATTTATTTAACTGTCATTTATATTTTAGTAAAAAGTTGTTATGGATGAGTAACTAGAAGTATAATTAAATACGAAACTATAAAAGCCACGATGATTTTTGTTAAATTTCCCATGTACGTCCCTTTTAGATTCTTTCCAATAGTATCTTACTTCGACCTATATATGGATATTATAAGTTATTGGTATTTAAAAATAATTGACAACATTCCTTAGAAGACTGCAAGTAATTTTTAAATTATATAATACCAACATATATTTAATCATGTCTGCTGCCAAACAAGGCAATAGGACCCGTCTTCGTCACATGTGAGGTAGAGGTTGTTATAATATTCCAGTAGAGTTACACCATAGCCGTCAATAAATATATTCCATACTCGAAATTTCCTCTGCCATACATGTCTGATCGAGTGCCTGAGCTATACTCGTACGATCCTTCTTCCCTATTGTTGGAAAGGTGTTCAGTCATCATTGTTTTTATATTAATATCATCATACCATAATTTAGTAGAAATTGGACAAACTGTTGCAATACCAGCTTCAACCCATTCTTTTATGTTTACTATGGATTGTGCACAATCATATGTGTATTCCGATTGTTCTTTTTCATCCAAAACTGGAGCAAATAAAGAGATACTAATTGGATCATCAATAACTAATTTATATAAGTATAATGATGAACGACATATATCTTTATTTGGCATTGGTATTTAAGTAGAGTTTATATAGTATCAGGGCCTATGTTTGTGCATGAACTGTCCCAGGTGCAAGAGCTCAAGTCATAAAAAGAACGGTAAAATCGATGGACGCCAACGCTACAAATGCCATGATTGTGGGTATAGCTATTCAGTAGAGATTAAATCAACTGCTAGTCCCATGTCTGTTAAACGGCAGGCTTTACAGCTCTATCTCGAAGGATTAGGATTTCGCTCAATTGGACGTTTATTAGGAGTTAGCCACGTTTCTGTCCAAAAATGGATAAAGAAGTTTGGTCGTGAATTAGAGGATATAAAGAGCGAAAATGAAATATCGATCGTTGAATTAGATGAAATGCACACTTACATCGGGAACAAAAAAAATATTGTTGGATCTGGATTGCTGTTGATAGAGATGGAAAAAGGTTCATCGACTGCTCTTTTGGTAGCAGGGGGAAGGAAACAGGACTAAAGCTCTGGAAAAAGTTAAAGGGGAAGGAGATTGGAGAAGTGATGACTGATCACTGGAGGGCATATGCAGAGTTTCTTCCAGAGAAAATTCATACTCAATCCAAAGCTGAAACATATACTGTTGAAGGATATAACAGCATATTCAGGCACTTTCTGGCAAGATTGAGAAGAAAGTCAAAGTGTTATACTAAGAGTCTTGAAATGCTGAAGTACTCTGTTCTTCTTTTGATGAAGTACAGAAATAAAGAGCTAGCTATGTTTAGTTAACAATGCCCTTTTTTTATATTCCTCAGGAACATTCTTTATAAATTCCCCACTTGACAACACTTTTTTATTTGTTGCAAATAAAACATACCCTTTCTCTTTGCCATACATTGCCACAATATTGAAAGTAGGCCCTCTCTTCCGAAAGAGATATTCAAGAACATTAGAGCATTTCCCATACTTCTTTTCGTGTTCTTCAAGTATCCGTTTGATTCTTTTGTTTGATTTTGCAGCGATGACATAATCCACTTTTTGATTATCCAACTCTAAGATCACATCTAAATTGAAAAATTCTCGATCCATAAAAACGGTGCCAATCTTAACACCAATTTTACCAACTCTTTCAATCAATGATTCTATAAGGATAGAATAATTTTTGCATAATCCATTTATGTCAATTACATCCAGAGTAAGTTTATTCTTCCCAATGATGTCTAAAGTACAAAACGAACGACCCCATGAAGTTCCATTTTTTGGTTTTATACCTCTCACTCCTGCACTATTTTTGTCGCCATAATATGGAATATCATGAAAATCAATAGCAATGTCTTGAACTGTGTTTTCAAGTTTCATCATTTTGTAGATCTCAAAACTCATATTCCTGAATTTATGAAGAATATCTTCCACATTATTGTACTTGATATACTCGAAAATGGTATCAGCAGATAGTATTTTTTGAGTAGAGTTTTTAGAGATTAAATCATTACTTGCCGATTCAAGAGAGTTAGTAGAGGATGTTGCGGCATGTAACATGACTGTGACAACATCTTGGTAATCAAATTTTACATTTGATGGCAAGGTTATTATATCGTTTTTACTAAACAGTTCTGATGATACGGCCAGCAAGCTGGCAGTGTTTTCGAAATTCATGGAGCTATTGTTGTTGTTCACATACAACAATTCCATGTTTTTGGAAAAAGTGTTTTTGGTAAAATCATTGTAATTGGATAGCATAAGCTTTGCAGTTTTTAAAAAGAGCAGTTAATCGGAACTAAGGTCATTCGGAACTACTGAAGACACGATAAAATATAATACCGATCAGTTACAAACGTAAGGGATAACATGATAGAAAAAATATACAAGAAGCCTGCCACATACGTCGTCATAATCGGATTGATCGTAACAGTGTACCTTTTCAGCACATTATTGGATTTTGCGGATGAAGGTAACCTTGTAATGGTACTATTGACAAGTGTTTCCATAGGAATTGTAGCATTCTTCATTACAAGGACATTGAAGCAACAAAAAATGATCGATATTTACAAGAAATGACCATTTTATTTTGATCAAGTGGACAAAAGCCTTATCAAAAATATTTTCACATTTTGGCTCGATGTTCACAGCTTTCTTTTATTTTGAGACCCCTTTGCTGCACACATCATCTTGAAGAAGTGTCCTTTATACTTGTTTTTTTACCACAGTGAGCTTTCATGAATTCACCCTTCTGGATTCGTGTTCAGAACCTTTGGAAGAAACTAAATGCATGACAATGGCCGGTTGTGTATATTTTATGGAAAACCATCCAAAACTTTAAATGTTTTAGTAACATTAATCTGTACCAACACAAGAGTACACATTATTTAATGTGATCACTTTAGTAACAATACGATCATAAAATTGAAATTATGTCCTCACGAAAAGATACAGGTGAGCATTATGGATGATTTAGAGAAGATCAGACAACAACGATTGGAACAGATCAAAAAGGGCCTTGAGGCTAAAGCGTTCCCGGATGCACCCATACATGTTACGGATGCAGATTTCAATGAGTTCATAGCAAAGTACCCCATCACTGTAATTGATTGTTGGGCAGAATGGTGTGGACCTTGCAGAAAACTTATTCCTATTATTGATGCCCTTGCAAAAGAATATCAGGGAAAAATAGTTTTCGGGAAATTGAACACTGATGAGAACCAGATGGTCGCAAGGAATTTTAATATAACAGCCATTCCAACAATATTGGTCTTTAAAAACGGAAACGCTGCTACCCAGATAGTAGGAGCACTCCAGAAAGAACAACTCGTTGAACACCTTAACAAATTCATACAGTGAGCGGAAGAGAAATAATGTCCCACAAACCAAGAATTGCAGAAAATCCCGGTGTCCGACTCCTTGACCTCAAATCAAGCTCAAAACCATTTTTCATAGTTGCTTCTGTGGAAGTTGGTAACACCACTACGAAGTGTATACTTACAGCCACCAATATGGATGAAGGTAAGACATATCTTGTCACCAAGACAGTGAAGATGACAAGGGATGTCAGGCCTCCAAAGGAAAAAGAGACCATTTTTGGCAGAACTCTCAATGGAATAGAGCTTACACGTGAGTCGGTATCAGAGCTTGTCAAAAACACATTGATAGAGGCAGTTAAAAAGGCAAACCTTGACATCAAGACCGATATCAATTTTGTTGTCCGCTCAACCGGAGTTGTTGCCGGCTTCGATACTCCCGAAGAAGTAGGAGAGTTCATTAAAGCGCTTGCTGATGGCTGTCTTCTAGCAGGAGTACCTCCTAAGAACATGACACCACCAATGGGAATCGACAACATACCCGAGAAATTTAGAAAGCACAGCAAACTTGACAAAGTGTTCTTTGACGGTGCTGTTGCCAGTGTACTCCCACCAACCGGAGCTACCGGTGTGGAGATAGTTGCAAACGAAATGGAGGGCGAACTTGCCACCGCCGGTATCAAGGAAGGTGCCAAATGGGTGGATGTGGATTTCCGTAACCCCTGTATGTCAATGGACTTTGGTACGACCCTTGATGGCAGGATAATCAGCCCTGATGAACCCTATGCAAAGACCATTGGTAATTTCTGTGGATTTGCAGGTGCCATCCCGGATGCCATGATAAAAGGAACCGGTTCAGTAGATAAGAAAGTTGGAACCGCTCTTGATGTTTTCAAGGACATACATATAGATAAGCTCACATTACTTCTGAAAGGCAAAAATATACATGAATATGCAAAGAAAGCTCTTGAGTACATCAAAATCGAAAAGGTTCCTGAGAATAGGAATCGTTACGGAAGTGTACCGGTAAACCCTACCGCTGCAAAAGAGATCAACGTCGTACTTATTGGATGTGATGTAGGAGTGAACGGTTCTGATTTCGATAAATTATCAGACATCGGTGCAGAAATATACGACAAATTCGGTCTGAAAGTGCTTTTTGCTGTCATTGATGAGGTAATGGCACAGGTGATCTACCGACTTGTCAATGTCGCAAAGGAAGAAGGACTGGTCTTCCCGGAAACCACAATCGGAATCACCGGAAGAGCCGGTATCAGTGGCGACAAGGCAAAGCTTGCACTGAAATATCTTGACAAGCTCGGCCTTCATGAAAGAATCGAAGAGAACGTTGTTTTCGTTGATGACGGTCTTGCAAGGGGTGCAGCGGTCATGGCAAGATGTATGAACTCCCTTGGAACAACGTTCAATCCACTCGGAGGGCATCACGGCGGAAGATGTATTCTTGGAAACAGGATCAAACTTCAGAACAAATAATAGAAACGGCAGACATGAAAATGTTTGCTTGCAACCATTTTATTCATTTACAGAGTATTGGCCAGTTTTTTAATTGCGTCATCTATTGCTTTTTTGTGCAGCTCAGATGATTCATGAATTCCGCCCATATTCCCACGAACCGCACGACAAGGATATTGTGATATCAATAAACCTGCCTTTGCGCCGGCACCTTCAACTGCATTCCCCACAAGAGCATCTGCCATACGCCAGGTACTGCCACAGGGAGCTCCCCTAATGACATTCACTTTAGAGATCTTGCCGTCCTTTACCCCTACATCGAGTACAGGGTTTCCAAAAAAGGAAGTAAATGCATCTATACTGGGATCAGAACCAATGTTGCAGCAAATATCATCGACCTCAATGAAGATACCATACTTTAAAGAGATATCATCCAGTTCCCGAATCGGTGCCTTTGCTGCACCCCCTGGAACTATCAAAGCCCCCACGCCAGCCTCACCTGCCATTTTGGCTATCTGTGGTGTGATGTCAGGGTGCAGCGAATAAGTGATAATTATATCAGCATCGAAAACCTTTCCGTTAAAATCAAGTTCAGAAAAAAACTCATCAGGCTCATCTATCAGCTCCGGCAAATGTTCAGGGACCTCTGCGACGATAACCTCCAGATCAGACCTAAACCTAACGGTCTCAATAAGCCTTCGACCGTATTTTCCACGTACTATAACTCCCAGTTTTGTCATGTTCAATACCTTAAGCAATGTTATTGAATAGCGGTATATTAATATTGTTTGCTTTACAATCAAGTAACTGTTTAAATATTCAGGTGATCAAATGGATGATATTGACCAGTCAAAGGTATATTTCAGATGCAATGCGTGTGACTTCGTCTTTCAGGCAGATCCTAACTTTATTCCCATAAAATGCCCACAGTGTGGAAGTGAAAGCACCTCAAGGACATAAATTTAAACTTAAAGGATACATGTGATCTCCATGAAAGGAAAGCTCATAACACTGGAAGGAATAGATGGGTCCGGGAAATCTACCATTACACGCTTTCTGAACTCACACCCGGCCTTTGCCAATGCAGTGTTTACAAAAGAGCCCACTACAAGCTGGATAGGGGATGCTGTTTACAAGGCCATCCAGTCGGACACCGATGAACTTGCCGAGCTTATGCTTTTCACTGCAGACCATGCAGACCACATTTCAACCCTGATAAGACCTGCAATTGAGGAAGGAAAGATAGTTATTTCGGACAGGTATTCGGACAGTCGTTACGCCTATCAGGGCGTTACCCTAAAAGAGAGAATGGAAGAGCCCATGGAGTGGATACAGATGATCCACAGAGGTTGGACAATTATCCCTGACCTCACATTGCTTTTCGACATCGATCCCGCTGTTGCGGTACAGCGATGCGGCAAAAGAGGGGAACAGACAAAGTTCGAGAAGACAGACCTGCTCAAAGGGGTCAGAGAGAACTACCTTAAACTTGCAGAAAAAGAACCAGAAAGATTTGTTGTTATAGATACGGACAGGGACTTAAAAGAAATAGAGAAAGATGTGTTGCAAGCAATCACATCGATCATTGAAAGTTAAAGATCGTTGGAGTCTGCGAACTTTACAAGAAGTTCACCGAACTCACGGACGTGTTTTGGATTCAGGTTAAAGCGGCTCCTTTTCTGGCCGCTCCTTTCCTTTGCAACCTCTACATACTCATTTTCATACTTTTCACTTGTTGCAAGAGATATTGTAAGGTACCACCCGCCACCCATTTTTATTTCCATATACTCTTCGCTGTCACGGACTTCTTTATTTTCTTCCGTTTCATTTACAACTTTATTTTCTTCCGTTTCACTTACAACTTTATTTTCTTCTACCATATTGATCACCCATATTCAATATAAATTGAAAATCTATTCATTTACCTGACCATCTCAATAGGAATGGAACCATTATGCAATCCGGTTGCAACCAATGCGCCTTTGATACCAATAGCTTCCAGTTGCCTAATATCTTCCACGTCCCTTACGCCTCCGCCAAGGAGAACATTGTGGTCAGAAATATCTGCTATAAGACTTAAAAATTGTGCATCGAATCCTGATGAGGTTCCCACCATATCCATGTCAAGGAATATTATGTCATTTATCTCCAGACCGTTCAGTACTTTTACTATCTCAAGGGGATCTTTCGGCATCAAAGGGTCAGACGAGAGGATGTTGCCGTTCTTTTTATCAATGCTCACATTGATCTGTGAAGGGTATGCAGCAGATATCTTAGTAATGGAATCCAAAGATGCGGTCTCTGTACCCAGTACAAGATGCTCTGCAAGCCCTAAAACCCCGGAAACATCTTCAAAGGAACTTATCCCGGGATCCAGCATCGTTTGAGAAAGCTCTGAAACTCCCCGTATCACACCAAAATTTATGTTTGGATCACCCCGACCCTGAAGTCTGTTAAGGTCTGCGATATAGACCTCAGCAGGACGCAGTTCCCGAACAATACCAACCGGGTCCGATGTTGTGCAGACATTACTGATCTCGTGTACCGGACGATATTTTTGCCGGTCCCCTCCCTGCGCATGGACAGCATTACGGTTATATACATCAAATACAAAGACGGTTCGAAACATATTAAATTGATAATTTATCTCATCTTATAAAAAAGAGGCTAATACATGAAATTACTCGTAAGTCCGATCAACACTGAAGAAGCAGTAGCTGCACTCAACGGAGGAGCAGATATAATCGATGTAAAGAATCCAAAGGAAGGTTCACTGGGTGCTAACTATCCATGGGTCATCAGAGAAATAAGAGATGCTGTTGAAGGTAAAAGGCCGATCAGTGCCGCACTTGGGGACTTCAGCTACAAGCCAGGTACCGCAGCCCTTGCAGCATACGGAGCTGCTGCTGCTGGTGCAGATTATGTGAAGATAGGACTTTATGACATCACTACCGAAGAGCAGGCATACGAAATGCTTACCGGTATCGTTGAATCCGTAAAAGACATGGACGTCACTGTCGTAGCTTGCGGATATTCCGATCACGAGCGCATTAACTCCATCAACCCGAAACTTCTCCCGGCAATTGGTGAGAAAGCAGGTGTTGGCCTTGTTATGGTCGATACCGGCCTCAAGGATGGGCGCTCCACATTTGAGTTCATGACCGAGGAAGACCTTATCGAATTCGTCAAC
Source organism: Methanococcoides burtonii DSM 6242 (assembly GCF_000013725.1). Taxonomy (NCBI): domain Archaea; kingdom Methanobacteriati; phylum Methanobacteriota; class Methanomicrobia; order Methanosarcinales; family Methanosarcinaceae; genus Methanococcoides; species Methanococcoides burtonii. The sequence continues at coordinate 1,755,263 of NC_007955.1, forward strand.
GATGCACACTCCCGTGGACTTGAGACAGCTATTGCAGGAACCATAAAATTCGATGATATTCCAGCATTGAAGCGTATCCAGCCAACCATCGTTGGCGTACGCGGAATAGTCTGTGGCGGAGATCGCAGCACTTCAATTAAGCAGGAACTCGTTGAGAAATTGAGAAGTGAGATCTGAAAGGATCTCTTTATTTTATTTCCAAAAACACTTTTTTAAAACATTTCTTTTTTATACTATTACTGTGAAGTTTACTCTAATATATCTTAAAGTCACTACTTAGATCAATACTATTTTTAATTGAGCAAGGTGATCAGTATGTCCGAAGATATCACAGTACGTGTTGCAGAAGCAAACCACCGTGATGCGGGAAGGGGTATTGCCCGACTTCCAAATGCCCTTATGCAGACCATCGATGCAAGAAGCGGAGATATAATCGAGATCAGGAACAAGAAAAATACCTACGCAAGGGTATATCCGGCAGGTCTGGATGATGAAGGGAAGAATATTATACGTATCGACGGGAATCTTCGAGGCAATGCAAGAGTCGGTATCGATGACCCGGTGACTGTAAAACGGATACTTGAGAAAGATGCTGAAAAGATAACTCTCGCCCCAACACACCCTGTTCTGAACGAAAGGATATCACGTTCCGTACATCTTAGCTTAGAGGGAAGACCTGTCGATAAAGGACAGCGCATTCGTGTGGAGAACATAAATAACCCGCTTATTTTTGTAGTAAAGGCTACCAAACCCCATGGCCCGGTAGTGGTCACACGAACTACCAAAATTGAGATCGTTGAACCCATTGCTGAAACAGATATGGGAGAGGAAGTATCTTATGAAGATATTGGCGGGCTGAAGCGAGAACTCGGGCTGATGCGCGAGATGATCGAACTGCCACTGAGACATCCTGAACTTTTCGACAAGCTTGGAGTTGATCCTCCAAAAGGAGTTTTGCTTTACGGACCGCCAGGCACAGGAAAGACGATGATAGCCAAAGCTGTGGCAAGTGAAAGTGAGGCGAATTTCATACCCATAAGCGGGCCGGAAATAATTTCAAAATATTACGGCGAAAGTGAGCAAAAGCTTCGCGAGATCTTTGAGGAAGCTGAAAAGGAAGGACCTACAATAATATTCATCGATGAGTTAGATTCCATTGCACCAAAAAGAGATGATGTTGTAGGTGAAGTCGAAAGGAGGGTTGTGGCCCAACTGCTTACATTGATGGATGGATTAACGAGCCGGGGAAAGGTCATAGTCATTGCTGCAACCAATAGGCCAAATTCCATTGACCAGGCACTGCGCCGAGGGGGGCGTTTTGACAGGGAAATAGAGATAGGGATACCCGACAGAGGAGGACGGTTGCAGGTATTGTACGTCCACACCCGAGGGATGCCCATAGAACAGGGACTTAACCTCGAAAACATTGCGGACATCACCCACGGATTTGTCGGAGCCGACCTTGCCTCCCTTTGCAAGGAAGCCGCAATGCATGCCCTGCGCAGGATGCTCCCCCTGATAAGTATCGAAGAGGAGATCCCGCCTGAAATAATGGAAACGCTTGAGGTGACTGAAACCGATTTCATAGAGGCGCATCGCAATATTGAACCTTCTGCTTTAAGGGAGGTCTTTGTGGAGATACCCCACGTGAGGTGGGAAGATATTGGCGGCCTCAATAAAGTGAAACAGGAACTGATAGAAGCAGTTGAATGGCCTCTTAAATATCCCGAGATGTTCACTGCCCTGAACACCACACCACCAAGGGGAATCCTTCTATTCGGACCCCCCGGCACAGGTAAGACCCTTTTGGCAAAAGCAGTTGCAAATGAAAGTGAGGCAAATTTCATTAGTATCAAAGGACCGGAACTTCTCAGTAAATATGTTGGGGAATCTGAAAAAGCGGTAAGGGAAACGTTTAGAAAAGCCAAGCAAGCAGCTCCAACCGTTGTTTTCTTTGATGAGCTTGATTCAATGGTGCCAAAGCGCGGGATGGGATCCGACCAGCAAGCAACAGAACGCGTTGTCAGCCAGATATTGACCGAAATAGACGGCATTGAGGAACTGAAGGATATAGTCATAGTGGCTGCCACTAACAGGCCGGACATAATCGACCCCGCCCTATTAAGACCGGGGCGTTTTGACAGACTTATCTATGTAAGGCCCCCTGATAAAGAGGAGCGTGCCAAGATACTTGATATTCATCTTTCAGGTAAGCCTATTGCAGAAGATGTAAAACTGGAAGAACTTGCTGAACTTACCGAAGGGTATGTAGGAGCGGATATTGAAGCCATCTGCAGAGAAGCTGCAATGATGACACTTCGAGAGATCATCAGGCCAGGAATGACAAAGGATGAGGTCTATGAAACTGTAAAGAACGTTGTCATTCAAAGATCACACTTTAGCACAGCGATAAAAAGAGTGAGAGCTTCGACATCCCTGGATGAAATGAAGAGATATGACGAAACGGCACGAATGTTCTCGAATCCGGATGCAGATGAGAACAAGGACTTAAGGGAAAAGGCATAAGTCGTTGGACTAATAGTAATTAATAGGGGGATAAGTTACGTTGAAACAAAGATTTGTTTTAGATACGACCGCTTTGACCGATCTTCAGACACGAGAGATGCTGGAGATAGAGGACCTTTGTCAGGGAATGAGGGCAATACTCGACCTTATTGCTGAATCAAGGCTTCATTTACAGATCAGTTGTTATGTTCCTTTTCCATCAGTGTACAAAGAGCTCCATGAGTTTGCAAAAAATAATGGCTGCGATGATGAGATCATTGCGATGATAGATACATGGCTTGTCAAAAAAACACCTGATAGGCATGAGGTGAAGATACCATCACATATTTTTCATGAATACGTATCTTATATGCGAGAACGTATCAACAAGGGTATGACCGTGGCCGAGGAAGCTATCCGGGAAGCTTCGATACAATGCCTGTCGATCGAATCGGAAATAGAGGATACGCGCAAGGTAGAGGACAATACCGATCGCGAGGTTATTGGCCCCATTGTAGGAAAGTTCAGGAACAAGTACCGTTCAGCACTTCGTTATGGCATCCTTGACAGTGCCCCTGACATCGATGTATTACTTCTTGCAAAGGAACTGGACGCAGCGGTTGTCGCAAGTGACTACGGCATTCAGAAATGGGCAGAGCAGCTCGGGGTCAGGTTCGTGCCTGCCAATACGTTCCCAATGATGTTGAAGGAATATCTGAGACATACGCCTTCTGACGGAACTCATCAGAAGTAAGTTTTTCAGGCACCTACGATGAAAGAAATGAGTGCAAAGAGCATTGCGAACTTAAACAGTTTTGATGAGCGCGCAGCATCCTTTTTCCCGAGTATCTGGTAAACCGCGATCAGGAAGAAGATGTCTGCAATTGCCACGACGAAAAGATATTGTTCATTTAATATGGATTGCAAATAAGGTACAGGACTTGCAAGCATGGCAGTAAAGCCGAATGCTGCTGCAATATATGATGCTTTTTTAGCTCCGATAAGGATCGGCAGTGTCCGTGCACCATCTTTTTTATCCCCCACGATGTCTTCAACATCCTTTACGATCTCACGGGCAATGGTCGCAAGGGTCGCCAGAAGAAAAAGAACTACCAGTGCCTGAAGCCCTGCCATGCCGAAGACCGCACCACCAAAAAGGAAGGTAGAGCCGGTGAGATAACCCACCGAGGCATTCCCAAAGAAAGGAGTGCGTTTCAGGCTTTGTGCATACAATATCAGTACCATAGAATTGAATAGAGCTATGATGCCACAAAGGGGATTCACCAGAAATGCCAGTGTTATCCCTGTTATGAATAGAAACAGCGAAAAATAAAGGGCGCTTTTCAAGGAGATCTTGCCGGAAGGTATCGGCCTTGAGGGTTTGTTCACTTTATCGATTTCGATGTCGAAATAATCGTTCAAACCGTTGCCAGCTCCTGTAACGAGGAAAACTATGGCAAAGATCAGTGAAGTATCGAACAATGATAGCGATACGTAAGGGGAAGCAGAGGAGAGAATATTATATGCTATCAAAACACCAATTAAGCCAGCAAAAGCAGCCATTGCACAATTTCCTGCGCGCATAAGTTCAAGATAGGTTTTCATTAATTCTCCCAATAGTTACCTGTTGCGTTTTACTTCAAGCATACGATCAAGAGCTCGTTTTGCACGTACCTGAATATCTTTTGGAACGGTCACAACGGTCTCCATATTCTCAAGACAGCGAAGGACAGAACTTAGATCTATCATTTTCATGTCCGGACAAAATGTAAATTTTGAGACAGGATAAAATTTCTTATTGGGATTTTCAGTCTCAAGCTGGTGCAATATACCCTGCTCCGTAGAAACTATGAATTCGTTATTGTCAGAGCTTTTTACATGATCAAGCATTCCAGTAGTACTGAACACATGGTCTGCTTTTTCCAGAACTTCTGAACGGCATTCAGGATGGGCCATCAGCTCCGCCCCTGGGTGCTTGTTCATTGCAAGATCAACATCTTCTGCAAGTATCTGATTGTGTGTAGGGCAATAACCATTCCATGGAATGATGGTCTTGTCAGTATGTTTTGCAACGTATGCTGCAAGGTTCTTGTCAGGAACGAAAATAACTTTGTCCGAGTCGAGAGAATTTACAACTTCCACTGCATTTGCCGAGGTACAACAGATATCACATTCTGCTTTGATGTCAGCTCGTGTATTGACATAGCAGACGACCATGGCATCTGGATGTTGCGCCTTTAATTTACGAAGTGATATGACATCCACCATTGCCGCCATAGGGCAATCGGCATCTGCATCCGGCATAAGAACTGTTTTTTCAGGGGAGAGGATGAATGCACTCTCTGCCATGAAGCTCACGCCACAAAAAACAATAACTTCCGCATCCTGGTCTACCGCTTCCTGACTCAGCCCCAGCGAATCGCCTACAAAGTCTGCGATATCCTGCACTTCATCCCGTGCATAGCAATGCGCCAAAATAACAGCATTGCGTTCTTTTTTCAATGAATTTATCTTGTTGATAATAGATTGCCTGTCCTGCATACGACCACTTGTTTTTCCGTTTTTTATAATTACACACGACTCCAACGGACCGGCATACAATATCCGGTTATGTGATAAACATTTATTGGTATGTGATCATGTCCCTACCTGAAGAGGATCGGCTATCTTTTTCAGTGTGGAAATTGCAGATAGAGCTGCCAGATAACTTGTCTTGGGGTTACTCGGCGCCGGTACGTTCTCCACCCTTGTTGTGAACATGCCAAATTCACCTTCAACGGTTATCTCGTGGATATTCCTTGTGAGTGCGGGGTTTGCGATGATCTTGACCTTTGTCTTATCGAAACCAATGCCTGCAATGCTCAAAGATGCTGCAACATTGACATTTGAAGGAAAAGCCTTTACAGCTTCTGATGCCATACCTTCGAAAAGTACGGTCTTTCCTTTGATGCTGTCAAGATCGATATTGTTCTGTACGATGTACGGAGCACCTTCAAAACTTCTCGGGTGTTTCTGGGTTGTCAGGGTAACTGAGTATATAGAAGCTGCGGATGCGGATTTTAGACCATCCAACCCAACGATCGCACCGGATGGGAAATATATCTTACAGCCATATTCCTTTGCAATATCGAATGTTGTATCGAGAAGTTTTTTGTCTGCAAAAGCACCAACACTAATGACCATTACATCACATTTTGCGTGAAGGGTGGTCGGAACTACATCATACACTGCCTGTTGGGACGCACATTCCACTACCAGGTCAACGTGCTTTACCATTTCCACTATCTCAAGCACTTTTGGGTCAGTGTTTTTGAGCTGCTCTTTCAAATTGATTATTGACTGTTCGTGCCTGTCATAAACAGCATACAATTCGACCTCGATGTGACCTGAATCGATAGCTTTACAAAGCTCAGTACCGATTGCCCCACATCCGAACACTCCGATCTTTAGCATTCTAGACTCCTGCAACGTTATTTTATAATATTGAAATGTTAATAGTAATATATCTTAATTATCCTGAACATTGTTCGAGAAATTTTCTCGACAACGTAGGGTCCAAATACGCTAAAAGCATATAAACCTCTTGAAGCATTGACATATATGGTAATATGATACTGACCAGCGAAATTGAAAGATTTATCGAAGAGGACCTTGGAGCAAATGACATTTCCTGCACACTTGTTCCTGAAAAGGAGATCAAAGCAATCGTTTTTGTAAAACAGGATTGTATCATTGCAGGCATTCCTATTGCAAAAAGGATATTCGATTACTTTGGACTTGACTCATCCGCAAAATATAAAGATGGAGATCAATTAGGATCAGGAGATACTATTTTGGAGATATCCGGTAATGCAGTATCGGTCCTTCGTGCCGAAAGGATCGTTCTCAATTTTCTGGGGCATTTGAGTGGAATTGCAACCAATACCCGGGAATATGTTGAAACGGTCAGACAATACTCAGATGTGAAAGTAGCTGGTACAAGGAAGACAACGCCTGGGATACGAAAATTCGAAAAACTTGCCATTATTGCCGGAGGCGGTGACCCCCACAGATTTGATCTTTCTGATACTATTATGATAAAAGATAACCACGTTAACATGATGGGACTTGAAAATGCCATAAATTCAGCAAAGGAACTTGCCGGTTTTACACAAAAAATAGATGTTGAAGTTGAATCCGTTGAGAACGCCATTCTCGCTGCAAAAATGGGAGTTGATATCATAATGTTCGACAACATGTCACCAGGACAGGTCATTAAGGTCGTTGAAGCATTAAAAAATGAGGATCTTAGAAATAGTGCTATTCTGGAAGTTTCAGGCGGGATCGACATATCAAATATCTCAGAATATGCCAAGACCGGGGTGGATGTCATTTCTGTAGGTTCACTGGTGCATAAGTCACAATGGATAGATGTCAGCCTTGAATTTGTGTAAATCGTTTAAAATCGATGTCATAAACTATTTATTGGATTCTTATTGTATTGATACTGGAAGATTATACGCTATAACGTGATTCAGTTCTGTGTTGAGGGAATTATGGTTCAGTTCAAAAATATGTGTTTGTTGATGCTTACCTTGGTACTGGCATCTTTGGTTTTCACAGGCAATGCCTGTGCTAAAGATATAGTTTTCAATGGGAGTATTCAGGAAGGAGATGGATATCAGATCAATACCATCGTTATCGATGTGGCCGAAGTTTTCGTGAGCGCTGAGTCTTGCGTCTTCAAAGTATATGATGAAGGAGAGCTTGACCACGACAAACTGATCAATATAGATGATACCATCACCTTTAATGCAGAAGGAGAGACCATTGAGGTCACTTTGTTATCCGTAGGGGGAGGGACATTACCCCAGGCAACTGTTTCTATCACCATTACAGATGATGATAACATCTACCTGAAACAGGAAGTAGATGGAGGTCATGAGAAGGCAACATACCCTGGAACCCCTTCACTGGAGATCACAAAAGAGGTTAGCAGTTACACTGTTGATCAGGGAGAGGTCGTCACGATCAAAGTGACTGCCAGAAACAAAGGTGATGGGAAGGCTACAGAGGTGAGGTTCTCTGATCCAAAACCCACAGGATTTATCCTTCAGGAGATCCTTCTTGAAGAGACAGGTCAGATGACCATCGACAAATACGAGACAAGGACCATTTTTCTTTACAAGCTTCAGGCAAATGAAGCTGGAACATTTGAATTCCAGCCCACCAGAGCGTCATATTCCAATGAAGCAGAAATGGATTTTCCCGAAGCGGTATCTAACATACCAGTGATAACTGTAACTGATACGGGTAAAAATGCAAAAAAAGTTGCTGAGCTTGAGTTTTCCACATCTATCGAGAGTAATAGTGTAAAAAGGAACGATGAAGTAGAAGTGACCATTAACATCAAGAACGAGGGAGATTCTTATGCAAATGGGGTCGCACTTATCATACACATTCCTGAAGGAATTGAATACAAAGGCAGCAACTCCAATATTGAGATAATCAATGGCATGCCAAAAGTTTATCTGGAATCATTTGGACTGAATCAGGAGAAGGAAATAAAGTTCCTGATAAAACCAAAAGAATTGGGTACTTATACTATTACAACTGATTATTCATATCAGTATGAAGATGGAGTAAGCCCTGATCCTCAGGAAATGAGGGGAGAGTTCACTACAAGTACGATCGATGTAGCCAGAGGAGACCTCGATTCAATTATCGAGCAACCATGGTATGTTATTGCGATCCCGTTGTTGATCATTGTTGCTATCGCAGGATGGCTGTTCCATCGATCCAGACAATACAGGTTCTAATCATTTACGATTTCATGAAGATATTCAAATTCATCAAATTTGGAGGAATTATTTGCTCAATATACTTATCGTAGGAAATGGTCAATGTGGTAACCGTATCCTTGATGCGATAAACAAAGAGGCTTTTGGTGGTAAAAGCAAATTTGCGAAATTCTATTCACAACAAAAATACAAAAGCAAGGTCGAAACTATCGCCATCAATACTGCGATAAACGATCTGAAGGAATTGAGTTTCACCAAGGCCAAGGACAGGATGCATATCCCTCACTTGCATGGCGTTGGTGCTAACCGCACTCTTGGTAAGAGCGTATTTGAAGAGAATAAATCCCACATAATGCGTAATATAGAGGAAAGAGGAAATTTCGATGTCGGATTTGTGATAACTTCCGCATCAGGTGGAACAGGATCATCATTTACCCCTCCCCTTATTAAGGAAATTAAAGAAAATCATGATTTTCCTGTATATGCAGTCGTTGTTCTTCCATTCCGAGAAGAGGGAACACTCTATCTCCAGAATGCCGCATTCTGCCTGAAAGAGATACGTGACAGTGGTGTCGATGGGATCATACTTGCTGATAACCAATTCCTTAAGCAGATCGGAGGAAATGTACAATCTGCATATAATACCATCAATGACATGATCGCAAGACGCATACTTTTCTTACTTGATGCGCTTGACAGTGAAATGATGATGGTGACCGACCTCGGTGACTTCAAAACAGTGATGAGCGGAGGAGCAGGCCTTGCTACGATCGGTTTCTATGAAGCTGAAAAAGGAATGAACATCAAGACCACAATCCAGAAAGCATTATCACCAAACGGCCTTTTGTTCTCGACCGATGTTTACAAAGAAGGAAGCAGGGCAATGGTTATCATAAAAGGTGATAAATCGTACCTGAGCATCGATGAGATATCATCGGAAGTCGAAAAACTTTCGTCATCAGTTGGCCATGTATTTAAGGGTATTATTGTGAGGAAAGGTGAAACTCCACAGGTGCTGGTCGTCCTTACTCTTGAAGCAGCAGAAGAGCTGGAAAATCTATATTCAGTTGCAGTAGATGCGATCCATCAGGAACGCGAGAAGAAAACAAGGGTTGAAGAACAAAAGGAGATTGATAAAGCATTCTCACAGATAGATGGGCTTGAACCCAACTATTGACCTTAAATGATATCCTTAGCGGGATATTCACTCTTTTTTTATAAGCTCATAGAACCGATGATGGTTTGTGCATACCATTCATATAATAGCAAAAAAAAGGCAGTTATGAGAACATGCCGCTAAAACATCATATTGTTCGCATTGTTGACGGACAAATAGTAGATGATTAAGGTCTATATTGATATTTATCAGGTGAAAATATGGATTATTCGAAAGGAAATATTGGCAGAGTGTTTACTGTAAGGATCGATACCGGAGAAGACTTGCTTCGGGAACTTGAAGGTATTGCAACAAAAGAGGAGATCAAGTCTGCAGTATTTACTTTGCTTGGTGCTGTCGCTAAAGTGAACCTTGTTGTCGGGCCCAAAGAGAATGCAATCCCACCTGAAACTATGTGGGTCAATCATACTGAGCCATATGAAGTAATAGGCGTTGGAAATATATTTATGGAAGAAGGGACACCAAAGATACATCTGCATACCGCTGCCGGACGTGGCGACAATGTCAATGTCGGCTGCTTGCGCGGGGAAAGTGCAGCATTTATGGTCCTTGAAGTCTTCATCATGGAGATAAATGGCATGGAAGCTATGCGTGCATTCGATGCTGCCAAGGGATTTGCTCCGATATCATTCGGAAAGAACTGATCTAAAATTAATCAAAATAACCGGAAGTTAATCTACTAAATTGCGTAGGCTCTTTACAACTTCCAGCCTTTTCTCATTTTCTTTTAGTATATCAGATTCATATTCTTTTAAGATCTCAGTAAAATCCATATTGAGAGAGTAATATTTTGCGGGTCTCCCTCTGCATTTTGTCCTCTTCTCATTTTTTTCCTCTACCCATCCACGTTCACAGAGAGGCCGCATAGCTACACTTACCTCTGGTTGCCTCAGGCCTGTAGCATTTTCAATTTCCTGTGAGCTTAACTCACGTCCATTGACCAGACATGCGATCGAAAGTGCTTCTATTCTCGAAACGTTAATGCTTTGCAATAGGGATGATACCTCATACCCCTTTTCATCTATAAAGGTAGACATTTCGCTCACCATGAATAATAATACTACTTTGGTGTTTATATATTTATGCAGTATATAATCTGTTTTGCTTAAATAAAGTATATAAAGAAGCAACAAAAAAGATTCAAAAATGCGGTAACAATATATACTGTAATGTACGATTTGAGCATAGAATAACCAAATGGTGAAGACATGAACTCTATCAGCGAAGAAGCAAAATACACAATTCAAAAAGTGCATGCAAGGGAGATACTTGACTCCAGAGGAAACCCTACGGTAGAAGTAGATATTTACACCGGATGCGGATTTGGAAGGGCAAGTGTTCCTTCCGGAGCTTCCACAGGTTCTAATGAAGCCCTTGAACTAAGGGATAAGGACGCTGACCGGTACAACGGGAAAGGAGTATTGAAAGCTGTAGACAACATTAATAAGACCCTTTCAAAAGAGCTTTTGGGAATGGATGCACGTAACCAGCGTGAGATAGATGAGCTGATGATCGCACTGGACGGCACTGAGAACAAAAAAACATTTGGGGCTAACGCCATTCTGGGAATTTCCATGGCCACTGCAAAAGCAGCAGCAGATTCCCTTGGAATTGCCCTTTATCGTTACCTTGGTGGTACCAACGCTTTTGCATTGCCTGTTCCAACAATGAACGTGATCAATGGCGGGAAGCATGCAGGTAATGACCTTTCCATCCAGGAATTTATGATACAGCCAAAAGGTGCTGACACTTTCTCAAATGCATTGAGAATGGGAGCTGAGACATACCACGCTCTTGGTAAGGTCCTTGAGGACAAATACGGCGCTTCGGCAACAAATGTAGGATACGAAGGCGGATATGCACCTCCGATCTCAACTACTGCTGACGCACTGGATGCACTCGTGAGTGCAATTGAAGAAGCCGGTTACACCGAATCCGAGATCAGTATCGGACTTGATTCCGCTGCATCCGAGTTCTTTGATGGGGATAAATATTTTATTGATGGAAACAAGCTTGCTCCTGCTGAACTTGTGGACTACTACCTTGACCTTATTGAAACATACCCGATCCTTTCCATTGAAGACCCATTCCATGAGGAATCGTTTGAGGACTTCGCAGCTCTTACGAGTGAGGCATGGGACACCATCATTGTAGGAGATGACCTGTTCGTTACAAATGTCAACCGTCTGGCAAAAGGTATTGAGATGGAAGCGGCAAATGCACTTTTACTGAAAGTCAACCAGATAGGTACGATATCTGAATCTTTCGATGCTGCAAATCTGGCACAGAGAAATGGTTACAGCGTTGTTGTAAGCCATCGCTCTGCAGAGACAGAAGATACAATGATAGCTGATATCTCAGTAGCTATCGGAGGAGATCTTATTAAAACAGGTGCGCCTGCAAGAAGTGAACGCACTGCAAAATACAACCAGTTACTCAGAATTGAAGAAGATCTTGGAGATGCTGCACGTTATGTGCAGCTCTGATCATTTTTTTAAAATTTATTTTTTAATTTAGAAATCAAAAAGTGAGCTTTGCGTTTTTTGATCTTCATTTGTTGATGCTTCTTTTGTCCTGATAACCTTTTTTAAAGTAAGAGCATTTTCCTCTACAGAACTGTCAAAGTCAAAGAGGCCTTTTTGCTTTGAATCGTGATTAAGAGTAGCCATATCAACGCCGAAAACACTAAGGATGCGTTCTACAGGCGGTAACATCTGTTTCTGTATGTAATAATCCACATCCAATAGGACATTGTTCTCACGGACATAGTCGGGGTCTTCTGCGCGATCTACGAACAACCCTCTTCCGGCAATTATCACAAAAGGAATTCGCTCACCAATGGCAGGTCGAACACCGGTACGCCTCTGGATATTTTCGACCACTGTCAGATGTGGCTGTTTATTCTTATAACTTGAAGGACTTTTGGAAAAATTCTTTGTAAGCACCAGATCTTCAAAAAGATCAGAATCTTTTGCTACATCAAGATTCCTCACCCTGTCCACAAGGGTCCTCACATGCTCCACAGAGCCTTCAATGTCCCCTTCCTTAAGTACGAGTTCCAACACCCTGTTAAGCATCTTGGAGGTCAGTTCACACCAATCTCGCCGTACGGTCTCCAACCCTTTTACCTTGATCGAATCGGTCCAGCCACCGTTCGCAGGCTCAAAGATCCATTGTGCATATCTTTTCTTGGCAATTAGCAAAACACGTTTTGCAGTAGCCTCAAATTCCAGCTCCATGGGGTCGGGTAAAGATGCAGTTACTATACTTGCAACTTTTTTACCAACAAGTGCTGAATCTTCAAGTGAAAAAACACCTTCCTCGAACTCCAAATCCTGATCGTTCTTACAATGTACGAACACACTGTCAGTATCCCCATAAGCGACCGAGAGCTTTACAGCCTTATCGTCGTCCTTAAGCTCATCCACCTCATCCCGAAGATAAGCTTTATTGTCCCTGAGGATGACCGTCCCAATGCGATTACATACAATATCCTGTGTCCTGGCGATGTTCCCCCTTCCAATGCTGGTCACAGAATTTGCCATCTGCAAACTGTAGAGTCTGGCGCGCGCATATCCGGAATAACCATAAAAACTGTTAAGAAGGATCTTCAAAGCAAGCTGTGTCGCATCAAGTACCTGATATTCACCTTCGTCACTTGCCTGCTTCATGAGCTTCTTTGTCTCGATCCTTTTATCAAGCAACGATTCCAGAACCGAAGGAACGATACCTTTGAACACCTCAGGTTTTACAAACTCGCCTTTTGAAGGGGACCTTATCACTTTATCTTCCGGATATTTACCAGGGGGAACCACAGTAGTATAACAAAGGTTATGCGCCATCATGATGGTTGGATAAAGGGATTTATAATCAAGTACGATCACGTTCTTATGCAATCCCTTCTCCGGTTCGAGAACCGCACCCCCTTTAAGATCTTCATTCTGCTTCCGCCTGAAAGATGAGGTCTCTTCATCAGGTTTTGTGGACATCACACGCCCCTGTTTTCCAAACTCGGTCAACAGGATATGTTCGACCATGTTGGTCTGCCCACCACTGACCGTGTCCTGAAGAAGAATTCCACTTACCCTTGAAAGAGCGATATACTTGTCCAGAAGTTTAAGGTCCAGGAGCAATTCAAGAGCAAGTTCTGAATCACGCCTTGAATAATCAATGAATTTCCGTATCTTTTCACCGGAATCGTTCCAGTGCTCTTCCATGTCAGCGGCATCGACATCAAGTTTTTCTCTGCCAAGCAATTCTTTTGAAACATTGCGTAATGTATATCTTTTCAAGCTGAACTGTTGCCTGATAAGAGGAAGAGAATCAACTACAACCCTTCCGGGAATGGGGACCATCGTACGAGTCACAACTTTGCGATAGCTAAGTGCTCTTGAATCCCTTCCAACAGCAGAATTGATATTAGAACCGGATTCGTTCAGGAGCTTTACCCTATCTGTGATGTAAGGCACATCAAAATCGTTGATGTTGTAACCTGTAATTACATCAGGATCGTAGTCCCTGAATATTTCAAAGAAGCGGTTCAAGAGATCAGATTCATCCGGTAACATCTCGACATCTTCATCAACACCTTCCACTTCTTTCATTACAAGAACAAGGGTTTTGTGCCCTTTGTAAGCCGGCTCAAAAGCGAAACTTACCATGATGACAGGTGAAACATCGGGTGTTGGCATTCCACCATCGTGTGGGAGGCATTCAATATCAAATGCCATATATTTCAAAGATGAGTTTGCAATTTTCTGGACCTCGGATATATGAGAGGTCCTTATGGTACGGTCACATATTATTTTCCCATTCGGAACAGATTCTTCCATTTGTGTGGATACCCAGTCCATCCCCTTGAAGCCCTTATCAATAAGGAATCGATTCCTGAAAAGAATGTCTGTTTCATATATAGCATTGACACCGAGCATAGATGCCACATCATCCCTGATCTCAGGCACATTGCCAGGATCATAGGTTGTTACCTTGAGCATGTGCTTTTTGGTTTCCTGATAACCTATTGGCTCAAACCTTTCAACGATCTCAAAGGTCTTTACACCCTCGAACTGCTCCTTGATCTCTTCACCAAGTTTTTGTAGGTCCCCTGAAGCACTCAAATAAAAATAAGGCTCAAACCCCGGAACAAGACAGCAAACGCTTTCCCCATCTTCAGATCTCCCAAAGATTCGGATTATCGGTTGATTATCCTCACGAAAATAGTCTGCATCCAGAATTTGAAAATTCATGGAACTACTTAATGTGGAGGGATAATATATGCTTTATCATCAAGGTAAAGAGATGGACACATATCTAAAAAAAGAAGAAATGCAAAGTGCCCGGAGCGTGACTCGAACACGCGACCTCCAGATTTCTCAGGAGATTTGGACGCACGGTTAATATTCCCTATGAGTCTGGCGCCCCAACCAACTAGGCTACCCGGGCATTGCAGCACCTACATGGATATAGTAATATTAAAGCATATCGATTGAGTGACTTATTTGTTAGGTATTAAAAAAGTAACCGGATTAAAATCCGGTCGCTTCTGCAAGATCCAATACAACTGTAGCATCATCAGTATTGCCCTTTACAAGGAAAACAAAATTCTCGTTGTTCCAGATATATTGATAACGTGGTACCTCTTCTCCACCTGCAGTAATATATTTTGTTACAAGCGTAGCATCATGTTCGTTAAAGGACACATCTGTAAATCTTTCGCCAACTGCAAGAGGAGTGAAAGTTGCCTTGAATTGGGTAATAAGTTCTTCTGCAGATGCACTGGAATCCATCTCAATTGCAATAATAAAATAATCTATTGAATCGAGATTGTAGATCCCTTCAGATGCATTTACAATACCCTCTACATCAGCATAACTTGTTTTTACAGTATCAAGATCAACTGCGTGTACACCAAGATACTCGAACCCTTCCGGGACTGTTTCCAGAATAACTCCGTCAACGCTCAGATCAGGTGTTTCAACTATAGGACCAGTTGGTTCTGCCGGATCCGTACAACCAGACACTGCCACAAGAAGCAATGCAATAAAAGGGATCATTAATAGTTTCATATTCATCTTAAAGACCTCACTGTTTAACAATGAGATTACAATAAGACTATTGGTATTTTAAATTATCGACAAGCATGTCAAAAAAAAGAAAAGATAAGAAGGATTTTCGTCCTTCTTAGATTTTAGAAAATTAGTTCCTTCTTACGAAGTATGCTACTGCAAGGAGACCTGCAATTGCGAAGACTGCTTCAAAGCCTGGAACTCCAGGATCTTCTTCATCGCCGTCATCGACTACTTCGTCGTCATCGACTACTACGTCGTCATCGACTACTTCGTCGTCATCGACTACTACGTCGTCATCGACTACTACGTCATCATCGACTACTACGTCGTCATCGACTACTACGTCATCATCGACTACTGCGCCTGCGATTGTCTTCTCAATGAATGGGTAGAACCTTACTTCGGAGTTTGCACTGTCTGCAACCTTGAAGCTCATTCCTTCTGCAATTTCCTTAGTTGAGTCTGCAGTAAGGGTGATAGATTCGGTTGAATCCATGGTGATAGCACCGGTTGGACCTGTTGTGATACCTGTCACTTCAAGCTTACCGAACTCGTCATCATCCTCGATCTCCATTGCTTCGTCAGAGATAAGCCACATACCCTCAAGGATTGCGAGGCTGTCGACCTGACCCTGGAATACTTCGTTAACATGTACTCTCATGATAACAATGTCATCTTCGCCACCAACAGTGGTGCCGTAGTCCCAGGAGCTGTTGACCATATTGCCCGTTGTATCGAACACATCATCGTCAAGGAACTTACCGTCCTTTGTAAGCTCGAGCCAGACCTTGTTACCGTCAACATCGATCTGTTTTGGTGTGATTGCAAAGCCGTCACCAAGGTCGAGTGTCTGACCGACACGCATGGTGTACTTCTCATCATCATCAAGAATAAGCTTGGAAAGGATGCTTGGATCCTGGTCGATTGGAACGTATTCTTCTGCGAAGAAACCGATCTTGTCGAAGGAATTATCAACTGGGGAGTCTGCCCATCCTTCATAGGTGTAGCTTACACTCTGAAGCTGTGAAACGTATGTAAGGTTGCCTTCAGCGATTGTTCTGTTAGTTGCACCCTCTACGATTGCGGTAAGAGTCTCTGAGGAGATGTCCTCATCGATGTCATAGTAGAAACCTGCAAAGCTTGCTGCTGTCCAGGATTCGGTTGAAATACCAGTTATACTAGCATCAGGTGTTGCGACTGTACCTCTGATCTCATAGGTACCAGGCTCGCTGATCTCTTTTGCGAAGTAGAAGCGAAGATCATTGGAGTCTGCAGTCTTGATCATGATATCTTCAGTGATCTCAATAGATGAGTCCTTGCTCAATGTGATGTCTTCAGTTGTCTTCATAACGATCTGACCGGTGCCTACTGGGCCTGCGGTAAGACTTGTTATTTCGAACTTGCCAAACTCATCGTCAGTTTCGAGTTCCATTGCTTCGTCGGAGATGAGCCACATACCCTCAATGATTGCGAGGCTGTCGACCTGACCCTGGAATACTTCGTTAACATGTACTCTCATGATAACAATGTCATCTTCGCCACCAACAGTGGTGTCGTAGTCCCAGGAGCTGTTGTCCAGGCTGTTCTCTGCGTTGAACACATCATCGTCAAGGAACTTACCGTCCTTTGTAAGCTCGAGCCAGACCTTGTTACCGTCAACATCGATCTGTTTTGGTGTGATTGCAAAGCCGTCACCAAGGTCGAGTGTCTGACCGACACGCATGGTGTACTTCTCATCATCATCAAGAATAAGCTTGGAAAGGATACTTGGGTCCTCGTCGATTGGAACGTATTCCTCTGCGAGGAAACCGATCTTGTCGAATGTGTTATCAACTGGGGAGTCTGCCCATCCTTCATAGGAGAAACTTACAGTCTGAAGATTTGAAGTGTAGATCAAATCTCCTTCTGGAATTTTGTCAGTGGTTGAAGCTGTGATAATATCGATCTTTTCGGAACCGATACCGTCATCAATGTCGTAGAAAAATGCTGCAAAATCTGTAAATGTTGTAGAATTCAATGTTACATTGGAGAGATCTCTCTCACCAGCGAGATTGCCTGCCATTACTGGACTACGAATCTCAATTGTGTCTGCTGCACTTGCTACTGAAACAAAGCTCAGTACCATTAAAGCAGCTATTGCGATTGCTATAAAGCCTTTCATTATTTTCCTCCATTATTTAATATATATAAGTTAGTGAGCTAGATCAAGATAAACGAATTATCGATTATCATTCTTTCAAGCAATTCACATAAATACGTTCATTGCCGAAAGGGTCATCATCACCCTCTGAATCCCGTCATATTGGATTACATTTGTCTAATAAGAGAATTGCCTATTAAATCTTTTGTGGTCTCATTTAAGAGATTTATAGCGAGGCATTAGTAAATATCGAAGCAAAATACGGTAAATGTCGAAGAAAAACATGCCAAATTGATATAAAAGGGCATAATATGGCCCATTTGGGTTCGTAAATTGTCGATTTATTACACATGGCCCATATAATTCCATAAATTGGGATATCATTATAAAACGATCTTCAATAAATTTATATGCACATCATGTATACTATAAATAAGCAGAAAACCCTATTTAGCATCATATATGTGTTATTTACCCATAATAATATAAAATATGCATTTGGTATACCAACTTTAAAACGACATGTACATTATATAAAGCGAGGAGTGAAAAGATAAATGTTCGAAGGTTCAGATTCTGAAAAGATCTCAATGGAAGACGAAATAAATAGGGTCAAAACCGGAATTCCCGGATTTGATGAACTATGTGGAGGCGGGATAATTCGTGACCGCTCATACCTTGTATCAGGCACCTCCGGAGCTGGAAAAACTAACTTTTCAGTACAATATATATATAACGGCATAACAAAATACGGAGAGAATGGTATAATCGTTGCAACTGAAGAAAGACCTGAACAAATACGCGAGAACGTAATGAAATTCGACTGGGACCTTCAAGCTCTCGAAGACGAGGGGAAACTTGTCATCATCGATGCATGTTCTACTAAGATCGGAATTCCATCCCAAGAAAAATATGTCGATGTCAGACCATTCGACACCCGTTCAATGATGGACCAGATCATCGCAACGCAGGAAGAGATCAATGCTAAAAGAGCACTCATCGATTCCACGACCTCCATCAGCTTCTACCTTCAGGATCCCGCAAAGATACGAGTGGAATTACTAAAACTTAGCACAACGTTGGAAGTAATAGGACTTACCTCACTAATGACATGTGAGATAGTCGATGAAAGGAGCCCAGCAAGGTTCGGTATAGAAACATTCGTAACAGACGGTACCTTTGTACTTCATTACGCAATGCATAATAATGTTCGCACACGCACTATGGAAATATTCAAGATGCGTGGTTCAGATCACAGTAAGAAACTCCACCCATACGACATCACTTCAGAAGGTTTTGTAATACACCCACACGAAGAAGTATACACATCATTCTGAACACTCCGAAAAATAACAATGATGGCATCCCTATCCTGGGATGTCGCTGCTCTTTTTAAAAGAATAGTCAGTACAAATCTTCGTTGCCACATTCAACACATTTATACCGACAAGTTCAAGCTAATAAATATCCTGCATTTTATGGTCGGGACATCTCCAATGGTTCAGCCCACCCCCGCATATCGGACACCTGTAGACAACAAATTCATTATAATGTTATTCAAGTATCTATTTTGAAATAATTTCATTGGAATTGCCGATCAACTGGTAAAATCTTCTTGACCAATTCTGCTAAAACCATGGTCAAAAAAGCAGCAGATATTGGAATGAACCAATCCATCAAGCTCAAAGGCACAAGGTCGAACAACTGCCCAAGGGGTCTTACATACATTACAACCATGGTCAACAAAAACGTACTTGCCACTCCCAGAAGCATGAGTTTGTTAGTAAAGACACCCACACTCAAAAAAGAAGATGTCAGTGACCTGAAAACGAACGGGATAAAAAGGATCATACTGACTATCGTTGCAAACGTCAGCGTACGAGCTTTTTCAAGATCATTGACCGGATCAGAAAGTAAGAACACAAGGAAACAAACAACCCCCATAAGAGCAGCTATACTGACCACTAGCGTCAGGTTCCTCCTATTGAGAATATTCTCCCCGGGCTTTCTAGGAGCCTCATACATCACCTCATTTCGAACCGGATCGAGGCCAAGTGCTATTGCCGGCATAACCTCATCAAACATATTAATGAACAGGATCTGCAATGCGAGAAGTGGAACAAGGTCGAATCCCAGCAGTGTAATCCCCAGCATAATGAGAATTATCTCAGTAAAATTTCTCGAAACAAGATATGTCGTAAATTTTTCAATATTCTCATAGATAGTACGACCGCGTTTCACAGCCTCCACAATGGTCCCAAAATTATCATCCTGCAAAATCATAAGACTGGACTCTTTAGCAACATCCGTACCTTTTATACCCATGGAAATACCGATATCTGCCCTCTTAAGCGCAGGAGCATCATTAACGCCATCTCCCGTCATAGCAACAACATGCCCCCTATTCTGCAATGCCTTCACTATCCTCAACTTCTGTTCAGGCATGACCCTTGCATAAACGCTGATGCCCTCGACAAGTCGGTCAAACTCTCCATCATCAAGGGACAGAAGTTCACTTCCGGTAATTGAACCATCTTTGATAATACCACGAAGCTTTTCATCCATCCCATCCAGAGAACCATGATAATCAGCCACCAGCCCGATCTTTTTCCCTATGGCTTTAGCCGTCTCCTCATTATCGCCTGTGATCATCACGACCCTGATACCTGCCCGCTTACACAGATCTATCGAGTCCTTAGCCTCTTTCCTCACAGGATCGATCATTGCCACAAGACCCAGGAAAATAAGGTCCTTCTCAGAATCCTCAACTGCCATACCATCCGATAATTTGCGATAAGAAACACCAAGCACACGATAAGCAGACCCGGCAAGCCCATTATTCTCATCAAGTATCCCTTTGATATCCGCGGCACTCAGATCGTGAACACCATCATCCCTCTCTATCGAAACACATCTGTCAAGAACAAATTCAGGAGCCCCTTTGCAAAATGCCAACCTGCCCCCGGGGGTTTCATGGACCGTTGTCATGAGCTTTCTTTCAGAAGTGAACATGATCTCATGTACCTTCTCATATTCCACCTCAAGATCATCTTTCCACAATCCTGCTTTCGCTGCAGCGACAATAAGTGATACTTCGGTAGGATCGCCTGAAACTTCCCATACCCCATGCCTTTGGACCAATGAAGCATTGTTACATAAGGATATACCTTTGAGCAAAGTCCCAAGCGCCTTGTTCTCACTAACATCTGCTTCCACATCATCTTTTAAAAGAACCCCTTCGGGCTCGTACCCGATACCAGTCACATCAAAGAACTGCCCGTTGACAAATAATTTTTCCACCGTCATCTCGTTCTTCGTCAGTGTTCCGGTCTTGTCAGTACATATAACAGTAGTTGAACCCAGAGTCTCAACCCCCAGCATCCTCCTGACAATGGCATTATGTTTTGCCATATGATGCATGCCATAGGCAAGCGTTATGGTCATAGTAAGAGGCAGCCCTTCAGGAACAGCAGCCACTGCCAGTGCAAGAGCAATGATAAGCATCTCCTCAAGCGGTGCACCTGTAGCATAACCCAGAACAAAAGTGAGACCAGAAGCAACAAGGGCAATGATGGCTAAATGCTTTGAAAGCTCGTTGATCTTTTGCTGGAGAGGGGTCATAACCTCATCTTCCTGTATCATGGAAGCAATGCCACCCAGCTGGGTCTGCATACCAGTGGCTGTTACAACTGCTTTGCACTTGCCGTGTACTATCTGAGTACCCGAAAAAATAAGACCCCCGATACCTTTTTCAATCGAAAAACTCTCACCGGTTATTGCGGATTCATCAACTTTTAACCCCATTATCTCAAAAACAAAAGCATCCGCTGCGACCTTATCGCCGGTCTCCATAACAAGAACATCCCCCACAACGATATCACGGGAAGGAACCTCTGCCACAGTACCATCCCTGACAACATGCGTTGTGGATTGCACCATCCTCTTAAGCGCTTCCATGGCCTTTTCAGCCTTATATTCCTGAACGAAACCAAGAACAATAACAAAAGCAACTAAAAAGATGATCACACCAAAGTTCACAACCTCATCTATCATAAGAGAGATCGCAGCCGCTGCCAAAAGTACCCAGACGATAAAATTAGTGAACTGCCTTAACAGTACTTTTGCTGGTGTGATCCTCGCTTTTTCCTGAAGCTCATTAAAACCTGATAACTGTAGTCTTTTTTTCACATCGGTCTCAGAAAGACCTGATCTGGAACTACCCACTTCAGCAAAAACAGACTCTATATCAGTATTTTCAGATCCCAATGAAACACACACTCCAAATTAAATATGTTACAATAGTATTTCTTGATTTGCCATCAGTTTCAAAGTGAATTCACTGCATAACATCAATATCCATTTCGCTAAAGCTAAATAACTGTAAAGACAATTTTCATTAACTATTAAGGGAACATCGTACAGTTGAGGAGGAAGCACTATGGCATGTGACCCAGAGATAAAAGAAAGAATCAGCGAATACCTAAAAAAACACCCATTCCTGAACCTTGCAACCATCAGCCCGGAAGGAAATCCAATGGTCCACAGCATGGGTTTTGCATCATCCGGCCCAATCGTTTATTTCGGAACAGGAAATACCACAAGGAAATTCCGTAATATCGAACAGAACCCAAACGTCGCATTCACAGTCGATGAAGACGGACCTGATGTAATGAACATCACAGGTATTCAAATGGAAGGCAAAGCATCATTTGTAACAGATGAAGCAGAATTAGGTCAGATATTCCAGTTAATGGTAGAAAAATTCCCATTTATGGCCGAACTTCCCAATAATCCAGATAATGTCATGATCAAAGTAGAGCCAACAAAAGCTTTCTTCCTTGACTATGCCGTTGAGTTTGGATTCAGGTACGAAGTCGATTACTGACTTCGCACTCAATCTTTTTTTGACCAGATCATAGACATATCGGAAATGTCTGATCAGCAACCACTTCCCTTGCGTTCTGTTATATCCTGGATAACTCCCTGATAATCGGTCACTTTCCCCTCATCATTCCGCTGTATGAAAGTTTGCTCTTCCACCCACCTTATGTCTCCTGAACGGGTCAATATACGATATTCCTTTACGAACATCTTCCCACCTTCATTACATATATCCGAAAGTTCAAGCTGAACCTCCGGCAGGTCATCAGCATGGATAATGTTCCCATAAAGAATATCGCCCGAAAGGAAATCATCCACATCATATCCAAAATGGGTGATATTATCCGACACGAACTCCACCGGCCATAGCTCCTTTTCATCATCCTCACCTGCCTTCCAAAGAAAAGCAACCACAGGACTATGATTCACGATAGTCTCAAGTGCCTGTTTCCTTGAAAGGAGATCATTTTGCTTTACCAAAGCCTCATCCAATGCGATCTCACTCACCTTTTGTTTTGTGATATCCTGCACAATTCCCTGGAAATGTGTTACATTGCCGTTCACATCTCTTTTGATAAAGGTCTTCTCATTGACCCACAGCAGCTCTCCTGCCTTTGTCAATAAACGATACTCCTGGGTGTAATCATCATAACCCTCCTCGGACCTCTGATCAAGCTCGTCTTTAACAGTATTATAATCATCCTGGTGGATCAGATCACCATAGATAATTCTTCCAAGCACAAAATCCTCTGCGCTATAACCAAGTCTTGAAACATTGGGAGAAGCATAATCAGCAGGCCAGAACTCGTCCGCCCTCCAAAGGAAGACCATCGTAGAACTATTGTTGATGATATCCTCAAGGTCCTTCTGTTTCTTCAATGCTTTCTCACACAGCATTTCATTGTTCTTCTGGTCAGTGATATCAAAAATAGTACCCTGATAATGGGTCACAATACCATTCTCATCCCGCTGAAGATATGTCCTTTCATCGACCCAGCGGATATCACCTGATTCCAGAACGATACGATATTCCTGATCAAAGAAGCTCTTACCTTCCACACGACTTTTTTCGAGAGACCTTTCAACCTGTTCCAGATCTTCCCCATAGACAATATCAGCATAAAGAAGCCTTCCTGAAATGAAATCCTCCACAGTGTAACCTAACTGTGTCACGTTTGCAGAAACATATTCTACTGGCCATTTCTCCTCAGGAGTGTTATCTGCAGTCCATAAAAAAGCAATAACAGGACTATGATCGATTATTCTTTCAAGTATTTCTTTCCTGTCAAGAACTTTTTCCAACGGACTTTTTTCCGATCTGTTGCCAGTTTCTTTTGATATGTTTGATCCCATACATAGACCCCATTTTAATGTTCAACTTCTTTAATAACGTATTAGACGGATGAGTTTAAGTATTGTTCGAATTTGCCCTGTTTTTGAACTGTATAGCCTTCTTAAGGAGTAACGGCGAAACGAAAATTGAGACTGCCACCATCAAGACAATTGCTGAGAACACTTCATCCCCTATTATCCCCATCTCTTTTCCAATAGAGATCAATACAAGTTCCACCCCTGCCCTCGGCATAACCCCAACCCCGAATATAAGACTGTCATAATTATCAAAACCTATCAAGCGACATCCCAGGAAGCCACCTAGCAGTTTTCCTAAAAGAGCAAGTACAACAACAAGTACTGAGAAGAGACCTATTGTTTGTAAGGTACCAATATTAAGGGATATTCCAATAAATGCAAAGAAAATGGGAACAAAAAAACCATAAGCAAGCCCTGTAACCTTACTTTGCACGTGCTCGATCTTCGCATGGGAAACATCTGAGAGCATTACACCTCCAATGAATGCACCTATCACAGCATGAAGACCGAAAACTTCTGCAAGATACGCAGAGAAAAGTGCGATCACTATCACAAAAGCAAAAATCGATTCTTTGACATGCATCTTATGGATCTGATCGAAGAGCCTGGAAAAGACCCATTTTCTTAAGAAGAACATGATCGCCACAAAGGCAACCATCTTCAACAATATTATTAGAACCTGAACCCCGGAAGGGAATTGTTCATAGGTTGCCATGGTCACTACAATGGAAAGAAGAAAGATCCCTATGATATCATCAAATATAGCTGATGTCAGCATCATGGAACCTGGTTTGCTCGAAAGGTAATCCATATCAATGAGAATCCTGACGACAACACCAATACTTGTCGGACTAAAAGCAACTCCTATAAAGATGCTTTCAAGGACACTTAAATGAAAATACACACCAATTGCCACTCCAAAAGAGAAAGCGACAAGAATCTGAACTAATGTAACAACAGAAGCTTTCGCAGAGGACTCTTTCAGATCACGAATATGGACTTCCTTGTAACCTGCTGTGAACAAAAGGAAGATAGCACCCATTTCAGCCAGGAACTTCAGTATTTCTGATTCCTGATGTATCAAAAGTATCCCGAGAACCATACCGGAAAGCAGTTCCCCAAGAATTGAAGGAAAACCTGCCCTTTCAAAGATTTCGCCGAAAAGCTTAGCCAGTAGAAGTATGAGCAAAATATGAAGAAGGATCTCCATTCAATATGAGCCCCTTAATTTATACACTTCCTTTATAATATCGGGTTTACAGATCATCCCAACAAGTATTCCATCTTCAACGATACAAAAACGATCGATCTTATGCTTGAGTATCATATCCGCTGTATCACAAAGAGTTTCATTCGGAGATATTGAGACCGGGTGGGGGATCATAATGGTTTTTGCAGTATCACCCTGAAAAACAACTGCATTCAAATGAGTGTGCTCTATTTGGGGAGCCCTGTGTACAAGAAGGATCTTCAATATAATATTCTGATCAATTGTTCCCACAAGAACATTATCTTCATTTACGACCGGATATGTGTGAAAATGATATTTGTCAAAAGTATCAAGGACCTGGTCAATGCTATCATTTTCTGAAATTGTTACAAGGTCCTTTGTCATAAAATCTTTTATTAACATCTCACTACACATTTCTGCAAATGACCGCTCACTCCGAATATGATCTTCATCCCCATCATGGTCAACCACAGCTTAAAGCCCCCTTCAAAGCTATTTTTGTAAAAAGAATATTACAATAAAAAGAAGGTATCTCATCTTACAAATATGGAACACATTAAAAAAGGAAGAAGAACACAAATTATTGAAAAAAGAGAGAAAAGTTAAAAATAAAGGAGGATTAGACCCCCAGCTCTTCCCTTTCAAAATTTACAAGAGATAACTGTATAGCTATCCCACTGTTTTCTGCATATTCGTCGATACGTTTGACAGCATGATCGATCATCCCGCCCGAGGTCAATATCATAGATCTCTTACCACAAAGTGCCATAAGGATGGACTTATCGATAACACCTGATGTTATTTGAAGATCGATAAGCTGTTTATCCGCAAGGCTCTTGCTCTTCTTGCCCATGGCTCCAATAGTATCGATATCCTCTTCCGCCAGTATCCTCTTGAAAGGACCCGCATCATATTTGTCCATATCATAGATGAATATTCCACCGGACTTGATACCATGCCGTGTCATTTCCGCAATTGCATGCCCTTCCGGATGGATGTGAAGCACCTTTGCATTGACTGCTTCATAGGGGCTGTTGATAGCATATTCACCATGTAATATGCCAAGGTTCACAACATCGCCTTCCTTGACATCAGGAGAGACTTCTATCCACATAAGTTCAGGTGGTTTAAGGGAATGGACAAGTTCAGGAACACTCTTAGGAAACTTGTTACGCGTTGCAAGGTTCCGTCTCTCAAGTTCATTGTATATTTCAAGCGTACGAGGTTGTCTTAAATTAGATTTCTTTAAAAGCTCCATGTCTTTGAAAACATCTTCAGGAGCACCTTCACCGATAATATTACCCTCGTTCATGAAATAAACATAATCTGCCCAACTGTATGCAAGTTCCACATCATGAGTGGAAATTATCATAGTGGTGTTGTTTTGATTCAACTCATTCAACAGATCAAGGATCTCATCCGCACCCACAGGATCGAGGTTTGCAAGAGGTTCATCAAGGATCATTACCTCAGGTTCCATTGAACAAACACCTGCAATTGCCACTCTCTTTTTCTGTCCACCACTTAAATGATGAGGAGGCTTGTTCCTGAATTCGGTTATTCCTATGTATTCAAGGGTTTTTTCCACAAGTTCATCAACTTCTTCTTTTGAATGACCCAGATTGGTAGGTCCAAAACCTACATCCTGGTAGACTGTGGGAGCAAATATCTGGTCATCTGAGTTCTGGAAAACGATGCCAACACTTTTGCGTATCTCACGCAGGGATTTGGAATCATATTCCATGGGTTTCCCATGAAAGTGAACAGTTCCCTCTTTTGGCTTAAGGGTTCCATTGAGCAGCATGAAAAGGGTTGATTTGCCAGAACCGTTCTTCCCGACAAAGGCTATTTTCTTACCTTTTTTGATCTTTACATCAATACCTTTTAAAGCCTGTGTTCCATCGTGGTAGGAATACTTCAAGCCTTTAGTTTCCAATATCATATTATTAACCTCAACAGACCTTAAAATATAGAATTAATTCTTGTTAAATACCACAATACCAATACCACAGCAAAATAGGTGCAGGTCAAGACGAGCTCATTAGCTCTGATCGGTCTTTTTTCCTCAAAGAAAATAAGTTTGCCATCATAACATCGGGCACTCATGGAAATAAATATCTTTTCTCCCTGTTCCCACGACCTTATGAAAAGTGTTGTAGAGAGCATTGCAAGTGAATTAAGGGCTGTTCGCCAGTCCTTGTAACCCAGCCTGACAGTCTGTGCATACTTGATACCCCATGCAACTTCAAGGAAGACAAAGATGTAACGGTACATCATCATGGATATTTCAATAAAAGAATCCGGCAATTTTGTAGCTTTAAGAACTGAGAATAGTTCCACCATCGGTGTGGTCAGTGCAAGGAAGAACAGACAGGACATACCGCTAAGTGTTCTCGAGAACACTAACAATGCCATATCAAGACCGCCTGTGTTCACTCCCAGATGGTAATTAAAAATATTAAAGCCAAATATCTCAGTACCTGAACCAAAGAAGAAAGCTATGATAATAACACTTAATAATACGAAAACAGCAGGTGCAGACAAGATTGTCAGATAAAATTTAAGCGAGGTCTTCCCAAAATAAACCGTTGTGAAGCTCATGCACAATGCTATAGCAAAAGGTGGAATGAAAGACTGTGAGGAAACTCCTACAAGAACACCAAACCCAACAATGGCTATCTTAAGCCAGTTGTTACGATACCTTAAAGGACTCACAAGTGCATAATCATCAAGAATATTTGTCATATTATGTTCACGCCGTTACATTAGTTTCATGGTTTTCTTCATAGAACAAAGAACTAAAATAAAAAAGAATCCCCAAGAAAAAACGAAGGAGGGAGAAAGAACAGTCTTAATTAGACTGTCCTTTACCTTTATAGTAACCGAAGAAATATCCAAGAACCACTGCACCCATAGCTGCCTGAAGTCCAAAGAGCAGGCTTTCAGTCTCTCCACCAGGTGGCTCAAATTTAATAGAGTTTATCCATGAGTCTTCTGTCCATGGCTGGTAATCGCTGTCAATTTCTGTAATTACATCTCCAGCCTGACCATCAGCACCGCCAAACTCGGAATCCGGGTTTGCTGCTATTCCATACATGAATGATGCCATGAACAGTACTACTATTACTCCAAATATAACTTCACCTTTCACTGACCTGCCCCCTTGATCTTATTAAGAACTGATTCTGTGATAACTTTAAGCTCTAGAAGAGAATCGCTCTTGACCTGTATGATATACTTGAAGATAAGAGCGGTCAATGCACCTTCCATGATAGCCAGAGGAACCTGGGTTGTAGCGAACACAAGCAAGAATGCTTTAAGTGAAGCAGCCACTCCACCAACTTCTGCCGGGAATGCCAGCGCAAGTTGTGTGGCTGTCACAACATATGTTGCCCAGTCTGCAAATGCTGTGGCAAGGAAAACAACAACATAGAAATTGATGTTAGCTTTCATGCCTGCTTTATAGATGACATATGCAAAAACAGGACCAATGATACCCATTGATGCGACGTTTGCACCAAGTGTCGTAAGACCACCGTGAGCCAGGAAAATTGCCTGATATAACAAAACGATCAAACTCAGGACCGCTGCAATAGCAGGGCCAAAAAGAATAGCTGCCATGCCGGTACCTGTCGGATGGGATGAACTGCCCGTAACAGATGGCATCTTCAAAGATGAAAGTACGAATATGAATGCTCCCGCTACTGCCAATAATGGTAATAGCTCGCGCTTTTCAGATACAAGCTTATTAAGCCTGTACATACCGAAGAATATTACCGGAATAGAGAACACAAACCAAAGTTGCCACCATGGTGATGGCAAGAATCCCTCGAATATATGCATGATGGTTACTCCTTTTCTAACTTAAAATAACTTAAATCAAGGTAACTTGAATTAAGACATATGTAAGAAGGATGGCTTATATAAATAACTTTAGATGATAAGTAGTACCCATTTGGATAACGACTCCTGTATTCTTACCAAATATAAAATGCTCATCTCACAACAACCACACAATGCAGCACTGACATCGCTTTTGGCAGCTCATCTATAGTGCCCCTTGCAATGCGCTCTTCAGGATAACCAAAGTTCTCGCACACATAGAGCCTGGCATCAACACCCATCACTTTAAGCACTTTGGCTATTTCCGCCACACCAAAATTAAAATAACTTAAATCAAGGCAACTTGAATTAAGACATATGTAAGCAGGAAGGATTGTATAAATAACTTTAGATGATAAGTGGTACCCATTTGGTTAACGATTCCTGTATTCTTACCAAATATAAAATGCTCATCTAACAACAACCACACAATGCAGCACTGACATTGCTATTGGCGGCTCATCGATAGTTCCTCCTGCAATGCGTTCTTCGGGATAACCAAAGTTCTCACACACATAGAGCCTGGCATCAACGCCCATCTCATTAAGTACTTCGGCTACTTCTGCAACACCAAAAGCATCTGCAGGAAGCATAAAGATATCCTTTCCCAGTTCAATTTCCTGAATAAATGCTTTCCTTGCGGGAGCAGGATCTCTGCCATGTGCAGTTATTGCAGTTATGTTGGAAAGGCTGACACCTAAACGTGAACATGCGACCTGTATAGAAGAGATGCCCGGAATTATCCTGTCGCCTTCCTTTGCAAATTTACCAAGCCCTGAAAACATGGGGTCACCGGTCGATAGAACAACAGCATCTTCTGGCAGCTCATGCAGAGCCTTGTAGTCCTTAATAAGATGTGCCTCACATTCAATATATGGCTCAGCAAGCTCTAGCGAGCGCTTTGAACCATAGACTACCGAAGCATTACGTATAGCTTCGATGGCCTCCAATGTCAGCATGTTCGGTCCGACACCGACACCCGCAATTATCATTCTTGTTCCCCGCTGTCCATGAGAACGGTACCGTCCCTGTCCACGACCACGATTCGTGCACCTTTGCCCTTTTCGACTGTCTTTTCAAAGGCGCGCCTGATGTGTTCCCCTTGAGGCTCCACTTCGATCATCTCTGAGACAGTAGCAAAACCACTGTCCTTGAGCATGTCAGGGTCCCCCCATTTAAGGACAAGACCGGGAAGGCCACAGATGGCCACTTTGCCAGTAGCTGATTCCATAAATTCGGAGATGCGACTGCCTGCAAGAACTACCGTGTAGTCCGGGAAAAGCATTGTAGAATAACGAATACCGATACGACCTGTTGTGAGAACAACTTTTGCAGCATCACGTATGAGGTCACTCTTCATCTCACCAAGATGATCGTTCCAGGGTTCAACAAAACCGGTAGTACCAAGAATAGAGATTCCACCTTCAACACCTATACGACCGTTCAGTGTCTGCTTTGCGATCTCCGCTCCTCTGGGCAAAGATATCTCCACACTGGCACCCTTGATACCTATCTCTTCCACAGCTTCCACAACAGCCTCCATTATCTGCTGCATTGGTCTTGGATTGATAGCAGGATAGCCTTTTTTCGACTGAAGACCGCCTCTTGTAACGATACCGATGCCTTCACCTGCGGTTATAGTGATCTTGTCCGACTCCACTGCCCTTGCCACGAACTCAAGCCCGCGGGTAATATCGGACTCATGGTCGTTATTCAATTTAACTGCCACAGCATGCCCATCCTTTGCTTTCACATCCATGTGGGCACGAAGTCCAACAGGTGTCGGGACAGATACATGATCTATCTCTTTCTTGAGTGACAATACTGCAGCCTTGGCAGCAACAGTTGCAGTGGTACCTGTGGTATACCCCCGTTTCAGAATAGAACCATCACTGAGAACCACCAGCATACCGCTCATTATACCTTCTTCAAGCTCATCGCCGGGTATATTTGACTTATTGATCCACTCTTGCGGGACCTTTGATTTATTAACTGGATCGATAATTGACATTATCAGTAATTCGATATTAGTTGGTTATAAAAGTTACCGCTAAAAGCCCAAAGGCTTATCCTGTCCTCTTGAACAGTTTATCAAGTTCACCTTTTGTAAATGAGATCACCGTCGGACGCCCATGAGGACATGTATATGGGTTCTCAGCCATGTCCAGCTGCCTGAGCAAATTCTCCATTTGGTCCATACTGCAACCTGCTCCTGCCTTTATAGCTGCACGGCACGCCATTGTCTTGCAGAGACTATCGAACATACCTGTATCCCTCTTCACCTTGCCACTGGAAAGCACATCCATGATGATGTCATGTATCAGTTCGGTGTTCTCCAGTTTTCCAAGAAGGGAAGGGATTGATGTCACAACAAAACTGTTAGGACCGAATTCGGATATCGCAAATCCCATCTCTTCAAGAAGGGGGATATATTCATCCAAGAGCACCTTTTCCTTAGAGGTCAGGTCGAGCATCACAGGAGTAATAAGTTCCTGCCAGCCAGAGCTGTTGCCATCCCGTATCTGCTCATACATCACCCTTTCATGTGCAGCATGCTGATCGACTATCATAATCCCGCCCTCAAATTCCACAATAATGTAAAGCTCATTTACCTGCCCTACTATCCTCGCCTTATCAAGACCAGTAGATACTCTGTCGGGATTCTTTTCCGTCTTTGAAAGTATCCTTTCCGAGCGTTTCAAACGTTTTTCAGTATCCCTTGCACTGGCATGATATGGCTCATCTGCTTCCTTTGCTACCGGAACGCTCACACTAACTCCCTCAGAGGATATTACTTCAGTACCGGTCTTGCTCTCTTCACTGAAAACAGCCTGTACCGGTCTGTTCTCAGGTAAAGAGACCTTTGGGACCAGATCGTCCCCCTTCAAAGCGTTCTCAACAGCAAGAATGACCGCATCAGAGACCTCACGTTCGTGACTGAGTCTTACATACCTTTTTGCAGGATGCACATTGACATCAACCTCGCGCAGATCAAGTTCCAGATCAAGAACTGCGACCGGATAGCGTCCTTTCGGGATGAGGTTATAATATCCAAGCCTCACGGCATTACTTATGCTCGTTGAGGATACGCCTCTGCCATTTATGAAAAAGAACTGCTGGTCAGTGCCGCTGCGGGTAACTTCCGGTTTGGAGATATAACCTGAGATGTTAACAATATCCGATCTGAACTCCACAGGAACTATCTTCTTTGCAATATCGACCCCGAGAAGATAGATAATGCTATCGAGAACATTGCCGGATGTCGGGGAACGCACAAGGACCTTGCCGTCACTGATCAGAGTAAAAGAAATATCAGGATGCCCGAATGCATGTCTTGTAACAATATCGGTTATGTGTGCAAGTTCTGTTCGCAGACTTTTGAGATACTTCTTCCTTGCCGGGGTGTTGTAAAAAAGCGATTCCACAGAGATACTTGTACCCGGAGCAGCACCCACTTCCACCACATTCTCTACCAACCCTCCGCTTATGACGACCTTTGTACCAGCGATCTCCTTTTTTTGCCGGGTCGTCAGATAGACCCTGGCCACTGCTGCAATGGAAGAAAGGGCTTCACCTCTGAAACCCAGGGTCAGTACCTCCTCAAGGTCCTCTATTTGAGCTATCTTACTGGTGCCATGTTTCGTAAAAGCAAGAATCGCATCCTCACGAGGCATTCCGCTTCCATTGTCAGTAACAGTTATCAGCTCGGTCCCGGCAGCCACCACCTCGACCCTGATTTCAGTAGCCCCTGCATCTATAGCATTGTCCACAAGTTCCTTGACCACCGAAGCAGGACGCTCGATGACCTCGCCTGCTGCTATCTTATTGATAGTCGCCTCGTCAAGAACACGTATCTTACCGACCTTATCCCCGGTCATCTTATTTTCCGCCCTTACCTGCCTTTTTCTGCAATTCACTTAACTTGTTCAGTGCCTCGATGGGAGTCATACTATTGACATCAAGCTCTTTCAGCTCCTCAACAACAGGATCAGGCTCAGCTACAGGTGCAGAAGAGCCCTCCGGATCGAAAAGCATCAACTGGGTGTATTGTGCCGACTTCTTTTTCCTACCCCTCTTCGAATCGCTTTCCTTGCTGATGACACTTTCGTCTTCAATGTCCTGCAGGACCTCCTTCGCCCTCTGTGTCACCTTATGAGGTACACCTGCAAGCCTTGCAACATGGATACCATAGCTCTTATCAGTGGCACCGGGCACGATCTTTCGGAGGAAAACAAGATCATCGCCATCTTCCTTCACCGCGATATGATAGTTCTTCACCCTTTTCAAACTGGAAGAGATGTTGGTAAGCTGATGGTAATGGGTCGCAAAAAGGGAACGTACGCCAACCCTGCCCTTATTGTGGATATACTCGACCACAGCCTTTGCGATACTATAACCATCATAAGTGCTCGTACCCCTGCCGATCTCATCAAGGAGCACAAGGCTCTTAGGGGTCGCATTGTTCAGTATATTGGCAAGCTCCACCATCTCTACCATGAAGGTACTCTGCCCGCTTGCAAGGTCATCGAAGGCACCAACCCTTGTGAAGACCCTGTCCACAATGCCTATGGAAGCATGTGAAGCCGGAACAAAGGAACCTGCCTGTGCCATTATCACGATAAGTGAGACCTGACGCATGTAAGTGGATTTACCCGCCATGTTAGGCCCTGTTATCAAAAGGAACTGCTCGTCCACACAATCCATTTCCGTATCATTGGGCACGAATCCACCACGTACGGTTTTCTCAACCACCGGATGTCTGCCTTCCCGGATAAGTATCTTGCAATCGGAAGTAATGTTAGGTCTTACAAAATTATTGTTCACTGCAACTTCGGCAAGGCTTGCGGTACAATCCAATTGCCCGATCAGAACAGCGATCCTCTGCAGATCGGATGCATGGGAAGCGATCCTGGAAGTTATCTCAGTGAACAGTTCATTCTCAAGCGCTGTAATCTTCTCGTCTGCGGAAAGGATCACATCTTCCCATTCCTTGAGCTCTGGAGTGTAGAACCTTTCAGCATTCCGCATTGTCTGCTTTCTAATATAATCATCAGGTATCTGTGCGATGTTGGATTTTGTGATCTCGATGTAGTAGCCGAATACTCTATTGTAGCCAACCTTAAGCGATTTTATACCTGTCCTGTCACGTTCCTTCTGCTGGAACGAAGCGATCCAGGTCTTTCCGCCAGTGGACATACCCTTAAGCTCATCCAGTTTTTCATTGTAGCCGGACCTGATCATGCCCCCTTCCCGCACGCTTACTGGAGGTTCATCCACGATGGCATCATCGATCAGCTTCACGATATTTTCGAGCTGTTCAAACCCAAGAAGACCATCCCTGATATTTATGAGCATCTCACATCCGGGATCATCACCCATGCTTTCGACTATCTGCGGCACTGAACCCAGGGACCTTTTCAAAGCGATAAGATCCCGGGCGTTCGAATTGCCGTAAACGACCCTGCCTATGAGACGTTCTATGTCCTTCACAAAGGACAGATGAGAGCGAACATCGAATCTCAGCATGGTATCATTTGCCAGACATTCCAGCGCATCCAGCCTGTGATCGATGGAATCGACATTGATGAGGGGTTTTAAAAGCCATTTCTGAAGCAACCTGCCACCCATGGGTGTATTGGTATCATCAAGTACCTTCAATATGGAAGTATCGTTCCCTTCCCCTCGCACGTTCTTCACGATCTCCAGATTTCTCAGGGTGATCGAGTCAAGCATCATGAACTCAGAATCTGAATAAGTGCTCAGCTCACTTACATGCCCCAGTTCCCTCATCTGTGTGGTCAGCGCATAATCAAGTGCAGCTCCTGCAGAAGATGTGGCGTAGGGCAGACCGGCACAGCCCATTCCTTCAAGTGTGGAGACATTGAAATGCCTTTCAAGAAGCTTTCTCGAAGAATCAACGTCAAAAGCCTCATCCTTGAACCCCTGTACAAGCACATTGAGCTCCTTCAACCTTTCAACAAGCCTTTCATCAGAGAACATCGTCCGTGAGATTATACACTCTGAAGGTCGCATCCGTGCTGCCTCACTGGCTATCCTGTCATAAGGAGATTTATCAGCAAACTGTGTGGTCAGGAACTCGCCAGTGGAAACATCCAGAAATGAGACACCGTAATCCCCATCTCCACCTGAAATTGACATGAGATAATTATTGGACGGGTCCGTGAACATCGAAGTATCAATGGCAGTACCGGGCGTTACGACCCTGACAACCCCACGCTTGATAATACCCTTTGCTTTTTTAGGGTCTTCAAGCTGCTCACATATAGCTACTTTATAGCCTTTCTTTATCAAACGCGGCAGGTAATTATCGAGAGCATGATAGGGAATACCTGCAAGGGGCATTTTCTCACCCTCAATGTCCTTGCCCCGCGTTGTAAGGGTTATCTCAAGTTCTTTTGCAATGATCTTTGCATCCTCTCCGAAGGATTCATAGAAATCCCCCATCCTGAAGAAAATAAGTGCATCACTATGTTGCTTCTTCGCATCATAGTATTGTTTCATTGCAGGTGTTAGTTTGATCATTCTTGCTCTGCATTGAATTGGGTAGGGGAATTTATGAGTTTGTTGGTATTCTCACCATCTGGGTGTAAAATTTTATCATATTCTCATAAAAATGAGACTCAACCCAATTTCTGCATTAATATGTATCCCATCCCTATTGTGTAAATAGGCATCCCCAGATACCTCATCCCTATGTCCGTGAAATACTGAGTGACCGTCATTGGGAAGAAGCCACTATAGACCAGGCTTAGATCGATTGCAAGATTTATGACAAGCCATATAGTACCAAGAATTACGCCTTCCCTAACAAAATCCGTTTCGACACCTTTAAAATATTGTATCGCAAGCAAAACACCTACAATACCGCCTGTTACTATCGTTATGGACTTAAAGAAAGTCTCTGCGATCAGGAAATTCCCGTTCCTGTCCACAAAAGCAAAAGATACTATGAAAGGTATCAACCAGACTATTAAGCCAAAAATGACCATTTTCAGATATTTGTTCAATTTTACAGACCCCTAAGATTGGTGAGTGTTCAATGTGAATTATCTTTTGTTGATACTATATAATAGATCTCGGTCTTGAACAAAAAAATAATAGAAACGAAAAGATTCAATGAAACATATTATTTTAAGTAGTTCTAATTATAATTTTTATCAATGGCTAATGATGCAGATGCTACTCAAGACATTGCTGAACAATACCTGAAGAACAGACTTGAGCAATACAGATCTTGGTATGATAACAAAGCTGTAAAAATGAAGAAGAGGTATCAACAAACTCAAGCCATAGCAGCAATTGGAGCCGTGCTGGTACCTGTTATCAACAATGTTTCAATTGAAGCGCAGGATGTAGATCTTGCAAAGTTATCCGTAACATTGACAGGAATTCTAGTAGCACTTGCAATTGCGTTCGAAGGTATTTTTCACTATAAAGAACAATGGAAAAACTATCGATCAACAGAACAATACCTCGAAACACAGAAACAACTATTTGTTCACAGAATTGGAGATTACTCTGAACTGGATGAAGATAGTGCGTTCAAGCTCCTTGTAAACCGCATTGAAAGTGCAATTGCAGAAGAGAACGCAGTGACTCTAAATATATTAACAAGAGTTGAGTCCAATAACGGTTAATGATAATCTATGATGATTGTTATCCTGAGAAGAAAAGTAAACCCGACGAATAAAATAAAAATTATGTGAAGAGGTATTTCTACCCCTTCAAACAACGGTCACGTTCATACCCTTCACTTCCGCCTTCACCTCCGGATTATAGTATGAATACGCACTGCTCTCCTGCACCATTGCCTTTACCGGGAACATTGCCCTCATATTCAACGAGAACTCCATTTCCTCTCCGGGCATCATCTCATCGATGTAAAGGATGATCTTGCGACCGGCTATTTCGTATCGGGTGATAGTGCCGTCTTCCTTGAGGGCTTCGAGACTGGACCCTACCGGGGTGAAGCCTGTGGGTACTGCAATATCCACTATCATCATTCCGCTGGACTCGATGACACCTCTGATACCAGGCATACCATTGTATTTCAGGCGAACATCGACCTTTACGACATCATCGACTTCCACATCTGTTGAATCGTACTCAACATCAAGCTCGATCTGTTCGTGCTCAATGATCTCAGGCAGGATCACATTGAACCTTCTGACAAGCTGATAGTTCAGCTCACCGGACCCGGAAAGCTCCATCTCGAGAACTTCAACACCTTCCGGAACTTCAATGATGTTCACAACATCGTAGTTCTCGGAAGTTATCCTAAGGCCCTTGATTTCCACTCCATCCCCACTGACAGTAACAGTAGCATCCACATCTCTTCCTGCAACCGCTGCCGCCGTCATCAATGCCCTGAAGGCCATGACAGTATCCTGCGTGCTTGAAAAACCGCCATTGGAATTACGCTGGGCTGCTATCCATTTCAATGATGAGCTTGCTCTTGGGTCATTCGTTTCGATCAATGCAAGTGTAGCATAGGCTGTCGTTTCAACGTTCTTGCTTGAGATAGGATGGAAACCATAACCGCCATATTCGTAAGGCTCAGGCATAACATCATCGTATCCCCAATACACGCCATTTTCATCCTCTTTCGCCAGCTCAAGCAGTTTCTCCATGGACTCATCTGCCCTGTCACTTTCAAGCTTTTGAAGAGCAAGAGTACCTATGGCAAGGGCGTATGGATCATCCTGCTTGTCAAGTTCTGCTTCCAGATAGCTGCGGGCATTTTCCATAACTATAGGAGCAGCATAGCCATATTCATCGAGTGCCAGTGTCACATAGGCCGTAAGTGCATAAGTGCCGCTCACACCTCCCATCATATCCTCATGGATAACGAAGCCGACAGCCTCCCATGAACCATCCTCTTTCTGGTATGAACCTATCCATTCCGCTGCTTCCCTTACAATATTCTCATCGATGGTCGTTAGGTCCCTGGCACCACTGAACTGAGAAAGCACAAAGGATGTCAGCCACAAACTGCCTTCACCATCGCTCTCCCCAAAAGCAGAAAAGGAGCCATCAGAATGCATAAAAGTGAGCTCTCTCTGATATCCGGTCGTGATGAAAGTCAATGCTTTAGCCTGTACCTCGGGATTCTGCTGACCGGTGGCCTTGAGATAGCGTAGCACCTCAACATCGGTGGAGAACAACATCATGTTCTGTTCACCACATCCATAAGGCATGCCCAGCAGATCATCGACTCCGCTGATGGTCTGGGCTACGATGCTTGGCGTAAAGCTCAGTATGACTTTCTCGGAATCCGGTACAATAGCATCAGGCAATGTTGCATCCAGCTCAACGGTACCGTTCTTAAGGATACCATTATCCACTATCTCTCTGGTGACCCCTTCCGCTTCAACAATAATGGTCTTACGAATAGCATCCGCTTTTTCAGTGGTCTGTCCTGTCAGCTCAACTGTCTGCACCCCGACCCTGGTGGGACGAATGGTGAAACTTACATGGGTCACACTATTGGCATCCACACCCACTTCAACAACATCATCGCCTACCAGCTCGAACCATTCTGCACCGGAAAGAGTCAGCTTCACGTTCTGAGGCATGTCGAGATAATTGTACACCTGTACCTGAACCGGGAACTCCTCGCCACGAATAACAGCATAGGGCAAATCAGGGTCGATAAAGAAATCCTGGAAGACCGTAAGGCCTGCTTCAGAGATTCCGATACCTTCCGGACCTGAGGATACTGCATGAAGTCTCCATTTGGTGATGGAGTCAGGTGCATTCAGATCAAGGGTTGCCAGTCCGTTATCATCTGTAAGAATCTCAGGCATCCAGATCCATGTTTCAGGGAAGAACTGGCGTACTCTTTCGACTTCCGCAAGCTGTTCTCCTGAATCTGCTTCATCATCCATTGCAGCCTCTTCTCTCGGCATCTCCATTACAGCTTCGTCCATAACTTCCATACCATCCATTTCAAACACTGCTGCTGCGAAATCAATAAACTTTGCATCATTGGTTTGTGATCTTGGAATCTCAAGACTTCCAGATGCCAGTACTATCATCCCGGCATCATCGAGAACATCATAAGCAGTTGTCTGGTATCCAAAATATTGAGGATGCGCTTCTACCCGAGGTTCCATGAAGCGGATTTCGAGCTCATCGAAAACCTGTTTCAGGTTCAGCCTGCCCTCGCTCAATGCATATACGGATTCGTCCACAATGGAAAGTCCTATCATGGACTTCGTGCCTGCATCCAGCTCGACCGAGACAGCATCACCGGGTGCAACCATTTCCTCATCAAACCCTGTGGAAAGGTCTACCTGTGTGCTGAACTTAACATCGAATGGCAGACTATCGGCAGAAACCTCATTGTTAGGATTTATCAGATAAGCAACGACCTTTGCTGACGGGCTCATCTGTGGTGTGACAAGGATGTTTATCTGCGGCTCATCACTGGTAGCAGAATAAACTGTCCTTCCATTTGCGAAAACATCGTAGAATACAGTTCCCGCGTTAGTTGAATACACCTTGAACGATATCACGTCCCCGACTTCCGGTATGCCTTCACTTACCTGGCTCAAATGCAGGAAACTGGCACTTGGGGAATATACCGAATTCAATGTACTGCTAGCTTTAACTTTCTCAGAGGCAGCAGACAGTTCGACACTTACAGCATCTTCGGGTATTTCCAATGTTACCAGAGCAATACCGGTCTCTGTTGTGTAGGTCTCCTTGATCTCTTCGTAGTTGTAATTATCATCCCTGAAATTTGCAACAAGGGTAACCTCTTTTTCAAGGGGTTCTCCTCCGGGGTCCTTTGTTACAAGAAGGACCTGAAGAGGCATTCCCGGTTTGATGGAATTAGATTCCGGGATCATCTGCATTATGAACGGATGTTCTGCTATGGTGAGCAGTTCGGTACTTTCCTCACTATTCCCACCGGTGTCGGTCACGGTCACGTTCAGCATGACACTGCCCTGACCACCGGCTCCAAAGGTACCTGCAACATATCCAACAGCAGGAAGTGTAAATTCTACATTTCCGTCTTTAAGAGTAGCAGTGGACGTTGAGTATTCTTCCCAGACACCTACATATCTGGAAGCCTTTACCTCAACAGTACCTTCAACGACCTTTCCGAAGAAATAATTAGCAGAGACAGTTCCTGTAATAGGTTCGTCTGCAAGGAACCAGCTTTTTTCAGTGGAGGTTTCGAGATCGAACTTGGGTAGGACATATTTTTCCACCCTGATATCCACTTCAGACATCGAACTTCCTGATGTTGCCTTCACTTTCCATGTCCCAAGGTTCAATTCGGAGGCAAGCGGAAGGTCAAAGAAGGCAACCCCATACTCGTTGGTGACCAGATCGTCCTTATAGATCTTCACTCCTTTTGCGTCAGCTATCTCAACGGTGGTGTTCTGAACGACAGGAATGAGATTATTGTTCAAACTGAGAAGACGGACATGTATGATCTGCCCGGGTTTGTAGATCGGTTTGTCAGTTTCGATGAAGATCGGATTGTTCTGCATCACTTTAACGGTTGTAGTAAAACCACTTTCAGCACCGGAGGGTGTTGCGGTCAGTGTATAGCTTCCTTCTTCCACATCCGGTACATCGAATTTTGCTACATTATTACCGGATTCAGACGTAGCCGCCTTTACCAGTGGGATTATGTCGCCTGCTGCACTGGTAAGAGTATATTCAACACCCCTGCTGACCGGTTCATCATCCAGGAAAGCAGACATCGTTACAGAACTTTCCCCGCCTGAGAACAGTGCTTTCGGCACAAGCACCAGATATTCATCCTCTTCGGAATAGGTCCCTCCTTCATCATAGGAGAGAGCTTCATTGGAAGAAGTTTGGACATTTCCATCGTCCTGCCCGATACATCCCGCCAGCAGAATGCATGATAGCAAGACCAGTAAACAGAATCCTTTTTTTGTTACCCCATTATATTTCATCTTGACACTACCTTTGTTCAATTATTTTTTTGATATGTAAGAGATGATTGTTGCCAATTGCGTATAAACTTAGCTTAAACTTCGAAACTGTTCGAAGCTATAGAACTCATTCAAACGAATACATTCGCTCCATGTGATGACTCAATATAAGAAAAAAAGGTAGTGATTGTGATGGGGATATACGATGACAATAAATTGTTGGAATGGCTTTGAATCTGAAGACCGCTCTCGACACTGACAGAGACGAGTTCTCACACTGGATGACTGGACCAGTAATGTGTCAGACCAGCACAATTTCCGGAAATTCATCTAGGTTCACTATTTTTACACATCTGTCTATCCCACGTGTCCCGGGAAATAACACATCTGCAGATGCACTTGATATAAATGCAGATAGAATCAGAAGACTGATTTAAATTTGGATTGTTAGTTTCATGAAATCAAGCCTACTATTTATGTTTAATTTCAATCATATTTCCTTAACAACAAAAAAGCACTTGACACAGCAATCGATATACCTACAAATCCAATAAATGGGATATCATTGCTTGGAATCTCTTCATCGATTTCATTTTCGAATTCTATTGCTTTGACAATTTCGTCTTTGTCAGATACTGGGTGCTTTCCATAGGATCCAGATACTACACGAAACATGCTTTCATTAATCAATGTATCTTTTCGAAGCATCAAAATAACGGTTTCATTTATACTAAAATGCACATAATCCTCATTCGGAACACCAAAGCCAACAAATGTTGTAACCGTTATATTTTCAGTCGGTTGTGGATTCTTTAGCCACTCCTCAATTTCGATTGTAAAAATTGCAAAATTAATGTCCACTACCTTTCCGACTATAATTGTGTCAGAGTGATTCACTTGATATTGCATATCATCTGTTTCCTCGGTCACTAAGGATGATGCGCTACTTGTTGATGTAAGTATCAACACTAAAATAATTAGTAAAAGTGTTTGTTTCATACAACGGTCTCCCCAACATTGCCAATATATTCCAATTGGAGGCATATTAACCCATGTGACAAATATGCTAACTGTGTTAGCAAAGAGTTAGATTAAACCTGCTTTTACTCTAAAAAATAATCCAAAGAAACTGAAAGCTGCACTGCATTTTTTCTCTTTAAAAATTTAGGTTGAACTTTAGTGGATATTGTTATAATGTTATATGGACGATTTTACTTCATTGAGATTTTATGAACGAATCATCCAACTAAAGCAACCAATATTAATTTTTGATACATAAATTAAGTTGAATTATAAACAGATTTCAAAAAATAAAATAAAAGGCTGATTTAAATATCAGCCAATTTCATATGATGATACGAGCACTGTTCCCGTATTTGCATCAATAAAAACTATTCCAGGAAGACTTTTATCAAGCCCAAGATTTGAATCTGTGAACTGCATCCACCATACCAGATGTATTTCATCATTTTCAGTATATTTCCAGAAAAGTTTAGATTCAATTACTTCTGTAGTGTCTGAGGTCTTGCCATCATATACTTCGTTTCCAATGAACTCTTTTAGACATCCAGCGGCTTCTTTCTCGGTCAATATCGATTTATTATCTACAACATAAGTTTCATATCCGGGCATATCCCATCGTTCATTGTAAGTTGAAACATCACCAGTTTCAGAATTTACTCTCATTATCACTCCGTCTGATAAGGAAGAAATCCCGTTTATTATTCTGTTATATTTAATATGGTAAAACCCTGGAAGATCATCTGCTACTGGTTCTAAATAATTAACAGCCTCAAGCTGAACCTCTTTTAATTGCTCAGGTGAGAACTTAGCTTCCACATATTTTCCAGCAATTTCGACAGCTTCTTCTTCACTCACTTTGCTATCAGCCCGTGTCTTTTTTGATCCATCATATATGTAGAGTATGTTTCCGTCATCAGGGTCAATACATGCACGGATACTTCTATCATTGCTGGTTTTAGATGTAAGCTGCCATATTATTCCAAAATCACTATCATTGATAAGTTCCCCATTTATAGAATCACTATCTAATTCTGGATTTTCAGATATCATTATAGCTTTTGCTTCTTCCAAAGTTACTTTTACTTCAGTTGTGTTTAGGTCAAGATACTTTGAATGGCTTGCTTCTTCTTTAGTAGTAATTATCCATTCCTGATCTGAAGCAATTGATCCAACAATTGTCAGTGCAGTTAGCAAGAAAACAGCCATGAAAATGTGTGTAATTTTCATAACTTATACCTCCTCTTCAGTTGAGCAGACTCTACAAATTCAGTTTGAGCTCCAGCACACATTATTATAATGTGATATAGACAATTTTACTGGACTTTATTAACGTTTTAGGGCCTTATCATCCTATCGTATATCCAAAGTTTATGTAAGCTTCTTTATTTTCTGAGTCATTATACACAGTTATACTAGCTGCTGCATCGGCGTCAACT
Organism: Methanococcoides burtonii DSM 6242; assembly: GCF_000013725.1. Taxonomy (NCBI): domain Archaea; kingdom Methanobacteriati; phylum Methanobacteriota; class Methanomicrobia; order Methanosarcinales; family Methanosarcinaceae; genus Methanococcoides; species Methanococcoides burtonii. The sequence continues at coordinate 1,798,693 of NC_007955.1, forward strand.
GTAAAAATATATGTTTCATTCATGTCGTTTTCCAATATGGCTTTGTAGATATACGTGTCACCGTCGTTGGTTTCATCGATTATTGAAGGGGATTTCATAAATTGCCCTGAATTCAACGTATACGCATCAACAAAAATGGATGCACCTGTTGAATTAAATATTTCCACTGTAATCTTATGCGAATATATATCTTTGTTCTTCATGGTAAAAAACAAAGGTTCATGTTTTTCTTTGAGAATATCATACCTTATTGTTGAAGTCACTATTAGTGCAAAAAACAAACCTGTGATAACTAAAATTGTAAACAACATTATCCATCTTTGTTTATCGTTCTTCATTTCTGTTCTCCCTTGATATGATTAGTAAAATACTGAATCAATTATGATAGTGGTTGCTTTTTATATAATTTAAATATATTTTATTGCAACAAATTTATTCCAATTAATTACTCTATAGAATCAAAAAAGAAAAAGTAATACATGTGTATTACTTGAGTTACTGATATCCAGCAATCGTTGATTTTGTAGAGGCAATTGTAGCAGCATTATTGTGAGAGCTATCTCCATGGCCCGATGAATCAGTTGTTGAAAACTCTAATCGTCTAGTAGATTGAAATTGAACCATCGTTGTGTAGTAAGAAGTAAACCACTCAGTCCAAGTGGCACCTTCATCATGTGTTGCAGCAAAATTATGGCCAAGTTCATGGGCAGTTAAAATACTTCTTTGAGAAAAAGTTGCTTGATAGGAAACTTCAGATTTCATTTGTCCAATTGCGTAAGCATAGTCAGAATTTCCACTATTATATCCAGTCGATCGTCCGATATAACTGCCATCAAAATCTTTCCCACTGTACAAGAATGCAAGATCTGAGTTTTGACTATCTCTTTGAGAGCTTGCTTCATCTTGGAATTCATCAAGAAGATCGATTCTATCAGTACTTGTCAATGAATTCATATAATAGTATCCATCAAGTACTAAATTGACTCCAATATAAGGTTCACTAAATGCAGTCTTTGTCTGTGAGAACATGTTGTATATTTCAGTTCCAGGACTACTGTATTTGTTACTAAATTCCGTATCATACGCCGCTAATACATATATGCTAGTTGATCGAGTGCTGACTGATTCATCTACGACCTCAGGAATAAATTCTATTCCAATGGCATCTGCCTCTACATCGTCTTCAGCAGGTGCAGGACCTGAGTATACTACATCTGAATCTTTATAGATAATATATGTTACTTCTTTTGTATTTTTATCAGCTATCCATCCTACTTGTTCTATCACATACTGCTCGTCGTTAATTTCAATCCAACCAAGAACAACATCATCATCAAGTGTGAAACAGACGATGCTGTTTGGGTCTCCTGCAACATGACCAGTGTACTGATAAATTGGATCCATCTTCATCTCTTTGACTTTTCCATTTTCATCATTGCAATATGCTTTAAGATCTCTGTTAACCCAAACTGCAGGCTCAAGATCTACGTTAAATTCATCTCCTGCCAATGCAATATTGATACTTCCTTTGTCTGCCTGTTTCTTAAACGCTTTCGCATCTATTTTCACTGTATCGTATTTTTTAATCGCATCTGAAATTTCAACGTTCTTTTTCTGAGATGTTGTAACTTCGATTGTCTGGAAACATTCGTCCATTGAAATATATGTATCCTTATTCGATTCTGCACTTACCAATGGTGTAAGTACTACACCTACTATTAACAATACCATCAATATCGAAGCAATTGTTATTCTATTTTTCATTCTTTCTGACCTCATTCGAATTTAATTCCTGAGGCAAGATTACGCAAACTTTAAACAACATCAAAGCCAACCTTCTCTTGCCTTCGGGCATCCTGGAGTTCAAGCAGACTCTACAAATTCAGTTTGAGCTCCAGTACACATTATTATAATGTGACAAAGACACTTGTACTTGACTTTATTAAAGTTTTATGGCCATATCATCCAACTAAAACAGATGAATATTTTAGATTCAGCTAGCAGAACCATAGAAATTTAATAGAACTCGCTGTACTTAGACTCGAAAATATGGAGAAAACTTACGTGCGAGAAAGTACAGAAATCAAGTGAAAGAAGTGAAGTTCAAAGTAATATTGCACAATCTTGACAGATTTAGCAAGATTGTGTTTTTAGTTTGGATGAGCATTTTTACAAAGCCTAAAAAAAGAGAAAGACCGGGATCATGCCGGAAAGATCAAAGATCAGTCAAGTAAGTGAACTCCAGCCTGTTTTGCCTTATCCATAAGTTCCTTATCCTTTCTAACAGAACCTGGCAGGTCAAAACCAGCTGCAACGATCTTATCTGTGACAGTCATACCAAAAAACATCTTCAGAATTTCCTCGAAATCATCAAAGACATTGTCATACATCGGTCCATTAGGATCTCCCTGTGCCCTTACAAGAACAGCGTTCTTTCCCACAGGTAACCTTGGCTTAAGCTCTGCATCCACAAGAGCATAACAGCGATCCAAAAATGAGCGCATCTGACCGGTGAACTGATTGAAATATATCGGAGACCCGAACACAAAAGCATCCGCTTCTTCCAGCTTCTTGTAAACGTCCGTCATGTCATCCTTGAGCTTGCAATCTGCCATCACATTACAAAGCCCGCACCCCTGACAACCCTTGAAATCCAACTCATTGATATAAATGCTCTCTGTTTCAGCACCCTTTTCTGCTGCCCCTTCAAGCACCTTCTGTACAACTACATCCGTATTACCATTCTTACGCGGACTTCCAATTATTGCTAATACTTTCATCATTTCACTCCCTATGCGTGCATAAATATGGATGATTATTATTTTTAAAGTTATCTAAGGAGTTAGAATTATGTGGATTCTGAAGGGGGTTTTAGTGCTGTTGAATTTTACAATTGTACGTTAAATGTAAAAGACAGGGGAAATATAACACAACAAATTTACAGAGTTAATCGATGAATATTGTTAGTTCTATAATTACTAATATTTTTGATCATCAATTTTTGAAATAAACTTTTTAAAATCGCCCTTATGTTCTGAATTTTGATAGATTAAATGTTTCAACACTTGTCTTGCATATTTTCCAGCAATTTCATCAATATTTTCATCAGCATTCACATCATAAATCATCTTTCCCTTGTGAACTACATTGCTTCTTGCATTATATATCTTAGAAATATTTTCCACAATTTTTTTTCTTTCCTAATAAGTACTGCTTAATAACAAAGCACAGCGATCTGAAACTCTTTGTTTTAACTCAGTACTTTCAGAAGGGAGTTTTAAGGTAGATTCTAATATTGTTGTGAAGTGAAGAAGTTTAGCTGATTGTAAATCTTCATTTAATCCAATTTCAAGCCAATGTAAGCATTGTTTTACAATATTCGTAATTTTATTATTAATTTTAAGTTCCTTAATTCCACTTTGTTGCAACCATGTGTATAGTTCCTCATCCAAATATGCCTCTTCGAGAAGTGGATGGCCTGTAAGAGAACTATTAGTTTCGATTAATTCCGTTGCTTTATTAAAACTATAAATCTGATTCATTCCAAAACGAAGTGTTCCTTTTAATGTTGGTTTAAAGTGTGGGAAATAAATTCTCAATAAATTTAATGAATTGCTGAAACGTTCCAAAGCCAAAATCCTAGCTTTTTCACTATCTCCAGCACTAACTGTTGTAAATATACAAGGTTTCATTATAGATTCAGAAAGGTTGAAAATACCAATTTCAGTCCTTTTTATATCAAAAGGTATGTCTTTTTCGCTTAAACACTTTATAGTGCAATCAATTAGATGAAAAGGCATGTTCGTATTTAATAATTTAATATTTTCAATTTCAGAAATGATGAACCATTCGTGATTTGAATTTTTTATGAGAGTGGTGCAAAACTGCTCAATTTCTGGTTTGATGTCATCATATTTATTAAGAGTTTTATGTAATATAGTAGTAATTTCTTTCTTTACATATTTGGTAGAATATACTTCGTTAAACTTATTAAAATTTAGAATTTCATTTATAATACTCTTAAATTCTTTAGCAGATTCACATCCGAGAGGTTTGATGACTGTGTTGAATTTAAAATTGATTGATGGTATATAATTTATAGCATCATCATTATTTTTGTCAGAAGTAATTAGTTTGTGTAAAATTTCAACCTTTTCAGTTATAGCCTTTATTAACTGGTTTTCATCCATTTTGGAAGACATAATAACTGTAAATTATGAAGGCTTCATCTATAATAATTAATGTATAGCATTCTCCAAATCAAAAAAATATGATGTGAAAACACAAATCTCATCAAGTCTTAATTTTTACCTCCCTTCTAATTTTGTTAAACATAACAGAAATGTTAAAATTAAAATATTACAAGATCATTGTCATTTTCAAGCATCAAAGAACGGAACACACCAATGCCCAACAAAAAAGAAACTGACAAAGACACATGCGAGCTGACCGAAGAGGAACTTGATGAGCTGATGGTCAAAACTGCAAAAAAAGAGATAAGGTCTGATTACAGACGCAGTCTCGGATGTGAGAACAGTCGCAGGTGTATGGAAGTCAAGAGCTCATCAGGCAAAAAGTGAGTGTTAAGCTCAGACTACCAGTCTTTTCTTCATCATATTGACCGAAACAACAAACCCTATTGCACAAACTCCAACTATCCATGCAAGATTGAAAAGCAGTTCCAATCCCGGTGTTCCGAAGGTCAGTGCCCTTATTATCATCACGACATGTGTCAGTGGCAATATTGCCAGTGCGATGTACTGGACGATCTCAGGCAGTACGTTCAGAGGGAAGAACGTTCCGCTAAAGAGGAACATCGGTGTAATGAAAAGCATTATCGGGTAATTGATGGACATTATATTCGGGGTAACCGCTGCAATACACATTCCAAGACATGCAAAAAGCAGGCCTGCAAGGAAAGCGAATGGGATTATCAACAGTGAATGCGGAAAAGTTAGAAGTCCGAAAAGAGCAATGACCGGGATCATCAGTGTGGCACTTATTGTGCTTCGGGTAGCACCCCAGAGAAGTTCTCCGATTATGACATCCTCAATGCTCAAAGGAGTTGCAATGATGGCATCGAAGGTCTTCTGGTAATACATTCTCACATAGGAACCGTAGCTGCACTCGAAAAAAGCACCATACATCACAGAGACCGAGATCAATGCCGGAGCTATGAACTTTGCATAGGGTACACCGTCTATCTCCTCGATGAACATACCTAATCCGAAACCCATCGCAAAAAGGTAGAGCAAAGGCTCGACGAATGGTGGCAGGAGATTTAATTTAGCATTCTTCATGAAAACATCTTTATTTCGTCGCCAGACCTTGAATGCTCCCGATGTAATTTGCGGTGGCTTGAAATACATACCTAAATCCATCTTCTCACTCCCTGAGCTTCCTTCCGGTAAGTTTCAGGAAAACATCTTCAAGTGTCGCTGCACGTGCAGTGACACTTTTCAACTTGCACTCCGACAGAATATGATCGGTCGTTTCCTGCAGGTTATCAGTATATATCTGAACATTATCCCCAAGCACCTCATAGGTTGCCTTATGTCCTTCAAGGCATGAGAGAATAGCAGGATCGTTCTCGGTCTCGACTATTGCAGAACCAATGTATTTCTGGATAAGATCTGTGGGGCTGCCTTCAACGAGTATCTTCCCATTATCCATTATAACAAGCCTGTCACATAATTGAGAAGCCTCTTCAAGATAATGTGTTGTGAGCACGATCGTGACACCCTGCTTTTTGAGACCTTTGAGCTTGTCCCACATAAGATGCCTTGACTGGGGGTCAAGCCCCACGGTTGGCTCATCAAGTATCAGTAACCTTGGTTTGTTTATCAGGGATCTTGCAAGTACAAGACGCCTTTTCATACCACCTGAAAGCGATTCGGTCATAGTATCGCGTTTTTCTTCCAGATGCACAAACTTAAGAAGTTCTTCAACTCTTTTTTTAGCTTCATCCTCAGGAATATCGAAATAACGCGAAAAAACAAAGAGGTTCTCATAGACCGTAAAATCAGGGTCCAGATTATTCTCCTGAGGAACAACACCCATCTTGAACTTGATCTCCCGCTGATGAGAATTCACATCCATTCCAAAAACTTCCAGCGTGCCCGATGTCATTGGGGAAATACACTGTATCAGACGCATGGTAGTTGTCTTGCCCGCACCATTAGGTCCTAAAAAGCCGAAAAGTTCCCCTTCATTTACAGAAAAAGCAACGCTGTCTACAGCCGTGAACTCGCCAAATTCTTTCCTGACGTCCTTGCCTGCAATAACTGGAAAAATGTATATCACCGATCTTTTCTTTTAACAATTATTGATTTGAGAATTGATATAGCTTTTCTTATTTTTCAATTTTTTTTGTACTGGACTTTGCCTTTTGAAATAGAATTGTTGTATCGTTAGTATTTTTTAAGCATAACGTGCACAACAAAAAACAAATAAAAGAAACTAATATATACATTGGATTATTTTAATTATATATTGATCTTTCAAGAACTTTACAATCAGGAGGAATTAAATGGGATGGTTTGATGTAGTAGCCGGAGTCTGCACAGGTGGACTCTATACAGTTGGAAAAGCAATCTATCAGGCAGGGGATGCAGCAGAAGATGCAGGAGATGCTGCCGAACAGGCAGGGCTCGCTATTGCAGTAATAGGCACAACGATACAGTCATTGGGAGAAGAACTGAAATCGTTCCTAAAAGAAACTGAAGAGCTCATCACTATCCGCAGGTTGAGTCCCAGAGATGAAGATGAGCTATGGGATGAGGAAAAAGAGAGACTTGACGATCTTAAAGCAGAAAAAAAGCGCCTTGGAGATGAATTAAAAAGCCTTGGTGTAGACGACCCGGATGATTTTTCATTTAATTTTTGGGATATGTTCTCTGATATGGATAATGTCCTCAAACAGTTCCAGTTAATAGCAAGGATCGCTGCAGTCAATGCTGAGATCACAGAGGTATTGTATCAAGAACCTGGAGTTCTGACCACTGGTATCTATAACGCAAAAGAGGTCCTTGAGCGGTTAAATACTATTGAACAACCTCTGATAGAAGAAATTCTAAAGTCCGTTGATGACAACTTCGAAGTTACTGAAGAATTACTTAAAGAAGTTAAGAAACTCTTCGTCACAAGAGAGAAGGTTCCTATTTCAACAGCAGAACTTGGACCTGAAAGAATACAGAATATTAATGCTATCGAACTTGACAGAAGATACTATTTGAATGTTCTCCAGCGCAAAAAAGAGGTAGTTTCCGGAATCCACACCGTCATGGACGATATGCCTGCCAAGAAGTTTGAATTCACTGGCAGCATGATCCATATGAACCGAAAAATGAATTCGGATCATGTAGTGGATGATATTATTCTGGATGACAACATTTTAGATAATATCGAAGTCATTGATGATATCAAAATTGATGAAGATATAAAGATCGATGTGGGTATCGAAAAAATAGACGATATTAGAATTTCCAGAAATTCTGACAAGTTCCGCGGACTCACAGGTGAAGCCAGAAGAAGAAATATGAACATCTCTGGTGCAACTCTGGAAGATAAGAACATATCTGACAATCAACCCCCTGCACCGAATATGAATTTTTCCAGTTCTACTGGTCCGACTGGTTCTACTAGCTCTACTGGTCCGACTGGTTCTACTAGCTCTACTGGTCCTGCTGATCCTAAAAGATCTACCCGGGCTGACAGATCTGACTTCAACGCCCATTCTTTTGCATCTGAAAATATGAAATTCCAGATGGACAAAGAACAGAAGTTCACCGGTGCCAACATGCAGCCTCATGGTGCCAGAATTTCAGCATCCCTTGCTACAAAATTCGATGGTTACCAGAGGAATTACGATCTTCTGAAAGCTCAGGCTTCATACTACGATCACCAATTGCTAAAGCTCGAAAGAAAGAAAATGAGATTTACGCATGAGATCGTTGATAAGCCCGGAGTGATACCTCAGGCACTGGATGAAGTAAACGAAATACTCGAAAATGTCAGGACCGATCAGCAACCTCGCATCAACAATGTGCTTGATAATCTGAATAACAACCTTGAGACATTGAACACCAAAGTGCTTGAGACCCTGAACGACAATCTCGAAGAATCAAAGTCCACCCTGTCAAAAGCCAACGACACAATGGAAACTGTACAAAAAGCATTATCCATACTCGATTTTGATACTAAATATATCAAATATGGTGCAGTGGCAATTGGGGGGCTAGTCGTGCTTAATTTGTTCGTTGGATTGATAGTACTGACGAGAGCTGCGTTGGGAATTTAAGATAGGTAAAAGGATCGTCAAACTCGATTTTGCTTAAAAGAAATAACAGTTGTTCCAAAACTGCTGTACCATTTTAAGCATAGTCAGTTCATCACATGGCTCATCACTATTTTGCGTGAGTGAGCCATACCATCTTGTGAACTTGTCTTACTTCTATTTTTTTTAGAATTTATGAACTGTTTATTCAATATTTACCCTGTGAGAATTCTAAAAAAGAGGAAGATCATTTGAAATATTTTGGATTATTCATTCCAAAACATCTCATTCATCATCTAAAATAAATACATCTTCTATGGTTGAATCAAAAACCTTTGCAATGGTATAAGCTAATTTCAGGGAAGGGTTATACTTTCCCTTTTCCAAAAACAAAATGGTTTCTCTCCTAACCCCTACTTTTTTCGCAAGCTCTTCCTGAGTAAGATCATATCTGGCTCGGAGTTCTTTGATCCTGGTTTTCATGGGTCTGTCTCATAACCTTTTTTATCATAATACCATCTCAGAGTGACCCATGAGCCCATCCCAATAATATAAAGAGGTGCACTCACATCCTTGTAAAGTATCTCAGTGAACCAGTCCATCATTGTCAGAATCGCTATACACATTACAAGTATCCAGAAGGCATGGTATCCTGCTTTCTCATTAATTCTTACAGACCTTTCATCACGTATAAAATATTCCTGAGGTTTTGTAGCGGTGTGCAAGAACATTACCGTGAGAATTGAGGCTATAATAATGAGTGCTGCACTACCCCCGTAGAACTGGAATTGCCACAAAATCAGACCTAAGACCAGCATTCCCAGAATTAAAGCCAAACCTCGCAAAGTGTATTTATCTTTCCTGATCTTCATGCAAATTCCTCTTATAATTCCTTTGAATTGTAGTAGCTTACAAATCCTACCATAGAAATCAATAAAATTGGGATAATGATTGCCAGCATTTCAATTGCTTCCAGTTTAATCAAACTCAGGAGGTCACCTCCGAGAATTGTAAGAAGTACAAGCATCAAAACAATAATGGTACTTCTTGCGGCTTTTCCTGTAACTTTTTCCGTCCGTTCATCGTGTTCAGGTTCTCCGCTTTTCTTACGCCTTATGATATAAATAAGAGCAATTAACGACCCTATTTCCATTCCGATAATTAACGGTATATACTCGAATATATCCACTGTCATTATATGTTCTCCATATGATTTATGTAATTCAAGCTTAGTATCAGAGATAGCCCATGAAAAGGGGTGTACTCGCATCTTTATAATGTTCTTTGGTATGTAGATCTATTTTTGTTAGTATTGGAAGATACATTGCCAGTGTCCAGAAAGCCTATTTGTCTTTCCTGATTTTCATACAAATTCCCCTCTCAAAATTCTTTTGAATTGTAGTAGCGACGAAAAGCTATCAGCGATATCATAATGTGAAAAATAATATTGGTATAGATTGGTACGTTTCCAATTTGAATAAATCAAAAATATCTCCATAAGAAATCACGCCCATTGCCAACATCAGCACAATAATCGTGCTCTGTGCAGCTTCTCCTGCCGCGTTTTCTGTTCTTTCATCCTGCTCGGGCTCTTCAGATTTTTTACGCCCCTGTTGGAAATTAAAAATCCTATCGCAATTCCAACGAATATCGGTATAAACTCGAATATAGTCGCTGCCATTATGTGTTCTCCAAAGTTATCTAATTCAAACTTAATATTAGATATATACAACATGTATTATTTATATTTAATGCTAACTCATTTTTTTGAAATGATACTGGGAAAAGGTCGAGTAGAAGAAACTAAACATGCCACCAAACGATGACAACACTTTTAATTTTTAAAGATTTTCAATACTTTTATAACTATTAAAACTGTTTTTGAAATTATGCATAAACAATTGCAAGAGATATTTAAATTTCTTAATGAACCAAAATGGCCTAACAGAATTACATTTTATATCTTATTTTTTGCCTGTGTTAGCCTGGCTTTTATTTTACCAATCATGCTACTGTCAGCTTTTTTTCCGGGTTACAATTTTTTGCACACCGGAATTAATCCCGATAATGCCAGATACATGCTCAGCGCACTTATACAGAGTCTGGCGGCAGTAGTTGCAATTGTCATCACCCTGAGTTTGGTAGCAATCCAGCTCTCAGCTCAGTCATATTCATCGAGAGTGATAGATGTATACAGGAAAACCCCTGATATCTGGATACTGATATCAATTTATACAACAACTATCTTTTTCGGATTGGGCACAATAAAGATAATTGGAACCAATACATTACCAATAAACGGACTTTTTAGTCTTGAATCTTTTATTTTTGGCACTTATTTTCTGGGATTTTTTTGTTTTATCTGCTTGATACCGTATATCTGGAACACTCTTGCCTTGCTGAATCCTTCCGTGATTGTTCAACTGCTTGCAGAAGATATTACTGAAGATAAAATTTCAAAAACTGAAGATGAAAAAAGGACTACACTTAATGAAAATGATCCAGTGCTACCTATTATTGATATTATTATCAGTTCCATAATGAAATATGATCACACAACTGTGAGAAGTGGTGCAAATGCAATTGCAACCCGAGCAAATGAAATATTAAACAAGAAAAATGAAGAAAATATTTCATATCATATTTGTGAACACCTTGAAAGAGTAAGCATGTTGGCTCTGGCAAAAAAAGAAGAGGAATATTGTTTTATTTTACTAGGAAGTTTGAGGGAAATTGGTAGAAACGCAGCAGAAAATAAATTTGAAGAAGCAACAAAATATGCAGTGATGGCATTGGGTCAAATTGGGGGAAAAACAGCAGAAAATGAATGGGAAGGGGTAACAGGATCTGTAATTATAGGATTGGGTGCAATTGGGGAAAAAACAGTAGATAATGAATTGCAGGGGGCAACAGGATCTGTAATTATAACATTGAATGAAATAGGAAAGAAAGCAGCAGAAAATAAATTTAAATACCCAACAAAATATGCAGTGATGGCATTGGGTCAAATTGGGGAAAAAGCAGCAGAAAATGGATGGGAAAAGGCAACAGAATCTGTAATTATAGCATTGGGTAAAACTGGGGAAAAAGCAGCAGAAAATAAATTGGAATGGGCAACAGAATCTGTAGTTATATCATTGAATGAAATTGGAAAGAAAGCGAAAGAAAATGAATGGTACGATATAGAAAAGGAAGCAAATCGGACAATTGAAATAATCAAACAAATAATCAAATTCAAATCAATATAATTCCATTTAGCATGATTCTAATCGTAAATCAGAAGCTCTATAAAATCTTTTAGTTACGTTATTGCAAAACTAACTCGCACTCAAAAAACAAGATCTTGTGATGGGGCCGCTGAGATTTGAACTCAAGTCGCAAGACCCCCAGCCTTGCAGGATGGACCAGGCTACCCTACGGCCCCACGGGGACGATTGATAATAAGACTTTTCAGTATATCATTCTTTCTGAAAAAGGATGGAAAAATGGGGAGAGAATAAAGCTTTAAGCTTGCTCCCACTGCTCGTATGCATCAACTATCTCCTGGCCTTCGAGGAAGACGAGGCCATGCAGTTCAGCATACTCTTTTGCATCTTTTTTTGACAATGCTCTGCCGTTGGAATCGTCCAGCATCTCACAAACCACCATTGCAGGAGTTACATCTGCCATCTTTGCGATTGCAATGGAAAGCTCGGTCTGGCCTTTGCGGTCATGTACCAGATGGTCAGCCGCACGCAAAAGAGCAACATGACCGGGTGTCCTGAACTCAGAACCAAAGATTACATCTTCGCCTTTCATGCACTTTTCAGTGATATTTGACAGTTCGTTTATGGTCAGAGCCCTGTCATTGTCAGGAATGCCTGTGCGTGTTTTCCTGTGGTTCACCCAGATGGAAAATGAAGAACGGGTGTCATATGCAAGATCTCCGCCTTTCTCAACAGTGTTTCCAAGAGCAGGATTAGCCTTTGCTTCATCACGAAGAACATCGGATATAAAGGGAAGGCCGAGCTTTTTTGAATTTTCACTATCGATAGCCACACAAATAAGTCCGCCGCCATCCCTGCGCATCCAGCGCACATCATCAGGAGTTACAGAAGAAGCAGTAATTACAAAATCAGTTTCACCCTCTCTGCTATCTGAATCGTAAATAAAGAACATTTCCCCGTTCTGTGCGGCCTTTATCGCCTTTTTGATATTATCAGTGTAATTTTCATTTGTCATAGGATCACTCACATGCACTGCGGTCTTCGATCATAATCTTCACTTCATCCCCATCATTCAGTTCCAAGGTCTTACGAAGATGAACAGGGGATATTATCTCCAGCAGATCGTGGGGGTAATGGCTACGTTCAGGAGTAACAACTGCTCCCCTCACTCCTTCTACCTCCACAAAATAACAATTACAGCCTCCAAAAGTACGCTGACCATCAGTAAAACCGGATATTGGAATTATATTTTTCTGGCTTTTCCTTTTCAGTATGTCTGCACTGTGACTGGTAAGCCTGACATTAAGAGTACCCGGATAAGGCTTAAAACCCAATTTCTCTTCGAACTGGGATCCGTATCCATCCTGAGCAATGTAATACTGCCCTTCCCCAAGACCCGTAATCACATTACCATAGAGCTCAACTTTATCTTCATCGCCACAAAAGATGTGCTTATAATCACTGAACTCACTTTCAAGCCATTTATGACCCTTTTCCGTAATGGATATCATCTGGCCTTCAGGAATGATCAGACGATCGATAGATCCCTCTTCCTCAAGCTGCTTTAGTATCCTTGCGGCTGTTTTGGAACCTGTGGAGGTGTATCTGGTGAACTCGCTTGATGATATCTTCACAGGTTTCTTAAGTGCGCCCAGAAGAGCCAGATGTTTCAAAGCATTGATACGATGCATTTTTGGTACCTTTTTGTTATCCTGCCTCAAATATGAGATGCATCTCAAATATGAGACGGAGAGAAAATAAAGCTTTTGATGGACAATCGCCTATATTCAGAATGATTTATATTATAATAAAAAGAATATTATTCCCAGGTTCCTACATGTATGTAATATTAGAAAACGAACTTATGATCTTGTATATAGAGGGCTGAATGATGAACAGATGGAACAGGGATTCGGAAAATCGTTCCGAATGTGAGGGATGGCGTTCATACATGTACAAATACATCTTTGAAGCTAACACTCCTATCGGCAAATATTTTGACATAACCCTTATACTGACGATCATTCTGAGCGTTATCGTCGTTATGCTGGACAGTGTCCATTCAATTAGCTCGATCCATCATCAAAAGCTCTACATGGCGGAAATTATCTTCACCATCCTATTTACAATTGAATATTTACTGAGGATGATATGCGTAAAGAGCAAAGTCCGATATGCAACCAGCTTCTTCGGGATAATCGACCTTCTGGCCATCATACCAACCTATCTTAGCTTCTTTTTCCCAGGAAGCCAATACCTGTTAATAATCAGAGTATTTCGTTTGCTCAGGATATTCAGAGTGCTTAAACTTGTTCAATACCTCACAGAGGCCGATATGCTGGTACAGGCTCTTAAAGACAGCAGCAAAAAGATAACCGTTTTTACATTCACTGTCCTGAACCTTGTACTAATATTAGGTTCTCTGATGTATGTCATTGAAGGGGAGCAAAATGGATTTACCAGTATCCCACGAAGTGTCTTCTGGGCTATAACAACACTGACAACTGTGGGATACGGTGACCTCGTGCCTGTTACGCCACTAGGACAGGCGATGGCATCCGTTGTTATGTTACTCGGTTATTCCATAATCGCGGTTCCTACTGGCATCATTACTCATTCTATTATAAACACCAGCATGGCAGCCAGACCTATTATGATATCTGAAAAAACAAAGGACGTTGCCCTTAACATCGCCTGCCACAATTGCGGATTACAGGGCCATGATATTGATGCTTATTTTTGCAAAAATTGCGGCGCAAAACTATAAGGATAGTACTAAATTCAACCAGTGATAAATATGGATATATTGATTACCACAATCATCGACAGTTTAATTGTCATCGGTCTTACTGCTGCCATTCTATTTTTTGATATTCTCATACGAAATCACCTTAAGATGGACCTATCAGAAGCTGCTCCGGATCTTACAATGGCCGCATTCGCAATGCAAATATCTGTTATAACAGCCCTTCTGATATCCGGTATCACATCCGACCTTGCGATCGATTCTATCCTTCTTGTCTTTTTTACCTTACTTTGGGCAGTGACAATATGGCAAAGTTCAAAAAGAAGAGCAATGAATCACAATCTTTCGTTCATAATTGCTTCTGTAGCATTCACAATCTCAGCATCCCATCTCATAAACCTTCATGATCCGATCATATTCAGTGTGGTCATAGCAATTGCAACTATTCTGGGATATGGGGCAGCATCCATTACAAGGAATCTTTACAACGAAAAGATAGCATACCGATTTGACGAAATGATGGGGAAGATAACTTCATACGACCTTGTCGAAGCTTCATCAAAGAACATTACCAGAGATGTTGATGATCCTCTTTCAGCTGCTGTTGACAGTATCAGATGTGCAGTTCGAAACCATGATGAAGACAGCTTCAAAAAAGGATTGGATAAGATAACCGTTTCGGCAAAGAACCTCATGACCGGTGCCAGAGACACTACTGTTATTGCAAAACATATGAACTTCCATTTGCTCGAGATAGGCTTTATTGCAGCCTCAAGAGATGAAACTGCAACAGAATGTGTTGTTCATTCGATCGGTGTTATCGGAAAAGCAGCTTCAAAGCACGGAAGCCAGGATGGAGCTGTACTATCGCTAAGATCATTGACATCCCTTTTCGATGATATAAAAGGAAGAACTTCAACACAACTGAACCAACAATTCGTAAGGTCCATAGGAGATATTACAGAAGCTGCTGCCGGATCGAGACATGAAGAAGCAGTCGAAAAAGGATTGTTGCTGCTCAAAGATATTGGCAATAATGCAATCTTTGCACAGGACACTTCGACTATGATAGCGGTAACAAACCAATTGCTTGAACTGGCAAGAATATCAACAAGATATGAACGCGCAAATTACAGCCGTCTTGTAGTTCTCACAATACGGGATATCGGTATTCGTTCTATTCAAGAAAAAACTCAGGAAAGACAGGATGGTTTCAAAAAATTGGTCGGTTCTTTGCGTAGTATGGGAAAGTTCTTCGACCAAAAGGACGCACTGGAAGTCGTCCGGACAATGCAGGATCTTGGTGTAATAGCTGCACGCGAGTATAGTGAAGAGGAACTGTCACATGTCATTAATGAATTGAACGATGTAGGCCTTGCTGCTCTTAAAAATAACTCCGGGGAACTGATGCAACAGACCGTTGTTTCAATGAAGGATATATGCCTTGCTGCAATGTGTTCAGAACTTGAGGGACCTGTGAAGACCATTGCAGAGCTTTTTTCCAGAATGGGAAAGCAAGGGCCTTTTGCCATTACCATTCAGGACGCTGTCATGGATATAGGTGATCAGCGTACCGATGATGATAAATTCTATACACTTTTTTTGCGAACCTATGAAAATACAGGCAGGTAAAATTTCTAAATTGCGAAAGGTATATTAGTATGTTCCAACCAGTTTTGCCAAGTAATCTAATATGGAGCTATGGACATGATACAAAAACCTTTAGCAGTTGATAACACCTACAAAATACGAGATAATCAATTATGGTATAACGACTGTAATTTTTTCGAAATGGTGGAAAATAAAGCAACTATCGAAGTGAATATCGAGGGTCTTGGCATTCGCACTGTTACACACTCTGCAATTGGAAAAGATGGGCGACCTACATTTTCCTACAAACTTCCATCCCGTGAAGACCGAAAGTGGTGGGAAACACACCGTGGTGAGTTTGTTAAACTGGAATTATTGAGCATTGAAGGAAAAAGTTGAGCCTACAAAAAATACGACTTCTCACTAAAAGAAAAGAAACCTATCCACTTTAACCGCTATTGACTCCTATTTATTGTACCACATAAATGAAGATGTACTCAACAGACACTTGGTAAAATTCTTCCAAAAAGAACGTTTGCTTAAGATTGTCCACAATTTCATAATCTTTGATACTGGAGTGAAGCAAATATTTCTTCAAACCAATCTTTTATTGCAGTCAAATAAAGCTCTTTTTCATATTCTTCCTTGCAAATGTACTATCTATCGCTATGGACACAACATATATGTATTGTAATTGTATTGTAATTCATACTAAAATTCAATCATGTAGGTGTTGTAATGGAACTAAATGGAGTAGAGATCGAAGATACATTTGCAGAGGCATTCCCAATCAAAATTTCACGAATACTGATCACAGCAGCAACAAAGCGCTGGGCAACTGTTGCAGCACAGGAAGCAACAGGATTCGGAACATCAGTCATTGGATGTCCTGCTGAAGCCGGCATTGAGAAGTACGCGGATGCAAGTGAGACACCAGATGGCAGACCAGGTGTTTACATACAGTTCTGCACCTTCGGATTCAAGTCACTTGAAGAACAGCTTTTAGAGCGTGTAGGTCAGTGTATCCTCACAGCACCAACAACCGCAGTGTTCAACGGCCTTCCAGATGCAGAGAAGCAGTTCGATACCGGACGCAAGCTCAAATACTTCGCAGATGGAACAGAGTCTGAGACAGAGGTTGGCGGTCGCAAGATGCATGTTATCCCAATGATGGAGGGTGACTTCCTTGTAGAGGACACACTCGGTGCAGTAACCGCTATCGCAGGTGGTAACTTCTTCATCTTCGGTGACACACAGATGACAACACTTACCGCAGCAGAGAACGCAGTCGATGCGATCGGAGCTGTTGATGGTACCATCACACCATTCCCAGGCGGAATCGTTGCAAGCGGTTCAAAGGCAGGCGCAAACAAGTACAAGTTCCTCAAAGCAACTGCAAACGAGAAGTTCTGTCCAAGCATCAAGGACAAGGTAGAAGGCTCAGAGATCCCTGCAGACGTTAACTGTGTCTATGAGATAGTTATCAATGGTCTTGACTTCGAATCCATTGCAAAAGCAACCGAGATGGGAATAAGAGCAGCTGTTGCTGTTCCTGGTATCAAGAAGATCACCGCAGGAAACTACGGCGGAAGTCTCGGACCACACAAGTTCAACCTTCATGACCTTTTCTAAGGTCATCCATTTTTATTTTATTTTTTGAGTCCTGTTCGTTTATAATTTCTGTTCATAACGCTTCTTAATATCTATTTATAATGATACCAGGCTGATAGTATGCACGAATATTACGCTCTACAGAGATAATTGACTGGAAACATTCGGAAGTTCAAAAGCTTGCAAAGGAGCTTGCATTGGGATCAGATGAACCTGTTGAGATCACAAAACGGTGTTTTGAATGGGTAAGGGATAATATCTATCACAGTCACGATCATTGTCTGAACCCTATCACCCTGAAAGCTTCCGAGGTACTGGAAGCAGGAACCGGTTATTGTTATGCTAAAAGTCACCTTCTGGCAGCTTTGCTTAGGGCAAATAGCATTCCCGCCGGATTGTACTATCAACGTCTTAGCAGGGATAATAACGGAGAACCATTTTGCCTTCATGACCTGAATGCTATCTATCTGCCGGACATCAGTTGGTATCGTATCGATGCAAGAGGAAACAAAAAAAGTGTGAATGCACAATATGTTCCACCTGATGAAATGCTCGCCTATGAGATAAAAGTAGAAGGTGAAGCCGACCTGCCGGAGATATGGCCAGATTCATTACCTGTCATAGTCGACCTTCTGACAAAATATGATAACTATGAAGATGTCTGGGAAAATCTGTCAGATATTCCATTGATAGAACAACAAAATGAAGATAAATGATAGATTATAAAAATCTACCATTCCATTTTTTTTTAGTTATGTACTTGCTTTGCTACAATTTTGTTGAAGCAATCACAATTCAATTAAATCCAATTGCAGTCAATCCTGCATTAAGCAAATCCTGTTTATTAATTCCTGTTACTTCTAACATCACCCAAGCACCAAGGAAGGTCCCTATGGTACTTCCGACATTAGCAAGTGCGGCTACAAAGACAACTCTGAAGAAATTGTTCTTCTGAAGCTCTTTGAAGCTCTCGAGTTTCACCATTTCTTTCAAATCGGCAGTTGTTGGGTTTCGCTGTTTAGCTTCCATAAGCCCTGCAAACCATCCAGCCGCCATTAGTGGGTTTAAAGATGTTAGCCATGCAACAAAAAATGCGGTGATAACAGAATACGGATGACCTTTTGCAAGGGCAGCGCCCGCTGCACTAAGCACACCATTAATAATAAACCACCAACCGAATGCTAAAAGAAGCAACTCGAGAGAGGTTCCTGACATAATGATCAAACCAAATGTTGCAAGAGCTATTCCCACTATTCCAATACCAATTATCTTCATGAAGCTGAACCGTTTTTGAGGCAATTCCGTCAGTGAAGAAATAGGAGGGAGAGACTTCGGGTCCTTAAGGTATTTTTCAACTCCCTGCTTGTGGCCTGCACCTAATACTGCTATTATCTTCTTGTTGCCACCATTGGCAAGTCTTAAAAGATTTCCTGCAATATAGGCATCCCTTTCATCAATGAGCACGGTAGCCGCATTCGGGGAAGCTTTTCGAAGCTCATTAATGAGAGTCGTTACCATGTCCTGATCAGTAATATTATCAATATCTATATTCTTGGAACCGCCAATTCCCAGAGCTGAAGAAACAAGTGCAACTAGCATATTGAACTTTTCAAAGATGCTCATCTTGCTCCAGAAACGCTGCAGTGTAAGCTGTATATCACGATCAACAAGTGCGACCTTAGCTCCATTGGCTTCTGCAACATCGATGGCAGTTATCATTTCAGCACCTGGCTGAACTCCCATCTCATCACCGATCTTCTTCTGTACATAAGCCAAAAGCAAGTGCACCAAGAAGTAATAGATCTTTCCGCCACTCAGGATGTCCTTGATCGGAAGGTCTGAATCTTTTACCTCTCCTTTAAGCGAATCGTATCTGCCTTGACAAAGCTCGACTGCTACAATATCCGGCTTTTCATTTTCAATAGCGCTTGTTACTTCATTGACACTCTTTTCTGAAACATGAGCTGTACCCACAATTATTATTTCAGAAGGCTTTGGTCTAGCAGGGTCAGCTCTTTCCGTTGAAACAAGGGAAGGTGTCTGTGAAAAAGTACCACCTCCATTGCCGGAATAAACTGAGCCTGAACCCGTATCGTAATTATAACCAGAAGTAGCAGTACGGGAATCGGTCATCAATCGACTTTCCTTTAACTGTACTTCTTTATCTTTCGAACTTTCCATTGTTCCCATCACTCGTTCAATAAAGTCATAGTATGCATCAGATCGGTCCTGGATAAAATTCCTGTCACAGAACCACCTTCATCTATCACCAATACCCTGCCGATTTTATTAAAACTCATCAGCTTGAAAGCATCGGCAGCATTTGCCTCTAATGGAATCGTTACAACATCATGTGTCATTGCATCAGATACCAGCACACTGTAGCGTTCCAGAGACATTACCCTGCGTACATCTGTAAACGTTATAATACCTTTTAAAGTATTACGTTCCATCACCGGATAGCCCATGTGTTTTTTTTCGAACATGAATTGTGTAAGTTCATCAATTGTCATGGAAGGTTCGACAAAAATAACATCTTTTGACATAACGTCCTTAACAGGTATCTTTTCAAGTGTCATCGTAACAGCTGTCGACCTGTCTTCTCCGGATGCACCCATATAAACAAATATTGCAATAAATATAAGCCAGGGGTTCCAGGGATTTGATACCAGGCCCAGAAAACCAAGAAGGAAAGCAAACATTTTACCTACAGATGCAGCTGTGTGAGTTGCCTGTACATAGTTCATCTTTCTTGCAAACCATGCCCGAAGAATACGACCTCCATCCATTGGAAATGCCGGTAGCAGATTGAACATACCAAGAACTATGTTAATATAGCCGAGCATTTGTATGATCCTGGAAACAACATTCTCTCCAAATGTAGCGAATGTATCAGCCAGAACAAAATTGATCAGCAGCAGTGATGTACCTATAATAAAACTCACAAGAGGACCTGCAAACGCCATTTTTGCTTCCTGGGAAGGATCCCTTGGGACCTCTTCCATTGAAGAGACACCACCTATCAGAAACAAAGTGATATCTGTTATCTTAACACCATATTTTTGTGCCAGATAGGAATGCCCCAACTCATGAAGGACCACACATACAAAAAGAAGAAGTGTTGTCACTAATGCAAGCAAGTATCCTAAAAATACCGGTTGATCACTAAAACCAAAAGGTGCAGGATTTGACGCAAATATAAATGCAAAAACCGGCAGTACCAATAGAAATGTGATGTGGATTTTGATAGGAATACCAATAATAGTTCCAATTTTGAAAGAATTTTGCATGACTAATTTCTAATCTTTATGATATTTAGTACTATCTGGTTGTTTTCGTAGATTTCTATAATGATTTTCTATGATTTTACCATTAAATAGTCTAAGTTGATCTTACAGAATACTTTCACCCTGCTTGGCTCAACTGTTTATATGCTCAGATCATAGTTAGTATTACACACGGATTCCGATGGTACACGCCTTTACAAGTTTCAAGGCTAGGTATCATCGAATCATCCCCTCATCCGTGAAAATTTAAAAAACGATTTTTTAACCTTTTTGTTCACTTGATCACTTTTGCAAGATCTTTCAGAAATAGTTCTATTGTTTCATTTTTAATATGAGGCATTATAACGATCCTAAGAGCACGGGGATTACGTGTAATAGATACATGCCAACCATATTCATCAAGCAATTTTTTTCTCACAAGATCAGCTTCAGGAACATCCAATGCAACAATATTTAAAACCGGATCGATAACAGTGTTTATGCCCAATTTTTCTGCACCATCAACCAATTTTTTTGTGACGGACATACAGTCTGAAACAACTTTTTTGTAACCTTTTCTTCCAAGATGTTTCATGACAGCATAAGTCGAGGCCACTCCTGCACCGCTTCTAGTTCCTGTTAATGAATACTGTTTATTGACGCTTAAATAAGGTGTGTGTATCTCAAGACATTCAAAATATTCAGGTTCTTTGAATAAAAGACCACCTGAAGGAATTGTGCTCAAAGCCATTTTATGAGGATCTATTGTCATTGAAGTTACACCTTCAAGCCTAAAATCATAGGTATAATCAATATCCATAAAAGGAATTACAAAACCACCAAAAGCTGCATCAATGTGTAAAAAGATCCCTTTTTCAATAGCTATCTTTGATAATTCATTGATAGGATCAAGCTGACCAAATTCTGTAGTACCTGCAATACCAACAAGACCAATTGTGTTTTTATCAATAAGTGACCGTACGGAATCGAGGTCAACTTTGAGCAATTTATCAAGAGAAGCTTTTCTAATTTCGATCCCTGATAAGTTTGCAACTTTATCGAATGAAAAATGAGCTGATTCTGGCATTACTATATTAGGCCTTGAAATATCATGACGAAAGTTATGCATTGACCTTATTGCCTGTATGTTAGATTCGGTTCCTCCGGTTGTTAAATAACCAGCCTTTTCAGGAGAATTTTTGTGATGTAGCATTTTCCCGAACATAGCAAGAACTTGTTTTTCAAGATTAAAAGTTCCAGGGAAAAGACCTGGATCTCCCATGTTTGATTCTATGAATTGTGTATGAGCTAAAACTGCAATTTCATGTGGATAAGTACACATTGAACTTAGAACACGCTCATAACTTGCATCAGCAGATTTGGCTTTTTTAAGAAATAATAATATTTCTTCTTTTGTTTTGCCGTTTTCTTCCATGAATTCCCTAGGTAATTACATACAACCTGTTTAAATTGATTGTGTTTAAATTTTTTATAATTTAAAAAAAGATACATTATTTATTATTAATTTTAAGTTGTTATCTTTTTTTGATAGTTTTAAAAATTTATTTGGAATATTTAAAATTAATAATAAAAATATGGTGACGTATTTTGAAAATATTCGTTTTGAGGAACTAAGAGGGTCACCCCATTGTTTCAACTGGAACATTTGAACAAGTTTTAAAATATACCTTTAAATTCCTAGAAACCTTTATTAACTATTAATTATATTCTTACAACACCTTCTTTTTTTAATATTATAAAAAATATATCTCTTATTTTTTTCTGCACTCCAGTTGAAACCATAGGGTCACGGTTCTTTATATACTTTCCAAGCGAAACTAAGGGGTGTAGTTCCAAAAGAAACTTTTTCATCACTTTTTGTTATAAACAAAATAATGTAACAAAAACATAAAAAAATCGCTTGAAAGTGGTTTTAACTTTATTTTAAATAATTTATAAAAAGTTCCAGTTGAAACAAGGGGGTATTAAGCATAACTCTTAATAAGGTACACTTCCATTGCATCAAGTGGAAAATAAGCTTTACAAAATGAACATTTTAAAGCTTCAAAAGTAATAAATAATGTCTTAAAAAGAAAATCTGAAGTTATATCATGTTAATATTTGTTCATCATGAAAAACCGAAGTTCCTTTTTTAGATATTGTTATGTATTATCATTATTTTATGTTTTAAAGTTCAGAATAAATGTGTATTACAACAATTGACATTATAAGATATCTGGATTACATAGAAGATAAAAGTTATATCTAAATAAATGTTAGTTTGATAATTTCTAAACAAATGGATTTTAAAATTTTATTATGTTAATAACAAATTCATTTGATTATTGTTAATAAGTATGAATTTATTGGAAGGTTTAAAATATGGAGAATAAATCATTAGGTGGATTATTTGAAGACTTGTTACAAAGTGAATCACTTTTTAAGAACAAGGAAGTTTTGAGACCTTCTTATACACCTGACTCACTTCCTCACAGAACTGAACAGGTAAACAATCTTGCTACGATCCTTGTTTCTGCACTTAGGGGAGATACTCCATCAAATATTTTAATATACGGTAAAACTGGTACAGGTAAAACTGCTGTTGCACGTTATGTTGGTATTGAACTTGAAAGAAAAAGTGAAGATCTGGATGTTCCATGTTCTGTGCTTTATCTCAATTGTGAAGTAATTGATACACAATATAGATTATTGGCAAATCTCGCTAAACAATTTGGTGAAGATATACCAATGACTGGTTGGCCTACAGATCAAGTATTTTCAAAATTTAAAGAAGCGATCGATTCTAAAAAGCAGGTTATAATGATCATTCTGGATGAGATCGATAAACTTGTAAAAAAGGGAGATGATGTTCTTTACAATCTTTCCCGTATAAACACCGATCTTAAAAATGCAAAGCTCAGTATGATAGGTATATCAAATGACCTTAAATTTACAGATTTCCTCGATCCAAGGGTGAAAAGTTCACTTGGGGAAGAAGAGATAATTTTCCCACCATACGATGCTGAACAGATAAGTGATATCCTAGGGCAAAGAGCAGCTATTGCATACAAGGATGATGTCCTTGACGAAATGGTCATTCCTTTGTGTTCTGCTTTTGCAGCACAAGAACATGGTGATGCAAGACGTGCACTGGATCTTCTAAGAGTTGCAGGTGAGCTTGCTGAACGTGATAATCAGAGTTATGTAGCAGAAGAGAATGTCAGAAGAGCTCAGGAAAAGATAGAAATAGATCGTATTGTTGAAGTAGTCAGGACACTTCCGACACAGTCAAAACTGTCACTTTATAGTGTAATGGTCCTGAGGGATAACGGACATAGGAACGTTACTACTGGAGAGGTCTACAATGTTTATCGTCAGCTATGTATAAGTGTGGATATGGATATCCTGACACAAAGAAGGGTAACTGATCTTATATCTGAACTGGATATGCTTGGTATTCTCAATGCTGTCGTTGTCAGTAAAGGTCGTTATGGAAGAACAAAAGAAATAGTATTAAGTGTTCCTATCGAGAGCACCCGTCGTGTTCTTCTGGAAGACTACAGGTTAGGAATGCTCGCGGGATTCAAACCAGTGATAACAGCACAGATGCATCTATGATGCATCAATTTTTGATTGTTATAAAAAATAAAAAAATAAAGATATTTAGGATATGAGCAGTCTCAGATAACCTACATATGGTATTCTAAACTGTGCTGTTCCTATTATCCACTCTTCCTTAATAGGTTCATATTGGCTTATCTGGCCTTGCTGGTCAAAATAAATGTTCGTTCTTATATTGTCGCCCTTTGTTACATAACCGCTATGAGGAGCAACAGGACCGTTAAACCACATAGTTTCTCCTTCTTCTACATAATACATAGCCCGGTGTATGATCGGTGTCACTCCTTCCTGTCCATGAGGACGGTATAGAATGACATCACCTTGCATTTTAAATTTAATATGCTCTGTAGAAGTATCATTATTGGTTATTATTTGTGCCCGATCAATACTTTTTATGAAAATAATGTCACCTATTTGCATATGTGGTTCCATGCTGCCGGATTCAACCGCAACCATGGGTGTCCACATTCCAAAAACTATCTGTGATATCACTGCAAAGGCCATTACGGCCAAAAGCACGGATACGAGATCTCTTGTAAGAGATATCCAGAAATTCTCACTTGTTCTGAATGTGTGAAATGATTCTTGTAAGGTCATATTGATCCAGGATAAGAAAGTATCTGATTATTTAAAAGAATATTGTATTTAGGCTTTATCTATTATAATTATACGCAGCATTTTTATTTGTAGGAATGCTTTGTTAGCACGACTCAAGTTATGTTCATGGATATTTGTGGTTTCATCAATTCGATTTGAGCTTAAGTTCCATCATTTTAGTTCAGGCCATATTATGAAAGAGATTAAGGTTCAGGAAATCTTTTTGGAAGCAGGTTATCAGATAAGCCCTAAAGCTGTGGAAATGATCGCTTTGCATAGTGCACCAAATGACCTTATTTCCTATATACTCGAAAATGTGGATGAATCTCTTTTTGTTATTGAAGCTGAACATATTGATATAGAGAGTTTTGAAAAAGAATATCCTGATCTTCCAAAGGAATGTCTTGAGGAAGTTCCATGTTCCAATGATACTCCAACATCTTCGGTAGCTCCAGTTTCTTCAACTCGATCTCCTGCACGATCTTCAGTATCTTCAACACTTTCTCCAACATCATCTTCAGCCACTTTGCAGGATGAAAGATGTTTTAGTGATTCCAACGGACAGGTGAACAATATCAATATCATGTCTGACATTACAGATATGTCGACCTGTGTTGGTGAATATATGGAATTTGTTCAGTATTTTAGGAATCGTTACACTAAACTAAGTAATATTATACGTGGAAGGGTAACCGCCCGACCTATTGAAAGTCTTAATAAGAACCGAAAACACAGCAGTGGGGTAAGACGTGGAGGAGGTGGGGATTACAATGAGGCATCTATTATAGGTATGGTCTCTGAGATAAGGACCACTGCCAATGGTCATAAGATGCTACAGTTGGAAGATCCCACAGGTTCGTTTCCAGTGCTGGTGCATCAGGCAGAAAAGGACCTTTTCGAGGAAGCAAGCAAACTCGTTCTTGATGAGGTTATAGGTATAACCGGTTCAATGACCAATGATGGTAGTCTTCTGATCGCAAAAAAGTTGGTATTTCCAGACCTTCCCAATATTCCAAATAGGAGAGAAGGTACCTGGGGCAAAGCTATTTTTACATCAGATATCCATGTAGGCAGCTCTACTTTTCTTGAAGAAGAGTGGTGTAGCTTTCTTGATTTCCTTAACGGCAAGACCGATAATGAGCAGTTGAAAAAGATATCGGAGGAAATACGTTTTCTTGTGGTTGCAGGCGATCTTGTTGATGGTATTGGTATATTTCCGGGACAGGAACATGAGCTTGATATACTTGATGTTTATGATCAGTATAGAAAAGCTGCTGAGTACTTCGATTAGGTACCTGAACATATAAAGATAATTATTTCTCCCGGTAACCACGATGCAGTCAGGCAAGCAGAACCCCAGCCACGTTTTCCGGAACGTATCACTTCCCTTTTCTCTGATAGGATAACGTTTGTGGGAAATCCTGCACTTGTAGATCTTGATGGTGTTAAGGTGCTTATGTATCATGGACGCTCGATAGATGATCTGGTAGCATCTGTTCCGGGAGTTTCATACCAAGAACCTGAAAAAGCTATGGCGGAAATGGTAAAACGAAGACATCTTTCACCAATATATGGAAGCAGGGTTTCCATTGCACCGGAAAAACAGGATCATTTCGTCATTGACCCGGTGCCCGATATACTGCATTGTGGTCATGTACATACTATTGGTGTTGGAAACTACAAGAGTGTCCTTCTTATAAATTCAGGTACATGGCAGTCTCAGACAGAGTTCCAGAAAAGGGTCAATTTAATGCCTACCCCTGCAAAGGTTCCGGTGGTGGACCTATCTACTCTCAGGACGACACTCCTTCAGTTTTAATAATTTTATTACAATGTATGAGGAAAAATTTAAGCTATCTTTTGATTTCCGATTACTATATATACTGCAAAAAGGAAGTATGCATCAAATGTCTTTAAAAGATAAGGAAGATCTAATGATCCTTCCTGAAATAACTGATTTTGAAACTTTGCTAAAAAAGCAAAAGTACAGTCTTGCAGGCACTCATTCGGCTGTTAAGACATGTCTTTGGCTTAGCCGTTCAATAAAAGATCAAGGCGAATGTTATAAGTCAAAGTTCTATGGCATAACCTCTCATTGTTGTTTACAAATGACTCCAACACTGAGATGCAATCAGCGTTGTTTACATTGCTGGAGGCCTACTGAGGTCGAAGTATCTCTTCCAAATAATTGGGATTCTCCAGTGGAAATCGTGGGGTCATCAATTAAGGCTCAGCGAAAACTGATCACAGGTTTTGGACATTCAGCACCAAGAGAGCGCTGGATAGAAGCCAATGAACCAAAACATGTCGCTATCTCTCTTTCAGGCGAACCTACATTGTATCCGTATCTTCCTGAACTTGTAGAAGAGTATGAAAGCCAGGGCTTTAGTACTTTTGTTGTAAGTAATGGTACTGTTCCTGAAATGATGGAAAAGATAGAGCCTTCACAGCTTTATATGAGCCTGGATGCGCCTGACAAAGAGACGTATGAAAAGGTTTGTTTACCGAAATCTCCTGCACTGTGGGATAAGATCAACAGGTCCCTTGAGATCCTTGGAACGAAAAATAACAGAAAAGCTATTCGCATAACATTGATCAAAGGTTTGAACATGTTCGATACAGCAGGTTATGGGCGACTTATCGAAAAGGCGGACCCAGATTACATTGAGGTCAAGGCGTATATGCACCTAGGTTATTCCAGAGGCCGCCTTCCGCGCGAAGCCATGCCTGCACACGATGAAGTTCTTGAGTTTGCAAAAGAACTTGCTGGTCACATTGGATACAGTGTTGCAGATGATGTAGAAGTTAGTCGTATTGTCCTTCTGTCAAAAGACGGAAAAGTTTCAGACCTTGAGTAAAATTCAGACAAAGGTCATGTGATCAGTCATAACCTATATTTATGTCCTTGTTTACATAGGTACACCTTATAGCTAATAGCATCAATGTTCAATGCAGAACATAATCATCAGGTTGCAAGATGCAACTATAATCCCAATTGATCCTAATTATGGAGTATTCCTACAATGGCTGACCAATCTTCACATCAGAAATACGAGTTTAAAAAGAAACTGGAATCGTTAAGAGGAAAAAAAGGTCGTGGTACCGAACTTATTTCTCTGTACATACCTCCTGATAAACAGATCTCAGATGTTGTATCACAGCTTAGGAACGAACATAGCCAGGCCTCCAATATCAAATCCAAGCTTACCAAGACCAATGTGCAGGGAGCCATCGATTCTATTATGTCAAGGCTCAGGTATGGTACAGTTCCGGAAAATGGGATTGTATATTTTACTGGTGCGGTAGATGTTGGTGCGAACAAGACCAATATGGAGACCACTATTGTTGAGCCACCACAACCCATTATCACTTACAGATATCACTGCGATTCGTCTTTTTTCCTTACCCCATTGGAAGATATGCTAAAGGAAGCAAAGACCTATGGTCTGCTTGTATTGGACAGGCGTGAAGCTACGGTTGGTCTTCTCACGGGTAAACAGATAGAAGCATTCCGTAATCTTACTTCCACTGTACCCGGGAAACAGAGAAAGGGTGGTCAGAGTGCTCACAGGTTCCAGCAATTGCGACTTATTGCCATACATGATTTCTACAAACGTATCGGAGATGCTGCAAGTGAGGTCTTCCTTGCAGTAGAGCAGAAAGATTTCGAAGGAGTGCTTATAGGTGGTCCGTCACCCACAAAAGAAGAGTTCGAAGCAGGTAATTTCTTCCACCACGAGATCGAGAAGAAGGTCCTTGATCTTTTCGATGTTGCATACACCGATGAATCCGGTCTTTCCGAACTCGTGAATGCTGCGAGCGAGAGACTTGAAGACCTTGATCTCATGGTCGAGAAGAAGCTGATGCAACAGTTCTTCAGGGAATTGGTATCGGATTCCGGCAAAGCGACCTATGGTGAGGACAATGTCCGTGAGAACCTCATAATAGGTGCTGTGGATATATTATTGATATCCGAGGACCTCAGAGCTGTAAGGGAAACTGTCAAGTGTACTTCCTGTGATTATGAGCAGAAGACAAGTCGCGAATTCAAGCCCGGGGACAGCAGTTCTCCTACTGGCAACTGCCCTAAATGTGGTTCTTACCTTGAGATCACTGAAAAGGTGGATGTCGTTGATCAACTGTCTGAGATATGTGACCAAATGGGTACAAGGGTGGAGTTCATATCCACTGATTTCGAGGAAGGTTCACAACTATTGAAAGCTTTTGGCGGCGTTGTAGCGATATTGCGTTTCAACACAGGTATCTAAAGTTAATTTAAAGGTGATCATTTTGTTTTTAGATTTTATAGATCAGGTTACAAGTATACTGAACGACGCTGTCAGTTCAGCAGGGTTTGAAGCAGACGATATGGAGCTTGGTCCTTCACAGCACGCAGACCTGTCTTCAAGAATAGCATTCAGGTTAGCTTCTGTTGCAAAGCAGAGCCCGAAGGATGTTGCTGAGAAGATAGCAGGCGAAATTGTGATACCTAAAGGCTCTTTCGTAGAGAAAGTTGAGGCATTGGGTCCCTATTTGAATATCTGGGCAGGCCGTAATTTCATTGAGGGCACAGTTCTGGCCATAAGGGAGCAAAAAGAAGCCTTTGGAGGTAATTTCTCTGAGGGCAGGATATTGCTCGAGCACACTTCAGCCAATCCCAACGGTCCGCTGCATGTGGGTCACATAAGGAATTCCATAATCGGTGATACCCTCGGGCGTATTCTCAAACGTGCAGGATATGATGTGGAACTTCACTATTACGTTAATGATATGGGTCGCCAGATAGCGATAGTTTCCTGGGCCCTTGGTTATTTCGAGTTTGATGAGAGCTCCAAGCCTGACCATGCCATTGCAGATGTTTACATAAAAGCAAACGCAGAACTCAATGCTCATCCTGAAAAGGTCGCTGAGATTGACAAGCTCATGCAGCTTGTTGAAAAAGGGGATGCAGCTACCATCGAAACTTTCGATAAGGCGGTCGATCTCGCAGTTTCCGGCATCAAGGAAACGCTCAAGAAGATGAATGTGGCACATGACGAGTTCCCGAAAGAATCCAGTTTCATCAGGTCCGGCGATGTTTCAAGGATAATTGAAGAGATAAAGGCCACAGGTCGCACAGAGATAGACAACGGTGCACTTGTTGTGAACCTTCAGGACTATGGATTTAAAAAGACACTGGTTATACAGCGTACGGACGGCACATCCCTTTACACCACACGTGACCTTGCATACCATGAATGGAAAGGTGAACGTGCGGACAGGATCATCGATGTGTTCGGAGCAGACC
The DNA here is from genome assembly GCF_000013725.1 of Methanococcoides burtonii DSM 6242. Classification (NCBI taxonomy): domain Archaea; kingdom Methanobacteriati; phylum Methanobacteriota; class Methanomicrobia; order Methanosarcinales; family Methanosarcinaceae; genus Methanococcoides; species Methanococcoides burtonii. Next base: position 1,828,892 of record NC_007955.1, read on the forward strand.
ACAAATTGATATCCGGTCAGCTCAAGGCTACGCTTAATGCGATAGGCAAGAAAGAGCCTGAATTCGTTATATTTGAATTCGTATCCCTTCCGGAAGGTTCAATGAGCACAAGAAGTGGTAAGTTCATCAGTGCTGATGACCTGCTGGACCAGATAAAGACACAGGCGTATGAAGAAGTGGACAAGCGTCGCCCGGATATGCCTGATGATTTCAAGGCAACGGTAGCGGAAATAGTGGGAATTGGGGCTGTCAGATATGATATTGTAAAAGTGTCACCTGAAAAATCCACAGTGTTCGACTGGAAAGAAGCCCTTGATTTTGAAAAACAGGGTGGACCATTTATTCAGTACTCACATGCACGCGCATGTAGCATTCTACAGAAAGCTAAGGATGAAGGTCTCTGGAGTTCGGAAGAACCTATCAACACTACTCTTCTTGTGGAAGATTCTGAAGTTTCTCTTATTAAGAAAATGGCAATGTTCGACAACATGCTCGATCAATGTGCAAAAGAGCTCAGACCTCACACGTTTGCTATCTATGCAAGAGAACTTGCTGATGCGTTCAACCAGTTCTACCGCTTTGTATCTGTCTTGAATGCAGAGGATGAACAATTACGTTCAAGCCGTATTGCTCTGGTGGATTGTGCAAGAATGGTTCTTGCCAATACCCTGGACACTCTTGGACTGGGTGCGCCTGAATCCATGTAAGTTCGAATAAGTGTCATTTCACATAAATAAGGAGAATGGAATATGGAATTATATTTGTACATTCTCCTGTATCTTTTTCTAGTCAATATCTATTCTTTCTGGCTGATGTACTCTGACAAAAAAAAAGCTATTAAAAACAAATACAGGATACCGGAAAAGACCCTTTTCACCTGGGCATTGCTGGGCGGAAGCATAGGTTCCATAATGGGAATGCAGAAGTTCAGGCACAAGACCAGACATCAGACATTCAGGGTCGGGATGCCACTGATATTTATCGTGGAAGGCTATCTCTTCTTTGAATATATTCTGCCTGTACTGCTTTGAGGTCTTTGGATCCTGTGATCCCTATTTTTTGTAAGAGTCCTGTTGTTAACCCATTCATTATTGATGAATTACGGAATGATGTGTTGGTTCATATCACTCCTCAGATATGTGATCTAATTTATTCCTGGATATAGTATCTCAATTTGTATGGTAATCGATGTCGGCGTCACAAAAATTTTGTAATTCTTATAATTGGTCCTGGAGACCGTCAACATAGCCATAATGAATAATGCAGCATGCAGATCTGGAAAACAATGATAACATTGGAAGAGACCGAACAACAGCTCTATTTTCAGCATCAAAATACGGTGGTATCAGGGATGTGAGACGTTTCATCTCATTGTCACACATCAGTTATATCATTTGTTTCACACTTACTATTTATTGTTAAAGTGAGATGATGCAATTGATGATGTTCTGGCTAAGATTGAAAATGTCAACAGGAATTTTCATTCTCTCGAGTTTAGTTGCAGTTAACACGCTGCTGGTAGTACAGATTGCGGATGATACAATTCAAGGTAATGTCCATCCCCTGTTCCTGTACCACAAACAAGGCTTGCATACTGCTTATAGTCGAGCAGCAGGGACACGATCAAAGGCAAATATTCCCTCGTAAAACAGTCAAAAAAAGCTCAAAAATAGAAGATGATCAAATGTTCAAGAAACAAATTAAACTAACACTAATGTTTATTGCATTGGTTTGCCTGTCTTTTCAACCGGTTTCTGCAAGTGGCAGTCTAAAACAGGTGAATGTAACCGAAGTATCTGATTTGAACCAGATCGCAGGCAAAGACATCATAAGTCTTGTGGAAACGAATCGCCTTGATATCAGCAATATCAACAACAAACCTGTTTTTAATGTCATCTGGAACCCTGACGGCAGTCAAATGCTAATTGATGCATCTCTTTTCCTCCTTCCAAAAGGAGGAGGGGATTTTAATAGTAGTCTGATATCAGCACTTTATATAGCAAATGCAAACGGCTCTGACGTTAAGCGTGTTGCATGGGGAGAATCAAGTTACAGCGGAAGTAAGAGTGTCACAGCACCTGTATGGAGCCACTCAGGTGCTTATTTTGCATATATGGAATTATCAAAAGAAAGAATGTACAGAGTAACATCTTCTCAACTTATCATCATGTCAAGTGACATGCAGTTAACTCAACAAGTAGAACTTGATCCCGAAATGATAGAACTAGAAAGCGATCCATCGAATTTTAAATATTCGCCTACTGAAGATAAAATAGCTGCACTAATGCCTGGAAACCTCATCATTTATGATTTGGAAGAAAATACGAATCTTGTCTTTAACCTGCCTGATGATACCGCAGATGTCGAAAATATGGAGTGGTCTCCGGATGGGGAAAAAATTGTCTTTATACAAAATATCTGTAATATTATTATTGTTGATATTGAAAAAAGAGAACTCAACCAGATATATTCTGCAGAACATGTTGGAATGTATGATGCACAATGGAGCCCGGATAGTAATAAACTAATTTTCTATGAAATAAGTGGTTCGGAAGAAGATGGAACTCTCAATTACGACATATATGCAATAAATGATAGTGGGGGAAACCCTGAAAAAATAGCTGTATTTGATTCAGGTTCCTCAAGAGTTATACAATGGTATCCGGACAGTGAAAAGCTTCTGGTTAAAAAGAGGTCAGATGATGATACATATGCATTATACTCACTCTCAATAATCGGAAAAATGGGAAAACTGATTGAAGGTAATCATGGTCTTGATGGGATGGTGGGTCCGAATGGTTATATTTTAGCGACCGATCTCAATCCTAGCTACAGGGTCCCGCCTTACATAAAAACGTCGAATCTGTTCCTGTTTAACGAATTGGATAAACTGACGATCGAGAATGTGACCTACCACACATGGAAAGGTACAGATCTGCTATTTGTCAAGGATAATGAGATCTCAGTACTGAACACCAGTACACATGATATTCAGGATATACCATTGCCGGTAAAGAATTATGACAGGATTAATGTGGCTCCATCTGGACGTTTTATTGCTGTGGATAATAATATTTTTGGATTCTATGAACAGGGTCATTCCATAAACATAACTGCTGGAAATGATATGAAAGACAATTCGGGAGGAAATACTACAGAAGAAACTTCGAATTATAAGGATTTACTGCAATTATTGCAGTTATGGGAGTACTAATTGCATTTGCCGGTACAAATCGGGAAAAATAATGGATGGAGCAATTATGGAACCCTCTATTCATATTACTTTTTTGGTTAATTATTGGTTCAGGATTTTGTATGATAGTAAAATTCGTAAAACACATATCAAACCTATAAATTCTTTATTGGAAATAAGGGCTGTAGTAGTTTCTATTTCGTATGTTCTTAATCTTTGTTTGTTGTTTTGGTCGACGCAAACATAATCCAGACAATGAAAAACTAAAAAGTAAGGATAAATGCCAATTGGCATTTCCTCAATACAAAGGATTCTCAACCTTTCCCATGAAAAGGATACATCCCGTTCTCTTGTCTTCGATGAAGAACATGAATGGATGATCTACCTTGAATTCCATTACCTCTCCGGGTAGTGGTAAACAGCTGTCGACAGCTTCGATGGCCGTTGCCGCTGTTGCCTCAGTACCTTCTTCCTGGACATCGATAAATGCCTGGTGAACCACATCGTGTAGCCATAAAGCATAATCTTCCGGCACCTTCTGGATATCAAAAATACCTGAGAAATCTGCGTTGCCCGTAAAAGCTTCCACAAGTCCCATAGTTTTCAGTGTATCTGATAATTTAGCTTTCGTATCAAACTTGAATTTGGGCAACCAGATTCTTACCTCATTTCCAGATTCCATAGAAGACTTGAGGTTGTTATAATCGGAAAGTCTAAATCTGCTTTCAAAATTTTCAATGTTATTTTCTTCAGGAAGAACAATGTACATACATAGATCATCACCCTTGTAAGGCAGTTCAACGATTTTTGCATCTTTGTTTTCACCGTAACTAAAATACTGCTTTGTATACATCATATCTATGGGAGTTCCTTCTTCGTTTGAAGATGAATTGTAGAAAAGTTCCTTTTGGGTCTCTTCTACGTCAAATTCATTAAGCCATTTTCCTTTAAAGTAAATCGCATTTGTAATGATCATGGCTGTGTCGGAGGTTACCATGTCATCCGGGACCAGGTCCTTGATTTTTTCGTTGGTCTTTGTTGCAACCCACTCATTGATAATATCCCTGGACCTTTCTGGTTCATTTCTAAAATCAACGTTTGTTACTTTTCCATCATAATAGATTTTTGAGTTACCCACAAACCTTTCATTTAATGGATAATTTTCCCGTACCCAGAGAGCATTTGCAGTTTTCAGGTCGTTGTTGTCATCATCTGAATTTATTATATTCATCATCTCTTTCGAACTCTTTTCAAGCACAGGCTTGCTTAGAGGATAGTAGAACACATAGGCTATCTCTTCTTGTGTGGTACTTTCAGCGCCATTATAACAAATAGCCATTGCAGTAAATATGCTGTATGGCGAAAAGACAATATTGCCATCTGTGGCCAGATTGTTATACATATCAAAGGAAAAGGCGTTGTTTGCAGTGGCAATATCATAATCACCAGGCGAATATGCATACATCATAGAACTTTTATCTACAGTTTCTGATTCTACGTTTATCGAAGGGGAGCTTATGTTTCCAATTTCTAATTCTGTGGAAGTTGGGTCTAATTCACTATCTGAGTTTGTGCCGGTGCCTATGCATCCAATACATGAAAAAAGGAGAACACAGATCACCACTGTGCAAATAATATTTTTTACATTCATACTATATGCTTGAAGTGACAATATTTAAATTTTATGGCCATATCTTCGAACTGATTCCGGATGCTGCTGATCACACCAATGTAATGTGGTGATTCTCAATCAGTTCGAAGATATGGCCATATAATTTATATGCAATGAATTCAAAGAATCTTGCAGGGTTCAACTGAACCTTTCAAGCAACGGTTGAACCCCGGAATTGCCCAAAGGCAGGGCTAAGTTTGTAATTTACAGTATATAAACGTAGCTTTGCTTCTTGGATTTAATACAAGAGGTGAAATAATGCGAAATTTAAAAATTGGATACTCAATAATATTCGCAGCAATATTATTGATAAGTCTGGCACTGATACCTGTATCAGCTACAGTCAATGACAGTAAAGTGGAAAATGACCCTTCGTATATGCCGGAATTTGAAGAATGGGTAAAACCCATGGATCTTTCGGAATACAACGGGCATAAACCTCAGCTAAAACAAGAACCTCTGTCCCCGGAGGAACTTGAAAAAACAAATCCTTTCATAATTGCATTGAATGAATCTGAAAAAAAAGAACTCAATAGTATTCCTAAAGAAACTACACTCCAGAAAGCAAATTTCGAATCCGGCGGGCAGATTTCAATAAATATACCTGCAACGTCAACAGAACTGTCTGAAAGTGAAGGCAAAACGAGATCAGATCCTGATGTCAAAATCACGGGAATAACTTATCAGTGGTATTGGGTACAGGATACAGTATTCAATAATTACGTTACCATCCATAATTACGGCACTTCAACTGCAAGCGGAAAAGTTCTCTTCTGGTCAGCAGAAAGATGGTTACGGTTATTACAAAGCATTCAGTAATCTGGCTCCAGATTCCAACACGACAGTAACTGTTCCCTTCAAGCCAACAAGTACGCAGAGTTCCATAGGTATAAAACCTATTGCTCTTGAAGTGCGGGTTGATCCTGACGATACATCTACTCATTTTGTATGGATGCCGTATGATGGAATTGAAAAATACAACAATGATGCAAATCATCTACCTGATCCTGATAATGGAGTGAACCTGAATACAAGTGACATTTATCATTTCCCATTCAATGAAGGCTACAATATCATATTTGAAGCTGCAGTTGCGGGTGATAACAGCACGACTCCATATGAAACTGCAAACCAAATTACAGATTATGTTTATAAAGTGATGCATTATGATGATGAGGCATTCCTAGATAGAAGTTATACTGCCTCTGATCTATGGATAATTAACCACACAAATGCTAGTGGGTACTATATTGGTGTTTGTGATGAATATGCCACTCTCTCTAATGCATTTAATAGAGCACTGGGAATACCTTCAAAGCAGTATTACCTGAATATGACCAATAGTTCAGGGAACAGAAGTGCACATGAAATGGCAGAAATTTGGGATGGACAGGAGTGGATTCATTCTGATCCAACATGGAATTCTTTTGATAATCCAGATATTTATGTTTCACGGAATTGTTCAAATATGTATTTCTGGAACATGAAGAATGCAGATGACAGTCTTGATGCCGGTGATCCTATGGGAGATGGGTTGCTGCACTTCTGGCTTGATTTCGAAAGGGAATATCTAGGGATGCTGGACAAATACAACTAACATGATGATTTCAAGATGGGTAAATACAGATTATATTTTCTGTGTTTATTCATATTTTTCAGAATGATTATCAGGGGTGAGTACATGAAAAAAATAAAACCAATTGTAATATCCATTCTCATAATAGGAGCAGTTATGCCTGCATTTGCCGAAGAGCTTCATCCTCGTCCCGGAGATGGTAATTCGATAGAAAACTATCTTATGCCACATATCTTGAGTCTGGAAGAAAATCAAGAAATCATGGATTTCATAAACAAATATGGGATCAGTGATTATGAAATTGCATATATCAACGATAGTAATCAATTTCTATATATAATTCCAAAAGAAAATCATTCAAAAAAATTAGTTGTTCTTGAGAAAACTGGAGGAATCGACCAAAAATGGAAAAGAGAGATCGTATGGGTCCGTCAGATAGGGATGAATGAGACGATTTCCTTTGAACCCCCCGGTCCACTGGATGATTTTTTCGCCGCTTATCCTGAGGCTGAAAAGAATGACACGATTATTTCCTTTATCAACTCCTATGATCCGAGGAAATGGAAAGAAATGTCCACAGACCTGAACCGGACTTCTTCACTGGTCTACCTGGTAGCCGACAGGGATGTTTTCAGGGAACTTATGTTCATGGAACAAAAAGGCAATATCAGCTGGGTGAAGACATTCAATGAGTTGCAGGTAGCCGTGGATAAGGAGCAGGCGCTCTGGATAGCTGCAAAGGAAATGAATTCGTCGGTATCTCCAGTGGATGTTCATATCGTTTTCCGGGATTCACAGCCTTTCTGGGTTGTGACCTACATAACGGGCCCTGCTGCCACTACATTTTATATCGATACCGGTGACGGTGAAGTCCACTATTACCTGATGGATGCAGGAGTTAATGGATCCGGGGAACCTTCGTATAACGTCCCCGGTTTTGGCGGAATGCTTACTTTAGTTGCATTTGCAGCGTCTTTGAGGATGACCAGGAAGACGGGTGGGAAATGATTCCGGATGCAGATCACCTCAATGAAATGCAAGGATTCCGGTCAGTTCGATGATTTGCATAGAAAACTTATATAGAATAGCTGTATAGGATTTTACGGAGTTCAACTGAACCTACCAAGCAACGGTTGAACCCCGGAATTGCCCAAAGGCATGGTAATGTTGGCTTTGAGGACACTTAAAGCTTGCTTGGTTGTGCCTCTTGGGACAAAACAAGAGGTGAAATAAATGAAAGCAAATATGAAATCTGGAATAGGTACGCTGCTAACAGCAATGCTGCTGGTGAGCATGGCGTTTGCACCGGCTGTGAGTGCAGTAGAAGATACTCAAAATGGAGATATTGGTATTGAGAGTACTCAGTATGTTGACATCACAGCTCAAAAAGTGAAACTATATGTTGCTCCTGACGCGGGAGACAACACCGGTGAAATATACGCAGAATATACCACAGACGATCCGGGAGATTTCGATGTAAAGACGGGAGTAATAAGTGTCCTTAAAGACACTGAAGAATCCTTTACCGTTTCTCCATATGAGTGGACAAATCTACGATATGCTGCAGACAGTCTCCATGTACTTGTATGGGACGACGACACACTTTCAGGTGACGATAAGTTGTTTGATGCATATAAGACTGTCTCCAGTGGAGTTTACGTTTGGAGCAATTCCAACGTAAAGCTGACAACGTATGTGAATGTCCACTGGTAAAAAACATAAAGTTCTGACGCAGTTTCTTAATTTCTCAATTCGGTGCCTCCTTTGAGGCACATTTTCAATTTTTGAAGTGATTCAAATGAGCAAAGAAGAGAATTCATCTGGTCTATTAAAAATCGAATTCATTATAGCTGCGATTGTTTTATTCTCCTTTTTATTTTGGGGCCTCACATCATCTGCGTTTATGGAAAATGATGATAGCCAAAATCTTTCAAAAAACTCAAATTTTATTGCAATAGGAGACGATCCAACACTGGATCTACCCTGGGAAGATAGTTTCTCTCATGCAGTTAAAGTTGCAAAAAAAAGGAACAATTTAATTTTAATTCACATGCATCTGCAGGATAAAAATGTAGATTATGAGGGTAAATACAATGTGATAGGTGAAAATGATAGCGAATTTATGATGGATGTGTATTACAGATTATTTGTCATGGGTAATGATACTATTAAGTCAACTTTAAAAAATCAATTCGTTTTGTATAGAATGCCATATCCTTCAGAGCATGAATTTAATGGTACAAAATTGAAGGAACCAGCATTATTGTTACTCTATGATCCTGTTTCCAAGAAAATTTTAAAACAGGAATCTATAAATTACAGTACATTTGCCCCTGATTACATGGGCACATCAACAAAAAAAGCTGAAATGGAAGACATTGAGAATAAAACATTAAGATTTTCAAAATGGCTTGAATTAGAATGAGTGTGGTTGACAATGGTTGAATTTTTTAATATCAAAAAATATAGTGAATTATTCCTTACAGCTTTCCTCATATGCATATTGACAACAACTAGTTTAACTGTAGGAGAAGCGTATTCTGAGGATACTTCGTCCCCTGATTTTACTGTGAACACTTCAAACTTAGAACAGATCACTCAAAAAATTGTAAGCCATGGTCCTCGTATAACAGTATATTCCTCGCTGTCTTCTGAAATGGAACATGAAGAAGGCAAACTGGCTACAGAGCAATCTGTAGAGTACATAAAGAATACAATGGAAATGTACGGTCTGGAAACTTCATTGGAAGAAATTCGTGATGAGCCATTTAGTATCAATAATATCATTGGAGTAAAACGTGGTACGAATCTGGAGAATCAGATAATCATAGTCTGCTCTCATTATGACACTGCAAGAACAAGCCCAGGAGCTGATGATGCCGCTCTTGGTGTGGCCGCAACCCTGGAGATAGCAAGACTTCTTCAGGACTATGAACTCAACAGGACAGTATACTTCATGGTTTTCCCGGAACATAGCCAGCCAATAGGAGCCGATATGTGGATAGAGATGCACCCGGATTTAAAAAATAATATAACCGGACTTATCTGCCTTGATCAAATCGGATATGGCAATAACCTGCAAATTTCATACATTCCACAAACTTCATGGCTTGCAGATATTGTCCAGCTTTCAGCCAATGAATCGAACATATCTGTTAGCAAACATATGGGTCTCATTGCTTTCAGCGATCATACACCATTTATTCAAAATAACATTCCAGCAGTAGAGTTAATCGAATCTGAGTTTACACCATTCCATCACAAACCTGGAGACACCATAGAAACGATCAATTTCTCTCTGGCAGAGAATGCAACTGAAATTGCAGTAGAAAGCGTTTATCATTTGGCCACTCCAGAAGATATTGAACCGCCTTTAGTGGATATTTCATCTCCCAATAATCTGGCTGTTCATGGCAATAACATCATCCCTCTCATGTACAACATCTCCGAGAATGATACTCATGTGCAGGTTTTGTTGGATGGTCAAAATCTTGGAGAGATCAGTTCTGGAGAGTGGCTGATTTTTAGCCTTGCCCAGCATGATATAAAAGTATGGGCAATTGATGAATATGGAAACAGAGGGGAAGCGACAGCTTCTTTTGAGGTGATCGACTATCCAGAAATCTTGAAAGGCGGTTCAGATACTGGTTCCAAAACCTATGGTCTTGGATTTTTTGCAATCTTGTTGATAATTCTGGTTGTTGTTCTGCGATCTAAAAGGAATAAATGAAAAAGGTGGTACTGGGTGCGCCTTTTTAATTGGCTGATGCTATTGCCATATCAAATCAATGTCTCCCGTTAGCGATTCCCAGTCAGTTCGAAGGTTTGCATAGAAAACTTATATAGAAGTGATATATAGGATTTTACAGGGTTCAACTGAACCTACCAAACAACGGTTGAACCCCGAAATTGCCCAAAAGCATGATAATGTTGGCTTTGAGGATACTTAAAGCTTGCTTGGTTGTGCCTCTGGAGTAAAGAAATGAGGTAAACAAGATGAAAAGCAATATGAAATTTGGAATAGGTACGTTGCTTGCGGCAATGTTGCTGGTGAGCATGGCGTTTGTGCCGGCTGTGAGTGCAGAACCCGTAAATATGAAATCTTTTGAGATGACAGATGTTGAAAGAAGTATCAATTCAAGTGATCAGGTGTTTATGGCAAAAATGAGCAAAACAATAACTCCTGATACTCCAGGATTATCCGAAAAAGATTTCGAAGATTATGTAGAAAAAATGAAACAAAAATACGGAGAAGCAGGTGTATTTGGAATAGAGCCAGAAATCAGTGTGAAAGTTTCAAATCCAGATAATATGGAGAATATACATTATATCAATTCGTGGACTGAGTATTTAGAAGTAAAAGATTCCAATGGGATTGTAATGGCAAGTTCTGATAATCTGGTTGCTCTCTATAAACTAGATAAAACTGACGAGCTAGGTAGAGAACATTACTATTACTGGCACTGGAGTTCAGCACAAAATCGAGAAAACACAGAGCCTTTAGGTGATGACTCAAATCTCCGGAATTTTTGGAACAAAGTAAAGCTTGATAACTCAAATTATGATCTGCTGGTTTACTCTCCTGATGCTGACATTATAGGTGATGAGGATATTGTAACAGTTAGTCTTGGTGCTGTATATCAGGGAGTAAGTTGTGCAATATCCGGTGATTTTATACTCCATCAAGACAAAGTAAGGCCCAAACCCGGGGAGTGCCAAGTAGGAAGTGCTGGTAAATATACAGTAGAGTGGATCGGAAACTATGAAGGTTCTCAGTCAGTAAACGGAGCTTGTGAAGAGAGAAGACCATATGGTGCAGGATACGACTTTGTGTGGGACACTTACCTATCCGCTTCTCAATTTTAAGTTTTGAAATGGGGTGATTTTGAATAGTCTCAAAACTATTCCATTATCCCCCATTTTCAGTTTTTGGTTGTTTGAACATAGTTCATTGAAGTCAAAGAAAATGGAAGATAAAAATGATAAACAAAAATGATGTACTCAAACGGAAAACAACATCCTTCATTTCAGCCCTTGTTTGTGCATCTCTTGGCATGCTTTTTGTTAATTTCGGTGCGAATGAAATGGGGGTTTCATCACAGCATTGGTGGATTCCACTTTTTCATGTTGAACCCATTTATTATATGAGCATAGGTATTGGGGGCGTATTTATTGTAACTGCAATCTTTTTCGTTAGAGAATGTTTTAGAAGTGAATAAAATAAAAACAAATATGAAATTTGGATTAAGCGTGCTGCTTGTGGCAATGTTGCTGGTGAGCATGGCGTTTGTGCCGGCCGTGAGTGCTCAATCAAATAAAAATGTGGAAATAAAGTTATTTATATCACTCTCCGGAAATATTTAATTACTTTTTGGTTGATCCGGATGATAACGTGGATCCTTTCGAAAAGCGTTTTATAAAAAAGAAGTTGATTACTCCATAATGAAGATACGGATCGAAACTCCCAAATTCAGTTTTTTCAAGTATCAGAAAGTAGATGATGAATACAAAAGAGTCCTTTTTTCCCCGATACCTACGATATTCAACTATGGTTTCATTGAGGAAACTATGGGAGATGATGGGATGGAAGAGGACGCCATCGTACTCGGACCCCGGCTTCCTCAGGGCACCCTGGTAAAACTGACCAATGCCGGTGGTGTGGTCAGGTTTGTTGATGACTCAGTTCAGGATGATAAAAAAGTGTTCTATCTAGGGGACAGGTATTCTGAAAAACTGTTCGGATTATATTTCAGGATGTATGCACTTTTCAAAAGGTTCCGTTATATGGTCCATGAAAGAAGACTTGCAGAATGCAGGTTCGAAGGCATTGAACTGTTCGAGGAAAAGTGAGAACCGGTCAGTGTAAACTAAACTGATAACTGTAAATTAAATAGTGTTCTGCAAAAAAGAGATCAGGAAAAGGTAAACCTTTAGAACAGACTGAAGTAGTAAGGTTTCTGGTGATAATTGATGTTGTTTTCCTCATTGTACATGGGGTTATTTTCAACCATGTATTATACATCCAGTATATACATATCTCTGGATCGTCGACTCTCGAATCTTTGAGTTTATCTTTTATATGTTATCCATGCATTTTTTATCCATGGCTCAAATCTCAAAAGCAAAACAAGAAATAATCTTTGAATTGATGCTTGAGGGAAAAACCACCTATCGGATTGCCAAAGATTTAAAAATAAGTTGGGCGACTGCAAATAAGTATGTTCAGATATACCAACCTCTGCTAAATGAAGTTGAACAAAAGGTTAATAATGAAATCTCAAATTTCGTAGAGGATAAACAGAATCGTTTGAGCCGATTTCTGAGTTCTATAATTCACAGATAATACCAGGTCTGAATATTAAACCCTTCCATTCAATAGTTAGTATTTTGGTATCTCAATTGAGATACTAAAAAATACAAGTCGCTTGTTTGCATGGGGTAAATTCAATTGAGCTATGAAAACGCTATGTATAGACTAAACTCGCATATCTCAATTGGAAACAAAATACATCTCAATTGCAATTGAGATATCAAAAACAGATGCAAGGGCTAAAACTTGTATGTCTCAATAGGGTAAAAACAAGTACGGTTTTTTACGTTTTTAGCTATTTTCCGGTTTTTTGACTGGAAATAAGGGAATTATTGGAAATTATCACGGTTTGAAGGATATGCCTTGAAGCCAAAAAACTTAGTATTGGCCAGAATTCCAACAGGTTAGATCTGCAAGGATCTTGAATATCTAGAGCTGAAACCAGACACTTTGAGGGATATCCCTGCAGCTTTATTCACACTCGCAGCCGGCCAGAGTTTGATATCCGGATACTCAAGGACCTGAAAGTCTCCGGAATGCCAATAGGGCAGATCTCCCGGGCGGTATTGTATCAGAGCTGTAGCCAGGCATTACGTGGAAGGCCTCAGGGAACCTGTTGTATTTGCCTTTCTGGTACTTCCAGAGATATCCATCACCAGAGATGCAGGCAGAAACTATGAGGAAGGCTTCAGGGAATTTGTTGTATTGGCCTTCCTTGTTATCCATGGGATGCTATCACGTGGGCTGCAGCAGTCGTGCCATCATTGGCCTGCAACCAAAAATTATGGGAGCTATCTATACAACTCTATCCAACCTACAGAACCTAAGGGTTTGAGATATGGATTACCAAGGATTTAGTATCTTCAAAGGGGTGGGGTGTGGCTAGAAGTTTACAGTCCTTCAACATTGCGATTATGTCATTTTCTTCTAAGGATGTCCTTCTTAAACCAGTTCCATAAATCGACCCATGATTTCCCTGGCAAGACTAGTAACGGGAAAAATAGTGTACAAAAGATAATTGAAATTCCAATGTATAATTGAATTCCTTCAAGGCTGATAACTCTCCACAGACTGATTAATGCAACAATAGCTACTTCAGTACAGTAAATAAGGAGTGGGATTGTTTCGGGAGGAGCTTTCTCAAAAACGATCCTCCACCTTTTTTGATTTTCAAGATGTGCTTCTGATTCATTAAGATCTATTTTAGATTGCCTAAAAGCCAGAAGCTGATCCTGTTTATCTTGAGATAATTTTAAAAAAGCGTCTTCTCTCATAGTTCTTTGTCTCTTTTGCCTCTGCTTGCTTAATGAAGTGCTTTATTGCTCAAGGCTGTTCCATCCTGCAGCTGCCTTTGGTCTTAACCTTATCATTCTGTCTGCAAATCAAAAGCCTTAAGGGATTCGACGGCGCTAAAACCGGTTGTTTTTTTGAACGCCATTCGGTGAATAAAGTTGCTCATCGAATCTGATGGATCGAGCATTTCAAAATTTAGTCCTTCGAGTGTTTTTCGTGGAATTGCTACACTGAGAATGGGCTTTTCTTCCATATAACCGGTCTGACTGTTCAAAAGATTCCCCATACAATTAACTATCACCATTTCGATGGGAAGCAATGCAAAAACCTCTCTCGCAACTCGCAATACACAACTACAAATGTAATCTTGATATAACTCGTAATACTTGCCTTTAGGCATCTGTTTTACTGAAAGCTTCCCACTTTTCAATTGACTCTTAATTTCTGAAGGAACAACATCTTCACCGTTCACGTGTAGAGTTGCTTCAAGTAAGGAATTACTCATAGCTTTAAACTCGAGAGATGAGCCAAGTTCGCTAATATCATTGAAGGGGTCTGTCTGTTTGATTGCATCTAAGTAGGCTTCGGTATCACCCGAAAGTATCCTATCGGAAAGTTCACGGATTGTAGCCCAGTCTGCATATTCTTGTTCGTACACTTGCAGACTCTCTCGATATTCCTTCTCATCTGCTTGTCTTGCCTCTTCAACATTCTGAGTTAATGTGTCACGCTTAGACTCTACACGCTTCAGTATCTTGTCGAAAAATCCTGACCTAAACTTATCCAGTTTTGTTTGTGCTAATTCTTCATTTTTATGAGATTTTGTCGGCTTGATGGGTGGTTCAGAAGATTGAATTATTCTCCAATCCCACAAATCACCACATTCCTTGTGAACAGAAAGCAATAGGTCAATATAATTTTCATATACGTTGACTTCATAGGCTGCCCGCTCTATTTCTTGCATTTTCTCAAGCTGTTTCTGCTGCCTTTCGAGTTCACGCTGTCGCCGTTGTGCTTCACGTTCATACTTACGATGGGCTGCATTTATTGAGCGTAGAGTTCCTTTCCACCCCATTATAACCTCCTCCTTAGATCTCTTTTTGAAATCATGGAATTTTCCCGATAGACCACAGTAAATAGAGCCCCATGAGCACTGCTCCCATACCTATGCCTTCTAACATAGCCCAAAGTTTTGCAGAGGCTATTTTTTCTTTATATTCCTTTTCAGGCATCGATACCATGCCGTCTTTTATTTCCATCGTGCTGTGCCCCCTCCAATCAAGCCTTTTTGCATTTTCTCGCCGCAGCTTTTCCAAAGAATCTTCTTTAATAGTGTCTTATGCTTCAATTTAATTATCTTATGCTCAAAGGTAGTTGAGCTTAAAGAATGTCGATGGTCTGAAGATTCTTGACCTTATTGCTAAAAGGTATGCCTTCCTGTTTGAGATGCTCCTTTATCGTGGTCTCAACGATCTTTACAAGGTCCTCCTTTTCCACATTCGTAACTGCTGAGAGGAACTTCAGGGTGCATTCTTTACTTTTTGTTTCAAAGAACTCTATATTGGGTATACTTTCGGAAGATGTGATACTGGCTTTCATGAGGGTTTCGGGGTATTCCAGTGCCATCTTGATGTGACCTACAAAATCCGGATTGAGCTTTTTGATCTGTTTGCCTATGGAAGTTAGAACATCGATGGCATATTTTTCCGCTTTTTCGGCTTCCAGTTCGCAGTCCTTGATGGTGAGTTCGCCGGAATAGGAGCTCACTTCGGAGGCTTCAATGGAATTGATATTCTCCCTTGCGTCTCTTTCCTTGCTCTGACCGGCCAGCAGGTCTATGAGTCTCTGGAACTTTTCATCGGCTTCCTTTGCAGAGAATTCGATAACTTCTGCCTCGGGATTGAGCCCTTCCAGGAAATTCCTTACCTCTGCAACCTTTTCTTTCTCTGCTATATCGACCTTGTTGATACAGAGGATATCAGCATCCTCGATCTGTGTCTGAATGAACTTGGGTGTCTGCTTTATCTCCGTATTGAACCTTGTTCCATCCACAATGTTGACGATAGGTGCAAAGCTTAAGTTCTCGATCTTCATCAGTGCAATATCATCCTTGATCTGTCTTGGGAAAGCGATTCCGGTAGGTTCGATGATAATGACATCCGGATGGAATTCATCGGAAAGGTTGCTCAAAGTGTATTCCATGCTTATCTTGAGCGTACAGCAGATACACCCGCTTGTGAGTTCTTCCGTAACGATACCGGTACTTGAAAGGGTATCACCGTCAAGGCCTATCTCGCCTATCTCGTTCACTATTATTGCTATCTTGTGTCCTGTATCGCTAAGATGTTTTCCAAGCTTCAACAGAGTAGTGGTTTTGCCGCTTCCGAGAAAGCCGCCTATTATCATTATTTTCAATTATTTCACCAGCGGAAGAATGATATTTTTAAAAGATAATTGTTTAAGATCAAGACTGGGTTTTAACTTGTGATTCTTACCTTATAAATCTTGCAGATATCTGGCAGGACAGGGGATATTTTCCAGATTCTCATTTCGCTACTATTATAAATGATACTTACAGTAGAGTAGCTATGACAGACCTGATCTTTGATGATATTGGAAGTTTTCCGTTACCGGAAGATGTAACGAAAGAGTGGATGGCAAACGCCTTTTCAAAAAGGGATAGTGATGAGCAGCTTTTCAATATCATAGGATCAGCATTCAAACAGAAATTGGACGCAGGTGTGCAGGTCGCAACATATCCGCAGTTTCAGGACATGAACGAACAGTTTCTGTCCATAATTAAGGACCCGAAGTGTGTGGAAGAGCCTTTCAAGGTCAAAGAGGACAGTGCGCGCATCCTCGAGCTTGATATTTTGGAGAAGACTGCCGCACAATACAAAGAGGAGACAGGCAACAAACCGGATGTCCGTGTTTGTGTAACAGGTCCTCTTGAACTTTACCTCAAGGATTTCGGGGGAACTCAATACACCGACATCCTGGATACGCTCGCAGTCAGCATTGATCGTTTTATCAGTAAGGCCATCAAGTCTGCAAAGAACTTCACCATAAGAACGATCTCCATCGATGAGCCAAGTATAGGTATCAATCCACAGGTAATGTTCGAAGATGCTGAACTGGTGAAAGCTTTGAGCCTTTCTACCGCCTATGCAGGCAAACAGGATGTAGATGTGGAGATCCATTTACATTCACCATTGCATTACAAGATCGCATGTGACACTCCGAACATCAATGTAATAGGTGTGGAATCAGCAGCGAATCCTTCCTATCTTGACCTTATAGACAAAAAAGTGCTTGAAGACACGGATTCTTTCCTTCGTGTAGGTATCGCAAGGACCGATATTTTCAATCTTGTTTCTGTTCTGAACGAGAAATACAATACAAATGTCTGGAAAGACACCCAGTATCTGCCTGAGATCGTAACAAAAATGGAGACTCCTGAGATCATTGCAAAAAGGCTTGAGGATGCCTATTCCATATTTGGGGACCGCATAAAATATGTTGGTCCGGACTGTGGAGTTGGCTCATGGCCGACACAGGAGATCGCCTGTCAGTTGCTGAACAATGTCGAAGAAGGTATCAGTATTTTTCAGAACAAGCATTTGTCCTAAACGAAAAAAGATGCAGGAGCATAACAGTTACCTGCAAATTTTTTGATTAACTCTTGGTCTCTTCATCGAAGGCAGTGCATTGATAATTTTTATATATTTGATCAAGTTATCTCAACGAGTGAAACATTAATGCAATCAAATAGCAACGTATTAATATAATTAAATACTAATTTAGATGTTAATCACAATTTGGGTTATAATAATTTATTAATAGTTGGGGTTTATTAATGAGAATACCATCTGGAATTGAAGGGTTGGACGACATAATTCAGGGCGGACTAGTTGCGGATCGTGTCTATCTTTTGAGTGGTCCTCCTGGCGGTGGAAAAACTACTTTTGGTATGCAATTCCTTTCACAAGGAGCAACTTTTGGAGAAGTCGGTCTTTATGTAACACTTCTTGAAAGCCCGCAGAATGTCATTAACGACATGTCTAATTATGCAATGAACGTGGCAACTTTAATAAAAATGAAAAAGCTGCTTTTTGCTGACCTTGGTCCAAGAATGGAATATGGTTACATTGACGATCTTCATGAGGTCATCAACTCGGACTATGAAGTTGGCTATTCATCAGTTGAAGGGGAAGCACCATCACCTGCTATGGTCTTCAAGGAAATTGCAGCATATGTTTCAGAGTACAATGTAAAAAGACTTGTAATAGATTCAATGTCGGCCATACGCTTTAGTACAAAAGATCACTCCTTGGAAGAAAAGGAAATGGGCCGCTTTATCAGGAATCTTAAGAACCTTGGGTGTACAACGATCATTCTTTCTGAAATGACGGATCCGAATTCCTATTCTACTGAACAGTTTGCAGCACATGGCGTATTATTCCTTCATAATTTCCTTTATGGAAAGAAAATGACCCGGGCAGTGCAGGTCATTAAGATGCGTGGTACAAAACATCATTGTGATATGATGGAAGTTGAATTCACTGATAAGGGTCTGGCAATAAAGTCTGTCCTTGTGTAAAGAGTGCTGAAAATGGACCTTTTAAAGAATCGAAAAGACAAACTTACACTTGCTGAACTCAAGAAAGCGGAGCTTGAAGATAAATCTTATAATCTTGGATTAGAGGTAGGCTATAATAAACATTCAGAGATCGGCTGGGTCAATGAGAGCCTGGTAAAGCTCAAAACCCTTTCAAAAAACCTTGGTCTTGGAGATGTTATCTCTGCTCAATATCATTATGGTAAACAGAAAGGAGCTATTGCCAGAGAGAAAGGGCTTAAGATAGATGCTTTTCAGAAGGCAGAACGGAATGAAGGAACTTCTGTAATAATAGATCTGATACCCGGACCAGAAAAAGAGATTGATACAGGATTTCGAGATAATTCTTCAAACGATGAATTATTTGCCCCCGTTGATCGCCCAAAATTCCTTAGTACTCCTGAATGTACTTCCTTGACAAAAGCTATTGATCGCCCTACGAATATGGATGGTTTCAAACCATTGAGGCCGAAAAAATAAAAATAAAAGATGACAAACTATGGTCCATCTTTCAGAACTCATAGCTCCCTGTGGCATGAACTGTGGTACATGCATTGCTTTTTTTGGTTATACAATGAGTGGGAGCAAAAGAAAAAAAAGATGTCAAGGGTGCAGAGCAGAAAACAAAAGTTGTGCTTTTCTAAAAAAGAGATGTAATAATTAGATAAGAACGAAATAAATTATTGTTATGAATGCGAGTCTTTTCCTTGTGCCCCCCTCATAATACTTGATGAGGATTACCGTAAACGGTACAATATCAGTCTGATAGACAATCTCATCTCCATCAAAGAAAAGGGTATGAACTCCTTTTTAAGATCACAGGAGAACGAATGGAAATGTCCGGAATGTGGTGAAATTATATGCTGTCATAAATATGTATGTTTCAACTGCGGTTTCAAGAAGCCAAAGAACTGAAATTTAGAATTAGAATTAATGGAAAGAACAGTGTTAAAAAAAATGTGGTTTTAGGCCATGTAGCCATATCCCACAAATCTCTGTTTTTCATCCAGATTACAGATTATGAATCTGTCAGATCCATTGTAAGCCAGTAATTTTGATCCTGAGAGAGTAAGCATACATTCAGCTTCTGTTGTAGTCCTCTTAACTTCTTCTCCGTTGACGAGGATCTTTTCCACTCGCATTGGTGCTGACTGCAAACCTACGAAGATATGAGGAACATCTTCTATTGCAAAACCTTTTGAGAAGGGTGTGAAATGACATTTGAGTGTAAGGTCCTCTGTAACTTCTTCCTTTTGTGAGAGCACAAAACCTCTTTCAACATCCTTTGATTGCACGTTCTTGAGTGCAAGTCCAACTCTTGCACCCGCTGGTGCAGTTTTTGCATCTACATCATGCAGCTGAATGGAACGGATCTCTATCTGCTTATCAGTTGGGAAAGCTATCAGTTTATCTTTTGCATTGATGATTCCCTGATCCACGACACCTAAAACAACACATCCGATACCGGTAACATTGAATGTCTGATCGACAACCACACGTGGGGGAAGTTCGTTCAATTCTTCGAGCTCTTTATCGACAACCTCGCCAAGATCGAATATCATTTCCTTGAGCTCTTCCATTCCCTCAAAAGATGTTGTGGAAACAGAAATATATTCCCAGTTCTCAAGAGCTGTTCCTGTTGTTAATTTCGTTATCTTTTCCTTCAGCTCTTCAATGGCAAAAGGATAGCTGGTATCTGATTTTGTCAGAACGATGATACCGTGCTTATAGCCCAGAAGGTCAAGTGCAATGATACACTCTCCTGAATAAAGATCAAGTCCTTCAGGAGGTATGCACAGAACTGCAATATCTGAAAGGTTTAAACCAGCCATCATCGGCTTGATAGCTGTAGGATACCCTGTTGCATCGATAGTTGTCAGAACTTTACCGCTCTTGGCAAAATCATACATTGTAAAATCTGCTACGGTTCCTTTCTTCCCTAATTTTGCAGCAAGGGTGGTCTTTCCGCTTTTTTCGCTTCCGATGATAATTATTTTTGTCATATATGATCACACTTTTTGTGTACACAAATACTTATTGTAATATATGCTTTTTTGAACTTACCATGTTTCTCCCTTCCACATGGAAAGCGTCTTATCATTGGTACTCTTATTCAGCTTCTTTATCTTGACAATAAATTCATCGCCTACCACTTCAGGTTCACTGAAAATAGCATCTATACCTTGCCGTCTTAAATATTCCTTGAACTTTGAAACGGTTTCAAGATTTGATAACCTCATCTGAACTTCATCGGCTAAACGGACACCATTTCCGATATTGACGATAGAATCTATCATGGGGTAAAGTATGCTTCTGCCAAGTTGCAGGCAGCGCTTATCTATATCATCACCGGTCTCTTCCCATTCAACTGCTTGAAAACCTTCGCGCACCACTCTGGAGAACAGATAATCTCTGCCTGCATCATTGTAGAACTTGAAAGCATGTTTCAGGTCTGCACAATTGCTTTGCGAACAGGTATATTTTAAAGGTGCTATCTCCATCATGGGATCTTTGATAATAACACCTTCGTGTTCTATCTTACCAAGCTCCCTGATGATCTCACTTATCCTTAAGGGAGCTTCTTCCTTTGGAAATTCGCCAAAGAGCCTGACCTGTGTGAATCCGTATTCCTCTGCAAGCTGCCTTCGCTCATGAAGCGGAAGAGGAATGCCACTATGCTTATGTCTGATATCGAAAACGAAAAGTTCAAGGGATTCGACATTGTAGATCTTCTTTGGGATATAAGGATTGTCAGGACCTACCATCTCGCCGTGGAGCACAAGTTCCGGATGTTCTTCAAAAAAATCAATATTCAAAAACTTCTGTGCTCTTTCAGTTGAATAGGGGCAGACGTAACCTCCACGGGTTATGGCAATGATCTTCCCGTCAACTGTCACGATACGCACATTAAAACCGTTCATCTTCTCTTCGACACAGACTGTCTCGACATCCGAAAAGTGAGCTTCTATAGCAGGTTTTAACAACATGGCCCGATGGATCTTTGGAAATCCCATTATAAGTTCAAAACAGCCGTTCTTTTGCTACAGAACTGATCCGCTGTCAATATGAGAAATAGATGTATCAAAACGAAAAAGATGCTGATGGTCTCCCCAGAGCTGCAAAAGCTCACGCTTTTGTAATAATTTCTGGAGTTTGGATACGGGCAGGTCCAGATAATCTGCAGCTGCCCTCACATCCAGTCGAATACCATCAGCATCATCAGGTTTCATTCTTTCACTGCGCAAATGCACTAATGATGTTTCTTCTTGTAATGAACCCTACCATATCTCCTTCAAGGTTCACTACCGGCAAACCACCTATCTTTTCCTTGAGCATCATTGCTGTAACATCCGACATCAGCGTGTTAGATTGCACCGTCTTGACACCTCTTTTCATAATATCTTCTACAATGAGGTTCTTAATACGTGTATCTTGCTGATTTCCAGAAACAATATCTCTGAAAGCACGCATTGATTTAGCGATGTCCTGCTCAGTGACAATGCCTATAAGCTTACCATCCTCAATAACAGGGAACCTTCCAATATCTTTATCAAGGATTATGTGCCTGATATGGCTGACCCTGTCCCCGGGGTGTACAGTTATGGGGTCCTTGTTCATGATTTCAGCAGCATAACCATCGATCTGACTATTGGCTAGCACTTCATTTGGTGTAACCCAGCCAAGAATTTTCTCATTCTCGCTTACAATTATAATACCGCGGTTCTTTGCCATCAGAGTAAGTGCATCGTCTACATCCATATCCGGCAGGACCTTTACAAAATCATCTGAAACAGCGGTTGCTACATGGAGTGAAGATGCAGGTTTAGCTCCCTTCTTTCGTGTACCAAGTTCTTTAGTAAGACCTCTCATTGTAAGTATGCCGATGAGCTTATCGTCATGCTTTACCAAAAGGCGGCGTGTCGCCTTCTTTTCCATCACATCAAGTGCATGAGATATCGTGTCTGCTTTATCAATAGATATCGGTTGTACCATTATGTCCTTCACTTGCATATCTTCTCACCTCTTTTATTCGTGATATCAAATCACTAATCTATCACTAGTCTCTCACATATCCATCAAGCTGCTCTCATGATATCTGTTCTGCTGACAATACCGACGATCTCATTATTTTCAGCAATAGGAATACCTGTAATATTTTTATCTACCATTATCTTTGCAGCTTTTGTGATATCATCTCCAACATCCAATACAGCGAATATATCACTCATTACATCTTCTGCTACAAGAGGAACGGTTTTGATATATCTGTATATTTTCTCCCCACTGGGTTCTGCTCTTCTTGCCATCTTTATATTCTTTGAAGGAAGTTGTCCCTCATTATCTGTAAGTACATGTAGTGCAAGTTCTCTTGTTGTTATAAATCCAACAGCTTCTCCAGAATCATCTGTAACTATGAGCTTGCTTACTTTGTTAATCTCCATTTCATCTACTACATGGTTCAGAGTGTGATGTCTGTGAACAAAAATAGGGTCTGCTGTCATGATCTCACCCAGATTTTTCTTAACAGGGAGCTCAGACATGCAGCGAACTACATCCACTCTTGTAACAATGCCCACAAGTTCTCCATTGTTGACCACAGGTATGTTATTGATGTCGTTATCGACCATCAATGCCGTTGCTTGGGAAACAGATGCATCTTTATAGATCGTAACAGGGTCTTCTGTCATTATCATCTTTACAGGAACCTTGTCAATAGGCCTTCGTCTCCACATTGGTTCTGCCTGGGCCAGGCGTCTTCCAAGATCGGATTTGGTAACGATACCTACCATCTTGTTGCCTTCCACGACAACAATTGTGCTTATCTTATGTCTAAGCATCAATTTCCTTGCATGTGACACAGGCTCTTCTGGTTCCATTACATATACCGGGGAGCTCATGATGTCTGATACATTCATATCTCTTCCTCCTTTGTTTGTTAGTTATTCCTGTGGAAAAATAATTCATTCAGCTATTGCTCTTAGGACATCTCTTTCTGTGATTATACCACAAAGCTTTCCATTATCGATAATAGGCAGAGATCCAACACCATGTTTAAGCATGAGGCTGCTCGCTTCCCCGAGGTCTGTATCAGAAGTGGTCCATACCACATCCTTTGAGACCAATGAACTGATAGGAACATCCATTGCTTCGTGGAAATTACCGGTGACCAAATTCTCAAATACCTCCCCGCTACCAAAAAAGTTCATAATGGCCGATGCATTGACAACTCCTATGAGTATACCCTTCTTTACAACAGGAAGTCTTCTAAAGTTGTTCTTGACCATCACTTTAGCAGCCTCTCCAATCTTCATATCAGAAGATGCCTTTTCCACTTTTTTGCTCATGTGACCTGCAATTGACATATTAGTAGGAAGTCCGCTTGCAAAAGTCAAGAAGTCCTTTTCAGTACATATACCACAAACATGATCTGTACTATCAACTACAGGTAAGCTCCCTATGTTGTGTTTCAGCATGAGCTCAAAGGCTTCCTTGATATTACCAGTGCTATGAATGGACACTACATGGGGTTGCATTATTGAACTTATATTAGCGTTGATAGCAGCCAGTAAGTTCCCTTTGTATTTATTTTCGATAAGTTGGCTCTTATCTCCCCCAAGGAAATCGATTATGTCAAAAGATGTAATGATACCTTCAATTTTGTTCGTGCCAGCGTTTGTTATAGGGATGTGCCTGAACTTCTTTTCTGTCATTATCTTGATGGCATCAATGATCTTTGTTGTAGGCGGGATAGTAATAACATGCTTAGTTGCCACAGACATAATATCCCCTTCATGCTCTGATATCTTCGCATGAAAATCAAAAGCCCCTCTATTCATCGTTTCATTTGTAGCAAACTGAACAGGATCCTTTTTCTTATTATTCACAGGGCTATTGTTTTGAAGTTTCATTTTATCCTCCTTATTTTTTTGAGAATTAGGCATTCGACTGGCGGTACATATTTTGGAATAAACAAAAAGCTATCCAAAAATATTATATGGGCTGTGGGTACAGTCCCAATTGTTTAATTATATGGTCTTGATAAATCTGTTTCATTATACTAATTTATAAAGTGGGATCAACACTCATAAAGAAGCGCGGAGTATATCGGTCCTGGATACTATACCTATTACCTTTCCATCATTAACAACCGTTAGTCTTCCGACATCATAGTGGAGCATTTTTTCAACACACTCTTTTACACTTGTGTCCGATAATACTGTATAGGCAGGAGTTGACATAATTTTATCAACTGATGGAACATCCTTCGTCTGTGTTTGTTGTTTATCCCCAATGGCTGGCCGGATAAATCCGAATCTTATGATATCTCTTATAGTTATCATCCCCTGAAGTTCATCAGCATTGGTGACCACAGGTAGACCGGAATAATTTGATGTAAGCAGGATCGGCCATATTTTTGTAAGAAGGTCATGCGGGTTACAGCTAATGATATCAGTGGTCATGACATCAGCTGCAACTTTAGTATTTATTCTATTCGATCCGATATTTGCAAGAATATCTGAATTGCTGAGAATTCCGACTATCTCTCTTTCAGTTTCGGATCTCACTATTGGACAGCGACCGACACCTGATTCAATAATAAGTCTTGCAGCATCCATAATGTCTGTTTTTGGAGTTATAAGCGGACAATCATGCACAAATCCTCCAATAGTTACATTGGAACGTGTGGATGTGATGTTGAGAATATCCTGATCTTTAAGGATACCAACCATCTTTCCATTGGCATCAGTTACAGGAAGACCTCTAAGAAAGTGGTCTCTCATTAACTGCCGCGCATGTGTCATGTTATCATGCTCTTTTACACAAACAGCATCTTTAGACATAATTTCGTTGACTTTCATATAAAACCCCCCATTCATATGACAGATGAAGAAGTTTCTTATTCGTCTTCTTCCTCTCTACAATCTTCACATAGTATAAGACCATTAACTGGAATCAGATCATCCACATGTGATCCACACCTTTGACAGATCCCCCTTTCAATACCAATATTTTCAACGATATCTTGCTCACTATTTATCTCTATAAGGTCTTCCAGAATTGTATTCAGACCCGGGGATACTGTAAGGATATCCCTGTCGGTAACAAGTCCTACAATCGCCTTCCCATTGGTGACCGCAAGCCTTCGAATATGGAATTTCACCATCATTTCGGATGCTTTTATGACACCTGTATTTGGTTTCACTGTTAGAATGGGTGATGACATTATTTCTTCAGCATTTACAGTGTGGGGTATGACATCTTTAACCATTACCTTACATACCATATCTCTTTCAGTTATAATGCCTGTAGCTTCACCATATTTTGTTATGATGACGCTATCAATATTCTGTTCATCCATAGCCTTGGCTACTTCAAGAGTTGTGCTTGTCACATCAAGGATAAAGACGTCCTTAGTCATTATCTCATGAACGGCAACATCTTTCAGGGTCTCTTTGATAGACCCGTCAGCCGCAATGTTCCCTTTGGTCACCATAACCATAAATATCACCCTCCTATGCTACTAATTGAATTCCCACATCAATAATAGAAATGTTCTACTTTATAGCATATATAGGTGTTTGTTTTTTACTTTATGCTTATTCTTGTACGGTTTCCGGCGCTTAGTTCTATATCCTCGTATCCGGATTTTGAGTATGTATCAATTATTTCAATAGGGGTTTCAATGTCCAGTTCATCTACAAGAAGGGCATGATCTCCCCACAGAGCAATTCGAATACGGCCGGTATCATCAGATACATAGATGTTTGAGACCATATTGCTGGTTCCGTCATCTTTCTCGAACTCCCTCAGTTCTCCAAGACCGGAAACAAATCCTTTTATCGAATAGGATTCACCGGGTATGATGTCGGCGATAGGTGTGAAGCTCTCTTTGTACTCAACATTTGCTTCGGTCTTTCTGAGAACACCATGGTTTCCGATCTGTACCTCAACCTGCTGGCTGAAGTTATTTGTTCTTGCATATCCGTTGATTATCTCAACAGCATCATCAAGGTTCAGAGAAGTGGTGGAATCTACTTTTTCGTCCCACAGTGTCACGCGTATCTTTCCGGTTTCGTCACCTATCAGTATGTTCATGACGCGGCCAGGGTTACCATCCTTTTTCTGGAAGTTCCTGACATCAGAGATATCCAGAAGTTTTCCTGAAATATTGATGTCGGACATGCCGTCCTTTATATCAGCTATCTTCTGCGACTGCATGCTGACCTCCACTTTCTGGTCGGTCTCACGCATCAGGCCGTATTTGCCGATATTGATCTCTGTTCCGGAATAGCCATCCTTTGCATAGCCTGTGATCTCCAGACAATCTCCAACTTCGATGCTACCATTCTTGATAATATCTGCACGTTCATCCCAGAGAGTGAGCTTTATGGAACCTGTTTCGTCTGCGACCTTAACTGTTCCCACTCTGCCAATAGTACCATCGTTCCTATTGAATTCACGTACATCAAGAATAGAAGTGACCTTTGCTACAAAGCTCACATTGCCTATTTCAGCAGTTATATCTTTTATTTTGATGATATCTTTTACAGTATCTGTGACCCCAAGATCATGAGCAACAAGCATTGCTGCTGTCTTCATATCACAAAGACCGCTCATTTGGTCTACTTTTTCATCGACCCTCTTTCTAAAATCGTCTTCGCTGATAATGCCTCCAAGCTTATTGTAGATCTCAGTTATCTCGTCCATTGATGACACCTGTAAATAGGATTAAAAGGGTCCATAAGAATTATCCAAACTTATGGGAAAAGGATATAGCTATTTCCCTGTTTTATAATAGCATAGGCCCCGGGTAAGTTTAGTTCGATATGATATAACCCTGACGAAAGGTAGATCATACATTATATTTGCAATAATTCGTTCTTATTTTTTATTATTTGCTGTTTGATTCGTGGATATAGATAAAGATATATTAAGTATAAAATGCATCTAAATTTAGATAGCATGATTCGCAAGTGTAATGAGCATGGATACTTCAGGGGCGAAAGTTGTCCGGACTGTGGTGAGAGCGGAAGATATGTACTGGACGATGAACGCGAAGAGCGTCTCGGAAGGTTCATCTCAGGCGCATTGAGGCACTTTCCCGATGATGTTGGACTCACTATGGACGAACAGGGTTGGGTCAATATGGACTTGCTCTGTGACATAATGGACCGCCGCTACAAATGGGCGACAAGGGAACGGCTTATTTCTCTGATCGAATCCGATCTGAAAACTAGGTATGAGATAAAGGGTTCCAAGATAAGGGCAAGATATGGTCATTCCGTTAATGTGGAATTGGACTATCTTGAAACTGAGCTTCCATATCTTTACTATGGTGTTAGTCAGGAAGAGGTTGATATGCTTCTTGATACTGGTATTGCTCCAATGAGGCAACGTTATGTACATCTTAGCACAAGTTATGGAAAGGCGATCGAATCAGCTTCGGTCCATACTGAAAATCCTGTCGTGCTTGAGGTCGATGTAGATGAGGCACAAAATAATGGGTTGCATTTCATGTTGGTCAATGATGATATTGTGCTAACGGATGGTGTTCCGCCGGAATATCTTAGCGTTGTGGAAATTGAGGAATAAGCTTATTGAATTGAAATTTTCACTATATCATTTCTTTTTTCGATTTTGAACTTTACATCAAGGAATTTTTCTGTAACCCATATGTTGGTCTTTGTATGGGGTGATATTTCTTTTACAGTAAAAGAACCGCCTTCAGCAAGTCCGAGATAGGGGATAAGCTGGTCTGCAAGATGAATATCAACGGAAGAAGGGGTCAAAAGTTCATCCAGAAGAGATGTAGCAGCATCATTACCTACCTTTTCTGCAGTTGTTCCTCTTTTGCCAGGTACGAAAGAACCTTTCATTCCACAATATAATGTTATTCCACTACCTGTGGAGGTAAAGTCAGTACGGCATGTTTCTATTGAACATTCATGGCCAGCATTTTCAAGAATGGCCTTTGCTTTGTCGGCTTGCCTCTGCGCAACATGTTCCGGTAGATTGGAGCAATGTGATATTCCACGTATGGTCCCTCTTTCTTCTGAAAAACGATCAGGTACTAAATGTGAAGGCTCAATTATTGCATTAACAATACCTCCACCACGTGGATAGTATCCTCTTTTTAAAATATCGATGTTGCATCGATAGCCCATTTTCGAAAGGGCGCTGAGTGTGACATTTTTAAGATAATCGATACTTGGAGCCCACGAAACATCGGTTCCACCTTTTATCTCAAGTTTGATATTAGTGTTAGAATAAGTGGCAATAGGCATTATGCATTGTAATAGTAAAGCTATACTTCCTGCAGTACCGATATCAATGGTATATTTACCCCCCCTTATTTCCTGTGGAAAGAATGCAATATTTGTAGAGCCGATCTTAATTCCTTCTACTTTTGCATCACACAATAAGGCCGCGATCCCTATTGCTTTTACATGCTGGGCTGAGAGTCCGGGGTTTGGCCGGTCTTTACGTATATTCTTTATGGATGTTGCTTTTCCCGTAACAGCAGAAAGTGCTATGGCGTTTCTGACTATCTGTCCGCCGCCTTCTCCATAGGAACCATCGATATCGATCATGTTCTTGCCTTTATTTTCCTGAAAGCGTCTTTAACTGCATACATAAGGGGATCCACAACAGTAGATACCGGTGGTGCGTAACAGGTTTCAATTGAAAGCATTTCTTCAATTGTGGCCTTCTTCTTTATCATGAAAGCAAGACTGTCAATTCTTTCTTTTACACCGCTTTTTCCGATTATCTGTGCACCTGTAAGTCGATCATCACTGAAAATAAGCTTGATGTGGATATCACTGCTGCCTGGGTAGTAAGATGCTTTTGTCGTTCCTGTTGCGTAACCTGTGATGATGTAGATGTCTTCTGCCCTTGCTCTTTTACTTGTAAGACCCACCGAGCCTATCAGGAGATCACCTGCAACGTAGATACTGGGACCCAGAAGTGGTTTGAGTACGGTATCTTTCCCACAGACGTTGTTAGCCATTATCGTAGCCATGTGTCTTGCAGCAGGGGCGAGTTGGACAAGTGTTTTTTTGTTGGTGATAAAGTCTGTGATCTCACAACAATCCCCACCTGCAAAGATGTCGGTTGAAAAATTGCCATCTACAAATACTTGCAGGTGTTGGTTCACGATAATACCTCCAAGTTCTCCTGTGGAGATGCCTGCCTTTTCTGCAAGCTCGACATCAGGTAATATTCCTGTGCTTATTATAACGATATCCGCTGGTATTCGTTCTCCTGAAATTAAAACGCTCTCCACCCCTTCTTTCCCTTCGATAGTATCTGGCACATTTCCTGTAACGAGGGTTACACCGACAGACTTGAGGTATTCTGAAACTATCTCTGCCATATCAGGATCTATCAGACGTGAGAGAATTGCAGGACCGCGGTTGATCAGTGTTGTGTCTATCCCTCTTTTTGCTATGCCGGCTGCGATCTCAACACCTATTGCACCGGCACCGATGATGACCACGGTCTCAGCGGAAAGAAGTGCAGTTTCGATTTTCATGCCGTCAGCAAGTGTTTGCAGGGTGAATACGCCATCCATTCCGATATATTTCTGTAAGGGCTGAGGTATACGCTGTTTTCCACCGGTAGCGATTATAAGCTTATCGAATAAGATATCATAGTTCTCAAGCTTTATCGTTCGATTGAGAATATCTATTGACAAGGCTTCGGTTTCAAGTGCTATGTCTATCCCCATTTTATCAAAGAATTCAGGAGTTTTGACAATAAGGGAATCAAAATCATGTACTTTGCCTGCCAGCTTGAAAGGTATCCCGCATTCACTGTATGATATGTGAGAATCTTTTGAAATGACTATAACAGAAAGGTCACTACAACGCTTTACGTGCGTAGCGGTAGCAAGTCCGGCAGCACCTCCGCCTATGATGGCAAGGTCATATTTTCTATTATCTTTCATAAAGATAATCTTAGATGCATGTTATTAGGGTTTTGGCATTTGATGAGAACTGAGGATAGTAGAACAGTAAGATAATTGACGAGCGAGTTTGGGGAGTGGGGGGGGTTATTGTAGTAAAAAACAATGTGTCCCGCTCGTCAACATCCATATTATGTTATTATATTTAATCATGTTGGTATTATAGAACTATAACTATCCAACCACATATAAATTTGAAAACAGTTGGCTGCATTTGATTTTATTAAAAATATACGTCCTATACATCTCTTTAATTTCCAAAGAGGGTGAGGTCGTATCAGTTACTTAATTATAGCCCCCTTGTGTCATCATAACAATCCTTAAAATACGTTTTGAACACATTTTTAAAATCGTGTTGCAGAGGTATTTCAGAAAAATCCAAAACCACAAAGTTATTAAAGTGTAAGAACTAATTAGCCTATTGTGATTGGAATAATATCACAATAAAACTTAATTAATTTATCAAATCTTCCATTGGGTGATTTATTCAATGGAAATAAACAGATTATCAAAATAAAAATCTGGATCATTGTGGTTGCGCCATCACTTTATGCGCACCATTATCACATGTTACAAGCAGAAGGAGCAGTCGAGAGAGTCAGGCTTATTCGTATTACAGGAATTGGACAAACGGCACTTTATATTTTGTGTCCATTGTCTATGGCTATTCAAAGGTTTGATATCAGCACACAGAATTATTCGCATGAACAGGTGACACATCCATGTGCAATTGATGCACGAGGGGATTTTGGGATGTCTTATATATATGTGGATTATCTGAATAGTTGATGGCTTACTTGATAGTTCAAACTATGGGGAATTTGTTTGAATTGATGGTCAATAGACAATATCTGACATAGTAAATGCAGCCGAAAGATCTTTTTTCTTCTACTCTTGAGATCCTATTTTGTAGTATGCATAATTGATCCTATTTTGTTAGTCTGTTTAAACGTAGATTCTGCCTAATATGGCAGCTACTGTATAAGAAGGAGATAATATGCAAAATACAGACACCACTAAATATATCATTCATTCAAAGATCAGCGCTGACGGAATAATTGAGCGTCCTGATATTGTAGGAGCTATTTTTGGCCAGACAGAAGGTCTGCTAGGTTCAGATCTGGACCTTCGTGATCTTCAAAAAACCGGTCGTATCGGAAGGATAGAAGTTGCCGTAGGTGCAAAGGGCGGTAAGACCAAAGGTAACATCTTTATACCGTCTAGCCTCGATAGGGTTGAGACATCTATTCTTGCAGCATCTCTTGAGACCATTGACAGAGTGGGTCCATGTGCGGCAAAGATCGAGATCACACAGGTTGAGGATGTTCGTGCAACCAAAAGGAAGCATATCATTGAGCGTGCTAAGTTTATTCTTACCGATATGTTCGACGAGAACCTTCCGGAATCCCAGGAGATCGCAGATGAAGTTCGCCAATCAGTACGTATTGAAGAGATGCAGTACTATGGAAAGAACAAGATCCCATGTGGTCCCAATGTGGTTGAATCCGATGCTATTGTTGTCGTCGAAGGTAGGGCAGATGTACTGAACCTTTTGAGATATGGTATCAAGAACACTATCTGTGTAGGTGGCACCAATGTACCTCCTGAGGTTGCAGAGCTCACAAAGAAAAAGACTGTAACTGCATTCACAGACGGTGATCGTGGTGGAAAGCTCATCATAAAGGAGCTTCTACAGGTTGCAGACATTGATTACATTGCACGTGCTCCTGACGGAAAAAGTGTCGAAGATCTTGTCCAGAGGGAGATCGTACGTTCACTGAGACAGAAGATCCCAGTCGAGCAAGCTCTTGAGAATTATACTATCAAAACAGATGCTAAACCTGTAACAACAGAAACCCCTGCTAAGGGTAGTAGGATCACACGCCTTCCAAAACGTAAGGAAAGACCTGAGCTATCTGTACCAGCTGTCAAACAGTTACCTAACAAGCCTTCTAGATCAGAAGAGAAACCAGGGGTGACTAGGGAACCAAGGACAACTAGGGAACCAAGGACAACCAGGGAAGCAAGGACAACCAGGGAAACAAGATCACCTAGGGAAACAAGATCACCTAGGGAAACAAGATCACCTAGGGAAACAAGAGAGCCAAAAGAAGCAAAACCTGCAATGCTCTCTCCACAGGCACTTAGATTTAAACCGCATTCTGATGCACTCATCGGAACTCTTGGGGCAAGACTATTAGATTCAAAGGATGAGATTATTGAGGAAACTGCAGTTCGTGATCTGGTCAATACACTGAAAGAGAATGATGAAGGGATCAAGAGCGTTGTTTTCGATGGTGTCGTAACTCAGCGTATCCTTGATATTGCATCCGATAAGGGCATTGAGAACCTTATTGGTGTGAAAAAGGGCAATATTGCAAAAAGTCCTGCAAGTGTCAATGTTTTAACAGCATCTGATTTTTGATCCTCTAAGGATCAAACCTCTTCTTTTTTTATTTTCCCTCAATAGAGCATTATTAATCATAAAAAATAAATCGAAACCTATTTATATCATAAATAGGAATAGCTCGTCCGCGAATAATGGTTTTATTTGAGTCTTAAGTTTACTGTATTGCAACGCACACAAAGCGGTGTGTTGTAAAGAAAACGGACTAAAACCATGCAAAAAGATGAATTGATCCAGTTGCATACATTGTTGGCTCAGATAAAGAGACATCTGGAATCTTAGAGCAGTGATTATGACTTTTCTGAATATAGGTCGCTGTCAATAAGCCCTGTTCATATCCATCGCAGTAAAGCAGATCACAAACATGCTATATTTGTTCTTGGAAATCATCTTGCATCGATAATTTCAGATGATGAGCTTTCGGGTATTGGCAGGACATCTGCAAGAATGCAGGAATTTGCAGAACGTACAGGAAGGCACACACCAGTCAGCAATAATTAAATATTGTCAGGTAATCGGAACTTGGTATCAGAAAGTGAAGGTACTTCAAAAGAGATATTCTTGGAATGATTTACCCACGATCTTGGAGAAAGTTGTTTTTTCATAATGATCCCACTTTCTCCATCCGAATAATAATCCTGTTCGATCCAGCACGCTATAAAATCCATGTTCCTGTACATCTGAATAGCTTTATCGTTACTGATCCTTACCTCAAGGGTCGCAGATTTTATGCCCTTATCTTTGAACAGGTCCAGAATAGAATTAAGGAGCTTTTTTCCAACTCCTATATTCTGCCATTCCTTTTTAACTGCCAGGGAGAATATACGACCTTCGTTCGTTTCAGAACGATATCCCATGACAAAACCAATGATATTGCTGTCCATGGTCGCAACAAGAAATCCTTCATCCTTCATCTCATAGAAGTTCATGTAAACGAAAGGATTGTGTTCGGTAAATGCTTCCATTTCAATGGCCAGAACCTGTTCAAAATCCCGGGGCATAAACTTTCTGAGAATCATTGTATTTTAGTAGGTATCTCATTATAAAAAAGAATATTGAAAGAGGGAATAAAGAAAAGAAAATAAGAAAAGGTACTAAAGTAAATTAATACCTTAGTCAGCTTTTTTTACGTGTCTGAGGTCTACAGCTACGCCTCTTGAGGACCCAACCATCTCTTCTCCACTCATCATAGCGCGTCCGACTCCGATTGCTTTACTTCCGGTGATCATAACCTCATCTCCGGGTCTGATGTTCTTGTCAGCTGCAACAACACCTGGTGCAAGCAATGATCCCCTTGGGAGGAAATCATCTATGGTCACAGTATAACCTGAGTACTCCTCGGAATTTGAAAGCAATCGTATCCCTGCGACGGTAAGTGCGAGTATACCATACTGAGGTATCATTGTAGCGATCTGCTCTTTGCCGATGAAGACCTGATGTTTGGGGAATGGCGCTTTTATCTTTGCATCGTCAGGTACGATCAGCTTGCCAGCACCTGGACCGAACTGGTAGTCTGCAATAGACCTCATCATGTCGATCCTTGATCTGTTCTGCTTATACTCCCTTTCAGCTACTATATCAGAAACGGTCTTTTTCAGGTTATCAAGGGAGTCGTATGATGACACGTTCCCTGTACTTGTATAGATGAACTCTATGGAAAGTTGTTCTGAAACGATCTCACATATTTCCCTGTAAGCACCTTCTAAATGTGCTACGACATGTGAATATTTGTGTTTTGACAGATAATCTCTGAGGCAGGCAGAGACCCACTTTATTTCTTCAGCATCCCAGTATCCTGTCACAACAGCATCATAATGTGCTGCAGGATAGGTCATTTCAAGTTCTCTGGGTATGATACCGAGTGGGGAGGTAAGGATTACCTCATGTACGAATTTCCTATACTTTCCAAGCGATTTTATGAACTTGTTATGGGAATTGGATATTGAATATGGTTTCTTTGCCGAGCAAGGAAAAAGCACAAGTATTTCGGATTCTGGCGGTGTATATCTTTCCTGTATCCTCTTTGCAAACCTGACGACCTCAGGCCGTGTCATGGATTCAGAAGTCGTTGCAAGCATCTGGTTGGACCTGGCAATAGGAGTTTGCTTTTCCATGTAGTCGTATTGGGTATCGGAAAGTCTCAAAAGTGCCGCAAGCCATGGCTCTGTTCTACATTGTCCTTCAATGTATTCACGAAGGTTACCGGAGCGTATCCTTTCCCTCGCCAGGACTATCTCTGCTTCCAGCATGTTGCGGTTGTGTCTGCTGATCAGCTCTGCCCTATCAGCTTTAGGCATTGCCCTTAGTTCCTCGATGGTAATAGGTGCGCATGCTTCACATCTGCATGGCAGCTCTGTCATCGAATCAAGGAAATATTTGCCGGCAGTTGTCATGTAGATATCGCTACATCCGGCTATTATTGCCTTTGTATCATCGACAATATCTATTCCAAGGTAGACAAGCATTGCAGCATTTGCAGGGGTACAGAGGTTCGGCAGATATATTGCGGTATCAGGAGCAACACTACCCTTCAGATCGATAAGTCTCTCCAGGAACTTTCTCGCATTTCCTTCTAAAGAACCTGCACCTTCCATTACGTAAAGGTCAGCCTTTTTCACATCCACACCTTTGCGGAAGATGCGGCCTATGGGACCTGTAGATTCAACTTCGGTTCTCTCCGAGATCTTCATTACCACATCTTCAGGTACTTCCAAGGTCAGGTCCTGATGAGGAAGTATGATAATAGTTTCATCCCCGACCTCTTCGCGGATCTTCCTGATCCTTTCTTCTGCTTCTTCAATAGAGATGTTCCAGATGGAGCCTGCATCTGTTATGGGGGAATGGGCATCGTTAAGGGATGCTGTATCAATTATATATGGTGTCCTTACTGGTGTTGGAAAGAGTATTTTTCCAATTCGGGCAGCACCATCCCGTTGTTCTACCTCAAAGTATGATGTCATGTTTCCCTAATATGCTTAAGTAGATGTAAATCTTTTCTACTGAACATAAGTACCCAAACATTTATTTTTTAAAAGAGATTCAGGTTAAGATGATGCTCACTAAAGAACTTGAGGACATCCTCGGGAAAGAGAATGTTTCTACCCGAATGTCAGAGCTTTACTGTTATTCCTTTGATGCTTCCGGCGTAGAAGGGCTGCCGGACTTTGTTGTAAGGCCTGCAACCACTGAACAGGTAGCTGATGTAGTCAAATTAGCTGATATGTCTAACACTCCTGTTGTTGCAAGGGGTGCAGGCTCAGGTCTTTGCGGCGGCGCGGTTCCGGTAGAAGGCGGCATTGTGCTTGATATGTGCTCAATGGACCACATCCTTGACATCGATATTGACAATCTTCAGATAACAGTGGAACCCGGTGTTGTTCACGAAAAACTTAACAAGGCACTGGAGCCGTATGGTTTTTTCTTCCCGCCTGACCCTGGGAGCACTGCCATGTGTACTATCGGCGGGCTCATGGCGAACAATGGAAGCGGGATAAGGTGTGTGAAATACGGTACTACCAGGAACTATGTTCTCGATCTTG
This sequence comes from Methanococcoides burtonii DSM 6242, assembly GCF_000013725.1. Taxonomy (NCBI): domain Archaea; kingdom Methanobacteriati; phylum Methanobacteriota; class Methanomicrobia; order Methanosarcinales; family Methanosarcinaceae; genus Methanococcoides; species Methanococcoides burtonii. The sequence continues at coordinate 1,865,468 of NC_007955.1, forward strand.
AGGTCGTCATGGCCGATGGCAGAATAGTGCACACCGGCTCGAAGACTTTGAAAACAGCTTCAGGGTATGATCTGACCGATCTGATGGTAGGTTCTGAAGGCACTCTTGGTATTATCACTAAGGCTGTGCTCAAGGTACATCCTCTGCCCCATGCCCGCAGTGTCATACTTGCATCCTTTGACAATACCACTCTTGCCGGCAAGGCCGTGGTGAAGGTGCTCTCATCCGGGATCATACCTTCGGCATGTGAAATTCTTGACAGTACTGCCATCAAGGCTGTCAGGAGTTTCGATCCTTCTGTGGAACTTTCGGATGTGGGTGCTATTCTTATGATAGAAGTGGACGGGATGGAGAACGCGGTCAGGGAAGAAGCTGCTCTTGTGGGGAAAGCCTGTGAGGAGCTGGCTTCTGCCATAAAGGTCGCGGAGAGTGGAGCTGAAAGTGAGAATCTATGGAAGGCACGCAGGCTGGTAGGTGCTGCCATATCAAAGATCGATGTTAAGCGCACTCGTATCTATGTCGGAGAAGATATCGGAGTTCCAATAAAAGAATTACCTGGTATGCTCGAATACGTGCGTTCGCTTTCAGAAGAGTTTGATATTCACATCATGACCTATGGTCATATCGGCGATGGAAATCTCCATACCGGGATGGCCATCGATATGCTCAGTGAGGAAGAACTGGAAACTGCACATGCTGTGGCGGACAGGATATACAGGCGTGCCATTTCTGTGGGCGGTACTGTGAGTGCTGAGCATGGGGTAGGAAAGGCACGAGCGATGTATATGGAACTGGAACATCCAACTTCCCTTGAGATAATGCGGCAGATAAAGAAGACCCTTGATCCGAAAGGGATACTGAATCCGGGTAAAATGGGGCTTTGATATGCAGGAAGATAAGCAAAGATCTATCCTCAAATGTGTCCGTTGCGGGGCATGCCGTAGCATATGTCCGGTCTTTGAAGAATTTGGCTGGGAATCTTTCAGTACGAGAGGGCGTATGCTTCTCGCAAAGGGCATTTCAAATGGGATGGATGTGGATGAAAGTATGATCGATAGCATCAATACCTGTACTACATGCGGGTTGTGTGAGCAGATGTGTCCCGCAGGGGCAAAACCCTCGGATGTTTTTGAGGAATTACGTCGTGACCTTGTCAGCATGGGCAAGATCACAGGTACACAATTGGAATTGTATAATAATACTCTCCTTACGGGAAACCCACTGGGTGAAAAGAGACCCGATACAAGTTTTATCCTGAAACAAAGGGATGTTCCCAAGGTCGCAGACTATGTATATTTCGTAGGGTGTTTAGGTTCATATCGATTCAGGGAAACTGCTCTCAAGACATATGATCTTATTAAAGATATGGGGGTGACCGTACTTTCTGATGAGGTATGTTGTGGCTCTCCGCTACTCAGGACCGGATTCGATGCGGATGAGCTCATAAGACATAATCTTGAGCAGATCGAAAAGACCGGTGCACATACCATAGTAGCCAGTTGTGCAGGGTGTTATAATACTTTCAAGAATGACTATCCTGACAGGTTCAATGTTGTTCACATAACTGAATTTTTAGCAGAACATATTGATGAATTGGGGCTTGAAATGCTGGACATTACGGTAACATATCATGACCCATGTCATCTTGGCAGGGCAAACAGGGTATTTGATCCTCCCCGAAAACTGATAATAGCTGTTTGTGATCTTAAAGAAATGAGGACCAACAGGGAAAATGCCAAATGTTGTGGAGGTGGTGGAGGAGTTAGAAAAGGCTATCCTGAACTTTCGGCTTCAATTGCTAAAAAGAGGATAATGGATGTTCCTGATAATGTGGATTACATGGTGACATGTTGTCCGTTGTGTAGGACGAATCTGGAACAGGCAAGTGCTGTTCCGGTAATTGATCTGCTGGACCTGTTATATATGGCACAAAAGGAAAGGCTGAAGGTCGCCTAAGTTCATTTATTTGCAGATATTTCCTTCTCAACGAATACAGGCAATTTGACATGGATCTCAGTGCCATGGTTTACTTCACTGTTTATCCATATGGAGCCTCTATGTGCTTCGATTATCTTTTTACAGATGATCAGTCCATAATCCTGATTGCTGTAACAAAGATCACATTCATCCCCTTCTTCAGGAACCTCACTGAATATATGGGTAAGCATATCAGTTGGAATACCTTTACCTGTATCTTTTATGATAATGTGTATGTCCCCGTTCTCTTCCGAGGCAATGAGGGAGATACTTTTTCCAGAGGGGGTATATTTGATAGCATTGTCAAGAAGATGCATCAATACACTTTCTATATATTTTGTGTTCCCGTGTATGGGTGGGAGTGAATCTGGAATGTCGGCATTGACCTCGAGTCCTTTATGATCGATCTGGGGGAACATGTCCTTTTTAAGCGTTTCAAGTATATTTTTGATATTAAGGAAACTGAATGTGTATTTTATAGTCTCATTCTGCATTTCACTTACATAGAACAGTGATTCTATAAGATGCTGAAGACGTTCTGAATTTCTGACAACTGATTCCATTGTCCTTTTTTGACGCTCGTTAAGGTTACCCAGCCTTTCATTGTAAAGCAATTCGCTGAAACCTTTTATTGATATTAATGGTGTTCTCAGTTCGTGATTGATGTTTGCCAGGAATTCATCTTTCATCTTGTGAGAACTGTGGAGCTTTTCGTTAGCCTTTGAAAGTTCTTCTTCAATATTTTTTCTTTCAGTCGTGTTTTCTCCTGAACGAATTATCCCTGTGATGTTGCCTTCACTATCTTTCAATATCACATCATGCCAGAGGATTATGCGTTCGGAAAACGTGCCATCCGCATTTTTAGTCACTATTAAACGTTCGTAATATTCAGGTGGTTCGGCTTTACCGCTCAAGATGTTGTGCAAGTCCTGTTTTCGGCTTTCACGTCCGTTTTCCTGAATTAAATCTATCCAGCTTTTACCGCGAATATCCTTTTTTTCCCAACCAAAGATATTACAGCTCTTCTTATTTGCAAATACTATCTCTGTGTCCTTGTTGATTATGACAATAATAGAACCTGCTGCATCGAGATATTGGTATGCCTGATTCTTTTCCTGGATTATGTTCTCCTGCAAGTGCTTTATTTTTAATAGGGAACGCACTCGGCTTGATATCTCCAGATAATTGACAGGTTTGTTGAGAAAATCGTCTGCACCTTCTTCAAGGCTTTTTATCTTTTCTTTCTTTTCTGTCAATGAGGTTAGCATGATGATAGGTATGAGCCTTGTGCGTTCATCATTCTTCAGTATCTTGCACAATTCATGCCCTGTAATGTCTGGTATCATGATGTCAAGTAAGATAATATCAGGACTTTCGGTAGTTGCTATTTCAAGACCTTTGTAACCAGAATATGCTTTTATAACTTCATAGTCGGAACTGAGTATAGCTTCCAACAGCTCAACATTGAAAATTTCATTGTCAATGATCAATATTTTCGATTTTTTTAGTGGCATGTTAGCTCTGTGAAGTTCTGGGATTTAATATCTCGATAATCTTCATATTATAAAAAATTTCATCTTTTTGGTGCAAACATATTCTTGCCTTTTCGTGGTATAAGGCAATTCCAGGTATTCCCGATAAGGTCCTGACGGTCCGCATTTTTCAATCCTTCGAAAATAAGACCATAGTTTTTTGGGTCACGATAATGCATCATTGCTCTCTGGATGTTCTTTTCTCTACGAGAAGTAGCTACATAGACTGGTTTTCCTGTGAAGGGATCAAGTCCTGTGTGGAACATACAGGTTGCCGCGGTCATCGGGGTTGGTATGAAATCCTGTACCTGTTCGGTATATCTGTCAGTTGCTTTGATGTACTCTGCAAGTTCTATCATATTATCCATTGTACATGCAGGGTGACCTGACATAAGGAACGTTACAAGATACTGGTCTTTGTTCAGTCTCTTGTTAGTTTCCTTAAATATCTTGGCAAATTTTTCAAATACTTCTCTTCCTGGCTTTTTCATACAGTCCGTGACTGATTTTGAAAAGTGTTCAGGTGCAATTTTCAATTGACCACTGACGTGATATTGGCAGAGCTCTGTGATATATTCAGGGTCTTGTAAGGCGAGGTCATATCGAACTCCATAACTTACAAAAACACGCTTTACTTCCGGCATTTCCCGAAGCTGGCGCAACATTTCGATATTTTCTTTGTGGGATGTGTCCATGGAGGGGCAGGGTTCAGGGTACAGACAAAGTTTATCCTTGCAGGCGCCCTTGTTCTCCCAGTTCTTGCATTTCATGGCATACATGTTAGCACTTGGTCCGCCAACCCCTATTATGTTGCCTTTGAATTCTTTCATTCTTGTCAGAAGCTCAGCTTCACGCAGTATGGAGTCAATGCTACGGCTTGTTATCATTCTTCCCTGATGTTGTGCGATGGCACAGAATGAACAGCTTCCAAAACAGCCTCTGTGAGTTGTTATTGAAACTCGGACAGTTTCAAGAGCAGGTACTGGCTCTTTGTATGAAGGGTGCTCCCGTCGGGTGTAAGGTAGGTCATAGACATGATCAAGTTCCTTTTGGGAAAGCTGTCTCATTGGGGGGTTCTGGACGATAGTCGTTTTTGGGTGGGGCTGGACAAGGGTGATCCCTCTTACAGGGTCCTGTTGGTCATACATTAGTTTGAATGCTTTTGCATATGTCGGCTTGTCCTTTGATACTTCATTGTAGGAAGGCATTTCCACGTAAGGGAATGGTATCTGATCGTTCTCTTTCGCTTCCTTCCATTTCTTCACCTCAAGTTTCCATGTGGTACCGGGAATCTCATTTATGTTCCTGATATCTTCACCTGAATCAAGCCTTCGGGCGATCTCAGGTGTTTGCAGCTCTCCCATTCCATATACGAGAAGGTCTGCGGGCGCATCGGCGAGTATGGATTGTCTTACTTTGCCGGACCAGTGGTCGAATTCAGCAAAACGCCTGAGGGACGCTTCTATTCCGCCGATGATAATAGGTACGTCAGGATATGTTTGTTTTAGACGGTTGGAGTAGACAACGACTGCACGGCTGGGGCGAAGTCCTGGTTTGCCTCCAGGGGAGTACATGTCCTTTGGACGTGGTTTTAGTGCAGGGGTATAGTTGCTGACCATTGAGTCAGTGTTCCCTGAAGTGACTGCGAAGAAAAGCCGGGGTTTTCCCAGTTTGGTGAAATCCTTTGTGTCTTCCCAGTTAGGTTGGGCGATGATCCCTACTTTGAATCCTGCATCTTCCAGGACGCGTCCTATGATGGTTGCACCAAAGCCGGGGTGGTCTACGTAGGCGTCACCTGTTACAATTATTATGTCAAGTTGATCCCATCCGCGGCTCTTGATGTCTTTAATATCCATCGGAAGAAAGCGGGATGTGTCTAACTTTTTCGGGTTACGTTTTTTATGTGACATGTGTTTGTCCTTTATCGGTATGCTCTTGACATCTGTAGTGATAAACGTATCTGCTTGTTCACGTCATCACTGGTAACTGGGCCGTGTCCCGGGTAGAGTGTAATTACATCCAGTTCTGTTAGTTTTTCTATAGATACTGAAAGCTTATCCAATGAGCCGCCGGTAAAATCGGTGCGGCCAATCCCTCCGTTTGGAAATACAGTGTCACCGGAGAAAAGGCTTTTCGAAGATGGCTCGTAAAGTGATATTCCTCCAGGGGTGTGGCCGGGGGTGTGAATGACCTCCAGGGATTCGGTCTCACTTATCTTTATTATGTCACCATTCTCGTAGAGGATATCCGGGTCGATGTCCGGGGCTGGTGCTGAGAAAAGTATGGATACACTCTCTTCTTTACTTTTCAGGGCTTGAGCATCATCTTTATGGATAGCGATAGGTGCATTGCATATTTCTGCTACGGCTTTAGCTGCGGCGCAATGGTCGAAGTGGGAGTGGGTCAGTATTATCAGTTCGATGTTTTCCGGCTGGGTGTGCTCTTTTATTTTTTGTATGAGCTGATCTGTATCCATTCCGGGATCGATGAGTATCTTTTCGTTTATGAGGTATGAGTTGGATGCGTATGGGGACGTGGTTATGCTGGTGATCTTCATTGTTTGACTCCGGGTGTGTTTTAGATGCCAAATATCTTCTTTGTGTTCCTGAAGGTGGCGTTTGCAATGGTCTCAATATCTGTACCTTTTGCTTCTGCTATTACTGAGAGGTTGTCCAGTACGAATGCGGGTTCATTCCTTCCTTTGCGAGGGGACAGGTAGGGGCTATCGGTTTCAATGAGCATTTTGTTAAGGGGGACGTTCTCTGCTATTTTTTTATGATGCTCTGAAAAACAGACTATTGTGGGGATGGATATGTAGTATCCTGCATCGTTTATTCTGGCCGCTGTTTCTATTGAACCTCCATAGCAGTGGAAGACAACCTTGTCGAGATCCTTTACCATTTCAAAACAGTCTTCTTCAGCTTCCCTTCCGTGAATTACGAGTGTCTTTTCGTATTTTTCTGCTATCTCTATTACTTTACGAAAGTATTGTTTCTGGTGTTCTCTTTCCTTGTCTTCCTTATAGTAATGATAGTCAAGACCTGCTTCTCCTATGCCTACTGCTTGTTCTGCATGTAGTTCTAGCTGGAGAAGAATCGAATTGGCGACTTCGTTGCCGTAGTGGGATACTATCAGAGGGCTTAGGCCGATTGTAGGATAGATAAAATCGTATTCGTTTGCAAGTGCGAGTGTTGCCTGGTTTGTCTTCAGGTCAATTCCTGAGTTGACCATTTTAACAACACCCGCATTGTGTGCTCTTTCTATTGTTTTATCACGGTCACGATTGAACTTTGGGAAGTCAAGGTGACAGTGTGAGTCTATGACCTTTAGCATGCTTCTTATGTTGAAGAGCATGTTAATAGCTGTTACGAGAGCTTCGATAGATGTGAGGGCAATGGAAATTACATTATATATGTATAACATGTAAAATTGAGTACATCAATATGCACTTCCAATATTAGACAAACCTTCATTAAAAAAGTTTAACATGGAAAATCTTATTAGTTAAAAAGCAAATATCGGTTCATGGCTGTTCGACGAACTCTTAAAACCCGTGAATTCGGCTATGAATTGTCAGGATTCGAACATAGTCTTCTTTTTGAAAAGGATGAAATCGGGTTTGTAAGATTTGATGGAAGAAGTCAATCAATTTTTTATCTTGATCCATCTCCATTTCTTCCAAGTCCAAAGCGAGATATTTATGCAATAAGAGATTCAAATGTCCCTGTTCCTGAAAAAAATGAGCTTATTGAAGTTACATCATTTGAACTTGAGAGGGTCGTTAGTGGTAAAATAAATAATTTAGTCAATACTAACGTTAAGTATGTAAGAGCATGGGTAAAAGTAAATCCCAATAAACTTCTTCATCGAAAGGTGATGAACTCAGAAGAGTATGTTGATTATTTTAAGCGACCATTCAAAAAAGAAGCTGAAAATGTAGATGAAATAGCACAAACACTTGCATTGTGTTCTGTCTCTTCAAATGCAGTGGGTGTAAATGAGAAAGGTGGCATTGATTCCGGCATTATTTCTAAAAAAAGTGGGTGGGAGCATTTCAAATCCATAATGAGAATGATCCCAAAAGAATTTAAATCGACAAAATCGGCATATTATTATACTTCGCTTGAATCGGAAAAGAATATTAATCCAACAACTAGTTTGGAAGTGAATTTATCAATATTTAACCCAAAGGAAATGTTTGTGCATGTTCCAGTAACATTTGATATTGATACAAGAAGCAAAGATCAATATTTGAAGGATATCTCATTTGAAATTCCATTTGTTCGAGCACAATTAATTGATTCTCTGATGTTCCAACCATTGATTACAAAAAAAGCTGAGAAACGTCTTACTGATCGTATTTATGACATGGTTGAAACATTCACACACACCGATCAAATTGGATACAAACAAGATTTGGGTGATGCAGCTCCCAAGATTGCATCTAGTATTGCCAGGATGAATTTTAAAACTGAAGTTTCTGTTGATGATGTAGATGATGGCTATAACAATTGGTTGGATATGTTCCATCATTCTCAACAATTCCGATCTTCGAATCTCGAAACAGATGATATTTTCCGGCTACCTGAAAATGCCAGGCATCTCTATCTTGAGATCGAGCAATACTTTGGTGTGGATACGGTTATTGATATGGTGGATATTGAGCAAATCTCACTACTTTCTCCAAAAGCACTTTCAGATGCGATTGCTAAATTAATAAATGTAGGTGCAGCATACTCGCCGAGGCGGAAAAATCTTAAATTGTTAGCATTTAAACTTTAATTGAGGGTATGATTATGATCAACCAAGAAATGTATGATGCTGCAAAAAAATCTGAAAAATTAAAATGGGATGTTATAAGATATGAGGATCAGATTGAAGAAATCGATAGGAAAGTACAGGAAGCAATTAATGATAATGTGAAGTTTGATTTGTGTCAAGACCGTAAAGAAATACAGGCTCGTCTCGATACTACAAAGGCATGCATAGATGAAATTCTGTGTGTATTTGACCCGATTCCCTTTGACTAAAAACGTACGTTGGTCATTTTTTTGTAAGTTTCTTAAATGCTTTTAATATTCAATGTGGGGTTCTACATACATCCTATTTTTTTATAGAAGTCATAAGCCCAAAACAAGATCTATGACTTCTATAGATTGCATGCTCACGCTGCTCCTTATTTTTTGAGGAGCATGTTAATAGCTGTTACGAGAGCTTCGACGGATGCGAGGACAATGTCAGCGTTTGCTGCGCGTGCGGTCACTATCCTTCCATTATCGTTCTGCACGCCGATAACGACTTCTGCAAGTGCATCGGATCCACCGGTGACAGCTTCTATCCTGAAGTCGTGTATGGTTACTTTTGCGTGTTGTCCGATAAGGGTCTCAACTGCTTTTAGGGCTGCATCGACCGGACCGATACCTACGTTGGATGTTACGCATTCTTTTCCGTTGAAGAGTGCTTTGACAACTGCGGTAGATGTGGTTATGTTTCCGGTCATGACACTGACCTCTTTCAGGTCGATAGCTGGCATTCCTTCGGGTTTTCCGAGGATATCGAATGCTATCGTGTAAAGGTCTGAATCGGTTATGCGTTTGCCTTTGTCTGCAAGCATTTTCACCTTTTTGATGATCGCATCGAGCTGATCTTCGGTCGGGTTGATGTTTGCAGATTGCAGTGATCTTAGTACGGCATGTTTTCCTGCGTGTTTACCGAGTACGATCCTTCGAGTATGTCCGACCATTTCAGGGGTCATGATGCCTGGTTCGAACGTATCGGAATTTTCAAGAACCCCATGGGTGTGTATGCCGGATTCATGGGCGAATGCGTTCTCTCCTACGACAGGCATGTGAGGAGGTATTTGAACGCCCGTGTAACGTTCGACCATTCGTGCGGTCTCTACGATATACTCGGTGTTGATGCTTGTCTTTGCACCGTAGATCGAGTGCAAGCTCATTACTGTTTCCGCAAGATCTGCATTTCCGGCACGTTCGCCCAGTCCGTTGACGGTGACCTGTGCCTGACTTGCACCGGCTTCTATTGCCATGAGACTGTTTGCAACGGCAAGTCCGAAGTCATTGTGACAGTGGGTGTCTATCGGGATGTTCATCTCTTTGTCCAGTTTGCTGATAAGGCGGTACATACCGGAGGGTGCAATTATTCCCACTGTGTCGGGAACGTTGATGATGTCACATCCTGCGTCTTCAACTGCCCTGTATACTTCTATCAAATAGTCAAGGTCTGTGCGGGTTGCATCCATTGCAGAGAACATGCAGCGCATGCCGTGGTCCTTTATGTACTGTACGGCATTTACTGACATCTCGACGACTTCTTCGCGACTCTTTTTGATGGTATGTATTCTCTGGATGTCAGATGTGGAAACAAACGTATGGATCATTCCAACGCCTGCATCTATACATGCATCAAGGTCTTTTGTTAGTACCCTTGCAAGGCCACATACTTCTGATGTGAGCCCTGCGTTTGCGATGTTGCGAACGGACTCCATGTCTCCGGCGGAGGCTATGGGGAATCCTGCTTCGATGGTATCCACTCCAAGCTTGGAAAGCTGGTGAGCTATCTCGATCTTTTGCTCAGGAGTTAGGGATACGCCGGGGGTTTGTTCGCCGTCACGAAGGGTAGTATCAAAAATGCTTATCTTTCGGTTTCGGATGGGTTCATCGACGTAAAAATCGATCCCTCAGTTGTGTATTTGTATCCATAATAATCGTTTAATACTACATGATTAATGGTATAAATAGAAAACGATTTGAAGTAGTTTATTACATCGAATGGTCTGTATTTTTTAATATAGTAGTATTAGTAGAGTATTCATATATTTTTAATTACTGATCTTTGTGAGCTTACGCCGAAGAGTTTCATATCTTCCGAAGTAGAAGGCACCAATTAAGAAAAAGGTTGTTCCTATTATAGCAAATTTGTTTGAGATATCAAGGGCATATGTTCCTGCAACTATGATACTTCCCAATCCTGCGAAAAACAATCCTATTCCTTGCATACGTTGTATTTTGTCGTTTTGCATTTTATCACGGCAATTTCATCATTTGTACTATTAATGTATCTAACTTCTTTTAGATTTGTTTAATTCAATCTATGGTTTTTCTTGCAATACGTGGATCATTTTACCATGTTGCTATAAATATATATTTTGTGTAATGTACAATATACAGGTTACATATAAACCCATGTTATCCATTGACACACAATCTATAAATATGAGAGCGTAGTGTTAGGGGTGCTCTCATTGAGCTGATTGGTGCCGTTTTCGGTACGATCAGGATGAGGGTTCAAAAAACGTTTATGCTCTTTCATGACTGGACTCACATTTGTCAAAAATGTGGTTGTGCTTTCCTATTCGGAAGGTATATATAGCATGGAGGAGTTTAAGGAAATCCACTCAATGGGTGGACTTTCAATCACCTTCAATTTAATATTATTTAGTGGAGACCGGAGCTTTTTCGGTCTGACGTTGAATTTGGCAGTTCGATTAATTCTGACTGATAGTGTAAATCTATCTATCGAGAACTAATCGAAATTGTGCATGAATAAGTAACTCTCTAATTCACTTTAGAGTGTTCTTTTCCGACAATTTTTAAGTTTAACTTCCAATTAGTGTGCTTTAACAACAAACTCTGGTTGATCCTGCCAGAGGTTACTGCTATCGGTGTTCGACTAAGCCATGCGAGTCATATGTTCTTCGTGAACATGGCGGACTGCTCAGTAACACGTGGATAACCTGCCCTTAGGTTTGGCATAACTCCGGGAAACTGGAGATAATTCCGAATAGGTCAAATATGCTGGAATGCTTTTTGATCAAAAGACTTCGGTTGCCTAAGGATGGATCTGCGGTCTATCAGGTTGTAGTGGGTGTAACGTACCTACTAGCCTACGACGGATATGGGTTGTGAGAGCAAGAGCCCAGAGATGGATTCTGAGACATGAATCCAGGCCCTACGGGGCGCAGCAGGCGCGAAATCTTTACAATGCGGGAAACCGCGATAAGGGGACACCGAGTGCCAGCATTTATGTTGGCTGTCCACATGTGTAAACGGCATGTGTTAGCAAGGGCCGGGCAAGACCGGTGCCAGCCGCCGCGGTAACACCGGCGGCCCGAGTGGTAATCACTTTTATTGGGTCTAAAGGGTCCGTAGCCGGTTTGATCAGTTCTTCGGGAAATCTGACAGCTCAACTGTTAGGCTTCCGGGGAATACTGTCAGACTTGGGACCGGGAGAGGTAAGAGGTACTACAGGGGTAGGAGTGAAATCTTGTAATCCCTGTGGGACCACCAGTGGCGAAGGCGTCTTACCAGAACGGGTCCGACGGTGAGGGACGAAAGCTGGGGGCACGAACCGGATTAGATACCCGGGTAGTCCCAGCCGTAAACGATGTTCGCTAGGTGTCAGGGGCGGTGCGACCGCTTCTGGTGCCGTAGGGAAGCCGTGAAGCGAACCACCTGGGAAGTACGGCCGCAAGGCTGAAACTTAAAGGAATTGGCGGGGGAGCACTACAACGGGTGGAGCCTGCGGTTTAATTGGACTCAACGCCGGAAAACTCACCGGGGGCGACAGCAAAATGTAGGTCAAGCTAAAGACTTTACCTGAATCGCTGAGAGGAGGTGCATGGCCGTCGTCAGTTCGTACTGTGAAGCATCCTGTTAAGTCAGGCAACGAGCGAGACCCGTGCCCACTGTTGCCAGCATGTCCTTCGGGATGATGGGTACTCTGTGGGGACCGCTGGTGCTAAACCAGAGGAAGGTGCGGGCTACGGTAGGTCAGTATGCCCCGAATCTCCCGGGCTACACGCGGGCTACAATGGTTGGGACAATGGGTTCCTACACCGAAAGGTGATGGCAATCTCCTAAACCCAACCGTAGTTCGAATTGAGGACTGTAACTCGTCCTCATGAAGCTGGAATCCGTAGTAATCGCGTTTCAACATAGCGCGGTGAATACGTCCCTGCTCCTTGCACACACCGCCCGTCAAACCACCCGAGTGAGGTATGGGTGAGGGCACGGACTTAGTGCCGTGTTCGAACCTAAATTTCGCAAGGGGGGTTAAGTCGTAACAAGGTAGCCGTAGGGGAATCTGCGGCTGGATCACCTCCTAAGCAAGATCCGCACAAAGCGGATCACCGCTATCAGTCAGAAATCGATAAACTGCCAAATTCAACAAACCACTTTCAATGAACTGAGATTCGCTGGAAAGTTCTCAGGGGCTTGTAGATCAGTTGGAAGATCGCCGCCTTTGCAAGGCGGAGGCCTAGGGTTCGAATCCCTACAAGTCCATTGGATCAATTAAGATTCACAATCATCAAGTGCACCGAGCAAGTAATGTTGCTTGGGAAGGATGGATGTGCCTGATACCCCATATCAGGTACTATGAGATCATGTATACATATTACATATCAGACGCTCACTGGACAAAGTGAGATGGACTCTGGTAATTATGCCGTCAGGTGGATGGCTCGGCTCAAGCGCTGATGAAGGACGTGCCAAGCTGCGATAAGCTCAGGGTAGGTGCATGGAACCTATGAACCTGAGATTTCCTAATGAGACCTCTTAGCACATTTGTGCTGATCAGTAATGATCGGGAACGCCCCGAATTGAAACATCTTAGTAGGGGCAGGAAGAGAAATCGAAGAGATGCCGTTAGTAATGGCGAATGAACACGGCACAGTTCAAACTGAATCCCTCCAGTAATGTGAGGGAGATGTGGTGTTATAGGAACTTTCTAAGATTCCTATCTTTTCTTAGCTGAACTTTTCTGGAACGTTAGACCATAGAGTGTGATAGTCACGTAAGCAATGAAAAGAGGAATTGGAAATGTTCCTGAGTATCGTGTGTTGGAAATCACGCGAGAATTTGGGAGGCACCAACTTCCAAAACTAAATACGTCTTGAGACCGATAGCGAAATAGTAGGGTGACCGAAAACTGAAAAGTACCCCCAAAAGGGAGGTTAAAAGTGCCTGAAACCTGATGGTGATGGAGCGATATGGCATGAAAGGATCTTTAGTTCGAAGGAATCAACCGCGAGGTTGTAGTACGAGTTCTAATGCCGATGTCATATCATACGTTTTGAAGAACGGGCCAGGGAGTGTAACTAAGTGGCGATGGCTAACCTTTTATCTGGGAAGCCGAAGCGAAAGCAACATGCGTGCAACCTTTACGGGTGAGACGCGGCGTATACAAGTGCGTGGAGTCACTAAGTTACGACCCGAAGCCGGGTGATCTAGGCGTGGGCAGGTTGAAGCGTGGCGAAAGCTACGTGGAGGACCGCAAGCGGTATTGATCTGCAAATCATTCGTGTGACCTGCGTCTCGGAGTGAAAGGCTAATCTAACCCGGCATCAGCTGGTTCCTTCCGAAACATGTCGTAGCATGACCTAACTGGAGATAGTCGGTGGAGTAGAGCACTGATTGATGGCCCTGGGGAAGAAATTCCTCATCCGTCTGTCAAACTCCGAACCCACCGTCGTCGTAGAAGGTTGGAGTCCGGACTACTGGGGTAAGCCTGTAGTCCGTAAGGGAGACAACCCAGCCCGTGGTTAAGGTCCCTAAGTGTCGACTAAGTGTTAATACTAAAGGGCGTCCCAAGCCCTAGACAGCTGGAAGGTTAGCTTAGAAGCAGCTATCCTTTAAAGAGTGCGTAACAGCCCACCAGTCGAGGTTTGGGGCCCCGAAAATGGACGGGGCTCAAGTCGACCACCGATACCACGGAGTACCGTAAGGTAATCTCGTAGGAAGGCGTTGCGTTTGGGTAGAAGCAGGGCTGTGAAGTCCTGTGGACCGAGCGGAAACGAAAATCCTGGTAATAGTAGCAGCATAGTTAGGTGAGAATCCTAACCGCCGAAGGGGCTAGGTTTCCTCGGCAATGATCGTCAGCCGAGGGTTAGTCGGTCCTAAGTTGTACCGTAATTCGAGTACATCAAAAGGGAAACAGGTTAATATTCCTGTACTATTCAACAATAAAACTGACGTTTTGGGGCAGGCTGAGCGGCGCTGTCGCGCCGTTTAAGCATCTAAATCTGTGGAGAGCCGTAATGGCGAGAAGCAGACGAATATGTTATGACGAAAGTCGGCTGCACCCCGGAACCCGTGAAAAGGGAGTTGAATATCCGTACCGAGATCTGACACAGGTGCCCCTAGCTGAAAAGGCTAAGGCGTGTCGGAATAATTTGGCTAAGGGAATTCGGCAAATTGGCTCCGTAACTTCGGGAGAAGGAGTGCCTGCCGTGAAGACGGCAGGTCGCAGTGACCAGGGAACTCTAACTGTCTAATATCAACATAGGAGATCGCAAACCCGTAAGGGCTAGTACGATCTCTGAATCCTGCTCAGTGCAGGTACCTGAAACTTCGGTTCAACGGAATGAAGGGCCTGTAAACAGCGGGGGTAACTATGACCCTCTTAAGGTAGCGTAGTACCTTGTCGCTTAATTGGCGACTTGCATGAATGGATCAATGAGAGTTCTACTGTCCCTAGCCAGAGTCCGGTGAAGCTTACATTCTAGTGCAGAGTCTAGAGACCTCTAGGGGGAAGTGAAGACCCCGTGGAGCTTTACTGCAGCCTGTCGCTGGGTTGTGATTTTGGATGTACAGTGTAGGTAGGAGACGTCGAAGCCGGTGCGCCAGCATCGGTGGAGTCGCAATTGGGACACTACCCTTCCAAAGTTACGACCCTCACTCCGTGAGGAGGACCCCGATAGGTGGGCAGTTTGCCTGGGGCGGGACGCCCTTGAAAAGATATCAAGGGCGCGCAATGGTTAACTCAAGTGGGTCGGAAACCTACTGAAGAGTGCAAGAGCATAAGTTAGCCTGACGTGATTCAGCACAGTAGTGGATTACGAGACGAAAGTCGGTTCTAGCGAACCTTTATGTCCCGCTTGGTGCGGGCTAAAGATGACAGAAAAGTTACCCCGGGGATAATTGAGTCGTTGCCGGCAAGAGCACATATCGACCCGGCAGCTTGCTACCTCGATGTCGGTTCTTTCCATCCTGGCTGTGCAGCAGCAGCCAAGGGTGAGGTTGTTCGCCTATTAAAGGAGATCGTGAGCTGGGTTTAGACCGTCGTGAGACAGGTCGGTTACTATCTACTAGAGGTGTATGTGGTCTGAGGGTAAGTTGCTTTTAGTACGAGAGGAACAGAGCAACGGCGCCACTGGTCGATCGGTTGTCTGACAAGGCACTGCCGAGCAGCTACGCGCTAAGGAATAAGAGCTGAATGCATCTAAGCTCGAAATCTAACCTAAAAAGAGACCACTTTAAGGGTTCCGGTAAAAGACCGGATCGATAGGAATGGGATGTAAGCACCAAGGCAACGAGGTGTTCAGTCCGCATTTACTAATATCCGTGCCTCATCCTTCTCGCTTTGTCCGGGCGAAATCTGATATGTAATATGATCATACATGATTCCATTCCATTAATTTGAATGAGTATGGCGGCCATAGTGGTAGGGCAACTCCTGTTCCCATCCGAACACAGAAGATAAGTCTACCTACGTTGTTTACTGTACTGAAGTACGAGAGTCTTCGGGAAATCTGCATCGCTGCTATGCTCACTCTATTCAACTTTTTTCTTGACTGATCTTTAACTCAATAGTTGTAACTCTGTCTGACAACATTTACAATGGTAATTGATCTCATTCTAACAGACATCGTGTCTATCATAATCACTTCGCAGTACCTATATTTGTCACAAGGTAAAAGTTTATATGCATGTTTTACCTACTAGGAAATACATCCCAATTGCCAAGGTGGCGGAGCGGCTACGCAATCGCCTGCAGAGCGATACCATTCCGGTTCGAATCCGGACCTTGGCTTTATTCATTAAAATAAGAGGGTCTGACTTAAAATCCTGACCTCTTGAGCAAAGCTCAAAGGTCGCGCGCTCCAGAAGCGCTAATCTGGATTTGGACCTTGGCTTTATTCATTAACATAAGAGTATGGCGGGCATAGTGGCAGGGCAACTCCTGTTCCCATCCGAACACAGAAGATAAGTCTGCCCACGTTGTTTACTGTACTGAAGTACGAGAGTCTTCGGGAAATCTGCATCGCTGCTATGCTCACTCTTATTAAGTTGCTTTTCTTATCGGATTTAAACTCAATAGCTGTAGCTTTTTTGATAAATGGGATATTTTGTATAATTTTTTGTTCAATTAATGTTATATCACATTGAAGTTAACCTTTATCTGAATTCTTTTGGGGTGTAGGAATGAGTAAAAATACTCTTATCTTTGTGTATAATGCAGACAGTGGTCTCATAAATGAAATGAAAGACTATGTTCACAAGATCGTATCTCCATCTACTTATGAATGCAATCTTTGTGCCATAACTTATGGTAACACAGGAATTAAAAATGAATAGAGCTCGTTTGTATCAAATCTTGGAATTCCTGTAAAGTTCTTGCATAAGGATGAATTCCATGAAAAGTACAGTGAAAAAGGATTTTCATTTCCCTGTGCTTATCTCGAAGATCACAACAAACTCGACCATTTCATTTCATCTGATGAAATTAATAATTGTAGGACTCTTGATGAACTGATGTCACTTGTGACCAAAAAAGTGAACCTAATATTGGGGAGTTGATGCAATTAGTTCTATTATGGAACAATTGCGGCCATATTTGGCTCTGACTAGATTTGGAAACTCGCTGTTTGGTACATTTAGTGTTTCCATAGCAGGTGTGCTGTCAGTTGAACTTATAGGAAATGAAATTGATTATTTAATAGCAGGCACAGTTTCTATCTTTCTATTTATGGGCTCATTTTCCATAAATGATTATTTTGACCACAAAATAGATATTGTTAATAACAGGAAAGACAGGCCAATAGTGATTGGTACTATTTCGAGAAGCAAGGCCCTTAATATTGCTACAGTTTGCTTTTTCCTTGCATTTTTCACGTCATTGTTCTTAGGTGTGTTCCCATCTATATTCATAGGTTTCAACATACTATTGGCAATTGTTTACAGCAGTCACTTGAAGAAAGTTCTCCTGTTAAAAAATATAACCATTGCCTATTGTTTTATGGCAACAATATTGTTCGGCACTATCATTGTTGATAACAGAATAGATCAACTGGTAGGTTTTTACATGATAATGGCATTTCTGGTAGGGTTCGCTTTTGAGATCATGGCAGATATCTCAGATATGATCGGAGACATGCAACATAATATTAAAACAATAGCATCCTTTCATTCACCACGGGTTGCAGCATTTGTCTCTTCATTTTTCTTTATATCAATATTCTTATTTGACCCGCTTCCATTTTTTGAAAGCATCGAATATAACAATAAAAGCAATCTAAAACCTTATCATAAATTGGGGTATGAACATGAAAGAATATGATTTGATCGTCATTGGCAGTGGTTCAGGTATGAACTATGTAAGTTTGATAATACAGCAGTATCCTGAAATGAAAATTGCTGTCATAGATAAAGATAAGCCCGGTGGTATATGTTTAACAAGAGGCTGCATTCCTTCCAAAATGCTGCTTTATCCTGCGGAACTTGTCAGGGAGATTGGTAAAGCAAACCGTTTTGGTATCGATGCTGAAATAAAATCAATTGATTTTAAATTTGTAATGGAGCGAATGCGTTCCAGCATAGATAAAGATATTGAAATGATCCACCATGGTCTTTCATCCGATCCAAATTTAGATTATTATGAACACGTTGCAAAATTCGTTGAACCTTATGTACTAGAGATCGGGGAAGAACTGATCACATCAAAAATGATCTTCTTGAGTATAGGATCAAAGCCTATGATCCCTCCTGTGAAAGGTCTTGACGATATTTCCTATCTTACCAGTGACACTGTATTGGAGCTAACAACCCTCCCAAAAAGTCTTGCGATTATTGGTGGGGGCTATATCGCAGCCGAATATGGTCATTTCTTTTCTGCAATGGGATCAAAGGTAACTATCATCGGCCGTAGTCCAAGAATTGTGGACAATGAAGAACCTGAAATAAGCGAACTTGCAAGAAAAAAAATGGCACGATATGTCGATATCATCACTGACCACGAAGTGTCTGAGATCCATCCGTCAGGTAGACAAAAGAAGATAGTTGCAAAAGACAGGAATTCAGAAAATGAAATGGAAATTCTTGTAGATGAGGTTTTAGTAGCTACTGGCAGAAGCCCCAACACTGATATTCTCCACCCTGAAAAAGGAGGTATTGAAACCGATGAAAGGGGTTGGATAAAGGTCAACGATCATTTGGAAACTACCTGTTCTAATGTATGGGCATTTGGAGATGCTAACGGTCAATATCTTTTCAAGCACGTTGGCAACTATGAATCCACTCTTGTATATGAGAACGCGATCCTGAACGAAGGTATCAAAATCGACTACAATGCAGTTCCCTATGCTATATTTTCTTATCCTGAAATTGCAGGTGTGGGCATTGGTGAATCTGCAGCCATTGAACAATACGGTGAGGACAACATCTCCATTGGTTTCCATAGGTTCGAAGACACTGGAAAAGGTATGGCAATGGGCCTTGACAGTTACTTTGTTAAGGTAATTCTGGGGGATTCGGGAAACACTCTTCTGGGAGCACATATAATTGGTCCACAAGCATCAATTCTGATCCATCAATTAATAACGTTGATGAACACTCCTGGAAGCAATGTAGGTCCTGTCGTCAATGGAATGGATATTCATCCTTCTCTAAGTGAAGTGGTGAAAAGAGCATTATACTCGAGGATGTCTGTGGAAGAGTATCACTCAGTATTGAAATCTCTTGAGCTTGAATACTGATCCTCCTTTTCTTTTTTATTACAATGTTCCTATCCATCCCCATCCGAAACTATAGCTGCAGAAAAGCACCAGTGTAAGTGCACCTATTGGAAGTATATTGTTAGCAAATATGATATATTCCAGATCAAGGATGGATGCTCCTTCCCCATTCGTCCATTGAAAAAGATATTACATTCTCCGAGATTTCCATTACAGTTGACATTGAATCAAAGGCAAGGAAAAGGAAGATGAGAGTTCCCCACAAAATATCTGCAGATATTTGATTGAAAATATTCGGTAATTATTCAAGAGAGTTAGTAGAGGATGTTGCGGTATGTAATATGACTGTGACAACATATTGGTAATCAAATTTTACATTTGATAGCATAAGCTTTGCAGTTTGTAAAAAAGGGCAGTTGATCGGAACTACTGAAAAAGCAAAAATGTATATTCGTTCCCGACAAAGATGGGTCGTTGCCTTTATTCACATCCTGAAAAGGCAAGCGGAGGTTCTCTAAATGTCGGCTGCAATGATCGGAATGAGCTTTCTCGTACTTGGTGTCATCCTGCTTCTTGGGAAATGGATAAGGGTTATGTCACCCCCCATCCAAAAACTGTTCATTCCCAGTTCTCTTATCGGTGGATTCCTGGCTTTATTTCTTGGACCTGAGGTCCTGGGTTATTTGATCTCATGGATAGGAGATAGCAGTACGTTCCTATCAGGTGGGATATTTCCAGAAGAGATGCTTGATGCGTGGACCACTCTGCCTGGGCTTTTCATAAACATCATATTTGCAACACTTTTTCTTGGGAAAAAACTACCCGCGATCAAAGACATATGGCTTCTTGCAGGGCCACAAATTGCCCACGGACAGACCATAGCATGGGGTCAGTATGTGTTCGGCATATTGGCTGCAATCCTGATATTGACCCCTTTTTTTGGAATGGACCCAATGGCAGGTGCCCTTCTAGAAATATCATTTGAAGGCGGGCATGGTACTGCAGCTGGTATGAGCGCTACTTTTGAGGAACTTGGCTTTTCAGATGCAACAGACCTGGCACTTGGGCTTGCAACTGTGGGTATTCTCTTTGGTGTTATTCTTGGGATCGTGCTTTTGAACTATGGTGTAAGGTCAGGAAAAACAAGTGTGCTGAAAGACCAATCCCAGTTATCCCTTAGTGAAACCTATCAGAAAGGCATCATTGATTTTGACGCAAGGGAGTCTGCGGGGAAGATAACTACAAGACCCGAATCCATCGAGCCGCTTTCACTTCATTTTGCTTATGTGGGAGTTGCTATTGGGATCGGGTATTTGATCCTTCAGGCACTGATATGGATAGAGGCGATCACTTGGGGCCAGGCAACGGGAATATATCTGCTTGCCCATTTACCTCTTTTTCCTCTGGCAATGATAGGAGGCATCATACTACAGATGTTCCTTGATAAGTTCGACCCGTACTATACTCTGGACAGAGATCTTATGATGAGGATACAGGGTTTATCTCTTGACATTCTGATAACCAGTGCAATAGCCACACTGTCACTAACGGTTATCGGAAACAATCTGATGCCTTTCGTCATACTTGCTACAGTTGGAATTGTATGGAACCTGATAGCGTTCTTATACCTTGGACCAAAAATGATGCCTTCATACTGGTTCGAAAAGAGCATAGGTAATTTTGGACAGTCCATGGGGATGACGGCCAGTGGCCTGTTGTTAATGAGGATAGCCGATCCTGCTTCAAAATCTCCTGCCCTTGAGGGATTTGGTTATAAACAGCTGCTATTTGAACCGATAGTGGGTGGTGGGATATTTACAGCTGCCTCTGTACCCCTGATATTCTATTTTGGCCCGATGCCGATACTTATCATGACATCGGTTATCATGGTATTCTGGGCAGGACTAGGGGTCTTTTACTTTGGCCGAAAATAAATTCGGGAAAGATTTTTTGATAAAATCATTGTAATTGGATAGCATAAGCTTTGCAGTTTATAATAAAGAGCAGTTGATCGGAACTACTGAGAATTGATATACCGTGTCCTATCCAAAGGACAATAAAAAAACTAGGAACCCATTAAGGGCTCATGAGGAAAGAGCGAGAATGGCCTCAGCCAGATCTCCATTCGCACTTTTAAGAGATTCAAGAGCAGCTTCTTCGGACACACCGGTCTGTTCAGCCACAAGTCTAACATCATCTTCAGGGATGACAAGTTCTCTTAGGACCTCTTCAGGAGTGCCGACTACTTGGTAAGTATCTACGCCTTGTGCGTTCATGATACTAACATCTGCATCGTTGAACACAATATCCTTATCTGCGGTTCTAATGATGACCTGTTCAACACCCTCGATCTGATCGATATTGATGCCCATCTGTTTCATCATCTGCTTAACTTTTGCCGGGTTCATGCCCCGACCGCCCATACCTGGAATCATATGATCACCTATTAATTGTTACCGCTTAGGATTACCTTACTACATTAAATGCCTTGTTCTAATATTAGTGGCAGCTACCACCGCAGCTACCGCATCCGGAATTTACTGATGGATTGTCAATGATGAAACCTTTGCCACCATCTGTGTCAATGTAATCTACAGTTGCTTCTTCAAGCTGTTCGCTGATGTCAGGACCTATTACTATCTTGATATCCTTGCTTGTTACTGTAATATCATCTTCCTTTATCTCATCATCAAGTGCCATTCCATACTGGACGCCACTGCATCCCATGCCAGCAACAAATATTCTGAGTGCGTGATCCTTCTTTTCTTCAGTCTCAAGCAGTGCTTTCAATTCTGTTGCAGCAATGTCTGTTATCTCGATCATTCTTTAATCACTCCATTTTGATGTATAAAATCAACAAATGCATTGAACGTTATATATACGTTGTCATACTTAAAAGTTCGCAAAACAACGAACGATCATACAAATTCCACATCATCATCTACCGGTTCGGTAAGGATCTCCTGAGTGTAAGCATTTATCTCCATCGAGTTCCTTGATCCTTTGACTTCCCATATTGGAATATATACAAGATCTATATTGAGTTGAATATCATCCTTTGTAGGCTTGAACATCTTATGTTCGGATATCATGGCCTCCCTGACAACATTGCTAAAGCGTACATCTTTCGTATATTCTTCTATGATCTCGGCCAAAAGGGTACTTTCTGCTTCCTGCTGATCGAACATCTTATTCTTTATTTCGTAATTATCATCTGGTAACGTGATATTTTCATTTATCTGCTGTAGTTCGATCTGTTCCTTGTTCCCATTCAGTGCATTCAGACAACCCTGACCTTGTCCTGATATATCGATTAACTTGTTCTTGAACCGGTGTTCCGCTTTTACCGCATATGTATATCTCCAGTATGGGACAAATTTTAGAACTACATCATTAGGCATTCCTATCTCGGACCTTGCCATTGCAACAGCCCTGTCCTTTAGTAATTTAATTGGTGCAGTGGGAAGATCAAGTGTAAAAGGTTGGCTCTGTTGCTGCCAGGAT
This sequence comes from Methanococcoides burtonii DSM 6242, assembly GCF_000013725.1. Taxonomy (NCBI): domain Archaea; kingdom Methanobacteriati; phylum Methanobacteriota; class Methanomicrobia; order Methanosarcinales; family Methanosarcinaceae; genus Methanococcoides; species Methanococcoides burtonii. The sequence continues at coordinate 1,888,232 of NC_007955.1, forward strand.
GTGGTCTGTGACTCCTGCATAATTGTTGACGTAGGTGCTGGTTCCTGTCGAATGAGATCGTTGATTGGTTCTGCTGTTTGCATCTCGGGGGATGTTCTCCATATATTGAATCCAGGCTTATTGGTTGTTGATGTATCAGGTTCAATATTGTTCGAGTTCCCCATTTCGGTGTCTGCATATGAGGAGCTTGCATCAAGTGTCTGAGTTGGAAGCTCTTCAGTCTGGGATGACTCTGCATCATATGCGACAAGTTCCAGATCAGAAGTATTTCCTTCTATATCAGCAATCACTGCTTTTCCTATTTGGAATGCAAGTTCATCGCGATCCCATGTAATAAGTCCTATATGTGTAGCATAATCCCATATGTCAGCATTCATTTTTTCCAAACTTACATAGAGACCAATGTTGTCCTCTACAACATCAGCAAAGGCCCTTATTTCGGAGATATCGGGCTCTATTGCCAACTTTATATATGTCTTAGTACCATTTTTCTCGATGATCAGATCCACAGTGTCTGACTCTGAAACACTATGTCCAGAAGTTGCAAATATATTTGTCAGGAGTTCTGCAAGGTTATCTTTCATTTTATCAACCATTTCTTTTAAGCAAATATTTAAAAAAATCTTTTCCAAAAACGATCAGAGAACTCTGGTCGTGGTCTCCAGTTCAATACCTTTGTTAGTGATATTATATGAAATGGTCTTATCCGGGGGTATCATTCCTCTCATCTTGCGTATCAATATTGAGCGTTCGATCTCACTTCCACGCTCTCTCATTCGAAATTCTATCACTCCATCACACACACCCTTAAGTGTATTTTCAACTATTGGGTCATGCATACCATCAGTCATCATAACAAGCTGGACTGCGTTTGTAAGCTTGCCTATGGATGATATTATTTCAATGGCCTCAATGACAGAGCTAAGTTCATATGATCTCAGGAAGTAAGAAATTGAATCCACAACACCTCTGTATGACCCCTTTCTTTCTTTTGTAGCAGCCGCTTTAAGTTGGTTCATGGTGTCAGTGTTCAGTTTCAAATAATCTTTTGCTGAAAGGTTGCAGGCAGCGTTCTTTGGCAAAATATTACAAACCCGCGCAGTATAAGCATCAATAAAGTCAACTTTTCCTTCATCGATCTGTTTTTCAATATTCCACCCGAAATTCTTCATATCTTCAACTATCTCCTGAATTGGGTGTTCAGCAGAAAAATAGTAGACATCTTCATGGTTCTTCAATCCACCATAAATAAATTGTTGTGCAAAGACCTCAGCACTTGAACCTGGTTCTGCAAGAAGGAGTATCGTAGTTCCCGGTGGAACTCCTCCTCCGAGCTGCACATCCAAACTCACTACTCCAGTTGGGACGCGGTATCCCCCAGTGCCATCGAAACTGTAATCCATTTTACTCACCATGTGATATTCCTTAGGAAATAATCCTGACAAAACGGTTTGAACATCATAATTGTTATCATAACATATTGATTCCTCTTAGTTTTTATAGTTATAGTATATTTTAATTATCGATTACTATGATCGATCTTGATACTCTCAAATTTGATGGAAATGGCCTGATCGGTGCAATAGCTCAGGACAATAGGACCGGTGAAGTACTCATGTTCGCTTTTATGAACAGGGAAGCTCTGGAAAAGACAATTGAGACCGGTATTGCTCATTACTGGAGTCGCAGCAGACAAAAACTCTGGAAAAAAGGCGAAAGTTCCGGGCACATGCAGAAAGTTCATGAGCTACTCATTGACTGTGATATGGATGCTATTATCCTTAAGATCTCCCAGGAAGGTGGAGCATGTCATACTGGATATCGTTCTTGCTTCTACCGCAATATCGAAGGAGATGTTGTAGGCGAGAAAGTGTTCGATCCGGCTGACGTTTACTGATATTTTAATGACCCTTTTAAGTCCTATACCTTCCTTTTTTTGATATTTCATTGTTTGTGTCAGTTGTGTTAAATAGTTTTGATCGTTAGTTCTATTTATGGTAAAAGGAGAAAATAACAGGATAGTTCCTGATACAAGTGTGATCATCGATGGTTTCCTGTCTGAGATGGTCGAGAGTGGTAAGTATGAAGGGATAGAACTGTTCATATCAGAAGCCATGGTGGCAGAACTGGAATCTCAGGCAAACCGTGGCCTTGATATTGGTAATAAAGGGCTTGACGAGTTAAAACAGCTTCAAGAGATGGCCCGTGAGGGTATGTTAGACATGTCCTTTACAGGCAAAATACCCACTGCCGAAGAAAGGATGTATGCAAAAGCAGGTACTATCGATGCTATCATCCGTTCATGTGCTGAAGATCTTGATGCTACTTTTGTGACTGGCGATAAAGTACAGTATGATGTAGCAGTGGCAAAAGGTATGGATGTGGAATATCTTCCTCCGAGAAAGAATGAATTAATGCCTTTACTAATTGAAGATTTTTTTACTGATGACACGATGTCTGTGCATTTAAAGCATAAAATTGCTCCAATGGCAAAACGCGGTTCTATCAAGAATATCGAGTTCGTGACAATAAGGGATACTCCATGCAGTTCTCATGAACTCAAACAAATAATAAGGGAACTGCTTGAACGTGCAAGGGCAGATGATGAGTCTTTCACTGAGATGTCCCTTAAAGGTGCAACGGTCCTTCAGATCCGTGATATGCGAATAGCCATATCAACTCCTCCGTTCTCTGATGACGTTGAAATAACTGCAGTTCGTCCGGTTGCATCGGTAAGTCTTGATGATTATTATCTTGGTGATGAACTAAAGGAAAGGATTCTGGCACAACGTGGGATTCTGGTTTCAGGTCCACCGGGTGCTGGGAAATCCACTTTTGGTGCAGGTGTGGCCATATTCTTGCATGAGAACAACTATGTTGTCAAGACAATGGAATCTCCGAGGGACCTGCAGGTTCCAAATGAGATTACCCAGTATGCACCGCTTGAAGGAAGTATGGAAAAAACGGCTGATGTGCTGTTGCTTGTCAGACCAGACTATACTATCTATGACGAGGTTCGCAAGACCCGCGACTTTGAGATATTTGCAGATATGAGACTTGCAGGCGTGGGTATGATCGGTGTTGTACACGCAAATCGTGCTATTGATGCTGTGCAAAGGCTTATCGGCAGAGTTGAGCTTGGTGTTATTCCTCAGGTCGTAGATACTGTTATTTTTATCGACAAAGGCGAGGTTGCTCAGGTACAGACCCTTGAGTTCACTGTAAAGGTCCCATCAGGAATGCTTGAGGCCGATCTTGCAAGACCTGTTATAGTGGTCTCCGATTTTGAGACATCCGCTCCTGAATTCGAAATATATACTTTCGGTGAACAGGTCGTAGTTATGCCGGTCTCTGACTCGGGTTCGGTAGCCCGTAAGCCTGTATGGGGTCTTGCAGAAGGTGAGATCGAAGATGTTGTGCAGCGATACGCCAAAGGTCCGGTGGATGTTGAGATGTTGTCAGATACAAGCGCTGTTGTAAAGGTCCTTGGTAGTGAGATATCTAAGGTGATAGGCAAAAGTGGTGTGACCATCGATGAGATCGAGAAGATAGTCGGAGTTCATATCGATGTGCGTGAACTTGATGAGAAATCTCTAAATAGAGACAATAAGGACCGTTCTCCCGAATTGTCCTACAGGCCTACCATCGAACACACAAAGAAGCACGTTATACTGAACGTCCCGGAAATAGCTTCGCAGGATGTCGAGATATATGCAGGAGATGACTATCTTTTCACTGCAACAGTTGGGCGACATGGAGATGTCAAGGTCCGTAGCAATTCTGCTCTTGCAGGGGATATTATGGATGCAGTGGATGATGGGAACTCGATAATTATCAAAGTAATACAATAAAAAAATATGAGGGGACTATCCCCTCATTTTCCTCATTCTTTGATATTAGGCTTTGATTATCTTTCCAAGGCCAAAGCTTATTGCCAGAATGCCTATTGTGCCCAGGCATATTGCGACTATCTCTCCAAGCTTGCCCTTACCTTCGATCGCGTAATCCGGCATTGGTGAATCAATGGTAGCTTCAGTTTCTTCCAGTTCTGCAAATCTTTCTTCTCCGATCACCTTTTCAGCTGCACTTTCCAATCCATCAGGATCGGATGATGCAAGGAATGGTGCGAGTATTGATATCAGGATAGCGAGAGCAAGTACGATGTACAGTAGTTTCATGTTAGGATTGCTCACAATGTTGCCTCCTTTGAACTTTCCACTGCCTTATCATCTACAAGGTCGGGACGTGCTTTTGCAATTGCACCAATGGCGATGGCAGTGATAAGACCTTCTCCGATTATCCCTATCACAAAGTGAAATGTTCCCATTGCAACTATTCCCGGAACAAGTGGGAATGTACCGGCGATGCTCATCTCTATGGCTGTTGCAATAGATGATATGAACAGACCAAGCCATGCGCCGATAAATGCCGATATCTTTATGTCAATGTTCCTTTTCCGGAGTGCGACAAACCCATAGTAGCCAATAAATCCTGAAATAACTCCCATGTTGAGTATGTTCGCACCCATTACGGTGATTCCACCATCTGCAAATACAATTCCTTGTACTAGTAATACGAGTGTAAGAACAAGCACTCCTGCAAACGGACTGCCCAATATTATTGCTACAAGAGCTGCACCGACCATGTGGCCGCTGGTTCCCATTCCAATTGGGATGTTGAGTGCCTGAATGGCAAATATCCCTGCAGACAATGCTGCAAGGATTGGTATTTTCATGTCATCCATATCCCTTCTTGCCCATCTGAGGGACATGAAGATGAATGGGATTGCTATTGCCCAGTAAACAAGTGCTTGTGATAGTGGCATAAATGAATCCGGTATGTGCATTTTATCTTTCTCCTTATGGATCTTGGAAATTACGTACACGGAGGTGTTACGCAATTGTATTAAAGTAACACTCGCGAAATTAGTTGTAACATATATAAATTTAATGGTAATACAAAAGATACCTTTCTGATTACTTGCGAACATTTGAAACGACATTCAAAGCAACTCTTTTCAAATTTGTAAGGGGGAATGTTACGTTTGTGGCATAATTTATTAATAATAATATCTCTTTTTCCTGTCATCTGACTGCTGCCTCTAGTAAAAAAAGCAGCAGGTGAAGGTAATCATGGCTTCTGAAAACCCTATTATAGAACTGAATAACCTTTCTTTCAAATATTCTCATAGTGATGTAAAGGCACTTGACGGGATCGATCTAAGCATATATCCCGGTGAGAAAATTGCTATTCTTGGGGCCAATGGCGCAGGGAAATCTACTCTTTTCAAGCATTTGAACGGCATACTTTCTCCCTCTTCAGGCAATGTGCTAATCAAAGGGGATACAATTTCCAAAAAAACGATATATAAAGCAAGGAAAACAGTTGGGATCGTCTTCCAGAATCCCGATGATCAGATATTTTCTCCAACAGTGGAGGAAGATGTGGCATTTGGTCCTATCAATATGGGACTTTCTGAAGAAGAGGTCGAAGAAAGGATCAGGTCATCCCTTGAACTGGTCAATCTGTCTGGATTTGAGAAGCGAGCTCCGCATCATTTGAGCGGCGGTCAGAAGAAACTGGTTGCAATTGCAGGCGTTCTTGCAATGCAGCCTGAAGTGGTTGTATTAGATGAACCAACGGCAGGACTTGATCCTTTAAACGCAGCCAAGGTTATGAATATCATTGAAAAAATGAACCTTGAACTTGGTATGACAGTTGTGCTTTCAACACACGATGTCGATATTATTCCGGCATTCGCTGACCGGATATGCATAATTGACCATGGTAAAATTCAGGCAACAGGCAGTCCTAAGGAAATTTTCAGAGACCATGCACTTATTCAGAAAGCTCATTTGCGTATGCCAAGAATAGCAGAGGTCTTTGAACTTTTACAGGAAGAGGGCATCGATGTCCAGATACAGATAACTCCTGTAGATGCAAAAGACGAGATCGTTCGCGTGATGGATATGCACGCTTCGGAGTAAGATACATGGGTATTGGCCTGACAGAGATCGAAAGAGAATCTTACAAGGACAGTCCAATTCACAGGCTGGATGGGCGAATTAAGATTCTAGCTCTGCTTAGTATCGTATTCTATGTGGCGGCTCTTCCGCGATTGGATGATTCCAACATGATCAAACTTCTTGTACTCGAGTCCTATCTTTTTGTTTTAATCATTATCGCTCGACTCAATCTTTTCTATGTTCTTGTAAGGTTAGTGGCAGTTCTGCCTTTCGGGCTCGGGCTGGCAGTATTTCAGCCTTTTATAAGACAGCCCTTCATTGAAACGTTTACTGTCTATCCTGTGTCACTTCCGTTAGGATTGACCATCACTTATGAAGGGCTTGATTTTGGAATGACGCTGATGGCAAGGTTCCTTGTCTGTGTGACCTCTATTATTGTTCTTTCATCTACCATGAAAATGAACGATTTTGTAGTGTCTGCAAGAAGACTTGGTGTTCCAAAGGAATTCGTCCTGCTTTTGACCATGATGGTGAGATATCTTTTTGTGTTCTGGAGTGTTCTCAAAAGGATACGTGTGGCACAACAATCCCGCCTTTTTGATATCTGGAACAAGAATGTTCCGAGGAAATGGATACTCGAACAGGTAGGCAATACAATAAGTTCATTGTTCGTACAATCATATGAGCAGGGTGAAAGGACTTACATAAGTATGCTTTGCAGGGGCTATAGCAATGACAATAGCAACCTTTTCATTCGCAGGACAAGGGTGCAGGCAAAGGATGCAATGTTTGGGATCATCACCATTGGATTGATATTATCGGTCCAGTTCCTTCTGTGAGTCCGAAAAGTGACTGTTATTTTTTTTAAACCATATACTAATATACATTCGTTTACATTTCTTCTACTTAAGGAGAGTTTTTTGTGAAAGTATCGATTATTGGTTCAGGTTACGTTGGTTCAGTGTCAGCTGCATGTTTTGCAGAGCTTGGTCACGAAGTGATATGTATCGACATTGATGAAATGAAAGTGCGGATGATCAATGATGGCATTCCTCCAATTTGGGAAGAAGGACTTGAAGGACTGATGCAAAAGCATGCTGAGAAGAATCTTATTGCAACTTCCGATTACGACTATGCAATACAGAACTCGGATATATCCTTTATTTGTGTGGGCACACCTTCGAACGAACACGGGAACATCGATCTTTCTATTGTTGGCAATGCTTGCAAAAGTCTTGGAATGGCCATGGCAAAAAAAGACGGTTTCCATATCGTGGTTGTCAAGAGCACAGTGGTTCCCGGGACCACAGAGGATGTTGTGTTGCATCTTCTTGAGGAGCATTCCTGTAAGACTGCCGGGAAGGATTTTGGCTTGGCAATGAATCCTGAGTTTTTGAGGGAAGGTAAGGCAGTCTATGATTTCATGAACCCTGATAAGATCGTTGTAGGGGGTATCGATGGGCGTACGATTGCTCTTGTTTCGGAGCTTTATCGTGATCTGGAATGTGAGGTCACAAGTACGAACCCCCGGACCGCTGAGATGATAAAATATGTGAACAATTCTTTCCTTGCTACCAAGATCTCATTTTCCAATGAAGTGGGCAATATCTGCAAAAGACTTGGCATTGATACCTATGAGGTCATGAAAGCAGTGGGTAAGGATTTCCGTATATCGGAACATTTCCTGAATTCCGGTGCAGGCTTTGGCGGCTCATGTTTCCCTAAAGATGTACGTGCTCTGATAGGAAAAGCAAAGGAACTTGATTATTATCCTGCTCTTCTTGAATCTGTAGTTGAAGTAAATGATCTGCAGCCCATCCAGATGTTTGAACTTCTCGAGGAGAATGTGGGGGACGTGAAGGGCAAACGTATTGCTGTACTCGGACTGGCTTTTAAGAACGATACCGATGATATCCGTGAATCCCGCTCAATTCCGGTTATACGCAAACTTCTTGAGAAAGGTGCTTTAGTGACCGCTTATGATCCAATGGCATCGGAGCACATGAAAGCTGTCTTTGAGGATATTACATATTGTGAGAGTTCTGAAGATGCCCTTAATGGAGCGGATGCCTGCCTTATCATGACGGAATGGACCGAGTTCAGAAAGCTCGATAGTGAGTTCAGTGGCATGAAGAGCAAGGTTGTCATTGATGGCAGAAAGATGATCGATCCTGATAATCTGGAACAGGATATAGTTTACGAAGGCCTTTGCTGGTGATATTGATGAGTGGGGGCTATTTCCACATCCTTTTCTTTTTACGTCCTCATGGTTGATTGTGGTGCTGTATATGGCTTCATTTTGCCTATAGACCACACAATTTGATTAAATCAACAGCAAAGGAGGTATAATCAATCCTCTTCTATGCGATTAGAGGGCTAATATCAGGGCGCATCCTATTCCATACACTATCACTGATTTTGGATCAAGATATTTCCAATTGGGTACCGTATTGTTTACTGCGATCATTCCTATAATTAAAGCTGCACCTATCAAATCGAACATGCTGAAATTGAGCTGTGTTACAATTTCTGCCCAAAAGGATTGTACTGATAATGTGGCCCATCCTGTTATGACCATAGCGCCCAGAAAAATAACAAGAGCCTCGAACTTGTTTCGGAACTGTCCATTGAAGATGAATACAGTATCAATTACCTTATACACTGTTCCTCCGATCAACGCCATAGTCGAGCCGGTTAGCATTAGGGTTAATTCATTGTTGATTATTTCGAACATATTTGATATTGTAAGGATTGTATTTAGTCCTTTCAATGTGTCAATATCGATATCCATAATTTGGGTATTCGTTCACTTTTCTTACTTTATAAAATCCATATGCTACAAACAACGAGAACAATGATATTAATACTGTGATCCAATCCCATGTGATTCCTGGAGAGATTACATTTATTGAAATGAATGGAACTGGATTCGCAGCATTTATTGCGATTTCCATACCTTCCGTAATTCCAGATTGTAGCACTTTGAAATTTTGTGAGATATCACTAGTATAAACGCTAGGTAAAAGATACTTACTTCTGTATGCCAGAATTGTTAAGAATGCTTTCATTCCCATGAATATTGCAAATGTGAATGTTGTATCTGAGTAGAACACCTTCAATACTTTTAACATAAATCGTGAATGAAATTCAATGTATATATCTTTTCACTGTTTTTCAGAGTGAATAGTATATCATGTGGCTACGAGGGGACAGTCTGGATCAACGTGCTTGGCAGATCTATAACCACATAGATATTGAAACAGTTCGAGAAGAGTATGGGGGATGTGTTATGCAAACAGAATGCACTGGAATTAGTCCGAGATATGCAGCAGACCGGGAAGCAAATAAAAAACGTTTATACAACAAGCTAAGGAATTCATAACCATACCATTGCCCTTTAACCAAACTTTTATTAAACATATTAATCCGCTTTTCTCTCTGAATTTTGGTATTGGTATTTAAGTAGAGTTTATATGTTATCAGGACCTATATTTGTGCATGAACTGTCCCAGGTGCAAGAGCTCCAATCATAAAAAGAACGGTAAAATCGATGGACGTCAACGCTACAAATGCCATGATTGTGAGTATAACTATTCAGTGGAGCTAAAATCAACTGCTAGCCCCATGTCTGTTAAACGGCAGGCTTTACAGCTCTATCTCGAAGGATTAGGATTTCGCTCAATTGGACGTTTATTAGGAGTTAGCCACGTTTCTGTCCAAAAATGGATAAAGAAGTTTGGTCGTGAATTAGAGGATATAAAGAGCGAAAATGAAATATCGATCGTTGAATTAGATGAAATGCACACTTACATCGGGAACAAAAAAATATTGTTGGATCTGGATTGCTGTTGATAGAGATGGAAAAAGGTTCATCGACTGCTCTTTTGGTAGCAGGGGGAAGGAAACAGGACTAAAGCTCTGGAAAAAGTTAAAGGGGAAGGAGATTGGAGAAGTGATGACTGATCACTGGAGGGCATATGCAGAGTTTCTTCCAGAGAAAATTCATACTCAATCCAAAGCTGAAACATATACTGTTGAAGGATATAACAGCATAATTAGGCACTTTCTGGCAAGATTGAGAAGAAAGTCAAAGTGTTATACTAAGAGTCTTGAAATGCTGAAGTACTCTGTTCTTCTTTTGATGAAGTACAGAAATAAAGAATTAGCTATGTTTAATTAACAATGCCCTATTTTTCATACATTACCTTAGCTATTATTGTACTACCTAGCTTTTTGGATGAAAGTTAAAAATAAATATAAGGCTCACTATATTTCATAATAATGCAAATAATTTTTGATAGAATCCATTGATTCGTTACATTGATGTACCAAAACTGTATGTACTCCCCATGAAAAAAATAGTGATAATTGATTATGGGCTTGGTAATCTTCGCAGTGTTCAGAAAGGACTGGAGCATGCAGGTGCAGAAGTCCTCATCTCAAAGGACCCTGCAGACATTGGAAATGCCGATGGTATCATTCTTCCAGGTGTGGGTGCATTTTCCGATGCAATGAAGAACATCGTGCCTTTTTTGGATCCCATAACTGATTATGTGGCATCAGGCAAGCCACTTCTCGGTATATGTCTGGGAATGCAAATGCTTATGACCAGGTCTGAAGAAGGTGGTCTTACAGAAGGACTTGACCTTGTTCCAGGAAATGTTGTGAGGTTTCCAAGATCTGAGTTGAAGGTCCCTCAAATGGGCTGGAACTCTTTAAAGATCGAACATGACCATCCCTTCTATGAGGGTGTGTCTGATGGGGCTTTTGTATATTTTGTACATTCCTATTATGTTGATACCGATTCATCCCACATGCTTGCATCATGTGATTACGGCATAGACTTTGCTGCATCGGTAGTAAATTCGGCAGGCAATGTTATAGGCACTCAGTTCCATCCTGAAAAAAGTGGCGATATTGGTTTGAAAATGCTCACAAACTTTGTAGACATGTGCTGATAAGGAGCGATTGTATGGATATAGAAGGTTATGCAAGAAAAGGACTGCGAAATAATGATCCCGGGCTTGAAGACAAGTTGACAGAAAGGATACTCGAGATTAAGAACTCATCTGAAAAACACGCACGCAATCTTGCAAAAGCAGCTATTGTGGAAGCAAAGGCAACTTTGAATGTCGAAGGGGATGTGCTGACATCAACTGTCTCAGGGGTGACCATGGGTGAATTTGGTGTGGGCTCCCGGGGACTGGGAGATTTCTATGCACACGAAAAGATCGCTGAGGTAATAGGCAAGACCAGTGCAGCGGTGGACACGTCCCATCTCGATGATTCCGGAGCTGTCCTGAACGAAAAGGGCGATGGGTACATCATTGTCACTATAGATGGTATTCATTCCCGATTGAGCGATTTTCCTTTCCTTGCGGGTTTCCACGTAGCCCGTGCATCCCTGCGTGATGTCTATGCCATGGGTTCCCGTCCGGTTGCACTCTTGTCCGATATTCATGTTGCCGATGATGGCGATGTGGCAAAGATATTCGACCACATTGCAGGCATAACCACAGTATCGGAACTTACTGGCATTCCTCTTGTTACTGGAAGTACATTACGCATCGGCGGCGATATGGACATCGGCGAACGCATGACCGGTGGTGTTGGTGCAGTAGGCACGTCTACTGAACTGACCGCCCGTGTGCAGACACAGGTCGGAGATGTCATATTGATGAGCGAAGGTGCAGGTGGAGGAACTGTTTCCACAGCAGCGCTCTATTATGGGATGCATGATGTGGTGGATGAAACTATAAACATCAAGTTTCTGGAAGCATGTGAGGCTCTGATAGCTTCAGGTCTTACCAAACACGTCCATGCAATGACCGATGTGACCAATGGCGGTATTCGTGGTGATGCAAAAGAGATATCAAGAACAGCTGGCGTAAAACTTGTCTTTGATGAATCAAAGATGCGTCCTCTTGTCAATCCGAAGGTCCTTGAGATGCTGGAAAAGCTGGAGATCGACTATCTTGGCGTATCCCTGGATGCTTTGCTTGTGATCGCTCCACCGGAATATGCAGAACAGATCATTCAGGTGGTAAAGGACGTAGGGGTTGATATTGATGTCATCGGTGAGATCGTGGAAGGCAGCGGTGCCGAGATAGTCATTGATGGCAAGGTATGTGATTTCACTCCTCGGTTCAGGGAATCCGCTTACACTCCCATCAAGAAGATGATCGGTGAGGAAGAACCCAGGGACTTTGAAGAGATGAAAGAAGCTATCGACAAAGCTGCAAAAGAAGCTTCTGATAAAAAGAAAAGGGTTATGGAAATGATAAGAGGAAAGTGAGTATCATTCTCCCTCCTCTTCTATTTTTTTAACAGTAAAGAGAGGTCCCTGTACATCAGTGATCTCTACTTTGTCTCCATCGCTGATCTCTTCTTCCACTTTTGCTTTCCAGTATTCTCCTTTGTACTTGACAAATCCTTCTTCTCCTGCTTTGATGTCCTCTATAGCATTCGCCATCTCCCCGATAGGGTCTTCGCCGATCACAGGTTTTTTGTGTCTGACCTCGAGCACTTTATAGAAGACGAACACAAAGAGGATCCCCATCACGATCGTGGGTGTAACGATCGCGATTATCATCGACCGCTGTACGTCAGCAGGGCTGTACCATCTGGGAAAGTCCATAGGTACCAGGAAGATACTTCCGGCTATCAGGCATACAAGTCCGGCAAGTCCAAAGATGCCAAATCCAGGTGCCTGCAATTCGAGAACGAACAGTATCACCCCGAGCAATATAAGGAAAATAGCTGCGATATTCACATCGAATCCCATTCCCACAAGTCCCAGTGATATTGCAACAATTCCAAATATCTCTGCACCTGCTCCAGGATTAGAAATTCCTATCACGATACCGTATATGCCGAGCATAATGAGAAGTGAGGAAATTATCGGATCCGATATAATGTCCATAAAGCTCAATCTCAGGGACGGTCTATAGTTCTCAATAGCAGCACCTTTGGTGTTCAGTACCTTTCCTTTAATCATCTGACCATTCACTTGCTCAAGAAGGTCATCAATGTCAGATGCAACATACTCGATAATTCCTGCTTCCAATGCTTCTTCATCATTCAGGTTCAGATTTTCTGTAATGAACTTCTCTGCAGTTGTTTCATTGCGACCGTGCTGTTTTGCTTTTGTTTTTGCAAGAGCCACGAGTGCATTTACTATCTTATCGTCCTCTATGGGCTCTATACCCTGAGGTGACACTGATACAGGTTGGGCAGAACCGATAATCGTATTTGGTGACATTGCCGCAATGTCTGTTCCGATCAAGATAAGTGTCCCTGCCGACCATGCTTTTGTTCCTCCGGGATATACATAACCTATTACCGGGATATCCGATCTGTCAATGGCTTCGATTATCTTGAGGGTCTCATCAACCCCTCCGCCAGGGGTGTTGAGGGTGATAATAAGGGCTTCGTATTCATTTTGTTCTGCTAGCTGCAATGCATCTATCACAAGATCGTCTGCTACAGGTGTGATCGAATCGGAGATGTCCAGTACCAGAACTGTCTGCTCTGCAGAAGCAACTGAGGGTATTAACAGTAATAGTACCAAAAAAAAGAAAGGAAGGATAGGTGATCCTTTGTTCAATATCATCACCTTCATCCTGGTTTATTTCTGCGAGAATGCTTTTGAAAGGGCAGCGATCTCTGCAGTGTTCGATGAAGTTGAAATTACAATGAGGTTCTTCTCACGTGCAACTTCAGCAATTGTCTGAAACTCTCTCAACTTAATTGCTGCTGGCATATCCTGGTAGAGCTGTGCTGCCTGTCTCATCTTCTCTGCTGCCAAGAACTCTCCTTCGGAGAGGATGATACGTGCACGCTTTTCCCTTTCTGCTTCTGCCTGTTTTGCAATAGCACGTAGCATTGTCTCATCAATACTAACATCTCTGAGAGTTACTGCGGTGACCTTGATACCCCAGGGGTCTGTGGACGCGTCAAGTAATTCCTGTATGTCCTTGTTTATGGTATCACGTTTAGACAGCACGTCATCGAGCTCTATCTGGCCGATCACATCCCTGAGCGTTGTCTGTGAAAGCATTGCAGTTGCGAATTTGTAGTTCTCAACTTCAGTTACAGCTGCAGCAGGCTTGAGGACCCTGTAGTAAATAACTGCATCAACAGCGACAGTAACATTGTCCTTTGTTATGACCGCCTGCTTTGGTACATCGATGGTGACCACACGAAGATCGATCTTTACGACAGAATCAATTATAGGGATGATCAGGAAAAGTCCCGGACCTTTCACGCCGCTGAGCCTTCCTAGCCTGAAAATAACAACCCTTTCGTATTCCTTTACCATCTTAAGTGATTGTGACAAGATGATAACTGCAATGACAAGTATAGGTATGATGTATTCTTCTATCATGTTTCACTTCTCCCAAATTAAATGGAAGAGACTGTGATAAAAAACTATTGCTTGTGGCAATCCAATGTTACGCAAAGACATAAATCTAACATAAACAATTAAGACTTGATACAAATGAGAGATGAGTGCAACGAATGTGGAGGAAAAGGATACGAGGTCCTTTCTACTGAAAAATGTCCTGAATGTAAAGGTTCAGGAAAAATAAAATCCGTAAATCTAATGGATCTTTCTCAAAATGATGTGAAAAATTTCTTGAATGAGGGTTCAGTATGTTCCAAATGCGGTGGAAGCGGAGAAATTGAAGTAAGAAAACAATGTCCTGCATGTAGTGGTAAGGGTGCTTCTTATAGATGTGATGTCTGTGACAAGCCTATTGCTGGACCCATAGATGGCAAGGAAGCTTGTATTGCCTGCGGTAAGATCGAGATCGTACATGTTCTGGACAATTCCTGTAATCAGGATGAGCTGGAAGTAGGCAAGATGTACCTTGCTAAAGTAAATAATCATGCGGACTTTGGTGTATTCGTTGATCTGAATTCAAATTTACGTGGTTTGATCCATTCAAGCAATCTCAACATCAAGCTTGAAGAAAAAGCTCCGGTGATCGTGCAGGTAAAAGAGATCAGACGTGATGGTAAAATGGATCTGATCCCCCGTGTTATAAAAGATTATCAGACAGTAGAGGTCGAGAAGAGTATCTCCATCAGAAGATCGACCGAACTTGGCAGTTTTACTGGTAAACTTGTAAAGATTGAAGGTGAGGTAATTCAGGTAAAGCAGACCGCAGGCCCCACTATCTTCACAATTTCCGATGAAGACGGGCTTATTTCCTGTGCTGCTTTTGAGAGTGCCGGTACACGTGCTTTTCCAGAAATAGATGCAGACATGATAATTACTGCAACCGGTGAAGTTACCTCCCGTGGTGACAGACTCCAGTTGGAGGTCAGAAGTATGAAACATCTGATCGGTGAAAAAGAAGTAGCTGTCAAGAAGCGCATCGATGATGCCATTGATCAGAGAGCTGAGCCTTCCGACATTGAGTTCCTTGTTGAGAGCGAGATCCTTGAAAAGCTTCGACCTGCAATGCGTAAGGTCGCAAAGGAGATCAAGAGGGCTATTATAAGGTCAAAACCAATCCTTTTACGTCACCATGCCGATGCTGATGGAATGACCGCGGCAGTAGCTATCGAAAAGGCTATCCTCCCTATGATAAGGGAAGTGAACGGCCCTGATGCGGAATATCATTATTACAAGAGAGCACCCTCAAAGGCTCCATTTTATGAACTTCCGGATGTTACCAAGGATATATCCTTTGCACTTGAGGATGCTGCAAGACACGGACAGAAACTTCCACTGGTCGTAATGGTGGACAACGGTTCCACAGAAGAGGATGTTCCGGCCATGAGGCAGGCACAGGTCTATGGTATCGACATGGTCGTAGTTGATCACCACCATCCCGATGAGATCGTTGACCAGTATCTGCTTGGTCATGTGAATCCTGCTCATGTGGGCGGGGATTTCGGTATGACTGCAGGAATGCTGGCCACGGAAGTTGCCCGTATGATCAACCCGGATGTGACAGATGTGATCAAACATCTTCCTGCTATTGCTGCAGTGGGTGACCGTTCTGAAGCACCGGAAGCTGAAGTTTACAAGCAGCTTGTGGCTGACAGGTATTCTCTTCAGGACCTTAAAGAGATGGCACTTGCACTTGATTTTGAAGCATACTGGCTCAAGTTCGCTAGTGGAAGGGGCATCGTTGATGATCTGATGGACCTTGGGGACCACAAGAGGCACAACGATATAGTAAAACTGTTATGTGAACAGGCAAATGCCATGATCTCAGAACAGCTCGATGCCTGTATGCCGAACGTGAAGTCGGAGGATCTACCCAACACTGCTGTACTAAACGTGCTGGATGTTGAGAACTACGCTCATAAGTTCACATTCCCGGCACCGGGCAAGACCTCAGGTGAAGTGCATGACCTTATGTGTAAGAAACTCGAAGGAAGGCCGGTAATTACCATCGGTTACGGTCCTGATTTTGCAGTGATACGCTCAAAAGGAGTTCTGATGAACATTCCACAGATGGTCCGTGAACTTCACGAAGAGATCGTAGGCGCTGGTGTGAATGGCGGCGGACACCTTGTAGTTGGAAGTATCAAGTTCGTAGAAGGTATGCGTACCGAAGTACTTTCCAAACTGGTCGAGAAGATTGGTTCCGTGGGTGTAGAGTGACATCTCTCATCCATTTCTTATTCTAAAAAATAAAAGGAACAAAAAAGAAAAGGGAGCTTTCCCTTTTTAATCTACACGTGTGATACGGACCAGTGAGCTCATAGGCACATTGGCGATCATATCAGCATTCATCTTGTCAACGATAACTGCAACTGCGATCGGGGTTGCACCAACCTCACGAAGCTGTTCAGCAACGTCTGTAACAGTAGCTCCGGATGACACTACATCGTCCACGATGATGCACTTCTTTCCCTCGACATCAGCGAAGTTCCGGCTAAAGATGCCTCTTTGATTGGTCTTTCCCTTCTGGTCATCATAGTCATGGAAGATCGCGAAATCGATCTCCAGTTCTTCGGCCATCATGGTGGCAATAGGAATCCCACTAAGCCCGATGCCGATTACAAGGTCAGCATCCTGTTGTGTCCTCTCCAGTTTCTCTATCACCATATCACAAAGTGCCTGCGAGATACATCTTAATCTGTATGAACTCTGTCCGACACTGTTCCATGTAACAGAGATATCCTTTGGTGCAGGTGCTACAACATCTTTCTTTGAGCGTGTCAAAAGCCATGTGACCGTTTCCCTGGACACGTTAAGCTCATTTGCGATCTGGCCTGTAACAAGGCCATTTGACTGCAATTCAACCGCTTTTAGGATCAATTCTTCTATGTTCTTCATATTATCCCATCTGAAATATTAATTAGTTTTAACCTTTTAAAATAGGTATAGTACATCTCTATGGTTATAGTTTTCTTTTCCTGACCTTTTTCAAAAGAGAACCGCAGACTGGGCAATCATCTCCCTCATCGAATTTGCGATAGCATGCAGTACATTTTTTTCCCCATACAAGTACGTCCTTTATCTTTTTCTGATTGATGGGCTTAACTTCAATACCAAGCACTGAAGCCATGTTCTGCACAGCATAGTCATCCGTGAGAAGGACTCCGGTCTCCTTGTATTCAAGAGCCTTCGTTAGAATGTCTATATCTGTGGATGAGAGCTCTTCAACATCCCTCGTCTTTTTTGCAATCGAAAGTACCTCTTTTCGAACCTGTGGGTCAGGTGTTTCGATTCTTGTACCTGTCTCACAAGCGATCTCGAATCGCATCATGGCTTCCCGGCTCTTCATTTCTTCCTTTACGGAAGGCACAGTGATGAACAGCGATGTGTCACCATCATATCCATAGATGAAAACTGCGGAATCTGTAATATAGAATGTCATGTTCGTGTAGTTTCAAGCCAGTTTGATACTATAGATATTTCTTCAGGCTTATATGTATGGCTATCATCATTTAATCAGATGATGGTAGCATAATGTCTACACCGGTTTCCCTTATTTCGAATTGTCTTATTCCTGTGTCATGAGAGCTTCCACGCATCTTGATGACCGTTAGTGTTTTGTCGATATGGTTCTCTTCCTCTTTTAGCGAAAGCAGCACTGAAGCATCCATGCCGTAATCTTCGACATTCTGTATTCCATTAATGTTATCTGTCCTTTGTGCGAATATCGATGTAACTCCGTTTGATCTGAACATCTCTGAAAGCAGTCTTATATGATCCTTTGCATCCAGAGGTGTCATAAGGTCGGAGAATACGTTCACATCATCTATAAAAATGCGTTTGATGTTCTCTTTTTTGATTATTGAACGCAAGTTGATGGCATGTTCTCCGGCTTCAAGACATGACATGCTGGTGAAGATGACCTTTATAACGCCGGAACTGACAAAGTCCCTTATGTCATGACCAATGGAACTTGCATTTGCAATTGTTTGTCCTTCTGATTCTATAAATGAAACTATCATCCCGGGCTCTTCAGCCTTTGCACCTTCTGCAATGAACTGTGTTCCAATTGTGGTTTTTCCGGCACCACTACATCCAGAGATCAGGGTTGAGGTCCCTCGGATAACACCATTTCCGGTCATGATGTCAAGTCCTTCTATTCCTGTTGATACACGGTCTGTAAAGTGTGGTATCTCCATTTCGGTAAGTTCCTGCCGGTGGAGTACAATGCCTTCTTCAGTTATTGAAAATGGTTGTTTCCCACTTATATATCCCTGACCTCTGAGCTTTAAGACCTCGAGGTGGTGTACTCTTCTTTTGTTGTTTTCATCATTAGAAAGATAAATAACACCATCTGCTACGTGGCTTAAGTCACTTTTCAGTAGCTCATCCTCGGTGAACTCCCCGGTCGCTATCACAAGAGCATCCCACTTTTTCATACGCAAAAACAGGTCATAGTAGAAGCGACGCTTTGCTTCTTCGTCAAGAGTGCTTCCTATGGTCGTTATTGGGTCAATGACAATTCGGTCGGGTTTTATTTTTTCAATGGATTCTTCCAGATTCCACATGAATGTGTATATCCCTTTATCAAGGGATTCGGTGCCGATCGGTATGTAGTTCATTGTTCCTGAAGAAAGCAATGAGATATTATAGAAATTCAATTTTGACATGAATTTATTGACCATTGTTATTGGCTCATTCAATGATGTAACATACATGCAGACCTCTTTTTTCTCAGAGGCGCTGAAGATGGATTGCATTGCAAGCGTGGTCTTTCCTGAACCTGCCGGACCTGCTATCAGGATCGCAGAGGGCTTTGGGAATCCGCCTTTCAAAATAGTATCAAGAGCATCTATCTCTGAACTCATTTGTTTCATTGTAGCACCTAATGAATATATTTATAGAATCATTCTCTCGACTGTATTTATATCTATGTTTGCTCATTTTTGAAAAACAGTTTAACAGGAAATCTAAATATGCACTGTGAATATAGTAGAGAGCATTATCATATACACAAATAATCTATTATCACCAAGGCCTTGATATTATGGATATTATACAAGCAAAGGACATTATCATTGATTTTATAGGGACGAAACTTGAAGGCACAGGAATTGAAGGTGCGGTTGTGGGTATAAGTGGTGGCATCGATTCTGCTTTGGTGGCATACTTGTCCGTTGAAGCGTTGGGTGCAGAGAACGTTCTTGGCATACACATGCCGGAAGCTTCAACTCCGAAGTCCGAAATCGAGGATGCTTCAAAGGTTGCAGAAGCTCTTGGTATTGACTTTAAGGTGATAAACATCACCAATGTTCTTGAAGTCTACCGAACAGCAATGCCGGATATTGATGGTGCATCGGCTCATGTCGATGGCAATCTTAAGGCAAGGATTAGGATGTCTATGCTTTACTACTATGCGAACATGTTTGGCAGAGTTGTGATGGGGACCGGGAACAAGAGTGAGATATTGCTTGGATATTTCACAAAATACGGGGATGGCGGTGTTGACATAGAACCCATAGGCGATCTTTACAAGACCGAAGTAAGGGAAATGTCAAAAATGCTGGGTGTTCCTGAAAGCATTCTGGAGAAAGCACCATCTGCAGGACTTTGGGAAGGTCAGACCGATGAGGACGATCTTGGTGTCACTTATGAAACCATCGATAAAGTTCTTCAGCCAATCCTTGCAGGTGAAGGGCAGGAACGGGTACACTTAAAACTCGGGGTTCCAATGGAGGAGATCAGTTCCATTTTGCTACGTGTCAGGAGTAATCTTCACAAAAGGACCACTCCTCAGATAGCATATCTTGATGATCTTCGTGGCGACTGGTTATCTTGATGGGAACACTTTCCCATCCTTTTTGCTCTCTTTTTCCTGGCATCGGGCAAGGGGTTTTGCAAGGTGCCTTCTTGCACAGGGCGGAACTTCATACATTCCTATGGGAATTCCTCTCTCTATCTCGACAAGTTCAGCAGAATCCGCTTTAGTGCCACACTTCTTGCAGCGGTAACCCTGCCCCTTTCCTGCGGACTTCATCTTCTTTCCACATTCGGAACAGGTTGGATTGACCGACTCGTGTTCCTGGACAAGGCTTATTATCTTCAGTTTTTCAATGTTCAGGGTGTTGTTCTTTACACTTCCTGAAAAGACCATCCTGTCCCCGGGCAGGAACTTGCGTACCAATTCGCGGAAGTTCTTGGTAGGTTCGTAGGCTGCACAGTCCATCTCATCCCCTCCATCGTCACGAACTGATAAAATTGTATGTCCTCCCCTTATTGTTTCTGGGCAAGTGGACACGGTTACTTCAATGGAATAGGAGTGCATCTCCTTTATGTCTGCTATCCTCTCTACTGGGATAAGGTGCAGGTCAGTTCCCTGATCGGTCATATAGATGGCATGTCTCTCAACAGGTTCAGAGCTTATCATCTGGGATGTTATGGTGACAGGCTCAATGCCATTTCCTCGCACTCCAAAAAGAACTGGGTCTCCTGCATGGGGTATGCATACCACTGCATTGTTCGCAATGTCTACTGTATCCCATGTATTCGGATAGGTCGCGATGTCTGCTTTTCTCACACTATCCTCATCGACCTGTCGTTTCGTTCCCCATGCATCCTTTTCGCGATATGCGAGATATTCATAAGTATGGTCCCATCCCAGGTTCAGCATGGCTCCGCAGGCAGCAAGAGCACCGATAAGTCCTCTTCCGTTCTTCCATCCTTTTGAATGCAGGCCAAGTGTTGCGATAAGGCTCTTTGCATCTTCTATCTGCAATACTTCACGCACTGCTTTCAGAAAGAATTCACCTAGCTGTTCTTTCACTTTCTCCGAGTGTTCATCAGATATGAAAACTACTCCGGGATTTGTCATTTCACTTTGCAGTTGCGCAAGTTCGTTAACCCTTGAGATGACATGTTCCATTACTTTTACCGGTTCTGATGTTGTTATCTCAAAAGCAGTTGAAGCATTTCCGCGGGTCTTGTAAGGAATGGTTGGATTAAGACGTATAAGTATAGGACATCCTTTGATATTTCCGTATTCTTTCAGTTCATCCATTAATAATGCACAAAGGTAAGTAGTGCACATCCCTTCTCTGGAATCGGTGTCGTCTATACTTATTATCATGGTATTTCAATCCGTGTTTGTTCATATACTAACAAATACATTTATATAGATGTGCAAACAATGGTTTTATTGTTATGGCAAAGGATATTCTGATACATCAGATAATTGAAGTATTGGAACGCGCTGGTTTTATGGTGTCAAATCAATGTAATATCCGGCCTCGCAGCTTTGACCTCGCTGCACGTCAGGGTAATACGCTCCTATTCTGTAAGGTCTTATACAATATTGACGGTCTGAACGAAGAAACTGCTCGTGAAATGAAATCTCTGGCAAAATACTTGAATGGATATCCCATCCTCATAGGTGCAAAAACACGCGACCAGTTGCTTGAGGACAGCGTAGTTTATATGAGATATGATATTCCTGCATTGAGTATTCAGACACTTTACGATTATTTTGTAGAAAATGTACCTCCGCTTGTATCTGCAGCACCTGGAGGTTTGTATGTATCTATTGACGGTGATGTGCTCAAGGAAGCTAGGATGAATGTCTCTATGTCTCTGGGGGCGCTTGCTTCTGAGCTGGGTGTATCCAGACGTACTATCAGCAAGTACGAAGAAGGCCAAATGGATGCATCTATCGATATTGTGCTTCATCTGGAGGAGATCCTGGATATGGCACTTGCAAAGTCCATCGATATACTTCGTAGTTTTGAAAAAGAACTGGACCCTGCAAATGTAAAGGAAGAAGCACATGAAATGAAAACACCGCCTAATGACAATATTCTGAATCTTATCTACACTCTTGGATATGATGTCCTTTCAACGAACCAGGCTCCGTTCAAGGCGGTTTCAAAAGATACTTCCAGTACGTTTCTGACAGGTGTCAGTGAATATAGCAACGCAATGGTCAAACGTGCTCATTTGATGAGTAGCATCTCCAACGTCATTGAGACACAATCAGTTTTTATCATTGAGGGTAAGAGTAGGTATAAGTTTGTTGAGGATACTGTGCTTATCGAAAGGGATGAACTTAATACTATAGCAGATTCGGATGACCTTGATACTCTCATTCACGAAAGGGCTAAGCGGCATAAAGAGGAATGAACATTTTTGAGGTTCCATTCTTTATATGGTCGAATGTTTTTCTGTACAATATGTTGAGTGTTTGGATATATAAGCCCAAAACTCTAATATATAGCAATCTCGTATGATGTGAGCAATGACTCTCAATATTGCAGTTCTTGTATCTGGACGTGGTTCGAATCTACAGTCCATTATCGATAATATTGAAAATGGCTACATCCCTAATGCTGCTGTCAAGGTTGTTATCAGTGACAAGGGAGACGCTTATGCACTTGAGAGAGCAGAAGTACATGACATTGTTCCCGTTTTTGTGGACCCTTCCTCTTTCGGGGATAAAAAAGATTATGAAAATAAGATTTTAGAGGTTCTTGGTAAATATGATACCAACCTTGTCCTTCTTGCAGGATATATGCGTATTCTCGGTAGCAGGATAATTGGGAAATACCGGAATAGTATAATGAAC
Source organism: Methanococcoides burtonii DSM 6242 (assembly GCF_000013725.1). NCBI lineage: Archaea > Methanobacteriati > Methanobacteriota > Methanomicrobia > Methanosarcinales > Methanosarcinaceae > Methanococcoides > Methanococcoides burtonii. The sequence continues at coordinate 1,911,216 of NC_007955.1, forward strand.
ATCCATCCGGCTTTATTACCTTCTTTCATGGGACTTCATGCACAGAAGCAGACGTTGGATTATGGTGTGAAGGTGGCGGGGTGTACAGTTCATTTCGTTGATGAAGGAATGGACACCGGCCCGATAGTTCTTCAGAGGTGTGTACCTGTGCTTGAAGGAGATGATGAGGAATCGCTTTCAGAACGTATCCTTGAACAGGAACATATAATATATCCTGAAGCTGTTAAGCTGTTCGTTGAGAACAGGCTTGTGGTGGATGGAAGAAAAGTATCGATCACATGATGTATGATATAATTAATATCATGCATCTCCATCACGTCATTAACATCATATAATCACATCACTTAACAATTGATCAATTAAACTATAATTTTCAAGGAACGATATAATATGTCTTACATTTCAGAGATTGACCCGGAAATTGCCAATGCATTGTCATTGGAGGCACAGCGTCAGGATTTCAAGTTGAACTTGATCGCTTCAGAGAACTACACCAGCCGCGCTGTTATGGAAGCACAGGGTTCCATAATGACCAACAAGTACGCAGAAGGCTATTCCGGAAAGCGTTATTATGGTGGTTGCGAATTTGTCGATATGGCAGAGGACCTTGCTATCTCAAGAGCAAAGCAGATCTTCGGTGCAGAGCATGTTAATGTCCAGCCTCATTCAGGCTCAGGAGCTAACATGGCTGTCTATTTTTCTGTTATCAAGCCAGGCGACAAGATCATGTCAATGGACCTTTCCCACGGTGGTCATCTTTCCCACGGAAGTCCTGTGAGCTTTTCAGGTCAGTTGTACAACATCGTTCCATACGGTGTTTCCCAGGATACCGAGATGCTTGATTATAACGAGCTCATGGAAATAGCAAAGAAAGAGAAGCCACAGATGATCGTTGTCGGAGCATCTGCATATTCCCGTATTATCGATTTCAAGGCATTCAGGGAAATTGCTGACGAGGTTGGAGCATACCTTCTCGCAGATGTTGCACACATTGCCGGACTTATTGCTGCCGGTGTACACCCAAATCCATTCCCATATGCTGACTTTGTGACAACAACCACTCATAAGACACTTCGTGGTCCAAGGGGTGGAATGGTAATGTGCAAGGAAGAGTACGCAAAAGCTATCAACAAGTCTGTATTCCCCGGAATTCAGGGCGGTCCTCTTATGCACATAATCGCTGCAAAGGCAGTTGCATTCAAGGAAGCATTGAGTGACAGTTTCAAAAAGGATCAGGAACAAACCGTCAAGAACGCAAAAGCACTTTGTGCAGCGCTTCAGGACAGGGAATTCGATATAGTCTCTGATGGAACTGACAACCATCTTATGCTTATCAACCTTAACAAATACGACCTTACAGGAAAGGATGCTGAGGTCATTATGAGCAAAGCTGGTATTGTTATCAACAAGAATACCATTCCATTCGAGACAAGAGGACCTTTCATTACAAGTGGTCTCAGGGCAGGTACACCTGCTTGTACTACACGTGGTATGAAGGAATCAGCAATGGATGAGATTGCAGACTTTTTCAAGACCATTATTGACAACAGGGAGAACAATGCAGTCCTTGAGACTGTCAATGCAGATGTTCAGGAACTTTGCAGTCGCTTCCCTATCTATGAGCATCTTAGATAATTTATTAGATAATAGAAGGTGATCTTCAATGCCTGATACTGATAATACAAAGATCATTGATGGAAGGGCCATCGCAAAGAAAGTGGAAGCTGAGGTCAAAGCTGATGTCGAAAGACTTGTCCGTGAAAAAGGGATTACTCCTGGACTTTCAGCAATACTTGTGGGGGAGGACCCTGCATCAAAGATGTACGTGAGGCTGAAACACAAGGCATGTGGGCGAGTCGGTATCTTTGCAGAGGATCAGCATCTTCCTGAGGATATCACTCAGGAGGAACTTCTTGAGGCTATCAGTTCCCTGAACGCAAGGAAAGATATCCACGGTATCCTCCTGCAACTGCCATTGCCTAAACATCTCAATGAACAGGAAGCAATGAACGCCATCGATCCTGCAAAGGATGCGGATGGTTTCCACCCCTTCAATATGGGGCAGTTGCTCATCGGTGTTGAAGAACTCGTTCCATGCACTCCCAAGGGAATCATCCGTGCTCTTGAGGAATACGGTGTCGAGATACAGGGCAAGCATGCGGTAATTGTCGGTCACAGCAATGTTGTGGGTAAACCCATGGCTGCAATGCTTGTGAACAGGAACGCTACCGTGAGCATCTGCCATGTGTTCACCAAGGACGTCACGAAGTTCACCAGAGATGCAGATATTCTCGTTGTCGCCACAGGCGTCAAACATCTTATCAAAGAGGATATGGTCAAGGAAGGTTCTGTGATCTTCGATGTGGGTATCACCGAAGAGAATGGCAAGGTCTACGGAGATGTTGATTTCGAGAACGTTATCAAAAAGGCATCCCGCGTGACCCCTGTTCCGGGTGGTGTCGGACCGGTGACCATTGCAACCCTTATGCAGCATGTCCTTATGTCCGCTCAGAAGACTGCATAAGATGCAGTCTGTATTTTCTTTCTCTTTTTCAGTCGAATTATATATAATCCATGAAAACTCATAATTGTTGGTTATACAATGGTCGTTGATGTTGACATATGTGGCTTGAAGGTAGGCGATGAGCATCCCGTACGCTTAATGGGTGTTATAAACCTGAGCCGCGAATCCTTTTACAAAGGCTCCGTAGTTGATACGGATTCTCTTCTTGATGTTGCTCATAAGATGATAGACGATGGTGCAACAATTATTGATCTTGGTGCACGGTCAACCTGGCCGCTTGCTGATCCCATCACAAAGGAAGTGGAATGTGGTCGTCTTCTTCCTGCACTGGAACTTTTGAAGGACAACGTTGATGCTGTGATCTCAGTGGATACCGTGTTTGCAGATATTGCGGAAAAGGCCATTGAAAACGGTGCAGATGTGGTGAACGATGTTGCAGGTTTCGCAACTGATGGCGGTATGCTTGATGTGGTGGCTGAACATGGCTGTCCTGCAGTAGTGATGGCAGCGGGCAAACTTCCCGGCGATCCGCTGGGGATGGATGCCATCATGCATTCCCTTGATGATATTCTCATTCGCTCTGAAGAACGTGGTATTGATACTGATCAGCTCATACTGGACCCTGCAATCGGTAAATGGGTGCCGGAAAAATCAGCGATGTACGATCTTGAGACCATCGACCAGTTCGAACGTCTGAAGATTTTCGAGAAACCCTTGCTTGCAGCCATTTCACGCAAGTCCTTCATTGGGGACCTGCTCGACAAACCCGCAACTGAGCGTCTGTACGGAAGTCTGGCGGCAGCAGCCATCGTTGTGCAGAAAGGGGCTCACATCATCCGTACCCACGATGTGGCAGAGACATCTGATGTGGTTCAAATTGCGGCTGCAATTCGAAGCAGGCAGCCCGTTGTGGAAGAGAACGGTTTTGAGGTAAGTGTTCTGGACATTCCCTATCCTGATGATGCTGCTCTTTCCATGCGAAATATGGGTGTTACCGGCACAGGTTCTAAGATAATGAAGAACAAGACGGTGTCCCGTGTGCTGCGTATCAGTAATATCACAACCACAGAGGCGTTGATAATCAAACAGGAGATCCTGGCAAGGGGCGGAGATGCAGCACTGGAAAGAGATGCAGTGTCCCATGAGGTCGAAAAGACCGATGTCATCGTCATTGGTACATTGCTACAGGTAAGAAAACTTGCAGATAAGCTCGAGTGTCAGGCAAGGAACCTTCCCCTGATCTCAAAGATGATAAAGGATGCACTGAATCAGGAATCTGACATTGAATTCCGCTATTTGAGGCAATCATGATAATCTCATCTTCCAAACCTTTCAACGAGATCCTTGAAATGCTCATGGACAAGGATGCTGTCTATATTATTGGATGCAGCGTGTGTGCCGCCAAACAGCACGTAGGTGGGGAGCCCGAGGTCGCAGAGATGGTATCTCTTCTCTCTGATGCCGGAGTAAATGTTATTGGGGGGGCCGTGGCAAAAGCTGCATGCAGTGTTCGTTCATGTGAGTATCTTATGGAGCTTGCCCCGAACATCAAAGATGCTACTGCTGTTCTGGTAATGGCATGTGGCAGCGGCACTTCGAACATTGCACGTTTTGTGGATGTGGATGTTTATCCTGCCAACAACACCGACTCGCTGGGTGCCATGACAGGGGATAAGGTCATCCATAATCTGTGTGCTATGTGTGGTCAGTGTTCGATCGCCGATTTTGGCGGCATCTGTCCCACAGCGCAGTGTCCCAAGGAATTGCTTAACGGTCCCTGTGGCGGTTCAATGGATGGCAAGTGCGAGGTCGACCCTGAGAAGGATTGTGCGTGGGAGTTGATCTATGAACGTCTTGAGAGGCTAGGCAGGCTGGACCTTCTGGAAGAGGTTCGGGATGCTAAGGATAGATTGGTGAAGTGAGTTCTATTTTTATTCAATTCTGAAGAATATGAGTTTTTTGTTTGCCCACGTTTAATTTATGGTCTGTACAGGAGAAAAGAAGACCTGGTATCACCTTCCATTTCTTTGATACTGGGCTCATCCTGACATCACGATCTGATGATTAACTTGCTGAAATGGCAGGTTCCGATTCTGATATGGCCTTTTTCAAGTCTACTTCGATTGCCGGGTTAATAAAGTATCTTTTGTATTTTCCATCGTTCTCAAAATCTACTAACCCTTCGTTGTACATATCATTGATATGCCAGTGTACAGTGCCTTTATCCAGATGGAAAGTCTGTGTAAGGTCCTGATTTGTTATTCCCGGTTTATGCAGTATGTAAATCAAAATTGATTTTCCCGTATCATTTCGCAGGAAAAAGATGATTTTCTTTTCTGTAGCCGTATATTTGCATGAATTCTTAAAAAGCAGCACTAACTTCCCTTTTTCCAATCGGGTTATTTTGTTGTTAAATTGAAGCACTTTCAAATGATATCTTACATTACTTCTTTTCATCCCAAGGGCCTTTTCTATATCAGATATTGTGCTCCCGGGATTAGTTGTTATGTAGTAAAGAATTCGATCTCTGTTGGGGTTTTCATATTTTTGTTTTATCCTTCCTAAAAGAAGGGGTAAAAATTTGTAAACGACTAATGAGGCACCCAATAACCCCGAGATGTAGACTGCCTGAAGGGATAACGGTAGTTCCCAGAAAGATAGGGTGGTGGTGGCGCCACCCCTATACATATCCATTTCAGGATCTGGATCTAAAATAATTTCATACTCACTTGCAGTGGCTAAAGTGGAACTGCAAACGAGTGTGAATAGCAAAAACAGAGTCCATAACTTTCTCATAACAATGGAAACAATTTTCAGATATAATAATCTTCTGTGCCCGAAACACTATGGCCATAAACCTCATGATGCCAGGTTCCGATGTCAATTCCATTTGAGTTTCTTATTGCAAATTCAATTCTTCCATCGATGACACCGTCGGAACTGTCATAGAATGTCTCGATTAGCTGGTTGCTCGGGTTGTACACTTTTAACCTGAGTGAATCACTTGTATCTCCCCAATTCAGATCAACATATAATGCAGTGGTGTAGGAACTGATAGGTACACCGTGCCAGTTTGTTTCTCCCTGTGTGATAGTATCGCCAATCCATCTGGGTGTAATCGTAATGTCTGATTTGACAGGAACGATGGTATATCCGTTGTCTTGACTGGCGGTAGCTGCAGCAAAAGATACCGATATAAGCATTATTATTAGCAAAAATCCTATTTTTTTGATCATAAATTTACTCCTATTATTCTATCAAACTTTGATGTGAAAAAAGAGAATATAAGTTTTGTGACCATATCGTCCAACTGAAAGAAAACAGTTGGATGATGTGGTTAGAAAGTATTTATACTGTCTCTCATCTAGGATATATTGCAACATCGTAAAGATGTTCGGGAGTGGGATCAGCTTGATTTTACGGCGATGGCTGAACTACATTCTCTGGGGACAGGTTAGGCTTTTAGTTTACACTATATGGGCGTAGCTTTGCTTCTGAAGCAATTGAACAAATGAGGTAAATAAAATGAAAACAAATGTGAAATCTGGAATTGGAGTGATTCTAACAGCAATGTTGCTTGTTAGTATGTTGCTTATGCCAGCTGTGAGTGCAAAAGCCGAAACTACATGGCATAGCCAAATGCTAGAATCGAATGGAATTTCTACTAACGATTTTGATGTTAAATTGACCAGCTACGAAAAAATAGGAGAGGAAATTCACTATACTGGTGATTTTAAAATTGATGTCGAAAAAATGATAGATGGAAAACTCAAAACATTGAAATCAAAAGGAACTATTTCAGGAATAGTAAACCAAGATGGTACAATAAATGTTGAATATAGTGGAAACAACTTCAACTTTGTCTTGAATTCAATGAAGATTGGGGATGATCAAGAAAATGTTCTGTACCAATTTGATCAAGTTTTGACGGTTGATGGTAAAACAGAAAACTCAAAGGATATCATAAAAGTTCCCAAAAACCAAATTACTCTTATAGATAAAGAAATGCAAGCTTCTTTAACAGAAGATCAGGTTTCTAGCTTCCTCAAATCAAAAACAAAGGTTGATTTGCCAAGCACTGCACCTGGGGGATCTCTCCTAATCTATAATGATGTGCAATATGCAGATCTCTTAGTAACAGGCGGAATTATCATCGCAATATTAGTATTTTTCAGTATGGGTACTACTGCTGGATTAGGTGCTATAGTTCTTGCAGTTGCTGTCGCAGTACCGGAGTACTATGATGTTGACACTCGAGATATATATATAGACTTCTTCTTGACTCTATATCCACTTAGTACAATGCATGTTGAAGTTGACTATTTCTACTATTAAAAGGAGAAGATTTCTTCTCCTACATTTTTAAACAAAATCTGAAATAATATATAACTACTGGAGAACAAAGAATGAATGAAAAATATATTCAATTATCCTTTTATTTTTTAATAGTTTTAGCCTTCATAGCAGCATTTTACAATGCTTATATGCAGTGGTTCAGAAATGATTTTAATTTACTTCTACTAATTCTTACAGTGCTTTTTTCATTGAGTGCAATAGTGGTAAAAAAATACATTAGGGCGAACAATATTAATTGAACAACTCCAAGTATCAGTGGATTATGAAGGATGGACTACAATATTTCTGTTTACCCCCGAAGAAATATTGTGCTAGGACATGAGACGGCAGCTACCGGCATATTTATTGGTTTCATAATGATTTCAATTATTTTCTATTCGTTACTCGGGTCATTTTGTGCATTTTCCACATTTAACCTGAAAACAGACAATCAGGATAGTAGTGGGGAGCAATTATGATAAAAGAAGTTCAAAATTTAAGTCACAATATCGCAAAATATCTTTCTCGCAGATATGCAAATGCACATACCAACTTTGGATACGCAAGTCACTATCTTTCAGATCCTGGCATTCCTTTCCATAGCACAGGAGCAACTGACTATTTAGGTGGTTTCGTTGTCGCTTTATTTAATGCTGCATTACACATCAGTTATGAGAGTTACGTGGCTGATGAATGGACAAGTGGGTATGATTATAGCTACTACGTGACAGACAATTCTCAATCAAACACTGTAACCGACCCGGCACAGGCCGTAAAAGATAATGCAGAACACAGTGCTCAGTATTATTCATACATTACAAATGAAATGACCACCAATCCAACAGGTTGGAAAACGGACATGATGCTGGCATATTACACTGCACAGTGTGTACAAGAAACTTCGAAGTATAATCACGGACTATATGACTATATCATGTCCTGAGGTTGAAATGGCTTCAATTGGTGAATTCGTGTCGAAAGTTAAGAAGAAGATGCCTTTAGAGGCTCTTCTTTTCTTTATGTATCATATATGGATTTCCGTTATAGGTTTGACGATGATTGTCGTGATTGGAACAGGAATCCAGTATGGCCTGCATACATATACATTGGTAATGACGCTAGGGTTATTTGTTCTGTTTTTTGTGCCGATTACCGCCATCGGGCAGAATATTGTAAGAAACATGAAGGATGCTAGGAGGGTTTGGTGCTGTATACCTTTGCTAATTGTTGGTATAATTCAGACTATGGCGGCTATAATTGGACATGCTAAAGTCATGGTCTATGAAACTCATCCTGATTCGTTGATATATGCCTTGATGTTCCCTATCCAGAGATTTGCACAAATTGCAATTGATCCTATAATTGAGGATGTTTTCGATATGGGCTTCCCGTATAATCAGCTGCCTCTGATTATATTCTATATTATCTTTCTTCCTCTCAGTCTGTTTATTTACTTGCTGCCTTCCATAGGCTATGATAGGATGAAGGTCACAAAAGAGATGAAACTAATTGCCGTATTACCATTACTTTGTATTGCTATTCCAATAATTATACAGACAATTAAAATGAGTTTAGGATTGATCGATGAAATTATGATTAAATTTTTCTGGTTTGAGATATCCTCAAATATCCTCCGAATGGGATTTCTATTAATGCCGATTTTGGGTATTTTGTATATCAAACACCACAATAAACTTATGAGAGTCCACGCAGAAGAATCTTAAATTCGTTGTTAATTGAAACGAGGTCTATGGAATACTGAAAAAATCGGCTAAGGAATGCGGGGAATTTGGTATCGTCGTATCGTAACTGACGTAACGCAATCATAAATTAGTAAGTATGACTACATAATGGGTTTTGATCTTATATGAGAAGTGAAATTAAAGAGGCGCCTTGGGAGGTATCTCTTTTCTTTATGGGGTGGATTTGGTTAGGGTGGTCAGTATTCGGAATGACTTTAGCCAACATGTACTTGTCTGATCAGTTTTTAGATGTTTATCACTCAACCATAGGTGCTATATACATGCTTCCAATGCTCATGATTGGGCTTAAAGTACTTAAGGGTAAAAATGTTGCTGGTCTGCCTTTGTTTGTCTGTTCATGTATAATTGGAGTTTTGGCAATTATTTCGCACTCAAAGCTCAATTTGGGAATTGAGAATGAATTTGATTTTTTACAAGGAATTGCAGTTGTATTGCTTGCATTACAGCTAGTAGCAATGCCTATAAGTTTCTACATTTATGCTCGTTCTATCGGATGCGACAATACTAGGAATCTGAAGATAATTCTAATTTTTTCTGCAATGAATGGATTAGTGCTTGTTTTCAATGGGTTAAGCAGTTCCCATGGTGTTAATAGTGAATTCATTAGCGTTTTGATGCTATCTTTTTTGTTTGTGATTGGACCTATATTGGGGGGATTGTACATCTGGGAGGTTATGTCAAAGAGTAGCTAAGTTATGGTAATTTAGATCCGGACTATGCAAGGTATTAGTAAATGTAACTAAAACAGGGATGGAATCAAATATATTTTTGAATAATATGGGGATGGAAATTTGAAAAAGAACACAATCGAATGGATAATCATTGGAATTATAGCTGTAACAATAATTACAATGGCATTTTATATGGGTCAATTACTATGGGGAATCGTTGCAATAGCGACTGTTTTCTGGCTCTTCATGTTATGTGACTGCCTTCAAAGGGACACAGGGGATTTTCCCAGCAAGGGGATAATAAAAAACTGATCTGGTCGCTTATTCTAATTTTCCTGAATTTCATAGGTGCGATACTGTATTATTATCTGGTTAAGGTGCAAAATAATGATGGGACTCGCTCTTAAATTTTTAGATTTTGGTGAAGGGAGGCTCAACCGCCAAATCCAGTTGAAGAGCTAAAAGCCCTTTCTTCTTAGATCAGGCCATAAGGTAAACAAAAAATATGTCTTAATTGAGGTAAACAAATGAAGAGTAAATTCAAAAGACATTCAATGCTCATCTTGTTCATGATACTCTTGTCCGTTTTTATTTCAGGTTGCGGAGAAGAGCCCAGCGCGGAAGAAGTTGTATCTAATATGCAGGTGAAAATGGATGGTCTCGAAGACTACTCTTTTACAATGTTCAGTCATTCAAGTTTCCAGGAACAGGGCGTGGGAACACAGAAAGTCATATGGAAAAAACCTGATCTTATGAAAACGATTATCAGAGTCCCGGATAAAGGTACGGAAGTAATTATGATCTCTGATAGAGAATTCCAGTGGATCTATGATTCCGAATCTGAGACTGTTTTCAAAACGGATATTTCTGATGGTCTTGATGGTTTGAAAATATTTGAGCCTAATGTTTTTGCTGAGTTTCTGAATGGAACTCTAATGGGGAAGACGGCTTCTCTGCTTGGAGTAGAGGACTTGGATGGAAACAATGCATATTTGCTTGAACTCACTCCTTCCGAGAACAATAAAAGTTCTCTTCAAGGGAGATCGATGATCTGGGTTGATAGGGATACCTGGATGCCTATCAGATAGGAGCTATATGAAAGCTCTGACCTGGCAAAATGAAGATATTGATGTTACTATTCTTTCTTCCCTTGATAAGGTGGAGCTATTGGATATTGCAGAAAATATTACCTGATCTATTTAGTGAAGTTGTAAAAAACTCCTTGATCTTGTGACTATATTTTCCAACCGAAATGAAACAGTTTGATGGTATGGCTAGAAAATATTTATAGGGTGAGTTCCTAGAATAACCTATACATCCGAAAAAATACTAAGTGAGGTCTAATTAATTTTCCTGGGTGAATTTAAACTCCACCTACAGAGGCATGGATGTGTTTTCCTTGTACTTATTTAGAGCTTACCTGATCTTGCCTTTGGGGTGAATGAAATAAAGAGGTAAAAGATGAAATTAAAACTACTTTTAGGACTGCTTATTGTAGTCGGTATGATCGGATTCGGATTGGCAACTGAAGAAAGTGAAGAACAATTACTCGGAAGAGTCCTGACACCGGACGAAGTAATGGCAGTTTTTGGCAATGCTTCATGGGATTATCAAATACCTGAAGAATTACGGCAGGATTCAATTAAAAGAACAATAGCATCTGAAAAAGAAGATAAAAAACCACTAACACCTGAAGAAATTGCTGAAATAAATGCTAATGCTCCTGAAGGGATGTTTTTGGTAAGTGGAATTGAAGATGTTTCTATGAATAGAGCATCATCAGGAAATACGGGAATTGAAAACCATGATGAACCTTTTTCCTATGTAACTTACGGAAAAGTTCCTTATTTTGATATAGAAGATGAGAGGGGTGAGTGGCTTTACAATCTCAAGATTATTATCAGTGCTTCAGAAACAGAAATGGAAAGCCACATCCGACCCGAAGGTTCTGTATATTCTTATGGACACAGCTATGACGGATACATTTCAATTGGAATTGTAGCAGATTCAGGAATTAATGACTCCTTGATGGATGAAATCTATGATATTTTTGATCAACATGCACAGGAAATTGGTATTGAAGATGTGCCTGTTTTGTTTGAGTACGGAGATATCGAGGCTGGCGAAGCTATTGATGAAGAAGATGGTATTGTTGACAGAACCATTGCAGTGATAGATGATGATGGAAATGTTATCATCTATGCAGAGGATGAAGCATATTTCGACGAAGAGGGAAATCTTGTGATCATAGGCAATGAAACAACACAAGAAGAAAACGGGACAAATAAGCAAACACCAGGATTTACCTCAATAATGCTCATTATCGGACTGTTGTTATCGGCAAGGAGTAGAAAGTGATAGTTTTTGTGGTCATATCTCCAACCAAAAAGGAACATTACGATGATGTGAGCTGAGAATATTCATTCTGGTGTTCTCTATACATGCCATCATGCGTTCGGAATAGCGTAGAATTGATACTGATCAGCTCATACTGGACCCTGCCATCGGTAAATGGGTGCCGGAAAAATCAGCGATGTACGATCTTGAGATCATCGATAGTTCGAACGCCTGAAAGTGTTCGAAAAACCATTGCTTGCAGCCATCTCACGCAAATCTTTCATTGGGGACCTGCTCGACAAACCCGCAACTGAGCGTCTGTACGGAAGTCTGGCGGCAGCCGCCATCGTTGTGCAGAAAGGGGCTCACATCATCCGCACTCACGATGTTGCAGAGACATTCGACGTTGTGCAAATTGCGGCCGCTGTACGAAGCAGGCAGCCCGTTGTGGAAGAGAACGGTTTTGAGGTAAGTGTTCTGGACATTCCCTATCCTGATGATGCTGCTCTTTCCATGCGAAATATAGGTGTTACCGGCACAGGTTCTAAGATAATGAAGAACAAGACGGTGTCCCGTGTGCTGCGTATCAGTAATATCACAACTACAGAGGCATTGATAATCAAACAGGAGATCCTGGCAAGGGGCGGGGATGCAGCACTGGAAAGGGATGCGGTTTCCCATGAGGTAGAAAAGACCGATGTCATTGTCATTGGTACACTGTTGCAGGTCAGAAAACTTGCAGACAAGCTCGAGTGTCAGGCAAGGAACCTTCCTCTTATCTCAAAGATGATAAAGGATACACTGAAGAAGGAATCAGACATTGAATACCGTTATTTGAGGCAATCATGATAATCTCATCTTCCAAACCATTTAATGAGATCCTTGAAATGCTCATGGACAAGGATGCCGTTTATATTATCGGTTGCAGCGTCTGTGCTGCCAAACAGCACGTAGGCGGTGAGCCCGAGGTTGCAGAGATGTCATCTCTTCTCTCTGATGCCGGAGTAAATGTTATCGGGGGAGTCGTGGCGAAAGCTGCATGCAGTGTCCGGTCCTGTGAGTATCTTATGGAGCTTGCCCCGAACATCAAAGATGCTACTGCTGTTCTGGTAATGGCATGCGGAAGCGGTACTTCCAACATCGCACGCTTTGTGGACGTTGATGTCTATCCGGCCAACAACACCGAATCCCTGGGTGCCATGACAGGGGACAAGGTCATCCATCATCTGTGTGCCATGTGCGGTCAGTGTACGATCGCCGATTTTGGTGGCATCTGTCCCACAGCACAGTGTCCCAAGGAATTGCTTAACGGTCCTTGTGGTGGTTCAATGGACGGCAAGTGCGAAGTCGATCCAGAGAAGGATTGCGCGTGGGAACTTATCTATGAACGTCTTGAGAGGATAGGCAGGCTGGACCTTCTGGATGAGGTTCGGGATGCCAAGGATAGATTGGTGAAGTGAGCTTTCCCGGTCTTTCTGCAATTGGAGATGCTTTTTGTTGGTCGACTTCAGAGTTGGGTCTCGCACTTTTCTCCTGATTTCTACCACATCTTCTGTAAAAAATATGATCTATGTATCATGACCATGTAATCCAACTGTTCTCTTTCAGTTCGATGATGTGGCTAGAAAATATTTATACTGCTTCTTGCCTAGGACATAGTGTAACATCGTAAAGATGTTAGTGGGGATTCAGCCAGTCTTGACGGAATAACTGAACCCCGTGCCCGGAGGCAAAGTTAGGTTTTGCTGTTTACACTATATAAGCGTAGCTTTGCTCCTGGAGTAAATAAATGAGGTCTGTCTTATGAAAAATATGTTAAAGATAAGCTTGAGTATAATGATAATAAGCATTATGATCACTGGCTTTGCATGGGCGGGATCATCCGATTCCAGTCAAAATGAATCTTTTGAAGAAGAATACTATTTCCCGGAATATGGTTCAGTCACATTTGATTCCCTAAAAGAAGATTCAAATGTGATTGAAAGTCGAGGAACGGTACCTGAAATTACAGAGGATAAAGCAAAAGTGGAATGGTTGGATACGATTAAGGAGAGTATCAATGATTCTGAAAATGAACTTCATCCCTACATGAAAGAACATGGAGGGCCTTTGACTGGTTTTGGTGTAAACTATGGAGGATATTTATTTGTAGAGTTTGATGAGGAAGTAAAAGATATTGATAAATCTACAATTGACAAATTCTACAATATAATAGATGCAAATGCAAAAAAAGCAGAATTATCTGATGTTCCAGTAGTTTTCAGAAAAGGAGAAAAAGTGTATCTTGACTCACGTACTTCTGTATGGAATAATCTAATTGGTGGTATACAGATAGTAAGATTAAGTGGTACAGCCTCAACACTATCATTTGCTGCAGAAGATAGTAGCGGCACAAAAGGATTTGTAATGTCTGGGCATGCAGCTTATAATGCAGGTGGTGTTGGTGCAAGCATTTATCAACCTACAACTGCAAGAAAAGTAGGTGAAGTCGATTATTACACATGTCATTTTGCAGATGCTGCATGGGTGGAAGCCAGTAATGTCGAAGATGATATTTATTATGGCGACATTAATGATGTTAGAGATGTACGCAGTTATTATGATCCATCCTTAGGCAGCCAAGTCTACATGTCAGGAATAACAAGTGGTCTGACATCTGGCAATGTTAAAGAGACATATATAAATAAAAACAGCGCCACTTTTGGAACTCTTTATGATCAATTTGTTGCAGATTATCCCTGCGCTGGTGGCGATAGTGGTGCTCCTGTCTTTACGATGTATGGGGATCAGGTAATAATTCGTGGTGTACACTGGGGACATAATACCACTAATTCCTTTTTCTCACCAATTAGTGGTGTTGAGCTGGATTTAGATGTAACTCCTCTGAAAGCTTGAATACAAAGAATATTTTAAATTTTTTGTCAAATTACGAGTTGTAATTTGGCATTTCTTTATTTCAACTAACATTATTAATATTTCACACTATTGTTTTAATATGTTACAACACACATTGATATTTGCTGGGGCCATAAAATGCTAGAGAAAAGGAAAATAGGAATATTAGTGATAATTGCATTATTTGTTTGTTTTTTGTCATTTGATTCTGCAAATGCTGCTAATGAAGCATTAAATAATTCTGACTATAATGACAAAGTTTCTGATTCAAATAACTCAAATATCGCTTTTGAAGAATATGAGGGCGACCCATTGTTCATAGATAACAGAGGAACCTTTCCAAAAACAATTAACCAAGAGTGGGAAAACTCGATTAATAGGTGTTGGCTTTCTCTTACTAAAAATGCACCATCATATACAATTGATAGCTCTATAAAAACCATTGGTACAAATGGTGAATTTATTATAGCAAATTTAGGTTCTGATTAGCAGGGAAAGATAAATGAGTCAAAAATTGATGAAATCTACCGGAAAATCGATGAACAATGTGAGCAGGAAGTGGGAATCAGTGATATACCCGTGGTCTTTATGTGGGCACAGGATGATGAGGATATGCCCCTTCCTGACTATGGCCCTGAGATATTTGAAGAAGCTAAAAGCAGTCCATCGTTTATAGCTGCCTACGGGACAATGCCCGTAATCAAGCAGGAAAGTGAAAAAAGAAGCTGGACGGATCAGCTTGGCCATTCCAAGGGCAGGGAACTGGATCCGTTTTTTGCTGAATTTGGCGGGCTTGTAATAGGTTATGGGGTAAGCATTAATGGATATCTGTCTGTGGGTCTGGACTCAGAAAATTCGGAAAAAGTAAATGAGTCCGTAATTGATGAAATATATCAGACAATAGACAGCCACTTTGAACAGGAAGCAGGCATAAATGAAGTTCCCGTAGTATTTGAATGGGAGGGACGTGCTGTTGAAGACGAACTAGAATATACTTCTTCACCAGATGAGGAAGATATTATAGTGATAGGTGATGATGGAAATCTTATAACCTATACCAAGGATGAAGCCTATTTCGACGAAGATGGGAATCTTGTGATCACAGGCAATGAAACAACACAAGAAGAACCTGGGACAAACAAGCAAACACCAGGTTTTATCTCAATAATGCTCATTATCGGACTGTTGTTATCGGCAAGGAGTAGAAAGTGATGGGTTTTGGGGTTCTTTGTTACATTTGCCCACGTTTCATTTATGGTCTGGTACAGGAGAAAAGAAGGGGTGGTGTCCCCTTCTATTTCTTTAATAGTGGATTATATTCTGAAATCACGATGTTAATTAACTAGCTGAAATGATAGGTGCGGCTTCCGATATGATATTTTCCAAGTCCACTTCGATTGTCGGGTTAATAAAGCATCTTTTGTATTTTCCTTCGTTCTCAAAATCTACAAGGCCTTCATTGTGCATATCATCAATATACCAATGCACGGTGCTTTTAGCCAGATCAAAAGCGTGTGTGAGATCCTGATTTGTTATTCCCGGTTCATGAAGAATGGAGATCAAAATGGATTTCCCTGTGTCATTTCGCAGGAAGAAAATAATTTTCTTTTCTGTATCCGTATATTTGTACGAATTTTTAAAAAGCAGTACAGAGTTTCTTTTTTCAAATCGGGTTATTTTGTTGTTAAATTGAAGCACTTTCAAGTGATATCTTATATTGCTTCTTTTAATTCCCAAGTTTTTTTCAATATCAGTTATTGTGCTTCCGGGATTAGCTGTTATGTAGTAAAGAATTCGATCTCTGCTGGGGTTCTCGCATTTTTGCCTTATCCTTCCTAAAAGGAGGGGTAAGAATTTGTAAGCGATTAATGAGGCACCCAATAACCCGGAGATATAGGCTATTTGAAGGGATAACGGTAGTTCCCAGAAAGATAAGGTGCCGGTGAAACCACCACCTTCATACATACCTCTTTCTGGACTCGTATATGGAACTACTTCATACTCGCTTGCACTAGCCAAGGCTGGACTGCAAACGAGTATAAAAATCAAAAATGGAA
The DNA here is from genome assembly GCF_000013725.1 of Methanococcoides burtonii DSM 6242. Classification (NCBI taxonomy): domain Archaea; kingdom Methanobacteriati; phylum Methanobacteriota; class Methanomicrobia; order Methanosarcinales; family Methanosarcinaceae; genus Methanococcoides; species Methanococcoides burtonii. The sequence goes on from NC_007955.1 coordinate 1,927,798, forward strand.
TCCATAAATTTCTCATCACAATGGAAATAATTTTCAGATATAATAATCTTCTGTACCTGTGACACTATAGCCGTAAACCTCAGCATGCCATGTTCCGAGTTCAATTCCATTTGAATTTGTTATTTCAATATTAATTCTTCCATCGATAGCACCGTCGGCACTGTCATAGAATGTCCCGATTAGCTGATTGCTTGGGGTGTACACTTTAAGCCTGAGTGAATCGCTTGTGTCACCCCAATTTAGATCTACGTGAAGGGAAGTTGTGTAAGAACTGACTGGTTTATCATGCCAGTTTGTTTCTCCCTGTGTGATGGTGTCAGCAATCCATCTGGGTGTAATTGTATCGTCTGATTTGACAGGGGCAATGGTATATCCGTTATCCTGACTGGTGGTAGCTGCAGCAAAAGATACTGATATAAGCATTACCATTAGTAATAATCCTATTTTCTTGATCATAATTTTTCTCCTATGATTTTATCAAATTGACATGTGAAAAAAACAGGATATAAGTTTTGTGACCATATCGTCGAACTGAAAGAAAACAGTTCGATGATGTGGTTAGAAAGTATTTATACCACCCATCATCTAGAATATAGTGCAACATCGTAAAGATGTTAGTGGGGGTCCAGCTTAATCTTACAGTGATATCTGAACCCCGTGCCCGGAGGCAAGGTTAGGTTTGTAGTTTACACTATATAAGCGTAGCTTTGCCTCTGGAGTAATTGAACAAAGAGGAAAAGAAAGAATGAAAATAAGTATAATTGGAAAGCTTGGAATTGCGATGCTAGTAATGTTGCTAGCTGCTGGAACAGTTTCAGCATCTGGTGGCTCATCGTATTCCAGTCCAGAAACGATCTATGTTCCACTAGGAACTATTGACATATGGTCAGGAGACTGTGATAATGAGGACTGGTATCGGTTTGGTACCAATCATTGGGAGGATGTTTACATAGATTTGGACAACACATTTGCACAGGATGGCGGTGAGATGAACCTACATGATGATGCTGAGAATGATATTATCGCGTGGGTTAGCAGTTCAAGCTCCAACCATTGGTGCGATCCATCAAATGCGCTGCCTTGTATTGAAATCGAGGAGGGGACTACATCTGACTACGACTTCATTGTAGGTAGATACGACTTTAGTTGAATACAGTTCAATAATTTCAGAAAAGATTGGGAAAATATCCCCTCTCTTCTTTTTTTATGAAGTGGGGACATAGCAAAATGCACAAAGACACATCGAAATAGGTAATCAAATGTTCAAGAAACAAATCAAACTAATATTAATGTTGATTGCACTGGTTTGCCTATCTCTTCAACCGGTTTCTGCAACCACTAGTCTAAACGAAACGAATGTAACCTTGGTGTCCGATCTGAACCAGACTGTAGGTAAAGACATCAGAAGTCTTGTGGACACAAATCGCCTTGATATCGGTAACTCCCTTGTTTTTGATGTTCTCTGGAGCCCTGACGGCAGCAATATGCTGACTGATGTATTTATCGGTGCATATCCGAAAGGGAATCCCCGACTTGGTGGTGTATCCGCACTATATGCAGCAAATTCAGATGGTTCCGGGATAACACGTATTGCGTGGGGAGAATGCACTTCCAGTAACGGCGGGCAAATAGTTACAACGCCGGTATGGAGTCAATCTGGTGATTATTTTGCATATCTGGAATTGTTGGAAGGAAGCATGCATAAGATAAAATCTGCTCAACTTTTAGTTATGTCAAGTGATCTCAAACTAGTTGAAAAAATAGATTGTGATCCCAAAAATGTCCGATGTAGTCCAGAATGGACTCCAAAATGGTCTCCAAAAGAAAATAAAATAGCTGCAATTGTGTCTGGAAAAATTACCGTTTATGACTTGGATGAAAAAACGGATTTCAGCTTTGAAATGCCCGATGATACCGTACGTGTAGAAGATATGGAATGGTCTCCGGATGGCGAGAAAATCGTATTTTTACAAAACAACCACGATGTTATTACTTTGGATATTGAAAACAGAGAACTTAACCAGCTTTATTCCAGAGATTTTGTTGCGATGTATGGTGCACAATGGAGCCCTGACAGTAAAAAACTACTTTTTTTTGAAAAGAAAGGATCTGAATTAAGTGGTGATCTCAGTTACGATGTGTATGTTATGGATGAAGAAGGGAATAATCCTTCTAAAATTATAACTTTTAACTCGGGTTCGTCAAAGGTGATACAGTGGTATCCAGACAGTGAAAGGCTTCTGGTTAAAAAAAGGCATGGTGATGATTCATATGTACTGTACTCACTCTCAATGACCGGAGACATGAATAAACTGATCGATGGGGATCATGATCTTGATGGGATGGTGGGTCCGAATGGTTATATTTTAGCGTCTGTTCCCAATCCCGGTTCTAGGATCCCGCCTTACATAGAAACATATGATCTGTACTTGCTCAATGGATCAGATAAATTGACGATCGAAAATGTGACCTATTACACCTGGAAAGGCACAGATCTGCTATTCGTCAAAGATAATGAGATCTCAGTACTGAACACCAGCACACATGATACCCGGGATATACCAATATCATCAAAGAATTCTGGCAGGATAAGTTTGGCCCCTTCCGGACGCTTCATTGCCGTGGATAATAATATTTTAGAATTATATGAACAGTCCCTTCCTCTCACAACTGCAGGAAATTGTATGAACAGTACAGCAGGCGAAGTGGTGATACTCAATAATGACACGGACGACCATTCGGGGGTAAGCACCACACAAAAAACTTCTGAATTGCCCGGATTTACTGCGATTATTGCATTTATGGGAGTACTAATTGCATTTGCTGGTACAAAGAGAAAACTATGACGGTAGGCTCAATAATGAAAACAAATCGAAATGTGTTTGTGATAGCACAAAAAGAATTTGCGGATAATATGTGGAGTTCGAGGCTAATAATGCTGATGTTGGTGTTCACGGTGATTGTTTTTTCGAAAAGTTATGTTACTATAATTGGCGCAGAGAGCAACATATTCAGAGGGTTGTTTATTGATGTCGCCCAAGTTATTGCCCTCTTTCTGCCATTTATGGGAATTGTACTTGGTTTCGATGCAATGACCAAAGAGAGGGAAAGCGGTTCTCTGAATGTGCTTCTGACGCATCCGCTGTACAGGGATAACATAATTGCCGGAAAAACACTGGGAGCAATGGTTACATTAGCGCTGGTGGTATTTCTATCAATAGTCACAGTGGTAGGAACAAGACTTGTAGCATCGGGAGCTGAGTTTAGCTCACTGATGCTAAACCGATTGGTAATCTTTACAATCCTCACATACCTCTATTTATCCATATTCATGGCACTTGGTATACTTGGGTCGATCATTACAAAAAATGCAACAAAGTCACTAATATACAACATAGCTATCTGGCTTGTTTTATGTGTTGCATTTGGCATGATTTTCACTACCACTGCTTCCATTATAGCTGGTCATAAGCCTCTGGATCTGACTGACAATGATAACTTTTTAGAACTCAATGCAGACATTCAAAAATTATCACCAACCCACCATTATGCTATGGCGGTAAGCGGTGTGCCTAGTTTGAGTCCGTTAGGTGTTTCAAGTGAGAGACCGACTGTACGAGGGATCTTTGATACAGAACATACGCTGGAACAGTGGTGGAACGAACTCTGGACAAATGTCATAATCCTGACCATTACTCCTGTTTTCTTAATGATAATGGCATTTATGGCATTTTTGCGTCAGGATATATCAAAGGACATGGGGTGATTTGAATGAAAAGCAGGAACGTATTTGTGATCGCACAGAAAGAAGTTTCCGATCATCTTCGGGATTCAGGGTTTTTGGTGTTGCTTGCAACATATACCTTGATAGTATTTGCCTCTACATACATGTACGGCTCCATGAAGCATGAGGCAAGCTCATTACTCCTGAGCAGCATCAATGTTCAAATGATATCCCTGTTTGGTCCGTTGAGCGGTATAGTGCTGGGTTTCGATGCGGTCGTCAGAGAGCGGAAGTCCGGGTCACTGAATGTGTTATTGACCCATCCGGTATTCAGGGATAACATTATCGCAGGAAAATTACTTGGATCAATGCTGGTTCTGGCTGCAATCATCGTGTTTTCGGTATTTGTGTCCGTGGGAACATTGCTGATCTTCTACGGGGTAGGGATAGGACAGACAGAACTGATCAGAATAGCGGTGTTCACTATTCTCACATTTCTCTATGTGTCGATATTTCTGGGAATTGCAGTTCTCGTCTCAACGATGGTCAAGGATGCCACCGATTCTCTGACCTATAACGTTGTTATATGGCTTTTTATCGGCATACTGTTTGGTGCAGTTCTCAAGGCCGTTGTTGTGATATTGACAGGTGATACATCGAACGAAGGGGCACTGATCACACAACTTTTGAGTGTGTCACCACTACATCACTACGCTGAGGCTGTACTGGGTAAATTGGATCTTAGTTTTGGCGGATTTAACAGTGACCCGGTCATCGGTGGTATTTTCGATACTGGCTATACCCTCACCCGATGCTTAAAAGAATTCTGGATGAATATTGTAGTGCTGATAGTTACCCCGGTTGTATTGTTCATTGCAGCCTTTATCACATTTCTCAGAAGGGACATTACTTTGTAAAGTGATAAAATGGTATACAATAAACAAAATCTCAGGAAAACGGGGATTGTCCTCATACTCATCATTTTACTGACAGTCCCTACTGCAAGTGCAGACTGGTCTTCAATTGCGGTAATGACCAGCATAACAGGTAAGGTTGTCCTGCCCGGGGACACCGTGGAATTTCCGATTACCATTGAGAAGGGACACAACAATAGTGATGAAGCCTGGTGTTCCCTCTCCATCAAAGACAAAAACGATGGTTGGAGTGCAGGCTTCTATGATGACGGTGACCAGATCACCTGTTTAACTTTCCCGGAGGACAAAAACAGTCCAGAAGAGGTCATACTGAGGGTCAAGCCGCCGATAGATACTCCAAACGGTGCATATACCATATGGGCTGATTTCAAGCCGAATGATGGTGATACCATTTCACATGAATTTGTGGTCAACGTTGATAATGAGGCAGTTCTGGACCTTGATATTTACTCGGATATGCCGGGTCTGGAGACAAGGCCAAACGATCCGGTAGAATTCTATGTTACCCTGGAGAATGACTACGATCATCGTGTGACTGCCGATATTAATGTTGTTGAGAAACCCGATAATTGGGATGTTGAATTTCTGGAAGAAGGTAATGGAAAATACAGGATCACAAAAACAAGCATAGCAGCCAATGATAAACAGAATTTCATTGTAAAGGTTCGTCCTTCTACAAATTCAAGTGATGGTACTTACCCTGTTATTGTGGACGTTGCTTTGGAAAATAGCCAGATGGGTGTTTCCCAGCAACTTGATCTTACTATCAACAGGGGAATCGAGGAAGAAAAGATGCTGACAATATTCCCGGAATCGAAAAGTATCAACTTAAACCCCGGCTCCTCTAGGGAAATTGTGGTTAATTTGCGAAATTCAGGTGATAGAACCCTCAATAATGTCGAGCTAAAAATACAGGGTGTTTCTGGAATCACTACTTTTGTAAGAAGTTTTGGTGCTATAGATGAACTGGAGCCGGGTGAATCCCGGGAAATCCCGGTGGAAATCAAAGTGAGGGCAGACACGAGCTCTGACACGAAAGAAATCCTGATGCGGGCTGTAAGCGATGAGGCAGAAAGTGAAGACGAACGGGTGGAAGTCTCTGTGGTTAAATCAAGTAGTGGTGGCTTCATCGGTATTGGAATGATAATCGGAGCTCTCCTTTTGCTGGTTTTCATTGTTTCTAAATTCGGAAGGAGGTAAATACATATGGAAAATTCACAGGATATATCCGGTGTCAGTAAAACAGGTAATGAAAATATTTTAGAAATCCGGAATCTTACCAAACAATTTGGCAAGCAAGGAGAGATTGTAGCGGTTGATTCACTTTCACTTGATGTCAAGAAGGGAGAAGTTTTTGGTTTCGTAGGACCAAATGGTGCAGGCAAGACAACAACCATGAAGATGCTGATCGGGCTGCTGGAACCCACAAGCGGTACCGGCAAGGTTGCGGGTTTTGACATTGTTAGGGAAATCATCAATATCCGGGAAGTTACAGGGGTACTCCCGGAACCGGCTGGATTTTATGATAATCTCACTGCCAGACAGAATCTGAGATTTTATGCAAAATTGTATAATATTGAAACAGGTACCCGGGAAAAGCGAATAGTTGAATTGTTGGAAATGGTGGGGCTTAATGGTGCCATAGACCAGAAAATAGGTGGCTTTTCAACTGGTATGCTTAAACGCTTTGGACTTGCCCAGGCATTGATCAATGAGCCCGGCATCCTATTTCTTGATGAGCCGACAAGCGGTATTGATCCGAAAGGGGCACAAATGATGCGTGACCTGATAAAGAAACTCAGCAGGGAAAATGATGTGACTATTTTCTTAAGTTCTCATTCAATGTCTGAGGTGGAAGAGATCTGCAACAGGATAGCGGTGATTGAGAAAGGTAAACTGCTGGCTGTGGGAACCGTAGAAGAGTTGCAGGATATGGTAAGAGAAAAAGAAGGAGTACAATATATTCTGGAAATATCAGATTTTCCTCTTCAGTATGCTGCTGATAAATTAAATGAGATCGATGGTGTCTTTGAAACGCGTATCAGAGATGGTGTGTTACATGTGCATGCAGACGCGGGGATGCGTGCCGAAATTGCAAAGAGCATCAAACTGATGGACGGGACCGTGTCCAGATTCGAGGAAGACCGGATGGATTTGCAGAAAGTATTTCTGAAACTGATAGGGAGTTGAAAAATAACGGTTCGGCTAAAATCTGATAAATGCGAGATAAAGATGTATTAAGCTAACAATATGGGGGTATAACTGTGAGCAAAATAAAACTAAAATTTGGAATGAATGTATTATTTGTGTTGCTGCTACTTATTGGAGTTGCATTTGTTGGATCTGCAAACTCAAACGACAGTCTTTGTGAATCAGTGGAATACAACGCTGAAGACAATACATTGGACATTGATCAAACAAATAGTGCAGAATACACATTCATTTTCGGCTTAAGTCCTTCAGAGCATGAAGTAATTGCCAGTGTAGGGATACTTCCCGAGTTCAATACTGAAGAACAGAAAAAAGAATGGACTCTTAGGCTAGAGGAACTGAATGAGAGATTAAAAGATGAAATGGTCTCTTCCCACATGTATCCTTATGGAGAAGTGCTGACATGCGGATATAATTCAAATGGATATCTTGTGATATTGTTCGAGAATAAGACAATCGAACAGGAGACAATGGATGAAATATACACATATGTGGATGAAAAAGCAAGAGACTTAAACATCAAGGATGTGCCGGTAGAGTTTGGGCGTGGGGAATACTGGCAACAGTATGAACTTGATCTGGATATTTTAAATAAAGCAGAGATCGAAGCCGATAAGGAATACATGAAAAGTGGGAGGGGAACATATCAATCAATAGTCATTGCAAGCTATGGAAAATTACCGCTTCTCACAACGGATGAACAAAGATCGGATTTTGGCAAGGATTTGATGGATATCCTATATGAGGTCAGGACGGAAATGGAACCTTATATGTATAACGGACAAGTTGTAGAATATAGTGTATTTGGTTCTTCAGTTGAAGTTGGGATCAACAAAAATGAAACTGATAATGTACAAATGTTATGTGATGATGTATACAGGATATTTGACGAGGAAGCAATACAAATAGGTATTAATGAAATTCCGGTAACTTTCATCGAAACTGGAACAATTGTAGATGATGTACTTGTAGTAGAGCCTGATGTTAAAAAAGTCAGTACTGAAGAACAAGATGTGGAAGTTCATCTTAATAATAATGAATCGCAGCTTGATAATGTATCCGATAGGCAAGTTCCGGGTTTTGGTATTCTTGGTGGATTTGTTTGCTTTTTTTGTGGGTGGATATTCAGAAGAAATTAAGTAATGTTATTTTTTTAAATTTAGGGGGTTATAAATTTGAACAAGAGAATGTCAGAATGGGCAATTATTGGACTTATAATATTCTTTACGATACTTATAGGTCAGCTATTATGGGGAATTATTGCAATAGCGACGGTTTTCTGGATCTTCATGTTATGTGACTGCCTTCAAAGGAACACAGAGGATTTTCCCAGCAAAGGAGATAATGAAAAACTAATCTGGGCGCTTGTCCTAATTTTCCTGAATTTCATAGGTGCTGTACTCTATTACTATCTGGTCAGGATGCAGGGTCTGGATGGTTACAATCGGAAAGGGTAAATTGTTGTTAGGAACTATTTCGTATGTTCTTAGTTTTGTTTGCATTTTTGTCGATATGAACATGACTAAGAACACTTATATTAATTTTGACTGTCAAACTTGGGATTTAACGATTATAGACTAAGTTTAGATAGGTACGGGACAAAATTACAGCAAAATAGTGACACTATCTGTGTTGTGAATGAGTGGTGTTCTTCACAACAAAGTGATTAATTTTAAGGTAACAATTATCATATTAGTAATAGGAAGAGAGAAACGGGAATTGTAAGATAATTGCCAGACTCAAAGTCATTTTTAGAGAGCATTATACCCTTTGAAAATGAGGATAAACCTTTATAGTCACTTTTTTGGAGTTTATTTTGATATTTTAATTCAATAGACAACAATTCATTGTCTTTTGACTTTAATACATAATCGACTTCTTTTCCACCTTTGCCTCTCCAATAGAAAAGATGCTCTTCAGGAGAAAAAATATCACTTGGAAATGTATTGTACATAAATCTAACAAAATGGCTTTGGACAACAGATTCAACTAGTTTACTTTTATTTTCCGGGCTAGAAAGATATTCAAGACTGGATTCAAAATAATTTACTGAAGCAGAAGTCCATGATCTTAGGGAATGAAAAATAAATGGATCTTGTGGATATATCTTTTTTTCTTTTCTAAAGCTTGGAATCTTCTTGTTAAGGTCAAGAGCATATAATATATTTAGTACGAATGAACTTTCAAGACTCTGTACATATTTAGATATTGTATTATGTGAGGAAATATCAGTCTCATTAACTAAGCTCTGCCAGCTTACATTTGTGGTGAGTTTTTGAAATAAAGAACTTAGAATTTGCTTCACGGCAATTTCCGGAATTTGCCATCTTGCAAGATCACCCATAAGAGAGCGCACATATATTTCATAGGTACTATTGTTGATAGTTCCATTAGAAAAGAACTCATTTACCGGTCTTGGAATACCTCCTGTCATGAGATATTGGTCAAATAGAGTGTTTATATCATCCTGATAAAGTTGTAAAATATTGAGAATAGGATCTATCTCTCCTTCAAATAGGCCGTGAATTATTTCCTGCCTTTTAGAATTACGGAGAAGACCATGTTTTTTAAATAAATTCTTTATTTCAGGACTTACGCTTTCAGCAAATTCAGCGAATTTCATTGGCAAAAGAATTTTGTCAATGGTCTCATTAGATTCACCTCTTCTTCCTGGAAGCCTTTCAATACTCTTTTTTATGTCTATGGAGTGAGAGCCTGTTAGCATAATTGAAGTATTTTTTAAAGCAGCTGTATCTATCAAGTGCTTTAAACCTTTTTCCCAATTTTTGACAGAGGAAATTTCATCAAGGAAGAGGTATTTCCGATTAAGGTCAAAAGCTGATGACCAGTCCATATATTGGTGAATTACATCAAATAATTCCTTTTCATTGGATACCAGATCACAACTATAATAGAAAATGCTTTTTGGATCATTCTCTGTCAGTAGATCCTGTATCAATGTCTTGCATAATGTTGTTTTACCTACCTGTCTTGGACCACGGAGAGTATAGACTTTATCACAGTCAAATTTAAAATAATATTTCAAGCGTGGTTTCCACTGGATATCAGATGCATCGAATTGCTTTATTTTTTCATCATTAAATATTTCAGATGCATTTTTCCACCAGGGATTCTGCCGGGATAGTTCCAAAAAGTTCATGTATATAAATATATGTTTCTTATATATAAGCATACTTAATTACATATAAATGACTGGTCAAACGTTTGACTAGTTCTTTATATACTCATGGTCACGGACGTGACCAACAGTTTATATGCAAACAAACAAAATTAAAATTTATGACTGGAATTTTGCGATAAATGCAGATCAATTTGAATCCATACCATCAATGAAAGTATCAATAAAATCCTTTATCTTTTCCAATATTCTAGCACCTATCTTTTTGCGCTTCAGTACGGATGGTTGTGCACCTTCTATTAATTCCAATATCTCATCTAATAGTGGTTCTTGTTCAGCGTATAGATAGTTTTCTATGAGTTTTTGGGTTCGCTCTTCTGATAGAACTTCGTCTTTTACCAGTTGCTCAAAGGCCTTTTGCTGTTCATTGTTCCAGAATTGATCAAATTCTTCTGAAACACTATCGCTTGTATGGATATCAGGGAGATTCTCTTGAATGAATTTCTCTATCAATTCTTTTTTGCTTCTGAGAGTTGATTCAGAACTTAATACTCTGGATATTTCCTTTTCGACTTGATCCACATCTTTTTGAGCATCGAATTTTAGCTGGATGAGTAACTGGATGATGTAATTAACGTTTATTTCATCACGGTGAATTAATTCCAGTTCGAAATCCACATCTTCTAAGATGGAAACTTTCTCTTTTTGATGATCGCTTTTTACTTTGTCGTAAAGGTCGAGATATTTACTTTTGTAGTCTTCGAAAAGTTGCTCTGTCATTGAAAGGTCTGACCATTTGAAGTCTGCAAATGCTTTAGTGATATTTAATATACGCATTATTTCTCTGAATGTGGTAATGAATTCCAGTTCTTCATTTTCAGAGGATAATGTATTTACACTTTCTACGGTTGGTGTTATTCTTTGAAGTGCATCATATTTTTCATCGAATTTTGCAATATAGTCCTCGTAGGGTTGCATTATAATGACTTCGATGGCTTCGGTGTTGCTAAATAATGTAATAGCAGCATCTGTTGCTTTTTTCAGGTTCCTGAATGCTACTACATTACCCTGTGATTTCTGTTCGTTGAGTATCCGGTTGGTACGTGAATATGCCTGAATAAGTCCGTGATATTTCAGGTTCTTATCTACATAGATAGTGTTCAGGAATGGACTATCAAAACCTGTGAGGAACATGTTCACGACTATCAGAATGTCGATTTTTTTCTCTTTTACTTTTTTAGAGATATCATTGTAGTAGTTGTAGAAGGATTGGCTGTCTTTGGTGGAGAATTTACTGTTAAAGAGCTTGTTGTAGTCTTCGATATATTCATCCAGTTTTTCACGGCTGTGTTTGGATATTGTGCTGCCGTATTTTGCCTTTGGATCTAATATTTGAGTGTCATCACTGAAGAAGCCGTTAGCATCGGGATCTTCTTCGTTGGCGGTATAACTGAAGATTGTCGCAATTTTTAGATCATGCTTGCCTTCTGCTTTCTTTCTTTGCAGTATATCATAGTAATTTATCAGGGTTTTTATGCTGCTTACGGTAAATATTGCGGTGAATTCCCTGTTGTGTGTTTTACGGGAGTGATGGGCTATTATATAATCTGATATTTTCTCCAGACGCTCAGGGGATTCCATTAACTCATTTGTATCGATGTCCTCTACCTCTATGTCAATGCTGGTTTCCCGACCTTCTTTTTGTTTGTAGCGTCCTACGTATTCTACGGAGAATTTCAGGACGTTCTCATCGGCTATTGCATCGGTTATGACGTATTTATGAAGACATTCGCCAAAGAGATCTTTGGTGGTGCGTCTTCCAGATTCGTTCTTGATGGCGTTTTCGGCAAATATGGGTGTGCCTGTGAAACCGAACATTTGAGGATTCTTGAAGAATTGATTTATGCGTTTGTGGGTTTCGCCAAATTGTGAGCGGTGGCATTCGTCAAAGATGAAGACTATACGCTGGTCTCTGAGCTGCTCCATTTTTTCAAGATATTGTTTTTTGCTGATGGCAACATTTAGTTTTTGAATGGTGGTGACAATGAGTGCTGTGTCGTCACTAAGTTGTTTGACCAGTTGTTTTGTGTTGTCCGTACCATCGATGCAGCCTTTGCTAAAACTGTTGAATTCTTTTGTTGTTTGATAGTCGAGGTCTTTTCTATCGACTACAAAGACTACTTTTTTGACTGTGGGCAGTTTTGTTAATATCTGACTGGCTTTAAAGGATGTCAGTGTTTTTCCTGAGCCGGTTGTGTGCCAGATGTAAGCGTTCTTATGGCTGTGTTTTACTCTGTCAATGAGGGCTTCTACTGCATAGAACTGATAGGGGCGAAGTACCATGAGTATTTTCTGGGCTTCGTTCAGTACGATGTAGCGACATATCATTTTGGAGAGGTTGCAAGGGTCCAGAAAATCCCTTGTGAAGCCGTTAAGGATATTGCTGAGACGCTGGTTCTCTTCGTCTGTCCAGTAGAATGTCTGCTTGAAGGATTGCTTACGATTGTTGGCGTAGTATTTTGTGTTCACACCGTTGCTGATGACAAATATCTGAATATACTGGAATAATGCAGCGTGTGAGCCAAATGAGTGCTTTTGATAGCGTTGTATCTGATTGAACGCCTCTTTTAGTTCAAGTCCACGCCTTTTGAGTTCTATCTGTACCAATGGCAGACCATTGACCAATAACGTCACATCATAGCGGTTCTTATATTTCCCTTCCATCGCTACCTGATGCGTCACCTGATATTCATTCTGACACCAATGTTCCGTGTTCAGGAAGTCAAAATAAAGGTCATCCCCATTATCACGCAGAATATGTTGCTTTTCCCGCAAGTTCTTAGCCTTCTCGAACACACTACCCTTGCTAAGTAAGTTCATCACTTTTTTGAACTCATTATCCGAGAACACGATCTCATTATGCTTCTCCAATTGCCCCTTCAAATTAGCAATCAGCTCCGCCTCATCCTTTATCCTCACTAAAGAATAACCCAATTCACAAAGTTGCCCGACCAACTGCTCTTCCAATACAGCTTCCGATTGTGTGCTCATGCTCTCTACTCCCACATCCCCATTTCATTCAGACGAACATTTTCTGCAGCAAGCCCTTCTTCCACTCCTGCGATGCCTCAATCTGTTTCCCAACATTTTCTATTGATCCATCAATGGAAGATAAGAAATCTGCGATTTTTTCTTGTTCGGTGAAAGAAGGGTAATGTACTTTATAACTTGAAATTTGTGGACTTGTTAATTGAGGAACACCTGTACTCTCAATTGCAAAATTCAATTGATTAATAATATTTTCGTAGAACACTACATTTGCTGGAATTTTTGGTATTAAAACTAACAATCTGACTATTGGATAAAAATTTTCAAACCTTGCATGAGCAATTCCTAAACGACCCCTGCCAGTAACTGTTAAACATTTCTCAGATATTGAATATGAATTGGAATAACCAAAAAGTCCTTTTTCTTTTTCTGAATTTGAGTAAATGGGATATCGATAAAGTCCTGTTTTTATATCCGAGACCTTTGATTTATCAATATCACCACCTGCTTTTATATCAAATATATCCCCCAACTTCTTCTCTTCCCAATCAGGAAACGCACTGCCATCATCCTGCTTAAACCTCAATTCTTGAGAGAATAACTTCTGCATCGCCCCTTTTTTGTATTGCTCTAAAAGTTCTTTTTTCTTTTTTAGAGCTTGTAGTTTTTCATCTACTGAAGTTAAGAAGATGGCGATTTTATGTTGTTCTGGGGTTGTGGGTACTATTATTTTTAGTTGGAAAAAATATTTCTTATTGACATTCAGAAGCCCATCCATTCTCGCTGAACTGGAAATAATTTGACGCAATCCTTTATCAAGATAATGGTTTTCAAATAGTTTTGCATAAAAGACAGAACTCATTTCGTTGTCAATTAACTTAAAGCTTATAAAAACATTAGGGACTGCTATTTGCTTGTCAGTTGTATTTAAGTAAACACAGCCATACTTGTATTTTTTAGAATTGCCTTTGTTGTATGCAAACTGGTTTACCTGAAGAGCTGTATATTTTGCATTTTGTTGTCCCGATATATCTCTCCCAAATTTTTCTTTTTGAGATACAAAACCTTGTCCTGCGGTTATACTGTATGTCTCCAAATTACGTTGGCCTACTTTTTCATTAACTTCGATGAAAACTTCTCCCAACTTCTTCTCTTCCCACTCTTCCTCAAATTCAGGAAATCTTAACTGTGGTACATTGCTGCTCATTTTAGCTCACCTGCTCAGACAAAGACATTAGAATGGTTTACTGATTCCTAATTCTTCACAGAAACCGGCGATGTTTTCATCGATTTTGGACATTTTTTCGTCGAGTTCAAGCAGACTGGCAGCCACAGCATCAATGTCGATGGGCTCTTCTTCTTCAAAGGTGTCCACATATCTTGGAATATTGAGATTGTAATCGTTCTCTTTGATCTCATCAAGGCTTGCAACGTGGCTGTATTTCTCAATTTCCTTGCGGTTGCGGTAGGTGTCCACTATCTTGTCAATGTCGCATGGGCGTAATTGGTTTTGAGTTTTTACCTTCTCGTAATCCTGACTTGCATCGATGAACAGAATATCATCGGGATTCTCACGGCACTTCTTAAAGACCAGAACACAGGTTGGGATACTGGTTCCATAGAAAACATTGGCAGGCAGACCAATAACAGCATCAAGGTAATTCTTCTCTTCGATGAGGAACTGGCGGATATGTCCCTCTGCTGCACCACGGAAAAGCACACCGTGGGGCAGGACAATGGCCATACTGCCATTCTCTGCTAAGTGGTGGATCATGTGCTGTACAAAAGCATAATCCGCCTTACTTTTAGGTGCAAGTTTGCCATACTGGGAAAAACGCTCATCACTGCTAAAAAGCGGATTAGCACTCCACTGGGCAGAAAAAGGCGGATTAGCAACAATAGCCTCAAACTGCATCCCTAAATGTTGTGGATACTCCAGAGTATCCTCCTGCTTAATATCGAACTTACGATAATGCACATTATGCAAGATCATATTCATTCTCGCAAGATTGTAAGTAGTACGATTAAGCTCCTGACCATAAAAAGCACTAACATCCTCCACTTCACGAGCAACCCTTAAAAGCAGGGAACCAGAGCCACAAGTAGGATCATAAACCGACCTCAACCTCTTCTTACCGGTAGTCACCAACTTAGCAAGAATAGTACTGACCTGCTGAGGAGTATAGAACTCACCAGCCTTCTTTCCCGCTCCACTGGCAAACTGCCCGATCAAATACTCATAAGCATCACCCAGAACATCAAGCTCCGTATGCTCAAGCTGGAAATCGATCTTATCAAGATGGGAAAGCACCTTAGAGATCAAAGCATTCCTGGCAGCCGGAGTCTTCCCAAGTTTGCTGCTATTGAGATCCATATCCTCAAAAAGATTCTCAAAATCATCCTCACTCTCAGTTCCCATAGTCGAAGACTGAATATTATTCAAAATACCCTGCAGGTCCTCAAGAATAAACTCATCACCATAAGATGACTCTGCAACTGCCATAGCGTTCTGCCCGGT
Source organism: Methanococcoides burtonii DSM 6242 (assembly GCF_000013725.1). NCBI lineage: Archaea > Methanobacteriati > Methanobacteriota > Methanomicrobia > Methanosarcinales > Methanosarcinaceae > Methanococcoides > Methanococcoides burtonii. The sequence goes on from NC_007955.1 coordinate 1,943,373, forward strand.
AACAAACGGCTCAACACTCAGTGAAGAATTGGAATAATTAGAAGAGCCAGAAGAAGCAGAATAACTGGAAGAACCACGCCTGGCAACTTCACTGAACAGCTCAGAAGGCTTCAAAAAATAACCCAGTTTCTCAACAGAAGCCTCGGAAATAGCCTCGATAAACTCCTTCCCAAGTTCAGTATCCTCTTTAATATCCTTAAAAGCAATTCCATCCGGCTTTAGGATCTCATCAGCATAAATTTCGATCTTATTAGAAAGATACTTGTAAAAAATAAAACCCAGAATATAATCACGAAACTCATCCGCATTCATTTTTCCACGCAACTCATTAGCGATATTCCAGAGTTGCTGCTCAAGTTGTTTTTTGTGATCTATACTCATAAATTCCAATTCCGTGTTCTTCCAAGAATAAAACAATTGTCAATACAATATCTCACTAATTATATAGTATATATCATTAGAACTTAAGATTTTTACCTAAAGAGAATTGCTTTTAACTTTAATTTTTCGCGTCATTGTTCTGTTTTCCACCCACACATTTTAAATATCATTGTAGCATTTACAATTTGTTTTCTAATGTATTCATGGATCTATTAACGTGAGCAAAATAAGATCAGAATGGACAATAGTTGGACTTATGGTATTCTTTACCATACTTGTTTTTACATATCACATAGGCCAGCTATTATGGGGGATCATTGCAATAGCTATTCTTTTCTGGGTATTCATGTTATTTGACTGCCTCCAGAGGAATGCAGATGATTTTCCACACAAAGGAGATACTGATAAACTGATCTGGTCGCTTGTCCTAATTTTTCTGACTTTCATAGGTGCGGTGCTGTATTATTATCTTGTAAGGATACAGGTTCGTGAGGTTGATCAATTATGATCCCAGAAGTTCAGGATTTAATGCACAATATCGCAAAATATCTTTCTCGCAGATATGCAAGTGCATTATTTGGGTTGTTGTTGGTTGTTACAATTTTATACTATTACATGGAGTATTTTTATCCAAATAAATATGACCTGTTGTTTATGCTTACAGGACAGATCATTGGTAGTGTCCTTTTTGGGTTGGCAATAATTGCTATGATCGCTTTTATTCTATTATTATTTAGAAAAGTCAATAAGTAATATTGGGGGAATTCATCATGAAACTATTTAGAAAAATATACCGTACATTACCACTCATACTGGCACTATATAATGGTTATCAAGCGTGGTTTTATTATAATCTGAGCTTAACGTTGGTATACCTCACATTGATACTTGTGGTGGTAGTTGGTTTAACAGACCCAATCATTAAAAGAAAACAACTCACAGGAATCAAAATTAAGTAAGTACCATCTAAAGTGTAATATTATTGTGATCTTTGCTCTGTGTGTATCTTTCGTATGGGCAGTTCTGAATTATGATCAAAAGTGGTAACCTGTTATTAGTATACTTTAAAGTGGTGTTAAAATAAACAAAAATATAATTTTAGTATTACTCTCCCTGTTGGTGCTGGTAATTCTTGCGGGTTTTGCTTTATTGGTCGATTTCCATAATTCTGGTCTTCAGGAACCACCTCTTGCAGATATGGGTTCTGAAAATCTGTTCATTGAAGCTCATGCTCCAGATGTTTTAGATAAATACCCTGTTTATAGGGTGCTGAATGAGAGTGTTATCCATGAAGAGAACTCGAATCGTTATCGTATTCGAAGTTCAGTCCCAGATGAAGAAGAAGCAAAAGAACTGGCAGATTCCTATTTGACCTCGATCGATGAATTGCCTGATGATTCTTACATCGATAGGGTACATACAACGCAGATAGAATACCTCAATAATGAAAGCAGGTCGATTGTTATAGATTCTGTTGTTCCCATGTTTGTGGAAGTCTCATACAGTCGTCTCATTGATGGTTATCCGGTGGTGGGTCCGGGAGATTCGATTTCCGTGTGTTTTGGTGATGATGGGGAAGTTCTGTCCTTCTCCAAGACCTGGAGGGAGTTAGAGAGGTCGGGAGATGTGGCGATAGTTCCTGTTGAGGTGGCTATTAAAAGATTGAACGATGGAAACGGTGTTCTAAGGTCTGGAAATTTTATAGGATCGGTATCTTATGTGGATGAGATACAGGTCGGATACTTTTCGGATATTTCTGGTGCAGATCAGGAATTTTACTATCCGGTATGGGTTTTTAGAGGAACTGATAGTTGTGGAAATCCTGCCGAAAAATATGTTAGTGCAACAGAAGAAATATATCAGCAAGCGGTTGGGGTGGGGGACGAATACATAGATGGTTTCTATTATTCACTTGATGAAGAAGAACTAATAGTTTGATTATCTCCCTTTCCTGTCTCGATGCCTTTAAAAACAAATCCCCCATATTTATCCCACGATGCTTTCAACTTTCAACGATGTCCTCAACTCAGACCGCTTCATTGTGACCGCTGAGGTGGCACCTCCAAAGGGTACTGACATTTCGGCTACACTTGAGGATGCAGAACTTATCAGAGGGTTGGTGGATGCCATCAACATCACGGACAATCAGCGTGCGGTAATGCGCATGAGTCCTATCGCTGTCGGCAAACTGCTCATGGATGCAGGGCATGAAGTGATAGTGCAGCTCACCTGTCGTGACCGCAATAGATTGGCATTACAATCTGATATTCTGGCGGCATCGGCTCTGGGTATTGAGAATCTCTGTGTGATGACAGGGGATTATACCACCAAAGGTGACCACGTGGGCGCAAAGGCCGTTTATGATCTGGATTCTGTGCAGCTTCTCTCCCTTATCACTAAGATGATGGGTGGGTCTGATATGGCAGGCAATGAGCTTGCAGGTGCTCCGTCTTTCACTGTTGGTGCAGTTTCCAATACCGATGTGACAAAACGGATGCAGATGCTCAAGCTTAAGAAAAAGATAAATGCCGGTGCCCGGTTCATTCAGACACAGGCGGTCTATGACGTTGAAAGTTTTAAGGATTTCAGTGACCTTATGGGTCAAATAGGTCCGAACGTTCTGGTCCTGGCCGGTATAATTCCTCTCAGGTCTGCCGCAATGGCACATTTTATGAACAATAACATTCCTGGAATACGGGTCGGGGATGAACTTATAAAGCGCATGGAAAATGCAAAGGACCCGATACAGGAAGGGCTTGAGATAGCTGCCGAAAGTATCCTTGAACTTCGGGATCTGTGCAGGGGCATTCATCTTATGCCCATCGGCGGTCATGGCAATACACAAAGGCTTCTTGAGATGGCAGGCCTTGATAACAGATAATACATAAAAACGATTTTAAGAGTCGAATACTATGAGACCCACACAGGTAGAATACGCAAAGAACGGTACGATAACCCCGGAAATGGAATATGTGGCCGAACACGAGTCCATTTATGTGGAAACTGTAATGTCAAGGGTTGCAGATGGCAGCCTTGTAATAATGGTTCGTGATGGCTGTCCTCCGGTAGCTATTGGAAGAGGGGCTAAGACGAAGATTAATGTCAATCTCGGAACCTCTTCTGCGAGCATCGATCCCGATGCTGAACTGGAAAAAGTGAAGATCGCGGAAAAATACGGTGCAGATACCATAACGGACCTGTCAATGGGTGGCGATATCTCTGCTATAAGGAAAATTGTCTTTGATAACACCACTTTACCTATCACAACCGTGCCGGTTTATCAGGCGGTCGTTGAGTGTGGGATGAAGGATACCTCCAGCGACGATGTGCTTTCCTATCTTAAGAAACAGGTCGATGAAGGTGTCAGTTCTGTTGTGGTCCATTGTGTGGAAAAGCAGATGCTTGAAAAGCTCAAAGGTACAGGACGTATCATGGGTATGGTCTCAAAGGGCGGTTCCTTCACCAGTGTTCTTATGCTGAAGGACGGTTGTGAGAACCCCTATCTTGAGAATTTCGATGAGGTCCTTTCTATACTAAAGAAGAACGATGTCGTACTCTCCCTTGGAAATACAATGCGTAGTGGCTGTGTCCATGATGTGTGTGATAATCCGCAGATGATGGAGATAAGGACGAACGCAAAACTTGCAAAGCAGGCTAATGAGGCTGGTGTCCAGGTTATCATCGAGGGCATGGGCGGTCATGTGCAGGCGAATGATATCGTTCCACATATTCAGGCACACCGTGCTCTTTCCGATTTCCCTCTCTTTGTGGCAGGGCCATTGCCTACTGATGTTGGTATGGGCTATGATCACATCTCTGGAGCAGTCGGTGCGAGCATTGCAAGTGGCAATGGTGCTGATTATCTTTGTTACATAACTCCGGCAGAACATCTTTCCCTTCCAACACCTGAGCAAGTGCGTGAAGGCCTTATTGCTTTCAAGATCGCGGCACATATAGGTGATTCCATGAAATATGGTCTCGATGAACGGGACAAATTGCTTGCTGACAGGCGTGCCAATTTCGATTGGGAAGGGCAGATGGCACTGGCACTGGACCCTGACAAACCAAAGGGAATGTGTCCCATGACAGGTCCCTGTTCAATGTGTGGGGAATATTGTGCCATCAAGATAATGGCTGATTATTTGTCGGAAGGTGTCTGAATTGGTGTCAGAGCTCCCCTCTATACAGATGCTCGGTATCCGAACTTCTCTCATCGGGGTAGGTGACGATATGGTGAAAGTACTATGTGATGCACTCGAAAAGCATGGGGTATTTCTGGAAGATCGCGATATTCTCGTTCTTGCCGAATCTGCAGTAGCAACTGCAGAAGGTCGTTTGGTGAACTTATCGTCTGTGGTTCCGGGTAAAATTGCAGAAGAACTTGCAGGCAATTATTGTCTTGATCCCAGGGAAATGGAGCTCGTTCTTTGTGAATGTGATGAGGTCATAGGGGGTGTACCGGGAGCTGCTCTTACTCTGACCAATGGCACATTATCTCCTAATGCAGGTATTGACGGTTCCAATGCACCTGAAGGGCATGTTGTACTTTTGCCCAAGGATGCTCAGAGAAGTGCTGCTGACATCAGGAAGGGAATTGAAGAGTACTCTGCATGTCATGTGGGTGTTATCATTGGTGATAGCCGCACCCAGCCTTTGCGGCTTGGGTGTATGGGAGTTGCACTTGGTACTTCAGGTATGGTCCCGGTCGAAGATGCACGGGGCTCGCATGACCTTTTTGGAAAACCTCTACATATAACACGCAAGGCGGTTGCGGATAATCTGGTATCTGCTGCCCAGCTTTTGATGGGCGAGGCAGATGAATGTATTCCATGTGTGCTCATTCGCGGAGCTCCTGTGGAAATGTGTGAAGGGTCTGAGGAGATGCCACTGTTCACACCGGAAGAGTGTATGTATTACAGTAATATAAAAAGGACTTGAGAATGCCCTTTACCCCCTTCCATCTTGGACCAGCATTCCTTTTAGGAATGGTCTTTAAAAAAAAGATCGATATCATAGCTGTCCTTTTGGCAAGTGTTGTAATTGATATCAGGGCAACAATTTATCTGTTTCTTGGTCATGAACCACTGCATGGCCCGTTTCATACTTTTATAGGTGCTACTGTTCTGGCTCTTCTGCTTAGCTATGTGCTAAGTTACATATTTTATCGATTGGGTATGAACATCGAGATGAAGCATATTATTCTTGGTTCGTTGATCGGAGCATGGAGTCATGTATTTTTGGATTCTTTTCTCTATACAGATATCATACCGTTCTGGCCTATGATGTCAAATCCATTGTTTGGGGCTATCAGTAGTCCCGATATCTATGGTCTTTGTGTTCTGTCAGGAATGGCTGGTTTAGGAATCTTTGCTTTCAATTATATGTTTTGCAATCAAAAGTTATTTATGTAATGCAACCAATGGTTTTGTATAAAGCGTACAATACCGCTAACCTCTAATTTATAATTACAAAGGTGATTTTCAATGAGCAATGTAGTAATAATGGATTTTACAGCAACGTGGTGTGGGCCTTGCCAGATACAGAAACCTATCCTTGAACAGCTCGAGGGTGAACTGGGGGACAAGGTAGAGTTCAAGATGGTCGATGTTGACCAGAACAATGCCCTTGCGGGCAAGTATGGGGTCAGTGCAGTACCTACTCTCATCATTGAGAAAGATGGCGAAGTTGTAAAGCGTTATACAGGCGTTACCAGCGCTGACGTCCTTCGTGCAGAGCTGAATACTCTTATCTGAACTTTCTTTTCATTAATTCTTCCTCTATTTTTTTATTGTTTCTTCTTCTGACAACATGTAAATAACTTGAACTCGTCCATTGCCCAGAGGTATCATTTGAACAGATTTGCAGACATGGGAGTTCTGGCATTCCGCCAGACAAATTCACGAGGAACGTTCAAACCCCATCTTGCCGTGAAATTTCGGGCAGATGATGAGAACCTTTGCACATTTTCCATCGATTCCACGCGTCTTCCTAATAAACAGCCGCAACCGGATGCTTATCTTGTCACTCATGCTCATTCTGACCATAACGGAAAGTCTGCAATGCTCTCTGACCTCTCAGTTTCTACAGAAAAGACAGCTAAAGCACTTGAGATACGTCATGACCGTGATTTTAAGGGGCGTACTGTAGCATGTGGGGATTCCATCGATATCAATGGTGTTACCGTAAAGACCTATCAGACGGGACATACTGCGGGAGCGGTTGGCTTCTATTGGGTGAACGATGTGGGTACCCGTATCCTTGTCACCGGGGATGTTAAGGATGCTTCTGCACTGCCAAAATGTGACGTACTGATAACTGAAGCGAACTATGGGGATCATTCTGACCCGTCCTGTCATTTTGAGGATGATCTTGAAGGGTTTAGAAATGTCATGGAATGTGGTTCTCAGGTTGCTTTCGGTGCTTATGCTTTCGGGAAGGCGCAACGTGCAGTGGAGCTTTTGCGTGGCATTGGCTATCATGGGACTATCGCAATGGAAGAAAAATCATTGCTTCTGACACGCAGCCTTGTAGATAATGCCGGGGATATAGTGGCCATCGGGGAATGCGATGAAGACGAGGTGTGCATCGTACCGCCTTGGGATTTTAAGAAGTTGCCTCATTCGATGAAAAAATATGTGCTGACAGGAAGGCTGGACTATAGTTATCCTGCTTTGCAGGTAAGTGACCATCTTGACGCTAATGGGCTTGCTAAGATGGTGGAAGATATAGATCCTGAGTTGACAATTGTGTATCATCCTTCAGGAGAAAGGCCGGAAAAGTTCGCTTCATATTTGAATAGTGTAGGTAGAGAGGCTGTATCCCTTGATCAGGTCAGCAATGTACTGAGTAATGAGTTTCTTTGATCATCCTCTCCGCAGGATAAACGTTTATATATGTTCTAATGATTATAACAACCAATCTTAATAACTAACTCAGGAGAAGATGCCAATTGAAAAAGGAAAGCAAAGGGAAGTCGGATGGTACCAAAAAGGTAGTTCAGACTGACGCTCCTGCAGTGTCCAAAAAACCCGCTGCGATCAAAGTAAAAACTCCGGAAGAGCGCAAGGTAGCACATATACAGGGTATAATCAAGACTGCTGTTGCAGCATTCCTTGGTATGATCGCTGGATTTGGGGCATTTCACCAATTCGGTGCAGGTACCGAAACCAAATGGTATGCAGTACTGGTCATTGTCGGTGTGTTGGCATATTATGCGCAGCGCTTGATCTATCCCGCTATCAAGATAAACACGAAAGAGTTCGGACCAAAGGATTGGTTCTATGTTGAATTCATCGTTATCGACTTCTGCCTTGTGACATGGACATTGCTGTTGAACTGACAGTATTCATGCTACTTTTTTCTATTGTATTATCAGCTTATTAAATATCCCATTAACAACTTCAGTGATCCATCATGCGAATTGCAATATTGAATAAGGATAGGTGCCAGCCAAGGCGATGTAGCCACGAATGTGAGAAATACTGTCCTAGGGTCAGGACAGGATACGAGACTATCGTGTTCGGAGATGATGGTAAGGCCATTATATCTGAGGAACTGTGTGTCGGCTGTGGTATCTGTGTCAACAAATGTCCTTTTAGCGCGATTATGATAATCGGTCTGCCTGAGGCTCTTGATAAGCCAACCCACAGGTACGGCCAGAACGGTTTTGCCCTTTATGGATTACCAACACCTCAGGTAGGTAAGGTAACCGGTATTCTTGGTCCGAACGGTATTGGTAAGAGTACTTCGGTACAGATACTTTCAGGTGCTCTTGTTCCTAACTTCGGGGAAGATATCGGTGACTGGGACACAGTATTGGAACACTATGCCGGTACCGGGATGTATGATTATTTCAAGAATGTTGTCGATGGCAAGATCAAAGTATCCCAGAAACCGCAGTATGTGGATATGATCCCTAAGGCCTTCAACGGCAAGACTCGTGATCTTCTTGAAGGTACCGACGAGCGCGGTGTAATGGATGAACTTGTGGAGAAGCTTGATCTGGGTCACATAATCAACCGAAATATCGGTGAGCTCAGTGGTGGAGAATTGCAGAGGGTAGCCATTGCTGCATGTGCTGCAAGGGATGCAGACTTTTACTTCTTTGATGAGATAAGTCCATATCTGGATATCTACCAGCGCATCAATTCCTCAAAGCTTATACAGGATCTCGCAAAGGACAAGGCCGTTCTTGTAGTTGAGCACGACCTTGCAATTCTGGATATGCTCTCTGATGTTGTTCAGGTAGCATACGGTATGCCAAGCGGGTATGGTGTGATCACACATCCAAAAGGTGTCAGGATCGCTATCAACCAATATCTCAAGGGTTATCTTCCTGAAGAGAACGTCCGTGTCAGGCCGGATGCTATTACCTTTGAAGTACATCCTCCACGCGTTGCAACTGACATTGCTACTCTTCTGGATTACAATGCTTTCTCCAAAAAGTACGGTGATGGCTTCTCACTTAGATCAGATAGCGGTTCTTTAAAAGAAGGTGAAGTGATCGGAATTGTCGGTCCTAATGGTATTGGTAAATCCACTTTTGTAAAGATACTTGCAGGAGAGGTCGAACCTGATGAGGGTGAGCTGGAATCTGAAGTATCCATCTCCTATAAACCTCAGTACATCAAAGTGGATTCGTTCATGCAGGTGCGACAGTTCTTAAGGAGCATCACCCGCAGGTTCGATACCAGCTATTATGAAGCTGAGATAATTAAGCCACTTCAGCTTGAGCCTTTATTTGATAAAATGCTGAACGACCTGAGTGGCGGTGAGTTGCAGAGGGTTGCCATCGCTGCCTGTCTTTCAAAGGATGCTGATCTGTACATTCTCGATGAACCAAGTGCGCATCTTGATGTGGAGCAGCGTTCCCTTGCAACGAAGGCGATAAAGAGATTTGCAGAGAATAACGGTAAGACCGCAATGGTCGTAGACCATGACATCTACATGATCGATATGCTCAGTGAACGCCTGATAGTCTTCGAAGGCGAACCGGCAGTCTTTGGTATAGCACATCCTCCCTCTTCAATGCAGAAAGGAATGAACAAATTCCTCTCAGATCTTGGTATCACTTTCAGAAGGGATGAAGAGACCATAAGACCAAGGGTAAATAAAAAAGATTCGCGTCTTGACAGAGAACAGAAAGCAAAAGGTGAATATTATTACTACAAGGTGGATGAGTGAATATCTCGTCCTTTTTATTTCTATTATTTAATTCGATCTTTTTTTCTTCGAAAGGTACCATGTAAGGAATTCGGTATAGAGTATGATGCCGATGATCGTGGACCATGTGAACAATAGAATATGGTAATTGTTGATCGGTACGGTCCCGCCTGCAAGCCGTACATGCTCGTGGGCTAAAAACCCAGTGGCTATATTAGGACTGACCAACATGGTCCCCAGTGGAATTCCAAGAAGTACGAGTCCTGCTACCAAAGAAGAGTAGTTAACGAGCAGGTACAGCACAATAGTGGAAAGAAGCCCGAATATTATAACTGCCAATGCTATTCCAATGCTGTCCGTTCAAACCCCCTCCTTTCGTCTTTGGACCCTATTCATAAATGACTTCATTGTGTCCTCTTCCTTCTATTAGACTGTTGTCTGCTAATATATAAATATACAATTAATGGGATTGTGGAAAGAACACACAGAATTGTGATAAATGAGGATATAAGGAATAATATGTTCTCTTTCATTGTGAGTGGTTGGTATTCAATTCCCTGATCCTTGCTGCTATCAATTGGTCCGAACGAATACACATATAGTCTCATCGGTTTTGATTCAAATGTTCCTTTTGTACCACTTTCATCTTCAAATGCTACTTTAGTGACAGGCAGTTCATAGGTCGCTTCTTCCTTTGCAAACATCGTATAGACGATCTGTTCTTCTTCCCCTACACCAATATGTCCTTCCCAGCTTCTTTGCCCACTGACAAATTCAAATCCTGTAGGTATGTTCTCTGTAAAGGATACGGTTGCATCCCTGGTGCCAACATTACGTATATTTATGGTGATATCTACTTCTTCTCCTGTATAGATATCAGTTAAACTAACATCCTTCTCAACTTCAAGCATTGTACCGTTAACAGTGATTTCACCACTCTCTTCTGAATTGACGCTATAAGTCTCTCCCTGTGAATACCAGTTTGCAAATGCCGGTAATATCTCAAAATTACCAGGAGCCGTGGGTATAACACTGTATGTTATCGTTTTTGACTTTCCGGAACCGATAAAGAAATTCCATTGGGTAGAAGCTATGTCTACGGGCAGGAATGAGGGAGGTATTGGATCATTCACAGTTACTTCATGTCCAATGCTTGCATTGTTGAATATCAGTAGGGTGAAAAATATCTCAGGTACATCTATCTCTTCTTGCAACTGGCTGTCATCATATGTTTTTGAGATCGCGATATACGGTTCGACAAAGGTAACTGCGTTTGTTGATGTCTGGTAGTTGTTCCCTTTGTAGTCATAGCCTTCAACTAGAACACTGATCTCTACATCTGTTCCAGTCGGAGTCTCCGGGATCGTAAGAATTACGGGGGTAATCTGGTAATTTGAAGTGTCTAATATTGGGATCTCAAAGCTATCAGTTTCGATCTGTGCATTGGTTGCAGAAGATGTGACCGTCATCCCTCTGGCTGGTATGGTTCCCTCATTTTTTACAAGAATGTTAAAGACAGGTTCTTCATTTGGAAAATATGTCATGTCAAGATCCTGTATCTCAAGGTTAAGTGCTGGCTTACCAGGCTGGTATGGTAGTATTGTGATAGTCTGTCCTATCTTATCAATGTAGGTCAATCGAATAAGAACTTCCTCGAAGTAGCGATGGTGGTTACCTGTAATATACTCGTCACTATGGCTTTGTTCATCCTTTGTGACCTCTATGGATGCAACATCATCGTTAATTTCAACAGCTTTGATATTGATCCCATTCATTTCATAGCTTTCTCCAACACCTATATTAATTATTCTTTCAGGTATCCATACAAGCTCGTATTCATGAATGTACATCTCAAGGGCTATCATGGTCTCGTTTATTGCTAGTGTTCTGACCTTGAGGTTTTCGTCATAGAGGAACTCATTGTTCAAGTCAGCATCTGCAAAGAAAGTCTCTTTGAATTCCCCGTCAACATAAAAGAGAACCGTTGCGGAATATTCACTATCTTCTGGTCGTATCTCATGCAATTTCACAGTGTACTTTCCAGCAGAAGCTTTGTCATCATCTGAAAGTTCAAAGACTCCCTGATGTACCCATATCTCTTCATATTGAAATTCAAAGGCAGAAACTGTCGTGCACATTAAAAAAAATACTATAATAACTGTGAGGACAGCACGGTTCAAATGCATTAGGCTTTTTATGTGCTTCATACCGTTTAAATATACCGTTTATATTCCAACACACATATACTGCTTTGTTGGTTTATCTCTCAATAACATTTAATTATAGAACATTCATTACGTAAACTATGCTAACAAAAAGGATAATTCCTTGTCTTGATGTTACGCTTGATGCGTCAGGTGGGACCGTTGTCAAGGGCGTTGAATTCGTTGACCTGAAAAAAGCAGGTGACCCTGTGGACCTTGCAAAGCGCTATAATGAGCAGGGTGCGGATGAGCTTGTTTTCCTTGATATTACCGCATCCCACGAAGGCCGTTCCACAATGATAGATGTCATCGAGCGGACTGCGAATGAGGTATTCATTCCTTTGACGGTCGGGGGAGGCATAAATTCTGTCGAAGATGTCAGGCAGATCCTCCGGGCAGGTGCTGATAAGGTATCTGTCAATACAGCAGCAGTAAAGAACCCGGAATTTATTCGCGAGGCTTCTAATATCTTCGGTTCACAATGTATTGTAACAGCTATCGATTGTAAGCGTAACCTAGATGTCGAGAACAATCAGGACAAGACAATACTTGAACTTGAGGATGGTACTCTTGCATGGTATGAAGTCGTCATCTATGGTGGCAGAGAACCTACCGGACTGGATACTGTCCAGTGGGCGAAGAAGGTGGAAGAGCTCGGTTCAGGCGAGATCCTTCTGACAAGCATGAACCGTGATGGGACCTATGATGGTTTTGATATTCCTATTACAAAGAAGCTCTCTGAAGAGCTTGATATTCCAATAATAGCTTCTGGTGGCGTTGGTAACCCTGAGCACATGTACAAGGGTTTCGTTGACGGTAAAGCCGATGCAGGACTTGCTGCAAGTATCTTCCATTTCGGGGAATATACTGTGCGTGATGTAAAGGAAGCACTTCGGGCAAAGAATATTCCAGTGCGCCTTTAATTTAATTTCAGGGGACAATAGCATGGAAATATCCGAATTCCAGAAACTCATGTATGACCTTTATGCCCATAATGACAAACGCAGGGGCGGACCTGCCACGACACTCTGGCTTGTCGAAGAGGTAGGAGAGCTCGCAGAGGCTATTCGAAGGAATGATATGGAAAACCTAAGGGAAGAGCTTGCTGACTGTTTTGCGTGGATAGGTGCATTGGCGAATCTCTATGATATTGATCTTGAAAAAGCATTTCTTGAAAAATATCCGCTTGTATGTCCTACATGCAGGAAGAATCCATGTATCTGTACTGATTGATATTTGAGACCGGCTTTTTTGGTATGCCTTATTTTCAAATTTTTTTCCTTCTTTTTTGTTCTATCATTCGTTTCAGATAAGATCTGACATCTTTCAAACATTGAAAATAAATACGTATTTTGTAATAATAATGTGGGAAGTTATTTGTACTATCGTTCTTCTCTATAATTGGTGAAAATTTATGGAAAACTCCCAGAAAATAGTGGGATGTACATTACTATTACTTGTTATGTTCGCATCAGTGATGTCTGCCGGTTGTCTTCGGGACTTTGAGGATAGTAGTCAGCTTGAGATCTCAAACGTGGATATCTCTTCAGAAAAAATAAGAAGTAGCTATGTAGATCTCAATGTTACGACCGAAATTAAGAGTCGATTTGCAGATAGTAATAATGTATCCATTCTTTTGAAAGTGTATGATAAAGATACTGGTTTTCTTGATATGGAACGAGATGTTTTCATAGGGTTTGTAGAAAACGGTGATACGGTATTCATACCTATAGAACTTACACTTTTGAAAGAAGGTGGTTATCGAATGGAAGTACAGCTTCTTGAAGATGATCAGGTGAAAAGGTCTCGTCGCCTGGATATTTCAAATCTGGATTCTTTAGTTCCTGATGTGGCGGATATTGGGATCGAGATCGGAGATGTTGATTTTATTGTAAAGGGTGTCGTTGACAACAAGGTTGAGTTGCAGGCGGACATTTACCTTTCAAATGAAGGAAGAGCCCTGAGTGATGATTACAGGGTGCTCATCAAGGCACGGGAAATGGATGCCAGCCTGCTTGCAGATAAAGCATGGACAAACACAGGTTCTATCCTTCCTGAAACAACAAAGATCGTTTCAGTGGGTCTGACAGTTCCTAAGAACTACAATTACATTGTCGATGTGATCATCTGGGACAATGATACTATTATCAAGCGTGGTGAAAGTGAGATTCAGTTAAGTCCTGAAACAGTTCTTGACAAAGATACAGTTGTTCAGAAAAAAGTGATCGATGCAGAGGACTTTGAAAGGATATTTGTGGATGAAGTTTCCGAGGAGTCTTCTGAGGAATATGGTATGGAAACTCCCGGGTTCACCATATTATTTGCATTGGCTTCGATATTAAGTGCTGTGATCATACGCAGGAGGAGATTATAATGGATGAGAATATACCGGATGATAAAATTACATTTGAACGTTATTTCAAGTTAGGCGTTTTTGGACTCGCAATGATATTTTTGATCTTGTCAGCATTCCAGCTGTATATTTCCATAGAACGTATCATTTATACCTGGTTCGAGCACCAGTATGTTCCGATAGTCAGATCATTTGTCAATCTAGCAGTATTGGTTCTTAGCGTCTATATAATAAGGCTCTATTTTGTGAACAAATGAGTGAGTTTTCTCTCTCATTTTTTAATTTATATCCTTCTTTTTTTTGGGTTGCTTTGTCTAATCATACTTATATATGTTCAGTTGTTTGATAGCAGATATATAAGTCTTGATCATTGAAACTTTATCGGACATGCTGTGAATACAATGAACGAAAAACCTGAACTTTTGGCTCCGGCAGGAACCTGGGACTCCTTTGTGGCTGCTGTTGAGAACGGGGCTGATGCTGTCTATCTCGGAGCGAAGGCGCTGGGTGCGAGGGCTTTTGCCGGAAATTTCACTCTTGAAGAGATAGGCGAGGCTGTGGATTATGCTCATCTTCGTGGCGTCAAGGTCTTTGTGACCGTCAATACCCTTGTTAAAGACATGCAGATGAAAAAAGCAGCGAATATGCTGTGCTTCCTTAGTGAATGCGGGGCTGATGCTGTCATTGTTCAGGATTTAGGTCTGCTTCATCTGGCAAAGGATATCGTTCCTGATCTGCCCATACATGCAAGTACACAGATGACCGTTCACAATAGTGAGGGTGTTCTTTTTCTTGAGGAGCTTGGTGTCAAGAGGGTAGTACTTGCAAGGGAGATGTCCATCGATGAGATCAGGCAGGTAAGGGGAAAGACGAACATTGAGCTTGAAACGTTCATTCATGGTGCTCTTTGCATATCCTATTCAGGGCAGTGCCTTTTGAGCAGTGTCATTGGTGGCAGGAGTGGAAACCGTGGGCAATGTGCCCAGCCCTGCAGGAAATCCTATGAGCTGCTGGGGTATGATGGGGCTGTAAGTACAGAAGGACCTTATCTTTTAAGTCCTAAGGACCTGAACAGCAAAGATGTCCTTCCACAACTTATTGAAGCGGGTGTCTCTTCTTTCAAGATAGAAGGGCGGATGAAAAGACCCGAATATGTTGCGGGTGTTGTTGGTATATACAGGAAATTGATCGATCGTTATTTTGATGATCCTGATGCGTATTTTGTTTCAAAGGACGAAAGCCTTGCTCTCGAACAGTTGTTCAACAGGGGATTCACGGATGCTTATTTGAAAGGTTCCAGGGTCGGGATGATGAGCCGGGAACAGCCATACAGTAGAGGACTGGTTGCAGGTACTGTTGTAGGTTACAATGAAGAAGATAGGCGTATAATTGCGAACCTTTCCGCAAAGCTGGAGCTTGGCGATGGTATTGGTCTCGAGGGGATGGAAGGTGCAGGAGAGAACATCACTCAAATGACCATTAACGGGGAGCAGGTAACTTCGGCTCAGGCGGGGGATGTTGTAGAGATATCATTTGGAAGGGAACTTCCGGAAGGCTCGATGATCTTCAGGACAATGGACCGGGCTTTGATGGACTCTCTCAAACGTACGTTCACATCATCAAAACCTGTCAGGAAGGTTCCAGTATCTATTAAAGCAGATGTAGTGGCAGGCTCAAGCATTGTCCTTGAAATGGAAGATGGGGATGGCAACCGTGTTTCTGTTCTATCGGATTATGTGGTCGAGGTCGCACAAAAAAAACCTACTGATAAAGAGCAGATCGAAAAACAGCTTTTAAAACTGGGTAATTCCGTTTTCGAGGCTTCCTCGATCGATGTGAACATTACCGGTGAGGTGTTCATTCCCATAAAACAGCTCAATGATGTGAGGAACAATGCGGTTTCCCTTCTGGGCGCTGCAAGGATGGAGAAATGGCATCGTCCAGGGCATGGCAAATGTGTTTTGCCTGATGTGCCCTGTGAGAAGAATAGCTCTGAAAAACCGTTGCTCGTTGTCAGTGTTGACACTCTCAAGAGGCTGAATGCAGCTATTGAGGGCGGTGCTGATGTCCTTTATGTCGGAGGGGAATTCTTCAGGGGACGTAAGTATATCGATCTGGAAGAGGCAGTTGCTATCTGCAAGGACAATGGTCGTAGGGTCTATGTGAACAGTTCCAGGATAGTGTCGGAAGACGATATGGATGCTGTGAGGGAATTGTTCGGACTGGCAAAGAAGCTTGAAGTTGATGGCGTTGTCGTTTCCAATTACGGTACCTATCATCTTGCCATGGGCTTTGGTCTTCCTGTAGTTGCGGACAGTCCTATGAATGTCTTTAATGTCCGTTCCTATGCTGCCATGAAAAAGCTTGGAGCTGCTTCGGTGGTTCTGTCTCCCGAAATGTCGATCGCACAGGTGGAAGAGGTCGCAGAATGCGGACCTGTGGAATGTATCGTACATGGTCGCCAGGATGTCATGGTTTCACGCTATTGTATGCTTGGTGACCTTTTAGGGAATAAGGATGGATGCATTCAGGTTTGTGAAGAAGAGGATTTCGAACTGGTCGATGAGCTGGATTATTATTTCCCTTTGCTGGTGGATTCGGATTGCAGGATGCATGTGCTTAACTCCAAGGAGCTTTGTCTGCTTGGGAACATGGATATCATCCTTCGGGCAGGCGTTGCAGCCATAAGAATCGAGGCAAGGACAATGGATGTGGATCTGGTGGCGAAAGTAACTCACCGTTATCGTGGAGTTCTGGATGGTAAAAAGGCCGGCCGCTGTAAGGATATCACAGATGGCTATACTGCAGGGCATTATCTGCGAGGTGTGGTATGAAGGTATTTCTGTCCGGCTCGATCCGTGGGGGGCGGCAGATGCTTCCCACTTACCAGTTCATTTGCAGGTTCCTGAGGAATAAGGGCCATGAAGTATTGAGCTGGCATGTTGCGGACAGCGAGGTCGAAGGCAAGGAATCCCTTCTGACGGAGACTCAGATATATGAAAGGGATATGTCCTTTTTGCAGGACAGCGAATGCATGATCGCAGAGGTCAGTATGCCTTCCATTGGTGTTGGTTATGAGGTATGTTCCGCGATCAAAAAAGGCATTCCTGTAATGTGTGTACACATGCCGGATTCCAATGTTTCTGCAATGTTGCTCGGGAATACGTATGCTGATATCTCTGTAAGGTTATGGGGATAGTTCTGAACTGGAACTTATTCTGGATGGGTTTTTGAGCTCTTTTAAAAGCAAAAATTAAATACCTTTGATATCTATTTTATACCGATCAATATGGTAATGGAACTGATAATAGTACTGGTTGCAATAATTGCGGCCTTTATATTGTACAAAGTGCTTAAAAGCATCAAGAATATGGTTGTAAACACGGTGCTTGGCATCGTTATCCTTCTTGTGGCAAAGTTCGTTTTGGGGATAAACATCGCATTCACCTGGGTAACTATACTTGTTTGTGCACTGGCAGGAGTTGTCGGCGCCTTGCTTTTAGTGCTTTTAGCTTATCTTGGTATCACTTTCTGATACCTTTTGAATGATGCCGTTGACCATGTGGCGGGTATAGGACTCGCCTTTGAATATTTTTTTTGTTATCACATCATTGATGTCGTTCGTGGTGAATCCACAGAAAAGGCTTTTCAGTTCTTCCTTTGTAAAATAGTGATAGATTATCCCGCTCTGGCGAACAAATGTGTGTTCTTCGACCTCTTCTCCGCCATATCTCATGTCGTTTATGCCGAAGACCTCAAGGAATATCATGCCTCCGGGCTTTAAGATACGTTCAAATTCGCAGGCCGCTGTTTCTCTTTCTTTTCTGAGAAGGTGCTGCAGCACCCCAAAACAGACAATGGCATCAAAACTGTTGTTCTGGAACGGAAGGTCGGTGATCGAGGCTGTGGAGTGGTGTGCTTCTCTATCCCTTTTTGCAAGATACTCTTTTGAAGCTGTCAATGCCTTTGTGGATACATCGATCCCAATACAATTGTAATAATTAGATAAGGGTAGAAGGTGGCGACCATTTCCTGAACCGGCATCAAGGATGCGACCCTTTTCAGGTATTCGTGAGCGTATTGCATCTATGGGTGCTGCTCCGCCCCATTTCACATGGGAGTATTCGTCCTCCCATGCTGTGAAATGAGATATGGTCGTTCTACCTTCTGTCATGTTCAGGGTCGGTACAAGGCTGCTTCACTGAAGCGCTTTGCAAGGAAGTCCTGGTCGATGGATGAAAGGAACCATCCGGCTTTTGGACCCGACTGCTGGCCAAGTACTGATGTATAGATGGCTTTGAACATATCTTTGGGATTTATCTCCACATCATCAACGCCCAGTTTTGCAGCTATCTTATTGTTCAGCTGCGAACCTGCTTCCTTTGAAGAATAAACGAGGTTATGATAATCTTCGCCTGTCAGTTCTCCACTGTCCCCTATGATCTCCGAGACTGCACCGAGGAATGCTTTCTGTTCATCTGTGAGGCTTGCTGTCTCTTCAGGCAGTTCGTCCTTCACGCTGAACTTTGCAAATGGTGGTGCGTACATCTCGAGCCAGTTAGCGACATTGTTCACAAGTTCCCTTATACACTTCTCGTTGGTGGTGTCGTAGCCGGCACGTCCAATGATCTTCATGATCTTGTCGAAGTCACCATGCGCGACCTGGGCAATGGTGGTCATATGCTTGAACGGTATATCGGTGTGGCAGATGCCCTTTGCGTGGGATAGTTCCAGTACGCGCTTGTTAAGGCCTTCGATCTCAGTGTTGGAGTTGAGGCGTTCATATTCATCCACAAGTGTCAGCAATGGCTGTGCAGGGTCGAACTTGATGTGTTTTTCAGGCTTTGTACGCATGATAAGGTAACGCAATACTTCCGGTGGCACTACTTTGAGCATGTCGGAGATCGATACAACAACACCGCTTGATGATGACATTGCTCCCTTCTGTCCGAGCATGATCCATTCATAGACTATAGGCTGAGGTGGTTCGTGGTCGAATATCTCCCTCACTATCCTCTTTCCTGTATCGTATGAACCGCCTCTTGAAGCATGGTCCTTTCCGAAGGGTTCGACTGTTACATTCAGCATCTTCCATTTTGCAGGCCAGTCCACACGCCATGTGAGCTTTCCGCCGCCTATCATTGAGACCGTGCCGGAGTGTCCGCAGGAACATTCGTAGTCAACGGTTTCTGCATCTGCATCAAATCCGGTGACCGTTGCGGTATTGATCTTCTTACATTCCTGGCATATAGGATTGAAAGGGCTCCACTCAGGAAGGACATCCTTTCCTGATACTTCTTTCAGGATCTTTGCGATATCATCTCTTTTTATGAGGGCTGCCTTGATAGCTTCAACAAACCTTCCGCTCTTGTAAAGCTCATCTGCACGATATACCTTAGGGTGTATTCCCAGTTTCTCAAGACCTTCAAGGAAAGGTGTGAGGAAGTGCTCTGCGTAGCTCTTACATTCTCCGCATGGACATGGGATCTCGGAAATAGGTTTTCCCACATGTTCTGCATAGCTTTCAGGGAGGAACGGGTAGACCTTACGGAGAGGGTCGAAATTATCTGCAATGTATATGAACTCGGATTCGAGTCCTGCATCGTTCATTGCCCTGTAAGCTGCATCAGCTGTTACGACCTCTCTCATATTCCCTATATGGATGTGACCGGAGGGGGTAATTCCGGTGGATACCAGATGTTTATTGCCATTTTTTGCTGCTTCTTCAGCAATAACATCTGCCCAGTGTGTAATTTCAGTCATTTTGATCACCGATAATAAGATAATTGATGTACAGATGGATTTCAATATTATAAGGTTAGTTGAAAATGTTTTTAGTAGTTTTAGAATCTTGCAAAATGTGTGGCACAATTGTCTGGTTCTTTAGGAATTATGATTTTACTAGATACTTTTGGTTCATTGTATTTCTCTTTTGTTCAGTATAAAATAAACTAAATTTGAGACTATTTAATTATTAGTTGCGAATTTAAAATCTTAATTAATAGAAATCTGTTTTAGTATTTGCTTATAGTATAGTGACAACAATACTTTTTCATCATGACCTACATAACTATTATGAGCAATTAGATTTCGACATTTAGCAATTTCAGTAATTTTAGCTGTGATCCAATGAAGCTCAGGGAAATCCTTTTCGAAGACTGACCAATTACGTTCGATGAGCCGACTAAAATCTTCAAGGTCAAAATAAAACAAATCATTTCCCCCTCTCAAAGATAACCACTTGTGTTTTTCTTCGTCTGCTTTTCTATTTTTCAGTTTGTCTGAGAGACCTCTCACAATTGCAATTTTGTCTAAATAGTTCTCTCCATGTTCTTCTTTGAAACGCTTGTCAATAAATAATCTTAAACTATTCTCTATACAATAAACTAAAGTATAAACTTCTGCCATTTCTTTGCTTTTTTCAATTAAATCGCTTGGAACAATCGCCTCTAAGTTTTTAGTTACTGTGGTGTCTTCTTGAATTTTTGATACTATATGTTCCACAGATAAACCTTGGCTCAATTTGAATTCGAAAAATCCCTCTTCTGATTTGTAGTAGCCTAACTCATTCGCACACTTTGTTAGCTTTCGGAGTATGTTGTTTTCTAAGAATTGATTGCATGTTGGGCAAACTACATTTAAATTATTATAATCGTAATATTTTTCATTGTATAGTGCACAATTAATTGAATCATGTCTTCTACAAATTATATGCCTTGGTAAGCTGTCAATTAAATAATTAATGAAGTCCGCTATGGACTCTGGATCGTTTTCATAAGCATCCCTTAAAAATTGATTGATATCAGAGTCATATTGAAAATCTTTATTCCCCCAGTCTCTTAAATTGTGGGGTATATGTTCTCCTAGTAGGGAAGAATCTGCAATATTTGCAATATTAATCGTATCCTTAAGAGAAGCAATAGCTGAATACAGACATCTGAGTTTCGTTCCCAACAATTCACTATTTTCCAAACCAATTCCTCAACTATCATAAATAAATTTGCAAACGATCTCAAACTTCGATCTTAATCAGTCACTCCACTATTTCTGTTACGATCTCTTCAAGATCACAGAAGTTCGACCAGAAATTGTAGGCTCCTGCATTGATGAACACCAGCTCGTCCCCGATCTTTGGTTCATCCTTTAAGTAAACACGATACCTGAACAGGTCCATGGAACATGGTGTGCACCCTTTCACAACATAGGGTTCTCCACTATCGTTGCCGACCTCACCTTCAATTCGAAGTTTCACGGGAACCAGGATCGCATCCATGTCGCTGTTATATACAGATGCGTTCACTATGATGTTGTTATCATATACTCCTGTTATGTGGCTCACAAGTTTCCCTGCAGGTGCGGATATGAACCTGCCTGGTTCTATCATGAGCTTGATTTCCTTTTCATGAAGCCATTCCCGAAGTTCGGATATGCGTCTGAATATTCCGTTTATGACATCAACATTGGTGTTGGCATATTCTGAAGGCAGCCCTCCTCCGATGTTCAGTATGTCGATGGCTTCCAGTGTTCCTTCAGTGAGTGCGTCCTCTATCTCAGGCTGGATCTTCCATTCGTTCACGTTCTGTGTTTTCCTGTGGAAGTGAACCCCAAGCTTTTCGATGTTCTTGTTACCTTTAAGCTGAGCTATCCTTTTGTTGATGGTGTCCGAGCTCATTCCGAAAACGAAGTAACGTTCAGTGCGTATGGAGTGTTCCTTAAGCTTGAGGCGTAACAATAATGTGATCTTCCAGTCGGTATCATCGACTGTAGAAAGCAATGTATCGAGATCGAACTCGTTATCAACTGCAAAGGAACGGATGCCTT
Organism: Methanococcoides burtonii DSM 6242; assembly: GCF_000013725.1. NCBI lineage: Archaea > Methanobacteriati > Methanobacteriota > Methanomicrobia > Methanosarcinales > Methanosarcinaceae > Methanococcoides > Methanococcoides burtonii. The sequence continues at coordinate 1,965,294 of NC_007955.1, forward strand.
TCTCGTAAAGCTCCCTTATCATCTCAGGTGTCCATGCCTGTGCCAGGAACAATACCCTTGACATGTCCTCTGTGTGCTTCAGCTCGTTTGGCATGTGGACACTCAGAAGCCCATCGGTCTCAGCTTCGATCAACGGGCTGACCTTCGGGTTCGTCTTTGAGCTGAATGCTACAATATCCGCTACGTCCTTGACCTTGTGGTATTGCTCAAGGATTATCTTTTTTGAAAGGGTGAATCTGGGGGCAGGTATGTTGCTGTTCATTTTACCACTCCGGTGGTCCTGTTCTCCTGCAGCCCTTTAAGCAGACCATCGGCTGCCAGTTCATCAAGTGCCCTTATCATTGCCAGAGGGAAGGTTATGCTCACATCTCCTATGACCGTAGCAACATCACTTTCGTCCTTGACTTTTCCCCATGACTTTGCTTCATTGGTGTTAGCCCCTGACATGCTTCCTGAGGTGCGGTGAGCAGTTGTCATATATACTGCATATTCAGCACCTCCGTTCAGGAGGGTGCTCAAGATGGCATGATGCTTTGAGATGGACCCACCAAGGGCTATGACCCCCTTGCGGTCATCATGACTGCTGGCAAAAAGGATGTTCCCGAAGTCCTTCACTACATCCACGATAAAATCCGGGTGTTCCTGCTGGAACAGATAGAGGTGGAATCCGAACGCTCCATCGGTTATGGCAGGACAGAATATAGGTACGTTGTTCTTCGCAGCCTGATAGAGTATGGAGCTCTCATCATCGAGCATAAGTCCTATCTCCCTGAGCATATCCGAAACTGCCCAGCGGTTTTGCTTTTCGTAAAGCTCTTTGAGGATCTTATCGACGAGGCTCTCGAAGTTCATGTAACTCTCTGTTTTGATGAGCAGGTTCCCGACACGGTTGATTCCCTGTTCATGAAGTTCAACATCATCTGTATGGAAAGAGCCTATCTGGAAATCCTCTCCTGTGGCTTTCATTATATCTTCTTCAAGACCGCCTACGGTAGTGACGATGACATCGGCAACGCCAAGGTCTATGAGTTGTGCAAAGAATCCGCGAAGCCCTGAGGTAACCATGTTCGAGGTAAATGTAAGGAAGACCTTTGCTGAATCCTTTTTCATCTTCACGATCACATCGGATGCCCGCTGAAGCTCTACACTCTGGAATCCTATGAACTCATAGGAATCGACAAGCTCTGATACTGTCATGTTTTGCTTCCATTTAAGGTCCTTTACTTTTACCATTAAAGATCACCGTTTAAATATGAGGTTGATGGAATCTTTGAATCATATATAAATGTTGGTCTGTTTTGATTTTGTTAAGTCGAGAAGCATTTCAAACATACTTACCGATACGCACTGTTTTATCTTGTGAGAGAAAGGATTGAATCTTTCCGGAAATTAAACCCGAAATAACAGTGAAGGTGGCTGAATTTTTGCTATAAATATAGGTTCAATTTTATTCGTAGCTTAAGGCAAGAATATAAACTTCTGGTGTATAGTGTTTCTTAGTAAACTACAATGAGGTGTTAGACATGTCTCAAGAAAATTCAAATAGCAAATTGTTCTACGTTGTACTTGCCCTGTCAATAGCTCTCGTCCTAATGGCAGCAGCTATGTTTGCAGGTTCAGGTACGTCTGTACAACCCGGATCAGAAAATACAATCCAGATGAGTGGAAGTGCTGAGGAAAAAGTCGTTCCTGACACTGCATCAATTAGCATAGGTGTAGTAATCGATGCGGACACTTCAAAAGAAGCATCCGTGGAAAATGCAGCTATAATGGCAACTGTTTTGCAGGAACTCAAGGATCTCGGTCTGGAGGATAAAGATATCAGAACGTCCTATGTTTCTGTTTACCCAATCTACAATTACGATGGTGTACGCACAATAGAGGGCTACTCAGCTTCCAACAGTGTAGAGATTATAACTACTAATCTCGAACTCCTTAGTGATATTGTTGATAAATCTGCAGCGGCCGGGGCCAACCAGATAGGCGGTGTATCCTTTTCAGTTTCTGATGAAATGCAAAAAGAGCTTCGTGAAGAATTAATCGATGAAGCAGTAGCAGATGCATCCTCAAAAGCTGAACTGCTCGCTGACAGCCTTGGTGTCAGAATAGTTGGTGTACAGGCATCATCAATAAGTGATGGTTTCAGCTCCCGGGTTTTCTTCGATGTAGCGGAAGAAGCAATGGATATGGGAGGCAGCTCCACTCCAATCATGTCTGGTGAATCAACCGTTTCAATGTCAGTGCATGTAACGTATCTTATTAAGTAATCTGTACGTGGACTCATGGAATAAATGGGGACTTTTGTTTCTTTTTATTCTTACTTTTTTTAATTAAGAATATCAGATTTTGGATATTCTTGTTAAAGTCACTTTAAACCATTTCCCATTTTCCTTTGTAGTTTACAATCTTTGCAGGAAAATTAGGTACTGGAAGAGTTGTAACTGTTTCACTTAATAGTTTGTATTTGCAGATGTCGTCTTTTTCGTGATATTGATTTAAATGAACAATAATGTTCTCGTAATAATTATCTGTCGTCTTTAATTTTCTTGGAGCTTTACTTGTAAAGCCACAAACCCATCCGCCATCATTTTTACTTGGATTTTCAACTATGATGTTTTGTTTTTCTATATTATAATCAAATCTTCTGAATGAAGTTAGTGGCTCGTTTACTTCTTCATATCTGTTCTTATCTTTTCAATCTTCTTTTTTTCTCCCGTCTATCGAAACATATTTAAGTCTCTTCTCAATAGCCTTGACTATGATCCCGAAAAAAGCATTCGTGGTAAAAGGCACAGGCGTGCACAAGGATAAACTGGCATCTTTCGAGCTTGCGTTAAGGGATGCGGGTATCGAAAAATTCAACCTTGTGACCGTTTCAAGCATACTACCTCCGAACTGTTCTATTGTTTCAAGGAAAGAGGGCCTTGAAGAACTTGCTCCCGGGCAGATAGTATATTGTGTCATGGCAAAGAACCAGACCAATGAGCCGGAACGGATGATCGCAGCAGCTATTGGGAATGCAGTGCCTGTTGATAGTAATGATTATGGCTATATCTCCGAACATCATTCTTTTGGGGAGGATGAACGGACTGCGGGGATCTATGCGGAAGACCTTGCAGCTACAATGCTCGCTACCACGCTTGGCATCGAGTTCGATGCTGATTCTGCGTGGGGGGAAAGGGAACGGGTGTATAAGGCGAGTGGTCATATATTCGATACTGTTCACTATTGCCGCTGTGTAAAAGGGGATGAAAACGGGCTGTGGACAACGGTCGTTGTTTCTATGGTATTCGTTCTTTGAATTGGTATGTATCCGAATAATTTTCGGTATGGCTAACCACAATTTATATATTTAGAACAGGGATTATAGCCACACATATAATATAGTGTGAACAAGATGACTGGCGACCGTATAGAAGAATATCTTGAAACGATAGACTCCCTTGTCAAGAGCCGTGGGACTCCTGTCAAGAACAAGGATATTGCTGAAGAGCTTGGCTTTTCTCAAGCTTCAGTTTCTGAAATGGTGCAAAAGCTGGCGGATGAAGGGCTTGTGATACACGAACCTTATCATGGTGTTGAGCTCACGAACAGAGGTGTCCTTCAGGTGAACAGTATTCGCCGTAAACACCATGTTATTGAGACGTTTTTTTCTGATGTACTGGCCCTCGAACCTGAGGTCGCACATAACGAAGCCTGCGGGCTTGAACACACGGTGTCTGATCTTGTAGTGGAAAGCATGTGCAATTACCTTGGTAACAACAATATCGATTGCAAACCCGCAGATGGGAATGAGCATTGTCCTTTCAAGGAGAGCTATGTTTCTCTGGCCGATCTTAAAGAAGGGGATTTCGGTACGGTTGTTATGATGACCTTGTCAGATTCATCAAAAGGGCGTCTTAGCTCACTTGGAATGATAACCGGTGAGAACATAGAGGTTAAACGTAAACAAAAGCAGGGTTCAACTTCGATATTGACCCGGGGTACTGAGATAGCTCTTGGGAATGAGATCGCTAAGAAGATATTTGTACGTTTGGGTATGAGGAAGAGGTATCCACGTGGAAACGACAGAATTTAATGATGGCCCTGTTGCGAATGTTCGTAAGACGAGGCCGCCTGATTTTGACATGACCATAGCTTTTGTGGGCAATCCCAGTGTCGGTAAAAGCGCATTCTTTTCCCGGCTCACTGGCGTGGGAGTTGTAGTGGCGAACTATCCCGGAACTACTGTGGAACTTACACACGGCAGTGTCAATGTAGGTTCTAAGAAGCTTGATGTTGTCGATCTTCCTGGCATATATTCTCTGGGCGCATCAACTGAGGATGAGAAAGTTTCAAAACGCTATCTTTTGCGTGAATATCCGGATGCTATCATAAATGTGGTCGATGCTACACGTCTTGAACGCAACCTTTTCCTTACACTGCAATTGCTTGAGTTTAACATACCTATGGTGGTAGCACTTAATCAGATGGATGCTGCAAAGGAAATGGGCATCGAGATCGATATTGAAAAGCTTTCCGAGATCCTCGGGGTGCCTGTGGTACCTACCATCGCTACCAAAGGCTTCGGGCTGGAAGGTGCTGTTTTTGCAGCCATCGATGAGAAGCTTTCCATTGAGGGTAGACATAGGGTACATTACGATAATCATATTCTTCGCGCGATTGAGAAACTCGATGAGGATTTTCCAGAGATCGGGTATGGTATCAAGGTCAGAGCACTTGAAAGGGATGAAGAGTTCGTTAAATTGAGCTGTCGTCCTCACGATGCCGACCTTTTATTAATTACATCCGAATCCATTACCGATGATATCGAAAAAGCACATGGCATGTCTATTTCGGATACTATCGTGCGCGACCTTTACGGTGAGGCAGGTTATATCGTTGACAGTGTGACAACTCAGGTCGAACATAAGGTCACATTTAAAGAACGGATCGATTCGGTACTAACTTCGGAATATGTGGGAATTACCGGACTTGTTGCTGCACTGCTCTTGACTTTCTTTGTAGTTTTTACTGTGGGCGGTTTTCTTGAAGAGGGCATAGTTTCCCTGTTCGAGACCTTTCTTATCTCCCCGGCAGAAAGTCTGCTTGCAAGTTCACACCCTGTTATCAGGAACGTCATCATCTATTCTCTTCTGGGGGTCGAGGCAGGGTTTGCCATCGCTATTCCCTACATTGCGGTTTTCTACGTGATATTGTCACTATTCGAGGATTCCGGTTATCTGACAAGGGCATCCTTTCTGCTCGATAACTGGACTCATAAAGTCGGGCTTCATGGTCGGGCTATCATCCCTCTTATACTAGGTATGGGCTGTAATGTCCCGGCAATAATGTCTACGCGCACTCTGAATACGGTACGTGAGAAAAGGATAGCATCTGTGCTGATCGCACTGACACCATGCTCCGCAAGGACTGTGATAATTATTGGACTTGTGGGGACCTTTGTGGGATATTGGGCAGCTATTTCCATCTACGTACTGGAACTTGTGATCATCTTTGCTACCGGCTGGGTGCTCGGGAAAGGGCTTCCGGGAGAAAGGACTGGTCTTATAATGGAAATGGCTCCGTTACGAAAACCAGATAGGAGAGCTACTTTTCAGAAGACCTGGTTGCGTGTGCGTGAGTTCATGTATGTTGCATTTCCGTTATTAGTAGCAGGAAGTGCATTGCTTGGTCTGATAGATTCTCTTGGTGTCCTGGATGTGTTCCAGAATGCAGTGGAGCCGGTATCTGTGGGACTTTTGGGTTTGCCGGCATTCGCAGCAACTGCACTTATCTTTGGTATCCTCAGGAAAGAAATGGCATTGCAGATACTGGCTGTGCTTGCTGGAACTGCAAATTTTGCCTTGGTACTCACACCTTTGCAGATGTACTCTTTCGCGGTCATAACAACCATCTATATCCCATGTGTTGCAACCATTGCAATACTAAAGAATGAGCTTGGATGGAAAGACACCACTTTGATATCTCTTTTCACTATCACTCTTGCATTTACGATCGGTGCACTGATCAATATGATCGGAATGAATCTCTAAAGTTTGTTCGATCGAGTCTTATTTTTTGGATCTTTCTATCTCGGTAGACTTTAATAGTACTAGACAAACTAACATATATGACTCGTATCACAGCTACTAGTGAAAAACCAGCCATAACTGTTCTTATGGATATTTTCGAGATGAGCAACATGCGTGCACCAGGTTTTGCCGAAGTATCTGACATGCTTGAGATCATGGGTACTCATGCTTCAATAATGGATGTTGCCGTATCTTATGAAGACGAAGAGGTTGCCCACGTTCATACACTTAGCATCATGGATGCAAAGAAAAAGTGAGTTATTTGTTCAAAGGGTTGAGCTCAGAAGTTCATTTATTTCGTCATCGATTTCTTCGTTTAGGTCCGTGTAAAAGTTGTGGTCACGTATAAGGTTGCCCTCAAATTCGAGGGTGTCAATGTGGCCGTACCAGTATATTACCATCCCTGTGCCATACTCCCTCTCGTAATGCTGGAACTGCTTCTTGTAATAGTGGGAATGCTCCCTTTCATCTCCAAACATTGCTTTACTTTCTATCCATCCAACTTCGGTATCATCGACATAGAGTGGTTTGTCCAGGAAAAAATCAGGTGTCTTTTGCATTCCCATTGCCCTCAGGTCTTCTTCAGTGCTATAACCTAACTGGTGATGGTCAAGCCATTTACTAATGATATCTTCCCCCATCTGCCCCTTTACAACCTGCAAAGCATGTGCCTTTGGGGAGAAAAAATGGTCCGAACTGGTCGCCTCCTCAATTTCAGATGCAAGTCTCCTGTCATCAAGTGTATCCAGATTTTTTAGAACATGTTTTTTAGAATATCCCAATTCCCTGATGATCACACTTGCCATCAAAGTAGCTGGTACATCATTGTTCGTTGCCAACGTATTGATGTCCATACCTTTTTCCCAGAGATATCGGAAGTTCTTCCCCCTTTTCTGAAGTAGTCCCATCTTCCTTTTGACCTTTGAGACAATTTTTTGATTAAGAATTGCGGCGATTACTCCAACGGATTCTCCAAATTCGAGGGATAAAGTGTCGATATCTTCGGGGCGATTTACCAGATGGTATATTTGGAGGTATGTCTCATTTTCCATTTTAAGCCTTTCCATTTCATCCGTTGATCAGAATGCAATTCTCGCACTGTTTCTTTCCGCAGTAGCTCTTAGCATATTCTACTATCAATGCGTGATATTCTTTATATAGTGACACATCTTCAGGAAGATCTCTTTCAAACATCTCCTGAAGTTGTAGATAATTACCTTCAATACCGATACATTTCATCATACGTGTTGTATAAGCATCTATCACGAACTTCGGTTTATTCGCAGCATAAAGGACAATGCTATCGGCAGTCTCATTTCCCACTCCCCTAAGTGAAAGCATGAGGTTGCGCAATTCTGTTGTCGGCATGGAAAGAACATCATCTATTCCTTCTCTGGCAAAGAAGCCTGCAATATCTTTCAGACGCTTTGCTTTCTGTCGATAAAAACCGCAACATCTGATTATCTTTTCAATAAGTTCCAAGTCAGCTCTCGCAAGCTTTTCAGGTTCTATCAGATCATATCTTTTCAGACCTTCTATGGCCTTTTCGACATTGGTCCATTTTGTCTGCTGTGTCAGTATTGCACCTATCACAACTTCAAAAGGAGTCTCTGCAGGCCACCATTGAAGATGTCCTATCTTTTCGAGGAGAACCTTATAGATATCATGGATACGTTCGTTTTTCATCTCTTTAAAAAGATGTTCTTTTATTATATAACTATTAAAGTTGCCTTTTGTGAAATAAATAAATGTAAAAAAAGTTGCATGCGGCACATAATCCATTATGTATGGTTATGATGCATGCAATGATGCTTATTTCCAGAAATCCTTCTCATAATCTTCTGAAATATCTTCAAGGTTCATCATCATATCGATCTTGTCTTTTTTGTTGGTCTCTTCTTTTGAAGCTACGGCTTCGTTGACAATTTCTGCATTGGGGTCAGAAACATGTGATTCGATCACAGTAGTATCCTTTGATTCCATCACAACGGTTTCTTTTATCTCAGTAACATGAGTGACCGTTTCTTTCTTTTCTGCAATAGTATCTTTTTCCGGAGTGGAGTGGTCTGGTGGGTGCCTGTCAGTCGCTGTTTCCGAAGTATATCCAAGACGCTTTCGTGTTTCTTCAGCGTAGGTATCCCGCATAGTTCCTGACTGGTCGCTCTGTTTGTGAGCCCCCCTATATCCGATGGAACAGTTCTCCTCACCTGTGCGCCAATCTATATGGTAGAGATAGCATTGCTCTTTCTTACATCGGGGTTCGTTGTCCTGTGGACATATATCGGGTAACACCATGGTAGCCACTTCGGTATGTTTGTAATTTTCAGAGGTTCTTCAGGAAATCGGCAATAAGGGGAGCAACACTAATATGACTATGTGCTTTTTCGAGTGTGTCCGATGCTATTATCTCATGGACGCCTGCATTGTAAAGCCTTAATACCCCATTCTTGGTAAGTACAGGATGTACGCATGCAATGTAAACATCTTTAGCGCCCTGGCTACGAAGCAGCTTTATAGATTCTGCCATAGTGCCTCCCGTAGCGATCATGTCATCGATGAGAATGATCTCTTTCCCCGTGACATCGATGTTCTTCGTCTTGATGGTGACAGTGTCCCCGGAATGTCTGGTCTTCTCAAGGTAATCGTACTCGATCCCCACATCTGCTGCGGCACTTTCTGCAAGGGTGATAGCTCCTTTGTCAGGCGCGATGATAAGGGGGTCTTCCAGACCCAGTGATCTGATATAATTCCCTATCAAATGGGATGCGTCAAGGTCAAAAGAATCCGCATTGAAGTGTTCGAGCACGCTCTTCTCATGAATATTGACCGTGATGACCCTGTCAGCATGGATGGTCCGTGCAATTGCACGTGCACTGATAGATTCTCCAGATCTGAACGCCTTATCCTGTCTTGCATAACCCATGTAAGGTATGACCACTGTGATCGTGGGCGCATCCTCGCAGGCATCGATAAGCTGTAACAGGGATACAAGGTCTGCGTCGGTGGGTGTGCTCTGTATAATGGTCACATCATCGACAATATCTTCGAGTATCCTTGTATAGACCTCTCCGTCAGGAAAACGGTTGAATTCGCAAAGGGTTGGTTCCATATTTAGTTCTCTTGCCACACGTGACGCAAGTAACTGTGATGCAGGTCCTGCTATGATCTTCAAATGATGTACCTCTCTTGTTTCGTTTTGTAGTAATCGAATTTTCAACCAGTAAACTTTCTTATTTGCACTGAACCATTAAAAGTCATTGGTTTGTAATTGTCTCTTTTACTTTTCTTATAACATGGATGTTCTCAATGGCAGTTGATGGGTAATTGCCTGTATTATCCTTTTCAGCAGATTTTACCATGTCCCATATCGTAAGAAGTGCAACCGATACTCCGGTAAGTGCTTCCATTTCAACACCCGTTCTACCCACAGATTTTACTTCAACGTTAGCAGTAACATCACTTTTACCGATCTCAAATTCCACGTCCACAGAGGTGATAGGTATCTGGTGACACATCGGAATCAGGTCCGGCGTTCTCTTTACTGCAAGTATGGCAGCGGTCCTCGCTGTGGCAAGGACATTTCCCTTTTCCACATCTCCGCTGCGTATCTTCTCGACAGTTTCGTCGTGAAGTTTTATTTTTCCGGAAGCTGTCGCATACCTGACAACCGTGTCTTTGTTACTGATGTCGACCATGTAAGCACGGTCATCTTTAATGTGGCTGAATTCCTGCATTAACGTTTCTCCAATATTTAATCGATACGCACGTGTTTCCTCTGGTCATAGTCAAGAATTGTATCCTGCATTTTTGACATGAGTTCCCGTGCTTCAGGGATCGAGAGCTTGACTATTTCCTCGTCCTCTCCATGACTTACTACTACACGAACACGATTCCTTTCGATATCGACTGTTATTTTTCTTTCTGTATCCATTATTCCCACTCATCTTATTTCATAACTTCTGTGATCATGTCAATAATATCTGTTGCAAGCAACCCGCTTCCCATTCTCTCAAAAGCAAGGTCTCCTGCAGCCCCATTGATGTAGGCTGCACCACATGCTGCATCCATCTTGCATGCAGTTGCAAAAAGAGCGCCTGCAATTCCTGCAAGCACATCTCCAGTACCACCTACGGTCATTCCCGGATTACCATTCCGATTGATAGCAATTCTTTTCCCGTTGCTTATGTGGTCCTCTCTACCTTTAAGCAGGATCGTTACATTGTTCCTTTTTGAGAACTCAAGGGTATCCTCTTTACCATTTCCGCCCAATGCATTATATTCTCCTGCGTGTGGCGTGATGATCATCTCAATACCTTTCGGTACGGGAAGGTCTATCCCATAAAGGGCATCTGCATCGGCAACCACTTTTGTACAAAGTGGAATTATCTTTGAAACTGTATCTTTTGTCTGCTCCGCCCTTCCAAGTCCCATCCCGATGACCACTACGTCATGGCTTTCTATGAGTTTCGTAATGGTGCCCATGTCCTCCTTACACAGTATGTTGGAAGAAAGTGCTTTCACAATGATGTTCGGTGAGAATGAAGCTATTATGTCTGCGACATTTGCCGGGGCTGCCACTGTCACGATATCTGCGCCTGCTCGCAATGCTGCCATGGCAGTGAGTGCCGGAGCTCCGGAGTAAGGCCCTCCTCCGATAATGAGTATTTTTCCATGTTGCCCTTTGTGGCTGTCCCCGTGTCTTGTTCGGAATGCATTGATATCCCCCTCCCCAACGTATTTCTCAGCATCTTCACAAACCCCGATGTTGATCACCTTGACCTCGGAGGTGTATTCTTTGGCATGGCCTGATACCAGTCCCTTTTTCATTCTGTGAAAAGTGAGAGTTACATCAGCACGGACCGACCTCTCAAATTCTCCTCCATCGGGATCGAATCCGGAAGGAACATCAACAGCAATCACGGGGACATTTGAATCGTTGATAAGGTCTATTATCGTTGCTTCAGTTTCCTTTAATTTTCCGGTGATGCCTGTCCCCAGCAATGCGTCCACTATTATGTCTGCATTGTCGAGCCATCCCATTTCTTTAAGTTTTTGGGGGTCTGTTATTTCAATGAGGGCATTAATTCTGCAATGCTCCAGGAGACCATAATTATTGATTGCATCCTCACTCCTTATTTGTGAAGCTGATCCAATGAGGGCAATATTGATCGTAATTGCAGGATCATATGCCAGATGTCTGGCAGCAACGAAAGCATCTCCTCCGTTGTTTCCTCGCCCTGCAACGATGAGTACATTTCCTTTTTGAACACGTTCTCTCACTTCATGGGCAATGGCAGCTCCGGCATTTTCCATAAGCTGAAGCCCTTTAAGTCCCAAGTGCTCACAATTCTCATCGATTGCCTTCATCCTTGAAGATTTGATACCCTTCATATTCCTCTAATATTCTCTTGTTTTGCATCATATTTAGTTCTATCAATTTGGAAATGAGGCTCTGGTATGCTTTCATTTTTGATGAACGTGTTCATGTATATATATGTTTTCCGAAAGACGCTTAATAGCGAACAATGAATTATAGCTTACGAGGAGGTATCAATATACCCACTTTGAAAGAAATAGATGTCCCGGACAAGAAGTGGCAAAATCCCACTTATCTGATCTTGGGAAGTGGCAGTATCGGTTTTGCTGTCGCAAAGGAGCTCCGTGAGCTCGATAAAGACCTTATAATCGTTGATAAGGATTCGCAAAAAGTTGAAACGTTACGCGAAGACGCGTATCAGGCTATTGCAGGGGATATCTCTGACCCTGAGGTATATAAACAGTTGAACCTCAAAGAGCTTACAGGGGTTCTAGTTCTTAGTTCTGACAATGAGGCCAACAAAAAGGCACTTGAGATAATATCCACTTTGGGGATAAATGATGCTTATTGTGTCGCAAGGGCATCTGATGCCATCAACCTACAGGAAATGGAAGCTCTCGGTGCAGACCTTGTGTTAATGCCATCCCGTTTGGTTGCAAAATCACTAGTAAGGTCACTTGGACGTGCAGAAGTGGTTCATCGTGGTAACAAGCTGTCACAATGGTTCAAGGATATGTCTGGCAAAGCACTTGCCATCGTAGTTCACGACAATCCCGACCCGGATGCTATTTCCAGTGCACTTGCGCTACAAAAGATCGCGGAATCATTTGATGTTAGGTCCTCTATATTGTACCACGGTGAGATCGGTCATCAGGAGAACAAGGCATTCGTGAATCTGCTGGGTATCGACCTTAACAGGATGGAAGAGCATAGTCTTTCTGATTTTACTGATATAGCAATGGTGGATTGTGCAGTTCCGGGAGCCAATAATATGCTGTCCCCGGGGATGCATCTTGGTATTGTTCTGGATCATCATCCACTGGGAGATTCAGAGATAGATGCTGATTTTGTGGATATTCGTCCTAATGTGGGAGCATCTGCAACGATCCTTACCAAATACCTGCAGGAATTGAACATCGAGATCGATAAGGTTCTTGCAACTGCTTTGCTTTACGGGATAAGGACGGATACATTGGATTTCAAGAGGAATACCGATTCTGCAGATCTTTCTGCAGCTGCTTACCTTTACCCATTGGCAGACCATGAGATACTTGACCAGCTCGAACGTCCTTCAATGTCTATCGAGACGCTTGATATTTTGGGAGAGGCTATTCTTAACAGGCAGGTCATTGGTAGTTATCTGTTGACGAACGTTGGTGTCATAAGGGACCGCGATGCCCTTCCGCAGGCAGCGGATTATTTGTTAAGCCTTGAAGGCATCTCTACGTCTATCGTTTTCGGTGTGTCCGATGACCGTATCTTCATCTCAGGTCGAAGCAATGACATCAGGATAAATCTCGGGGAGGTCCTTAGACGGGCCTTTGGAGAAAAGGCGGCAGGAGGTCACTCCAATGCAGCAGGGGCACAGATCCCGCTTGGTGTGTTCAGTGATATAAAGGATAGGCAGACACTTCTCAGACTTGTCAATGAGGCAGTTGTTAAGAAATTCCTTAACGCGGTCGGGGTTGATAGGGATACGGAATGAGCTTGAATAATTTGTAGGCTGATCATGTTCTCGGATTATAGGCAGCGTCTTGTCAATGAACTCAAAGAAGAGCTTGAAGCTGCCGAAAATATTTCTTGTGAATATCTGGCATCACAGATACGTAGTATCGGTTTTACCTGTTCCATGTGTGGTAAATGCTGTAGGCGTTCCTGTGGGGACAATCGTGTTTTTTTGACATCTTCTGATATACGTTCATTGCAGGAATGCTCTCTTGACGATGCGGTCTTCCCAATGTTGCCTGATATTCAGGATGTTCCTTTTGAAGATGCTTTGCATGAGTATGCCCAGGAGTTAGAAGTGGACTCTCAGGGCCGATATCATACGTTTGGATGGATGCTGAAAAGGAAGGTGAATGGCAATTGTTCTTTTATTGGTGAGGATGGTAGCAATAGGTGTGGCATCTATGATCGCAGACCTATGCTTTGTGGGACCTATCCTTTCTATATCAAGTGTGGCAAGTTGCTGACCTCTGAATGTGAAGGTCTGGGAAAGCCTATTTCCGATGAGGATGCTGTTTTGCTCGCAGAGGGCCTGCTGGGCAGGTATGTTACTGAGCTGAAAGATACTGCTCTCCTTTATGAGAAATTCGAGGCAAATGAAGGCTCTTCTCCTAATATGAATTCCTCTAAGAGCTCTTTCGATGTCGATGAAGTTCTTTTTGTTGTGCATGATCATAATGGCAATTCGGAGTTTGTAATTAAATTACATAAGTGAAGCTGTTAATCGATTGTTTTATTTATAAGGTCCTCATAAATGCAGTGATTACCATGTTCAATACTAATGATCATCCAATGACGATCTCTGAGAAGATCTTTTCAAAAGCTTCAGGAAAAACGGTTAAAGCCGGGGATTTCGTACTTGCGAACATCGACCGTGCAATGACTCACGATATCACTGGTCCCCTCGCAGTAGATGGTTTTTATGACATCATGCGTGACAAGGAAGAGAAAAAGGTATGGGACCCAAGCAAGATCGTGATAGTCTTTGACCATCAGGTTCCTGCTGATTCTCTCAATGCTTCTGCAAACCATATCATGCTCAGGAAGTTTGCAAAGGAACAGGGAATTCTTAACTATGATGTCTATGAGGGCGTATGCCATCAGGTCATGCCTGAAATGGGTCATGTAAGACCTGGTGACCTTATTGTGGGGTCTGATTCCCATACTTGTGCATACGGGTCTCTTGGTGCCTTCTCTACCGGTGTCGGTTCTACTGATATGTCTGCAGTGTTTGCATCAGGTAAGCTCTGGTTCAGGGTACCTGAGACCATCAGGTTCGAAGCCAATGGAAAGCTTCCAAAACACGTCTATTCAAAGGACCTTATACTGCACATGATAGGTGACGTCGGTGCAGAAGGTGCAAGATATATGGCTGCTGAGTATGCGGGTTCTGCCATTGAGGGCCTTACGATATCCGAGCGTATGACCATTTCCAATATGGCAATTGAAATGGGCGGTAAGGCAGGTATCATTGAAGCTGACAAGACCACAGAGGCATATCTTAAGGAGCGTATTCCTGACTATGAGTTCGATCCATACTGGAAGTCCGATGAGGATGCCGAATATGCTGAGTTCCATGATTATAATGTTTCTGACCTTGAGCCACAGGTGGCATGTCCTCACAACGTTGACAATGTAAAACCGGTCTCTGAAGTGGAAGGTACTAAGGTCGACCAGGTATTCGTGGGTTCATGCACCAACGGTCGCTTTGAGGACATCAAGATCGTGGCTGAGATGATGGGTGACGAGCCTGTTGCAAAGGATGTACGTCTTTTGATCATCCCTGCATCAAGGACCGAGTACATGAAAGTGCTTCGTGCAGGATATGTGGAGCAGTTCATGGAAGCCGGTGCAATTGTGGAAGCACCATGCTGTGGCCCATGTATGGGTGGTTCTTTTGGTCTGCTTGGTGACGGTGAAGTGGGACTTGCAACCTCCAACCGTAACTTCAAAGGAAGGGAAGGCAGCCCTGATTCATTCGTATATCTTAGTTCACCTGCAACAGCTGCAGCATCTGCACTGACCGGTGTGATAACTGACCCCAGAAAGATCTGAGATATCTCTCAGTTCTTTTTTAGAAGTTGACCAAAAAAGATATATTAGAATATTGATTATTGGAGGTCGACGTTGGTATAAACCAACAACAATTCCGTCATATTGTGTTCGGATTACACACCAACGTCAATACACCTTATTTTATTTCTTCATTATTTTAGTGAGCTGTTCCTTTTATTTCCGGAACAGTTCTTTTATAATGTCACTGGAGCTGATGATGCCTATTGGTCTGTAGGAGGCTCCAACAGACTCTTCTGACATGACTATCAGGCGGTGTACTCTTTTATCGGCCATCATGTCAGCAACATCGTGAACAGTTGCATTTGGACTGACGGTTTCAACCGAATCTGACATCAGGTCTTCCACAGATGATAGTTCCCAGTTCTTATCCTTCATCCGGCCTAAGATATCAATATCAGATATGACCCCAAAGATCTCACCGCCGTCCTCTATGGCCACAACTGTGGATACGTTCTGGTCAGCCATCACTTTTGCTATCTCCACCGCATTCGACTCAAAAGGTACCGTCACTACTCCCCTTGTCATTACGTCCTTAACCTGCATACTTTCTGCTATCAAGATATCTTCCTCCCTTATCTCTAAAAATGATCTGTCTGCCAAACGGATAGCCTCAAAAACGCTACATCATTTATTTAGAGAGTTTAGCTATAAATAAACATCGGGTAGTTGTGCGATGTATGCAATGGTCGATTTGTTTAATTTTTTTATGGGGGTAGATGATGTATAAAAATGCCATTGAAATCCTTTTTAAAGATGTAATCCTATTTACTAAATAGACTGGATCCTATGATCCTTAATATTATGTTCAATATAGGAGTTTTCCAATGACTGATGCAGATATGTCTGTTCTGAACGAAGTATTCGATGTGATAATGGACCGCAAGAACAATCCTGTGGAGGGTTCTTATGTTTGTTCTCTCCTTGATCACCGGAAAGGTATAAACAAAATACTCGAAAAAGTGGGCGAAGAGACTGCTGAAACGATCCTTGCGGTAAAAGATAATGACCGGGCTGAGATTATCTATGAGACCTCTGATCTGTTATTCCATCTGCTGGTAATGCTTGCAGCTACTGACATAACTCTGGATGACATTGCTGAAGAAATGAAAAAAAGAAGGCATTAAGGTCATATCAGCATATGACCAGTTCATGCAATACATCTGTTTTTGATATCATTCCTCTTGGAATTCCATCAATGGTGACGATTAATCTTCCGATATTGTGTTCATTGAACAAGTGAACTGCATCACTAAGGGATGAATCGCCATCAATAGTAATGACATTCTTTGTCATTATGTCTTTTATTTTCAGGGTCATCTTCCCGCTTGCAAGGGTTTCTCCGATATCCATGAAAGTTACCATTCCTACTATCTTTCCATTATCTTCCACTGGAGCGCCATGTATCTTGTTCGTGATAAAAATGCGAGCTGCTTCCTGAATGGTATAATTTGGTTCTACGGAAATAGTGTCCTTTTTGATGTAATGTTTGACTGATTTTTTTGGTAGTGATACCATTTCTGTTATTGTGAAAAGAAGCGAGTTCTCAGTATCGTCCCTGCCAACTACTTCTCCTCGCACTATCAGTCGATTCACCGGAGTTGGTCCCACTTGCACCCGATCCCCACTATTAAATGCCTTGATGTTCCCAAGTACTTTTATCCTGCCATTGCACAGATCCGGATGTCTCACTGTTGTAAAACTGATCTCTGCAACCGTGGCACCGTTAACGATCGTTTCATTTTTATAGATCGGGACTTCTGCTTCCTTGTCCATTGCAGTTACGTTCAGGGCTTCATATGCATCACCGGTCGCTCTGTATCCGCCTTTTGGACCTGGTACTCCCTCTACAAGTCCCAACATTTTAAGCGATTGCATCTGGTTCCTGACAGTCCCTGGATTCCTATCTATTAGCTCGGCAATTTCTTCGCCTTTAACTGCTGATGCCTTCTGGCGCTGAAGGTTGATCAATTCAATGATTATCTCTTTTTGAATAGGGGTTAATTCCATAAGCTCACCGTTATCTCCTAGTGGATTTATCTGAATAGGGCTATATATACATGTTGTAAGAATTGCAATGAATGATAATTAATAATTTTTTGTTTAAGGGTTATACTTCGAGGAACACTAATATATAGCTTATGCGAGTTTGAAGCTGATTATAGTTAATTATAGGTAAATGATCATGATATTTGAGAAGATTCACACGGTTCCTACTTCGGACGAACTTATCGATAAAGCGTTTCGGAGGGCAGCACGTGCAAAGGCAGGAAAGACTGTAAGGGATAAAGATGGTGCAATGAAAGCACATGAGTCAATGATAATGACCTCAGGAAATATCCTCTCTGATAATCTTGCAAATATTGTCAGGCGTTTTCCAAACTTTGATGATCTTTCAAATTTCTATTTTGAACTTACTGATATTGTAGTAGGCATTGATGACCTTCGTTTAGCTCTCGGGTCTGCTGATTGGGCAAGTAACAAGATCCATGAGATATCAAGGGAATATGTGGGTAAGATAAGAAAAAGCAAGGACCCGGTAAAGACCCGTAAAGAGGCATTTGGACGTATGGCTTCTGTAATAGGTACTATTAATAAACACCTTCTTTTTCTGAACGATGCCCGCAATATAATGAGGAAGTTCCCGGATGTACGCGAGGAACCTACTATTGTAGTCGCAGGTTATCCTAATGTTGGTAAGTCCAGCTTTGTTTCAATGGCTACCGGTGCAAGACCTGAAGTGGCTTCTTATCCGTTTACAACAAAAGGTGTTCTCATCGGTCATTTTGAAAGAGGATATGATCGATATCAGGTTATTGATACTCCTGGACTTCTTGACAGGCCAATGTCTGAAAGGAACAATGTAGAGCTTCAGGCGATCACTGCGATAAAGCATCTTGATGCTGTTGTACTTTTCATTCTCGATGCAAGTGAAACATGTGGTTACGAGATAGCTGATCAGAAACGTCTTCTTGATGAAGTTGTAGCAAACTTTGAAATGCCGGTCTATGTTGTTGCGAACAAATGCGACCATGATCTCTTTAAAATACCTGATTTTGTTGATGCAAAAATGTCAACAGCAACAGGTGAGAATCTCGATTCTATCGTTGACAAGCTTGTTGAGATGGTAATAGAGACCAAAAAAGAAAAGGAAGCAAAAGAAGCGGCTGAAGTAGCAGCTAGAAAATTAAGCGAAGAAATGGCCGAAGAAGCAGCACTATTAAGTGAAGAACTCGATGAAGCTGATCTTGAATGATTTCAAGAAATAATATAAAATGAACATGTCCTTTAAAGGACCTGGTCAGAGTACTTTTTCCATTATCTTTAAAGCTCTTTTTATTTCATCCATGGATGTTGCATAAGACATTCGTATATAGCCATCTCCGTTTTTACCAAAAGCTGTTCCTGGCACAACCACTACCCCGTTAGCTACCAGCTTGGTAGCAACTTCGGTGCTGTTCTCTACTTTCGGGAACATGTAGAACGCACCCTTTGGCGCTTCACATTCCATTCCGAGTGCATTGACGCCTTCAACGAGGACATCCCTGCGGCTTTTGAACTCATCTCGCATCATATATACAAAGTCCTGTGGGCCGGTAGTGGCAGCAAGGGCTGCTTTTTGCGCAATGGAGTTCGCGCATGCCTGCACATATTGATGGACCTTTAGCATCTGGTTGGTATATTCTTGGCTCGCAGCAGTATAGCCGACACGCCATCCGGTCATAGCATATGTCTTTGAGAATGCATTGACAGTTATGACATTGTCAGTGAACTTTGCAGGGCTGACGTGCTCTCCTTCGTAAAGGAAATGTTCGTAGACCTCATCGGAAATAAGTGTGATGTCATTATCGTCTGCAATCTCAGCATAGGCTTTGATGTCGCTTTTTGAAAGCACTCCGCCGGTAGGATTACAAGGTGAGTTCACAATGACTGCTTTTGTTTTAGGGGTGATACTCTCCATGACGTTTTCCGGCCGCATGGTAAGATCATCTCCCAGAGGGACTCCAACTACCTTTCCACCCATGAAGCCTGCAAGGGCATTATAGGATACAAATCCCGGGTCGGAGATTATTATTTCATCTCCCGGATCAATGAGGGCTGCGATAGCTATTTCCAGCGCTTCGGAAGCACCTGATGTAACAATGATACCGTCAGGACTTACCTCGAAACCATTTTGTTCTCTGAACTTCTGGCTTAATGCTTCCCTTAGTTCAACGATCCCTGCTCCGTATGTGTATCCGGTAAATCCTTCATTAATGGCATCGATGGCTGCCTGTCGGATGTGGCCGGGTGTATCAAAATCCGGTTGTCCAAGTCCCAGATTGACCGCATCTGAACCGGCAGCCTCGAACATCTTTCTAATGCCTGAAATATCAATATCCAGAACACGCTGTGCAAATCCTCTGCCGCTCATGATATATTCTCCTTACTCTAGTTTTGCATGACGTGACTTAAGGTCGTCCTCGGATGCTCCTGTAATGGAGATGATCTCTGCAATAACTGCATCGAGGAATACGAGGGATGATATCTCAAAAGAAGTTCCCAGTGGTGTGAGAAGTGAATACTCTCCACGCATATGTCTTTCAAGGTATCCGCCAGTATCATCCTTTGTCCTTCCCTTTATTTCCATAGCGACATCTGAAAGATTACCAAGTGTGGAATTAGGGTTGGATGTAACGGTGATGAGCTTTGCTCCGATATCCTTTGTGATCTTTCCAAGATTGGAAATTGATTTAGTTTCTCCTGATCCTGATATTGTGACAACTACATCTTCTGGATGAACTGCAGGGGTAGTGGATTCTCCAACTACGTAGGACTTCAAACCAAGGTGCATCAGACGCATTGCAAATGCTTTTCCTACAAGACCTGACCTTCCAGCACCCATTACAAATACGCTGTCCGCTTCAAGGATGGTTGATATCATATTTCTGATACTTTCCTTGTCAAGATCCTCAGCAACACTTTCAAGATGGTGTGCTATAAGTTGCATGGATGAGATCAAATGCTCACATTTTATTGAAGATACGTCTTTCATAACTATTCATTCCTTTCATTATTTAGGGGCATCTCTGTGCTTGCCCTCATCTTTATATGTAATATCTTTCACTTTCCATCCCTCTATATCCTTGAATTCATCATATAATCGAGCAATATCTGAATCGTCACCGTTCCAGTAGATGTCAATGTGCACATCATCCTTCTTCAAATCTTCGATTATGGACTCTGCCAGATAGTAAAGTGCTTTGTTACTGTAAAATGGGATGTTGAACATTGCCCGATATCCATTTTGTGCTTTCGCATAGGATACCAGGATATATCCGCTACTTTCATATTCTGTGATCTTGTCGAAATCGCATACGATCTCTGTTTCATGGACTGCCGTTTTGTCTATCTTTGAGATGCTGATGAGGGTCTGCCCAACAATAACCTCGGGTGTCTGGCGGCCATACCAGATGGCTATCTTTCCATAGGTGCAGACAATATTGACCTCATCTGTTCCCATTGCATAAGAGGACAATGAATGAGTGACCTCTTTTGGAGTTTGTTTTTGTTCAGTGGTATCCATTAGTGTCCCACATCGAATTATTTGCTTGAGACAAGTGCACTTATCATGTCACGGTCTTTCTTCAAGGTCTTCAGCTTGTTGGCAGGTCCAATTACTGTAAGTCGGGTTCGAACTACATTTTTCTTGAACAGTTTTCCAAGCAATGAGTTGTCCGTTTGGCTTGGATAACTTTCCATCTCAATACCTGCAAAATCGTCAGGCTCGATCAGTGTCATTGTCATTTCGATAAGGCTTGCTTCTTCTTCAGGGGTAAGGCCCCTTTCAAGAACAAGGATCTTCCCGCCCTTTACTTCATCAATAATAAATCGGACTTTTTCCACAGGTTGCATCTTTGCAAGCCTGTCCTCTGAGACTAAGTCCATTTGAATTCCCTGCATATCGATCACCCAAACCTTTTTGCAACTTCATCGTAGAACGTATCGATGTTCTTTCCTTCAAGGGCAGATATGGCTACCATTGGATGTTGCGGAAATGCCTCTCTTATTGAAGTGGCTGAAGATTCCGGAAGGTCTGTCTTGTTGGCAACGATAAGTAATGGTAAGTTCCTTGCTTCCATATTGCCTATTACTGTAACATTTACCTGGGTATATGGGTCTTCAGTTGCATCCATTACCAGGATTACTCCGTCAAGGTTCTCCAGCCACTTCACGGCTTCAATTACCCCCTCGGTCGCTTCTTTTGCTCTTCTTTTGGATTCTGCTTCGTTCATTCCCAGTTCCATGAACTCATGGAAATCGATCTTTGTTGCAAGTCCGGGTGTATCAATTATATCCAGACTTATCGATCCACCGTTTGATTGGATGGTCACTCCCTCTCGTCGTCTTGCACGGCGGGTTTCGTGAGCAATGTGGGATACTGAACCCATGGCATCGCCTGTCCAGTCCCGGAGTATCCGGTTTGCAAGTGTGGTCTTTCCTGCATTGGGTGGACCATAAATACCGATTCGTGCATTCTTTTTGTTAAACAGCCTTTTGAAGAATTTCTTAAATGATCCCATTACGCCCATAAGTTCCCTCCGTTTTAGAACAGAAATCCTATTCAAATCTATATGTTTTGATATTACTCATGCCTTATAAATAATCGCCTGAGTATCATTATTCGAATTGTGGTTTATTAAATACGTTATAATAAATAATCATTCTGGATTTTATTTGTTTTGAATTAGTGCCATCGATAGATTGATCGCAAGCTCTGCAATGTTGGACCCATAATCTCCTATCCTGTCAAGACTGTCTGCCACAGTACCAAGTGCAACAATGGATTCGGGTGACTCAAGTGTTAAAAGAGATGCATCAAGTGCATTTATCTTGATCTTTGTATCATCCGCTCTTGAAATTACCCTGTTCGCAAGTTCCGTGTTCTGAGTGTACAATGCCTCAATAGCATCCTCTACCATTTTACTTGAGGCTTCTGTCGAAGTTTCTATAAGATACATTGTCTCGACAGGGATATGGATCACCAATGTAGGTATTATTGCTGCAATTTTTGCAGCGTGGTCGGCAATACGTTCAAGGGAACTTGCAGCGAGCCTCAGATCGTGATATTCATCTATCGTAGTCTCAGATGTATCCGGGATGCGTTTTCCACGCAGTACTGCTCGGAATTGCTTTGATATCAACATGAATAGTCGGTCAACTTCATCATCACGCTCTACAACATCAAGGGCAAGATCATGGTCCTTTTCTTTTAAAGCCTGTATAGCATCCTTTAGCATGGAATTGGAAATAAGGAACATCCGCCGAACACTTTTTTTAATGGATACTTCGTTTGGGTTCAAAAGATCCTGGATGAGTACCGTTTTTGCTGTCTCCTCTATTATTTCAGGTCCAATAAGTTTATGGCAAATATTTCGGATTATCTTTTTTTGTTCTGCCTGTATCCTGTTTGCACGAAGTTCAATTAGGTCGGAGCCGGAAAGGTATGCAGCAATAAGTGTCCGTATGAGGCTGTCTCCGCTGTAGCTGCTAACATCGATCACATTCTTTTTCTGAACGGAGGTTGCAGCTTCCATTGCCATAATTGTGAGGGAACCATCTTGTTGTGGCTGAAGTGCAACCTGGGATCCGGTAGTTATTCCGACTCTTTCTGCCCATTTTTTTGGAAGTGATACAATGTATGTGGACCCGCCGGTCCGCTGTATCTTTCGTGTTTCTATAATGATCTCTCCTTTTTCGAACCATTCTATATATTAAAGGTTGCATATATATTCATATGTCTGATGTGTCATTCTCTTTCTGGTTCTAAATAGTTCAAAAACCGTATTTCCCTATAAGGGGGACAAATATCACTTCTCCCATCGCTTTATGGGTGATGTTGCCTTTGCTGTCTTTCTTTACGACGACAAGGGTTTGATATTGTGTTCCTACCGGGATCACCATTATACCGTTCTTTGACAATTGTTCTCTAAGTGGTGGTGGGACCTCAGGTGCCACTGAAGTCACAGCGATGCGGTCGTATGGGGCATGTTCAGGCAGACCGCAGGATCCGTCATCATGTACCACAGTGACATTTGAATATCCTGCTCTTTCAAGGTTGTTCCTGGCAAGGTCCACAAGTTCTGGAATGCGTTCGACCGTGTAGACTTTCCCATTCTCACCTGCAAGCTCAGCCATTACAGCAGCATTATATCCTGAACCGCTACCGATCTCCAGAATAGTCATTCCCTCAGTAATTTTCAGGAGATCGCACATTATGGCGACCATATGGGGTGCGGAGATCGTTTGATCATATCCGATGGGTAATGGAGTGTCTGCATAAGCAAAACTTTGCATATCCTCAGGTAAAAAAAGATGTCTCGGGACCTTTTTCATAGCATTGAGCACTCGCTGATCGGTCCCGTTAGCTTTCAGTGCTCTTATCAATACCTCTTGTCCCTTTGACTCCATGAGGTTTTTCCTTCTCCCCATCCTTGCTTGCGCTTGTCGATGGAATAAATGCGCTTGATATACTTGGCAGCAACTCGATCTCCCTTTCGTGATTGGAATGAACCGCCTCTTATCTTTATCTTGGTGATGTGGAACGTTTTTCCTTCTGCGTTATAGTCTTCACCGACAACGAACTCATATTCTCCGGGAACTTTCTTTTCCAGAGATGTTGAGCCGTTCCTGACCTTCAATGATATTTTTGCAGTAACTTCATCTGTAGCACGTCCCCAGATCGTATCGATCTTATCGACTTCCTGGCGGTCCACGCGGCGGCCTTCGGATTCAATGGATGTTACAATTATCGGATATACTTCTTCAGAGTTCTCATCATCGATCACAAGTTCATCATCGATATATAGCATCTCTTCTGAGTCTATAGGTGCATGAAGGGTAAATGAAATGTCATCCTTGCTGACGATCACTTTTGTAACTATGGGCTTCTTCTCTTCAATTACTGTTGTGTGGACTGCTCCACATTCCTGGCACTGTACGACGGGATTCTGCCCCGCTCTCAATACCTCGTGCTCTACCGATTCCTTTGGTGAACATACAGGACATTCTACTATTACTTCTTCATTCATGGTATCTGAGCATATGATTGTTCGGGGTGTGTATAAACTTAACCATGAACAACTTTATTATCAATGGATTAAGACTGGACTGTTCATTTTATTGAAGCAGCATGTGCAGCAATGAATTCGCGAATGTATTTTGCACCAAGTATCGCAGTCTGACCGCTATCATACTCCGGGGATATCTCCATCACATCAAAACCTCTGGCAATGGGTGCGAATTCCCGTATGATGTCCCTAACTTGCACGGATGTAAGTCCAAATGGTTCCGGTGTTCCCACTCCCGGTGCAAACGCAGGGTCAAGTGCATCCATGTCAAGGGATATGTAGATATTCTCACAATCAAGATATTCTCTAATCTCGTTGGTAAGTCCCTTTATCCCTTTCTCTGTAACATCTTCGGGAGTATAGTAACGAACGTTGTTCTCTTTGGCATAGTCCCATTCTTCCTTTGGACCGCTTCGAATGCCTATGCTGACATAGTTCTCAGTGACCTCTTCGAGAATATGGCGGGAAACACAAGCATGATTATACTTCATTCCCTCAAACTCATCCCGGAGGTCAAAATGTGCATCCAATACAACTACTCCGAAATCCTCTCCTGCATGTTTTGCACAGGCTTTCATACATGGTAGTGTTAGGGAATGTTCTCCACCTATCATTATTGGGAGCTTTCCATCATCAACGATGTTAATGACATCAAGATAAAGCTCATCAAGGACATCGTCCACAAGAGCTCCTGCTTCGAAATTTCCTGCATCGTGGGCAGGGATCTCTGAAATATCGATATCATAAAAAGAGTTATAACTTTCAAAATTTGCAGTGGCGCTCCTTATAGCGTCAGGAGCCCATCTGCTCCCAGCCCTGAACGATGATGTACGATCAAATGGTACTCCAAATATGACGTAGCTGGCAGAATCGTAATCTGCCAGTGCATCCATCATGCCGGGCTGGTAGAACATAATATCCCTGTTTTTATCTAAGGTCTATCTTCATCTTACCCATAGCTTCAATGTATGTGATATCTTTACCTTCAGTGACCCTATCCTTGTAGTCTTCAGGGATGGTAAGTTCGAATGTAGTGTAGGTTTCCATATCCATGAGCTGTGCGATGTTGCTGGAAATGGATAGTACCTGTGCACTCTTACGCTCGACGATAGGTACGTAGGTCTTAGCGGAAACTGAGCTTATGATGGAACGTTTCTGGCCATCGAATATGCCAATTGCCTCGATCCTTGCTTTTGCTGATCCGTGCTTACCTGGCTTTGATTTTTGTATGCTCTTGATGACACATGGCTCATCATCGGCAAGGACGTATTTACCTTCTTTAAGTTCTTTAACCTCTACCTGCTGTTTCATTTATAATCCTCCTATAATCGCAAAAAACGTAATGTTTTTTATTAATGGATAAATATGTGCTTATAATTCTTTATTCTATATATCAATCTAACGAACAAAGAAATTCAATGGGCATGGATGTTTCAAAACTATTTAAATGCATATCCTATGTATGTATCCAAATGTTCTACAATTCACTTTTTAATGTGTTTATCCTCAAGGCTCTTTATCTTTTTATGATACCGTAACCATCCTGTTCCTAAATATCCCAGAACACCTATGGCGATCAGCACAATTGCAATTATTATGGGATACGTCTTTTCCAGAAGCAAGGGATTCACATTATCCCTCTGTTCATACGAAGGATACATTATGTCCTTTTTGTCATTACTATGGTCAAGCCCAAGGGCATGTCCGAGTTCATGTATGGCGATCTGTTCCATGTTCGCATCTCCATACTGCTGCCACGAAAGTCCTCTTTTATCGCCGACTTCCAGGACGATACTGGCACGGATGAATCTGCCGGCAGATATTTCCGGTCTGCAGTATCCTGCAACACCATCTTCTGCACCGGTAACCTCTTCCATTGTCTCGACCCACATGACATAAATGTCTGCATCCGGGCTATCAATTATCTCAAAATCTGGCTCATAATATAGTTTGCCGTTCCCGCCGGTTTCCCAATACTCAGTTGCGTCCACAATCGCTTTTCGATATGTGTGGCTGTAGTGCGGGGGTGTATTCACATCATCTATATACACTGTTATGGGTGAATGGTCCCAAGGTTCATCAAAGAATCTCGGGTATTCTTTTTCTCCAAGAAATCCGTGTGCAGGAATTATTAGAGTGCATAAAAGTAGAATGCTAAGGATCGTTATTTTGATCTTCATTTCATCTCACTTGGGACTGTCATTTATCTTTGAATGTGATCGTTACTTTTGTTCCATTACTTCTGTCGATATGTATATTCCCACCGATCTGTTTCACAAGTTCGTTAACCAGTTGCATGCCCAGTGTCTTTGTATTTCCGATCTCTATCTCTTTCTGAATACCTATGCCGTTATCGGCCACAATGAGGGTGAATTGATCATCTTTCCTGTGGAAAACAATGGATATGTTCCCCTTTCCGTCCGGGAATGCATATTTGAAACAGTTAACAATAAGTTCATTAAGAATAAGCCCGAGGTGAATGGCCCTGTCAACGCTTAAAAGAGTATCCTCTACCTCCATCCTTAGTTTAATATTCTTTGCCTGCTGACCGTTCATCTGATACAGGTAATTTGTAACATCCTTTGCATAATCCTGAAAAGCAACATTCGTCATATCTCTCGAACGGTACAGTTCTTCGTGTGCAATGGATATTGAATGGATCCGATCCCTGCTTTCTTTAAATGCATTGATAACCTGGGGGTCTGTGAAGTTGCTAGCCTCAAGATCCAGAAGGCTGGCGATTATCTGAAGATTATTCTTTATACGATGGTGTATTTCTTTTTCATGTATCTCTTCAGTTTCTATCAGGGCTTCTTCTACTCGCTTTCTTTCGGTAATGTCTTCTCCGGATGATAGCATACCTGTAATTTTTCCATTCTTGTTCTTTAATAGTGTGTTGTGCCAATTTACGATCCTTTCTTCTCCATCCAGTCTTAGAAGGGGTGCTTCAAAATTCTCAAGTCCACTAATGTTTCCAGAGATAAATCTGTAAAAGTCTTCAATTCCACTTTCTCGGAACCTTTCCGGCACCATCGTATTGAAAAAATCAGTCCCTATAAGGGTCATTTCTTCGCATGCCATTATCTTGCAACCCTTTTTGTTAATTAGCTTGATCTTATGGTCAGGGTCTATCACTATGAGCATGACATCAGCGGTATCAAAATATTTGTTAGCGAGTTCCTTTTCATGAATATTTCTGTCGTAAAGCTCTTTGAGCCTTAGTAGGGATTTGACCCTTGTTTTCAGTTCGATCTGATCAACAGGTTTTGTAAGGAATTCATCTGCACCGGCTTCGAGACCCTGGATGCGGTCCTTTTTTCTCGAAAGAGCTGAAACAATAATGACTGGTATGAATTGAGTTTTAATATCTTCTTTGAGTTTGATGCATACTTCATAACCTTTCATGTCAGGCATCATCACATCAAGCAGAACAAGGTCTATCTCATCCTTTTCAAGGATCTCAAGCGCTTCCTTTCCTCGGTACGCAGGGATCGTTTCGTAGTCGGGGGACAAGTACGCTTCCATCAGTTCTACGTTCTTCTGGTCATCATCCACGACCAATATCCTAGGTAACTCATTATTCTGCAATCATTATCCACTCGTTTGATTATTGATTTGTTTGACAGGCAATTATATCAATCATACTCATTTTGATACTAATCTATATATAATAACTCATATTTTTATTAATTTATAAAATATTATTCAGTAAATGTTATAATGTTTTCCTCTAATCTTCACCTCATGAACAAACGAATTGCTTCTTTTTTGCTTCTCTTATTTCTTGTTGTGTCTTCGGGGTGCGTAGGATCGGATACTGATGCAGCACCTCATCCTCTCGAGTTCGTGAATGTAACGGAAGTCATTGACGGTGATACGATCGTTGTGTCTTCTGGTGAAAGGGTGCGGTTGATAGGAGTTGATACTCCTGAGGCGGGGGAGCCTTATTATTCTGAAGCAAAGCAATATATGGTGCACAGGGTTCTGGGCAAGGTTATAGGTCTCGAAAAGGATGTTAGTGAGACTGATGTATATGGAAGACTTTTAAGGTATGTCTGGGTGGAGAATGAAATGGTTAACAAAGAACTTGTCCTTTCAGGACTTGCTTTCTCAAAGGCCTACAGTCCGGATACGCATTATCAGGATATTTTCGATAGTGCGGAAGTGGTGGCAAAAAAGAATGGTGTCGGGCTCTGGTCGGCTCCTGTCATGGCGGAAGATCCTGTCACGATCTCATATCTGGAAGCAGGGCGCTACATCGGGCAGGTCATTACAGTTGAAGGTACGATAGTCCAGACCACAAAAAAGGATGATGCTGGGATCATTTTCCTTAATTTTCATGACCCTTATGAGGGTTATTTCACTGTGGTGATCTGGAGTGATTACTGGGATCGTTTTTCACAGGACCCCGTGGTCATGTATGAGGGAAAACATGTGTTAGTGACCGGAAAGGTGATCGAGTACAAAGAAAATCCTGAGATAATTGTTGAAGCACCTTCTCAGATCGTTATCATCCAATGAAGGCAATATTTGCTTTTCGGTCTTTCTCCATCCTTTTTTAGAGAACACAAGTTTAATAATCTGGTATGCTGAATCATATCCTATGCAAAAGAACGTAGCTGTGGTTTTTGATAGTGCCGGGACACTATTGCATATGTATCGTGTTGCAAAGGATATGGGGTCTGGTCAGATCATTACAGGCATAGATAGTACTGGACTTGTTGCACAACGAAAGGGGCGTGCTCTTATTGTTCTTCATACCGAACCCAGCGTTGTATTGAGTGCTGATCATAGTA
Organism: Methanococcoides burtonii DSM 6242; assembly: GCF_000013725.1. NCBI lineage: Archaea > Methanobacteriati > Methanobacteriota > Methanomicrobia > Methanosarcinales > Methanosarcinaceae > Methanococcoides > Methanococcoides burtonii. The sequence continues at coordinate 1,994,389 of NC_007955.1, forward strand.
TGCGCGTTAGTGACTTTATCGATGAGTATGGGGTCACGATCGCTATCAGTTGTGCTAGTGATCCGTTTTCCGTTGATGAAGCCTATGATATTATTAAAGGAAGCGAACTGAGGATATCTGATATACTTCAGGTAGTTGACATGGTAAAAGCACAGTGTCCGAACATATTTTATGTTGCAGCCGGGATCATAGTGGATAGGAACGATTATTCTGTTCCTTATGTATTGAGTACGGGGGGACGTTTGTTCCACGATACAAAAGATACCATCGAAAAACTTGAAGTTCGCGGGGTTGATGTCTATATTGCTTCGGGTGACAGTATGCGCAATCTTGAGCAGCTTGCAAAATGTCTTTCTATTCCTATAGACCGTGTCTTTGATATTGCCACTACCCGTGAAAAAGAGCGGATTATCCTTGAACTTAAGGGGAAGTATGAAAAAGTTCTCATGGTGGGGGATGGGATGAACGATATTCTTGCTCTCAGGGCGGCTGATATTGGGGTGATGACCATACAACAAGGGGATAATCGCCCGGAAAAGCTGGTGAACTCTGCAAATGTTATTATAGATCATATTGGGGAAGTGGTTGACCTTGCTAACAGCGATTGAGCCCTGTTGGTCTGGGGATTTATCTTAATTTGGCTCGTTTGTATCTGGTTTTCAATGTTAACGGTGATACTGCAATACGTTATATTTATGTACTGTATTATGTAAGTCTGTGTATCTGCTGAGGATAAAATCTTGGTAATGTTATTCACAAAATGAGATTCATTTGGTTTTGATATTTACATACAAAACCATTAAGTAATATTGAACATCAATGTGTCAATATATCAAAAAAGGTTCTTAAGCTAACCATATCGGAGGAAAGCAAATGTCATTGTTCATCGAGGTCAAAGACCTAACTATCACTTATGATAATGTGAAGGTTCTGAAAAATATCAATCTTAACATCAATGAGGGTGAGGTTATTGGAATTTTGGGGCGCAGTGGTGCAGGAAAAACAATTTTGATGCACGCTCTGCGAGGTGCTGAAGAATACGAGAATATTTCCGGTTCAATCATTTATCATCTTGCAAGATGTGACCAATGTGGTCACATAGATCCGCCAAGTAAAGTAGGCGAGCCTTGCCGTCTCTGTAATCATGAGTATATGAAGGCATTTGATGCGGATTTTGTAGCTCTGTCTCAGCATGATCATGAGCGGAGGAGCGTATCCAAGAGAATTGCCATCATGTTGCAGCGTACATTCGCCCTTTATGGCGATGATCAGGTAGTTGCAAATGTGATGAACTCTCTGAAAGAGATCGGATATACAGGTCCTGATGCGATGTCAAGGGCTATGGAACTTCTTGAAGATGTACGTCTGTCTCACAGGTTGATGCACGTTGCGCGTGATCTGAGCGGTGGAGAGAAACAAAGGGTGGTTCTTGCAAGACAGCTTGTGAGGAATCCGATGCTTTTGCTTGCGGATGAACCTACCGGTACACTCGATCCGAGGACTGCTGATATCGTTCATGATGTTATTGAAAAGGCTGTGAAAACTTACAATATGACCATGGTCATTACATCTCACTGGTCTGAGGTCATAGAGAAGCTTGCAGATAAGGCTATCATCCTTGAAGATGGTGTGATAATCAGTGAAGGTGAGCCTTGCAAGGTTGCTAAAGAGTTCATGGGCATGGTGCCCAGTATTAAGAAGCATGTCAAAGTTCCTCTTGGTGCTCCGATAATCGATGTCAAGAACCTTGTCAAGAAATATATCTCTGTAACAAGGGGCGTTATACATGCGGTAAATGATATCTCTTTTGATGTGAAGGAAGGTGAGATATTTGGTCTTGCAGGCACAAGTGGTGCAGGAAAGACCACTACATCTGAGATGCTCATGGGAATCGTTGCACCTACAAAAGGGGTTATTCAGGTCCGTGTAGGTGACGAATGGGTGGACATGACCATTCCAGGTCCTGATAACAGAGGTCGTGCAACTAAATATATGGGCATTCTTCATCAGGAATATGGGCTTTACACTCACAGGTCCATCATTGACAATCTAACTGAGTCAATAGGTATCGACCTACCTTATGAGCTTGCAGTACGCAAGGCCATCAAGACTCTTATAACGACTGGTTTTTCTGAAGAGAAGGCAAAGTCCATTCTTCCAAAGATGGCAGATGATATAAGTGAAGGCGAAAGGCATAGAGTTGCTCTTGCTCAGATCTTGATGAAGGAGCCTACCATCATTGTGATGGACGAACCTACTGGCACCATGGATCCGATAACAAAGATAGAGGTCACAAGGTCTATCCTTAAAGCACGTGACGAAATGGGTGATACGTTCGTTATTGTATCTCACGATATGGACTTCCTGCATGAAGTATGTGATCGCGTTGCATTGATGAGGGATGCTAAGATCGTATCGATCGGTGAGCCGGGAGAGGTGCTTTCTCAACTTACTGAAGAAGAACGTTTGTTTGTTGCTCAGGAAGCATAAGTTTAACATTTAGCTTCCTATATTATCTAATGGAGGCGATAGGTCTGAGCGGCGAAATTAGTGTAGAGGTCAATGATCATCGCATAGCAATACCCCATAATTCTACATTGGGGGATGCTATACAAGCATCTGAAACTCCTTATATGGAAGGTTCTGCCATAGGTATCCTCAAGAAATATGAGGGCGGTAGAAGCGGTGCTATTATCGATTATGTCGTTAAGACCTCTAAAGGTGAATTTAAAATAGAACTCAATGGTGAGTCTGTATCCGCAGTGATATGGGCAGAGCGTTTTAAAGATTATGAAAGTGTCAGTGTACGCTGGGATTCCAGGGATGCAATAGCTTTTGGTCCGTTTGAAGCGGATATAATTCCTGGTAAAGGCTCAGTATCACTTGAGAAATATGACGTAGTTTTTGGTGCTGGTGGTCTAGATCCCGGCAATACTCATTTGATCATCGCATTGGATGATCACTCTTCAGAATACGGTGCTCCGGAAGACGGTTCCTTTGGAAAGATTATCAGTGGAACCAATGTCCTTAAAGAACTTGGAAGCGGGGATAGTATCCTTTCTATCGAACCTGTTCTGGAATGGGAAGAGTCTGGGGATCATATCTGTACTTCCGATCTCTCTACAGTACTTGAAGACGGATGCCGTATATTCACTTATGTTGAAGTGGAGCTTAATCCGGAAACCCCTGAAGGTGCAGAACACTTTTTTGCTTTGATCCGGGATGGGACTTTTGATGTGGACTTTGTTTCCAGCTCTTTTATTTCAGATAGTTCTTTGCACGGTGAGATGTGCAAGTATGAAGGTTTTGACCCGCGGGACAGAGGTTCGGTATGGGTAAGGACAGTAGGGTATGGTTCCGGCAAGGTCTTTATTGCCCGCGATGACCGTCCGGCAAGTATCATGCATTCCGTTATAGGACACTTGTCACATGGTCTCGAACTTGTACAGATGGCAGAAGCCGGTCAGAAATTGATGGTAAAGACCGATCCGGAACCGATCTGGTTATTGGGTCTGTCCTTCAAGGCCGCAGAAGAAAAGCTTTCAGCACTTGGTATCGAGCTTGTTAAGAAAGGCTACGTGGAAAAAGATGCTGTTGTTGTGAAACAGGATCCTCCGCATAGCATCGATGTTATGCGACAGAGGTCAGTGGAAGTCATCGGTGTTCCAGATTCAAAGCTTGTAAGCATTGAACTTTATGATGATCTTGCTCCAAAAACGCTTGATTTTTTCAGACATGCTATAGATCTCCAGTTCAAACCCGTTGGGGCATTGCCGGTCATGATGACCTACGAGAACACATATATATTCAAGGCGGAAAAGGCTGCGGAGAAATATAAGGAGATCATGCCTGAGAATGTTCCCGAAGGCAAGGTAAATGCAGGTGATATCGGTGTCACTAACCAGGCGGCTAAAAGACATGGAATGGTCGGTGTAAAACTGGACGATGATGATATGTTCGGTCCTACGGGTGAGAAGTTCCTGAGCACTAATATAATTGGTCATATTCTTGAACCTGAGAAACTCAAAGGGCTTAAGGATGGGGATGTTATGTACGTTATTGAAAGTAAGGGAAGTGATAATTGATGGCTGAAGAAACTGAGGATAACATCACGAAGATAGTTGTCATAAGTTCGGAAAGCATCCTGCCCACGGACGCAGTTATGAAGGTTTACGAATCGGAAGATTCCATTACTATCAAGGAAACCTGTTTTGGTACGATGGTGAATGGTCCGAGGGAAGCTGTGCTCAAGGTTGTTGAAACCCTTCGTTCAATGGACCATAATCATATATTTGTAAAGGAAAGGGGCTTTAAGCCGGGTGCAGAGGTCCGATGCCGGGCGGGAAGAGGAGGCGGTCCAAGACCAGGTTTCCATTTCCTGAGAGAAGAGGTGAATATGCTTCCCATGATAGGCAGAGCACTGGACAAATATGAGGCTGGTGAACCTCTTGAAATGCATGAGGCTCCGAAAAAACTTGATATATCGAAATTGAAGAAGATAATTGATTCAGAATTCTGAGGTGTTACATTGGCAAAAGTTATCATTTATCCTACTAACAGCCTGATCCTTTCCGATATGGTGGAGAGGTTCGGACATGAACCTCTTGCTATGATGGAGAAGATCAAGGAGATAATAAACACTATTGGGGTTGATTCTCCTCCTTTGAACATTACTCCTGAAGGGCCAAAACACGGTTTAAAATATGCTGCTGTGGAAGTGCCTGCAGGGGTTCGTGGAAGGATGTCCCTTATTGGCCCCATGATCGATTTTGCAGAAGCTGGCATCATCGTTGGCGATTCGTCTTTCAGTTTTGGATGCATGGGCTGTGCCCGTACCAACGAACTGACAAAGTTCCTTATCAGGGAAAAGGACATCCCAATACTTGAGATCCAGTATCCTCATACCGAGGAAGATGGGCAGGATTTCGTTTACAAGATAGCAGATTTCTTGAAGTCCCTGCCATCCGGGAGTGATGAAAAATGAGCGATAAAGGAGATCCGGTACTGGTAGCCCTTGTTTCCTGTGGAAGTGAGTATGCTGGGGTCCAGAGCGAGCTGGAAAAGGCCGCAAGTATGTTGAATGCCAAGCTTGTCTATCCTGAGATGGATGTTGCGACCCTCGATACCATCGGTATGGAGTTCGGGTTGGAAGTGGCAAGTCCTGACCTCAGACTTATGATGGCAAGGGCGAAAGCGGTCGTTGAAGGTGTTTCAAAAGTGGACGGTGTGTTCGTTACATCATGTTTCCGCTGTGCTGAAGCTGCGATCGTGAGGAATGAGTTGAGGAGGTATATCTTCGAGGAATCCGGTCTGCCGGTGATAAGCTATTCTTTCACTGAGCGTACCACTGCTGCGACACTGCTTACTCGTCTGGAAGCTCTGACAACCATTGCGAGAAGGAAACACCTGCTTGCGAGAACGAAACAAAACGGCATCACTGCAGGTATTGATTCCGGTTCAACTACTACCAAAGCGGTCGTTATGAAAGACAACGAGATCGTTGGTGAGGGCTGGGTGCCTACCATAAAGGTCCTTGAAAGTGCAGAGACTGCATTACAGCAGGCACTTGATCAGTCGGGTCTCAAAAAGGAGGATATTCAGGCGATCGGTACTACCGGGTACGGTCGTTTCCTGGTAGGTGAACATTTCAAGGCAGACCTGGTGCAGGAAGAGATCACAATGAACTCAAAAGGGGCTGTCTATCTTGCAGATAAACAAAAAGGACCTGCTACTGTTATTGATATTGGCGGAATGGACAATAAAGCCATTTCCGTACAGGATGGTATTCCAGGAATGTTCACCATGGGCGGTATCTGTGCCGGAGCATCAGGTCGTTTCCTTGAAATGACCGCTAAACGTCTCGGTGTGGAGATCACGGAACTTGGGGATCTTGCTATAAAAGGCATGGGTGAGAATGTTGAAATGAACAGTTACTGTATCGTTTTCGGTATTCAGTCCCTGGTCAATTCGCTTGCAAAAGGTTCCTCGCCGGAAGATGTCGCAGCGGCAGCCTGTCATAGTGTTGTCGAGCAGATATTCGAACAGCAACTGCAGGAGGTAGAGGTAAAGGAGCCTCTTATCCTCGTTGGAGGTTCCTCCCTTATCGCAGGTGTTCCAAAGGCCCTTGGTGACCTCCTGAAAATAGATGTCATAGTGCCACCGCATTCACAGCTTATTGGTGCTGTGGGCGCAGCCCTTCTGGCATCAGGTTATGTTTCGGAGTGATCTTCATGGAACCTCTTGAGATATTCACTGTTGAAACTACGGTACCTTCCGAGGCTGCAGCTTATGAGAGCATCCTTAAGGATATCATCTCCGAGCTCGCATTCTCCCGAACCATAGGTAGGATAAAAGTGAGGATAAGGCCGGAAGATTCGTTGTTCATGATGGTCATCCTTCTTCGCAGAGGTCTTCCTCCTATTAAGGCAGGTGAGATCTCGGATACTGAGTTCGACCGGGAACACGCAAAGGTGGTCATCACTGTCAGGGATGAGAAGACCATTCCTCAGTTTCTGGACAGGCTTTGGGAACAGTTTGGAAGGCAGAACGTTATACAGCCAGAACGGAACATTATCGAGGTTGCTTCAGACCTTGAGATCGTGGATAAGTTCATCGCTGAACTTATCGTGGATGACCCTGAGAAAACGATTAGAGAAAGGCTTGCCGATATGGCGATACGCGCCACCCCGGAAGGTTTCAGGATACGTTATCATTCACTGGATAGTGGTAAATTCGTTTTCGTGGCGTCAGAAGATACGATGCAGCAGGATTGGATCGATGAAGCCAATGTTATGATGAAAGAACTGGAAGGGGATGATTCCTGATGGCAGCAGTACTTGAACCGTATATCTATGAAGGTGGGATTCACAAACATAGTCTGATCCTTGAGCTTCTGGAAGATCTTGGTGGCTATCTCGTTCAGAAGACGCCTGCTTCAACAGAGATCACGCTAGTTATGCTCATTCCGAAAAAAGATGTCCATCTGGTCGAGGATGTTTGTATAAAACTTCTTGGTAAGCTGACCTCGGCACCGCTTACGGGTACTGAGGTAGCGGTAGTGTCTCCTACACTTGCATCACATCATCTTCCACATTCTGCTTGTGATATTGCGGAATACCTCCGCCGTGGAGGGGCTAATACCAATATGATCGGGCTTGCAAGGGGGATGGGCCGAAGGGTTGCACTATCTGCTGATTATGAGAGAAGGCTCATCAATGAGCATGATGTTGCTGTTTTCTCTTTCGGGATTTTCAAAGATTGTATCATTAACAAGAAGCCAAAGTTGTTTGAAGGTATCGAGATACCTATAGTGGTGACCGGTGGGCCTGATATTCGGACTGAGGAAATTTCCGGGGCTGACATATATGTTGGTGGTATCGGGCGTGTTGCTCACAGGATGAGGAAAGGTCCTGAACTGGATGCAATGGACGTTCTGAACGAAAAGGTGGGTGAGATCGTAAATCTCAAGAGGGAAAGTATTGCAAAGGATCCGCTTGCAGTTCTTCCTGCAAGGCTAATGAAAGAGGTTCAGGAGCAGGTTCCTGTCATTCTGAGTGTGTTGACGCCTGCCCCGATCACGCTTCAGCTTGACGGCATGAGGATAAAACTACCTTATGATCGATACCGTGATGCTGTCGGAAATATCGAGTTCGATGAAGGCTTCCTCCTTTCGGATGTTGCAAACATCCTTCCTTCTAAGATGAAGGATTACATTCTTGTAAAGATAAAACGCAGGTCTGAGGTAGCAAATATTTAAAATATCTGTAGTTTAAGTGAGGATTATTATGGACATTGAGAAGATCCGTGAGATCATCGATAAAGAGCCTGATGAGGCAGTTTCTGATATCCTGGAAGGCGTGAAGGAGCGTTACGGTGAGATCCCGTATATTCTGGAGTTCATGCGGGATATGCCGGATCTCCTTCTCCCCAAGGTAATGTATGACAATTCGATCATGCGTGAATTCGAAAGACTTGATCCGAAAACGATCGAGCTGATCTGTATTGGTGTTTCATCTGCTCTTCGGTGCGACCATTGTATGAATATGCATATTCGTGTGGCAAACAGGCTCGGACTTAGCAAAGAAGAGATATTTGATGCTGTTCTGATCGCTGGTGCGATTTCCAATGCATCTGTGCTTGCAGAAGGCACACGTGCCCTTGATACAGAGTTCAATGGCAAAAAATGTGATGGTAACGATGAATGTGATGTTTGTAAGATTGCGAATCATGATTGAAAAAAGCACGATGATGCCGTTTTAAGCATCATCTGTATTTAATTTAATTTATTTTTATTCAATTCGAACGGTTCTATAAGACTCGCTAACGTCTATTTCTTTTAACCCAGAATTGGGGTTCCTGATAGAAGTGCGCCTGCGATGTATCCAAGAATTACTCCACTGTTCAGGAATGGAAGTCCTGCCTGTGGCTTTCCTTTCATGACGAATATTGTAAGCCCGATGAATCCTGCAAGTGTCCCTATTACTGCACCGAGGGCGGGGTATGATATGAATCCTGTGTGGGCAATGAAAACGTTTGCAGATACTACCAGGACGGTAGGCATTACAGCATCTCCAAGGCCCATAAAGAATGCATCCTTTTCACCTTCCTTTTTCATCCCATCCTTTATGAACGAGTAATTCCGCTTCTTTGGGATGATAAAAAGTATTGGCAATTTAAGGTCCATCACACCTTCTGCAAGATCGATCATGTGCTTTGTCTTATAGACCGATATGGCATCGTATACTGCAAGAAGCGATAATAGGACAATAGCCGGCAGGATGCCGAATGATATTCCAAATATTGCACTGGCAGCAGCTCCGATTATTATCCCGATAATATCTATAACATACCATTCGGGGAATTTATAAAGGATGATAGTGAGTGCAGCTGCGAGTATAATTCCTACTGTACTGCTCAATGTCTCACTTATCCCAAGCATATACAATATCGGGTAGAATCCATAGAATATGGTGGCGCCTACTGCAAGTAATATTGTTAGTTGTATTACCCATTTCATGTTGCGTTTGATGGCAAGCAGTAACAGGAATGTGAATGCGAGGATAAATCCGATATAATAAAACGAATTGGCAGTCGATTCGGGATTTTCTACTGCTTGCATTCCCAGTTCGTCCATTGGGGATGCCAGTATCAATGCGATGACCTGTACTATTAGGATCAACCCGGCCATTGCGAACATTGGCAGATAATCTTTGAATGTATCTTTCTCAGAACTCAATATAATTCTCCTTGTACCCAAAATATCTATGATAGTGTGAATTTGAATATCAGCACAGTATTTAATAGTATGTAATAGTTATAATAGTTATAAAAGTTATAAGGTTTTGTCAGATAATACATCGATGTTATTATTGATAGTATTGCTGCAAGTTTAGTAAATGAGGTAAAATGATGGATCCCCGGGACATTGTATTTTCGATTGTGATGGTTGTATCTTCTTTCGTGCTGACTTATGAATGGCTTGGTAGGTTCAAATACAGCTCAGCTAATTCTTTGATAATACTTTCTGCTATTGTAATGGTGGGTGCATTAGCTGCGATGATCCTTTCTGTAGATATCAGGCTTCGAAGGATCGAAAAGACGCTTGATGAGAAAGAACGCTCTCTTCGTATCAATGTGCAAAGTATTGAAAGCTCAATGGATAAGAAGATGAACGAAGTCATAAGTGTGGTGGATGAGGCAATGGACGTATTTAACAGGAGATCATATCGTTAATTTCCTCTTTTTTTTCCGTAATTTTCTCCGAATCGAATGCATAGGAAACTGTTAATTTTAATTATGTCTGTCGACATCTGCCGAAACCCATATATGTGTGCCAGTATATGGTGGAGTTTGTAATATTGCTAAGATTCAAGGGAGTGCGTATATGCGCATCAATTTAGAACCAATTGGCATAATTAAAAAGGCTGGAAAGTATTCAGAAATACTGATATATTCTGAATTTGAGCAGGTCGTAAAAAATCTGGTCTCAATGGTGGGGAAAGATTCTGTAGATGGTCAGGAGCTTTTAGTGGTGCACAAGAACTATGGTAGTAATGATGGGCATCAGGTTGAAGTGACCAAAACAGAAGTAGTTGAAAGGATAGGTAACGTCCTGAAAGTTGGCAAAATGAATGCAAACGATGATTCTGTCATCGATATCAGGCTATCCAAGATAGATGGTTTTTCGGGTAACATCTAATATTTTTTATTATTTGTAAGCATGGGTACGGATATTGGTGATCTACTTCTTAAGGATACGATCGAGATAGCTGGCCTTTCAAATAAAGTAGTGGCTATCGATGCGTATAATACTCTTTATCAGTTCTTAAGTATAATCCGGCAACGTGACGGAACCCCTTTAAAGGATTCCAGGGGTCAGATCACTTCTCATCTTTCGGGTATCCTTTATAGGCTTACCAGTCTCATCGAAGCAGGTGTCAAACCTATTTTTGTCTTTGATGGCAAGCCTCCTGATTTCAAATCTGACACTCTGGCAAAACGGCATGAGGTCCGGGAAAGTGCAACTGCTAAATGGGAAGATGCAAAAGCGCAGGGGCTTGAGGAAGAAGCCTACAAGTATGCACAGGCCTCCTCAAAAGTGACCCGTGAGATGATCGATGATTCTGTCAGACTATTGGAATTGATGGGTATCCCTTATGTGAAAGCACCCTCTGAGGGAGAGGCACAGGCCTCATACATGGTGCAAAAAGGGGATGCTGATTATATCGGTTCACAGGACTATGATTCTTTTCTTTTCGGTGCACCACAGGTTGTTCGAAATCTCACTATTACCGGTAAGCGAAAGCTTCCAAAAAAGAACATCTACGTGGATGTTAAACCCGAGGTCTTGTCCCTTGTGGATTCCCTTGGGGAACTTGGCATTACAAGACAGCAATTGATCGATATTGCCATGTGTGTGGGCACAGATTATAATACCGGTCTCGAGAACATCGGTCCGAAAAGAGCGCTTAAACTGGTGAAGGAACACGGCGATATAAAAGTTGTACTCAAAGAACTTGGTAAAGATATCGAAGACCTTGATGCTAAAAGAGATTTCTTCATGAACCCGCCCGTAACAGACGATTATGAACTGAAATGGATCAAGCCTGATCGTGCCGGGGTAATTGATCTTCTCTGCAAAAAACATGATTTTTCAGAGGAGAGGGTCAATAAAGCACTTGACCGCCTTGAAGCTAACATAGGCGGCAGTCAAAGCACTCTTGATCAATGGTTTTAAGTGTTCTTTATTAAAGGAACACCGGTCATTTCCGGTGGCTTTTCAATGCCCATGATCTTCAATATGGTGGGTGCAACATCTGAGAGCCTTCCCTTTTGAAGCTCAACTCTCTTTTCCTGTGTCACATAGATACAGCGGACCGGATTTGATGTATGGGCCGTGTAGCATTGCCTTTCCGTATTGTTACAGAACTCGACCATCTTTTCGGCATTACCATGGTCTGCCATTACCATGGCTTCACCACCGACTTCCTTTATTGCGGTAATTATCTTTCCTACACAATCATCAACGACCTCGACCGCTTTCACGGCCGCTTCCATTATGCCGCTATGCCCTACCATGTCCATGTTGGCAAGATTGAGTACGATCACATCATACTTTCCAGATCCTATCCTTTCTATCAGCTCTTCTGTGACCTCATAGGCACTCATCTCCGGTTTCAGGTCATAGGTTGCCACCTTTGGTGATGGGATGAGACATCTTTCCTCCCCTTCGTTCTGCTTTTCAACACCGCCATTGAAAAAGAATGTCACATGTGCATATTTTTCGGTCTCAGCTATACGTAACTGCTTAATTCCCTCTTTGCTGAGCACCTCTCCCAATGTGTTCTTCAATTCTTCCGAAGGGAATGCTATGGGGACCTCCAGCTTCTCATCGTATTCGGTCATGCATACAAAATGCACTTTCGGATGACTTTTGCGTTCAAAATTGTCAAATTCATCATTCACGAAAGCATAGGTCAATTGCCTTGCACGGTCAGGGCGAAAATTGAAGAAAATGACCGTATCGTTCTCATTCATCCTTCCTATGGGTCTACCATTTTCATCGACGATCACCGTAGGTTTGATGAATTCATCATTCTCGCCTCTACCATAACCTTCCGAAATGGCATCAACGGGTCCTTTTGAATAATATACTCCATCGCCCCGGGTGATCGCATTGTATGCATCTTCGGTCCGGTCCCAGCGGTTATCCCGGTCCATGGCATAATAACGCCCTGAAACCGTGGCTATCTTTCCGACACTCAGGTTGTTGCAGTATTCCACATGTTCCTTCATATCTTCAAGTGCCGCTCTTGGGGAAACGTCCCGGCCGTCAAGGAATGCATGGATGAATATCTCGGTAATACCTTCATCCTTTGCAAATTCAATAAGGGCACGAAGATGTTTCATGTGGCTGTGAACACCCCCGTAAGAGAACAACCCCATGAGGTGTAGTGCAGAACCCTGTGCTTTTGCATTTTCAATTGCTTGCTTCAATACAGGGTTCTTGAAAAAGTCCCCGTTCCCGATATCCCGGTTGATACGTGTAAGGTCCTGATAGACAACACGTCCTGCGCCTATGTTCAAGTGCCCGACCTCTGAATTCCCCATCTGTCCCTCAGGAAGTCCCACATCTTCACCTGAAGCGCTGAGGAGTGTATTCGGATATGTCTCCAGCAAATCATCAAGGTTGGGGGTGTTGGCTGCATGGATAGCATTTCCTTCCACTTCAGGGGAATATCCCCAGCCATCAAGTATGGTCAACAGAAAAGGTCTTTTGGTAAAATTCATGCGAAGTAGATTATCCTGATGGTTATTAAATACGCTGATTTGCAGGGGGCATGAAAATAGTAACTATTAAAAGAGTAATGTTCCTGCCAGTGTTTTGGCAGGAACTATGTAATGTCGGCAGTCTGTTCATTCATATCTCAAAGCATCTACAGGCTTCATCTTGGATGCACTGTATGCAGGGATAACACCGGAAATAACTCCTATCAGCATTGCAAGTCCTATTCCAAGGATCATTAGTTCCGGGGAGAGGCCGGTTGCTGAACTCGTGGCAGTACGTCCGATCTGCAATCCGCTCATGGGTATGACAATTCGTGAAACGATCTCTCCAAGAACGATTCCTAAAAACCCACCTACAAAACCCACAAGTGCGGAATTCATAACGAATATCATCATGATATCCCCGTTCTTAGCACCAATGGCTTTCATTGTGCCTATCTCTTTTGTCTTTTCCATTACGGAAGTGAACATTGTATTTGCAATTCCTACTGCTCCTACTAAAAGAGATACACCTGCAATTGCACCAAGGAAGAACGTCATTGATGACACCATATCAGATACTCCGTCCATCTGTGATTTTGAATCTGTTACTGAAAAATCCCTCTCCTTTTCATCAACGTGTCGTGAGGTCATAAGGGTCCTCTCTATCTCTTCAACAGCCGATTCCACAACCTCTTCGTCTTCAACCTTTATCACAATTGATCCATAAACGTCTTTTTCTGCATCTTCGATAACATTTATTGCAGCATCAATTGGCATTATTACTGCATTATTGCTTTCACCGTCTTCCAGTATTCCTACCACTCTTACAGATTTTCCTTCTATGGTAATAACCCGGTTCACTCCAATTGGCTGGTCGAATAGCTCATTTGCGACATTGTATCCGATCACTGCCACATACTTGTCCGATGGCTCAAGGGCACGACCCGATTCATAGTCCATCTCTGATGTGTATTTCCAGACCTGTGTATCCACTCCGGTAACTGAGAGGGTTGCGGTTTCCCCTGTGAATTCCACGTCGGCTTTCCCACTGATCTGGCCGTACATGTACTCTATCTCCTCGATCGATCGGAGTGCCATTATATCCTTATCCGTAAGCTCATCTTCATCAATAGTGGCAGCAGTGCCTCCACCTCCACCTCTGCCTGGTCCCATTGATGACTGAGCACCGGAATATCCTGGTGTGATGGTTATTATCGTAAGGTCCATATCCTCAAAGCTGCTCTCAACACTTTCCGTCATTGCATCTCCAAGAGCAACGATACTAACTACTGATGCGACACCTATGACGATGCCAATGATAGTCAGCCAACTTCTGATCTTACTGTGCAGAAGGATGTTGGTCGCAAGTTTAAGAGATGTTTTGTACCTCATTGTTCCCTTTCCTTGTCCTTTCTCTTTTTATATACTACAGCAGCTCCTGCGACGATTGCGGCGAGGATCAGAAGGTATGTGGTAGTGCTGGTCCCGCTGCTTGCATTCCTGTTCTTGGCGTATGCCACATCATTTTCTCCAGTTGCACCTGAGGTAAATGATATGTCAACGTTCTTCTCAACTGAAAGCCTCTGACCCGTTGAATCAGTATATTCGATAATGGTTGTTAGTTCATTACCTGAACTTCTGCTGGCAGATCGGCCTGCAGGTATATTTTCTCCAGTGCCAGTTTTTTCATCATCACTATTTTCGTCGATTGCAACATTTGCGGATTGGACCACGTTGAAAGAAGTGATGGTGTAATCTCCTTTTTCCAGGTTTCCTACAATGGTCGAGGAACTCCCTGTGACTGTGTACCCATCCTGTTCAGGAATTGATACTTTCACGGAATATGCTTCGTTGTTACCCACATTAGCAACAGAAAGTGAGACTTCCCCACTTGCACTCTCGGAGAACGAAACATCAAAATCGGTTTCTCCTCCTACAAAAAGTCCGGCTTTCGTAGTTATCTCATTTGTATTTGAGTCATAATCCTCAAAACTCAGGTAGATATCCAGCTGATAAAGCCCGGGAATCGCATTCACATCAGCCATAACGGTGTAGCTTACAGTTGCAGATTCACCGGCATCGAGGTATGCGATATATTTGGTGTTATCAGAATATACCGGCAGGATAACTCCACTTTCTTCATCCCATGATATTACCATGTTCTTCAGGGGTGAATTTCCGGTGTTGGTCACAATGAACTCAAGCGGCTCTTCGGTTGCTATGTCGATGTTTGATTTAGTAATAGTGACGATCTGTGCGTATTCCTTTCCACGAACGTCAATATTGACGGTTGTTGTGATCGTACCGCCGTTCTCACTATCAGTTACAACTATATCCAGCTCATACAGGTCTTCTGGCGCATCATTATCTATAAAAAGTTTATATTTGAGTATGGCAGCATCATCGTCGTCCTGCCGTGAGTTCAGATATGGTATTGTCTGGGTCAGGGATTCACCGGTCACTTTTGAGAATGGATACTCCGGTTTAATGGTAACTGTAACATCCTCAAGGTCTGAATTTCCATCGTTCCTCACGCTAAGGGTGATCTCCATGGTCTCTCCCGGCCTTGCAGGATCTGGGTTTTGATTTAACATATCAACCGTTATCATTGAAGAATCCACATAAACTGCTGCAGAAGCACTTCCAGCGGTTATGCAGACAAATAGTATTAATAGTATCATTTTTTTCATATCAATTCTCCATCTTATTTTTGTATTCTATTTTCTCGATCTGTCCGTCCCTGATGTAGACTATCTTGTCTGCATACTGTACCGGTTCGGTATCATGTGTGACAATAATGATCGTTTTGTTCTCTTTCTGGTGCATCTCGTTCAGGAATTCCAGTATGTATGTTCCGGTTTTACTATCGAGGTTGCCGGTTGGTTCATCGGCAAGGATTATCGGTGGATCAATGGCCAGTGATCGCGCAATTGCCACTCTTTGGCGTTGTCCTCCGGAAAGCTGGGAAGGCAGGTTTGTAAGTTTATCTCCGAGACCCACGATCTCTAAAAGTTCCTTTCCTCTTTTTTTAGCAATATCGGGGTCTACTTCCTGAAACTCGAGGGGTAGCATGACATTTTCTAAAGAATTGAGTGTGGGGATCAGGTTGAACTGCTGAAAAATGAATCCTATACTTTGTCCCCTGATCTGTGCAAGATTTGACTCCTTTAACGTTGATATGTCCTGATTATCAAGCCTTATGATTCCTTTACTTGGAACATCAAGGCAACCTATCAGGTTCATCATTGTACTTTTTCCGCTTCCGCTGGGTCCAAGGATCACAACAAATTCTCCACTGTATATGTCCAGATCCACATTTTTCAATGCATCAAATTCAATTTCTCCCATCTGGTATGTTTTCCAGACATTACTGAGCTTTATCAGCGGGGTATTGTCCTCTTGCATTTCAACACGTTCTGTTCCATTCATATTTTCAATCGTCTCGTCTCTTTTTTTGTTTTCATGAAAACACCTGTAGGATAGATCGGTGAGAGGGTACAGGTGCCATTCATGGGGTGGTGTGCTACTAATGACACTGTTCTCCAGTACCACTTTGCAAACCCTTCATTAGTGGTCTTGAATATAAGCATACTTTATAATTTAAGTGCAATATAAGATTTATATTAACAATGAAGCTTTTTCAAGGCATTTGTATCTTAAAAAAACTATTTAATATCATTAAAATAGAATTCTAATTGTTTTAGTGCATTTAATTCCTAAAAACATGCTATTTGTGGTATAATGTAAATCGTAATAAAGTGCAGATCCGTCCAAAATCAGGTGGATGTAGGACAATTAATCATTTTCGTTTATGCTTATCTTTCAGAAATATTATATTTCCTCTTCCTTCTTTCCTTTTGTCAACCCAGCCCTTTTTCTCAAGATCGTTTAGCATCATACTAACTTTTCCTTCTGAATAATCGATCTTGCTTCGAAGGTCCTTTTGTGTCATACGGTCATCATTGGACTGGAGCATTTTCACAATTTTCTGCAGGTCTGAGGGTAGGTCCTTCATATCTTCAGGATATGTCATATTCTCATCTTCCGGTGGAACTTCTTCAACATGTTCAGGTGCTGAATATTCTGTTATTTCTATTTCCGGTTCAATGTAGTGCCTTTTTTTATCTTTTTTAGTATTTGATGTTATTTTCTCAATTGCTACCATCAGTATGATCGCAAGTAAAAGGTAGAAGACTATTGAAATGGTGCCAGCCTGTGTAGTTGGATGTTTCTCATTTTCGTCACTCTCCACAATGTCTGAATAAACAGGCATAAGCAAAAGATCGATCACATAGGTGCCATTGTCAGTTATGGTCAGTGGAACTTCTGTGGAATATTCAAGTTTGTTCTCTTTGTATGAAGTAGCTGTGATCTGATAATTTCCGGGAGGTAATTCTAATGAGTAGATGCCGTATTGTGGAACTATGGACTGGGTGGGCGTGGTGTTTATCTCAATATATGCATTGTCAGTTGGTTCGAAAGTGTCCCACTCATAAACCACTCCATGTATAGTGGCAGTGCTATCAGCGCCTGCTAATGGCATTGATGCCAGTATGATGGCTATCCAGAATATAATTGTGATGGGCTTCATTTTTTATTTAAATACTTTGACGTTTACCGATAAATAGATGGGG
Source organism: Methanococcoides burtonii DSM 6242 (assembly GCF_000013725.1). Taxonomy (NCBI): domain Archaea; kingdom Methanobacteriati; phylum Methanobacteriota; class Methanomicrobia; order Methanosarcinales; family Methanosarcinaceae; genus Methanococcoides; species Methanococcoides burtonii. Next base: position 2,011,791 of record NC_007955.1, read on the forward strand.
CATCCACTCCATCACAATTGTTCCATTCCCTTCCTCGTAAGTGTAGGTCCCGTTTCCGGATAGTGCTGCAAAGCCATCGCCTATGGCCTTAATATTAATACTCTGTCCGCGTACCATCACTATTGTGGATGTCCCGATGATATCCATTGTACCGTTCACATTACGGTAAGCCACAATTTTAGGGTTGATGTTGCCTTCTGTTGTATATTGTCCCTCTATGGAAAAGATCTTGTCATTATTCTCATCCATGATAGTGACCACTGCATTTTGAACTGAGAGTGTCATATCGATGTTCCCTGAAAGAACTGCAGTTCCATTTCCACTTGCATTCAGATATACATCGTCCTTTAGTTTAACCTGTCCAGGTTTCATTATTTGTTTGTCATTGAATATCTGTGGCAATAACTCATGAATAATTCGGAGTTCTTTAATTGCATTGAAAAGGTACTCTCTCTGTTCTGTACTAATGGTCTGGGAGTTTTCATTGTTTTGCGAAAGTTCATCCGAAAGGGCCTTGTGCATTTTAGCATTTTCGAGATGCTTGCGAAATTCTCCTATCCTATTGGTTAGTAAGTTAATATCCTCTCCTTCATTTTCCAGCCTCTCCACTTCTGTTTCGAAATAGTAAAGTGCACCTTCGGATCTTTCGATATCCCTGTCTATGATATTGACAATATCCTGATCATCTACAAAAAATAGTTTATTATGTTTATATGGTGGTTTATGTTCGCTATCAAATGGCCAGTAACTGTTGTCATGCCCTATGTCCGATGTGAACCAGATGGGTTTTACGACTTCGTGTTGTAAATTATCCTGTCTATCAGCACAACCGGAAGTCAGTAGTATGAATGTCAGTAAAGCCAATGTAATGCCTAATACCTTTTTCATTTTGATAATCCTCTTTCCCAGATAATGCGATCAATGACTATTTCCAGTTCTGCTATTGAAGATATAAACATACTTTATGAAGGGGATGTATTTTGTTTTTTCGTATAATGAAATATGCATTTTGTGAGCATCTTTAACTTCACAATCCTTTTTTTATCCTTCATTGATAAAAAGAGAGTTTAAATATGTATAAAATTCATTTTTATATCTGTATTATTTATTTATTCAATTTATATCTCTTTTATTCGTATTTATTAAGTTTCTTCGATGATCGATCAATATGATCTTATTCAAATCATTCTACACACAAAAATATCAATTTTTTGTATTATATTATAAATTTAAAGGCTTATTAATTCCAAATAAGCTTTTTAGAGTTTTAATAAGCTTATTTTTAAGAATTAAATGCTTTATATCACTTTTATCTGAAAGTATGCTTATATTCTCGACTGCCAGTGGATGTATTGTGAATACTCGGGTATTGCCGGGACACAGAGATGATAATATGAACAATAAAACATTGAAAACAGTTGGTTGCTTTGCAGCTATCCTGATGGTATTCAGTTTGTTTCCAACAGGTGCGCTTGCGGCAGAAGATAGTACAACAAAAGATCTCCCAATGATGAAATTCGGTGAAAAGAATAGGATGGGACATGGAATCGGTGGAGGATTTTTCTTTTCTGATGACCGTCCTGTATGTCCAGTGGAGTTCGAAAGTGAAGAAGATGCATTTGAGTTTCAAAAGGAACGCTTGATCACTTCTTTTGATAAAAGGATCGAAAGACTGGAAATTCTAAAAGAGAATCTCGATGAAATTGGTAATGACGAGATCACTGGGGAACTTATAGATGAGCACATAGTTCAGCTTGAAGACGCAAAGGAGCTCATATCTTCTGCCGAAGACAATGAAGAAATTAATGAAGTAATGGAATCATTGTCTCCTATTTTTGAAGACATGCCTGAAGTACTTAGAAGATCAAATGCCAAAATACATTTTCGTGGATCTATGAACGGTATGCATTCAAGGGGCATGGTTTCAGTTGAATAATGCTCTTCGGGCTTGAATTTAAAAATCTTTCAGTCAAAAAATGGGGCCGATAGCTCCATCTTTATTTTTGATTTTTGTTCTGCTGTTAAATAATGAATTGTTATAATGGTGCTTAATATGAAAAAAGGTCTGAAAAAATTGAACTCGGACCCAAGTTGAATGGATTTACAAACCTGATAAATTCAAAAATAGAGCTACTTGAAAACGAAATTGAACACAGTGATGATCGATTGGTCATTGAAGAAGCTGAGATCATGTCATTTGAGCTGCAAAATATTCGGAATGAAGCTATAGACAATTAAGACAAGGTACTATCTCTAAATAGTTAATGTTAATCACAAAAAATAAATACTCATTCCTTAGTATAATTATGCAGTTGGTTAAGTTCTGGGCAATTATATAGATTTCCAATTAATCCAGCTAAAAAAATTAAGTGATGGGTATGTATTATGGGAACAACAAATAAACTGAACGTTTTTATCAGCTATTCACATCAGGATGAACACCATATTAATTTGTTTAAAACTCACATTTCACCTCTTAAAACAAATGATTTAATAGAAGAATGGTATGATCGTGAAATAGTACCAGGTGAAGATTTTCAGAATCAAATTGATTGTAATTTAGATAATGCAGATATTATTTGTTTATTTATTTCAGCACATTTTCTTGCTTCAAAAAGTTGTATGGCAGAGAAAAAGAAGGCAATGGAGTTAAAGGATAATAATGGAATTTCGGTAGTTCCCATCATATTGTCTCCATGTGGTTGGTTAGATGATTCGGATATTTTAAAACCGTTGGCTATCCCTACTGATGGAATGCCAGTTTCAACTTTTCAAGATAGCAACAATGCATGGCAGAATGTTTACACAGGGCTAAAGAAAGTTGTTGATAAAAAACGTATAGTAAAGCAGTTAGTGGTGAAAAAAGAGTTTGAAAGTTGGATACAAGATGTAGCAATTTTGACAAAAGCACACTCTCAAAAAACAAATATTATTTTAGATGATATTTTTGTATGGCCAGAATTAGAGAAGTTCGATAGTTTCAATGACTATGAGAAAACAGTAAGTTCTGGCTATCTGTTAGATAACTTTCTTGGTTTTAGTAAAATCGTATTAGCCGGGGAAGATCAATCTGGCAAAACGACCATATGTAAAAAGATTTTTTCTGATTTGCGAAGTAAAAACTATGTTCCTGTATATGTCTCTGAAGATAAGATTTCTTCTCTTGGAAAAACAAGCAATAAAATTTCAAAATCATTTAGTGAACAATATCAAGATGCACATATAGATGAAATTGATAAAAATAAAATAATTCCAATAATTGACAATTTTCACCATGCAATTAATAAACAAAAGCATATTGAAAATTTATCTGAATATTCTCATTGCATCATTGTAGTTGATGATATTTTTGGCTTGAACATTAAAGATGAAACACTTATTTCTTCATTCATGAACTTTAGGATAAGGGAATTAAAACCATCTTTAAGATATGAGTTAGTTAAAAAATGGTTATGTCTGTCAGATAATAATTTAGACGATGACTATAAAAACATTGACAGTAGTACAGAACTAATCAACAATACTTTAGGGAAAAATATTGGCAAGGGGATTATGCCCGCATATCCATTTTTCATATTGTCTACTATTGTAACTTATGAAGCATTTTCAATGTCGCTTGATCAAGAAATAACTTCACAAGGGCACTGCTATCAGGCATTTATAGTTTATTATTTAATGAAACATGATGTAAAGAATGATGAGATTAACATTTACACGAATTTTTTAACTGAACTAGCTTTTTACATTTATGATAGAAAAAAGAAGGAATTATCTCCCGACGAATTTGCCGAATTTATGGAACTTTATTCTGAAACCTATAACCTTCCTATAAATGAAGATTCATTACTAGCAAATTTAACTGAAGTTGTATCTGCTGATGTTCTAAATAATTATTCATTTAGATATCAATATTTTTACTATTTCTTTGTTGCTAAATATCTTTCTGATAATATGGAAAATTCGAAAGTAATAGACGAAATTACTAATATAATAGATAATCTCCATGTAGACGAAAATGCGTATATTGCGATTTTTTTAACACATCACTCTAAAAATAGCACCATATTCAAAAAAATTGAAATGGTTGCATCATCTCTATTTGACAAGTATAAGCCTGCAAGATTGACAAAAAATGAAATGAAATTTTTTGATAAACAAGAGAACATAATCTTCGAACAGGTATTTCCATCTGGTAACACAAGACCTGAAAAGGAAAGAGCAGAAATACTGAATCAACAAGATGAATTGGAGCAGTACCAAGAGAATAATTTACAAGAAGAAGATGTCAATAATAATTCGTCTGATGTTGATTTGCGGCGAGCTCTTAAAACAGTAGAAGTTGTGGGTTGCATTATTAGAAATCATTCCGGTTCTTTGAAAAAAGCAGATCTTGAAAATTTACTATGCGTTGGCATGAATGTTCATTTGAGATTATTATCCAATTTATTTGAACTAATAAATAATGAAACCGAACAAGAAAAAATGGTTGATTTTATAGTAGAGAGGCTGAATCAGCTTGAAGATGACTTAGGACCTTATAAGATGCTAACTTCAAACGAAAAAAGGGATTATGCACACACCATTTTTTGGAACCTGAATTTCTTCATAGTATGTGGAATTATTCATAAAATTGTTCACTCATTGGGGTCTGATAAAGTTACTCAAATTGTGACAAATGTGTGTGATGAAATTAATACACCTGCCTCATCTTTGATTAAACATGGAGTCATGATGGTCTACAACAAGAATCTACAAATTGATGAATTTAGTAAAGGAATCCGAGATGATGATTTTTCGAAGGTTGCAAAGAAGGCCATTAAACTAATGGTTGCAAACCATTGCTCAGTTCACAAAATAGGGGCTCGTGAAAGGCAACGGATACAAAGTAAATTCGAGATACAGTCGATTAACTTGTTGCCAGAAGTTGTGCATAATCAATAATTTGATTCAAACATTTATAAATAAATTAGGATTTGTGGGATTAGGAATCAATTAAATACATTCTAATCCCCTCCATGTATTTTCAAATATCATTTAATATATTGGATTTAAATTTTCGTAGTTTTACATAACCATTTAAAATATTCTCTAAATCGGCCCCATGCTTTACCATGTACTCACCTCTTTTCATCTTCTCAAAGTCATTGGACTTTCTGGTCAAAAAATCTGTTGTTCCAGCATATTTCTATCTGGCCGATGAAAGTGGTTATAAGAACGTTTCTTCGAGATCTAAAATAGCTAATGAAAATGAAAATAAGGTTTCAAGTTCCAATTCTAATTTCCTTGTCAGCTTTGTGAATAAAATAATGAGAATTCCGATAAACCCCTCAAACAGAAGCAATATTTATAACCTATTACAATAATTTTGTATTATGTCCTTAACAAACTTTGCTTTTAAAGAAGAGTACAAACGTCTTGAAAATCTCGGTGACAAGCTCTCTGAAATTGAATCTCTCATCGATTGGAAACCATTTCGTCCAATTATAGCAGAGATGTATATCAATAAAACAGAGTTCGGTGGCAGACCAAACGTTGATGAAATCGTCATGCTCAAAATGTTAGTATTGCAACAATGGCATGGCCTATCTGACCCTGAACTTGAAAGACAAGCTACTGATAGAATTTCCTTTAGGAAATTCTTGGGCTTTCCTGCAAAAATTCCAGATCATACTACTGTTTGGGCATTTAGAGAACGAATTTCCCAGGCAGGAAAAGAAGATGAAATCTGGAATGAAATGCAAAGACAACTTAATAAGAAAGGTCTGAAGATCAAGCAAGGTATGATTCAGGATGCAACATTTATACATGCTGATCCAGGACATGCAAATCTTGATACTCCTCGTGGAAATGAAGCAAAGACCAGAAGATGTAAGGACGGTACATGGACAAAAAAGGCATCTAAGTCACATTTTGGATATAAACTACATACCATTGAAGATACCGAATATGATCTGATAAGGAGATATAGGACAACTACTGCCTCAGTTCATGATAGTCAGGTGGATCTTTCTGAAGAAGGCGAAGTTGTTTACAGAGATAGAGGTTACTTTGGTGCAATTTCAAAAGGATATGATGCAACTATGCAAAGGGGAGTACGAGGGCACCCTATTGGTATTAGGGATAAGATGAGAAACAAAAGAATAAGCAGGAAAAGAGCAAAGGGAGAAAGACCTTATGCTGTTATCAAAAATGTGTTTACGTCAGGATTTGTAAGAGTAACAACGTTGGCAAGAGTAAATGTCAAAATGGCGATTACAGCATTCAGCTATAATCTCTATCAATTGAGGACAATAAGAAGAAAATCATTAGGATGAATAGCGGTAGCTATTCAAAAAAGTTGGAAAGTATATAAATAGATACTAGCAAACTGCTGGAAATAGAGAGAAAAGCTCAAAATTTTAGCTGGAAATATTTGCTTTGAAAAAAATCAGCAGTTAATCGCAATTCTCTAATGTATTTCTTCTAACCACAACTTTCTGATTTTAAGAACATTTATGAAATATGAGCTCAATTCAATTTCTTATGAATCTGAATAACATTGACTGGAACGATGTCTGGAAAGAGCAGATGAGGCTTTATAATGAGGTCGAAGGAACTCTGGCTAAAGTCGATATCTGGGAAAGTAAGGAAAATGCCAGACGATATTGGGAAATGTCACAGAATAAGGGTGCTGGCCGCATTGAACAGACTTTAAGTGAGCTCGATCTGAAATCGGATTCTCGTGTTCTTGATATTGGTTCCGGCCCCGGTGCTCTTGCGATCCCTATCTCAAAACGTGTTCGGGAAGTGGTGGCAGTTGAACCCTCGGACGGGATGATGTCCGTATTGCAGGAAAATATCGAAGAGCTGGACATAAGCAACATCAATTGTATTCACAAAGGCTGGGAAGATATTAATATTGATGAACTTGGCGGGAAATTTGACCTAGTCATTGCTTCTTATTCGCTGAATGTACCTGATATAAGGCAAACGTTCGAAAAGATACAGTCGGTTTCCAGTGGGTCTGTTTATGTTTACTGGTTTGCAGGGGAAACATCCTGGGATGACCAATACCGTGCTATATGGCCTGCTCTGCATGATGAGGAATATTATAGTTCCCCTAAATGCAATGTCATGTACAATGTCCTTTATGGCATGGGTATATTTCCCAATATGGAGGTGTTCCCAATGCAGAGAAGTATGACCTTTTCTTCCATGGATGAAGCGGTTAAACACTATATTCCGCATTACAGGGCATATACTGATGACCAGGTCTCAATACTCGGGAAATATCTGAAAGAGATCCTTCCGGTCGATGAAGATGGTTCCATACTGCATCTTGGTGATACTATGCGGGTCAAGATGTGGTGGGACAATGCTTCCGATGATCACAAATAATTCAGGACAGATCGGGATGCATGTCTTTTTTGAAAAGGCTGTATTCCTTTGCCAGCATGACGAAGGTCACCAGAAAAGACAGTCCGTCAGATAACGGGAATGCCATCCATACGCCCTGAAGTTCAAAGAACCGAGGGAGTATCAGTACGAGAGGTATCAGGAAAAGCACCTGTCTGCTAATTGATAGGAAAAATGCTGGTTTTGCTTTTCCCAGTGTTTGATATATGGATGCTCCGACTATCTGGAATCCAACGAGGGGTAATGCGAGTGACATTATCCTCATTGCTGCTTTTCCTGCTTCTATCAGTTCTTGGTCAGTGGTGAATATGCTGAACAGTTGAGTTGGGAATATGAAGAGCAGCAAAAATCCTGCAATTGATACCAATGTAGTTATTTTCATTGCTAGTGCTGTCGAACTTATTACCCTTGCATAGTTCTTTGCACCATAATTGAATCCTACTATTGGTTGCAGACCCTGTACAATGCCTATCATTGGCATGAATGTGAACATGAACAATCTGTTAACTATGCCAAAAACTGCTATTGGAATATCTCCTCCGTAAACAGCAAGCACATTGTTTATCACGATAACCATGAGGCTGCCAGATGCACTTCTTGCAAATGAGGACGTTCCGATGGTGACCATCTCTTTCAGTATCTCGGGGTGGGGTACGAAATGCTTAATGTGGAAATTAAAACTGCTCATTCCCTTTGCGAAATAATATAAGAGGAAGAGAGCACTTACCACCTGTGAAATTACGGTTGCGATAGCTGCACCTTTTATTCCCATATTCAGTCCAAAGATGAATATGGGGTCAAGGATTATGTTCAACCCGGCCGATATTACCATTGTGAGCATGGCCACCCTTGCATTCCCTTCCGCGCGAACTATGTTATTGAGTGTCATGGAAAATGCAAAGAATATCGTGCCGTAGAGGATTATCTTTGTATAATCGTATGCAAAAGGCATGATAGTTTCTGTGGCACCGAACATTCTTAGCAGGGGCTCAATGTACACGATACCTAATATTGTCATAACAACGCTGAGCGCAAGTATGGCAGTTATAGCGTTTCCGAGTGCTATATCTGCACGTTCGTGGATCTTTGCACCTAGGCTTCTGGAGATAATGGACGCACTGCCTATGCCTATTGTGAGTGCTATTCCCATGATTATCATCTGAATCGGGAATGCAATGGTTATACCTGCAATTCCCTGTACACTTTCCGGGCCAAGTGCCTGCCCTACGAAAATAGTATCCACAAGACTATAGAGAGCTTGAACTATCATTCCAATGGTCGCAGGCAGTGAAAGTTTAAAAAGGACCTTTTTAATGCTATCTTCCGATAACATTCTGGCTCTCTCGTTCATAGATATATCCTCAGAAGTCTGGGGATGAAATGAAAACACCTTATAAAACAGTTCCGTATTTATCTTTTTAATGTGAGTTTTAGAAGGGTGAGTTTATCAGGTAGATATTTGTATCCTCCAATTATCTCTGAGTTTGAAGGTTTTGTTCTTTCCGTGTTTGTATCAGAAAATTGGACAGTTATACACTGATATTGGATCTATGTCAACTGGAAATTCAAGGTTATCTTAATAGTATAATACTATACTACATCAATAATATCAGGGAGTTGTTCAACTTTATATCTATGGGTGATAAAACAATTTCCTCAATAGATAATGTCAGATTTCCGAAAAACAATGAAAATTCATATCATTTCCCTGATATTTCAAGTCTGTGGCCAACTCTGCACCTTTTGAATAGTTCTACACTGGTCTCTGTCTCTGGTGCTTTAAGGATCTATATTGCTTTCCTCTTACTGCAGTTGCAATGCAATATCCTTTCCTGTATAGGTGGCGGACTGGTTGTATATTCAGTCTACACCCTTGATCGTGCACTTGATTCTGAAGAAGATGCAGTTAACCGGTCTGAGCTTACCGGGGCAAGAAGGGATATTGCACTATTTGTGTCACTGCTTACATTCCTGATGGGTGCTTATTTCTTGTTCCGTGACGGTTTATTGCTTCTTGCTTTTTTGCCTTTGATGACCGGTTTCCTTTACAGTAAAGGTATCAAGGTAGGAAAACACCATCTCAAGCTCAAAGGCGGTCTCGGGGTGAAGAATCTGGTCGTTGGTACAACATGGGGTGCATTTATTGCTGGTATTGCAGGCTGGTATGCAGAAAGCATGTTGCCCGTGTTTGGTGTATTCCTCTATTTTGGTATCAAGCTTTTCGTAAACTCTTCTGTGTATGATTTCAAAGATATCAAAGGCGATGCCCTGGCAGGAATAAAGACGCTTCCTGTAAGCCTTGGTGAACAAAGGACACGTGATATACTTCTGAGCATTCACTTATTCTCTCATTCACTGTTGTCTATCTTGATAATAACCGGTCTTGTTGCCTACGAACCGATGGTATTAGTATACAGTTTTGTCTCAGGTCTTGTTTGTATCGATCGATTTGCAGCACCAGTTGAAAATGAGTCAAAGAACAGGTTGTACAAACGGCTGTTCGTTGTTGATGGCGAATCTAGTATGATCGTAGGTCTAAGGACTATTATAGGGGTTTGATAGTGTGGATCGAAGGTTAAAGAGATATAATCTCTTTTGCTTTTTCTTTGTAATGTCCAAATAGTTCTTTTCCCCATTTGATGGCAGCATTGTCATTTCCTATCAGATCGTTTTGCGGGTCATATGCTCCGTTCTTGAAAAATAATGACATGGAAAAGAACCGGTCTGTCACAACGAAAGCAACCTTTGCTTCATCGATCAGGTAAAGCTTTGTATTTTCAGAGTTCATATATGTTTCCAGTGCATCTTTGTATTCGTTCTTTACTTTTTCGAAAACATTTTTTGTCAAAACAAGAGCTGTAGGGATATTGCTTTCGGTGAGGCTGACAAAGAATTCCGGATATCTTGGGATGAATATTGTGGATACTCCATATATCTCGCTTGAGTCTGCGATGTTGCCAAGGAAATTCTTATGTGAGTCATATATGTTCTCCAGGCCTTCCTGATGAACAGAGCATTCACCAAGGGCACTTATTTTATCAAGAAGCTTTTGTGGTATCCCTTCAAGTGTATGTTCTTTCCAGAACGTTTCGTTCTTTTCGATGGCAAAAAGAGTGGATATCAATGGTTTTAGATGTCCTGATGCAACTCTTCCGATAGGGGTTATGTAGTATTTTTTCCCATCTTTATATATAAAGTTCGAAGCTTCCATCTCTTTTATTCTAGGTGATATTTCTGGAGAGCTTACATTGAAATGTTCCCTTATTTCTGATAATGTTCGGGGTTCTTCTTCTATAAAAAAAAGAAGATCTTTTCGTTTTTCTGAAAATGTAAGGACGCTTAACAATCCACTTGATTTCATTTTCATCAGCTCCATAGTTTTGGTGTAACTATTCTATTTATAATTTTGGAAACACCTTTTAAATATTTATTGTTACATGCGTGGGTATTTTTAAGCTTCTTCACTCTTTTTTTCTAAGTTTTGATGGTCTCCACTCGATAAGTTTGTACCAATAATTCACACTCTCCGTTTCACCACATATACAATTAAAAATTATCTAATTACGATTGTAAATATGTGACGATAGCTCGAAAGGAATAATGGGTTCTATAAAAAAGTATGTGTGCAAAAACGCACACATAGGCGGTGATCAGTGAAGGAAGTGTCTCATTCCAGTGAACACCATTGATATGTTCAGACGATTTGCAGTAGCTATGACCTCGTCATCACGGATGGAACCGCCCGGTGAAAGTATGTATCTTATCTTGCTTTCATCAGAATAGATTATACTGTCATCGAATGGGAAGAAAGCATCAGAAGCCATAACCGCTTCTGAAAGTATGGATTGCCAGTATTCTTCGAAGCTCATGTCTGGTTTTTCCCTTTCGTAGATTATCTCAAGGTTCTCTTTTGCTTTTGTTGCTGCAAGTTTACGTATGGAATCAACACGGTTTGGCTGTCCTGCTCCCATTGCTATCATAACGTAGCATCCGTCCTTGTATTCGTATGCAAGTGTCACGGAATTGGATTTTGTACTCTTGCAGGCGCAAATACAGAATTCGGACAGTCCGCGTTTCTCTTCAGGGTACGCAGTTTCAGTAACACAGTCCCACTTCTCGTAAAGCCCGATGTTCCTTGTCTGTTTCAGCATTCCACCGATCACATATTTGTATGTGGTCTCGGTATCAAATGCTTCGTTGAACTGTGGCAATTCAAGAAGGCGCAGATTTGAGCTCTTATCTTCCAGATATTCAAGGGCATCATGCTCGAATCCTGGTGCGAGTATGATCTCCACGAACTTACCCTTAAGGAACTCTGCGGATTCAAGGTCGAAAACGGTATTGGTGCAGATTATACTACCAAATGCTGATACAGGGTCACCATCCCATGCATGCTCCAAAGCTTCGCAAAGAGTGTTACCGGTTGCCAGTCCGCATGGGTTATTGTGTTTGACAATGGCAACTGCGGGATTCCTGTTCCCTACCTCTTTGATGGTCTGGAGGGCATTGTCCGCATCTACATAGTTGTTGTATGAAAGTTCCTTTCCATGCAATTGCTTTGCATTTGAAAGTGCAGGACCAACAATTGTCTCATCCTTATAGAATGTAGCATCCTGGTGCCAGTTCTCTCCATATCTGAGCTTTGTACCCTCAGTGAAGTTCATACGCAGGACATCTTCATCGAGAAGGGTCTTGCTCAGGTACGTATCAATATTGCTGTCATAATTTGCAGTGTACCTGAATACTTTGACCGCAAGTTTCTCGCGGGTGGTGTCAGAGACTGTGCCGGATGATCTCAATTCCTTGAGGATCTCTCCATAATCTTCAGGGTCTGATACTACTGTTACAGATTTGTAGTTCTTAGCGGCAGAACGAAGTAAGGTTGGTCCTCCGATATCGATGTTCTCGATCGCTTCGTCAAGGTTCACACCTTCTTTCGAGACTGTTATCTCAAAGGGGTACAGATTGACAGCTACCAGATCGATAAGCTTAATAGATTCCTTCTCAGCTTCTCCCATATGTTCGGGATCTCCTCTCATACACAGCAATCCGCCGTGTATTTTTGGGTGGAGTGTTTTTACACGCCCTCCCATCATTTCAGGAAATCCGGTAACTTCTGAGACGTCGATCGTCTCAATACCCGCATCGCGAAGCATCTTCGCAGTTCCGCCAGTCGATATAATCTCTATGTTCAGTTGCTCTAGTCCCCGTGCGAAATCCACGATTCCAGTCTTGTCTGAGACGCTTAGCAGTGCCCTTTTTACCAAAAAATCACCAACTTAGATTGTTATATATGTTGTATAAATGTTCTGGTTGGCCATTATGACCGTCAATTCCAAAGTTCATCCAAATTTCACCACGGGGCAGATCTCAACACAAGCACCACAATGAATACATTTGCTGCTTATGATCGCCTTGCCGTCCTCGATGGTGATGCAGTTTTTAGGACATTTTCCTACACAGACTCCACAACCCATGCATTTCAAAGATCGTCTTACAGCCCTTTCGATCCGGGTCATGAACTCTCTTGCATCGTTTTCATCATTACCTCTTGCAGTGACTGTGCCTGATGCGAATATTTGTGCACGGTCATCTTCGTGATTTACAGAGGCAACACCTTCAATATAAGCAACTTTGCCTGCAGCACGGAGCACTCCGGTGGTCTCCAGAAGTTCCATATCTAATGCAATGCCGAAACTGCCTTCCGCTGACATTCCGCCTTCGCGGCATGGTCTGTATCCTGAGGTTACGCTGAATTTCAGCTCACCTTTAACATCACTCTTTGGTATGATATTGATTCCCTTTTCCTCTGCTACTTTTGCAATAGCCGGTGGCAGGGTCTGCCATCTCCATAATCCGTGCTCTACCCACTCTTTCGAAAGTCCCATCTTCTCTGCATATTCAAGCAGATGGTCATTAAGACGTTTTACCAGTTCCGGATGTGTTTCTTTCAGCCTGAACAGGTCTGACAATGAGGACGATGGGCATAACCAGCATCCTATGCGGTCGAATCCCCTCTCGTACATTACATTATAGGGTACACCGGTCTTGAAGATATAGAGCCAGACATGCATTGCTGTCCAGTCCTGTATGGGTGACGCTCCGATCTGGTTGCCTACCCACGGGTTCTTCCAGACACGTTCACTGTTGGCCCTTGCAGCGGACTCGTACTTTCTCTGCCCGATAAAAGTAAGGCATCCATCTTCATAATTGTCATTGATTATCTGTGAGATCGGTCCAAGTTTACATACCTTGCAACACCAGCGTGCTTCCACTGACGGGGGTCCGAAGTCCCCTACAGATTCCCAGAAAGCTTCTCCTACGTCCTTTGTCCTAAGGGGACGCTGATAATGTTCCACTATTTCCTTCACATTCTCTATGGTCTCAGGGAACTCAAGTCCTGTATCCGCGAAAAGGAGTTCGTAATCATCAAGGCACTCACTGACAAGCTGTAATACTGCAAGACTGTCCTTTCCTCCTGAATAGGATACGCTTACAGGTCGGTTCACAGTTTTACTAGTATGCTTGATGAATTGGTGTGCTTTATCTTCGAAGTGTTCAAGTATCTTGGAATTTGCGTTGACCGCATCATCCCATTTCTGTCCGCCTTCGGGCACATCTATCCTTTCAGGTTTGCCTTTCCATCTGTTCTTGACGCCAACACCCTTTTTGTGTTCGATCATGTCTGGACCGCTCATGCGTGCTCTTCCGACTGCAATGATCTCGCCTTCGGGGGTAAGTACAACTGTCTCGTCAGACACCTGTATCTGTGGGTCGGCATCTATGATCCCCGGAACCAGTACGCTTGCTCCTTTCAGGATAAAACTGACTGCACCACTATCGAGCACTACCCAGCCCTTCATTTCTTTCAGGTCCTTTCCTTCAAAAAGGCGTCTTGCACCGGCCAGTCTTGGCAGGAGTACCCACTTCAGACTATCCATTTCAAAACGGAAACTTGCAAGGACCTCTCCATCAACGATTATTTCTTCCATCCTGTCATCGTAGGGTGCTTTGTTTAGTACAGCTAAGTGCCCTTCCGGTATCAGGGGTGCATTGAACTGTTCCAATGAGACCGCATTTATATTGTCTATATCATATTGGAATGCTGGCCGGATGTCACCAGGAGGCGTAACTTCCACTTTCGTAGTTGTATTGCCGCAACTGCATTTTTTCCCGAGTACAGGCACATTACAGTCTTTACACCAGTGCAGAAGCATTTTTCCCAGATATACAGGTTTTGACATTGTAGATGGACACTAAAAGAATACATAAATAGGTGTTGGGTGTTAGGATAATTAGAAAAATTTGGAAGCAAGAGTGGACTTGGTCGTGCAGAACTGTGTGAAATTACAATGTTCGCAGATCTTCCCTTCCTTACGTTCGGGCAGATATCCGTCCTTTATTTTGTCAACGCGGTCGCGTATCTTAAGCACCTGTCTCCTGTCTTCAGGTCTGACTTTCACTTTTCGTATCTTTCCTTCCTTTGCATATTCCACAAAGCCGAATTCAACAGTTTCTCCAACGTTTTCCTCTACCAGCATTGAAAGGGCTGCAATATGTAGTCTATCGTTCCCCCAAACGCCTTTTTCCGGACATTTTCCTGTTCTGATAGTGAGCGGCACCATCTTTTCGTTATATTGTACTATAGCAGAAGGAATGCCTGTCAGTTTCAATCTTTCGGAGTGAAGCACCGGTTCTGTTCGATGGTGTACTATACTTTGTATGACTTCATCTTTATTGCTTTTGATAATTGCATCTGAAATATTTGTTGCAATATCATCGAGTAAGTCAAAGACATTTTTTTGAGCAGTTTCTATCACATTAAATTGGACATTTTTCAACTCAGTAGAATAGATAAAATCAAGTTCGTCCTTCACACGTTTAAATTCGGCACTAAGTTCTTCTAAAATACTTTCTTTTGTGGGCTTAGCTTTTTTGACAACATCTGCATATCCCATAGCAAGTTCCTTTAACATCATGTGTTCAATATATCCTGAACTGATGTTTGGCATAAGCGTCTGCTCTCTGTATGTATAATATACTTGTCTGGGACACTTTAAGTACAGAAGAAGTTCTGATACATTAGCATGTAATTTCAGATCTGCAATGGACATAGTTTATATCAGATTATCGGCATTTTATAAATAGTTGAACCTTATCATAAGTTTTATTCGACAATTGTCGAACGGCGGTTCGGTACCTATATATATGTGACACTCATCTAGTTTATTGAAGCATGACCAAAGATATGGCCAATGAAAATATTCGTCAGCGTCTAGCTGAAAAAATGGCAGGCGAGATCACCTTGTCCGAGAAACCTGGTGAGGCTCTGAAAAAATGGAGACTTAATTTCGAAATTGCTCAGACTGATCTCTCAGGCTATCTGAAAGTATCTCCTTCTGTCATTAGTGATTATGAAAGTGGACGGCGAAAGTCTCCAGGAACCCTTATTGTCAGCAAGATAGTCGCTGCTCTTTTGGATATCGATACTTCAAAGGGCGGACAGAAGATACACAGCTACGAAGGCATGCTTTATGCTGATCCGGGCGCTAAGGCAGTTTATGCTACATATGAATATACATATCCTATACAGCTTGCCAAACTTGCAACCCTGATAGAAGCGGATGTTGTGAACAAAGGCGTGGAAAAACCACTTTACGGTTTTACGGTAGTAGATAGTAAGAAGGCTATTCTTGAGCTTTCTTCCCATGAGTTCCAGAAACTCTATGGGTGGAGTACCGAACGTGCATTGATATTCACCAAGGTGTCCACTGGAAAATCGCCAATGGTAGCGATTCGTGTGACGAATCTTAAACCGGGAGCGGTTGTTATCCATGGAATCCGTGGTGGTCAGGTCGATCCGATGGCAAAAAAAATGGCTGAGATCGATAGGATACCACTTCTCGCAACTACGATGGACATTGATGAGCTGGTCGAAGTGCTGAAAAAGTACAGCCAGTATCATGTGATAGAATAATGATTGCCTTGAGAACGATTTTGAAAAACTTGAACATATAAACAGGTGAATGATTTATGAGTGTAGGAATTGTTTCTTACGGTGCTTATATCCCTAAATTCAGGATAAAAGTAGAAGATATTGCCCGCGTATGGGGAGATGATGCGGATATTCTCAGTGCAGGTCTGATGGTATATGAAAAATCAGTTCCTGACCTGGATGAGGATACTGCGACCATTGCAGTAGAAGCTGCAAGGTCTGCAGTTTTACGCAACAATATTGATGCTAAGCGTATAGGGGCCGTTTATACGGGTTCTGAGAGTCACCCTTATGCTGTAAAACCCACCAGTACGATCGTTGCTGAAGCCATTGAAGCAACTCCTGTGCTGACTGCTGCGGATTTCGAGTTTGCATGTAAGGCAGGTACTGCCGCTATGCAGGCATGTATGGGACTGGTCGGTAGTGGAATGGTGGACCTTGGGATGGCCATAGGTGCCGATGTATCTCAGGGCGCTCCGGGAGATGCACTGGAATATACTGCAGCAGCAGGGGGGGTGTCCTATATTATCGGTAACAAGGAATCTGAGATGATAGCAGTTATCGAAGACACATTCTCATTTACCACTGATACTCCTGACTTCTGGAGACGTGAAGGTATGCCATATCCGGAACACGGCGGCAGGTTCACAGGCGAGCCTGGATATTTCAAGCATGTGACCGGGGCTGCAAACGGTCTTATGGAAAAGATGGGCACAAAACCTTCTGATTATGACTATGCTGTTTTCCACCAGCCAAATGGAAAATTCCCTTCAAGGGTGGCAAAGATGCTGGGCTTCACTAAAGAGCAGATCAAGCCTGGTCTGGTAGTTCCATGGCTTGGGAACACATATTCCGGTTCATGTATGATGGGTATTGCCGCAACACTCGACCAGGCAAAACCGGGTGACAGGATATTTGCAACGGCATTCGGTTCCGGTGCAGGCGGAGATGCGTTCAGTTTCAGAGTGACCGACAAGATCGATGAGGTCCGTGATGCTGCGCCAAAGGTCCTAGATCTTTTGAAAGATCCTGTCTATATGGATTATGCAATGTATGCCAAACACAAAGGTAAGATAAGGCTTGCATGAGGGTGTTGATATGAGAGACGTAGCAATTATTGGTGTTAAGAACACAAATTTCGGTGAGATGTGGGATCGATCCTTCAGGGACATCGTTGTCGAAGCAGGTGTCGGAGCGATTGAGGATTCTGGTATCTCCGGTGAAAAACTGGATGGTATGTACGTTGGTAACATGAGCGGAGGACAGTTTGTAGAACAGGAGCACATTGGTGCCCTGATAGCTGATTATTCCGGTCTTTCCTTAGACCTTCACATTCCATCCACACGTGTCGAGGCAGCATGTGCTTCAGGCGGTCTTGCGTTCAGGCAGGCTGTAATGGCAGTAGCTTCCGGTCACGAGGACCTTGTGATGGCAGCAGGCGTGGAAAAGATGACCGATGTTTCAGCAACGGCAGCTTCAGCAGCACTGGCAGCAGCAGCAGACCGCGAATGGGAAGGCATCATGGGTGCGACATTCCCGGGTCTTTATGCAATGATAGCAAAGATGCACATGCATCAGTACGGTACCACAAGTGAACAGCTTGCGGCAGTTGCTGTGAAGAACCACCAGAATGGATCAATGAACCCTATTGCACAGTACAAGAGTCGTATCACCATAGACAATGTCCTTAATTCTATCATGGTGGCTGACCCATTGCACATATTCGATTGTTCACCTATCACAGACGGTGCATCAGCATTGGTACTTGCTCCTGCGGATATCGCACACGAGTACACTGACACTCCTATCTATGTGAAGGCGACAGCACAGGCAAGCGATACAATTGCTTTGCATGACCGCCGTGACATCACAACGCTGGATGCATCCGTAGTTGCAGGAAAGCGTGCTTATGAGATGGCGAAGATGACCCCTGCGGACATCGATCTTGTGGAAGTTCACGACTGTTTCACGATTGCAGAGATATGTGCTATCGAAGACCTTGGCTTTGTAAAGAAAGGTCTGGGCGGTAAGATGACCGAAGATGGTGAGACTGCTATTGGCGGAAAGATCCCTGTGAACACTTCCGGTGGCCTGAAAGCATGTGGTCATCCGGTCGGTGCTACTGGTATCAAACAGCTCGTAGAGGTCACACAGCAACTTCGTGGGGATTCAGGTCCTCGTCAGGTTGATGGCGCAGAGGTTGGAATGACCCATAATGTCGGAGGTTCCGGCGCGACAGCAGTTGTAAACATCTTAGCGAGGAAGAGGTGATTGGAATGTCTGTAGCAAGATTCTGGAGAAAGCAGATCAACAGGTACAATATTGTGGGAACACACTGCAAGACCTGTGATACACACTATTATCCACCACGAAATGTTTGTCCGAAATGCAGACGTCATGGAGATATCGAGGCTTACAAGTTCGCTGGTCCGGGCAAGGTGGTGACCTACACCATTATTCACACTGCAGCAGAAGGATTTGAAATGCAGGCACCATATGCGCTTGCCATTATCGAACTGGATGAAGGTCCAAGGTTCACAAGTCAGGTGGTTTGTGATCCAAAGGAAGTTTCCATTGGTATGTGGGTCAAGCCTGTGTTCAGAAAGCTCGGTGAGAGCGGTGACAAGGGTATAATCTATTACGGAACGAAGTACGTCCCGGATAATGATCGAAATTGAAATCAAAGTGCGCGCCGAACATGCCCTTGTAAAGGACAGGGTAATAAAGCTCGGTGCGCAAAAAGTTCGTACGGAAGATCACGTTGATGTGTACTACAATTCACCTCATCGTGATTTTGCCAAAACGGACGAAGCATTGAGGTTGCGTAGTGTCGATGGTGGCACACGCATGACCTATAAGGGCAAGAAGCTCGATGAGGTTTCCAAGACGCGAGAGGAATTTGAGACTCCGGTGGATGGTGTGGCCGCCCGGGGCATCCTCAATGCACTTGGTTTTTTTGAGTCAGGTGTCGTGAAAAAGACGCGTGATATTTACAAATTCGACGAAATAACGATCTGTTTTGATAATGTCGAAGGTCTCGGCGAATTCGTGGAAGTTGAACTTGTTGCGGATTCGGACATTGAAGCTCATAGGGAACGGTTGTTCGAGTTCCTTGAAAGCATGGGCATAAAAAAAGAGGATTCCATCAGGACATCCTATCTTGAGATGCTGATGGATTGAGTTAATTTTGTTAAAGGGGGAAGTCCCCCTCATTTTTTCAGTGTATGCAGGTACCTGGATTTGTTTCCTTTTCCGGCTGCAAAAGGATGGCATTATCCGCAGCATCCACTCCAGCAAGTACCATTCCATTGGATTCGACACCGCAAAGTTTTGCAGGTGCAAGGTTGGTGAGGACAGCGACCTGTTTTCCTATAAGCTGTTCAGGCTCATGGGATTCTTTTAAGCCGGCAACTATCTGGCGTGTTTCCTCTTCCCCCAGGTCCACCTGAAGTTTTAGCAATTTCTTTGATTTTTTGATAGCTTCAGCGGATACGATGGTTCCAATGCGTATATCCAGTTTTGAGAAATCGTCGAATGTGATCAAATCTTTCATCTCCTCTATTTCTTTTACTTCTTCTACTTCTTCTGTGCCATTTTCCTTTGCAATTGCTTCCTTTACTCTTGCAGCAGATATGGCTTCCATCTCTTCGGTCTTCTCATCTTCTATCTTCTCAAAGAGGATGGATGGTTTTTCAAGTGTGGTTCCACTCTTTACGAGTTCAGTGGCTTCCATATAATTTGTTTCATGGACGTCTGTTTCCATGCCTATCTGTTTCCATGCCTCTTCCATCTTTTCCGGAAGTATGGGTTCAAAGAGCAGACAGAGTGCTTTTGTGATCTGGGCACAGTTCTTGACAATTTCTCCACATGCTTCCTTGTTCTCTTTTATGAGCTTCCAGGGTTCATTCGACTGGAAATATGTGTTTCCGTATGAAGCAAGTGCCATTACAGTGTCCGCATATTTCTTGAACTCGTAGTTCTCCATGGCCTCTTTTGCATTTTCAATGGTCGTGTTGATCTCGTCAAGGATGTCCTGTTTTACCTCTCCTTCCGGTATCTCTCCAAAGTTCTTATGTGTGAACAGCAGTGTCCTGTACAGGAAGTTCCCGAAAACACCTACGAGTTCGGTGTTTACCTTGTCCTGGAACACTTTCCATGAGAAATTGAGCTCCTTTGTATGTGATGTATAACTTGCAAGATAGTAGCGTAGCAGGTCCTGGTGGAATCCGTGGTCAAGGTAATCCTCGTCCACCCAGACAACATATCCGCGGCTCTTGGAGAATGTCCTGTCCTCGATCTTTACCATTCCTGAAGCGACGACTGCATCCGGCTGATTGTATCCGGCACCTTTGAGCATTGCAGGCCAGAAGATGCAGTGGTGGTAGATGATATCCCCTCCGATGAAGTGGATGATACTTCCGTCATCTTTCCAGAACTTCTCCCAGCTCTCATTATTTGCTTCTGCCCATTCTTCTGTAAATGCGATGTATCCGATAGGTGCATCCACCCAGACGTAGACCACAAGGTCCTCATGTCCCGGGAATTTGATTCCCCAATCGAGACTCCTTGTGATGCACCAGTCTGTAAGTTCCTGCTTTACCCAGCCGAGGGCATAATTTCTTGCATTGAGTGTTCCGCCAAGCCCTTCAAGATATTCCAAAAGGAAATCCTTGAACTGTGAAAGCTTGAAGAAGAAATGCTCTTGTTGTTTATATTCAGCAGGTCCGTTGCATGTGGTACAGGCGGGATGTTCAAGTTCTCCCGGTTCAAGATGCTTTCCACAACCCTGGTCGCATTCGTCTCCTCTTGCTTCTTTTTTGCAGTGAGGGCATGTTCCTTTTACGTACCTGTCCGGAAGGGAACGGTCGCAGGAAGGGCAGTATGCTATCTCGATGGTCTTTGGGTAAACATAACCGTTCTCTATGAGTTTGCTCACTATCTCGGTTGTACGGTTATGGTTGGTGGGGTCATCTGTGGTGCCGAATGCATCGAGCATGACCCCCATTTTCTTGAAGATCTCATCGAAGTGTTTGTGATATACCTTTATGATCTCGGTAGGCGTCGTTTTAAGTTCCTCTGCATTGAACACTATGGGAGTTCCGTGTGTATCGGAACCACAAACGAATGTGACTTCCTGTCCTGTCTTTTTTAAGGACCTTGTGAATATGTCTGCGGGAACATAGGTGCGTAAATGGCCTACATGCGCCTTTCCATTGGCATAAGGCAGTCCGCATGTGACAAGAACTGGTTTCTCTGATGGGAATTTGGACATTATTGGTCTCCATGATCATTAGTTTTCTTTTGCATAGTGTGCAATCGTAAAATATATTTCGCTTATATGTGTCCATAAGAGAAGCTTTTTGAATGGTCAGGTACAATTTACAATATATATTAGGGGTGTTGGATGAGCTATAACACAGATCCAGAAAATGAGAATGAGGATAAAAATGAGCTTATGGAAGAGCTCCTTGAGGAATCCATATTGGTTACTCCCGATCTTGGTGCATTGGAATATTCGCCGGAGCCTGAATATACGGAGATACTGGACAATGTGCATGAACAAGGAGGTTCTGTGGACAATGTGGTTGTAGAAACTTCCGAACCCTTGGATGCTGGTCCTGTGAAGAAGGTCCCTTACGTGGATGTGGGGGATAAAAGGGTTCCATATGGAAATGAACCGATGTCATCCAGGGAACTGCCCCGGTACGCACCTCCTGAAAAGAAGGACCGCAAATGGCAATATATTGCGGTCATCTCAGTGCTGATGTTAATTATAGGCGGCAGTTTCGCAGTTATCTATATGTCATTTGGTGGGGACATCTATACTACCGACGATAAGGTTGCAGTTATATATGTGCAGGGGTTTATGCTGACCGGAAACCTCCCCTCTGGCTTTGGTTATGCTACTTCTGAAGATGTCTGTAACAGTCTGCGTAAAGCAACCGATGATGATAGTGTAAAAGCTATAGTACTTAGGGTGAATAGTGGCGGTGGTTCTCCTGTAGCTGCAGAAGAGATCGTCACTGAGATCAAGAGGGTGCAGGATATGGGTGTCCCTGTGGTAATCTCCATGGGTGATGTGGCTGCAAGTGCTGCATATTACATCTCTGCACCTGCTGATCTCATTGTTGCAAATCCTTCCACTACCACTGGAAGTATCGGTGTTATCAGTGTCTATACCAATAGGTCTGAGTTCTATGATGAAGAAGGTATTGAGTTCTATGTCTCCAAATTAGGTTCATTCAAGGATGTGGGTGGTGACTGGAGGGGACTTACCTCAGAAGAGAAAGAATATGTGGACAATGTCGTGCTTGATGTCTATGATCTGTTCATTACAAGTGTTGCAGAAAACCGTAATATGACAAAAAGTGAGGTAAAGGACATCGCAGATGGTCGTATCTATATTGGTAAGGAAGCGCAGAAGATTGGTCTTGTGGACGAGCTTGGTAATTTCTATGATGCCATTGATGCAGCGGCTGAACTTGGTGGTATAGAGGGTGAACATTTGGTGTACTATATCAACAAACCATCTCTTTCAAGCATACTGTTCGGTTCGGAAGAAACGATGTCCTCACAGGCTGCAGAGCAGTTAGCGAGTTATTATACTGAAAGTCCGGTGGGATATTTGATCGAATGATGTAAGTTCGTCTCTGGGGGATATGGGTGTTGGATGATATTCTGTTCGGAACGTTCCTTTTTGGTGCGTTTGGTGCTCTATTGCTGGTTTATATATCCAAGGATGTGGCTATTCCTGAATTCCGTCCTCTTTATGATATTTCTGACATGCAAAGAGAAGCTCGCAGACATCGCAAGCATATAGGGAAACTGAGTCTGACATCGACTTTTTGCAGGATTGGTTGAAGACTGCTTCGTTATCTGATGATGCACAGGTTCTTACCAGTGTATTGGAAAGTTATCTGGCAGAAGTAGAAACGGAAAGGGTCCGTCTGCATGTTCTGGAAAATAGATCCAGAATGGGCAGGTCCTCTCACGTGGACTCGGATTCTTTTTTTATATTGTTCTGGGTGGTGTTTTTGGAACGCTTCTTTCCGGTCAGGTGGATATTACGTTCGTTTCTGAGGGTGAATCTAATTATTTGCAATCATTTGTCATTGGTGCTACCTGGACAAGTTATCTTTCTTCTATCGACATCCGTTCCACTCAAAAGAGAGCAGGTGAACAAACTGCAGGATGATTTTTCACGTGATATGGAGCAATATAAGAGACCTCTAATCTCAGATATTCGAAATGGCGAACAGGGTGAATGCTGATGTGGAAGAAGGGTCAAACTATGAGCTCCTTTGGTCTGCAGTTTCAGAAAAGCTTGGTATTACTGACTTAAGTTCGTTGATGAACTGGATGAGGCAAAACAGTCCATCGATAATGATGTAAAAGGTCTCCTTTGAGACCTTTGAACCTTTCAGCCCATTTTTGTAAATTCCCATCCCAGATGTTCTTTGATGATGGTGTAGGCCATCTGTGGCGGAAATGCACCTACCTCTGTTATTATCATGTCAATGTATTCTGCAGGGGTTATGTCGAATGCGGGATTTTTTACCTTCACATTTGGCATTCCTGCAAGGATATCAGAATCGATGACCTCTTCAGGTGATCTTTCTTCAATATCGATCATGTCTCCTTGAATAGTCTTCGGGCTGAACTTGAACGTCTCTGCCACGCACAAGAGGTTCTTCCTTGCTTCATTTGCGGCAAGTGCAAGCTGGGATGTACCCACTTTGTTCACAAGTGCGCCGTTGATGGTTATTGCATCCGCGCCTACTATTACGGTGTCAACATCCTTCATGCAATATCTTACTGCAGAATCCACTATCAGCGTGGTTGGGATGCCATGATCGTTAAGTTCCTTTATGGTAATGAGTCCCTGCCTTCTTGGTCTTGATTCGGTGGCAATGACGGATATGTCCTTACCCTGTTCAAAAGCGGTTGTTATGACCGAAAGGGCAGCATGGGAATTGCAGTGTGTCATTATGACATCGCCGTCGTGTATCCTCTTTGCACCGATCTCCCCCATCTTCTCAAGGGCCTGGCCTGCCTGTTCCAGGAACCTGTCAGCGTTACGGAGGATCTCTTCTCTTGCTTCTGAGACTTCGGTTGCAGTGTGGCGCTTTGTAAGCTGAACTGCATTTGGGAGGGATACTGCTGTGGGTCTGGTCTGGATCAATATATTGGCAGCTTCATCGACCTTTTTATTAAAGTCTTTGATGTTCGTCACCTTTATTCTTAGCACATAATCACGAAGTGCTGCTGATGCTGCCTCAGCTATTCTTCCGGCTCCCCTTATTTCCATCGTGCGAATCTTTTCCGCTGTATCAAGTAATTGCTGCATGTCAATGTATTTGAAGTGAAGGCATTTATATGTATTCACTTTTATTCACTTTACACCACTTCCGATGCCTGTATCCGTTTTCCGATGTAGTAGGGGATTCTCAGTAACAATGCGTAGTGTATCCATCTCAAAAGGTATGGGTGGTAGCTCTTGTCATATATTGCCAGGTACATTCAAGGTCGAGTGCCAGATTCACACTAAAAAATGTGATGCCAAGCAATTTTGCTTCTTCAACTTAATCCTTTGTATCCTTGAGATATGTCTTTGTGAAGTATATTGTAAGAACGGGCAGGGCAACTAATAACGGGAAAGCTATGGCGAACATTTTTGAGATGTGTTATATTGGTGGGATCGCTGAAAGGGCGGGTGTAGTGAACACTATACTCTCCCAGATAAAACTGGTCATCCAGATAATTAATGCATATCTCGTTGCGGAAAGTGGCCTATATGGAACATTGATCAACTGCGTAACTCAGCCCTCTACTCAGTAATCTCTTATTTAAATGCTAGCTTCAATCCCTCTTATTTAAATCAAATAAGAATTAACTATCCTGCATGAAAAAAATGACATCGATAAATCCTGCAAATGGGACTGTTAATGGCGAATTCGAGTTTCATTCTCCTGATGAGGTCGACCTTATCCTTAAAAGATCAAGCGAATCATTCCAGTACTGGAGTTCCCTTAAAGGTGTTGAAAGGGCTGTGTATATTGAAAATGTTGCAAAGGTGCTTCGAAGTGATAAACAGGAACTGGCAGAGACCATCACCATGGAAATGGGGAAACCTATCAGGCAGGCACTTGCAGAAGTTGAAAAATGTGCCAGCATGTTCGACCACTTTGCCACTAATATTTGTTCCTTACTTGAACCTGATGTTGTGAAGGAGAGCCCTTCCGCCTTTATCTCATATGAACCAATGGGGGCAGTGCTTGCTATCAAACCCTGGAATTTCCCCCTCTGGCAGGTATTGAGTGCTGCTTCACATATTCTTGCAGGTGGGAACACCATGGTGCTAAAACACTCCGGTTATGTTCCGATGTGTGCTCTTAATATTGAATCGGTTTTTGAGAAGGCCGGTTTTCCGGAAGGTGTTTTCCAGACGGTTCTTGTGGATGGTCCTACGGCTTCCTCGTTGATATCAAGGCCGGAAATTGCAGCGGTATCCTTCACGGGCGGGTTGTCTGCCGGGCAGAATGTGGCTGAGGTCGCAGGTCGCAATATGAAGAAATGTGTGCTTGAACTTGGGGGCAGTGATCCTTTCATCGTTCTGGAGGATGCAGATATTGAAAAAGCTGCAAAGGCAGGGGTTGCCGGAAGGTTCCTCAATACGGGCCAGACCTGCATATCTTCTAAACGTTTTATAATTGAAAGTTCTGTGGTTGATGAGTTCACTTCTGCATTTGTGGAAAATACACGTAAGCTCAAAATAGGTGATCCTCTGGATGCCGATACTGACCTTGGTCCTCTTGTACGGGATAAGCAGGTCTCATTACTTGAACACCAGATTTATAATGCCATTTCAATGGGGGCAAAAGTGGAGCTTGGGGGCGGTAAGGTTGAGGGGGATGGGTATTATTTCTCTCCTGTTGTTCTGTCGAACGTGTCTCTTTATATGCAGGTCATGAAGGAGGAAACGTTCGGTCCGGTCGCACCAATTATCTCAGTTGAGACTGAGTCTGAAGCTCTGGATGTTGCTAATGCTACAGAGTTTGGTCTGGGTGCAAGTATCTGGAGTGGTGATAAAGATAAAGCATCGTTACTTGCATCTCAGGTACAGTCCGGGGTTGTTGGTGTTAATGGTTTTTTCAAACCGGAAGCTGATCTGCCTTTCGGTGGAGTTAAAAAAAGTGGAATTGGAAGGGAACTCTCTCGATTTGGTTTCTATGAGTTTATGAATATAAGGTCTACTGTTCTATTTTAAAGGGCATTGGAGTTATTTTATGACAGAAGATAATGAGGTTCAGATCGCTGGTATGAGTATTGTTATAGTCTGTTCTGTCGTAGATCCGGCAAGTCAGAATATAAAAGAGCATTTGTTAAAGCTCAGAGATTGGGTTGAAATGAGTGTTCCAGGTGGTATCTTTGATGATCTTTCAGCGGTGTATCAGAGTGGGAATTTTTATATTATTGAGGTTACTGAACACCATATTTATCAGGATGGGATCGACAGGAAGATCGAAGAAGCAGGTTTGGACTGTGACCTCCTCATTTTTGCTTCCAAACACAAGAGTGCAGATGGTAGACGGCTTTTGACCGCACACTTTACGGGAAATCCGGGTTCTGCTGATTTTGGGGGTTATCCTGGTGAGCTTTCTATGGCTGCTCCATTTGCGCTTCGTTGTTTGCTCAGGAATATGGCCGAATTGTCGGAGAGTATTGGGTTTGATGTTTCGATGGAGTCTACTCACCATGGTCCTTCAGATCTCGATGTTCCTTCGGTCTATGCAGAGATCGGTAGTTCTGAGGTCGAGTGGGTTGATCAGGATGCAGGGGATATCGTTGCACGGTCAATTCTATCAGTGAGGTCGGGATTTTGTCCTGTGGGTATTGGATTCGGTGGTGGGCACTATGCTGCAAGACAATCCGAACTTGTTCTGGGCTCGGATATTTCGTTCGGTCATAATTTCCCAAACTATCAGCTTCAATTTGTTGATGTGGATATGTTCAGGAAGGCAGTTGAGAGATCGGGTGCAGATCTTGTGTATTGTGATAGGAAAGCGATGTCCTCTGATGAGAAGAAAAGGATCAATGAGCTTGCAGATGAATTTGGGCTTGATGTTTTAAGGGAAAGTGACATCAAAGGGATGGAGGGTGTGTGCTGGGATATTTTCAGGATATTTTGGCATAAGGTTCGGGATGAGGGTCTTTCCGGTAGAGTGAAGGTTCCTGTTGGTCTGAAAGATAAATTGAGTGAGAATGTTTGTGATATTTTTGACTTCGATGTGTCTAATGTTGTTACTGTTGTAATTGACAATGAACTTCTCAAATTGGTAAGGTCTGTTGATGCAGGTGGTGTGAAAAGGCTGCTCGATATGTCGAATGTTGTCTATTCGGAACGAGATGATGCAACAATATCAAATCATTTCTATACTTTCTGGAATCGTGATGCAGAGGATTTCCTTACCTTTATTGTAGATGAATGCATTAAAATACTAAAAGGGCGTTATGATACTGAATACGTTTTCGAAGAAAATGTGTTGTATATTTCGGATGAGAGATTCAGTCCTGAGCTCGCGCGAAAGTGGGGAGTTCCTTCCGGTCCTATGTTTGGGGAACTGGCAAAAGGTCAGTCCGTTATGATCGAGGGAAATACGGTCCTACCAGAAATGGTCCATGAGAGAACACAGAAGAGTCTTGTGTTAAGGAATGTGATATTTTGAACGATGTAAATAAATATAATACTAATCTCTATATATTACGAATATTAATATTCCATACATTTGATCATGTTGCTATAGTGGAGGATATGTGATGAAATCCATAGTAGAAGAGGCATTAGCTCGATCTGTAGAAGAGACGCAAATCCGTTCTGGCGGCGTTTCACAATCTGAAGATATTAATGCGGAACTTGAGGCGATGCTGAAGGATCTGCAGACGAACATCAAGGTTGTGGGATGTGGCGGCGGAGGTTCGAACAGCGCTCAGCGTATGCAACAGGAAGGCATCAAAGGTGCTGAAGTCGTTGCTGTGAATACGGATGCTCAGCATCTCCTGAACGTTACTACTGAAAGGAAGATCCTTATTGGTAGGAAGAAGACAAGAGGTCTTGGTGCAGGTAGTCTGCCTCAGATAGGTGAGGACGCTGCACTTGAGAGCATCGATGAGGTGCGTTCGATAGTGGAAGGTTCCGACATGGTGTTTATTACTGCTGGCCTTGGCGGCGGTACCGGAACAGGTTCTGCTCCAGTTGTCGCAGAGGCTGCAAGGGATGCTGGTGCGTTGACGATCGCTGTGGTCACTCTTCCATTCTCCGTAGAGGGGCATGTAAGGCGTGAGAACGCAGAAGCAGGTCTTGAAAGGCTCAGGGATGTCGCTGATACTGTTATTGTTGTTCCGAACGATAAGCTTCTTGAGGTTGTTCCAAGGTTGCCATTACAGGCAGCTTTTAAGGTTTCTGATGAGGTATTGATGAGGGCTGTGAAAGGTATTACAGAACTTATTACAAAACCCGGTCTTGTAAACCTTGATTTTGCTGATGTGAGGACCGTTATGCAAAACGGTGGCGTTGCAATGATAGGTCTTGGTGAAGCTGATGGCGAGAACAAGGCTGTCGAGTCTGTGCAGAAAGCATTAAGAAGTCCTCTTCTTGATGTGGATATTTCGGGTGCGACATCTGCTCTTGTGAATGTTGTCGGTGGTCCTGATATGACTATCGCAGAAGCAGAGAGTGTTGTTCAGGAAGTATACAGTAGGATCGATCCGAACGCAAGGTTGATCTGGGGTGCTCAGGTGGACCCTGATCTTGAACACTCTGTGCGTACTATGCTTGTCGTTACTGGTGTAAGATCTCCGCAGATCTACGGTAGTGGAAATTCCAAGAATGTGACTAGGAAATACGGGATCGATTTCGTAAAATGATTGGGGGATCTGTCTCCTTCTCTTTTTAATTTATTCTGTATGGTACGATTGTCCAATCGAAAGGTATTTTATTTAGTACGCTATTTAGACGCCACTACGATTTTATAATATGATCGATCGTTGAAGTATTGGTTCGTATCAACTCGTGTATATAAATAACACTAAAACTGGTTGTGATAAGTTTGGCAGAGAGTATATTAAAATCGGCTAAGATAAACCGCAATGTCGGTCAAGTCCTTAAATCATATCTGAGGGTACTAAAACTATCCAAGAAGCCTTCCAGAGAGGAGTTCCTTATGATCTCCAAAGTTGCTGGTGCTGGGATTCTTGTGATCGGATTTGTTGGTTTCCTTATTTATGTACTGCTGACAGAAGTTCCAAAGTGGGTGTAACTTTATGGGTGAAGATGCCGCTATATTTGTTGTAAAGACAACTGCAAATCAGGAACGTTCGGTTGCTGCTATGTTGGCCCAGGTTGCAAAGAAGGAAAATCTTGATATCAGGTCTATAATTGCTCCTGATGAGCTCAAAGGTTATGTTCTTCTGGAATCTTCTGATTCAGGGGCCGTAGAACAGGCGATCCAGACAGTTCCTCATGCAAGGACTGTTGTAAAAGGTCAGTCCACTATAGCGGAGATCGAACATTTCCTTACACCAAAGCCAACGGTTACGGGTATTGTGGAAGGTGCTATCATTGAAGTCACCTCTGGTCCGTTCAAGGGCGAAAAGGCACGTGTGAAACGTGTTGATGAAGGTCATGAAGAGATTACTGTGGAGTTGTTCGATGCAGTCGTACCAATACCTATAACTATTCGTGGTGATACTGTACGGATACTTAGGAAAGAGGAAACAAAATCCTGAGTTGCTATATTCTACTTATAAATGAAATCTATAAACTTATTTAACTAATTTAAAAAATTTAAAAAGGTGTTGCTCGAATGGCAAGTGTTGTAGAAGCATTAATTCCTGGCGGTAAAGCAAATCCCGGTCCTCCACTGGGCCCTGCGCTGGGACCTCTTGGTGTTAATATTAAAGACGTGATCGAAAAGATCAATGAAAAGACAAAAGATTACAATGGGATGCAGGTTCCTGTTAAGGTTATCGTTAATGACGATAAGAGTGTTGAGATCGAAGTGGGTACTCCACCAACATCCGCATTAATCCTTAAGGAACTTAACATCGAAAAGGGCTCCGGTGAGTCCGGTACTGTTGTTGTTGGTAATCTTGAGATCGCACAGGTCGCAAAGATCGCACGTATGAAGAAAGATGATATCCTTTCCTATTCGCTTAAGGCTGCAATCAAAGAAGTCATGGGAACCTGTGTTCCTATGGGTGTAACGATTGAAAACCTTGACCCAAGGGAATGCCAGAAAGCTGTTGATGAGGGCAAGTTCGACGAGTCTCTCACAGCAGAAGCATGGTAATTAAAGAGATATTACTATCTCTTTGATAATATATCAAATTCAAACTGGTTGGTCAGTCTTCTTGGTTGACCGACAAGTTTTAAACAGATGCTTCAATATTGAAGCTTCGTAATTGAGATGAAAGTCTCCTTACTTTACCGTAGTAGGCCGGAGCGGCCGCAGAGGCAGGTATGCAATTATTGTATGCCTGCCGGATGCAGATGCTATCTGTGTCAGAACATATGTTCAATAACTACGGGGAGGAATAGAATGGTAGAAGAAACTACTTTAGATCTAGTAAAACAGTTAATTGAAGGTTCCCCGGAACGTAAGTTTTCCGAGAGCTTAGACATTGCAATTAACTTAAAGAATCTCGATATGAGTCAGCCTAAGAATCGTGTGGATGAGGAGATAATCCTTCCTAACGGGCTTGGTAAGACCATGAAGATCGCTGTTTTTGCAAAGGGTGAGGTTGGACTCAACGCAAAGGACGCTGGTTGTGACTATATCCTTACAGAAGAGGATATCAAGGAGCTCGGCGAGGATAAATCAAAGGCAAGAAGTCTCGCAAACGAGTGTGATTTCTTTATCGCAGAAGTCCAGTATATGGCTCAGATCGGTAAAGCCCTTGGTGCTATTCTTGGTCCTCGCGGAAAGATGCCAGTGCCATTGACCCCTGATAAGAACGTCGCTGATCTTATCAACAGCACAAAGAACTCGGTACGTATACGGTCAAAGGATAAATTGACCTTCCACGTGTCAGTTGGTCGCAGGGACATGGATGTCGAGAAACTTGCAGAGAACATCGAAACAGTTCTTGGTAGGTTAGAACATTCTCTTGAGAAAGGTAAACACAACCTTAAATCAGTTTATGTTACAACTACTATGGGTAATTCTGTGAGGTTGGTATAATGGCAGAACTTCACCACAGTGAACACATTCCTCAATGGAAGAAAGACGAGATCGAGGAAATTAAGAGTCTCATTGAATCATATCCATTGTTTGGTGTTATTGGTATTGAAGGAATTCCTGCAAAGCAACTTCAGTCAATGAGAAGGGACCTCAAGGACTTTGCAGTCCTTAAAGTTTGCAGAAACTCTCTAACAAGAAGGGCACTTGATCAGTCATCTGATGATGTCAAGAAGATGGATGATTATATTGATGTGCAGACCGCACTCATATTCACAAAACAGAACCCTTTCAAACTCTACAAATTACTTGAGAAAAGTAAGACTCCTTCCCCTATTAAAGCGGGAATGGTAGCTACTAGCGACATTATTGTAGAGAAAGGCCCAACAAGCTTCCCACCAGGTCCTATACTTGGTGACATGCAGGGTGCAGGTATTCCTGCAGCTATTGATGGCGGAAAGGTTGTCATCAAGGAAACAAAAGCTGTTGCAAAGGCCGGCGAGGTTGTATCTCAGAAACTTGCAGCTATGCTGACAAGGTTGGAGATCTATCCACTTGAAGTCGGTCTTGATCTTAGGGCAGTTCTGGAAGAAGGTTCTATCTTCACTCCTGATGTACTTGCTATCGATGAGGAGCAGATATTCTCCAACTTCGTACAAGCAGCTCAGCAGGCATTCAATATGTCTGTCAATGCAGCATATCCAACTGCTATGAACATCAACACATTGCTTGCTAAGGCGGCATCCGATTCAAGGAACGTTGCAGTCAATGCTACAGTTTACGAGCCAGGTATCATGGATATTCTGCTTGGTAAGGCATACAGCAAGATGATGGCGATCGCTTCAGCAGCATCCTCCAATGATGATGCTCTTGACGATGAGCTAAAGGAAGCACTCGGTGCAGCAAGTTCTGCTGTATCAGCAGTTGAGGAAGTTGTTGAAGAGCAGGAAGAAGTCAAAGAAGAAGAAGAAGAAGAAAGCGACATGGCATCTGGTCTTGGAGCACTCTTTGGATAAACTAACTATCAAATATAATATTAATAACTAAAAGGTGAATTACAATGGAATACATATACGCAGCACTATTATTGCACAACGCAGGTAAAGACATAACAGAAGAGTCCGTCTCCGCAGTACTCTCTGCAGCAGGCACAGAAGTAAACGAATCACGTGCAAAGGCACTCGTTGCAGCACTCGAAGATGTAGATATTGAGGAAGCAATGGCAACCGCAGCATTCGCACCAGCAGCAGCAGTAGTAGCAGCTCCAGTAGCTGAAACAGCAGCTGAGGAAGTACCTGCAGAGGAAAATAAAGCTGAAGAAGAAGAGAGCGGCATGGCTGGTCTCGGCGCACTCTTTGGCTGAGCTATTTTTAATCCGATACTCGCATTATGCGAGTATCAATTCTTTTTTTTAATTAATTTCTTATTTTTTTACTTGATGATTCATTTCTAAAACAGTTTCAGAGGTCGATCTCTGGCTATTTGGATCATACTGCAATATTATCGTTTAGATCATTCTTCACTATTTTCTAAAACATCAAATAATGGGATGTTCATTTCTGGATCCCATTTCTCAATGAATGTAAGCATATGATATTTCATAAAGACCCTTAAAGGAACTGCACCCATAATCGATATCAACATTAACAATATGATCTCTATAAAAGCGATCGGTGCAATAATTATCCACGCTGCTTCCCCTATAATCATCGAAAGAACGAAATAGATAACTGCATCGATGATACTAAATAGCAATATTGGGATCAATATCAATACAAGAACAAGAATTACGACAGCTATGCTGCCTAATGCCCACAGGACCATCCTTCCAAGCCAGTACACAAACATTTGTTTCCAATCACGCCTGAAATTTGCGATAACTCTTTCCAGAGATTCAATAAATCCTGTGTAACTGTACATTGCAATAGGGATGCAAAGAACGATGAATGAATTAATTATGCTGCTTATTATGGACAAAGCTATTATCACCACAATAAGACTGGGGCTGGAAGCTATCAAAAGTGGCAAAAGGTTTGTTGATGGATTATGTACGATCTGCATTATAAGGGGCAAAGCAGCCATCAAAAATATTCCCAGGTATACAATTCTCAGTACAAGCCTTACTATGAATAGATCCAGTCCCATGCGTAAGAATTTGGCTGAATATTCCCGGAAACGAACGTCATTTTTTGTAACAGATTCAACAAGAACAAGGTCCATCACTGAAGCAAAGTATCCAAAGAGCAATACCAATACTAAAATTATTATAAATGCTGCGATCACCCATGAAATATCTGGTATCGATATCTGATCTATAAATGAGCTTAGTGTAGGAATTTCAGAAAAAGGTAATGAGGATGTATCCTGGAAATCTGAATTCGAAGAAGGTCCGTTGTAACCTTGTCCTCCTCCTCCACTTGCCAGAGCTATAATAATGGCAAGTTTTATCCATTTCCATATGGCAAATGGCTCAAGTAGTGCGACCCGTGTTCTTTTAAAAGCCACGTCGACCGCATCTACTACAAACCAACTCATGCAAATGAATACTCTACGGTGTTATAAAAAATAACCGGTTAGGTTATTCTCTCTTCCTTTGAACACCTGTCCTTTTCTTAAAACCGGTGCGTGCTTTGTCGCCGCTGCTGCCGCCACTGCTACGGTCGCTGCTTCTTCCGCCGCTGCTTCCACCACTGCTACGGTCGCTGCTTCTTCCGCCGCTGCTTCCACCACTGCTACGGTCGCTGCTTCTTCCGCCGCTGCTTCCACCACTGCTACGGTCGCTGCTTCTTCCGCCGCTGCTTCCACCACTGCTACGGTCGCTGCTTCTTCCGCCGCTGCTTCCACCACTGCTACGGTCGCTGCTTCTTCCGCCGCTGCTTCCACCACTGCTACGGTCGCTGCTTCTTCCGCCGCTGCTGCCACCACTGCTTCTTCCGCCATAGGCACTTTTGCGGTCTTCTCTTCTGCCACCCTTGCGGTCTTCTCTTCTGCCACGGGTAGGTCTTCCGCCACTGTCTTCACTTTTGATGAGCACCCTTTCGAATTCCGGTAAGTCTTCCCGCTCGATCTTGAAATTGCGGTGCATTTTAGAGAGCCTGGTAAAGCCGCCCTTATCCACATCTGCGACCACATTGATGACCTTTCCTTCTCTTCCAGCTCTTGCTGTTCTTCCTATCCTGTGAACATATTCACTGGGGTCATCAGGGATGTCGAAATTGTAAACATGTGACACATGAGGAATATCCAGTCCTCTGGCAGCTACATCGGTGCACACAAGTGCATGTGCATTGCTGGAATGGAATTTGCTCAGTGTGCTCTTTCTCTTTGCCTGCGTATGTCCGCCATGAATAGCTATTGCATCAATGTCGTTCTTTCTCAGGTTCTTTTGTACGAAATCAACATTGCTTCTCGTATTACAGAATACCATAACAAGTCCTGATTTTTCACTCTTCAGGAGATGTACAAGAAGTGAGAACTTCATCTTCTTAGGGACGTCAATATATACCTGCTTTAGTTTATCTGAATCAACATATGCCTTCGCAAATACCTTTGAAGGATTATTCATGTATTTGCTTGAGAGGTACTGGATGTCTTTGGAAACAGTTGCTGAGAACATCATTGTCTGTCTGTCAGAAGGACATTCGTCGATGATCTCTTCAACATCATCAATGAATCCCATGTCAAGCATTCTGTCCGCTTCATCAAGGACCAGAATCTCAACATCTCCGAGGTCGATTGTTCCTCTTTCAATATGGTCTAATAATCTTCCTGGGGTTGCAACAACAACATCTGCTCTTTCCAGTTGGCGAATCTGTGGGTTGATAGCTACACCGCCGTATATTGGTGCTACTCTCAATTGTTTATGTCTGGAAAATTCCTTTAATGAGTTCTGAACCTGCTCAGCCAACTCTCTTGTTGGTGTAAGGACCAGTGCTCTAATTCCATTTCCTTTTTCTATCTTCTGGATGATTCCGCATCCAAATGCGAGCGTCTTACCTGATCCGGTAGCGGCTCCACCTATTATGTCTTTTCCTTCAAGGATTAGAGGAATAGCCATTTTCTGAATTTCAGTAGGCTCTTCAAATTTCTTGTCCTCTATCGATCTTAAGATCGCATCCTCGATACCTAATTTTTTGAATGATTCCATGATGATTACCTGTTAATTAACGCTTAAAAAAAGACTTAATGCCTTTATTTCACTATTTCCCATCACAAACCATTTCAAAAAACTATTTGTATGTCATAATGATGGGGTATATTCTGACGTTTTTAAGTAGACTTCTCATACATCTTTCTACTTATAAATGTTGTCCTAAAAATCGAATATTCTGGTAATATTCGAAAATGCTATTGGAGCGGTCTACATAAATCCATTTCCCTTTCCTCTTCATACTCGATCTGGGCTATTTCGCGATGCTTCTCGCTATATTACTTGGAGAGTGCAAGTGTTCTTCTCTTGTGACATTTGCTTTCATATCTGTTCTTTTTTGATCGAGTTGACTATGATCATTAGTTAGGTTTATCTCAGAAAAGCTGATCGTAGTATAGATATGTGTTCTAAGATCATGTCTCTTGCTTCAAAGGAAATATTTTAACTCTGCTTTTTACCCCCTTTATAGATGCTAAGTTTTATCAACTCCTTTGCAAGATATAGGGCATCAAAATTGAGTACTGATGACCATGTCCAAGTTTTCACCAACTATAGCTGCACGCGCTGTCTGGCAGATGAGGGTCCGTAAACGACCTTTTGTTCTCTCACATGCGATAAATTCCAGATGCAACATGAGTTGTAAATTCTGTGAGTACTGGAAGGACCCCGGGCAGGAGATGAGCCTTGATTCGATATTCAAAATGCTTGAGGATGCCCGCTCGTTTGGTATCGGTGTCTATAATGCATGGACTGTAGAACCTCTTCTTCGTGATGATCTTCCTCAGATACTTAAATTTGCCAAAGATCTTGGTATGATCACCTCTCTTATTACTAACGGCAAACTTCTCGAGAAAAGGATCGACGATCTTAAAGACCTTGATTATCTCTCGGTTTCCGTGGATGGTACTAAAAGTTACAAAGAGATCCGAGGAGTTGACCTTGATGTTCTTCTTAACTCTATAATGAATGTAAAGGACAAGCTAAAGAATCCTCTTCTTATGAATTGTGTGATAAGTGGGAAAAACCTCGATGATATTGAAGAGCTTGTACAACTTGCACAGGATATTGGTGTTAAGATCTCCTTTGAGCCGATGTATGAATTCAAAGGGATAGATGATGATGTCTGGGCTTCCATGGGTATTCGTGAAATGGATAAATATCGGCGCACTATCGATCGTGTCATCGAGATGAAAAAACAGGGTTATCCGATAATCAATTCCATCAGTTATCTTTCAATGATCAGGGACCTGAAAAAAAGATTCAATTGTCATGTCAACAATTTCATTCTCGATGTGACAGTTGATGGTTCTATTGAGAATTGTCGGGTTCACAGGGAACCTCTGGGAAATATCAATGAAGGGATTGCAACTGTTTGGAAACGTTCACGTTCACAGCAGGATGAAGTGACCAAAAATTGTGAAGGCTGTTTCTTCTTTGGTTATGTTGAGAACAGTATGATGTATGACATGAATCTCGAAGTAATGCGTCATTATGAATGGATGTGATGTTCTTTCTGTGACTTTATCTTTCAAATTAAACGAAAAATTATATCTTCTTCTTTTCGAAAGGACTTATATATTAAATAAGGTATGTTCCTTATGCCCTGTATGGGGTATTAATAATATATTAATGGTTCAAGGGTCCACATTCATGTGGGCTTGAATTTTATTATCAGAGGTTTCAATTATGGATGGATATCAATTGTTTATGGCAATGCTTGCAGTTTACATATGTGGACTCATATGCATTGGTTGGTACTTTACAAAAAGACAGCAAACAGTAACTGATTTCTGGCTGGCAGGACGTAAGATCGGCACAATAGGAATAGGATTCTCCTCTGCCGCATCATGGCTGACCGCTGGTGGAATATTAGCAGTTATTGGTTTCTTTATGCTACTTGGAATGGGCTCCATTTGGGGGTTTGTAGCTCCTAACATTCTGGCATTGCTTATAATCGCTATTTTTGTCAAGAAGTTCAAGAATCTACCTTCTATCACACAGGCTGAACTTCTCGAACAGAGGTACAGTTCTGCAATACGTGCTCCTGTAGGTATTATTATCACTATTGTCATGATCCTTTTTGCGGTAGCAGATATCAAAGGATTCGCTCTTGTGTTGCAGATATTCTATGGCGTGGATCCGATCTATGCGGCACTTATCGTTGCTCTCGCTGTTTCTGCGTATGTGACCCTCGGTGGTCTCAGTGCGGTAGTATGGACTGATGTCGTGCAGTTCGTTTTCCTTTCTATCTTTGCTCTTGCAATGGCATTTCTGGCGATCGGGGCAGCAACTTCAGGTTCCGCGGATATTTCTTCTGCATCTGACCTGATATCAAATGTATCCACAGATTGGTGGAATCCGTTCATCATAGGCATTCCGATGGTCCTTATCTTTGTTTTCGCTATCATCCCCGGATGGATAACAGAGCAGGATCCATGGCAAAAAGTATGGGCGGCTAAAGACTCGACATCTGCAAGGAATGGTCTTGTACTTGGCTCTTTCCTTGTAACAGTAGTATTCACTGCATGTGCGTTCATTGCTATTGGATTGAACTCACTGTATCCTGAGATATCTGCGATGGGTTTCCCTATGGGAATGGGGCTGGCAGAACCTGCACTTCTTACATTCATTGTAGAGACATTCTCTCCTGCTGTCATCGGGCTCTGTGCGATTGGTCTTGCAGCAGCATCAATGTCCTGTGCGGATACTTTTGCAACCTCGGGGGCATCATGTGTTTCACGTGACATCTACCAGAGGTTTGTCAAACCGGACGCTACAATGAAGCAGATGCTCACTATCAACAGGCTGAGCGTTCTTTTTATTGTTGCAGCAGCAACGGTTTCTTCGTTCTTCATAAACGGTATCCTCGATGCAATTCACATTGCCACTTTCATTGCAAGTGCATCCTATTTCTTCCCTCTCATGGGTGGACTTTACTGGAAGCGCGCAACAAAAGAAGGTGCATTAGCAGGGCTTATTCTCGGTGGTGTGGCACAGATATCATTTACTGTGTATGACCTTTTAATGACCGCACCCATGGCACCTCCATACCTTGAGACCGTTCACCCAATTCTCATGAACCACGGTGTAATTGTAGGAATGGGATTGAGTGGAATTGCTTTCTTTGGTGTATCCCTTCTGACAAAGCCATCGAATGTCATCAATCTTGCTCCTTTCTTTAAGGATGTGGCAGAAGAATTGGCCAGTCATGATGCACAGGAGGTCGATGATCAGTCTTTAGAATATCAGAATTTCCTCAAGACACTCGATGAACAGATCACCGGGGAACGTGCACATCTTCACTTGAGGCTCGAAAGCTCAGCTACAGTGAACTGGCGCAAGTTCATAGAACAGCTAAGGGAGGCTTATCCTGTATGGGTAACTCCGACTGGACTTGATTCAGTCTACAGGCTCATCCAGGCGGACATGCTTGCCTGTGTCTCTATCACACGTGGTGAGAATGAAAAGGAGATTTGGTTCGCATCAGAACCACAAGTCGATTCTGTTGAAATGCAGAAGAAAGAGGTCTTTATTGCATACAAAGAAGTATCAAAGGCTCTCGAAAATGTCGGTATTCTCCTGACAATTCCAAGCGAAGACTAAACATATTAGGACACACTCCCTTTTGGGAGTGCTTCTTTTTTTCAACAACCTTTTTTAGTAATGATGTCCATTATTTTTTGAACAACTTTTGCGATGTGTATCATGAAAAGATTAGCAATAACAATGGTATTGGTCTTTATCCTTGCAATAATGTCATCAGGTTGCATCAATGAGCTTGTGCCCGTGAGTGATAATAGTAATGCAATTTCAGAAACTTTTGATTATGAACTGGAAGTATTTCCGAGTTCTGTAGATAAAAGTGATGATTTGAATACGACCACTTTTTATCTTACAAGAAATGGAACTACGAACGTTGTTTATATGGTGTCAGATACCTCTGTGATAGAACTTGTTCCTATGGAG
Organism: Methanococcoides burtonii DSM 6242; assembly: GCF_000013725.1. NCBI lineage: Archaea > Methanobacteriati > Methanobacteriota > Methanomicrobia > Methanosarcinales > Methanosarcinaceae > Methanococcoides > Methanococcoides burtonii. The sequence goes on from NC_007955.1 coordinate 2,051,533, forward strand.
GATGTTTTCAATACTGGTGGGGATGTCCTTTCCAATGTTTTCATCCTTGCGGACAGTTCCTCTAATATTTCTGCTTCAGCCGAGACCTTTGAGATGTTTGCATCTTCCTCTTCAAAAGACTTCCCTGTTTTCAACTATACGCTTGAAGATAAGGTAATTCGTGGGCAGAAACATTTCTTCATGAGGTTCAATGAGAGTATCACCGGTATAGTTGCTTTTACTCTCAATCCTCCAAAAGGTCAGGATTTCATGTATGTTCCTACGCATGACTCTACAGTAAGGTTCGTGTTACCTATGGGGTATACGACTGGAAATCCTTTCGTTGGAAAGGTAATTCCTGATACGGATGATAGGTATATTGATGAAAAAGGTCGCGAAGTTCTGGTTTGGTATGATCTTCATGCAAAGACCGGTACTTTTACTAATATGGCAAGAGAATATCTTAAGATCAATATATCTGAAGAAGATCTCCCTTATCGGACAGTGATGATCAAGTTCTATTCGGAATCTGCACCAAGGTTGCTTTTGATAGGTACGAGCATTCTATTTGGTGGTGTATTGATAGTGCTTGGAAATTATCTCTCTGCAAGAAGGAAACTTCGTAAAACAAGGGAATCTATTGAAGGTGCTTTCACTGAGAAGAATGCCAGAACCGGGAAGGGCGGAAATAAAAATTAACGCTTAAGGGATAAGTTCCATTCCGTCATATCCCAGTGGATATGTTTTAACGGCTTCATCATGGGGTTTGAAGTAATGACTTATATGGGTCATTACAACCCTTTTTGCATTGATCTTTTCAGCAATTTCCATTGCTTCCTTTGCATCCATGTGTTTCTTTACATGAAATCCTACGTCATGTGGGATAATGGCGTCCACTATGAAAATATCAGGGCTCTGTATGATCTCAATACTTTTTTCAGGGATGTTCTCATCAGTATCCCCGCTGATGACCACTTTCTTGTCACCTTCGCATATCATTACGCCCACCGCTTTCTTTGCGGGGGGGTGGTTCACCTCGAAAAGTGTGAACTCCAGTCCTATAAGTTCAAAGGACGTATTCAGCGGTATGTCATGCCTTTTTGGTCTGAGAAATGAGACATAATCAAGAATATAGTCCAGCGTTTCTGTTACTCCATATACATCCACATTGTACTGGACACGATGGAATTCTCCAAATCCGGTATAATGGTCATAGTGACCATGTGTCCATATGACTCCATCGATGTGTTTGAGACCTTTTCGCAACATCTGCTCCCGCATGTCCGGGCTGGTGTCTATTAGCACTTTACCTTCATCTGATTCAATAAGTATGGAAAACCTCAGTCGGTTGCTTTTAGTTCCTTTTGTTGCATCGATACATGTGGGACAATCACAACCGATTATTGGTGTTCCGGGAGCATCTCCTGTGCCCAGAAGTGTTATCTTCATAAAGTATCAGAAGCCTCCCTCATTTATCACATATTCATCGGATTTGATGTTGGCACGTTTATTGAACTTGAGGACGGCATGGAACAGATCATCCTGTGTGATTATCATCCTCTCTTCCACAAGGGCATTGAGCACACTTTCCCGAATGACCATTCTCAGGTCTGAACCAGAGTATCCTTCAGTGAGTGGCGCTATCTCAGCATTGTCGAAGTCCCCTTCTATTTCCTTGGTCACGATATCCAGGATTGCTTTTCTCATCTTTTCGTTTGGTAAAGGGAAGTCCATTATCTCATCGAATCGTCTCCATGCAGCAGAATCCAGCATTCTGGGGTGGTTGGTCGCTGCCATCAGAAGGACTCCATCATTGGTCAGGCTGATGCTATCTATTGCTTTGAGAAGTGTGTTAACAGCTCTTTTCAATGCAGCATGTTCATCGGATGCCCTTGTCTTTGCAACGAAATCGAATTCATCGATGAAAAGTATACATGGGCTCAATCGCTTCGCAAGTGTAAACACTCTATCGATGTTCTTTGCGGTCTCGCCAAGGTATTGATCGGTTATCATGGACAACCTTACTTCAACAAAAGGTATTGAAAGGCGTTCGGACATTGCTTTCGCTACGGATGTCTTTCCAGTGCCGGGTGGTCCTACCATCAGGATCTTCCCTATATCATACAAACCTATCTTCTTGAGATGCTCGCGGTACTGTATGGCCTTGACTATCTTTTCGATCTCTTCCTTCTGATCTTCTGTAAGGACCATATATCTCATCGGTTGGGCAATATCCTCCGGTGCGATTATTTGCACCAGCTTAAGCATATCTTCGCCGCCTTCTTCCTCAGATATCTCGCTTATAAGGGATTCTATCCATTCCCTGTCAACTTCCTTTGGACCGGTTGAAGCTAGTGCCTTTTTATAATTGGCAGTCTCATAGCTCTTTTTCTCTTCGTAGTAATATGCCAGTACCGGGTTCGCATCTATTCTTTCACCTGCTGACTCCTGTTTATGAAACCAGTCTGCTCCCACATCAAAGGAAGTGAACTTTATTTTTGATGTGAGCTCATCGATGTCGATAAAAGGCAATGACAGCACCTGTCCTTTAAGCTCTTTGATGGCAAAAAGCCCCTCAATGCCCTTGCGGGTTACCGTGATAGGCTTTGGCACTCCTTTGTGCGTGCGGCTCCAGTAGTTCTTCCTTATGTTCTTTGGAAGATCATTCACATCCATTTCCGGATATTTGTTGTAGATCTCTGCTGTAAGTAGCAGTTCTATAATGTCAAGTGTAGTCGTATCGGACATATTCTAACCTTGTAATTGTGAAAGGACTTTTGTATTCGCCCTGAGGGCAGTCCATTGAACTATAAGATTATGTGGTTCTTTTAGATATATCTTATGTGTTCTGAATGAAAATATGGTAAAATTCAATGGATCATTGAACTATTCTAATATAACCTTTTTTTGGGAAATATATCTGTGCTGAACTTTTCATTTTCTCAAGTATATCTTTGAATTTTGCTTCATCAACGTCCATTTCTAAAGCAATGGAGGATAGCTCGGATACTTTCATTCCTTCCGGTCTGTTTTCAAGGATGGACCTCATGTCCTTTTCCGCATTATTCTTTTTTCTGCGAACATTCTCTATTGGAGTCTTGATCTCGGACGGGTCGTTCGGTTTGAATGCTTTATCTATTGTTTTGGATATTGATGCATCATCTCTGGGTGTCGATAATGAACTAAGTTCCTCTCCAAATGTGGGACATTTGAGGTTACTCATCGTTGTGCTTTGCTTTTCCCCGAGAAGTTGTGCTTGTACCTTTGTGCGCACAGCTCTTGCTTCTTCAATGTCTTCGCCCGTATGGAACACCCGTAGTTTCCTTATATGTAGGTTAGTTCCGCAAAGTTGACATTTTGTGGTCTTTGCATCTTTATCCTCTATGAGTTGTGCAGATTTGCGACATTTAGGGCAGGCTATCACCGAATAAACTGGCATCACTGACTGGTTGTCCTGTCTTCTATAAGTATGGAACCCTTTAGGATATTTCCAGATATTTATAATCCATGACGCCCATTCTGGTATTATATGATAAGAACCGCCACAAGGTCGGATCTGCCGGCAGTCGTAGATCTCGAGAACCTTTCCTTTGCTGAGCCCTGGGACCTGCGCACATTCAGGTCTTATGTTCATCATCCCGGTTTTATTGTGTTCGATGAAGATGGTTCGATCTGTGGGTATGTGATCCTTGTCGTGATCGCTGATGATGCTCATCTGGCAAGTATCGCGATACATCCAAAGCACAGGCGGAGAAATATAGGTTCTTGTCTTTTAGACAGCTGCATGTTGCTTGCAAAGACTAATTCTTTTCCTCTTGTACGGCTGGAAGTGAGGGAGAAGAACAAAACTGCACAGGACTTCTATCTTGCCAATGGGTTCGAAGCTGTGGCAATCATTCCTGACTATTATCCTGACGATAATGCAATTGTTATGGAAAGGAGAACTTGATCATTTTCCAAAGCGACGCTGTCTTTTTTGGTAATCCCTTATGATCCTAAGTATGTCCATTCTTCTCAGACCGTGCCAGTTGACATCGGTAAAATAGAGTTCAGAATAAGCGGATTGCCATAGAAGGAAATTCGAAAGGTGCTTTCCACCTGCACGAATTATTATCTCGGGCTCTTCACGTACTGTCAAATGGGATTCTATGGTATTTTCATCGATGTCCGAAGGAGTCAATCTTCCATCTTTCACATCATGAAGAATGGAAGTGATCGCCTTTGTTATCTCGTTCTTTCCGCCAAACCCTACTGAGAAATGTACCCGGTGGGTTTCACCAACTTTATTTTCGATAAGCTCTCCCTTTTCGTTGTATATGTCGAATCCAACATTTTCGGACAAAGGGGCCATTATCTATTTCAATTCGTCTAAAAGCAGTGATACTATCCTTGTTTTTGCTTCTTCTTTAACGTCGAGGACATCCACGTAAATACTTATTATTTTTATATCAAGGGCAAAACACCATTTCAGGAATGCACTCAGTTTCTCTTTTCCGCTATCATCAAGCAGATCGGATTCTGAAAGTATCATTGTGATATGTTCTGGTCTTTGCCCCTGTTTCCTGTTGATTTGGCTCAACAAGTATTGTTCGTAGAGTGCCCTTATCATGTAATGCCATCTTTGTCTTATTATTTAATGGAGCTTGTACTTACTTTGCAGTTGAGACTATCTTTACAACATCGCCGTTTTGCAGGTCATGCTTTTCTCCAAGTCTCATCTTTGTCTTCCCATCAACTGCATAGAGGAACCTGTTTCCGATATCGGTGTGGACGCGGTATGCCAGATCGTGTGGGGTGGAACCTTTCTTCATGAGGAAAGCATCAGGGAGCATTCTGTCGTTCTTGTCTGCCCATTTTCCTTCATCTTCCACCGGATATACTACTATCAGTTCAAGAAGGTCAAAAACAGCTCTGTTAATGCACTCCTGTATGCCGGCTCCACCGGTTCCTAGGGTGGTGATCATCTCTTTCAGGCTTTGCAATCCATTTTTCTGTGCTTCGCTGACCTTGTCGGAGATTATCTCGAAACCCATGTCTCCCGGGTTATAACTTATTATATTATTCTTTGCAGCTGATCTCAATGCAAGTTCTGCTGCAGCACTGGTGGGTACTACCATGATGTCAAGTTCTTCGAGAGCTTTTACGTTCTCTGCAGGTGCGACATCTATCTTGTTGGCTGCTATCATCGTAGGTTTTGTGATGGCGCGTATGGTCTCACAAAGCTTTGCCATATCTTCATCTGTCCACTGGGTGCATTCTTCAGGCATTTTGCAAGCAAGCAGGGCCTGACGTGCTTGGGATTCATTGACACCTGCACCCAGGAGCTGGTCTGAAACGGCCTGTTCCATCTTCATGCCTTCGGCCCTTATCTTTCGTGAAAGCTTGTCCCAGTTCTTTTTTAGGATACCTGTCATCCACATTGCTATCTCGCGGTTCAGGAAGTTAACATCTTCCAGTGGATCGTGTTCTCCTATGTCCACAGGGTTTCCTTCGATATCTGTGCCACCGGATGCGTCTATTACGTGTATTATGGCCTGTGCCTGTCTAAGCTCGTCAAGGAACGTATTACCAAGGCCGCGTCCCATGTGTGCATCGGGTACAAGTCCTGCGACGTCTATGATCTCAATAGGTACATACCTTATACCGTCCTGACAGTTACCACAGCGTTTATCCCGTTCTGTGCATGGGCAGACTGCCCTTACATAAGTTACTCCTTTGTTCGCATTGATCGTGGTGAACGGATAATTCGCTATCTCGACATCTGCAAGGGTAGCAGCTTTGAAAAAAGTTGATTTACCTGCATTTGGTTTTCCTGCAAGGCCTATGGTCATTGACATGCTTTACCAATCATCCTTGAAGCATTTAACTTTTGTTCATGGGAATACGGCAATGTAAATGTTTTATGAAGTTGTTTTTATGAGCAATGTTTATATTACAGGAAGTTATTAGAATGTCTGTCTAACTGTCCTGGTAGGGTAGAGGATATCCTTGGGGCTTGCGGAGCCTTAGACCCGAGTTCGATTCTCGGTCGGGACGTACAATATTTAGTTGAAAGTCATGTACTTTCACTCTGCTTGGAGTGTCTCAATTGACTTCAAGTGGAGTCTCGTTTTATTTCAATTTACTATTGATGTGGTTTGTAATGTGCAAGTTCATAAACGTGCTGATCTTCATGAATGCCAGTTTGCTTATGCAGGATTAGTTTTTGTCATGTTATTATTGATGTCCGGGAAATCACATGTAATGCAGTATTCTGGTCATCGATATCACAGTGTAATGTGGTTTTGGTTTACGTCACTTTTTTTTTCAGTTCTTTGCATGCCTTTGCATATTTTTCTACATTCAAATACTGGTTATACTTATATAGAAGTTCATTCATTTAGAACGAACGGATTGAGCACATAATGTGTAATATCTCAAATATTCAAATAATTGATTTTCTTTATCAATGCTATTAAGGAGGTCTAAATATCACACCAAATCTGAGAATTCAGGGCAGGGATGCACAAAGTAACAATATCCTTGCAGGAAAGGCAGTTGCAAGTGCAGTCCGCTCAACACTTGGTCCAAAGGGAATGGACAAGATGCTTGTGGACTCCATGGGTGACATTGTTATCACAAACGATGGTGCTACCATCTTGAAGGAAATGGATATCCAGCACCCTGCAGCTAAGATGATCGTGGAAGTATCCAAGACACAGGATGCTGAGGTCGGGGACGGAACAACTACTGCAGCAGTTCTTTCAGGAGAATTGCTTTCAAAGGCAGAAGAACTTATCATGAAGGGAGTCCACTCAACCATCATATCCGAAGGTTACAGACATGCTGCAGAGAAATGCCGTGAGATCCTGGAAACTATCACTATTGCTATTTCCCCGGACGACGAAGCGGCTCTGATAAAGATCGCTGGAACCGCTATCACTGGAAAGGGCGCTGAGGCATACAAAGAGAAGCTCTCAGCTCTCACGGTCAAAGCAGTTCGTTCAATAGTCGAAGAGGAAGAGGATGGCCTTAAGGTCAATGTCCTTGAGAACATCAAGATCGAGAAGCGCGCAGGCGGAAGTATTGATGACTCTGAGCTTATAGATGGTCTTGTAATTGACAAGGAACGCTCACACCCCAACATGCCTGAGAAGGTAGAGAATGCAAAGATCCTTCTGTTAAGCTGCCCTGTGGAGTTCAGAAAGACCGAAGTAGATTCTGAAATCAAGATCACATCCCCGGGCCAGATGCAGTTGTTCCTGGACCAGGAAGAGAAGATGATGAGGGAGATGGCTGAGAAGGTCATCGCAAGCGGTGCAAATGTTGTATTCTGCCAGAAAGGTATCGATGATATGGCACAGTACTACATCGAGAAAGCAGGTATCTATGCTGTCAGAAGGGTAAAGAAGAGCGATCTTAAGAGACTCAGCAAGGTAACCGGCGCAACAATCATACAGGACCTTGATCAGATCACTACTGAAGATGTAGGTACAGCAGGTCTGGTAGAGGAAAAAGAAGTGAGGGGCGGCAAGATGACCTATGTTACAGGTTGCCAGAACTCCAAGGCTGTTACAGTACTTCTCCACGGCGGTACCGAGCACGTTGTCGATTCACTTGATCATGCATTGAACGATGCTTTGCATGTTGTCGGTGTTGTCATCGAAGATGGCAAGGTTGTTGTTGGTGGCGGTTCATCTGAGGTCGAACTTTCACTCAGACTCAGTGAGTATGCATCCACACTCAAGGGAAGGGAGCAGCTTGCTGTTAGCAAGTTCGCAGAAGCTCTTGAAGTGATCCCGGTGGCACTCGCAGAGAATGCAGGTCTTGACCCAATTGACATAATGGTGGAACTACGTTCCCAGCATGAGAAGGGTAACAAGAACGCAGGTCTTAATGTTTACACCGGCGAGGTAGTCGACATGTGGGAGAACGATGTAATCGAGCCACTACGAATAAAGACCCAGGCTATAAACGCTGCAATGGAAGCAACTGTCATGATCCTTAGGATCGATGATGTCGTGGCTTCAAAAGGCAGCGCGAACCAAGGTATGGGTCCGGGTGGCCTGCCTGACATGCCTGACCTTGATATGGACGCTGCATACTAAGTCTGTTTCAAACCCTTACGTGCCGTCTTTCCGGCACATTTTATCATTTTTCACTACTTTTCATTGTATCTCTGGCTTTGCTACTATTGTATCTCATCTGAAAGTTTGTAGTAATCGTAAGGTATTAATCACCTGTTAACCATTATCATGGACATGGTTAACAATAATTCACATGCAAAATATGATGTGATCAATTCGAACAGTAATATCAAAAAAATGGTATATTCCTCGTTATTTGCAGCATTGACCTCCATCGGTGCCTACATAACTGTACCTCTTGGTCCTATCCCGTTCACTCTTCAGATGGTATTCGTTCTGATGGCAGGCGCAATGCTTGGCAGTAAATGGGGTGGGATAAGTATGATAGTTTATGTTCTTCTCGGTATTGCCGGCTTGCCTGTATTCTCGAACGGCGGTTCCGGTCTCGGTGTCATCCTTGGCCCTACTGGGGGATACCTCATCGGCTTCATCGCAGCGGCATTCATTATTGGTTATCTCTTTGAGATGAACGGTAGCAATAATTTATTGAAGAATGGTCTTTTTGTAACGATCGGTTCCGTTGTCATCTTCTGTTTCGGTCTGGCTCATCTGATGATAGTTGCAGATATGTCATTCATGCAGGCGGTAACTGTAGGTTTCCTCCCATTCATTCTGCCCGGTATTGTAAAGATAGCAGTTGCAACGGGCATTGCGACAAAATACAAAATATGATCTGAAAGGTACTCTAATGATAGAGCTAAAGGGTGTAAGTTACATCTATCCGAATGGTAATAAAGTGCTTGAAGAAATCGATATTCGGATAGAAAAAGGGTCATTCACAACCATTCTTGGGGACAATGGCAGTGGTAAATCCACTCTCATACGTCACATGAACGGTCTTTTGAAACCGTCTGTTGGAGTTGTTTCTGTCTGCGGGATGGATACTGCGTCTTCCACAGATATCTGGGAAATACGGCAAACGGTCGGCATGGTCTTTCAGGACCCTCACTCTCAGGCAGTGGGTGCAACAGTTGAAGAGGATGTCGCATTCGGTCCTGAGAATCTTGCACTGGAAAACGATGAGATAAGAATACGTGTTACAAATGCCATTGCAAATGTAGGGTTGGAAGGTCTTGAAGGATATCTTCTCATGTACTTAAGTGGGGGGCAATTACAGAAAACGGCGATTGCCGGGGTTCTGGCAATGGCCCCTGAGATACTGATATTCGATGAAGTGACTTCCATGCTGGATTCGGATTCGCGTTCTCAGATCATTGACATTGTACGGCAGCTCAACAAAAGGGGAAAGACCGTGGTCTATGTGACGCATCATATGGAAGAAGCTTTGTTTGCTGATAGGGTCATATTACTTGAAAATGGTTCTATTGAAAGTGACGGCGCCCCTCGGGATGTGTTTCGTGAGATAGATGCATCAGGTCGAAAAGTTCCTCCGCATCTGGAACTTGCCTTCAGATTACAGGACGCAGGCATGATCTCTCCCGACGTGTTCCCTATGGATGCTTTATCCTTGAAGGAGGAAATATGTCCATCGAGGTGAATGGGCTGCATTTCTCATATGGGAAAGGAAAAAAAAGGCTCACTATATTGAAAGATGTGACCTTTTCAGTGGGTAAAGGTGAGTTTGTAGGTATCATTGGTAAGGTTGGTTGTGGCAAGACAACCCTCATCAAGCATCTCAATGGGCTGTTGGTCCCACTATCTGGAAATGTGACCGTGGACGGGCTTGCATCTTCAAAAAAAGAGGTGTGCAGAAAGGTCGGTGTCCTGTTCCAACAGCCTTCAAAACAATTGTTCTGCAAGACCGTTTTTGAGGATATTGCTTACGGTCCCTCGAATTTTGGTATGAAAGGGGATGAATTGGAACATTGTGTACATGACGCAATTGAAAAAGTCGGTCTTAGTTCCGATATTCTTGGAAGTTCCCCGTTTAGTCTGAGCGGGGGAGAAATGAGACTTGTGGCCCTTGCCGGTGTCCTTTCATCATCTCCTGACTATCTGGTCCTTGATGAACCTACCTCGGGGCTGAGTACATTCTACAAGGAACACCTTTTCAAAACACTTGAACTTCTCAGACAAAATGGAGTGGGTGTTGTGTTGGTCTCTCATCATCTTGAGGATGTTCTTGGTGTGGCTGATAAGATCGTATATCTGAATGAAGGTGCGGTGGTCTTTGAGGGGTCTCCTGAAGAATATCTAAGTTCACTGTCCCTCCCGGCTCCCGAGATTACCGTACTCATGAGGGAATTGAGCTCTTCCGGACTGGCTATAAAGAAAACGGTCTTTTCCGTGGAAGATGCTTTCAATGAGATCGTTGGGGCTTTGTTGGAAAAAGGGGGCTGATCAGGTGGATGGATTCTTATTCTCCTATGTTGCAGGTAAGTCTTTTCTTCACAGACTTGATCCGCGTGTCAAGATATTTTCAGTAATGTGCCTGAGTATCCTAATATTCAGATCATCTGCCCTTACTGATCTCCTTGTATTTGCATTGCTTTTTATAGGGCTTACGATAATCGCAGGTTCCGGGTTATCGGGTATAAGGTCAGTCAGGCCATTGTTGCCTATATTTGTCTTTATTTTCCTTATCCATTCCTTCTTTACCGAAGGTGCGGCGTTGTTCGATTCTCAATTCTCGCCAACTGATGAGGGAGTCTTGAAAGGTTCGTTGGTCACCGCAAGGTTCGTCCTCTTAATCCTCTATAGCTCGTTGTTGACCTCGACTACGAGACCGGCGGTGATAACTGCCGGAATTGAAAGAATACTTCGTCCGCTTCCGTTGAGGTGGGTGGGTGTGACCTCATTCGAGATCGCAACGATGATGTCTTTAGCTCTTTATTTTGTACCTCATCTGTTGTGGTATGCGAGGCAGGTCAAGGATTCTCAGTTGTCGCGTGGTTCAAGGTACGGGCATAATCCTATCTATGGGACACTTTCACTTGCAATCCCGGTGTTGAAAGGTTCAATGAGGATGGCCGATGATGTGGTGATGGCAATGGAAGGCAGGTGTTATCAAGGCAACTATCGTACCTCTTTATTCGAGATCAAAATGACCGGGCGAGATGTTTTGGTCTGTTCTATCGTTCTCGTGGTAACAGCATTAATGCTATATGCATGAGCATATGTTCATATGTTCATGCAACTCGATGCTCCATGTGAGCGTGTTAATAAGGATGCTATTGACGCGATAGTATCCCATCTTCCAAATGAGGATGCGATACTGAGGATATCCAATATATTCCATGCTTTACGATCGGAACCCCGATTAACAATAATGTATCTCCTACTTGAGAAGGACATGTGTGTATGCGAATTGGAACGTGCTCTTGGTATGACCCAATCTGCCATCTCTCACAATCTTCGCACTCTTCGACAGCTTGACCTTGTCAGGGTCAGGAAAGACGGGCGTTTTGCAGTTTATTCCGTTGCTGATGAGCATGTGAGGGCACTGCTTGAATTATCCCGCAGTCATGTTATGGGGTGTGCCCAATGACCTATGTAGAATCAATTCAAGAGTTACTCATTGGTATCGTCTTGAGTTCCTGGAATGTTCTTGCAGAAGCAGCACCTTATCTTTTGTTAGGATTCGGTGTTGCGGGGATCTTGCACGTATTTGTACCGGATGAAAAGATTATGCAATATCTTGGACATTCTGCTGGAAAATTCCGTTCTGTACTGAATGCTTCACTGATCGGTGTGCCTCTGCCATTATGTTCCTGTGGGGTTGTCCCGGCAGCTCTGTCCTTAAAAAAAAGAGGTGCAACAAATGGAGCAACCTTGTCTTTTTTAATATCGACTCCCCAAACAGGTGTGGATTCAATAGCCATCACATATGCCCTTCTTGATCCCATTATGACAATATTCCGGCCAATAGCTACTTTCATTACTGCATTGGTTGCAGGGATTGCCGATGACCTTCTACGCTCTCCTCGGGATGTTTCAGGCAAAGATGTTGAAAAAATACCGACAACGAACATATTGGAAATGGCTTCATTACCGACGCCGTCTTCATCTCTTTCCTCCTCATGCAGTTGCAACTCATGCGGGCCTAACGGTACGGAAGATGCTGATACTTTTTCAGGAAGGGTCATATCCGGTATCAGATATGCATACGTGGAACTGCTCGGTGATATAAGCTACTGGCTTATCATTGGTATTATCCTTGCAGGTATTATCACATATATGGTGCCTGAGGACCTCGTTGGTTCCCATCTTGGGGGGGGCCTGGTCTCAATGCTTCTTGCACTTGTTGTGGGCATTCCACTTTATATCTGTGCGACCGCTTCAACTCCGCTTGCAGCAGTTCTTATTGCAAAAGGTATGAGTCCCGGGGCAGCATTTGTTTTCCTGCTTGCAGGACCTGCAACTAATGCAGCTACTATTACAATGGTCCTGAAATATCTTGGGAAGAGGTCTACAGGTGTTTATCTAGCCTCAATTGCAGTTTGTGCAGTTGCAGGGGGCATTCTCCTTGATATGGTCTATTCATATCTGGGTATTGATGCTTTGTCGGTAGTCGGAAGTGCCAGCGATATTATGCCCGAAGAAGTGAAGAACGGTTTTGCATTACTGCTACTTCCGTTGATGGTATATGGGATATATAATCAGAAAAAGGGTTGTGATTGAAACACATCACTCTTTTTTGCAACGGCGATCGGACAGCATCATGCTGATACGTCCTTTAAAATCCTCCACAATTGCATCTTCCTTTAAATGTTCTTCACATAATGGGAGGTGTCCGGCAGGTGATTTTGAGCCATCCAGTATAGGAATTGCTACTATTTTTCCGAGACTCTTCGGTTCTTTTAATTCGTGTTTATTCCATGAAAAGTCATCATTTTTCATATAATCTACTCAATTGTCACAAGCTCGACGATTTATAATCACGTCTCTCTATGTGCATGGGTGTATTTATATAATTCGACAGAATATTAATATATTTACTCCGATATATCCACAATATCAACACTTCCTTTTTGAGTTGTTTTGCTTATAACAGTTCAAAAAAGTACAACGCTCATATTCGAGTTGTTCTCATGTGTGTTTCTGTTTTTCAAAGTTAACAGTGATGTGCAAATGCGATACGTTTAAGTATTGTTCATTTTTTCTTTATCAATGGTTTTGGTTATATTGGCTTAAGTGAACAAAAATTTTTATTTATATCATAAAGGAGTCATTTTGAATGAAATACAGTCTCGGTATCGATGCAGGTGGTACTTATACAGATGCAGTCCTTCTTAGAGATTCGGATGAAGTCATCGTCTCTTCGAACAAAGCGCTTACAACATACCCTGATCCTCTTGGAGGCATCAGGAATGCAATTGATGGGATCGATGAAAAATATCTTAATGATATAAAAGTGGTGTCTGTTTCCACTACTTTGTCGACGAACAGTATTCTGGAGGGTACGGGCTTCCCGGTTGGTCTTATACTTGTGGGAAATTATGAATTGAACCAGGAGCTTCCAACTGAACACTATGTGCAGGTGGAGGGTGGTCATGATTACAATGGTATTCCCACTGCATCTCTTGATGAAGACGCTGTAAGGCAATTTGCGGAAAGTGTCAAGGATAGGGTAGCTGCATTTGCAGTATCCTCATATTTCAGTATACGAAACCATGAACATGAATTGAGAGTCAAGGAGATCATAAAAGAATCCACTGGTCTTCCTATTGTATGTGCTCATGAGCTTTCGCAGGAACTTGGTGCTTTCGAGAGGGCTGTGACTGCATTTCTGAACGCTCAACTTATCCCTGTTACTGAGAAGTTCATGACAACCGTTGAAGAGTATATCTCTTCAAAGGGAATTGATGCAAAAGTTTTCATGCTCAAATGTGACGGTTCGGTAATTGGTATTCAAAGTGCACTTGAAAAACCGATCGAATCTATCTTTTCAGGCCCGGCAGGCAGTCTTGTAGGTGCTTCATTTTTGACCGGCAATGACACATGTGCCGTTATCGATGTTGGTGGCACTAGTACCGATATTTCGGTCATTAAAAATGGTGTGCCCGAAATGAGTGAATCGGGAGCTGTTGTCGGTGGCTGGAAGACCAGGGTCAAGGCTATCAAGATGGAGACTTCTGCAATGGGCGGGGACAGTGATGTCTGGGTAAAGGACAATAGTGTCAATATCGGCCCTCGCAGGGTAATTCCTCTTTGTCGTGCAGCTGATCTCTATCCCGGGTTTCTGGACCAACTCAGGACAAACCCGATGCCCTCGAAAGGCTTGCTTGGGATCAACTTCCAGCCCACCAAATTTTACATAAGGACTGGCTATGACCCGATAGACATAAGCCCTCAGGAAATGGATGTTTTCAGATATATCTCCGATGAGCCGACCTCTATAAGGGAGTTGCATAGCAGGATGAAGAAATATCCTTCATCAAAACATCTGGATTCGCTTTTGCAGAAACGGTTGATACAGACAATAGGTTTCACTCCTACCGATGCACTTCATGTTCTTGGGGATTATACTGAACACACTGTCGAAGCATCTGAGATAGGTTCTAAATATCTTGGCTCATTGTGCAGACGTGATGCAGTGGAGTTTGCATCATTTGTAAAACAGGAATTTGCAAAGAACATGGCATCTAATCTTATGTCTTTCTTCCTTGAAGGAATTCCAAAAACGGAGATCCGTAAGATATTCGATATTGAATCTCCTGCTAAATTCAAGGTGGATATTCCGGTAGTGCTCATAGGAGGTCCTGTAATTGCATACCTTGAAGATCTTCAGTCAATACTGGATGCGGAGATCATCGTGCCTGAATATTCCAATGTAGGAAATGCGACCGGTGCACTGGCTGCAAAAGGTATTCGCAGGGTGGATTTCCTTGTGAGGCCGGCATCAATGGCAGCACCCGATTGGGAGTTCTATGTATTTTCCGAGAAAGGGCGAGAGAGCTTCTATGAATATGAAGAAGCACTTGAGTACGCTTCAAAAACTGGAAGAGAGACAATTCTTCAGTACATGATGGATGCGGGTCTGGACTCTGAACATGTGAAAGTGGAAATCGAAAAACAGGAAATAATTCCTGATGGCTGGTCGCATCCTCTTGAGACACGTATTCGTGTAATGGGAGTTGGTTCCAGTCTTGTATAAGGAGGATGTTGAAAAGCATTTGAAAATTCGATATTATCGAATGTTCTTCCCTTTCTTTTTTTATTTATAATGTTGCTTTTAGTCGTTCTTTCGATCTAACAAGTCAAAGTGTTTACTTCTATAGAAATGTTGATCTAGTTTCAACTCTTTCTTCAATGTGATAATACCTTGGCATAATATGGGAGTGTAATGCTAATGAAACTCTGCTGTTCGCAAGAACGTATGGACCAGATTTCCTGTACTTCGGTTGGACTGGTGGTCCTGATAGTTATCAGTGTATTGTTTATTTTGATATACAAGTTCGTAGTATCAAAATTGGTTCTGACAATGTTCGGCTTTTGAGCATATGATGTACTGATAAAAATAAAAAGAAGCAGAATGTAAGGTTTAGTCTGTACTTTCTTCTTTGTTCATCTTGTTCCTTTCATGGTTCAGTATTCTCCGAACCACCAGTTTCTTCTTCCCCATCCCCATGTTAGGAACGTCCGGATATTTTTCGGTCGCATAGGTATACAGTTCATTTGCACCCATAGCTGTAAGATTATCTTCCAGCTTCAATAGTTCGGCCATTTCCATTTTTCTTCCTCCGTATTTCTTATTCTAATGGATTAGGAATTAAATATTTAGAGTTTGTGGTTTTATCCTTTTCTGAACATTGATGTGCATTGTTTCATTTTGTCTATCGAAATGATTATAATTGAATGGTACATCTAGTAGAAAAATACGTTAAATGAACTTTCGAAGGTAATCCCATGACCAATAACAATTTTGAACCGATACCAAGCTCATTTATGTTTAAGAGCCTGCTTGATATGAACACGATCATTATGACTGCAAATCCTCGTATCGCTCTTGTGACAAAAGGCATCATGCGAGCAGCAAAAGAAATGGATGCACCATTAATTCTTGAGCTGGCAAGGTCGGAGTGCAATCTGGAAGGTGGCTATGCAGGTCTGACCCCTGCTGCGATCTCCAAGATCACCAGAGATGCCGCAAAAGAGCTCGAGTTCGATATGTGGTCATTACATGCGGACCATATCGGTATCAAAAAGGGCACTGATGAAGATATCGAGGCTACAAAAAAGCTTGTCGATGGACAGATAGAGGCTGGTTACACTTCCTTTGCAATTGACGCATCCCATCTGTTCAATTTCCAGGGTGGCAATCTGCGTGAAGAACTTGCGAACAACATCGATGCAACAACAAAGATCGGACTCCACATCAAAAGGGGTATGGGCGATAAGGAGTATGGTCTTGAGGTCGAGGTCGGTGAGATTGGAAGGGAGGACGAACATGGCAGAGTTCTGACCCGGCCGGAGGAAGCTGTTACTTTCATCAAGGCATTGAACGAGAACGGTGTTTATCCTCACTTCCTGGCAATTGCTAATGGTAGTGCTCATGGGAACACTTATGATACCAACGGTAACCGCATCGAACAGGTATCTGTAGATATCGAGCAGACCGTTGCAGTAGCACAGGCACTGAAGGACAACAACCTCGATGTCAGGATCGCACAGCATGGGATCACCGGTACACCACGTGACCTGATTCACAATCACTTCCCACATGGCGATATTGTGAAGGGCAATGTGGCAACCTTCTACCAGAACATAGTCTGGGATCTCTTCAAGGTATATGAGCCCGAACTCTACAAAGATCTCTGGGACTGGACAATTGCAAACTATAAGGAAAAGGCTCCGGAAAAGAACGATAATGAGCTATTTGGCAAGTTCAGCAAATTTGCTATCAAAGAGTTCTTTGACAGGATATATTCAGTTGGTGAGGATACATTGGAAGCAATTGATGCAATGTGTTATGCTGAGACTCTTATTTTCATCAAGGCCTTCAATGGTCAGGGCACTGCAAAAATAGTTCGGGATCATATGGCATGATCCCTTTTCTTCTTTTAAATATTGCTTAATATCTTTTCTATCTCTTTTTTTATTATATGTCGTTTACTTAGATACCCAGAAGAGTTATCAAATTGAATAATATTGATATTCCAATTGGTATCATCACTGCTATTGTTGCGTTCTTTACGGTCATGTTCCTTGCATGTACAAGACCATATCTCCAGATGTTCGCACTCCAGAGGTTAATGATTATTCCTACCACTGTGATCATTTGCATTGTCGGGTCTGCAAGAAGTGTTTCATTTATGGCAATTGGGTCAACTGTGGTCATGTCGATCGTTGAGAAAATCTTTGAGATCACATAAATGGAGGTTATGCTGTTGATGATGGTTGGAATGAATCCATATGCAACGAATTCGAGAGTTCTTTTAAAATCTCCTTCTCCACCAAAAACAGATGATAGCAGGTAGAATATTATCGTGTATATTACCCAGGTGATAAAAACGCCGATAAATGCTCCTGCGATAGCAGCCACGAGACCAATGATTCCAAACATTGCCATTTCTTCTGGCATAGCACTCATTATGGATTGGGTCATAACCGTGGCGCTTATGGCTGCTAATACCCCGATGAATATCATTATGAGAAGAGGTGTCTTAAATTCCACTTCACTTTTTATCTTTTCTTCAAAAAAACTATTAGGATCCTTAAGAATTTGAGTTAGTGTCATCGCCATTTATCTACAAGTAATACTATATATCATTGACGATTTCTTTTTATCGGCGAGTCTCTTTACTATTTCTTCAAAATACTCTCGAGTGCTAAAACAACTTGTTCTTGATCAGGTCTATTTATGATGACCGTTTTCTTAGAGCTTTTTGCACCAGACCCTATGATGACCTCTCGTTGACCTATATTAAAAAAGTCTGCCACGATCTCTATAAGCTGTCCGTTGGCCTTCCCTTTCTGTGCTGCGGACGTAAGTTTGATTTCGATACGTTCCCGCCACTGGTTATAACCTGCAGGAAAACAGGCTTTCTTTGACCCGGGGGTAACTTCCAGATCGATGGCGATACCATCCTTTGTTTCTTTGATAGCTTTTTCAAAAGATGTGGGCATAGTAAGAACTCTTCGATCGGTGTGTTTTAAAAAATGTCGATAATGCTGTAACCTGGCCCACTAACTCCGAAAGTTCATCCTATTGGGATTCCCGCTGTCCCTTCCGGTTTCCCTCGTGTCAGGCTTATATTGCATTATCGTATGTGCCGCATTGAGGTTGTCTATACAATCACAGAAAGGCTCTGCCATATTCTCATGCAAGGACCTTACAATGCGCCAGAGTACAGTACATGGTAGGATGATATAAAGATAACGTTTTGTGTGTATCTAATTTTCATGTATTGTTCCTTTGTTATCTTATTTTGATCGTATCGGATCCATGTGAAATTGTTTGTTAAAAATATCTTCCAGTAATTGTTATATCATGTATTAGCTTTCATTCCCTTTATGGAACTGCTTCTTATCTCTGATATACATGGTAATATTGAAGCCCTGGATGCAGCGCTTTCCATTCCTCATGACCGAACAATTTGTCTTGGGGATTTGGTGGACTATGGTCCGGATCCGGGTGGATGTTTCGATCGGCTGCGGGATGAAGGCATTTCGTGTGTGATGGGTAATCATAATAATGCGCTGTCAGGGGAATTGATTGTGGCTGTGATTATACTTACAAGCATCTTTCCGTTGCTACACGGAAATGTACTCTGGATGTCCTGGACGACGGGCAACTCGAGTTTCTTTGAGACTTACCATTCTCGCTCAAAGAAGATATTGATGGCATACGATTCCTCTTTACTCATGCTGGTCCGCTTTCTATGTATGACTATATCGGGCCGGACACTTCCAATGAAGCTGTTAGGGATATGCTGGGGAGGTCGATGCAGATATAATGGTCGCAGGGGGTCCAGATAGTGAATCCTGGTTCTGTGGGGCAGCGAAGAGATGGCGGTGTTGGTGCAAGTTGTGCAATTCTGGATACTCTGGGTTCCACTGTGGAATTCTTTGACGTTGACTATGATGTACGGTCGGTAATTGGAAAGATTGAAAAAAGGATGCCCTGTTCAGATGAATTGGTGAGAATTCTAATACATGGGTATTAAAATAAAGAGCTATCGAGCGTTTCTCTCTCTTTTCATTGTTTTTCCATATGTTATCTATAACAAAATTTATTTATACTAGATAGCGGTAATAAGTATCCTTGTCAAGCCACGAGATGTAATAGTTACAGTCTTGGTGGCAAAAATGACTATATATTAATAAAAAAGATTATGGTTGCATTAATTTTTTTATATGTACCTATTACAATTTAAAAAATTAAACGTGAGGTAAAATAATGGCAGAACAAAACCCATTTGAGAATGCAAGAAAGCAGTTACAGAAGTGCGCAGATATCCTTGAGCTCGATGAGGGCATTCATGATATCCTGAAGAACCCAATGAGGGAAATGCATGTGTCCCTTCCTATCCGCATGGATGATGGAAGCATCAAGGTCTTCCAGGGATTCAGGGTACAGTACAATGATGCAAAAGGTCCAACAAAAGGTGGTATCCGCTTCCACCCAGACGAGACCGTTGACACTGTCAAGGCACTTGCAGCATGGATGACATGGAAATGTGCAGTTATGGACATCCCCCTCGGTGGAGGTAAGGGTGGAGTTATCTGCAACCCTAAGGAAATGTCCCAGAGTGAACTTGAGCGCCTTTCAAGGAAGTACATTTCAAGTATCTCAATGATCGTAGGTCCTGACAAGGACGTACCTGCTCCTGATGTCTACACCAACCCACAGATGATGGCATGGATGATGGACGAGTTCTCCAAGTTCGCTGGCAAGAACCAGTTTGGTGTCATCACTGGTAAGCCACTCAGCGTTGGTGGTTCCCTCGGTCGTGGCGATGCTACAGCACGTGGCGGTCTTTACGCAGTCCGTGAAGCAGCAGCAGAGATCGGCCTTGAACTTAAGGACGCAACTGTCGCAATTCAGGGATACGGTAATGCAGGTTATTTTGCTGGAACTCTCTGTGAAGAGCTCTTCGGATGCAAGGTCGTCGCTGTAAGTGACAGCCGCGGCGGTGCTGTCAACATGAACGGTATCAGCGCAGAAGCAGCACAGGAGCACAAGAAGGCAACCGGTTCAGTTGTTGGTCTCGCAGGCACAGAGCCTATCTCCAACGAAGACATCCTTGAGCTTGATGTCGATATACTTATCCCGGCAGCTCTTGAGCACGTCATCACACACGAGAATGCAGACAATATCAAAGCAAAGATCGTTGCAGAACTTGCAAATGGTCCAACTACTCCGGAAGCAGATGAGATGCTCTTCCAGAAAGGCGTACACCTCATTCCTGACTTCCTCTGTAATGGTGGCGGTGTGACAGTATCTTACTTCGAGATGGTACAGAACTTCTACATGTACCGCTGGAGCATAGAGAGGGTCCACAACAGACTTGACGCAAAGATGACCAACGCATACCACGCTGTTCTCGAAGCGTCCAAGCAGTATAATGTCAACATGAGAACTGCAGCATATGTCGTAGCTGTCAACCGTGTAGTTGAAGCAATGGCAGACCGCGGATGGTTATACTAAGCATTGTAGACATTTTCGAAAAATAACTCTTGGTCTGAAGGAAGGGATATCTTCTCCCTTTTTTAAACCATTGATGTCCATCCAACATTTGTATTATATTCAATAATTCTAAATGTTCGTCATTGGATATCGCATTCTACTTATCAAAAAAGATATAACTAATTGAGAGATTAGAGGTCATTATGAAGATCGCAATCCTTGGTGGAACTGGCAATATTGGTAGAGGCTTTGCCCTGCGCTGGGGTCAGATGCATGATGTGGTGATAGGTTCCAGAAATTCTGAGAAAGCTATTACAGTCGCAGAAGAATATACTCGTATCCTGAGCGAAAGGGGTTTTGATTCCAAGATCGAAGGTATGGGAAACAAGTCTGCTGCAAAAGTTGCAGATGTAATAATCATTGCAATTCGGTATGAACAGGTTTCTTCTGTGATCGAGCTCATAGCACCTGTCCTCAAAGACCAGGTCGTAGTTTCAGTTGTAGTTCCTATGGAAAAGGATCGCTGTTACATCCAGCCGGACCCAACTACCAATGGGCATATTACGATCAATGCTTCCAAGTCTGATTATAATGCTGATTACTTCTGTTACACAACTCCTGCTGCTGGCAGTGCTGCAGCAGAGATCGATACACTCTTGCCATCTGATATAGAACTTGTATCTGCGTTCCACAATGTTCCTGCAAAGAAACTTGCAGACCTTGATATTGAACTTGATTATGATATTGCGGTATGTGGTAACTGCATGCATTCAAAGAAGATCATATTCGGTCTTGTAAATGATATATCTAAAATGCGTCCGTTAGATGTCGGACCACTTGAGACTTCTGGAATGGTCGAATCTCTGACACCTTTGGTGATAAATATTGCCATACGCAATAAAATGCATGATGTTGGTATCAAATTCGTTTAAATTAAATCAGAAATGGTCTTGGTATAAATATTTATTACCAATGATTATATATCTCATCCTTTCCATAGTGTACACATCTGATAAAGGGCAACTGAAGGGTTCCATCCGTCAAAAATCATCTTGGATTCATAAAAACGAAAATATTCCGTCCCCTCAAAGAGAATCCCCAGTTCCCCCTTTTCTTATCTCTTCTATTCTTCGGCAAAAGGCTATATATAGAAGGCAAGTTCTAGAGCATAATATCTTAGTGTACTCTATAAATAGCACAAACCAATCCATGATGTGGGCGATGCAATGAATATCAATACTAAAGAAGATGTTCTCAAAGCAATTGAGAATAACAATGTTAAGTTTATAAGGTTGCAGTTCACGGACATTCAGGGTGTCGTGAAAGATGTGGAAATTCCTGTAACACAGATAGAAAAGGCTCTTAGTGTGGGCATATCCTTCGATGGTTCCTCCATTGAAGGTTTTGTTCGTATCAATGAGTCAGATATGGTTTTAAAACCAGATACATCTTCCTTCGCCATACTTCCATGGAACCAGAAGAAGGGTGTTGTTGCAAGGATGATCTGTGATATCTATCTTCCCGATGGAACACCATTTGAAGGGGATCCTCGCTACACACTCAAGAAGGTCATGAAAGAGGCGAAAGAAATGGGCTTCTCACTTAATGTGGGTCCTGAACTCGAATTTTTCCTGTTCGAGAGGCATGATGGAAAAGCAACAACTATTCCTCACGATTTTGGCAGGTATTTCGAATTTGCACCTGCAGACCTTGCAGAGGATATTCGTCGTGATATTGTCTTAACTCTCATGGATCTTGGATTTGAGATTGAAGCTTCACACCACGAAGTTGCATTCGGTCAGCATGAGATCGATTTCAAGTATGGGGATGCCCTTACCACTGCTGACAATGTAACTACTTTCAAGTATGTGACCCGTACCATCGCAAAGCTCAATGGCTTACACGCAACTTTCATGCCAAAACCGATCTTTGGTGAGAACGGCTCAGGTATGCATGTAAACCTCTCTCTTTCTAAGAATGGGGAGAATATATTCTATGATGCTGATGGCGATATGCAGATAAGTGATGAAGCACGCTACTTTATTGGCGGTCTTCTCAAACACGTAAAGGCTATAACAGCAATTTCCAATCCACTTATAAACTCCTACAAGCGCCTTGTTCCGGGATATGAAGCTCCGGTCTACATTGCATGGTCAGGTGCTAACAGAAGCTCTCTCATCCGTATCCCTGCGGCAAGGGGTAAGGGCACTCGTGTAGAACTTAGAAGCCCGGACCCATCATGTAACCCCTATATCACATTCGCTGCCGTTCTTGCAGCAGGGCTTGATGGTATCAGGAACAAGATCGATCCCGGGGATAACAGGGAAGAGAACATCTTTGAGCTTACTGATAAAGGACTCAGGGACTTTGGTATCGAAACCCTTCCATCAACACTGAACGATTCTGCAAAGTATCTGGCAGATGATGAGCTCTTAAAAGAAGCACTTGGTGCTCATGTGCACAATAGTGTCCTGAGTCTTGCAAAGGCTGAATGGGATTCTTATCGTATTCAGGTTCATGATTGGGAGATCGAAAGGTATCTCAATACTGTGTGAGAGTTCTTACCCTCATTTCTCTTTTTTTGATATGCGTGTTCTATTTTTGAATATTGGGTCTCAGTCTTATATTTCTGGTTTGGGCAGGTTAATATATCATTGCAAATATATATTGTTATATGGTGCCGCTATCCCCCAAGAGATCATTCATTAAAAACACAGATGGAGTTTCTGTTGTTGTTGGTGAGATAATGATGACTGCTATCGTAGTAATAGCAGTATCTTTCATTGCAGCTTCTGTTCTTTCTTATGAAGGTCCTTCCGATGTGCCCAATGTGGATGTAATTGGGTGGGTAGATGTTGGGGCAGATACTGTGAATTTCAGGCACACCGGTGGTGAAACCGTTGATGGTCAAGACATTAGACTGAACCTTAACTTGAATGGTTCTGCTATCAAGCTATCTTCTCAGGAAATACAGTCTATATACGGGAAACCACAATGGGAACTTGGGGATATTATTTCCATTAATGCTTCATCTTTGTGGGGACTAAACATCAGCGATGATGACTATGTGTCTTCTGCGCTAGTACATACTCCTTCAAATATTGTTATCATGAGTGGTCCTCTTCTTGGGGATGAAATCAGTTCAGGTGGTAGTCTTGGTAGTCTGCCACAGGTCCTTATCTCTTCTGGCTGGCCTTTTAATGAAAATGGTGGAACTATTGCTTATGATGCCGTTAATGACAATGATGGCACATTGACCGGGGTTGACTGGGTATCCGGTATAAGTGGTTCAGGTATTAGATTCCACGATGATAGTGACGTGGTTCGCGTGGAAAATAGCATTTCATTAAATCCAAAATCTGAAATAACTCTGGAAGCATGGGTCAAATGGGCAATAGATCCGAACGATGGTGAAAATTGGGCTAACATCCTTAACAAGGATGGTGAAGACCAGTACCAGTTGCAACACACCTATGGCAATAATCGGTTTGAATTTGCTGTTAATACCGATGATGGAAGGGACTGGATAAGTTCCACTACAGCACCTCAAAAAGAAATCTGGTATCATGTTGTAGGTGTTTACAGTTCTTATGATCAGGAGATCGCCATATACGTCAATGGGGTTAAAGAAAGATCTGCTGTACACGAAGGGGATATTGCTATATCAAGTGCCCCTTTTTTGATAGGGGAACATCTCATTTCTGACCGCAGTTTCAATGGTATTATTGATGAAGTGTGGGTATATAATACAAGAC
Source organism: Methanococcoides burtonii DSM 6242 (assembly GCF_000013725.1). NCBI lineage: Archaea > Methanobacteriati > Methanobacteriota > Methanomicrobia > Methanosarcinales > Methanosarcinaceae > Methanococcoides > Methanococcoides burtonii. Next base: position 2,075,925 of record NC_007955.1, read on the forward strand.
TCACGGATGAACAGATAAAGGCAAGACATGATCTGAACAAACCCACGGTCATCAATAGTGCATACTGGACATTCAATGAGGATAGTGGTACTGTCGCTTACGATTCGATTGGTGATCACGATGGTGATGTAATGGGCGCTACATGGGTATCCGGTCTTAATGACAGTGCACTTGAGTTCGATGGTAGCAATGATCATGTGAGTGTGGATTCTTCGATAATTGAAAATTATCCTTTTTCAGTCAGTGCATGGATAAAGAACTCCGGGTCCAATAAAGATGAGGTTATTATCAGTATGGCAGATAGTTCTGCTACAAATGCATATTATGGTATGTATCTCGATAAGACGAAAGGACTTACAATTGCTGCAAAGAACACAGCCTTAAAAGAAGTTTCCAGTACAGTAGATGTAACGGATGGTAACTGGCACTATGTCGTTGGAGTGTTCGCCTCTGCGATCGACAGGAAACTCTATGTTGACGGTGTGCTCAATGGGACTGATACACGCACAGTTCCATTCAATAGTGATTTTGATAGATGGAACATTGGTCGTTGGGCCGACAAAACTCCTTCAGCATATTTCAACGGGGTTATCGATGAAGCCAGCATAACCGACAGGGAGCTGAGTGCATCTGAGATAATGAACAATTATTTGCAATTGAAACCTCAGGAGGTGACAATACCTGTGACTACATTCACGTCCTTCTGGGCATTCAATGAGGGGACAGGTATCAATGTTGTTGATTCTATGGGCGGTAATGATGGAACTCTCAAATCTGGTGCATCATGGGTATCAGGTGTCAACGGTACTGCTCTTTCTCTTGATGACAGGACTGAATATGTGGTCGTAAATGACAATAGTTCACTTGATCTTAGTACGGAAGGTAGTATTGATACATGGATAAAACTGAATTCTCATATTGCAAACGCCGGTATCGTGCATAAGGGCGACCGTAAATCAAAATCTGACAAAGCATATTCTCTTGAGTTTGATAATGACGAACACGTAAGTCTCGTCCTTTACAATTCATCAGGTTCATTCCAGCAAGTAACTTCTGTCACCAAACTTGAGCTGGATAAATGGTATCATCTGACGGGTACCTGGAATTCCTCTTCTATTGAAGTTTATATCAATGGTATACTTGATAGGTCTGAACAGAACACAATTGGTGCTGTCCGGAATACAGATGGTACATTGCAGATAGGTGCAAAGATCACTCAAAATGATGGAGCTAATAAAAAGTACGGTCTTGACGGCACTATTGATGAAGTTTATCTATCTAACAAAAAGATGACTTTATTTGATATCAGATCAAGGTATGAAATGAACAAACAAGACGAAATATCAGAAGGCACCTATGCATCTCAGATCATTTTTAACAAGCCTAACAAAGGCGGTGTCATTAAAGACGGTGGTTACATAAGCTTTACAAATGGCAATGATCATCGTCATGTTCGTATAGATGGTACAAAATATGATCTGGAAACCGGCGATTCTGTTAAGCTTGAAGTTGTAAATGATCAGACTTCAGCTACTATCTCCATGAATGATGTAAGTTCACAGATATCAGATTTTGACCTCAATGTTAAATTGTATATAAATGGTGACCTTAAAGATACTGGTAGGGTTACTAGCATTTATGCCAATCCGATGTCAGATTTTAGTTCCACTTTAAAATATGAACTTCCTTCTCATAACAGCCAGTCTTATTTGAAAGCTGATGAGATTACAATAATTGACTGGCATCCGGTAAACGATTCGGGTATCATTATCTCAAACATCGGGTTTTACAGCTCAGCCGGAACTGTCCTTACTTTGACCCCTTCGAGAACTTACTTAAAATCCAGTGGTTACTATCAATTAGTAACAAATGATCCTGTTATGTCATCCTTCTGGACTTTCAATGAAAACTCCGGAACCACTGTCCATGATTCTATTTCCAATCTGAACGGCGATGTTGAAGGTGCTGCATGGACCACTGGTTCTAATGGAAGTGGGCTAGACTTTGATGGGACAAATGATCATGTGTTTGTCCCGAATTCATCAGATTTTAAGTTCACTGATTCCATTACCATGATGGCATGGGTCAATTCGGACGTATCAAATACTGCAAAGATAGTTCAGAAAGGTGACTGGGGGGGATATGGACTGGGCCTCGATATCTGGAATGGATGGGGTGCTTCTGTATATTTCGATGGATCCGGCTCCCAATCCCTCCGGTGGGGTAGTGGTGTTCCTGAGAATGGTCGCTGGTATCATGTAGCTTTTACTTATGATGGATCCGCTATGAGACTCTATGTTGATGGCAGGGAGGTTAATAATGCAACAGTTTCAGGAGATCTTAAAGTCAACTCAAAGGATATCTACATTGGATCAGATGGAGTTACTCAAAAGTTCTTTGATGGTAAGATCGATGAGGTAGGGGTGCATCAAAATGCATTGACAGGAAATGAGATATATGAGATATACAATTCCTCCCGGCCAGTCACTACTAATGGCACAAAATACGTTTTATATAAAGTAAATTCATCTTATAATGATGCTGAAGAGCGAATTTCAAATGGAGCAATGGTCAGGACCAGTACAGATCTTGAATTGGTTCGTGAATCCACTGATCAGGAGGTCGGTGTCAGGTTTACAGGTGTGGCCATTCCACAAGGCAGCACCATCGAATCTGCAACTCTTGTGTTCGTTATTGATGAATATGAGTCAATGACTACGAATTTGAATATCTATGCTCACGATGCTGATGAATCTCCGAAGTTTGGTAGCAGACGTCATGATATCACACGTAGGGGAAAAACAACTCAATATGTTCAGTGGAACAGTATTCCTGCTCCTGCAGTCGGGGGGATTCTGGTCTCGCCGGATATATCTGATGTGGTTCAGGAAGTTATCGGCAGGCCTGGATGGTCTTCCGGCAATTCTCTTTCCATTATCATTAATGGTAATGGTAGAAGAACAGTTGAGTCCTATAATGGTGTTCCTTCCAGTGCACCATTACTGAACATAACATATAGTTGAGGGGGATTTCTACGAGAAATGTTCCATAAACGTTAAATCGATTCATGATAAGTTCTTCTCATGACAGATGTGATGCTACTTTGGGACAACCCTTTACTTTTTGAGAAGCTCTTTAAAGAGAATGGTCTTAAGTGTCAGCGTGTTCTTTCGACTTCTGTCGGAACTCCTTTTCTTCCTCCCTGCAAGTGTGTTGTGATCCCGACAGGATTTGCAAATCCTGCATATACTAAGATCTGTCCCGGGATCGAGAACAATGACAAGTCCTTTGAGAAGTTTGTCCTTGCCGGGGGTATTCTTGTGGTGTTCGGTGCACTAATGCCTGAATATGAGCACGATTGGTTGCCCATGAAACTTACCTATATAGAAAAGCATGGGGAGGTTGGGCTGGTGCAGGTATGGTCTCACGAGGTGTCCTGTATTGCAGATGTTCGGGAAAGTGTGGAATGTGATGGTTATTATTCAGAGACCGATGGGACGGTCGTAATTGAGAACAGTGAAGGAAATGCTGTGCTGGTAGTAAAGGAAATAGGGGATGGGCTGGTGATAGCCACGACCATCCATGAGTTCCCTTCGTCAGCATTCCTCAAATATATCAGTGAAAAAGCAAAACGATCGAAGATATGATCATTTCTGGCTATTGCGTAGCTGTTCGATATCTTCCTTTGCGTCAGAATATCTGAGAATGTATAGGCCACTACATGGTTTTATGAACTGGAATATCAGGTCGTCTCCTTTTATTCCGATGGGTATGGAGTCTCCTCCACGGAGCATGATCCCATGTAATTTGTAGCCGCCTTTGACGTGGTAGACCTCATCACATTCTTTCTTGATGAAGTCTTCGCATTCCTGGGGTGTGGCTCCTTTGAGGAGGATCTCATAGGGAATATCGTTTATACAGGCCATATTTTACACTATCTCAAGATCGCGTACACGAATGCCGCTTTCAACTATCTTTCCGACTATCTTTCCACCTGTCATCTCTGCAGCCTTTTCAGCATCTGCTTCAGGTAAGATGATGAGGAATCCCATTCCCATATTGAATGTGCGGTACATCTCAAGATCATCCACATTACCTTCTTCCTGTAGGAACTTAAATATGTTTCCTGGCTCGATCGGGTCAGTGAAGTCAAAACCAAGGCCTGTAACCCTTTTAAGTTTCAGCAGTCCGCTCCCTGTGATGTGTGCGAGTCCGTGAACATCACATTCCTTTATCACATCAAGGACTTCCATATAAATGCGGGTCGGGATAAGAAGTTCGTCTCCTATTGTGGTCTCTGTATTGTAAGAGAAATCTTCATGGTATGAATGTCCTGATTCCTTGATTATATCTCTCACAAGGGTGTAACCGTTACTGTGAACTCCATTGCTGGGTATTCCCACAAGTACATCTCCAAGCCTAACTTTCTCTCCGGTGATCACTTCTTCTTTCTTGACCATTCCAAGGCATGTACCTGCAAGATCGAACCCGTTCACGATCTCTGGCAGGGTTGCAGTTTCACCACCTACGATGCTCATTCTTGAGATCTCTGCACCTTTGACAAGTCCTTCTCCTATCTGGCTTGCAAAGTCATCAGAGTGTTTCTCAAGAGCAAGATAATCGACAAAACTGATGGGTTCTGCACCGATGGCAAGAAGGTCGTTGACGTTCATTGCGATACAATCGATGCCTACAGTGTTCCAGCGCTTCATCTCATTTGCTATAAGCACTTTTGAACCGACACCATCGGTTGCCATTGCAAGTGCATATTCGCCGAAATCGATAAGTCCTGCGTAGTGACCGATGCTTGTAAGAGGGGCACCGATACCTTCGCGTTTGTATGTCATTCCATTTGTAAGTGCCTTGATGGTCGATTCCTCTTTCTCGATGTCGACACCAGAATCTGCATATGTAAGATGTTTCTCGTTCATTTAATTCCCTCTTTTAGTTGCATCCGTTCTTTTTTCCGAGACCGAACTCACGATGCAGGACTTTCACTGCTTCTTCTGCATCTTCTTCCTTTACTACGAATGAAATGTTATGCTGGGACGAACCCTGGCTTATCATTATTACATTGATCTTTTCTTTCCCGAGAGCACCAAATATCTTCCCTGCAACACCCGGGCTGCCATCCATTCCAGCACCCACCACAGCGACCACACAAACATCTTCATCGTATGCGACCTCTCCGACAACACCTTCATTGAATGCATGCTCCAGGGATTTGATGGCCCTTTTAAGATGGGATTGTTCTATGACCAGTGACATGTTCGCTTCAGATGAGCTCTGGCTGATCATTATGATATTAACTCCAGCGTTCGCAAGAGTGGTAAATATTTTTGCAGCAGTTCCGATGGCACCTACCATACCTGCACCGCAAATGTTGATGGCTGCCACATTTCTTATTAATGTCACTGCTTTTGCTACCTCTTCACTGCAATTCTGGTCTGCAACGATGAGGGTTCCGGGGAACTGTGTGTCAAACGTGTTCTTCACACGTACAGGTATTCCATGGATGATGGCAGGTTCTATGGCTCTTGGATGCAACACCTTAGCACCGAAATATGATAGTTCCATTGCTTCGATGTATGATATCTGTGATATCGTAGATGCTTCTGGTACTATTTTCGGGTCAGTGGTCATGATACCGTGAACCTCTTTCCACAACCATATCTCATCTGCCTGGATCGCAGCACCGATCAGGGATGCAGTGAAATCGGAACCTCCGCGTCCGAGAGTGGTTATAATGCCATTCTTGTCTTCTGCAATGAATCCTGTGACTACCGGAATTGAATTTTCCACAAGAGGTCCAACAACTTCTTTTATCTGCGCATAGCTTTTTTTCAGAGGTCTGGCGTTTCCGTAGTTCTCTGTAGTGTTGATACCTGCCTCTCCACCCGTAAATGGTTTAGAATCGATTCCCATGGAACGTATCGAACCACTGATTATGGGGACTGCAAGTCGTTCTCCATAAGATGAGATATAATCTATGGAACGCGGGGTAAGCTCTCCAAGATAGCAGATACCTATAAGGGCCTTTTCAAGTTCATCGATGCGGATGTCGATGGTCTCAATGACCTCATCGGCGATCCTTTCATTATCGATTGCATCACTTATCGCATCATAGTGCTTTTTTGCAAGCTCTGCCATGAACTCTTTTACCTGCGAGACCTTGCCTTTTTGTGATGCTTCCGCTGCGTTTGTAAGAATCCCATCAGTAACACCACCAAGGGCTGAAGTAATAGCTACAACCTGATCGCCTCCTTCTTTATAGCCTATCAGTAGTTGTGCAACATGGCGTATCTTCTTTCCATCTGCAATGGATGTTCCGCCGAATTTCATTACATATCTCATAGATGATCACATTTGTAAATTGAGCTTGATTTGAATGTGGCTATAAGGACAGCAGTGTAATATAAAGATTATGAAAGACAAAATGATGGCATTGGGCTAAGATCAAAAAAGGAGATCAGCTAAATTCCCTTTTTAAGAAGAACACAGTAAGTGCAATTAGTATTGCAACAACGATGTAGCTAAAACCACTTGATCCTTTGACATCATCGACAGAATCTGAAACGACGTCTGATACAGCATCAGTTAGATTATCACTACCTGGTATCATTTCATCTATCTTACTCATGTTCTCTACGTCTAAGCTCGTCTCTTTTATTGTCTCGGTTATAGAGTTGCTTTTCTCTACGGTGAATGAGCTATCCTCTGAAGATACAGAGCCATCTTCAGACACAATGGTTATGGTGACCTCATGTTTTCCTGCATCCATTTCTTCTGTGACCGCTGGGTATTTTCCCTCATCCACTTCTTTGCGAGTATCTATCAGCTCATCATCCACATATACTTTTATTTCGGATGCATCATTATCAAGTTCATAGTAGATTATGGCGCGCTCGTTTTCCCTGACTACATTTCCTGCAAGACCTTCTACTGTTATTTCCACATTATTTTCGATTATCACATCCTCTCTTTGTGTAACCTCTTTCAGGAAAACGGTAGTTTCAGTGCTATCAAAAAAATCATATATTGTTGCAATCACAATTGTTGTTATCTCTCCGTTAACGGCCTTGTAATGGCTGAATATCTCACCTTTTTCCATATCGTTTATCTCTTTGACGAGGTGACCGTTCTTTTCCAGTGTTATGGTTATGGTCTCTTCTTCATCGTCATAGTTGGATGCTTTTAGTGAAAATCCTTCTTCCAGATTAAGTTCGTCTCCTATATCTATCGACCTTGAATCATCATATATCAAAAGATCATTGAGTTTCTCTTCAGGATTGCGGAATTGCTCTATCCTTATTTTTGCAGAGGCAGGATCCTTGGAAACTACATCTTTTGGCGTGACCCGGAACACAAGATAATCCTTGTCTTCGTCATCATCATCCTCTGCTTCAACGGTTAATATGTATTCGAAAGGGTCATCTTCTTGTCCGGTCCCATCTCCATCTTTGACAACCTTTCCATCACGCAATACCTCTACCCAGACATCTCCATCGTTCTCGTTGATATCTACGATATGCAGGGTATATCCCTGATCAAGTGTAAGCTTGGTACCAATATTTATCACACTTTCAGAGTAGTGTATTATCGGTTCGGTCGGGTCAAGTGCTGTTACAGGGGTAATTGCAAACAGCATAACAAAAATTCCTATGAGTACAAAACGTATATATTTCATTAAACTTCACCATTCACGAAGGTACTTAAACATTGTTAAAAAGGGAGCATTGTGTTTATATCTTTATCGACACATCCAATTGAGCGTTTGTTTCTTTATGAAAAAGAGGTGTATCATTGAAATATATTATTCTCATTGGTGATGGAATGGCCGATCATCCGCTGGAAGAGTTGGGTGGCATGACCGCCCTCCAGAAAGCTAACACTCCGAACATGGACCAGATGACAAAGAACGGTCTTGCAGGTCTTGCGATAAATGTTCCTGAGGGCTATTCTCCGGGAAGCGATGTTGCTAACATGTCTGTTATGGGGTATGACCCTGCTTTGTATTATTCGGGACGTGCCCCCCTTGAAGCTGCAAGCATGGGTATCCCATTGGAAGTGAACGATGTGGCTTTCAGGTGTAATCTTATCACCATTAGGGATGGCCTTATTACAGACCACAGTGCCGGTCATATTACGAGTGAGGAAGCAAGGGAACTTATAGAAGCGGTGGATGCTGAGCTTGGAAGTGAGGGCTTGAAATTCTATCCGGGTATCAGCTATCGTCACCTTCTTGTTGCATCCAATGGTCTTGGGGCAAATGCAGATTGTACTCCTCCTCATGATGTTATTGATGGGGAGATAAATGACCATATGCCCAGGGGGGATGGCAGTGATGTACTTGGAAAGCTTATCGAAGGTTCCATCCCGATACTGGAGGGGCATCCAATAAACGAGAAGAGGATCTCAGAGGGCAAGAATCCTGGGAATTCGGTGTGGTTCTGGGGGCAGGGGTATGCACCGAGCTTCCGTACGTTCGAAGATCTTTATGGACTTACCGGGTCGGTAATCTCAGCAGTGGACCTTATAATGGGACTCGGGATATATGCGGGTCTTGATGTTATCGAAGTTCCCGGAGCTACCGGATATCTTGATACCAACTATGTGGGTAAAGCGGAATTTGCCATGGCATCTCTAAAGGATAAGGATTTTGTAGTTGTCCATGTTGAAGCTCCGGATGAGGCCGGCCATATGGGTGATATTGAAGCTAAGTTGCAGGCGATCGAAGATTTCGATGAGAAGGTTGTGGGTACGGTCCTTCGTGCTGCAAGGGAAAGTGATGAAGATTACACTATAGTTGTTCTTCCTGACCATCCGACCCCTATAGCTCTCAGGACACATACTTCGGAACCAGTTCCTTTCGTGATGTATTCCACACTTGAGGATGAGGTTGATGATGTGGAGACTTTCGATGAGGATGCTATGAAAAAAGGATCTCTTGGAATTGTGCGGGGGTGTGACCTCGTTCAACTCATGATGGAACGGGCAAAACAGGCTTAAAGCGGCCTATGTATCTCTTTTCTCATATCATTTTTTTTTAGACCGTCATCCTTTTATTCCTGCCATCCCAACTGTTTATTGCATAAATATTATGGGAGTGGTATATATATGAAATTTGGATTAGTACGTAGGGGTTCCTCTGATGTTTCACGCTGGGATCCGTTTGATGAGATCAGGCAGACTCAGGAACACCTCAATCAGTTATTAAGGGAAGTCTCTCCTTTCGGGGGATTGTTCGAAGGTAAATCAAGGGCACCTTTGATGGACATCAAGGAAGAGGATAATAACGTTATCGTTACGACTGATCTTCCTGGAATTGATAAAGAGGATGTTGAGATCAGTGTGAATAATAATATTCTTGAGATCCATGCAGAGTTCAAGAAGGAAAGTGAGTCTGAAAAGGAAGGTTACGTACAAAAAGAGCGCACCTATAGTAGCTTCTCAAGATCTGCTGTTCTTCCCTCCGTGGTTTCGGATGAAGGTGTAAAAGCAAAGTTGGAAGCCGGTGTATTGACCATAACGCTTCCAAAGACAAAAGCTGAAGAAAAAACAAAGATCAAGATCGAGTGATCGACCTTCTTCTCTTTTTTACCCACCTGATAGTTTGCGGCATCAGTTAGAGTTTATCGTCATATTTTGCTCGGTCGGGGTAACTCTCATCATCGCCGCAATACTGTTTATGTGGATAGTATTATTTACCATGTTATTATTATTTTCGATACAATCTTGATCGAGGTATCATTTTGAAGATGGAACTTTTTACTGTGGATGATCTGCCACTAATCAAAGAAGGCGACAATATTGCGGCTATGATATGTGAACGAACACAACCTGAGTCGCATGATGTGATCGTTATTGCATCGACCATTGTTGCGAAATCAGAGGCTGCAACTATTCTTAAGGATGCGATAATCCCCTCCGAACGTGCTGTTGCAATGGCGAAGAAGTGTGGTACCGATCCTGCGCTTGTACAGGTGGTACTTGACAACAGTGTCGAACAGATCGTTGAATTCCCGGTTCTGCTTGTTGAGAACCTTAACGGTCATGTAAGTATAAACGCTGGTATTGATGATTCCAATGTGGATGATAGGTATTTTCTGCATATGCCGCATGATCCGGATGGGTCCGCGAAGTCCATTGGACTGCATATCGCTGAGCTATGCGGGAAGGATGTCAGCGTCATCATTACTGATACGAATGGTCGGGCCTTTAAGATCGGGCAGACTGGTGTTGCGGTAGGTGTCTATGGTGTCCACCCTATCAAGGACTGGCGGGGCGAGAAAGACCTTTTCGGGAAAGTGCTTGAGATAACCGAGGAAGCGGTGGCTGATGAAATTGCATCGGCAGCCAACCTGTTGATGGGTGAGGCAGCAGGGTCAACTCCTGTGGTAATTGTACGGGGGCTTAACCTTTACAGTAGTGATGATGTGTCTGTAAAAGAAATGTATCGCCGGGAAGGCGAGGATATTATTAGAAAAGGATTGAAGTGTCTTCGTCATTCCTGAGGTGGAATGTACACCATTTCAACGCCTGCTGCGTCGAAGAATTCCTTGGTGTCGGTGTCAGGGTATGAAGTACTGTATACCACCTTGGTGATGTTGGAATTGATTATCATCTTTGCACAAAGGATGCATGGCTGGTGGGTACAGTAAACTGTTGCACCACCTATGCTGACTCCGTGAAGGGCTGCCTGTATGATGGCGTTCTGTTCTGCATGTACTGCCCTGCATTTCTCATGGCGGGTTCCTGATGCGATATTGTTCTGCTGTCTTATGCAGCCGATCTCAAGACAATGTTCCATATTGCTTGGTGCGCCGTTGTAGCCGGTCGAAAGAATTCTCTTGTTCCTTACGATGACGGCACCGACCTTGTTCCTAAGGCAGGTGGAACGTTTTGAGACAACTGATGCTATCTCCAGGAAATATTCATCTATGGAAGGTCTTTCAGTCATGTGTTAAATGAAAATAGCAAGTAGTATATATAAGTTGTAGTGTATGATTCTGAGAATAGTAACGATTATTATATGTGATATATTTTTGATAATGGAGCATTAAGAATGGCAGCCATTTTAACAGAGTATCTTGACTCTTTTGTACGGAGTTGCGATGATAAGAAATTGATCGCGATCCCACTTGCAGTGTTGGTGCTTTCCCTTTTAGTTTCGGGATTCGTATTTGCAACGACCGGAGCACCGGTGAAGCTTGGGATGGAATTTGAAGGCGGAACGATGATCGCTTTTGAGACGCAGGAATCTGCAGAAGCCCTTGAGCTTGCATATTCAACTCATTCCCTTGTCGATGTCCGTAAGACCGGAGACCGTGCTATTCTACAGTTCGGCCCGATGGATAGTGAATCTCAGTCTGAGCTTGAAAAGGCAATAACTTCCAAGTATAGCAGTGTGGAGATAAAACAGATAGGTGCATTGTACGGTAAGGAATTGCAGACACAGGCATTGATAGCTCTTTGTCTTTCGTTCATAGGTATGGCCCTTGTTGTGTTCCTTATTTTCAGAACGGCGGTACCATCACTTGCTGTGGTGCTCTCCGCATTCTCAGATATTGCCATAGCTATTGGTTTTATGAACCTTGTGGGGATCGAGCTGTCCCTTGGAACTGTTGCAGCACTGTTGATGCTGATCGGTTATTCGGTAGACAGTGATATATTGTTGACCACCCGTGTCCTTAAGAGAAGGGGCAGTCCTGATGAGAACATCGGGCGTGCGATGCACACCGGTATCACCATGACGACTACCACGCTTGCTGCGTTGGTCGTGATGTATGTTGTTTCCACTTTCTCTTATCTGGTGACCTCTTCTGTTTCACAGATAAATCTACTTTCCGATATTGCGATAGTCCTTATATTTGGACTGGCTGCTGATCTGATGAATACATGGCTACTTAATACTGGTATCCTGAGGTGGCATGTTCGCCGCAGTACTCCAAGGAGGCGAAGGGCATGAGAGAAGAGGAAGTTCCAAAAGGATTGAAGAATGATATGCGTGTCTGGTTACTGATCGCAGCTGTAGTTCTCTCCGTTGTGATGATAGGTCCTGGTTATTCTGCTGAAGAGGGTCTGAACACCGATCTTAATTATGGTCTTGATCTTGAAGGTGGTTCCTGGATACAGATCAAGTTGCAGGGTGCTGTTACTCAACTGGATGCCGACATCTCAATGCTGGTGACGGAAATTGTGGAGTCTGCGATCGATGCCCCTATTCATATCATAAGTGTTACGGGGAATACCGGTGAGGGTTATTCCAATGCTGGTAATACTGTCACGTTCACGACCAGTGCATATGTCTCTGACCTTCAGATAGATCTTTTAGGTCTCGGGGAGTCCGACATCTCATACTCTGATGATATAAGTAATATTGTGCTTTTCACGGACAAACAAACCCTTATCATGCAATACCTTTCCAAAGCTCTCAATACTGAGGTCGTTCCTCTTTTTATTGGGGATGATGTTGAGTACGAGATACGTACCGGTGTCTCTCTGGAAGAATTGCAGGCATTGATGGTTCCGGTTGGAGGCAATGTTCTTACGGGAAGTGACGGGGATGCGATATTCAGGGAAGGGGTCAGGACCGAGACACGGGACATGACCCGTGATATCCTTAGTGAAAAACTGAACTCACTTGGTCTTAAGGATATACCTGTGCGTACTGTTGGTGATGAGTATATACTGATCGATTTCGCAGGTACTGATCTCACTACTGCAAAGGACATAGTCGAGAAACCAGGTAAGTTCGAGATACGCATGCAAACCACTGGAAATGAAAGTGTGCATGTGCTCTATGGTGATTCTATCGAAAAAGTGGGTATCGTTACCCAGATGGATGGTTACTGGAACACTCCTTTCACTCTTGATGAAGATGGTGCTTTTGCTTTGCAAAAGATCGCGATCGAGTCAGGTGCTATCAATGATCCGAATTCACATCTGCTCTACATGTATCTGGATGACAGGGAGGTATATGGTGCACCATTGAGCTATTCCGCGGCTTCAACACTGAACGAACATCCTATTTATTCATGGCAGGCTTCTACAGGTGCCGATGAGGATGGTAAAACACAGGCTGAACAGCTTCAGATACATTTACGTGCAGGTGCGTTGCCTGTGAACGTTGTGCTTATGGGCTCCGGTCAGGTTGATGCTGCATTGGGTGCCCAGTTCAAGAGGCAGGTGGCTTTAGCAGGACTTTTCGCATTGTTAGCAGTGGCTGCAGTGGTGTTCAGGCGATACCATCAAAAGGAGATCCTGTTGCCGATGGTAGGTACTTCGATCTGTGAGGTCATAATGATACTCGGATTTGCTGGTGCTGTTAACTGGCAGCTCGACCTTGCGGCGATAGCTGGTATTATTGCGGCTATAGGTACAGGTATCGACCATCTTGTGATAATCACTGATGAAGTTCTGTATGAAGGCAAGCTTCCATCCACCAAGGTCTATATGGAAAGGATCACTAAGGCATTTGCTATTATATTTGCAGCTGCAGCAACGACTATGATCGCGATGTCACCTCTGGTGATCATGGGATTCGGTGCTCTCAGGGGATTTGCCATCACCACAATAGTTGGTGTGCTTATCGGTGTGCTTATTGCAAGACCTGTATATGGTAAAGTGATCAAAGTGGTCCTTGACAAAGCAGAATGATGGTTGTTTGGAGTTTGTTCAATGAATGATCTATGGACTGTAAAATACCGGCCTCAGAAGCTTGAGGATATTGTGGGGAACGGGGAGTCTGTGAATTCTCTTGTCCATCTTGTGGGGTCGGGCAACCTCCCTCATCTTGTTTTTCACGGACCGGTGAATTCCGGAAAGTCTTCCACAGCGTTTGCTCTGGCATACGAGCTTTATGGGGAATATTATGAGAACAATTTCACTTACTTCAATGCTTCTGATTTCTTTGATCAGGGGAAACGCTATCTTGTGAGGGATAAGCGTTTTGTTCACATTATCGGTACCGATGATCCCAAAAAGATATATTCCAGTGTTATTTCCATATTCAAGGAAGTCATTAATGAATTTGCAGGCATGGGGTCATTGGATGCAGATTATAAGATAATATTCATCGACAACGTTGAATCTCTGGAAACCGGTGCTCAACATGCTTTAAGGCGGATAATGGAAAAATATACCCGGACATGCAGGTTCATATTATCTACCACCCAACCTTCAAAACTGATCGCTCCTTTGCGGTCAAGAGGGCTGGAATTGTTCTTTACCTATGTGCCGGACGATGCACTCAGGTCATTTGTGATCTCGGTAGCAGAGAAGGAAGCTATCTCAATTTCAGATGATGGGTACGATGCCCTTCTTTATTATGCAGGGGGTAATGTTTCCAAAGCCCTTCTGACACTTCAGTTCGCGGTTATGAACCATCCCGGTAAAACGATCACAGGGGAAATTCTTTATGAAGAAGCGCTAGGTGATGTGTCGAAAAATGTGACCGAGCTTCATAATGCTGCTATTGAGCATGATGTACTGAAGGCAAGAAAACTGATCGATACGCTTCTTATCGAAGAAGGTTTTACGGGGGACGAGGTATTGCAGCAGTTACATTCTGTGGTCGTGGAATCCGGTAGGGTTGAAGGTGAGGTTGCAAAGGCCATCTGCAGGATTGCGGACACGGATGCAATGGTTATAGACAGTGCTAATCCACGGATCCATCTGGAGAAGTTGGTTACGGAACTTTATTGATATCTGGTTTTGACTATGACATCGGAAGTTAATGATAATTTCAGGGTTGCATGCCGAAAGTTGCTGGATATGGTGCTTGATGGTGAGATCTCTGACGAGAAGCAATTGACCAAGGCGAAAAAGGTTATCAGCAAAGAGTACAGGCTATCCACTCTCCCTAAACATCCTGATATTATTATGGTGGGTACAGATGAGGAGCAGAAGCTCGTTCGTGATCTTCTTCGCCGAAAGCCTGTTCGGACTATCTCTGGAGTGGCGGTAATAGCGGCAATGACATCTCCCTGTGAGTGTCCTCACGGGGTATGTATTCCTTGTCCTGGAGGCCCGAAGTCCTCTTTCAATTCTCCTCAAAGCTATATGGGTCAGGAACCTGCTACAATGAGGGCGATGCAATATGAGTATGATCCTTATCGCATTGTCTCTGGTCGTCTTTCCCAGTTAAAGCATATAGGCCATGATGTGGACAAGGCAGAGCTTATTGTCATGGGTGGTACGTTCTCCTCACGTGCTATTGATTATCAGGAATGGTACACTAAGAGATGCCTTGAGGCCATGAACGATTTTTCCGGTACACAGTGGCGTGAAGACATAAAAGTTATCGGAGATGTCGTTCCTTATGTGACGGTCGAAGATGTCCAGAGGGCGAATGAGACCGCTATTGTCCGTAATACGGGCATAACCTTTGAAACAAGACCGGATTGGACAAATACTGATCATGTGGACCGGATGCTTGATCTGGGTGCTACCAAGGTCGAGATCGGTGTGCAAAGTGTATATGATTTCGTGCTTGAAAGAATGCGGAGGGGTCATAGTGTTCAGGATTCGGTAGATTCGAACCGGGTGCTACGGGATAGTGCACTGAAGGTGGGTTTCCATATGATGCCACATCTTCCGGGAATGGATTCTGCAAGGGACCTTAGGGGATTCAAAAAGCTGTTCTCTGATAGTAATTTCATGCCGGATTATCTCAAGATCTATCCTACACTGGTGACGGAAGGTACTGAACTATATGATATGTGGTCGGGAGGGGAATATGAGGCTCTCGGTGATGAGGAGGCTATCGAGCTTCTGGCCGACATCAAGGCAATTCTGCCTAAGTGGGTCCGTATGCAGCGTATCCAGAGGGATATTCCGTCCCCTCAGATATTCGCAGGCGTGAAGAAAAGCAATGTAAGACAGCTTGCGAAGGAACGTCTCGAGTCAAGGGGTGTTAAGTGTAAGTGTATACGTTGCAGGGAAGTCGGTCATAATGTCCTCAAAGGGAATGAACCTGATGTCGATAGTATAGAGCTTACCATCGATACATACGATTCTTGTGGCGGAAAGGAACATTTCCTTTCGTTCGAGGATGTCAGTACTGATATCCTTATAGGCTTCTTACGTCTTCGGTTCCCGAATACACCTCACAGGGAAGAATTGCAGGATGCTGCATTGGTGAGGGAACTTCATGTGTACGGTTCTATGGTTCCGGTGGGCAAAGGTGCTGTGGGTATGGACTGGCAGCATAGGGGCTATGGTGCTGAATTATTAGAGAATGCAGAAATTCTGGCAAAAGATGCAGGGTATTTAAAAGTTTCTATCATTAGTGGTATTGGTGTAAGACAGTATTATCGCAAGTTTGGATATTATCGAGATGGTGTATATATGTCAAAAATGATATGAAGTGTCACTAATCTCTTTTGTTCGCATTGTGTTTTTTCAAGGGAGTTGTATTACGGTACGCCTTCAATACATTTATATTAAGGCATGTCATTTAATAATACAATTATTCCTTTATTCATATTGGTGTAATAATAGTATGGATGGGATCATATGACCGATAACTCTGCAACTGAAGAAATGATACGGCTCCTTCGTGAGATCAGTGGAAAGCTTGACCGTATCCTTATTCAGGGTTCAAATGAGAGCGAATCAGATGGCGATATCCTTGATGTTCTGGATGTTATGACATTGCTCACTTTGCCGGATCATTTGCGTACGACCGCAACAGCTCTTTTTGAGCTTGGTTCGGCTACAGCGGATGAGCTTGCGGGGAAAACAAATAAAGAAAGAGCTGTTGAGAGCAATTATCTGAACCAACTGGTACGAATGGGTCATGTTGTGAAAAACAGGTCCGGCAGGAAAGTATACTTTAGTATTGGAGATGGGCTAGGCAAATGAATACTGCTGAACGACTGCTTATTTAGTTGGGTTGTGATAAAATACACTTCTTTATAAACAAAGTAAACTTTAGTATCAATCAATTTTAATTTCAAATGATTTTATATACAGGTTTATGTATTTATTATAGAGAATTCCGATAAACCTCGGAAACAGACGCAATATTTATAATATATTACAATAATTTTGTATTATGTCCTTAACAAACTTTGCTTTTAAAGAAGAGTACAAACGTCTTGAAAATCTCGGTGACAAGCTCTCTGAAATTGAATCTCTCATCGATTGGAAACCATTTCGTCCAATTATAGCAGAGATGTATATCAATAAAACAGAGTTCGGTGGCAGACCAAACGTTGATGAAATCGTCATGCTCAAAATGTTAGTATTGCAACAATGGCATGGACTATCTGACCCTGAACTTGAAAGACAAGCTACTGACAGAATTTCCTTTAGGAAATTCTTGGGCTTTCCTGCAAAAATTCCAGATCATACTACTGTTTGGGCATTTAGAGAACGAATTGCTCAATCAGGAAAAGAAGATGAAATCTGGAATGAAATGCAAAGACAACTTGATAAGAAAGGTTTGAGGATCAAACAAGGTATGATTCAGGATGCAACATTTATACATGCTGATCCAGGACATGCAAATCTTGATACTCCTCGTGGAAATGAAGCAAAGACCAGAAGATGTAAGGACGGTACATGGACAAAAAAGGCATCTAAGTCACATTTTGGATATAAACTACATACCATTGAAGATACCGAATATGATCTGATAAGGAGATATAGGACAACTACTGCCTCAGTTCATGATAGTCAGGTGGATCTTTCTGAAGAAGGCGAAGTTGTTTACAGAGATAGAGGTTACTTTGGTGCAATTTCAAAAGGATATGATGCAACTATGCAAAGGGGCGTGCGAGGTCATCCTATTGGTATTAGGGATAAGATGAGAAACAAAAGAATAAGCAGGAAAAGAGCAAAGGGAGAAAGACCTTATGCTGTTATCAAAAATGTGTTTACGTCAGGATTTGTAAGAGTAACAACGTTGGCAAGAGTAAATGTCAAAATGGCGATTACAGCATTCAGCTATAATCTCTATCAATTGAGGACAATAAGAAGAAAATCATTAGGATGAATAGCGGTAGCTATTCAAAAAAGTTGGAAAGTATATAAATAGATACTAGCAAACTGCTGGAAATAGAGAGAAAAGCTCAAAATTTTAGCTGGAAAAATTTGCTTTGAAAAAAATCAGCAGTTAATCGCAATTCTCTATAATTGAACCTCTACAAATTGAAGTGATCAGGATATGTCATTGACAATTGCAGTACATTCTTATAAAGGTGGTTCCGGTAAAACCTCATTTGCAATTAATCTTGCGTCTGCGTATGCATCTGTTGGAAAGAGCGTATGCCTTTTGGATGTTGATCTAAAGGCTCCCAGTTCGTTCAATTATCTACTTCCTGAAGCTAAGCGCTGGGTCAATGATGTCTTTGAAGGTCGATACGGTGTAATGGATGTGGTCATGGATGTCAGCAAAGAAATGGGTACCGCGGGTGCGTTCGATGTTGGCTATTCTAATCCCGATATCCTCGCTGTTCGTGATGTTTCAAGCAAGGACCGAAAATGGCAGTCAAAGGCATTGAAATTCTTGATGAATGCTAAAAGGGACCTTTCAAATATCGGCATCGATGTCGTTATATTAGATACGGGAGCTGGTGTGGATTTTACTTCGGTTAACGCGATTGCTGTTGCAGATCATGTTGTTATGGTGGGCAAACCCGGAGCTTCCAGACAAAGGGCAATTGATCAGGTCGTCAAGGGCATTTATATACCATTGGAAAAGAACTGTTCGATTGTTGAGAACATGGGCCATGCTAACAATTCTACTGATCTTTCCTATGAGGGGCAGTTCGATCTTCCTGTATTGGCATCGATTCCTTGTATGTGTGATGTTGCGGTTAGGTGTGACAATGAAGTTTTGGTACTTACAGAACCGGAACATTCTTTTTCAAAGAACATTTTTAATGCCATGAGGGCTATTGATAAGCTAACTTCCTGATAATGAATGATCGAAAAGTTGATCATCATGAATTTTTGATGAGATCATTTGTTGTTATCTTTGTTGATGATATCTTTTACATTATCAATATAACTCAGTAGTTCATTCCTTTTTGCTTCCTCTATTTTGTTTTGAAATGTCTCTGACTCCATTAGTGTGCTCTGGAGTGCAATGATCAAAAGATATACGATTGCAGCAGCTGCAAATGCGAGTGTTATCCTTTCAATTGGATATATGGCAATTACGGATGTGAACATCTGTGGGGTAATGTCATAGAGTATTGCTGCGGTTATACTTCCCGCAAGGTGATCTGCAAGGATGGCAATCAGGGTTGAAAATAGAAGAAACGCGAATGTGTAGAAATTTCCTCTCTTGTCATGATATTTATGGTGGAAAAGGACAAAGCTACCAAGAACTATGATGTGAAACCATGGATAATAGAATACTTCTCTTCCTAATGGGGTAATGTACCATCCAAGGATCAGTATGCTGAACAATATCATTGCAGCCTTCTCCCTTTTAGTGATGCATAGCCCTGTCACAACGGAAGCCATTGCAACAAAAAATGGTGTTAGGAGGTGGAACATGTCGGGGGTATGACTTCTTACAAATACATGTGCCATTATACCGGTAAAAGATGCGATCGCACCCCATAAAGGTCCCAGAAGGAATCCGTTCAGTGCACCAAATGATACTACTGAACTTATTCTGGCTCCTTCTATTCCAATGAGGTTTTCAAAATCAGGAAACCAACTTGCAAAATACGTAGCTACTATTGCGGATAATAGGTAAAGTAATGTGAGTTCTCTCTTTTTTATAAGATGGTTATATATATCTATTATCACATTTATCTATTTGTTCTGCAGACATATATAATGAATTAAGAATACTTTTTTTATATTTTATAGTCATCTACAAATTTTCCATCAGAACTAATATATATAGTCATACCAATTTAGCGGATTGATAACTATGATGTTGATTGGAGAAGCACTTATTGGCGAGGCACCAGAGCTCGCACACGTTGATCTTATGATCGGGGACAAGGAGGGGCCGGTAGGGCAGGCATTCGCAACAGGAATGACCCAGCTTTCAGCAGGCCACACTCCCGTTCTTTCTGTCATCCGCCCGAACTTACCTACAAAGCCATCCACACTTATCGTTCCAAAAGTGACCGTTAAGGGAATGGATCAGGCTTCACAGATATTCGGTCCTGCACAGGCCGCTGTTTCAAAGGCAGTTGCTGATGCAGTGGAAGAAGGACTGATCCCTAAGGAAAAAGCAGAAGACCTTGTCATCATTGCAAGCGTTTTCATTCACCCGCAGGCAGTGGACTATAACCGTATCTACAGGTACAATTACGGAGCTACTAAATTGGCACTTAAACGCGCACTTGATGGTTTCCCTGACATTGATACAGTTCTTCATGAGAAGGACCGGGCTGCACACGCTGTCATGGGATTCAAGATATCCAAACTTTGGGATGCTCCATACTTGCAGGTCGCACTTGACAATCCAAACCTTCCTGTTATCCTTAATATCATCAAGCAGCTCCCTAAGAGCGACCACTTGATACTGGAAGCAGGTACACCCCTTATCAAACGCTATGGTGTGGATGTCATTTCCAAAATACGTGAGGTCAGACCGGACGCGTTCATCGTTGCAGATCTTAAGACCCTCGACACAGGTAACCTTGAGGCACGTATGGTGGCGGATGCAACCGCTGATGCTATTGTAGTATCCGCTCTTGCACCTATCGCAACACTCAACAAGGTAATTGAAGAGGCACACAAGACCGGTATCTATGCTGTCATGGATACATTGAACACTCCTGATCCAGTAGCTGTCCTTGAACAATTGGACGTACTTCCTGATGTAGTTGAACTACACCGTGCAATTGACATCGAGGGCACTGCTCACGCATGGGGCAGTATCGAAGGTATCAAGGCACTTGCAGTGAAGCGTTCTTCCAAGGTCCTTGTAGCAGTCGCTGGTGGTGTACGTGTTGACACTATCTCTGATGCACTTGGAGCAGGTGCTGATATCCTTGTCGTTGGCAGGGCTATCACCAATTCAAAGGATGTCAGGCAGGCAGCTGACCGGTTCATTGAAGGCTTGAACAAGCCTGAGATCGACCAGTTCAGAATAATGACCGATTTTTAAGCGTGCGATTATTCACACGTTCTTTTTTTTAGGGGTGATAGTTTGAAACCTTTGATAGTATTGAACCTAAAGACATATCTCGAAGGTACCGGGGAAGGTGCTGTAAGGATAGCTCGTGCCTGTAAAGAGGTCGGTGAAGCAAGCGGGATCGAGATCGCTATCGCACCTCAGTTCTGTGATATCTACAGGGTCGCATCTCAGGTAGATGTTCCTGTATATTCCCAGCATCTCGATGGTGTCGGAGCAGGCAGTTTTACCGGACATGCTTTTGCAAAGTGTATAAAGGATGCCGGAGCTGTGGGTACGCTTATCAATCACTCGGAGTGCAGATTGAAACTTGCTGACATCGAAGCTTCTGTGACGGCAGCAAAAGGTGAAGGTCTTCGCACTATAATCTGTACTAATAATATTGCAACAACAGCAGCAGCAGCGGCATTAGGTCCTGACTATGTTGCAGTTGAGCCTCCTGAACTTATAGGCTCTGGAATTCCAGTCTCAAAGGCAGATCCAGAGGTTGTAACAGGTTCTGTGGCAGCAGTGGAAAGGATCGATCCGGCAGTGAAAGTGCTTTGTGGTGCTGGTATCTCCAAAGGGGAGGACCTTAAAGCTGCAATAGAACTTGGTTCAGTCGGTGTGCTTCTTGCATCAGGCATTGTAAAGGCCAAAGATCCAAAAGCTGCGCTTGAAGATCTTGTCAGTCTTATTTAAAAAAGAAGTTGTGATGCCGGAAGGCATCAATATACTATTTTTATCTTATTTCCTTCTTATCTTAAAGGAAATACCATGCGATGAACAACAACAGCGTGGAGAATCCCACTTTTATTGACATTGTAAGTTCCAGATGAAGATTTCGGGCAACCATATTGGATATCCCTATAGGTGGTGGTGATATCAGCAGTGCTGCACCGAACAGACAAAATCCCGGTATGTAGTTATTTTCTACAATGATAAGATAAAGTCCCTGTATTCCCAGGTATATCCCAAAGACGGAAATGAAGAACAATCCCATCTTGTAGAATCGGAGATATTTCTCGATGCCTCCGGGAAGCACATTGGCAGCTTTAAGCCCTTTGTTATTAGTTTTCAAAAAAATCACCGTAGGTAGCGTCCTATTTCTGTGGATATTTATTCTGTCCTCATTGCATATATAGGAGAGGTTCATCCGCGTATCTTGCAACCAAGCCCACATAGGAGTTTTTCAACATCGGTCTGCATCTTTGTTGCGTTACTCTCTTCAAGTATGGTAATGCGGAACGTAGCACTTAGTCTGTTATCGGAAATGCCTGAATAAGTATCGATTATCTCGGTCGAGGCTATCCTTTCATCATTATCGATGACCTTCTCAAATACTGATGCATCAGCTCCTGAAGGGAGTAATACTGAAATATCCCTTTTTGGATGGAGAAGATTTTTCACTTTCCAATCCTTAAGTTCCTTCTCGGTGTACAACCTGATATTCTCTGTCTTCAGGTAGACATCCTTTCCGCCCTTGGAGATTATCACTGCTCTTGGTGTCACTTTCTTGATCGTTCCCACATGTGTGACGCCTGAGTAGTTATGGTAAAGGCCTCTTTCGACTCCTACAGATGCGATCATCTCCTCGAATTCGGATATTTTCGCATTGATGAGCTTATCCGATCGGTGAAGTGCGGATGGCGTATCCTTAAAATGAGCGGCAGCCTCTGTCATCTTGTTGCAGAATGCTTCAATGTCCTGTTCCCTGACTATCTCAGAAAGGATGTTACACTCACTTATGAAGGTCTCATGGACTTTTAACACCTGTTCGTTCTGCATCTGTATGTGGGCGTACAGGTAGGGATTCTGCCCAAGTATTCTCCCAACGAAATCGACCATTATTTCATAGACCGGGCTCATGAAACGCCGTGACATACTAACATCAAAATCAAGGCTTTTGAACGTGTTCCCTATTGTTATGTATGCAAAATGTGTCAGGCCCTGAACAACAGAGACGAACTTATCGTGTTCTTCCGGTTTGATTATCTCAATATGTGCACCATTTTCCTCGAAGAGGTTTCGCATTATGGGGAACCACTTTTCAGATCGGCCTTTGGTGGGGCTCATTATCACGATCTGCCCCTGTAATGTCGGAATGGATGGGCCGAACATGGGGTGTGTGCCGAGGATCTCAACACCGTCAGGTGCTGTTTCTCTCATTGCCCTTACAGGTTCGGCCTTTATGGATGTCAGGTCCATCAGCAAGCTTCCCGCCTTCATTTTGGGAGCGGTCTCCCTGATAACATCTGCAGTAATGTCTATTGGTACTGTGATGATCACTATATCTGAGGTCCTTATTGCATTGTCAAGGTCTGATGCAAATTCAACTCCCATTTGTTTTGCTATCTCGGTCTTTTGGCTGCTGCCCCAGACCACAACTTCATAACCGTGATCAGTAAAGAACTTCGTGAACCATTTCCCCATTTCTCCTGTGCCACCAATGATCAGCATTTTCATATGTCCAATGTCTCCATGACAGTTTTTTTCATGACATTTATGGGTGGTTCTTTTCCAGTCCATATGCGGAAGGCTTCCGCTCCCTGGTATACTAGCATCATAATGCCTGTGATAGGTCTTGCACCTGCGGTCTCTGCTTCCTGCAACAGTTTTGTCATAAGCGGATTGTAAACGATATCAAAAACTGCAAGGTCTGAATGCATCTGCTCTGCGGTCACAAGGGTCCCATTGGAATTGCCCAGTCCTACTGTGGTGGTATTGATAAGAATATCAATATCTTCAAGCCCATTGTCAACGATATCAAGACCGTATCCTTTTGCATCTCCTATCTCTGCAGCGAGCTGCATGGCACGTTCAGGGGTTCGGTTGGCAATGTTCACATTTGCTCCTGCTTCTGCAAATGTGAATGCGATGGCTCTTGCAGCACCGCCTGCTCCGAGGATCAGGACATTCTTGTCCTTGATATCGACACCTTCATCCTCGATAGTTCGTTTTGCACCAATGCCGTCAGTGTTGTAGCCTTTAATACCGTCCTTGAAGTCAATGGTGTTTATGGCACCTATCTTTGCAGCAAGGGAATCTGCATCAACGAATTTGAGAGCGGTCTCTTTGAGGGGCACTGTGAGGTTCAATCCTCCGAATCCCATGGCCTTTGCACCCTGCAGTGCGTTTTCAAGGTCGTTCTTCTCAACTCGGAATGCATGGTATGTGCAGTCCATGTCCAGGGCTTCGAATGCTGAATTGTGCATGATGGGTGATAGTGAATGTTCTATGGGATCCCCAAGGACTGCAAATATCTTCTTCATTCCATCATCTCCATTGCTTTTTTCAGGTCTTCCACTTTTAGTTGTCCTGGTGCTACGGCATCGGATACGCTTGCATATGTAAGCTTTGAGCCATAGAGGGGGGCAATGATGCGGGTGTGTTTTCCCAGTTTACCCATGGATATTGTGCAGACATCGTCTACTTCCAGTGTCACTTCCAGCAGGTTCAGTACATCCTGCATATTCTCAGGCATCACTGCAAGTTTTGCAATATCGGCACCTGCGTCGTGGGAGTGGTCAAGGATGCTTTTCAGGGTCTCTTTGTCAGGCGTCCTTTCAAAATCGTGCGATGAGATTATGGTGGTCTTACTTTCCTCTTTTGCTTTTTTGACTATCCTGTCCCTGAGCTGTTCATCTGTTTCGAGCTCGATATCCACGGCATCTGTTAGATGCATGATATCTTCCAATAGGGCAATTCTGTTCTCTTCTGTACCTTCCCAATTTCCACCTTGGGATTGTAACCTGTTGGTTGCAATACACGGGAGGCTGGTCGTGCCTTTGAGCATCCTCAACAGGTTTGCAGCTTCTTTGGAGGTGGTTATCCCAAGTAGGTCGAACCTTATCTCAAGGATATCTGCACCATGTTCTGCTGCAGTTTTGCACTGTTGTAAAGGTTCGTTGCTTATGGCAGCAACGATAGCTGGCCTTTCTTCCAGATCGAACGTCCCTATTTTCAGCATCGCTCACTTCTCGATTATCGTTTCTTCGACCTTCATTCCGAAATGGCGTGCACCGCCTTCATAGTAGACCATTACTTCATTTCCGGGTTTCAGGTCGGCTACAGAGATGGGCTCTCCGTTTATGTCCACCAGTTTGATGGTCTCGGCGTTCTGGAGGATGTTCTTTATGATCTCTCCATTTACTTCGGCTTCTACGAGCATGAGTGGCCGTCTTTCGATCTTGACCCTGCCTACAATGCCGGTTCGCTGTTTTCCCCCGGCATTGACAATGGTGACCTCGTCACCGGAACTGAGTTCGGAAAGATATCTGGTCCTGTCTCCCACTTTCACGTATGCATGAACTGCTCCGGCATTGACGCGGAACGGGCGGGATGCAACGTATGGGCTTTCTTCGGATTCTGAATGCACCAGGAACATCCCGCTTGCTTGTGAGCCTACAAGCATTCCTTCGCCTTTGGTCATCATGTTGCAGGTGTCTACACAGACACGATCTCCCATTCCCACAGCTTCGACCTTTGTGACCTTTCCGGGAACAAGTTTAAGGTCCTCGATGCCTGATCTTTCTGCTACTGCAACGGTGGCTTTGATGGTATTGGGGTCATCTGAGTCCAGCAAGACACCTTCTGATCCGTGTTCCATTGTCTCGAGAGCTAGTTTTGCTTCATCCTGATCACGAACACCGGCAATGATCTTCACATCACTATCCTGAAGTGCGGCGATGAGGTTCTCAAGGGGAATGACCTTCCAGTCAGTACCTACTATGATGAGGAAATCGCATTCTTTACCTATCTCTGCGGCAAATTCTTCGTATTTCTTGTTCTGTATGACCACGTAGGCCCCGACGGTCAATCCTTTTTCTTTCAATCGGATCGCAGTGATCATGTCGAGGGACCCAACAGGATCAGGTGATAATGGTTTTGTTCCGTCTCCTTCTCCGCCCTTTCCAACGACAACGATGTCAGCACCGGACTTGTCGTCATAGGTAAATGCAGCTACCTGTATGTCTCCAAGTTCCCTTACTTTTTCTACTTCGTCAGAGTTTACAAGCACACAATTGGCACCGGACTCAAGTCCTGTTGTGATCCTGTCCTTGTGAGCTTCCCAGTGGCCTTTATCGGCCTTTATCCAAATCGTCTTGTCCATCATATTATACGCCATTGGAGTTTATCATTTAAGTGTTTGTAGTGCCTCTTCTACACTTGCCTTGTGGTGAACTACCTGTGTTATAGCCCTTGTCATCTTTACGGGGTCGGGGTGCTGGAATACATTCCTTCCAATGGCAACACCTCTTGCACCTGCTTCCATGGCTCCGCTTATCATTTCCAGGAATTCCTGGTCGGTCTCTGTTTTTGGTCCGCCTGCAATAACAACTGGCACGGGACAACCATTGACAACGTCTTTGAAACTATCCACATCTCCGGTGTAGACTGTTTTGATCACATCAGAGCCTAGTTCTGCACCTACTCTTGCTGCATGGGCTACCATCTGCGGGTCATGAGGGTTTGATATGTTCTTTCCTCTTGGGTACATCATGGAGAGTAAGGGGATGCCCCATTCGTCACATTGTTCTGCAACGGACCCTAGTTTTTTAAGCTGCTCTGCTTCTGTTTCCGAGCCGATGTTCACATGAATGGAAACCGCATCAGCGCCCATTTTCATTGCTTCCTCTACTTTACAGACGAGGACCTTGTCATTGGGGTCAGGTCCAAGTGCGGTGGATGCACTCATGTGGACTATGAGACCTACGTCGTGCCCGTATCCTCTGTGACCATGGTTGACCATTCCTTTTTGCATAAGAATGGCATTAGCTCCGCCTTCAGCTACTTTATTGATGGAATCTGCTATGTCTATCACTCCTCTGATAGGTCCATCGGACATTCCGTGGTCCATTGGGATGATTACCATATTCCTGCTGTCTCTGTGCATAATTCTTTCAATGCGGATCCTTTTTCCTATTTCTGCCATGTTATCACTCTTTGTTATGTAATTATCAGTGGGTATTGTCACTGTGTTACTGTGTGACATAGTAGCACGGTTTATTATTTAAACTTTGTTATTTGTTTCCTTTTTTGAAATGTGGAATAGTCTTATATATAGATTCATCAATAGTCGAGTATCGACCTAATCGGTGTTCTCATCATGAAAGAATTAAAGATTATTGTTATCAACAACTATGGCCAGTTCTGTCATCTTATCCACCGTACGGTGCGTGACCTTGATATGGATACGAAGATCGTGGCTAACACAACTTCCGTAGAGGATATCCTTGATGAGGAGCCGGATGGTATAATTCTCAGTGGTGGTCCTTCAATGGAGCGGGTTGGTAGTTGTCAGGAATATGTGGAAAGCATTGACATTCCAATCCTTGGTATATGCCTCGGACACCAGCTTATAGCCCAGACATTTGGTGGGCATACCGGTGCAGGGAAACTTGGTGGCTATGCCGCTATCGATGTTGAAGTGATCGAAGAGGATGATATACTGAAAGGACTTGGGCCCAGGACATCTGTATGGGCCTCACATGCTGATGAAGTTACAGTGCTTCCTGATGAGTTCATTCACCTTGCCCGTTCAGATGTTTGTGAGATCGAAGCGATGCGTCATGAGGAAAGGCCTATTTATGGAGTGCAGTGGCACCCTGAGGTTGCTCATACAGATAAAGGCGAAGAACTGTTCATGAACTTCTTTAAGGTTTGTGAAGACTACTGATCTTATTATTCGCAGGTTTTTGATATTTGGTTTTTATTGTTAAGTGCAAATATCTTAACCAAATTCTTTTTTATGGACTTTTTTGATTTAGTATCTTTATCAAGATCCTTTGGCCTTTGCACAATAACTGTACATTACAACTCTTCCGCACGCTGCAACATCATTATCATTATAACAACTTATTGATATTTTGGGCAAAGTTGATATATTTGTTGTCATATAATTCAAACTAGTATAATATTTACTAATTAGGTGGTATTTTGTGAAAAATAAAACTCTAAGTAAAACATTTGTTGTTCTACTAAGCTTGTTGATGATCCTTTCGATATCATCAGCAGGTGCTAATGTGGTTGAACAAGGTATAGCTGTTGAAAACCCTTCGGGTCCTGTAATGAATTCAGTAATGTCGGTTGCTTCAACTTCACTGGCACCAGTTGTGACGGAGACTGGCAAAATTAGCCTTTCCATTGATGGATATGGGGATCACTTAACTCCCGTTGGATCCATTGATGTTGAAAAACCTGCTGGTGCAACGGTCAGATCAGCATATCTATTGACTGCAAGTCTGTGGAGTGGTAACGAAATTCCTGATGGTGGTGTAACACTTGCAGGGTTTCCGGTCAATTGGGATGATGTTGTCATTGGAACTTATTCTGGTGCTCCACACAATCATCGTGCAGATGTGACGAACATTGTCAAACCAATTGTTGACGCAGCTCCTGCAGGCAGGATATCAATTCCTATTGAAGAATCAGATGTACGTAATGTTGAGGGAAATATTCTTGCAGTGATATTTGATGATCCCAATCAAGTAGAGGATAATACTGTCGTTCTTTTGTTCGGTGCTCAAAGTATCACTGGTGATATGTTCAACATTACGCTTGCAGAGCCTGTAGACAAGACCGATCCTAACTTCGCTTTGGATATGAGCCTTGGAATCTCTTTTGGGTTCCAGCCTAGTAACCAGTACAGCATTGTAAATGTCAATGGACTGCGCCTGACTTCTTCTGCAGGTGGATATGATGATGGTACGGATTACGATGGTGGTTTGATCACTGTTGGTGGTCTGGATGACAGCAATGCAAATCCTGCTGACCCAAACGCTCCTCCAGGAAATTCCCGCAGTGATGATGAGTTGTATGATCTCATCCCATTCGTTAATGATGGCGATACTGGCATCAACGTCTTTACACAGAACCCTTCCAATGATGACAATATCTATTTCGCAGCTTTCTTTATGGGTTCTACAAATGCTATTGTTGGTGAAGGCATCTTACTTTCCCCGGATTCTGCAATAAACAATCTTGGTGAATCCCACGAAGTTACTGCGACCGTTCAGGATGATAATGGCGCTGCAGTAACTGGCACAATGGTACACTTTGAGATTGCCTCAGGTCCTAATGCAGGTACTACTGCTGATGTCCTGACCGATACAAACGGAGAAGCTTCATTTAGTTTCACCAGTCAGTCGGTTGGTACGGATGTAATTGTAGCTAGTTTCTTTAATTCACAGCAGGAACTAGTTCTCTCAAACGAAGTTACAAAGAAATGGATCGTTAGTGAAGAGATCCCTGAATTCCCAACAATTGCATTGCCTGTGATGGCAGTCCTTGGTTTGATGTTCCTTACAATGAGAAGAAGGGAAGAGTAATTCCTTTCTCTTTTTTTTATTTATTGTTATCATCATTTCATTGACATATTTTTCAGTCTGTAGAAATCTTCTTTTCTAACTTCAACTAAGCCACTTATTTTTATAATCAGAAGTCCCTTGTGATTGTTCTCCAACAAACTTCAAAAATTTGTTACTCGTACATATTCTGTTGTTTTGGACACCATATTTAAAAGAACACTTGATATATTGTAACTATTCAGCCTACCTATAGTCAATCCTGTATTACCAACCTTTACACAAAAAAATTAGAAGCTCAAACAATTGTTGGAATAAATGGCATTCCAGCAATGATGTCGTACAATGTAGTGACAAGAGTGACAACTGCTTCGGGACCTTGTTCATAAACTGCTAGGATTTCTTTGCGTTTCGTGTTCATTCACCCCTTGTTTGGCAAAACAAATTGATTTTTTGGGTGTGAACTTAAATAGAATGCTACTACTTGCTTTTTTCGTAAAAATCCATTTCAGAAGATGAAATAGATTGAGGTGGGGGGATTTTAGCACGCAAAGGTGGCTGAATAGTTACGATATATTTTACAAAAATAGGATTCTATAGACATTACTGCAATTGATTCTACTGAATTTGCAAGTGGATATTGTAGTAATTATTATTCCTGGCGAATTAAAAAGTGGAGACGAAGTTATGTAAAGAAGCATTTCGGTTGATGTTAGTAAATTTGTGATCACTGGTTACAAGATTTCTGGAAAATCGGTTCATGATGCAAAACATGCAAGTGCGACAAGAAGCTAAAACATGAATTGCGGCAACGCTATCCCTTCCATTTGGGATAATCCTACTATGATATGCGTCAATGGTAACGTTGGGGTGTAAAGCTCATAGGACAATGTGGAGAAATTCGGAAGTCTAATCTGAATCATCTGCTAGGATAAGGTGCGACAAGAAGTTATAACATGAATTGCGGCAACGCTATCCCTTCCATTTGGGTTAATCCTACTATGACACGCGCCAATGGTAACGTTGGGGTATGAAGCTCATAGGACAATGTGGAGAATCTCGAAAGTCTAATTCGAAACATCCACTAGGATAAGAACACTAAGAAGAAACGAAAGTTGAACCATTGTAAGAATCGTAAAGCAGAACAAGCGAAATTAGATTGATTACGCTTGAACCAAAAGGTACAGAATCCGACCATTATGGCTCTTATCACATTATGGGAAATGGACACATGATTCTCGGTTTATAGATGGCTTCTAAGGTCTTCGCAATTATTCATGTTATAGAACTTGGTAAGCCCTATATGTTCCCTTCGGGGTAGGAATCCTGCAAAGAATGACGATGACATAGAGGGTAGAGGAAAGGAGTAGAAAGCGAATGACAAACTGTAATGGTGTGTATAAGGGTTCAAAATTTGCCCTAATCCGAAAGGATGCAGACTTACTCTATGGTATCAAAACGTAAGAAGGAAGGTATGACCTATGAATGTAAGCTATTCAAATACATCAAAAGATGAAGCAAAAACACTGTTTAGTGGACATGCTGAACTTAACGATGAGAAACTTACAGACATGTAACACATGTTAATAGGCTACAAGTCAGGATTACGAAGGCAGTTATTGAAGAAAATTGGAATTTGCAATTAATTCCAAAAACAATAACTGTTGCCTGAAAAGGTTATGAGATGCTTGAGCTGTATGAAAGAAAACTTTCACGTACAGTTCTTAGGCGAGAAAGAGGGAGTAATCCCTCTGACTTAGCCGACAATACTAAGAAGAACGTAAAAGTGAACCATTGTAAGAATCGTGAATTGCAACAAGCGAAACTAGATTGATACGCTTGAACTAAAAAGGTATAGAATCAGACTATAATGGTTTTGCATACATTATAGGAAATGGACATATGATTCTCGGTTTATAGATGGCTTCTAAGGTATTCGCAATTATTCATGTTATAGAACTTGGTAAGCCCTATATGTTCCCTTCGGGGTAGGAATTCCGTAAGGAAGGACAATGACATAGAGGGTAAAGGAAAGGAGTAGAAAGCGAATGATAATTTGTAATGAATTATATAGGGGTTCAGAATTTGCCCTAATCCGAAAGGATGCAGACTTACTCTATGGTATCAAAACGTATGAATGAAGGTATAACTATGAATGTAAGAATTTCAAATACACCAAATAATGAAGCAGAAGCCCTTAGTGGTCATGCTGAATTAAATGGTGAGAAGCTTACAGATATGCTCAACTGGAATTTCATCAATTGGAGTTCCGTTGAATCACATGTTAATAGAATACAAGTCAGAATTACGAAAGCAGTTATTAACAAAAATTGGAATTTAGTAAAAAGACTAAGTTATTTGCTAACCCATTCTCACTATGCTAAACTGTTAGCTGTCAGAAAGGTTATTCGAAATAAGGGTAGAAGAACAGCAGGAATCGATGGAGAATTCTGGTCAACACCAGTTTCCAAAGTGAATGCGGCTCGAAGTCTATCTGATAAAAGATATAAGGCAAAACCATTAAAAAGAATCTTTATTGAGAAATATGGTTCTGATAAGAAGCGACCTTTAGGTATCCCGACCATGTACGATAGAGCTATGCAAGCATTATATGCATTAGCACTTGACCCCATTGCAGAAGTAACAGCAGATAAACGTTCTTTTGGATTCAGAAAATTCAGAAGTACACATGATGCTTGCAGTCAAATTTTTGGAACAATAAGCAAAAAGGATTCTGCACAATGTATACTGGAAGGCGATATTAAAGGTTGTTTCGACAACATCAGTCACCAATGGTTAATTGACAATATCCCAATGGATAAATCAATTCTTAAACAATTCCTCAAAGCAGGATTTGTTTATGAAAATTCTCTATTTCCAACGAAAGCAGGAACACCACAAGGCGGTATTATATCACCAATATTAGCCAACATGACCTTAGATGGAATTGAAGGTGTATTGGCTGACAAATATCATCGAGGTGTAAGCGGTAAAATAACAACTCGTCAACGTGCAAAACACAAAGTTAATTTTGTGCGATACGCAGATGATTTTATTGTTACTGCAAAGACTAAAGAAATAGCAGAAGAAGCAAAAGAATTGATTAAGAATTTCCTAACGGATAGAGGTTTAGAACTATCTGATGAAAAAACCCTTATTACTCACATCGATGATGGTTTTGACTTTTTAGGTTGGAATGTCAGAAAATACAAAGGAAAACTTCTCATAAAACCGTCTAAGAAATCTATCAAGAAAGTAACTGAAAAAATCAGTAATACTATCAAAGATGGAAAAACTTGGACACAAGAAGATTTAATCTCTAAACTTAACCCTATCATAACTGGATGGTCAAATTATCATCAAGGAGTGGCTTCCAAAGAAACATTCTCCTTAATTGATTTTAAGATATGGAATATACTTTGGAAATGGGCTAAGAGAAGACACCCCATGAAATCAAGAACTTGGATTGCACACAAATACTGGCATCCCAAAGGAACGAGGAAATGGGTATTTTCAACAATGAAAAACCAACTTAAATTAATGTCAGATAAAATGATAGTTCGAAACCCACAAATAAAACTGGATAAGAACCCTTACACTGACACCGAATACTTTGTTGAACGCAAGCTCAATCAAGGTTCTAAAAAGTTATCAGGAAAGTTTAAAACCGTATGGAAGAATCAAAAAGGCAAATGTCCGTTTTGTAATCTATTGATTGACATTAACAACGGTGGAGAGGAACGCCCTTTACATCATAAAAATGGAAATCATGACGATAATGGAATAACAAACTTAGTTTATGCACATGTATATTGTCATAGACAATATCATGCAAATAATCCAAAAATAACTGTTGCCCGACAAGGGTTAAGAGATGCTTGAGCTGTGTGAGGTGAAAGTCTCACGCACGGTTCTTAGGCGAGAAAGAGGGAGTAATCTCTCTGACTTAGCCGACAGACATTGCGATTGCAATGTCATCGCAATAGGAGATCTAGATATTATGTGATGGATAAAGCCTATAATTCTGAAAACATACACAATTGACGAGGGAAAAACTCGGATCAATAGCAATTGTTCCACTGAGACAACGTGAATGAAAGCGAATCTAAGGAATATATCGTAGAAAATGTTACAGGAATTCGATAGTAAGATATACTCTATGTGGAATTTGAGTGAAACGATGTTCTCAGCTTTGAAAAGAAAGTATGGAGAAAACTTACGTGCGAGAAAGTATCGAAATCAAGTAAAAGAAGTGAAGTTCAAAGTGATATTACACAATCCTGATAAGTTCATCAAGACTGTGTTTTTAGTTTGGATGAGGATTTCTACAAAGCCGATTTTTCTGCAATGGACAATGTCCTCTATTCCATTGGATAATTTCAAGTTTCCATCTCTACAATTTAGAATTATGTGCTATTTTTAGTATCAATGACCCTGGTCAGTGGTCTTTATTTGATATTGATCTGCCAGCGGTTCACAGCTAATGTTAGCTATTCAATGAGGTCTGTAACAAAAAAAGAGAAAGAGTGAATTTCACTCTTTGATATGTTTCTTCCTGTAGAATATCAATGATCCTGTCAGTATAGTTATTCCTGCAATAAGGGTGACCAAATTATAGCTGAACACTGTTCTTTTGTTCGGGTCATTACTATCCTGATATGAACTGTCTGTTTCAGTTTCATCGATACTCATCTGGTTTTCCTTGTCTTCTATGCCTACAATGGCAAAAGGTGAGAACGAGTCTGGAGTTGACTGGTAATAGGCAATACCATCAAGGGTCTTAATGTATGTCGTTGGGACGGTCTCCCACTGGTCTGAGCCAGAGTTATAATGCATGATGGATACTCTGTGAGGGTCGATGTTGTTCTCTTCAAGCCATGCAGTATTGACATTGAACTCAAGTAGTGCATCCTTTATGTTCTTTGGAATTGCAAACCCTTCGTATCCTACCCAGATGTTCAGGTTCTTGTAAACTATTCCTTCTGGTGTTTCCTTTACAAGCTCTGATGTTTCCTTCAGGATCTCTATGGTAATGGGTACGCTTCTGGCTGTCACACTGGATGTGAACTTTATATATGTAACAGGATTTGAGGTGTGTTCGAAATGGTGTTCTGCCGGGGTGCCACTAATAACGCGCAGGTTGGTGGATTCGGTTATCAGTACATTCTTTGCATCTTTGTCCGGGCTTGCTCCGCCACCACTTCCACCGGAGCTGCCTCCTGATCCGGAATTACTGTCTGATGTGCTTGTATCGCTTGATGGCGAATTTAGATGTATCGTCTTTGTTTCACCATCAATGGTGAGCTTAAAATTTCCTTCCGGCATGGAACTGGTCGAATACCGGAACTCGTAACTTCCATCCTTTACGGGTATCTCACTTGTTGCGGTTATCTTCATATCGACTGATGTTTTTGCCGGCTGGGCATTTCCTGTCAGTTTTATAGAGTATGATCCTTTGGGAACATTGGACATTGAATAGGAGGCTTTCCCGTTGGTTGCGGAAGGGTGGGCAGCTGTGAACCAGAACATGAGCTTTGCTTTGACCTCCAGGTCTTCCACATTGGTAGCCTCTACGAGGAAGTTGTTCGGTCCTTCGGGGATGGCGACTTTACCAATATAGTAAAGATATTCTCCATTTTCGACTTGAACTGTTTTAGTGAACACTATCTTTGCAGGGACTGTGTTTGTTGACGAATCTCCTGTGACGATGATCTCATCACCAACTGTCGGGTCTGTCGGGTTGATGTCAAAAGCACTTGCAGAAGGTATCAATGAGAATAGACTTAGTGTGATGCACACAAGTAAGCATAATTTTATGTTCCTATGCATATGTATTACCATTTGATAAGTTTTTGAATCTCTTTAAGTTTTATATAATGCCATCTTATAATATTTTTATGAATTTCTCTCTTTCTTTGAGTATGTTGCAATGTACTTAAGGATTTCCAGTATTATGAATTTTCTGATAAGTTGACCAAATTATTATTGTATTATATGAGATTATCAAATTAGCTCATAAATCCTCCCATTCTAATTTGATGACATTACCTCATACATAATTTGCAAATGAGTTAGTTTCTTTAACTCCATTTTGCAAATTTGTAGCTACAAGCAATTGATATGCAACGAAATTCATAACTGAATACAGTTTCTTACTGCTATTTTTCATTCCTCTGATGTCGAACTTTACAGTCCACTTAATATGATTGTGTACTCGTTCACATTCACCCCTGTGCGAATAATCTTCATCGAATCCATCATCTTTGATATTCTTGTTTCGCAAGTGCATACCTCCCTGTTTTTCTCTTCCATTTTCATAGAGGAAATGAAGTTTTTCTTCATATTTCATATGAATAGATCCACCAAGTTTCCACATTTTGTTAACCCAGTGATCAATTCTTTCCATCATTCCCTCGTATTGAACTTTAGAATCTGAAAAGTATGCAATCACTGGTTTTGCATTCAACTTATACCAGATATCTGCATGATTCCTGAATGAATCATAACCTCCATCCAATGCATAAGTGTCAATGTCAACTCCCATTTCTACCAATGCATCAATATGTTTCTTCAATTCAGGAGAATCGTGAGAAGCACCTTTTGTATGAGTCATGTAGATTGGAAGTGTTCCAATCATGGTGATGTGAGCTTTGTCCATCTTACAATTATAATGCGGATTGTAATCTGCATACTTGTCATATCTTGATGCTTCAAGTGGAGTTGAATCTGTTTTCGCATCTCTAATCTTTGTATTTTTAGAGATATTCTTTCCAATTTTGAACATTACTTCATCGAGTCCAGTTTTTCCAAGTCTGTATTTTACAAAATGATGCAGTGTTGCAGGGGATGGAAGATTCATAATGCCGTTATTGTCTTCAAAAGAAAGAAGCTGCGCTTCTTCTTTTGTTAAGGTCGATATTGTTTTCTCAAATGAGAGGTTTCTATAACATTTCACAACGATGAGCTTTATCATTGACGAAACCTTATACCGAAAGTGCCAGTCCTTATCGGTATAATAGCTACTTTCAACATAAGAAGCAATGTCATCGATATCTAAGAAATACAAAAATTGGCATATTGATGCATTATCTGTGTTCAGATAGTTAGCAATTGAATCTCTGGTACAGATTCCGTCCGAAACATCGTAATAATATTTCATGGACTGGCACATTTTCTACAATATAAATGTAATGCATAAGCTATGCTCAGAGTGGTGCCAGTAGTCTTGAAAAAAGAGTTACGCTTTTAAAGCGAAAAGCTAATTTGATAATCTCTATATATTGACACATTTTAAAACTATTGTATGTACTTCAAACATGTTTATAAAGCATGAATCAAATCTATGGAACCTATAATATTTATCCTGAAGAGAAATTAAGATGGCTGATATGAATGATGTTCCTTCTGATCTCAAGATCGTTGTCTCAATGGTATTACTTACTTGTGGGTTCATACTGATTCCTCAATTAAGTGATACTGCCATACGTACTATCCTGGGCTTACCGATGGTTCTTTTCCTGCCGGGTTATTCACTGATCGCAGCTCTTTTCCCAAACAGGGATGACCTTGACGGGATCGAGAGGGTGGCACTTAGTTTTGGTTTGAGCATTGCAGTGGTGCCTCTCATTGGGCTTGGTCTTAACTATACTCCCTGGGGCATCAGGTTACTGCCGATCCTTATCTCACTGTCATTCTTCACTATTGGGATGTGTGTGGTAGCATTGCTTAGGAGGCGTACTCTTCCGGAGGGTGAGGAGTTTAGTGTTCCATTTGCATCCACCTATCATTCTATGAAGGGGGAACTGTCAAAAAAGCCGGACAATAAACTTGATCGGGTCCTTTCGATCATCCTTGTCCTGTCCATTATCGCTTCCATAGTTACCCTTATCTATGTGGTGGTAACGCCTAAGGAAGGTGAAAAGTTCACAGAGTTCTACATACTTGGTATTGATGGTATGGCTGATGGGTATCCTACGAATTTCACTTTGGGTGAAAGTGGGAATGTTATTGTTGGTGTTGTGAACCATGAGTATGAGGTCACTGATTATTCTTTGCGTCTTTTCCTTGAGAACAATTCGTCATCTGTGGCGTATGAACAGCTTTACATGAGCCTTGAGCACAATGAGACGTGGGAAGAGGAACTGTCCTTTATGCCGGAGGTTGTGGGGGAGGATATGAAGTTACAGTTCCTGCTCTATAAAGATGGCAATATGACTGTTCCATACAGGGACCTTCATCTCTGGATCGATGTGGGGGAGGGCTAAGATGGATCCCGATATCGGTAGTGAAGATGTTGCTCTTCAGAATGGACGTGTGAAATATTTTCTAAATATGGAACATCTGACGATCATTATTCCTTCCCTTACAATTATACTAGCTGAGCTTTCGTTATTCTTTGGATATACAAAGCTCTCTACATGGGTGCATATTATTTTGCTGGTGGTACTGACCTTATCGACCATTGTTATCAATGATGCGGACACTCAGTATCTTTTCCGTGCTTTCATCCT
This sequence comes from Methanococcoides burtonii DSM 6242, assembly GCF_000013725.1. Lineage (NCBI taxonomy): Archaea > Methanobacteriati > Methanobacteriota > Methanomicrobia > Methanosarcinales > Methanosarcinaceae > Methanococcoides > Methanococcoides burtonii. The sequence continues at coordinate 2,113,835 of NC_007955.1, forward strand.
ACTTTCCCTGTTGCGTATATTGAACCTGTCGATGCCGGTGTTCTTTGATCTGACATTATACTCTTATGTGTTCATATATGCGCCCCTTTTAATTCCTATCTATGTTCTGGTGAAGGACCAGGGGCTTGATATGAAATCTCTGGGTATGGTAAGGTCCATCAGGTATTATGAATTACCTCTTGCTCTGCTGGTAGGTCTGATCATTGCATTAGGTGAGTTCATGATCATCAAACCGGGTTATCTTATTCCGGACCTTTCATTTTTCAATTTGCTTAAGATCTCAATTGTGATGATAATTTTTGTAGGTTTCTTTGAAGAGATCATTTTCAGGTCGATACTGCAAACAAAACTGGAGTCGATGATAGGTAAATATCAGGGACTTTTTCTTGCAAGTATCCTTTTCGGTGTCATGCACTCCGGATATGGTACGCTTTATGAGATGCTCTTCACTGCGTTTGCGGGATTGGTGCTGGGATATATGTATCAGAGAAGCCGAAGTCTATTTTTAGTTAGCATTACTCACGGTTTTGTTAATGTGTTCCTTTTCGGAGTTCTGCCCCATCTGGCATGATCTGATCTTATGGGGCAGTTGGCTGGAACCTTAATGTTGTTTGTTTTTCAGTGTTCGTTCTCATTCTGGGAAAGCTACGATTGTCTACTATCCATCCCAAGTTTGACAGTTTATAAAAATTTATGTTAATTAATGTTATGTAAAAACTATAATTTGTGATATATTCTTATTTTAGTTACAGATTGGGCAAACATTGATGGAAAATAAGCAAAATACCACATAAATTAACATTAATTTTTATAAACTGTCAAACTTGGGATCCATATGTCAATTAGGGCCTATCATGAATGGGATCCAGGCAATTCTCCCTGTTCGAAGGCTGTAGCTTCTAAAAACGTTGGGCTCAACGATGTTGATAAAACATCAGTTCAGAGGAGTTGTTAAAGAACAAAAAAAAGAATGCAAGGTATGATCGAAGTATGCCTTCAATCAGATTATCTCTGCAACTTTGAAGATAACAATTCCTGCAAAAGCAACCAATAGTGGGAATATGCTCATGTTGAGGGATGCACAAACTGAACTCTTCCAGTATTTGGATGCGGACAGTATCTCTTTTGCGGACAGTAAGAATATAAGTGCTACCACTGCAAGTACTCCATATTCAGGCAACCCAATGCCTGTTGTCATTGATAACGCAGTAGATGATGCTGCGCTTGTAGTTGAAATTATGCTTGTAAGCATTATATATCGTCTCCCTTTACCAGTTGGATAATCGTTTGTATCATATATATACCTTTTTAAACTTTGTAGGTGTTCTCAAATAAAAAAGATCATGGTGATCTCTTTCGTTCATTATTTGTTCCTTTTTCGCCTTGCCAGCAGCAGGAGCCCGAGTAATAATGCCGGTGCTATTGCTCCTATCAGTTTTGTTTTGGAAATTTTTTCCAGGACACTACTCTCCGGGCCTGTTTCAGGTATGCCGGAAGTTTGTGGTATTTCTTCATCCACTACTGCATTCAATGGCTCATCTACGGCCTTCTTTGGTTCTTCAGGGGTGAACAGGTCCCTTATAAAGGCCTTCCCGAATGAGTGTCCTTTTCCATTTTGGCTTTGTCCTACATCGACCCCTCCAATAGCGTATGTGGAGAAATGAGTGACCTTTGCCCAGATGTAGTTCTCTGTGGTGTTGTGACCGGTATCAAGGCAGAATGATGGGTTTCCTGATCCTTCCAGTGGGACCCAGGTGGTATTGTTCTCATCATACCAGTAGATCTTCAGGTTATTCTCATCCATTCCTTTCAGGTCACTGTCCTCATAATTGATGAATATGTAGGCGTATCCCATAGCTTTGCTGAGGTTGACATTCTCTTTGAAGGTAACAAATCCAACAGGGGTGTCAAAGAGTGGGTTCGAGATATCTTTTGGTAATGGTCTCTGTTTTTTGATCTGTAACATGCCTGCTTCAAGACTTTGGTTCAGGCCGATGGTGACACGGATCTTGTTCTTTGTGTCATTGATTGTGATCTCATCACCCGGACCTCCTGAGATGTTCATTCCCAGGTCAGTGATGTAGATTTCATCCTGCTCAAAAGCAACCATGTTGTAGCCGGAGGTGACTCCTGTGAACACAAGGTAATCCCCTTCGGAAAGGCCGGTTGTATTTGCATAGAGGGTCGCATTGGTACCATATACTGCATTGTATGCCACGGATATGTTGTCCGCTCCGAATATATCGGTCAGACGTTCCTCTACATCTGAGCCATCAATATCGTTCTTTGACATTCCCACGAGGTCGAAGCCATCTATTATGGGGATGCTGTTCATGAACACATCTATCCCATCTTTGGTTCCATCGAAATCAAAGCGGACATCGGTGGTATAAGCGCTTTCCTTTATGAGTATGGCACCGTAGGTGTAGGTCTTGTCAGGTGCATCTTCCACTGTGATGTCGAGCTGGACATCCTTGCTGTTGCGGGTGATCTTCAGATCAGCCTTGTGGTCCAGGACCTCGAAGGCAGTGGCGGAGAGCACTATGTTCTCTTCAGTTATGTCATCGGCGAGGATGATGATTATTCCATATGAGCCGGGTGTCATGTCTGTATAGGTCATTGACATGTCCCCGCTGGCATCAAGCAATACTCCTTCTGTTGCCCGGGAGTTGTCATAGATGGCCTGAGCACTTGCGGAATTCCCTTGCATGGCATCATCAAGAACGTGTTTCAGGTCCACTATGGATGAGTTGAAAAGATACACGTCCACTTCCCGGCTGGCAAAATAGCCGGAGCCGTGGAATGTGAAGGATACATCGTCAAGTCCGTTCTTTGCTACGTACATCTGATGGGTATCGTATGGATAGCTCATCACATGGTCTATGTTATTCTCCACGTTGAGATCGACCGTAATGTTCCGTCCTTTTATGATCGCGTTCTTGCTGCTTATTCCGTTATAGGTGAAAGTGAAGGGTGAGGGTACTTTAAAGGCATTCCCGCCGCTAAGGCTTATCCAGTTACCTTCTGCCGGATCATCATGATCGGCAAAACTGACGTGTTGCTCACCGATGCTTATTTCCATTATATACTCATCATTCGTGGTATTTGCAGATACCACTGTAATGAATGAGAATGTGATCAATAAGGCTAAAATTAAAGTTATTCCAGTGCATAATCTGCTCATACATACCACCTTTTCGACATGCTCCGTTCACTTCTCCTGGAACGTACCACTATCTTTAATATTATCAACTATTTTTTACATTGTTGTTCTGTTAGTTATTAATGGTTTCGACTGGAAATATTTCAATTGAACGCTGTCAATCCTCTGCAGAACAAGTGTCTTTTCTGTAGCCCTCATTTCCTGAAGGTGGACTTCAGGAGCAGGGCATCGTCCTTCAGGTTCGGAATTTCACAGATGACAAGCCCTTTCACGTCGAACTTCCGAAATGCTTCCATCAGGTTGGTGTGATCAAGGTCGGACTCCTGAATGATCAGGTGGTTCTTTTCCCCTCTATCCCCATAGGCTATGCCGGATATGTGGCAGTGCATGTTCTCCAGTCCCTTCCCTGCCAAGAGCACTTTCAACGCTCTCAAGGAAACTACGGAATTCCTCTATAGTATTATACTCTCCGCAGCTGCGTGCGTGCAGATGTGAGAAGTCTATGCAGGGCATTACCCCCTCGATGGCTGTCGCCATCATCAGGGTCTCTTCCAGACTGCCGAACTGTGTCGCTTTGCCGGTGGTCTCCGGGCGCAGCACTAATCGATGCCCTCGTCTGCAAGTTCTTCGTAAAAGTGTCATTGCTAGATCAATGGATCAAGGATATCATCCGGTAGATACTGGTTCTGGCATCATCTTGTGACATCCTGCCATACTTCTCTATCCCTTCATCCGAATTATATGCTGAAGTGATACATTTTTCGAGAAATGGGTATTTTTCCATTAGTCTACCTAGTACGGAGATCTCTATCTGCTCCCCGCCATGATCGGGATCGATCAATGCAAGAACGTCTGCATAATCTTTTATTAGCTTTCCTGTCTCCCATTCAATATCATCACTTGTCCCATGAGCAATTCGATAATTGCGGTCCCATACGGCTTTCAATTTCAAAACAAGCAATGTTGCCCGGTTTGGTACTGCCATTTCGATCCCTCCCCGAATTTGCCTTGTTTCTGTGTTCCCGTTAAGAATGCTGAAATCTAAAGACATGTCCTTCCCTTCAAAAGGAAAGGGCTTTTGCCTGGTTGCAAAATCAATGATGACCGGACCTGCTTCAGTTTCCTTTTTTACACTCGTTGGTATCCCTGGTAGCTTATATGGTGTAAAATCACGATCATTTCGCAGGTGATGCATTAAGCTCTTTCGTGTACTTGCGTTCGTTATTAGGTCTATGTCGATGGATCCGTACCAGGAGTTGTATGAATCGACTGCCCAGCCACCAATGAGCACAGTGGTTGGATCCTCTCTTTCATCCTTTTCATGAAGGTAACGACCAATTACCTCCAATTCATCTATGGAATATCTGATAATATTACCCATATTTTCATATTGAGTCATATGTAGAAACCATTTCTTTTGTAATGTCCATTGTAGAATATCCCATTCCGGCCAGGTCAAGAAGTGTCTGCGAGGGTGATACGACCCTGATCCCCTCTTTTTTGCGGCTATCCTGAAATACGTCCCTGTCAGGCCTATAAACCACTGCTTTTATGGTATTTCCTGAATGGGACTCAAATAATTCCCGGAAATGGTCAAGATGTTCATCTTTCAGATATAAATAAACTGCATCATGTCTTACACCATAACCTGTGTAAAGTGACGCTGCAGTGTATGTTGTGAATCCCACAGGCATGTTATCCTGCATTGCAAAGGCTTCTGTAATCTCTCTTGCTGCATGCATGGACCCGCTGAACGGTATACGGATCTCATCGATCTTAAGATTTGCAAGCGGGCGTTCCCATGCAACGCCATTGAGCAGTTTGTCCACGTTTGAAATGCTCACGTGGTTGTAATCACGTTTCACAATATTCTGCCGCAGCAATGCCTGGACCGTTTTGTGTGCCCATCCATATGATACATTTTCGATAAGTGACAATTGGCGTATCGAGGTCTTTTTTTCTTTCAACAGACGGGATACAATTTTCCATGATCTGTCCGATGTGATCCGGTGGGTTTTGGATACGAACTGTTCATTGCTGCCGGGTTTGAATGTCCAGGGAAGTTTTAGCATAATGATACCCAATTGGTCCATTATCCGTTTTTCCCTTTCAGGAAATGATTTTGCAGCAACGACCAGTTGTATGCTCTTCCTCTTTTCCATCTCTTCATTCTGCAGCCAGAGATCCCGAAGCAGGTTCATCCTTGCGATCGTATCGATGGTAGCTTTTGATTTGATCTCTATAAGGTATATGGTGTCATTATCTTCCAGTAAAGCATCCGGGCGGAGGGGTAGATCACTCACGTAATACTCATATGATGTGCTGAGGCTGATATTCAGGTTATCAGAAGGGATGCCCAGGCTATCTTTGATGTAATTCAGGATCTCTTTGTACTCAATTGATTCTTTTTTTATCATGTACAGTTATCACTATATTATGATAACTACTTAAACTTATCAGTGATACCTATCGTTACTTTGTGATATGCACATAATGTTATCACTGATATCCAGCACTGTCAGGAAGGCTCGGAAATAAGCCCGGCTAGCCTCTTCCTTTTCCAAATTCACTGTCTGAAAGTATCCTGCAGCAGCATTGCATCGTCCTCGAGGTTCGGACTTTCACAGATGACAAGCCCTTTTACGTCGAACTCCCTGAACACTGCCATAAGGTCGGTATAATTAAGGTCGGACTCCTGAAGGATCAGGTGGTTCTTTTCCCCTTTATTCCCATAGGCTATTCCGGATATGTGGCAGTGCATGTTTTCCAGTCCTTCCCTGCCAAGAGCACTTTCAACGCTCTCAAGGACACTACGGAATTCTTCTATAGTATTATACTCTCCGCAGCTACGTGCGTGCAGATGTGAGAAGTCTATGCAGGGCATAACCCCCTCGATGGCTGTCGCCATCATCAGGGTCTCCTCCAGACTGCCGAACTGGGTCGCTTTGCCGGTGGTCTCCGGTCGCAGCACTACATCGATGCCCTCGTCACTCAGTCCTGAGGTAAGACCTTCGAGCAGCCCGGTGACCTTTTCCATTACTTTTTTGCTGCTGTGGCCCTGATAATAGGCAGGATGGAATACGATGGATGATGCTCCGCAGAGGGCACCGATCCGGGCGGACTCATATATACGCTGTACACTGGCCGTGATCTTCTCTTCTTCAGCGGAATTGAGGTTGATGTAATAAGGTGCATGCACACTGAGGGCCACGTTCTCTTCTTCTGCTGTCTGCCTGACGTTTGCAGCGGTCTCTTCTTTCATGCGAACCCCTCGCACGAACTCCAGTTCCATGCAGCCAAGCCCAAGCTGGGCTATACGCCTGATGCCATCGATTGAGCCTTTTTTCTTTGAGCTTAATGGAGCTCCTGCTGTTCCGAAGAGCAGTTGCTTCATCACACAGTCCGCAGGAGTTCTCTTGCGTAAGCTGGGGGAGGAATGCGTCATTTTGTCAGTTCTTGTCATGTTCTTATACCTCGTTTACTTCTGTTTTGCCGTTATGTATATTGCCTATACAGTGTAATATATGAATGTGGATAGAACTATCAAACTGAAACTGGAGATGTCTGACGAAGGCAAAGAAAATCTCAAGCAAACAGTTGTGCTTTTCAACCAGGTTTTCAACGAGGTTGCTGAATATGGTTTCAACAACCATACTCATAGCAAGGTATCTATCCATCATGCTACTTACAAAGACATTAGAGAACAGCACCCTGAACTGCCGTCTTCGTTGGTCCAGGGTGCAAGAGACGTTGCGTGCGAAGCTCTCAAAGGTGTCAAACTTAAGACATGTCCAGAGAGTCAGCCGTACTCGGCGATCAGGTACAATAAGAGAGTTGTTACGATTCACATGCAGTACAACAGTGCTACGATTGCATCCATCCACGGCCGAGTAAATATCTCTTTCAATATACCTGAATACTACAAACAGTATCTTGGATGGGAAATTAGGAGTTCCACGCTTAGGTATGACCGCAGACAAGATGTTTTCTATCTGCATGTCACACTTCGTACTGAATCTCCTAAACCGGTCGGCAATACTATTCTTGGTATCGATCGAGGGATTGTCAATGTCGCGGTTTGTTCCAATAATGTTTTTTTCAATACGAGTAGCATCAAAAATACAAGAGCTAAATATGCATATCTCAGGAAGGAACTCCAGTCCAAAGGCACCAAATCTGCTAAACGTCTTCTTAAGAAGATCAGCAGAAAGGAAAGACGGTTTGTGACTGATGTTAACCATTGTATTGCCAAAGATATTGTCAATATGCCCTTTGATGTGATCGCTCTTGAAGACTTGACCAGCATTCGCGTTCAGAAACGCAAAGGTAAGAACTTTAACAGAAAACTCAACAATTGGAGTTTCTACCAACTTGAACAATTTATACGCTACAAAGCCGAAGCTGTGGCTAAACAAGTTGTTTCGGTTGACCCCAGATATTCCAGTCAAAAATGTTCCAAATGTGGACACATTTACAAAGGGAATCGGGATGGGAGTTCTTACCGTTGTCGCAATTGTGGATTTCAAATACATGCTGATCTCAATGCTGCTCGAAACATAGCTCAGGCAGGTATATCTTGCCTGAGTAGGCTGACTGTCAACCAGCCAAATGTAGGGTTGAAAGTTCCACTAGATGCAACTTAATGATTCACTTACAAGCCTCTTCCGTCAGGCTGGGGTAGTTGGCGCCATCCCCAGGTGAAGACGCAGTTCCTTTGCTTTCTCCTCGGATACTTTCTCTGCTACAAGCTCGAAGAAAGTGTCAACATCTTCATCCTCAAGGGATCGTATGTCCTCTTCTCCTTTCAGAGCAAGCTCTACAAGGTAGTCCAGCTCTTCCCCGGTAAGTCTTTCAAGTCTTTCCCTGAAATCATCAGAGTCCTCTACGAACTTGTGAGATATAGGTCTCAGAATGAACGGATACGGGTGCCCCATGGGCGACATGTGCGTACCGCCGTTCTCAGGTGCAAGCTTGTTGAAGATCTCTTTATCCCTGTCTGAAAATTCTCGTCCCATGCGTCACACTATGTCAGAATGATATAAAATCGTGTCTTTTTTGATTGGAACGTGTATGATATGTGTATATGAAAATTTGGAATATTTACTGGTGATGGATATATTGTTATTTTTATATATAGTTTCAAATTCGTTATGCTGCTCTGCAATATTTTTATGAAGGACGTTTACTTCTTATTACTGATATATATGTGTATGTGTTAATCTGTAATCCATTTATGGCACTTGTGTATTTCATAATCGGCATTATACGCCCTTCTTCATCATATTTATTTTTAATATGTGCATATATTTAATGGATACACTTATATGTTGTGAATTTTATAGCCATAAATCGGTGAGGTGGTTTGGTGATGTACAAATTTGTGGTCACTGATAAAATTATGATCAATATAGTCCTGAAAAATGAATGTGAGGTATGCCAATGACCGTGGTAGCGGCTATTCCTGCATACAATGCTGAGGTTCATATAAAGAACATCATTAAAAGAACGAAGTACTATGTAGATCATGTGATCGTTGTTGATGATGGTAGCAGTGATGCTACAGCTCATATTGCTACTAATATGGGTGCACGGGTTATCAGGCATGGTGACAATCTGGGGAAAGCTGCCGCACTGGCAACGGCTTTTGAGGCTGCAAAAAAATTAAACCCTGCTGTGCTTGTGACGATCTATGCTAATGGTTTTCATAATCCGGATGATATCCCTTCAATATTAAAACCTGTACTTTCAAAAGATGCGGATGTTGTAAACGGTGCTTACATTTCTTCTTCCAGTATTGGGCTTGATGCTACTTTTGATGATGCGGAGGATACAAATGAAGCCAGGCTCGTTAAGGATAGTGGTTTTCGTGCGTATTCTTCAAAGACGCTCGATACTTTCAAATTCACAAAGACCGATGGTGCTATTGAGGTCGAGCTTATCGATGAGGCTATTAATGCAGGCTTCAGGGTCAAAGAGGTGCCTATTAAGATAATCGATCCGGTCAAGCGGGAACTTCTTGCAAGAACACGCATAGGTGTGGTAGTACCCGCCTACAATGAGGAGAAGCTGATCAAAAATACTGTTGAAGGTATTCCTCAGTATGTTGACCGTATCTATGTGATAAATGATGCGAGCACGGATAATACTGCAAAGGTCATCGAGACGTTGAACGACCCGAGGGTGGTCGTGATAACACACGAGACCAATAAAGGTGTGGGTGCTGCACTTATCAATGGATACAAAAAAGCACTAAGGGAAAATATGGATGTTGTGGCCGTGATGGCCGGTGACGACCAGATGAACCCTGATCAGTTGTACAAGCTCATTATCCCGATCATTGAAGGCAGGGCCGACTATACGAAAGGCAATCGCCTAATGGATATCGAATACCACATCGGAATGAGCAAGTGGCGTAAGGTCGGTAACGCAGTGCTGACCATTCTTACAAAGATCGGCAGTGGATACTGGCACATAATGGACCCCCAGAACGGCTATACAGCTATCTCAAAGGATGCCCTCATAGGAATAGGACTCGATGATGTTTACACATACTACGGAGAATTGCGATTAACTGCTGATTTTTTTCAAAGCAAATATTTCCAGCTAAAATTTTGAGCTTTTCTCTCTATTTCCAGCAGTTTGCTAGTATCTATTTATATACTTTCCAACTTTTTTGAATAGCTACCGCTATTCATCCTAATGATTTTCTTCTTATTGTCCTCAATTGATAGAGATTATAGCTGAATGCTGTAATCGCCATTTTGACATTTACTCTTGCCAACGTTGTTACTCTTACAAATCCTGACGTAAACACATTTTTGATAACAGCATAAGGTCTTTCTCCCTTTGCTCTTTTCCTGCTTATTCTTTTGTTTCTCATCTTATCCCTAATACCAATAGGGTGCCCTCGTACTCCCCTTTGCATAGTTGCATCATATCCTTTTGAAATTGCACCAAAGTAACCTCTATCTCTGTAAACAACTTCGCCTTCTTCAGAAAGATCCACCTGACTATCATGAACTGAGGCAGTAGTTGTCCTATATCTCCTTATCAGATCATATTCGGTATCTTCAATGGTATGTAGTTTATATCCAAAATGTGACTTAGATGCCTTTTTTGTCCATGTACCGTCCTTACATCTTCTGGTCTTTGCTTCATTTCCACGAGGAGTATCAAGATTTGCATGTCCTGGATCAGCATGTATAAATGTTGCATCCTGAATCATACCTTGCTTGATCTTCAGACCTTTCTTATTAAGTTGTCTTTGCATTTCATTCCAGATTTCATCTTCTTTTCCTGCCTGGGAAATTCGTTCTCTAAATGCCCAAACAGTAGTATGATCTGGAATTTTTGCAGGAAAGCCCAAGAATTTCCTAAAGGAAATTCTATCAGTAGCTTGTCTTTCAAGTTCAGGGTCAGATAGGCCATGCCATTGTTGCAATACTAACATTTTGAGCATGACGATTTCATCAACGTTTGGTCTGCCACCGAACTCTGTTTTATTGATATACATCTCTGCTATAATTGGACGAAATGGTTTCCAATCGATGAGAGATTCAATTTCAGAGAGCTTGTCACCGAGATTTTCAAGACGTTTGTACTCTTCTTTAAAAGCAAAGTTTGTTAAGGACATAATACAAAATTATTGTAATAGGTTATAAATATTGCTTCTGTTTGAGGGGTTTATCGGAATTCTCTCTTCTTTAAAAGCAAAGTTCGTTAAGGACATAATACAAAATTATTGTAATATGTTATAAATATTGCTTCTGTTTGAGGGGTTTATCGGAATTCTCTACGGTTATTGTAACCATATGCTTGTGAGGCTGAATGCCTTTGGTTTCAGGACCAAGGATATAACCATGCCCTCCCGATATGGCGAGGAAAAATCCACCATCAAGTACAGCCCCTACATGGTAAAGGTCTCAGCAATGCTGTTCAAGAGCTTCCTCTGGAGACTCAAAACAAAATACATGGTGATGAGCTTCCATCCCCTGGTATTGTTCTACATCCTGTCGATGTTCCTGATACCCTTTGGAATCATCTTTGGCCTGTCCATGGTAATTGCATCCCTGGCCGGATTCACCGTACAGACAAACTATGTCCTCCTGGATGCCCTAATATTCCTTTCCGGTATGCAGTTCCTCCTGTTCGCTATGTTCTTCGATATGCAGGAGTCGGACAAAGGTATGCGATATCTTGAGAGAACTTGTATTGAATCCTGATGTGAGTAGAATGATTCTGAATCGTTTACGGTTTGTCCGTAGTATGTTTAGTTGTTTGTTTGTGATGTGTGCTAAAAGAAGGTGGTTGTTGTGAAAGTACTGATAGATATAGGTCATCCTGCACATGTTCACTTTTTTAAGAACATTATTTTGGGTTTAGAAAAGAACGGTCATGAAGTTTTGGTTACTTCTCGTGATAAAGATGTAGCTATTGATCTATTGGATGCTTACAATATACCTTACATACCAGTAGGAAAGATTGGTTCAGGAAAGTTTGATCTGATAAAAGAATGGATCAAGAGAGATTATGACATTTTAAAGATTGCAAAGAAATTCAATCCTGATCTTTTGATGGGTATGCTTAATCCATGTGTTGCCCATTCAGCAAAGCTTTTGGGTAAAAAATGTTTTATATTCAACGATTCCGAAGTTGTCAATTCAACGGCACTAATTACTTATCCATTTTCAGATGTGATATTTACGCCATCGAATTTCAGTAAAGATGCTGGGAAGAAACAAGTTCGAATAAATGGATATAAAGAACACTCATATCTGCATTCAAATCATTTTAACCCTGACCCCTCTATTTTTGATAATCTAGATATTGGTATAAATGATAAATTTATTTTAATGCGATTTGTTGCATGGAAGGCAGGCCATGATGTAAAGCAAAAGGGTTTTGATCTTGAAACTAAGATCCGCTATGTAAAAGCTCTTGAAAAATATGCAAAAGTTTTCATTTCATCAGAGACCGAACTTCCTCCTGAGCTTGAAGATTATCGAATCAAAATTCCTTCTGAAGATATCCATAATTTTGTTTATTATGCTGATCTGCTAGTCGGTGATAGTCAGACAATGACTACGGAAGCTGCTTTACTTGGAACTCCTGCAGTCAGATGCAATTCTTTTGTTGGCGAAAACGATATGGCCAATTTTGTTGAACTCGAAAATAAGTATGGACTTATTTTTAATTTCAATAATTATGATGAAGCAATGAATAAAGCCATTGAAATAATTCAAGATCCAAATATTAAAGATGAATGGACTAAAAAAAGAGAATTAATGTTGAATGAAAAAACAGATGTTTGTTCCTTTATTGTGGATTATATTGAGAAGTATTGGTCAAATGTGTAAATATTATTGACTTTAAGGTGGATATTATGAAAATAGCAACTATTGTTGGAGTTAGGCCTCAATTTGTGAAAGCTTCTGTAGTTTCCAGAGAGCTGAGGAAAACACACCATGAAGTCTTGATCCACACAGGCCAGCACTATGATCATAAAATGAATCAGGTCTTCTTCGAGGAACTCAACATTCCTGAACCAGATTATTTCCTGGAAATAGGTTCTGGGTCTCATGGTTATCAAACAGGCGAGATGTTAAAAAAGATCGAAGAGGTCTTGATAATAGAGCAACCTGACCTTGTATTAACCTATGGTGATACAAATTCGACTCTTGCTGGTGCTTTAGCAGCTTCTAAATTGCACATAAAGACTGCTCACGTCGAATCTGGTTTACGAAGCTTTGACAAAACAATGCCTGAAGAAATAAACAGGATTGTAACAGATCACTGTTCAGATATCTTATTTTGCCCAACAGAAAATGCTGTAAACAATTTGAAAAATGAAGGAATTACCGATAATGTCTTTTTAACAGGAGATGTAATGGCTGATTCTGTGATCTACAACAAAGATATTGCAGAAAAGCAATCTACCATCCTGAACGATCTAAATTTGGAAAGCAAGAATTATTTGCTCGCAACTGTTCACCGTGCCAGCAATACTGACAACCCTAAAAATCTCCAAAATATCGTAGATGCTTTTTCAAAATTGGATGATTTGGTCGTATTCCCTGTTCACCCCAGAACTAAAAAGCTGTTAAAGGAGTACAATTTGTACGACAAATTAGCTTCTTCAGTAAAGTTAATTGAGCCTGTTGGTTTCCTTGATTTCATTAAATTAATGAATAATTCAAAAATGATCCTCACCGATTCAGGTGGTATCCAAAAAGAAGCCTATATTTTGAAAATCCCATGCATTACATTACGTGAAAATACGGAATGGATGGAAACTGTTGAAGATGGGTGGAATGTTTTGGTTGGAGTTGACAAGAGTCGGATTGTTAATGCGATTGATGAATTAAATCCAGTATCTAAAAATCATGATGATCGATTTGGGAATGGAACTGCAAGCAAGAAAATTATTTTGGAGATTGATGATGTATTCAAATGTTAAAAATGATTTTAAAAAATACTCTGGTAAAAATCTTCTAGTTATTGCTCCTTCTTATCCAAATGAGGATAACACATTTATTGGTGGATCTTTCATAAAAAATCAACTTGAGTCATTAAAAAAACATTTTGATAACATTTTTGTAATATCTCCTGTATTATTCAGTTTCAATAAATTAGATAAAGATAAGTTGTGCAATAATTATAGGTATGATAATATTAATGTGTACTTCCCTCGATCCTATTACATCCCTATTTTTTATTTTAATAAAATATTAATCGATAATCGGCTCCATGTTGTTGAAAAAATAATCAAAAATGAAAATCTTAAATTTGATCTAATTCATGCACATTTCACATGGCCTTCTGCATATATTAGTACAAGTTTAAAAGAAAAATATCATGTTCCTACAATCACTACAATTCATGAAAATGCTGAATGGTTGGTCAAGGAGGCTGGAATAAATTCGTCACTTATAAACAATGCTTGGCGCAATTCGGATGTTTTGATAAGAGTTAATTCAAAAGATTTGCCGATATTGAGTGAATATAATAAAAATGTCATTTCAATTCCCAACGGGTTTTCTTCAAAATTCAAATATATTGATAAAATGGAGTGCAGGGGAAAACTAAATCTTCCTAAAAATAAAAAAATAATATTTAGTTTAGGTGGCTTAATTGAAAGAAAGGGTTTTAATTATTTAATAGATGCAATTAAATTTGTCACTAAAAAACAAAAAGATGTATTATGTTTTATTGGGGGGAATGGGCCTTTAAAAGATGCTCTCCAAAAACAAATAATAGATTTAAATTTACAAAATAATGTTAAACTAGTCGGGTTTGTAACGGATGAGTTACTCTCCATCTGGATAAATTCGTGTGATATATTTGTTTTACCAAGTTTAAGTGAAGGAAATCCTACAGTTATGTTTGAGTGTTTGGGATGTGGAAAACCATATGTTGGGACTGGGGTGGGTGGAGTTCCAGAAATAATCACTTCTGATAAATATGGGTTGTTGGTTGAACCTGGCAATTCACAAGATTTAGCTGAGAAAATCATAATTGCATTGAATAAAGAATGGGATCGAGATGCAATTCTGGAGTATAGTGATCGTTTTACGTGGGATAATATAGCTTTGCAAACGATGGATGCATATAATTTGGCTATAGCCAAATGCAAAAATAGCTAAATGGGAGATAATATGTTTGAAAATAATAGTGTTATATTAATTACAGGTGGTGCAGGCTTTATAGGTAGTCATGTTGTTGATAAGTTAATAAATATTGGCAACCGAGTTATTGTGTTTGATAACTTGAGTTCTGGTAATTTAGAATATATTGATCAACATCTTGATAATCCAAACTTTACATTTATTAATGGTGATTTGCTCGATACAGATAAAATAACGAAAGCATGTCATAATATAGATTGTGTTTATCATATTGCAGCAAATCCAGATGTAAGATTAGGGTTCTCAAATACCAAGGTACATTTTGATCAAAATATTACTGCTACTTACAATCTTCTTGAAGCTATGCGTAAAAATAACATTAGAAATATTGTGTTTACTTCCACATCAACAGTATATGGGGAAGCATCGATTATTCCCACGCCTGAAAACTATGGTCCACTTGTTCCGATATCACTTTATGGGGCATCGAAACTTTCGTGTGAAGCCTTAATAACTTCGTACTGTCATACATTTAATATGAGGTCATGGATATTTAGATTTGCAAACATTATTGGAGAGCGCAGTACTCACGGTATTATATTTGATTTTATCAAAAAACTTCACAATAATCCTGATCAACTTGAAATTCTTGGTGATGGGCAGCAATCAAAATCATATTTGCATATTAGTGCTTGCATTGATGCAATTTTATTTGTAGTTAATAAAAGTCTAGACGATGTTAATATTTTTAATATTGGCTCAGAAGACACAATTAACTCAACACAAATTGGTATGATCGTTGTTGAGGAAATGGGGCTTGAAAATGTTGAATTTACATATACTGGTGGTACGAGAGGATGGAAAGGGGATGTTCCACGAATGTCACTTTCAATTGATAAATTAGAATCTCTTGGATGGAGTTTGAGTTGTTCTTCTAAGGGAAGTGTAATAGAAACAGTACGTTCATTGTTATCTACAATTTAATATTATTAAGGTGGTATCTAATATTATTTCAAGTAAGGATTATACAATTTGTAGTAACAAAGGTTGGTGGTATTTCTGAAATGATTACTTCTAATGATTATGGTTTATTATATAATTCTAATAATTTCATTCAATTATTTAACAAAATTTCATTGGCACTAAATTCGGAATGGAACTATTATAAAATTAAAGAATATGCTGAACAGTTTTCTTGGGCGAATATTTTAGTTAATAATTCAAAAATAGATTCAAGTATGTTGGTATTTGGGGGTTCTGTTACATGAAACAATCAGCTAAAGTTGTTGGGATTATTATTTTGTTTACGTTTATTTGTTCAACTATTATTTTTAATGGTTCTATTGACGATTTTGCACCAAAACATATGGCGTCGATTTCTGAAATTACTCATAAAGGTCAATTACCAGAATATTCGCAAAGCCCAGCTTTTTATGCGTTTGGTTCAGTTATTCAAAATATAGCTAATTTATCTGGAGTAGATTTATTGTATTATCCTCTCCAATTTTTTGCGTTTTCTCTCGTATTTTTGATATTTATCACAAAAATATTAGACTCTTATATAATTGCAAGTGTCATCGTTTTTATTGAAATGATTTCTGGTTCACTTGGAACTACTAAAATCTTTTTTTGGCCCCATGGGCTTGGTTATGTTTTATTTTACTTATCTCTTTATCTCTTACTTAATATTTTAAAAACCACTAATTTTAAAAAATCAGAACATCTATTACTCTTTATTGTTTCAGGTTCAGCTTTAGTTTTCATCTCTTATAACTTATATGCAATGTTAGTCATCCTTTTATTATTCATATTCATTTTGTTTAATTGTTTGAAAAGATTCGTGATATTTACATTTGATCAATTCAGAAATAATTGTTTTAATAATACTATGTTGAATTTGCTCTTAGTTTTGATTGTTGTTCAATTTGGCTTATCCAATTTTGTATATAAAACTTTTATTCCAACTTTAACCATTATCAAATCAGTTGAAATTACCGGCATTGATAAGTTTTTAAAAGCTTATTTTTCAACTGGAGTTGGAGGCGAACCTATCACTACAATGCTACTTGAGTTTCCGAATCTAATTACTATAATTAGTGGAATTAAATATTCTGTCTTGATGATTTCGATTGCTATGTTTTTTTATTTTTCATTTAAAAAAATAGTAAACAAAAAAAAGTTTAATGAAATTGATTTATTTGTATTATCTTTGGTTTTTATGAGTGTTGTTTATTCTTTTATAAGATTATATCTTGGTGGAATTGTTGTTAGTATATTCTATTTACCAGGAATTGTATGTTCACTGTGGATTTTGAGATATTGCAAAAGCTATCAAAAATGGTCAATTTTTGTAATTCTACTTTTATTAGTTTTAACCCCCTTCTATTCTTATACTTTATTTAGTAACAATCTTACAAACAAAGATATTTCCAAATTTGATTATTTTGATGCGCCTAGTGATTGGTATTTTGAACATAGTAGTGGTCATTTAGCTGTTTCTGATGAAATGACTAAAAATTTCATCCTTCTAAATATATACGAATCATCAAAAAACTCTCATAATATCAGCATTCAGGAGTTATCGCAACAATTTAAAATTTTATTAGTTGAAGACGCCACAAGTCTAATTAATTTAACGAATAAAAGTGATCTAAACAAGTATTATTTTATAAATTATAACTTTAATAGAATGAGTCTTCAAAATTGGATTATTATTAAATCATGGCATAATTACAAAAATGAAATTGAAAATAATATTTTAGTAAATAATATTTATGATGATGGGGGGGTATGTGTTTACTTTTAAAAATTGTTATTAAGGATTCTATTTATTTTTGCTATGGATGTTGAAATTCACTCATAAATCTGTATATACGCTTTACTCTTATAATGTGATCTCTATGAAAATTGCAATAATTACAAATTATTGGATAAATAGCTCGGGTGGTGGGGTGAAAACATATCTCACCAGTTTAGTAGATGAATTTAACAATAGGGATTATTTAGATGTAAGTGTAATTTTCAAAAGCGGAAAAGATTATGAAAATTACCACATTGAAGGCAATAAAATCGTTTTTGTTTTCAAAACGTTTTTGAATCTGAAACAGCTAAATCCTGATATAATTCATTCACAAGGGACATGGTATTGTTTGCTACCGGGATACGCTTATAAAAAACTATATGGCACAAAATTAGTTCATACCTTTCATTCTCAACCATTTGGTAAATTGAAGTTGGTTGGTAGGATATTTTTTCAAACGTTGTTAAATGGTTGTGATTGTATAACGTTTGTTTCTAAAAGTCTGAAAAAAGAGAATGAACGATTTGGTCTTATTTTTAATGAATATGCTATTACTTATGCAGGTGTGAATTCAACAGAAGTATCTCAAAAGCAAATAGCTGAGTTTAGTGAGAAATATAATCTCAAATCCAGTAATTATGTTTTATTAGCACAAGGATTTATGTCTAATAAGTTGAAAGCAAAAGGATCTACTATTTTAATTAAGGCACTTAAACATTTATTGAACAAATATCCTCAAACAATTTTGGTTCTGACTGGTGATGGAGCATTTTCAAACGAAGTAAAATTATTTGTTGAAGAAGTGGGATTATCTGAAAATGTGATATTTACAGGACATCTGTCTGATCCATTTGTACCTTTAGCAATTTGTAATATTTACACTCACATATCTCTTGCAGACGGTGTTCCTTTAGCTCTTTTAGAAGCAATGGCTATGGGTAAACCAATCATGGCTACTAATATTGGTGGAATTCCTGAAGCTATAGATAATGGGATTAATGGAATTTTAGTTGAACCTTGTGAAAATCAAATATATGAGGGAATAGAATACCTAATTTTAAATTCTGATGTGGCTACTAAAATGGGTTACAATGCAAAACAAACTGTATCAAACAAATTTACTTGGAAAAATGCTGCGAATGTTTTCTATGATATCTATTGTGATAGTCATAAATCGGAATGAATTTGATTTCAGTTTCACTTATTATAATTTATGATTGAACACATATTTTTTTATAAACAAAAGATGTATCAACAACGTAATTATCTGTGATATTGATGTAGCACTAGCTGCTCCAATTATTCCATAATTAGGAATCAATATCAAATTCAACATTGTGTTCATTAATGCGCATAGGGCTGTCATTTTAAACACAATATTCACTTTTCCAACACTTGATAATGTGTTTCCTACTGATCCAATTGGTGCACAAATAGAGTAACCAACTAATAATATTAGCATTGGTCTATAAGCAGGTAAAAATTCTTCTGTAAAAATTGTTATTATTAAATAATTACCAAAGACAGCTATAATTACTGAAATAAATAGTATGCCTCCAAAAGTTTTTACCATGGTACTTTTGATAAGCTTTCTTATGCTTTCAAAATCATTTTTTCCATAATATTTTGCCATTACTGGAGTTGTAACTCGCTGTACAACTTGTGGTAACAAAATAACTCCTTGCATGAAAATGATTGCGACAGCATAATATCCAACTTCAGTTTCATCCATGAAATGACCAACCATAAGGCTGTCTATTTGCATGTTGATGAGTCCGATCGAGTTGGCAAGCACAACATAAAAACCAAACCATGAAATTTCTTTGAGTACTGTTTTACTAATAAACAAAGAAGGTTGTATGTCATGCTTTGCAAGGTATATAGACAAGATTCCGATGAGAATTGTAGGAGCTACATAACCTATAATTGCTCCTGTCACGTCCATTTTAAAGAATAGAACAAGTGCAATGGATAGAATTGCTACTGATACATTTTGTGTAATGTTAACCAAGGCAAATGCCTGCATTCTTCTTTGGCCATTAAGTGTTCCTATTACAACTTTCTGAATGGCAATAAATGGGAAGCATATTGCTGTTATCTTCAGTAATTCTTCCATTGCAGGCATATCAAAGAAATTGATCGCTATTAATGGAGATAACAAGTACAGGAGAATTCCCATTGCTGATCCACTAATTAGTGAACCAATCACACCCGATGAAACAAACTCTTTTATCTTTCCTTCATCATCGCTATACTGTGCAATATACTTCGTCAAAGCAGCACCAATTCCAAATGCAGCGAACTGCATCCCGAACATATAAATTGTAAAAACAAGGGTGTAAAGGCCAAGTCCTGATGGTCCTAACTCTTTACCCAGAACGATTCTAAGCAGTAAATGAGATAAAGAAGCAGTAGCAAGGCTAATGAAAGACCATTGTACGTCTTTCATTGTCTTACTTACTTTAAAGTTGAACATGGAGTTGGCCTTTATATTTAGTAAACTTAGCTATTTATCAATAAGAGAATGTTCAGTTAACATCTCCTCTTCCAATACCACGATAAACGAATCCACTGTCAATAAACTTTGTAGGATCTACAACGTTTCTACCATCGATGATCACGGGTTTATCTTTGCCCATTGTGGTCTTAATGTCAGCAGGGTTCAACTTGAAGTAGTCGGAATGGCCGGTTAGAATAGCTATAACGTCAGCACCATCAACTACAGCATTCAGATCTTTCTCGATGGTCACGTTTGGATAGTCCAAAACGTGTGGGTCATGGATCCTTACTTCAGCACCGGCTTCGATCAAAAGGTCGTAGAGTGGTTCGGATGGGGGGTTCCTTGCATCATCGGAGTCGTTGATGAAGGCCCAGCCTAGCATAGCGATCTTTGAGCCTTTTACAGATTTTCCGACACTTGCAAGGGCATCTTCGGTGAGTTTGAACATGTGGTTGGGCATGAAGTCGTTCACTTTTCTTGCGAGGACGTAGATGGAGTCGGCGTTCTCGGGGTAGTCTAATGGGGTCTTTCCGGCGATCTCTATTCCGCGTTCCAGGTGGTAGGTGTCTTTGGTAAGGCAGTGACCGCCTACTCCGGCTCCGGGGTAGAGGATGGCTCGGGTGATGCCTTCGCCTTTCAGGCTATCTATTCCTGCGCGGACATCGTAGAAGTTTATTCCCATGGACTCGCAATAGAGGGCGAGCTGGTTGGCTGCTGCGATCTGGAGATCACGGAAGGTGTTCTCTGCTGTCTTGGTGACCTCGGCGGCTGTGGAGGTCATCGGGATGATCTTGCCTTTGGTCAGGACAGGGGAGTATAGTTCGATGGCTCGTTCTGTGCTTGTGTTGTCGATACCACCGACAATTCTGTCGTGTTCCTGGATGTTTCTTAGGAGGCGGCCTACCATTACGCGCTCAGGGGCGTGGGCAAGGGCGAAGTCCTCTCCGGCTATGAGGCCGGATTCCTCTTCGAGGATCTCTTTGGCCATTCCGTTAGTGGTTCCGGGGGTTATTGTGGATTCCAGTACCACCAGAGTTCCGGGGGTGAGGTATCTGCCTACATTGCGTATGCCTTCTATGAGTGCTCCGAAATCCGGGATAAGGTCGGTTGGATTTTCGAATGGGGTCTGGATGGCGAGGGTTACTGCATCCATCTCTGCAATTCTTGAGAAATCCGGGGTACACTCGAACTTGTTTGAGCCGGTGACCTTTCTCAGGAGGTCTTCAAGGCCGGGTTCTTCGCCTTTAAGTGGGCTTTCGCCAGCGTTGATCATGTCTATCTTGTAGCCGGATGATGCGGAGTTTCTCTGGAAGCCCAGGACCTTCTCGAACTTATCAACATCTGCAAAAAGAGCTGCTGCAGGGATGCCTACGTATCCCATGCCAAGCACGCCTATCTTTTTTATAGGTCCTCTTTCCTCTATGATCTTCTGTAACTTATCACTCATAATATCAACCTGTGTTATCTGTATAATTTGTATAAATATGAAATATCAAAAATATGCGATCACAATTGGATCGTCTTTTCCTGCTTGTATGATTCAATGGCAGCCATGCAAACTTCCAGCGCGTGCTTTCCGTTCTCTCCATTGGAATGTATCTTCTCACCTGTGCTAATACATTTGATGAAATATTCCAGCTCGTTCCTGAGCGGTTCTGCCTTATCAACCTTTGCTTCTCTTATCCAGTTCTCGTCATGAAGCTCCAACGTCTGGTTGATATAGTCCAGATATGCCACACCCTCAAGTCCCACTGCTGTAAGGTTGCGTATCTTGTGGGGAGTTAGCCAGTTGGTATCCACAAGTCCTGTAAGGTCATGGTCGAATCTTAGATGTATCGAAGCATGGTCCTCGAACGGATGGATATCCGCACCTGCAATAGCATGGACCTTGTTCACTTCAAGGCCGTAAAGGTATGAGATAATATCGATATCATGTACTCCGATATCCAGAATAACTCCAACATCCCTGATCCTTGGATTGTATGGGCCGACCCTTCGGGTCGAAATTGATACTATCTTCCCAAGCAGTCCCTCATCTATGATCTCTTTAAGTTTGATAACTGCCGGATTGAACCTTTCGATGTGCCCGATCATCAGGGCCTTGTTCGCAGCCTTCGCAGCCTTTATCATGATGTCTGCATTTTCCGGCGTGTCTGCGATTGGTTTTTCCACAAGCACATTAGTACCTGCTTCAAGAGCATCAAGACACACTTGTTTATGGAGCTTTGTAGGAACAACGATGCTCACGGCATCAAGGTCTTTCCCGAGCAACCTCATGTAATCGGTAAAATGTTCTGTCTCATATTTATCGGAAAGTTCCTTTACCCTTTTCTCATCGATATCTGAGATCCCGACAAGTTCCACGTCTTCCATCTCATGATAAATTCGTATATGGTTAACACCCATAGCTCCGGTTCCGATAACTCCGACACGTAACATGATAAAAACTCCTTAAAAACAGATAGATCTAATAAAAGTACAACTAATATACTATGTTCTAAAAATATTCATACGTTTTTCAGTATTGACAGATCTTCTCAAACCTGCGCCAAATTCCCCTGCAAGCCACTGCTTGTATTCTTTATACAACACCCGAGAGTGCAGCACAGATCTCTATCAGCTACGCTCTTATTCACCACAAACTTATTGCCACATACAGGACATGTCTTCTCTACGCTTATCATAGTACTTACCACCAGGGGTGCTATTTTTAAGATTACCACCTTTACACCCAGGACGTTTTTTATGGTCTAAATATATTTAAGGCATGTGGTTGTATTTTTTTGAAGGTCTACAGGAAAAAACAGGACATTCACTATCTTATTAGTTCGGTTGAACACTTTCATATCATGTGCAACAGGTAATCAGAAGGTATCTCAGTTATGTTTCAAATGGCCATGCACATCTATCTCGCCCTGTTCTATCCGCGTGGATGATATAGGCAGGTCATCTTCCGCCATCACATAATTTATGCTCACTATCTTTATCTCTCTTTTACCGTTGGTCTTTCTGATCTCATTGATCTTCCGGGCTACTGGTAAGGTTTCGGGGGACACTACGAGGTATTCGTAATCTTCTTCCAGGGTCGATCCGTAGGGATCTTTCAGGGTCTGGATGTTGTATTTTTCTTCTGGGAACCCGAGTTCTTTTATGAAAGCGGTCAGGCTTTTCTTGCGGGTTGCAATATCCGGGATAATTCTGTTCTTCCTTCCTGCCATCTCTTCGGATGTCAGGCCTATATCCACAACATCTCCTTTTGCCAGCTCGAACGCTTTTCTGATCAGTGCCATATGGCCATCGTGAAGGAATTCAAAAGTTCCTCCTACCGCTGTTCGTCCCATCGACTGCAAAAGGGGTTCGTATGACATAAGTGTTATGATGGGTGGGTGTTAAGGTCGTTGTTATGATCGTTGTTAGGATTGGTGTTATTCTTCGCACTGATCCTGAGAATCTGTCGGGGGAAATGCGTGTTTTGAATGGGTGGGTCGTTGCATCCCTGATGTTCTCCGGCTGTGTGCAGATGCATGCTTCTGCATGCCTCTGATCCCTGGGATACAAAACAGTTCCTGCGCAATGTGAACGTCTGTCGAACCTGCACTATTATATGCGGATGTACAAATGAGGTGGTATCTGTAATGATCATCTGGATTATTTTGTTATTCTCACTGATTGGTCGTATGTGGTACTATGATCCTGAACAATTGCCAATATACAACTATAATGAACACGCTGAGTCCTGCAAGTTCGAACATGTACGTGTTCGATACCTCCGGTGCAAAACTGTTCGCGGTAACTACCGAAAGATAATGTGAGAATCCTCCATAGGTGGTCCCATGCGGGAATTCCCATCCCATAATTGGCCACAAGAAAGTCTGTGGAACTGTCCACATACGGTCTTGCAAAAGGTGCATGAAGCTGGCAATTGACAGGATGATCATTCCTGTGCCATTCTCTTTGTGATACTTGTGGATAATAGCTCCCATGGCAAAGAGAACCAATACGAACAAGAATGTGTGGGCAAAGATCCTTCCATTAGCAAATATTTCTTCAAAGAACAGTCTGCCGATGGGTTTGTCGATCAGGTCTGGTAAAAGTGCCCCAACTGCAACGAATCGGTAATCGATCATGTTCCGTATGGATGGAACTAGAAGTGATATGACTAAAAAGATCGCGAGTGTAAGTCCCAAATGCCCAATGATAAACATAATTGGCAATGGTCTTGCCAGCGCCTTAAGGGAAATGGCACCATTTTTTGAAATTGTGGACGCGATTTATGTAATATTGCGCAACAGTTTAAAAATTGTGGACACAATTAGCATATAATGATGGGCACAGGGTATATGGGTAGTTCAACGGTACCTTCCTTAAGTTCAAATGATACACATTATCAATGAACAGTTAAAGATGTTTCATTTCCGGAAAATGTTGATATTTGATCGCATATCAAGCTGATGATCCGTTCGAGCTGATCTGAAGGGTAAGATCAATGGTCTCTATATTTCAGTTCATACTGATATATGATCATCTGGTCTGAAAAGGATAGTGGGCCGTTTGTTCACATTCCTTATTGGTCAATATACCCCTTTTTCAAGTTCCTTCTATTTTAGCAAAAAACAGCTTCATGCTCACTAAATATCTGGTTTTTATAATGGATTTTCAGCTCGAATACTTTCACCTTGCTTACCTCACGTATATATAGTCCTGAGGGATAAATGAAGAATAAATGTGCACATATAAACAAAAGAAACTGGTGCACCTATAGGAGTAATTCAAAATGACAGAAGTATTATTGGAAGATCTTGATCACGTAGGACCGGCAACAGCACAGAAACTCAAGGATGCCGGATTCACTACCATTGAAGCCATTGCTGTAGCCTCCCCGGCAGAACTTGCCAACAGTGCGGAGATCGGGGAATCCACAGCTGCAAAGATAATCAACGCCGCCAGGCAGTCAGCGGACATAGGCGGATTCGAGACAGGTGACCTTGTTCTTGAAAGGCGGAAACTTGTGGGCAAACTGTCCACCGGGTGCACGGAATTCGATGAGATGATGGGTGGCGGTATAGAGACCCAGTCCATCACGGAAATGTACGGTGAGTTCGGGTCTGGAAAGACGCAGATCGCCCACCAGCTTGCTGTGAACGTACAATTACCTCCCGAGCAGGGCGGTCTTGGTGGCTCTGTGATCATGATAGATACCGAGAACACCTTTAGGCCTGAAAGGATCGCACAGATGGTAAAAGGTATCTCTGATAAGCACGGCATCGAGTACGATCCTGAGGAGTTCCTCAAGAACATCCATGTGGCACGTGCCTTCAATTCCAATCATCAGATCCTTCTTGTGGACTCTGCCAATGAGCTTGCCAATGAGCTCAAAAATACTGAGATGCCGGTAAAACTTCTTATCGTTGACTCCCTCACTGCCCATTTCAGGGCCGAGTATATCGGCAGGGGTACGCTTGCCGACAGGCAGCAGAAGCTCAACAAGCATCTTCATGAGATCCTGCGTTTTGGGGATCTTTCCAATGCATGTGTGGTTGTCACCAATCAGGTCATGTCAAAACCTGACGCTTTCTTCGGCGACCCCACAAAACCAATAGGCGGTCACATTCTCGGCCACACTGCCACCTTCAGGCTCTACATAAGGAAATCCAAAGGAGAGAAAAGGATAGTCAAGCTCGTGGACTCTCCGAACCTGCCGGATGGTGAAGCCCTTATCTCAGTCACAACAGATGGTATTGGGGATGCCTGAGTAAACAATTATATGGTTCTTCGTCATATCTGATGGCATGGTCCTCAAAGCTATTGTCATTGATATTGACGGAACTATAACCAATCCTGACAGGTCACTGGACCTCGATGTCGCGAAAAGGTTTCGCGAATTGAACGTACCGGTGATCCTGTCCACAGGCAATCCCTTATGCTATGTCCACGCCGCTGCAAAGCTAATAGGCATCAGCGGGATCGTGATCGCAGAAAATGGTGGCGTGATCTCCACCGGTTTTGACAGTCCTTCCATCATAGCCGATGGCAAAGAAGAATGTGAAAAGGCCTATGAACTGCTTTCTCAATATCATGATCTGGTAAAGCTCGATGACGCATATCGCAAGACAGAGGTCGTACTTAACAGGGATGTCGCAGTCGAAGATCTCCGCAGTACCCTCTCAGAAAACGGTATTGATATTGAGATCATCGACACAGGTTATGCCATCCACATCAAAAGCACTGCCATGAACAAAGGTACAGGGCTTTTGAAAGTGGCAGAACTTATGGGACTTGAACCCACAGATTATCTTGCCATCGGTGACTCATGCAACGATGCTGAAATGATGCAGGTTGCAGGGTTTGGGATTGCAGTAGCCAATGCGGATTCTGATGCAATAAAAGCTGCAAGACACATTACCAAAGCCTCATTCGGCAAAGGTGCTCTTGAGGCCATTGAGTATGCTCTATCCAATGGCCTGCTTTAAAACTAAAAAAAGAATTATAGGCTGTTGTGTGCCAGGCTTTTTGCCATGATCTTATCAACAACTATGTAATCCTTGATAGCACTGACCGCATCAAAAGAAACTATAATATACTGTCCGTCCTTTTGATATTTGGAAGTGTCCAGACCGATGTCCGGCTTAATGATAAGGTCTTCCAGTTCGCCGGTCTTATTTTCCATTACTATATTGTTCAGTACGCCCAGCTCGGTTCCATCCGTGGCCATGACCTGTTTATTGGACAGGTTCTTTGCAAACACTTTTGCCATCATTAATCTCCCTCTGAATATCTATTAGAACATTTACATGTATCCCATATAAGAACTTGTTTCTTGTTTATGAGTTCCACCCTTGAGTTTGTCCTGTATCTTGCTATAGAATTCGGCCATATCTTCTGTTATAGTAGGCTTGACCTTCTCTATCGCAGCCAGGAAATGCCGTTCTTTGACGCTTTCCGCATCAAAATCCTCTCGTAGTGCAAGCATTGCAGCTTCTCTGCATACTGCTTCAATATCAGCTCCCACGTATCCTTCTGTCATGGCAGCAAGTGACTGGATACTGACCTCACTATCCAGTGGCATTTCGCGTGTATGGATATTGAATATACTTTCTCTGCCCTGGATCGTTGAATTGCCTACCAGTACAAGTCTGTCGAACCTTCCTGAACGCATCAGGGCAGGATCGATCATGTCCGGCCTGTTGGTGGCAGCAATAACAACTACTTCCTTTAGGGGTTCCAGTCCGTCAAGTTCTGTAAGTAATTGATTAACGACCTGCTGTGAGCTTCTTCCTGTCTCACTATCTGCTATCCTTGTCGTAGCAATGGAATCGATCTCATCGAAGAAAATGATACATGGGGATACCTGTCTGGCTTTCTTGAACGTATCACGCACAGCCTTCTCGGACTCTCCCACGAACTTTGAAAGCATTTGAGGTCCCTTTATACTAATAAAATTAGCATTTGCTTCATTTGCCACAGCTTGTGCTATCAGGGTCTTTCCTGTTCCAGGTGGTCCATAAAGTAAGATCCCCTTGGGCGCTTTGATCCCCATCTCAATGATCCTGTCCGGATGTTTCAGTGGCCACTCGACAGCTTCAATGATCTCCTGTTTTGCATCACTAAGACCTCCCACATCTTCCCAGGTAATGGATGGTATTTCCACAAGGACCTCTCTCATAGCGGAGGGTTCCACTTCCTTAAGTGCATCCTCAAAATCCTCTGCTGTGACAACCAGTTTTTCAAGCACTTCCTGTGATATCTCTTCCTCATCAAGATTTATCTCCGGGAGGATCCTTCGCAGTGCTCGCATTGAAGCCTCCTGCACAAGTGAAAGCAGGTCAGCACCCACAAAACCCTGGGTGTAGGTGGCGAGATGTTCTAGATCGACATCTTCTGCAAGCGGCATGCCACGGCTATGTATCTGGAGCACTTCCAGCCTGTCATCGCTATCTGGCACTCCTATCTCTATCTCGCGGTCGAATCTTCCTGGTCTGCGAAGAGCAGGGTCTATGGAATCCAGGCGGTTGGTAGCTGCGATAACGACTATCTGGCCTCTCTCTTCCATACCGTCCATAAGTGTCAAAAGCTGGGCAACTACCCTGCGTTCGACCTCACCTGTAACATTCTCACGTTTTGGTGCAATGGAATCGATCTCATCTATGAATATAATGGAAGGTGCATTCTCTGCTGCTTCCTCGAATATCTTTCTCAGGCGTTCCTCACTTTCCCCATAGAACCTTCCCATTATCTCTGGGCCTGCAACATAGAGGAAATTTGCCCTCGATTCATTGGCAACGGCCTTTGCGATCAAAGTCTTTCCCGTGCCTGGCGGACCATAAAGGATGACTCCCTTAGGTGGTTCTACATTAAGCCTCTGGAATATCTCATGATGCTTCAGAGGCAGTTCTATCATCTCGCGAACCCTCTGGATCTCATCCCCAAGACCTCCAATGTCCTCATATGTAATGCCTGTGGCAGTATCCTCATAACCTTCCACCGGTTTCTGGCGCAGTTCTATCTCTGTATTTTCACTGACTATTAAAATGCCTTCTTCAGGCTCACTTTCAATGGCAACAAGAGGTATGGCTTGATTCCCCGGTGCTGTTTGGGTCATTGAACTTGTTATTGGGATTACATCCCCTACGACGAAAGGACGTTTCAATATATTATGCTTAATGATAGCGTTTATGTTGCCCCCAAATTCCATCATCACGCCTTCAGGGGGTGCCAGTACGACCTTCTCTGCCACAAGTACCTCGGCTCTCTGGATATGGATCCTTTCTCCAATTCCTACTCCTGCATTTTGACGGGTGAACCCATCGATGCGACCTATCCCCTGTCCCCAATCCTGGCGGTCTGCACGCCAGACCTTTGCTGCAGTCTTCTTTTTACCAACTATCTCCACTATGTCCCCTGGCGATAGTTGTAAACTGAGCAAAGTGCTCGGATCAAGACGTATGATACCCCGTCCAAAATCGATTGGATGTGCTTTTTCTACTTTGATCTGTAGTTCTTCCATTGGTCTCATCCTTAATTGTTTTATTATTTTATCTGTTACAAGACATAAATAATATGTGGTTCTATGTCGCGTTTTTATAATTTTGATGAAGTTAATATAATTATGATCGCATGTGAAAAATGCAGTTTAGGTCAATTTGTTCTGATGCATATTATCATGCCACTTGTAAATGCTTTTCTGAATGATTAAACACATCGTCCCGGTTTCAAAAGGATGTGCGGGTTTTGTTCAACGATCGAAGATCCCTGGTCTCAGTATTTTTAGGTATATTTCGTAGTATGACGGTCAAATATATTGCCAAAAAAAGAGATGGATTGTAAGACCAAAGTGCTTTATCATCTTTGTTCCTGTTATGGATCTCGGTGATATCTCAAGTTCAGAGCTGTAAGTTTTCCATGAACTAGTATTAGCGGAACTGTCCGTTCGATATCGATCAATTCCGGTGTTCTATCCCCTTTCTTACCGGGACCCAATTCAAAATATGGACATTTACGGTCTCATTCCAGTTCATTTCTCCAAAAAGGTCTCAAGCCCCTTTCTTAGATCCACTTTCGGGACAAATCCTAACTTTTCAGCCTTTGATATATCGGCTACACTGTGTTTAATATCTCCTTCTAGCGGGTCCTTATAATCTGCCTTTAGTTCTTTTCCGAATAGATCTATAATTATCTCTGCAAGCTCATTGATGGTGGTCGATCTGCCAGTAGCTGCATTGAATGATTCTCCAATGGCTGTTCTTTTGGATATCATCAGGTCCACAAGGTCAACGATATCCCGTACATATATGAAGTCCCTGGTCTGCTCTCCATCTCCAAATATAGTCGGGGATGCTCCTCCTGATACCTTGTCAATGAACTTCGAGATCACTCCGGAATATGGATTTGATGGATCCTGTCTGGGGCTGTATATATTAAAAGGTCTTATACATGTAGTTGGCAATCCGTATGCTTTGTTATACATGATGCAATATTTTTCTCCTGCAAGCTTACTTGCCCCATATGGTGATAATGGCTCCTGTGGGTGGGTTTCACCTATCGGTACTTTCAGCGGGTTCCCGTATGTAGCAGCCGAACTGAAATACACGAACCTTTCAATGTTCGCATGACGTGCTTCTTCAAGCAGGTTCAATGTCCCCATTATATTGTTCTGTGCATCAAAAAAAGGTTCGTTCATTGACCTTACAACGCTTATCTGGGCAGCAGTATGGATTATTACATCTGTATTGCTCATATGTTCTGAAATATCATCTCTTATGTCGGCCTTGATCACAGACACTCCCTCAGGCACGTCCTTTCTTGTTGGGGATGAATAATTGTCGAGAATGGTAACTTCGTTCTCTTCATGAAATCGATCCACAAGATAACTTCCTACCTGTCCTGCTCCTCCGGTAATAAGAATTCGTTTCATAACTCTGATATGGTATTTCTTTTATATGGTCTTTATGATTTTTGTATAATATGTAATATCGCATTATGATGAGTATCATCACTTCTACAATTCATTCAGAAAGTTAATATAGTATTGTGCTAATAGTATAATTTGAGGATAATTACAGTTCTTTCCTCTCAATATTATGCGTGGCGTGGTATAACAATAGAAAAACGAACAAAGGTTGTGGTGGTACGATCTTTGGTGGTGGCCGATATTGTCGGAAACCAAAGTGGGCTTTGTGGTGAAGCTCACTTACATCCCCTCTTGATAATGTTCTTTTTTCGAATTATTTAATTCAAAAACCCGAATTTGACAGTTTATAAAAATTAATGTTAATTTATGTGGTGTTTTGCTTATTTTCCATCAATATTTGCCCAATCTGTAACTAAAATAAGAATATATCACAAATTATAGTTTTTAGGCTCTGTAGAAATCCTCTTTTCTAACTCCAACTAAGCCACTCATTTTTATAATAAGAAGTCCCCTGTGATTGTTCTCCAACTAAAACACAAGAGAATGAATGTGTTTGTTCCAAATTATAAATCTGGAACTCCCATTAGATCTACGATTTAATAGCTTGTCTAACAAGTACTTAAAATTTATCGATATAGCATTACAAATAACAAGATATTCACGCTTTCCACTTTATAGCTGTAGATATTCAAAACGAACTTACACACAAAATCAGCTATTGACACTGATTTTGTTTAAGGAATATTTAGGTGAAGATTATAGGGATTTTGTTGATTTCGTAGAACTTATGGATTCTGTCCAATCAAAGATTGAACTAAACAAGGTACCGCATTATACTACACTTCAAAAATTTGTAACTCGTACATATTCTGTTGTTTTGGATTCGATCTTTAAAAGAACACTTGACCTATTTTATAAAAATAGAGACTCAATTGATATTACTGCAATTGATTCCACTGGGTTCACAAGTGGTTATTGTAGCAATTATTATTCCTGGCGAATTAAAAAGTGGAGGCGAAGTTATGTAAAGACCAGCATTTCGGTTGATGTTAGTAAATTTGTAATCACTGGTTACAAGATTTCTGGAAAACCAGTTCATGATGCAAAACATGCAAGTGCGACAAGAAGCTAAAACATGAATTGCGGCAACGCTATCCCTTCCATTTGGGATAATCCTACTATGATATGCGTCAATGGTAACGTTGGGGTGTAAAGCTCATAGGACAATGTGGAGAAATTCGGAAGTCTAATCTGAATCATCTGCTAGGATAAGGTGCGACAAGAAGTTATAACATGAATTGCGGCAACGCTATCCCTTCCATTTGGGTTAATCCTACTATGACACGCGCCAATGGTAACGTTGGGGTATGAAGCTCATAGGACAATGTGGAGAATCTCGAAAGTCTAATTCGAAACATCCACTAGGATAAGAACACTAAGAAGAAACGAAAGTTGAACCATTGTAAGAATCGTAAAGCAGAACAAGCGAAATTAGATTGATTACGCTTGAACCAAAAGGTACAGAATCCGACCATTATGGCTCTTATCACATTATGGGAAATGGACACATGATTCTCGGTTTATAGATGGCTTCTAAGGTCTTCGCAATTATTCATGTTATAGAACTTGGTAAGCCCTATATGTTCCCTTCGGGGTAGGAATCCTGCAAAGAATGACGATGACATAGAGGGTAGAGGAAAGGAGTAGAAAGCGAATGACAAACTGTAATGGTGTGTATAAGGGTTCAAAATTTGCCCTAATCCGAAAGGATGCAGACTTACTCTATGGTATCAAAACGTAAGAAGGAAGGTATGACCTATGAATGTAAGCTATTCAAATACATCAAAAGATGAAGCAAAAACACTGTTTAGTGGACATGCTGAACTTAACGATGAGAAACTTACAGACATGTAACACATGTTAATAGGCTACAAGTCAGGATTACGAAGGCAGTTATTGAAGAAAATTGGAATTTGCAATTAATTCCAAAAACAATAACTGTTGCCTGAAAAGGTTATGAGATGCTTGAGCTGTATGAAAGAAAACTTTCACGTACAGTTCTTAGGCGAGAAAGAGGGAGTAATCCCTCTGACTTAGCCGACAATACTAAGAAGAACGTAAAAGTGAACCATTGTAAGAATCGTGAATTGCAACAAGCGAAACTAGATTGATACGCTTGAACTAAAAAGGTATAGAATCAGACTATAATGGTTTTGCATACATTATAGGAAATGGACATATGATTCTCGGTTTATAGATGGCTTCTAAGGTATTCGCAATTATTCATGTTATAGAACTTGGTAAGCCCTATATGTTCCCTTCGGGGTAGGAATTCCGTAAGGAAGGACAATGACATAGAGGGTAAAGGAAAGGAGTAGAAAGCGAATGATAATTTGTAATGAATTATATAGGGGTTCAGAATTTGCCCTAATCCGAAAGGATGCAGACTTACTCTATGGTATCAAAACGTATGAATGAAGGTATAACTATGAATGTAAGAATTTCAAATACACCAAATAATGAAGCAGAAGCCCTTAGTGGTCATGCTGAATTAAATGGTGAGAAGCTTACAGATATGCTCAACTGGAATTTCATCAATTGGAGTTCCGTTGAATCACATGTTAATAGAATACAAGTCAGAATTACGAAAGCAGTTATTAACAAAAATTGGAATTTAGTAAAAAAACTAAGTTATTTGCTAACCCATTCTCACTATGCTAAACTGTTAGCTGTCAGAAAGGTTATTCGAAATAAGGGTAGAAGAACAGCAGGAATCGATGGAGAATTCTGGTCAACACCAGTTTCCAAAGTGAATGCGGCTCGAAGTCTATCTGATAAAAGATATAAGGCAAAACCATTAAAAAGAATCTTTATTGAGAAATATGGTTCTGATAAGAAGCGACCTTTAGGTATCCCGACCATGTACGATAGAGCTATGCAAGCATTATATGCATTAGCACTTGACCCCATTGCAGAAGTAACAGCAGATAAACGTTCTTTTGGATTCAGAAAATTCAGAAGTACACATGATGCTTGCAGTCAAATTTTTGGAACAATAAGCAAAAAGGATTCTGCACAATGTATACTGGAAGGCGATATTAAAGGTTGTTTCGACAACATCAGTCACCAATGGTTAATTGACAATATCCCAATGGATAAATCAATTCTTAAACAATTCCTCAAAGCAGGATTTGTTTATGAAAATTCTCTATTTCCAACGAAAGCAGGAACACCACAAGGCGGTATTATATCACCAATATTAGCCAACATGACCTTAGATGGAATTGAAGGTGTATTGGCTGACAAATATCATCGAGGTGTAAGCGGTAAAATAACAACTCGTCAACGTGCAAAACACAAAGTTAATTTTGTGCGATACGCAGATGATTTTATTGTTACTGCAAAGACTAAAGAAATAGCAGAAGAAGCAAAAGAATTGATTAAGAATTTCCTAACGGATAGAGGTTTAGAACTATCTGATGAAAAAACCCTTATTACTCACATCGATGATGGTTTTGACTTTTTAGGTTGGAATGTCAGAAAATACAAAGGAAAACTTCTCATAAAACCGTCTAAGAAATCTATCAAGAAAGTAACTGAAAAAATCAGTAATACTATCAAAGATGGAAAAACTTGGACACAAGAAGATTTAATCTCTAAACTTAACCCTATCATAACTGGATGGTCAAATTATCATCAAGGAGTGGCTTCCAAAGAAACATTCTCCTTAATTGATTTTAAGATATGGAATATACTTTGGAAATGGGCTAAGAGAAGACACCCCATGAAATCAAGAACTTGGATTGCACACAAATACTGGCATCCCAAAGGAACGAGGAAATGGGTATTTTCAACAATGAAAAACCAACTTAAATTAATGTCAGATAAAATGATAGTTCGAAACCCACAAATAAAACTGGATAAGAACCCTTACACTGACACCGAATACTTTGTTGAACGCAAGCTCAATCAAGGTTCTAAAAAGTTATTAGGAAAGTTTAAAACCGTATGGAAGAATCAAAAAGGCAAATGTCCGTTTTGTAATCTATTGATTGACATTAACAACGG
The DNA here is from genome assembly GCF_000013725.1 of Methanococcoides burtonii DSM 6242. Lineage (NCBI taxonomy): Archaea > Methanobacteriati > Methanobacteriota > Methanomicrobia > Methanosarcinales > Methanosarcinaceae > Methanococcoides > Methanococcoides burtonii. Next base: position 2,148,398 of record NC_007955.1, read on the forward strand.
TGGAGAGGAACGCCCTTTACATCATAAAAATGGAAATCATGACGATAATGGAATAACAAACTTAGTTTATGCACATGTATATTGTCATAGACAATATCATGCAAATAATCCAAAAATAACTGTTGCCCGACAAGGGTTAAGAGATGCTTGAGCTGTGTGAGGTGAAAGTCTCACGCACGGTTCTTAGGCGAGAAAGAGGGAGTAATCTCTCTGACTTAGCCGACAGACATTGCTATCGCAATGTCATCACAATAGGAGATCAAGATATTATATAATGGATAAAGCCTATGATTCTGAAAAATACACGAATTGACGAGGGAAAAACTTGGATCAATAGCAATTGTTCCATTGAGACAACGTGAATGAAAGCGAATCAAAGAAAGATATCGTAAGAAAATGTCACGGGAATTCGATAGCAAGATATACTCTATGCGGAATTTGAGTGAAACGATGTTCTCGGTTTTGAAAAGAAAGTATGGAGAAAACTTGCGTGCGAGAAAGTATAGAAATCAAGTAAAAGAAGTGAAGTTCAAAGTAATATTGCACAATCTTGACAGATTTGTCAAGACTGTGTTTTTAGTTTGGATGAGGATTTCTACAGAGCCAGTTTTTACATAACATTAATGGATCTCTTCAACATCGAGTGGGTAACTAAATTTATTTATATCTACCTTTCAATCGTTATGGAATTCAAAGAACTAATGCAAATCACAATCGAATGAGCAAAAACACCACATCACAATTAAAGGATTGTGCAGGGAGATGATCTAGAATCGTGAACATTTGCTTGCAGGACGTTAAAATTACCCACACGATGTTAATGAGAACTACATTAATTAATATAACTTTTTAACTTAGTATCAACTGTCAAATTCTAAAAAGCTAATAAATAGAACTGTCAAACGTGGGCATAAATGTTGCTAGCTTGGATTTTGTGTAGTTTCATTGCCATTGTTTATCATTCGTTGTATTCACTTCTGTTCTCTTTAATTTTCACGTTTGAACATCTGGTAAATCATAATGATGATTATAATCACTCTTCAAAATCATTCAATAAGTTAATATACAATTAGGAAGTAGCGTAAATTAGTGTACAATAGGCACGATTGAATTGACCCTGTGGTGTTATTGTACAAGAAAAACGATTTGGTTTGCGTCATTCATATGCACCGGACCAGGGGGCACATTGTGCCCCCATCATCCCCTCTACTTTTCTTAAATAATTAAGCACCAATAGCGATTAGAATACTTATTCTGACCAAGATCATCTCAAAAAAGAAATGTGGCAGTATCTTCAGATCTTTTCTGCCGGTGGTGCAGTGTTCAATTTCACGTATTTAACACCCTTAAGTGCCATTAATCTCTCGTCCATCTCCTTAATGAGTTCTCCTTCCCCGTCAAAGATAATGACCTCAAGGCAGTTATCATGGTCAAGATGGATATGTACTGAGGACTTGATAAGGTCCGAATAATCATGCTGGATATCCGCAACAGCATTTGATAGCCCTCTTTTTGTATGGTCGTAGATAATAGTAATAGTTCCTACGCGCCTTCCCCTTATGTCGCTCATCCATTCATACTGATTGATGTAGGTGCGTATCGAATCCCGGATGCCTTCTGAACGTGAGGAATATCCTCTGCCCTCTATGATAGAATCAAATTTATTCAAAAGATTATCTGGAAGTGAGACGCCTATTCTCATTAGTTCCTGTTCCATTATTTCACCTGTACTGAAATGGACATAAAAGGTAATAACATTTTGTACTATTTTTATTATTTTGGTTGTTATTTCATCTCGAAAAACGCACTAGAGTATATATTTATATTTAAGTGTGGCATATAGTATCCATAATTACAAATATAGACCATCCATATTTGGGGACCAAATTCATGAAAACGGAAGAACTTTACTCAGGCAAAGCAAAGACCATCTATAAGACTGAAAACCCGAATGAGCTTATCTCAGAGTTCAGGGACAGCCTCACCGCGTTTGATGGGAAGAAGAAAAGTGAAGCAACTAACAAGGGTTACTACAATGCTCAGATCTCAAAGAAGATCTTCGAAATGCTCGAAGAAGAAGGAATTAAAACACACTATCTTGGCATGGTATCTGGCAACGAGATGCTCGTAAAGAAAGTTGATATAATTCTCATCGAAGTAATTCCAAGGAACATCGCAGCAGGTTCTATCACTCGCAAATATCCTGTTGAAGAAGGTACGGTCTTCAAAGAGCCTGTTCTTGTATTCGATTACAAGAGCGATGAATTCGGGGATCCTATGATCAATGATGATATTGCAGTTGTAATGGGCATTGCTACCCGTGAAGAGATCGATTTCATTCGTAGTATGGCATTGAAGATCAATGCTATCCTCAAGAGCTACCTTGAGAGCAATGGTTTCCTGCTTCCTGACTTCAAACTTGAGTTCGGTAGAGTGGACGGTGAGATCGTCCTTGCTGACGAGATCTCCTGTGATACCTGCAGGTTCTGGGATGTTGAGACCGGAGAATCTATGGACAAGGACCTGTTCAGGTTCGATAAGGGTGACCTTTCAAAAGCATATGAAAAAGTTGCACGCAGACTTGTCCCTGAAATATTCGAGGAGTAAATGGATAAATATGATGTTATTGTGGTCGGAGCCGGTGTGACCGGTCTTCTGGCTGCACTTACATTATCAAAGCACGGCAAAAAAGTGCTGGTGCTTGAAAAACAGGATGTTGTGGGGGGAAATTGTAACAGTTACTCCGTGGATGGTTATCAGGTGGATACTGGTCCGCATGCCATCACCCATCTTGCGGAAGGTCCGCTCAGACGACTTATGGACAATTATTTTGATTACCAGCCGGTATTCGAGAACTACGGACAGTATTATATAAGGACCGAGGAACGTTTCGTAAAAGTTCCCTCAACGATCAAAGAATTCGTCACATTTGACGTTTTTCCCAAACTTGACCGTCTTGCAATCACTCAGGCCATCACAAAGTCTCTCACAATGGCTTCCTTTGGCATCGATCTCTCAGACCAATCGGTCTATGATTCCCTTCCTGCAAATCTCTCAAAGGACACTTACGACTTCGCAAATGCTATATCCTACTTCCTTTCCGGACGTTGTATGAAAGAGACATCTGCACAGAGGGTACTGGCAGGAAGCAGTTTTGTAAGGGATAGTGTGACCCAGGAACAGTTCGAAGAGATTATCAAACAGGAATCCACTCCCCGAACCGAATCCATACTTCAGTCTGTCCTTCCATCCAATCTCCATCTCTCACTTCATTCAAGGATAAACCTATCCTGCCTCGGAAGACTTGCTTCCAACAAGGTCAGTCTTTCACAGGGATATCCGCGAAAAGGTCTAAAATCCCTGCTCAATGCAATTCTTTATTCTCTTCCTTCGACCGTGGAGATAAAGACCGGATGTGAAGTGCATAAGATATTCACTGATAAAGGAAAAGCATGGGGTGTCGAAGCGGACAATACCTACAGTGCTGATCTTGTTATATACACAGGATTTGCAACATCTCTCCCTTTTCTGGTCGAAGATCTTCCGGCATCTTATAAAGAGCAGCTTGATGGCATTGTTCACTCTAAAAGTCTCACATTATGGCTTGGCCTTGACAGAATGATGGACGAGTTCAAATATGTAGGCTCAGAGATCTGGTTCAAGGGCACCCCTTACTGGGCGATGCCAACAAGCAATTATGACCCTTCCCTTGCACCTAAAGGGAAGCAGCTAGTAGGTTTTGCTTTCTTCATGGATGAGGGCAATGATGAGTCCAGGGATATAAAGAACGCCTATGAAACGATCTTCCGCGCAATTCCAAACATCGAGGATCGCATAGAAATGAAACATCAGCAGGTCATTATTCCTGAAAAGGCTGCAGTGACGCTCAACGGTAAATTTGCCGATATCCGCACTCCGGTAAAGGGTCTTTATGTTGCAGGGACGGATACCGATAAACGCAGCATGGGGGTTACCAGGGCTGCATATTCTATACTTGAAATGTTAAAAGTGTTGAACGAGGACGGTAATCTTCACTGATCACCGTCTGATTATCATTGTTCTTAGCCTGTCGGCTGCATGTTCTGTCTTATCTGCAATGTCTGCAATAGTTCTGACAAGTTCGATAAGATAGAACACTCCGACAGCACCAAGTTCCTTTTCATGAGCATATATGTCTTTGACAAGTTTTTTCTCTATAAGGTCTGTGATATGCTCCATCTCTTCTATCTGTGGAACAAGGGCCAAGGTCTCTTCGACATCTCGTTTGCTAAAAGATGTTTCAAGGAGTTCACTCAACGAATCTACCAGTTTTTCATATATTTCCACTGTTTTCAATGTCTCTGTACTTAGTTGACATAGCTGGTCCTTTATCCCCTCAGGCATGTCACATTGTCTCAGGGAAAGCATATATGCAGCTTCCTGTGCCACATCAGCAATTGAGTCCTGTGGTTTTAAAAAGTTCAGTAGGTCCTCTGCGTTCACAGGCAGCATTATCGACGATGAAAGCTGCCCTCTTATCGTCTGTTTGATAATATCCGCTTCATGTTCTATGTTGTCGATCTCATGGCTAAGTTCTTCAACAAGGGGCATATTGATGCAATATGCATTGACTGCCTGATCGAGCTTTCTTACCGTCTCCACGCCCTTTGATGCGTGCAGGCAAAGTGGCTTAAAAGGTGATTTCGCAAATACGTTTAGTACCGAACGAATGTATTCCCTTTTCATTATAATCCAACTCCTCTTAATCCCAGGAATATAAGTGCTGATGTTACTGCTGCTATTGGCACAGTGATTATCCATGACATGGCTATCTTTCCGATAACACTAAGATCAACTGCAGCAAGACCGCCTGCAAGTCCGACCCCTATCACAGAACCAACCAGTGTATGTGTTGTAGAGATCGGTAGTGAACTGTAACTATGGAGGACAACAACAGATGCTGTAGCTAATTCCGCAGAGAATCCCCTTGTAGGTGTCAGTTCAGTTATCTTTGTACCTATGGTCTCTATAACACGGTATCCCCATGTAGCAAGTCCGATTACCATTCCGATACCACCGACCATTAAGACCCATGCGGGTATTGTCAGGTCTGCGAATCCGAGGGCGTTAAGTCCTGCGTAGAGTGGTCCGACAGCGTTTGCCACATCGTTAGAACCATGTGCGAATGCAATAAAACATGCAGTACCTATCTGAAGTATCACAAATTTCTTTTCTATATTATATGGATTGTCTGTCTTCTGTAATAACGTCAGCCGTATGATCGTGAATATAATGTATGCGAGGACGGCACCCAATATGGGTGAGACCACCCAGCTGCCCACGATCTTTGTGAGTACTATCCAGTTGATATCGCTATATGTGATAATTCCCTGATATGCGGACACAAGTCCGAAACCAAGTACTGATCCCACAATTGAGTGTGTGGTGGAGACCGGCAGGTTATAAAATGTAGCGAAAGTGATCCAGAATCCGGCTGCAAGGATCGCTGCCAGCATTCCCACTGCTACAAGGTTCGGATCTAACAGCTTAATACTGTCAATAGGTACGATCCCTTTTGCAATGGTCGATGTGACCTTCTTTCCAAAAAAGACAGCACCAACGAATTCGAAGACACCTGCCACAAGTATTACCTGTTTCAGTGAAAGAGCTCCACTTCCTACTGAAGTTCCCATTGCATTAGCAAGATCGTTCGCTCCGATATTCCAGGCCATGTAGAGGCCTGCGAGTACCAAAAGAACCACAACTGGATTTAATAGGTCGATCATATTTCCTTCCTTTATCAAGTCTTAAAGCTGATAATGTCACACATGTGATAAATGTATCAATCATTATTTGTTGCTGCGGAAATAATCTCTTCACGTGCCTTTTTTGCATCCTCGTCCTCGGGGTCCAGCTCGATCAGCATATCGTATGTCTTAATGGCATCATTGTAATTATCTTCCTGTACACAGAGCTCGGCAGCATTTGATAGGATGGCTTTTGCTTCCTGTTTGTGACCAAGCTTGTAAAGCAGTTTACCCCTTGTTCTCCACATGTCGATGTTAGCGACATCGAGCTCAAGAGCATTCTCGATCGCTCCGAGTGCTTTCTCGTATGGCTCAGTGTTCCTGCTAACAAGGGCCTTTAACTCCCACATTTCGGCTGCCGAATGGAAACATTCTATCGCTTCCTTTGCCTGCCCAAGCTTCCTGTGAGCAATACCTGTAAAGAAGATCGGTTCGACGAAGTCTTCTGTCAGTTCCATTGTTTTCTCAAAAGTTGAAATGGCAGCACCATATCTTTCAGATTCGAGAAGCAACATTCCCTTACTGTACCACACATGTTCAATGCTCGGATCTATCTCTAACGAGTGTTCAAATTCCTCAATACCCTCTTGCGCCCTTCCCATTTCCGCAAGGATTCCGCCTTTCAGGAAATAGCTTTCAGCATCTTTGGGTGCTATCTCTGTGATATTCGTAAATATCTCAAGTGCGCCCTCAAGGTCATCCTTGATGGCAAGGATATTACCTTTCAATTTGAGCGCATCGATATCTTCTCCAAGGGCCAATGCCTCATTGGTCGTCGCAAGGGCGTCATCATAGAGGTGAAGGCCGGTGAGTATCCGCGCTTTGATGAGCAGGGCATGCGTTGGGTCGGGCGCATGTTTGATCGCCTGTTCCACAACTTCCAGTGCCTGATCGAGGTGGCTTTCCCTGCACAATGACATTACTTTGTTTATCAGAAAATCTGCCAGTTCTTGAGGGGACATATCACTTTTAGGTTCGGACATAATCACCAATTGTGCAATACCATTTTAATGTCTTGCGGAGGATTTAGAAAAAAGAGTCCAGTGTTCTCTGGAATCGAATGTCTGAAAGCATCTTTGCCTTTGCCTTCCATTGCTTCGAAGGCGTTCTCACTCGCGTTGCCATGTCATCCAGTGCTTCTTCAATGGTCTCGAACGTTCGTGGTATGGAAGACAATGCATTTCTGGCAGCCTCGCGGACCACCCATACCCCGAGCGGTGCCCAGTATTCAGGCGTTATTTCCCGTATCATAAATACTGATGCCTGTCTTTGTATCTTCTCAAGATGTTCCAGAGCGGCTATACGTGCGGCATAATATCCTCCGGCAAGGTTCGAATATCCCTTTTTACCGTTAATGTCCTCCATGTCCTGCCCTATCCATGAAGAATCTCCTGACCAGACCGAGCTTTTCATCCATATCTCGAGCAGCTCGTAAGAATATCTGCGGGGGGTCATGAGTATCTCAAAATAGTTCCCGAAACATCCTCCGCTGAACACTGATATCTCACTGATAAGGGGTAGGTCTATCACACGGTCGGTGATGTCCTTCCCGACCATGTCATCTGTGGCGGTAATTGCCCAGCGGGTAGGTACAAGTTTCCGTTCCTGTCCCAACAAGCCTATGGAAAGCAATCTTGTAATATGTTCAGTGGGGATATCCCCTTTAAAAAGTTCACACACAGCATCCTTTGCAAGAGCATCTGTGTCGTATGCAAGATGATCTACTTTTTTCGGGACCTTGGGATTCTCTGCAATATCAAAGTCCTTCATGGTCCCGGAAGGGCCCATGGGAGTTAGTACACTGTCAAACTTCAGGTCTTGTTGCAATGGTTTGGTGAACCATGCTTCTGTATCGATGGGTGATTTTGACAGTGCGAGTTCCTGTGATTTTTCCAGAAGCTTATCCGGTCTGTTCGCATTTTTCACATCTATGGTCGTATTTGCCCGGACTAGCTGGCATCTGGCAGATATGATGTCCTGGATATCCATCGAAAGCCAATGCTTAGGGTCTTCCAGTGCCATTGCATCCTTAGCATCCACCTGTGGCGGGATCATTGGTCCGGCCTTGACCTGTGGGTAACCGTATCTTCCCACAAAGACTGCTGGCGGGGAAGCACCAAAAATAGAACCATCTGAAGATATCGAAGTTGTGGTCTTTTCGGCAGACCTGAACTTCTCAAGAATTGGACACAGGGGTCTTCCGCAAAGCCCTTTTCCTTTACATTGGATGCATAGACTTTTGCTCAATTATCATCATCTTTACATAGTATGCAATATTCTGCTTCCGGTGCATTTTTGAACAACCAGCCTGAACGCTGTACGAACTTGCAGACATTGCACATACCCGCGTTCATGGCCTTTGCAGGCATCTCATTGACAAGATCTGTGGCAAATTTCCTGATCTCTTCATTGGTCTCTTCTGAAAAACCGACTTCTGCACCCCTTTTTTCACTCACGTATTGGGATACAGCAGCCCGTGATAATCCGAGAATGTCTGCTACTTGTTGCTGTGTACATCCGTGTTCGATCATCATGGAACGCGCAAGTCCGGCTCTTATTGCCGGCAAAACTCTCTGAACCATTATCTCGCAGGTAGGTTTCATATTATTATATCCTTCACTCGTCCTATTTGATTTCTTTGGCAGTATTGATGACCGGCATCTCTGCACTCGGACGGACGTTCATAATTCAAAAAAAGGACCTGTGATCAATACCAGCAATGGTATGGCCACGGACCGTCCATTATTATTGTTTAAAAAACAATCAACAGGGCTATCTGACAGTCCTGCTTTTTGAAGTCAACTTCAGTCTTTGATCTGCTCAGGAGAGAATCCTTTCTTTACAAGAACGGCTTTCATGCGACTCAGATGGTTGCCTTGTAATTCTACGGCACTGCCCTTCACAGTTCCTCCGCATGCAAACTTAGATTTTAGGTATGTTGATAGTTCGTGGAGGTCGATCTCATTGGCATCGAATCCTTCTACTACTGTAACTTCTTTACCATATCTTCGTCTATTCACTTTCACTGTAATTCTCTGTTGCTCCTTTGCCACTTCTTCACAGATACATAGCTCTGATGGCAAACCGCAAACCGGGCACATTTCTGAACTCATCTTCTAGTATTTCCTCCGCAAAATTATTGCGTTATAGTAATAAATTATTATTCTGTATGCTATTTATAAATAGTAAACAGACATCTTTTATGTATCCCACTATGCTATTAAAATCTAATGGTGATGTCATCTCATCAGATGTCGATTATGCAAAAAGCATGTTCCAGCAAGCTAAAGGCCTTATGTTCAGACGTTCGGTCCACGATAGCTATGCTATGGTCTTCATCTTTTCCTCTCTCAGGAAAATATCTCTTCACATGCTGTTTGTTCCGTTTCCTATCGATGTCCTTTTTCTCAATGAAGATAAAATAATCGTCAAGACCACCCATCTCAGACCATGGATAGGCATTGCCGACTCTGGTGAAAAGATACGGTATGTTATAGAGCTACCATCAGGTGCTATCTCCTCCAATGGCCTCAAGGTTGGTGACCATCTTCTCTTCGATGAAACTTGAATTTCGTTCTCGTTGGAAATCTTTATCTAATCGATGGTTTATTTAAGCCTAGATCATACTCCTTATATAATGAGGCGCACAAATGTTACCTGAAAATGACCTGAAGATCATAACAGAAGAGATGGGCAGAGAACCAAACCTTGTTGAACAGGGATGCTTTTTGAATCTTTGGAGCGAACACTGTTCCTACCGTTCCAGTGCTCCCCTGCTGAAAACCTTTACCACCGTGGGAGATCGTGTTATCATAGGTCCTGGTGACGATGCAGCGATCATCCGCTTTGGAGAAGGCTGGGTACTTGCTATTGGAATGGAAAGCCATAACCATCCTTCATATGTTGATCCTTATAATGGTTCAGCAACAGGTGTCGGCGGAATTGTGCGCGATATCATTTCTATGGGTGCTCGTCCGATCGCACTCATGGACCCGTTGTATTTCGGTCCTTTGAACACCCCTAAGAACCTCTATCTTTTCGAGCACATAATTGAAGGTATCGCAGGCTATGGTAATTGTATTGGCGTTCCCGTTGTCAGAGGCGAAACATATTTCGATGAATCCTACAGTGGAAACCCTCTGGTGAACGTTGTTTGTGTAGGTCTGGCACGCGAAGAGAACATAGTGACCGCATGTGCACAGAAAGCAGGCAACAAGCTTGTCCTCATAGGTTCTACCACAGGCCGTGACGGTCTTGGCGGAGCATCCTTCGCATCCCGCGACCTTTCCGAAGAAGCTGAAGCAGAAGACCGTCCCAGTATACAGATCGGTGATCCATTCACCGAAAAGCTTGCGATCGAAGCAACACTGGAAGCTATCGGTGCAGGCTATGTTCTCTCATGCAGGGACCTTGGTGCAGCAGGTCTTGCAGGTGCAAGCTCTGAAATGGCATCAAAGGGTAAACTCGGTATGCGTCTTGAAGCTGACAAAGTTATCCTCAGGGAAGACGGCATGACCCCTTACGAGATCATGATCGCCGAATCTCAGGAACGCATACTGATGGAAGTCGAACCTGAGAATGTCGATGCTGTCCTCGCGATAGGAAAGAAGTATGATCTCCATGCAAGCATGATAGGTGAACTTACAGAACGTCTCTATTATACTGTTGAGTTCGAAGGTGAAATGGTAGCTGACATTCCGGTAATGCTTCTCACCGAAGGTGCGCCAACGTTCGAAAGGCCATCCACTGCTCCTCCAGAGCGTGAGATCGGTGAGAAACCAGACCTTCCTGCAGATATGAAGAAGGTCGTTCTTGATATCCTCTCCTCCCACAACATCGCATCAAAAGAATGGATCTATCGCCAGTATGACCACGAAGTACAGGTACGTACCGTGGAAAAACCCGGCTCTGATGCAGCAGTTCTTCGAATAGGCGATGGAAAGGGACTTGCCATGTCATGCGGATGCAATCCGCGTCACACACTTCTTGATCCATACGAAGGAGGAAAAGGCACACTCATCGAGAATAGTATGAACCTTGCAGTAAAAGGCGCTGAAGGTATTGCACTCGTGGATTGCCTGAACTTCGGAAATCCTGAAAGACCTGACATCTACTGGCAGTTCAAACAGGCCATCCTCGGTCTTGGTGACGCTGCAAGAAGCCTGTCCATTCCGGTGGTCGGAGGGAACGTTTCTCTTTACAACGAAAGCGGAGAATACGGCACTGCCATCGCACCAACACCTTCCATTGGTCTTATCGGTATCACAGGTGAACTCGAAACAGTCCCTCAAAGCCACTTTGCAGGGGAGGGCAACACCATCATCCTCGTGGGCAACACCCTTGATGAAATGGGTGGCTCGGAATATTACAACATGGTCGGGCTAAGGCTCAACGGTAATGTGCCAAAGGTAACCGATGAGTCCGTAAAGGTCGTTGAAACGCTCATCAATGTGGTGAGGGATGGAAATGTAGTGGCTGCTCACGATGTATCTGCCGGTGGTCTTGCTGTGGCCCTTTCTGAGATGTGTGACTCTATCGGTGCAGAGATCGATCTGACCTCCGTAGGCGACAATCTGCGTGCTGATGATGTCCTTTTCTCCGAATCCCACGCAAGAGCAATTCTTGTAACATCCTCTCCTGAAAAGGTAAAAGAAATGCTTGCCGATGTACCTCATACTGTCATTGGAACAGTAGGTGGCAACAACCTGAGCATAAAAGGAAATGGATTTGATCTCTCCCTCTCCCTTGAGGAGATATCAGATGCAAGAGCATCTCTTACAAAAATGATGATGGAATAATTTTCCATCTCCCTCTTTTTATTTTAAAACTTTATGTTGAAGTTCTCTTTTTGTAAACGGTCATAATTTTTATTACCGACCTTAAGTAATTTAACGATGCGTACGTATTTATAAAACAAGTCTTATAATATATATTAACCTTTGTTTGACAGAGTATGATAATTATAACAGTATCTTTTCAGAAAAAGTATTGCAGCGACACAATATAATTGGAGAAATGTCATCAACATATATTTTTAAAAATCTATATGATAAATTAAATTGTATGCAAAAAACAGTCACTTGATGTCCATTTTCACATAATAACATATATATTTCTGTCAAATTAGGCTATTAAGTATTATCCTGCTTTTTCACCATAAACCCTGCTTGCAATTACACTTTTACTTATCACAATAATATTTGCTATCAATGGCATATCCAGTTCTATAGTATCTGTGAATTTTTCAGGATTGGAAAAGCAACGTAAGTCTAAGTGTCGATCTTGTCAGTTCATTTATTAATAATCATCTTAGCATGTTGAGCCTGCTAAATTCCGATTCTGCCAAATGGGGAAATGTCGTAATCGGTGCAAAATTGAATGGATATTACCTCGATTTGCTCGTTAAGGATGCTGGAATAGGTATGTCTTCAAAAGACATTGACCGCTTGTTCACTTTATTTGTGCAACTGGATTCTTCAAACACAAAGAAATATGGGGAACAGGTATTGGTCTTACGTTAGTGAAGAAATTTTTAGAACTACAAGGCGGGAGATTCAATGCTGACAGTGAACTCAAGAAGGGTAATATCTTTACCGTAACTTTGTCTATGGGAAGGGATGTAGTATCGACTATATGTAATGATGGGCTATGGATAAATCCTCAATATTCGGACACTAATCCAATTTAAAAATATTATGGGATGTACTGCATGATGTTGGAATCGAATCCCACTTTCAGTCTAAATATGTTGATTTTGATAGGTTTTCTACAGAGCCATATTTTTATAAATTTCATGTGTATTCTTGGTTGCATCTTAAATAATGGACTTATTCGCAACAAAAACAAGTCCTAAACTCACGTTTTCTACCCGACTGGCCTTAATATAGCGATCATCCACTCCGATCTTCTTTCCACTGTGCCATTTTCCAGAGATATGGAGTTGATCATTTTTAGAAATAATACATATTCCGGGATAAACAACGATCACTGCTTTACCATTGAGATCAGCGGAAAAGATACTTTCATATTTTCCATCGATACCACCAAATACAATCAAAAAATATATGCCGATAAATGTGGTCGCCTTCTGACATATTCGTGAATCTGTTAGGGCTTGCGAATCGAATTTCTTTTGTTCGGAAGTGTATTTGTCTTGATTCATTTATCTTCGGAACCCCCTGAGATCGCTTTATAGAGTGAGTTGTAAATTTCGCCAATTACAATAACAATCGGTATAATTATGATACTTGATCCGAGCAGTGTAATTATTGAATTAACTGCTCTTCCAATGTCGGTTTGAGGAACTATATCCCCATATCCTATAGTTGTGAGCGTTGTAATGGCCCAGTAAATACTATCTGGTATGTTGGCAAACCCGCCAGTTCTTCCTTCAATAAAGTACATCAGAACACCTGATATTATTGTTAAACTCAGAAGAGTAAATATGAATAAAACTATTTTTCGGAAACTTTCATGTAAAACTCGCGTAAAGGGACTGCTGTGCATTTGATCAAACTCCCCTAATTATTTTCACACTATTTATTCACTGGTCCGAATTGCTATAATTCCGCCAATCGTAAGTAATAGTCCAGGGAGCATCCACATCCAGAAGAATAGAGCAATTCCAAGTATGCCGGATGCTAACATTAATTTGCCACCTTTTTTCTTGTCCGTTTTAGCAACAATTCCTCCGGCAATTCCTATCAATCCCAATATTAGTGTCACTGTGCCAAATCCCATCATTACCACGAAAGGATCCGAAATTCCGAAAACTTCAGAAGTGCCATACATCATGGTTCCCCCGCCTGGCCAGATATTGATTATAGCTACATAAAATATGACAGCTGCTATGATGACTCCAATAGAGCCACCGGCGATTCCAAATATTGTTTCAGTTTTTTTGCTCACGGTATTCTCTCCTGGTTATCCTGTATCCTGACCAGGAAGTAATACATAATTGCACCTATAAAATTCAGGACAATTAGCACAATCGACCAGATCAATTTCTCATGCTTTCCTTTGTGGGGAAAATCCTCTGTGTTCCTTTGGAGACAGTCACATAACATGAATATACAGAAAAGAATGACTATTGCAATTATTCCCCATAATAGCTGACCGATATAAAATGTGTATACTAGTATTGCAATTAGTATCATAAGTCCAGCGACTGTCCATTCGGATTTTATTTTGTTCACTTTATCCTCCCCCTTATTTTTTAATTTTACATGTATCTTAGTTTGCATTCTGTTTTTAGTCAGTCCCTATCATGCTATAAAGATATTTTTTTAATGTCTTGTGCATCTGAAAATAAAAGAGTACTGTAAAAATCAGGGTCATTTGCAGCACTAAATATCCACGCATTCCATAATCAGGAATTAGCATACTCATGGATAGAAGTCCGAGACCTATAATGGTCGAAAAACTTACTGAATAGATGAGTGCTGTCTTTCTTGCTCCATATTTAACGGCGATTTTTCCCCAACCTTTCATCCCAACAACAAAATCCATTATTTTAAGAGGTTCGTTGAGATCGGTTTTCTCCAATTCCTTTAAGAATCGTTTCTCCTGGATTTTTGAGATCATCGGGTATTTTACTACTGAAAGTAGGAATACAGCTAACATGAGTATGGTTATACACAGGAGAGATTGCTCTAGGAATAAAAGTAGCGTTATCAAGGTCAGCAAAAAACTGAATATTGTTGGTAAGAGACTTGTTTTATTTTTTCTGTATGCAATCGCATTGTAAACAGTCATAAAAGCAAAGAAAACAATTCCCAATATAAAGATGATTTCTATCAAAATTAACCCCCTCTAATCCCATCATAGTCATAACATTTCAGTGCTTTTTATTGGTGGCATTGAAGAACGCATCTTCTAATGATAGTGAATTTTCTATCAGCTTGAAAACGTTTCCACCATTCTCAACAATTAACTTGTTAATCTCTGGTTTGACATCTCCTTTGGAATTAACAAATATTTCCAAAACATGTTCAGATTTCAATTCAGTTTTAACTACAAACTCCAAACTCTCAATTAAATTTATTATTTTTGGAGCTAGGTTATAAAGCCCCACAGTAATAACGCCGTTGGATTCAAAATGACGAATTTCTTCAATTTTGTTCTCTGCAATTATTTTTCCTTTATCCAGTATTCCGACATGAGTACATATTTCTTGTATTTCTAGCAGATTATGAGATGAAATGAATATTGTAATCCCGCTGTTGTTGCATTCGCAAAGTAGCTCCCTGATTTGTCGAATTCCAACCGGATCGAGTCCATTTGTAGGCTCATCTAGAATCAATATTTTGGGGTTATTCAAAAGAGCCTGAGCAATTCCAAGGCGCTTTTTCATACCATGGGAAAAATAAATCACCTGTTTGTGCTTTTCCTTTTCCAAGCCAACCTTTTCCAATAAAGCATTGGACTGCACCAAGGCCTCCTTTTTGCTTAAACCTTTTAATCTTCCATAATAGATCATATGACTTAATGCATTTCTATCATCATAAAAATTTGAATCCTGAGGGACTAAACCCATAATCTTTTTAATTTCCCTTGATTCACTATCCATATCCATACCATCTACAATTATCTTCCCATCCGTAGGTGTCAAAAGACCGGATAATAATTTTATCGTAGTCGTTTTACCAGCACCATTCTTCCCTAAAAATCCATAGATACTCTCTTTTTCCACATTTAGAGAGATATTTTCCAAAACAAACTGAGACCCATATTTTTTATGTAGACCTCTTGTTGAGATAATATTAGAAATTATAAATCCCTCCTTTTGAGAGCAGCTAAGCTCATTGATAAAAATGCTGTTGTGTATATTAACATTGCAAAAATACTTTTTAATACTTCAGTATATTCAATTTCATCAGGGAATCCGCTCAGAATTCCCATATTTTTAACCCCATAAAAATAAGGCGTGAGATATTTTAAATAATTGTCATCACCCTGAAGAAAAATGAAAACAAGGCTACCCAGAAATACAAACGCCATTGTCAACGAGGTTTTATTGTTTTTTGAAAGAGTTGAAACGAATATAAATATACTTATAAAGCATCCCAAATAAAGACTCGAAAATACCCACCACATAATACTTTTTTCTAATTGGAGTCCATTACCTGAAAAATATATATATATCTGGCCTATAACTGCAACTACAAATGCAGCAGATGTAAATACAATGAACAAAGCAAAAAATTTGCCTAATATAAATGATGTGCGATCAATTTTTGAGATGATATATCTTATTGAACCGGTTTCCATTTCATTACTTATGGAATCAAAAGATGTTACCAGAATCATAAAAGGCCCAATAACTAACACTACAAAATAAAGAATAAGATGGTATGTAAGATTATTCATACTGTTTGGGAATAAAGATAGTATGGATGCACTATAATGTATCGCCAAGAAACAAAGAAAGATAAAAGTTCCGCCAAAAAACAAATATTTGTTTTTTGAACCTCTTAATATCTCATCTTCTCCAACAATCCGTGTTTTTGAAAAATCCATAACGTTTCAATCCTGCTTATCTGTTTTCATATTATATGTGACAAATGCACTAATTGATCCAATGATTGAATAGAAAATAGTCATTATCAGTATGAAGCCAAGAAATACACCGGTAACTCCTCCACCATATCCAAGTATAGTCTTACCTTCGAGGGTAAATAGGAATGTTGTGACCCATCCAATTAAATTGTATGTAAATATTGAAATAACTGCATATTTGACGGGAGTTTTGTCTGCTATTTTGCCAATGATTATGCCTACAAGTATCGCACCAACAATTCCTCCATATGTTGGATCTATCTCTAAAAGACTAAAAATGCCGAATAATATCATCCCAAATAGTATTCCTGTTAACAATACTTTTTCAGTTTTCATTGTATCGCTCCTTTAAAATTAAAAAAAATACTGGTGTTGAAACACCAGCAATAGTCTTAAAGTTAGGAATACTGATCTATGAAGTTTTGTGCTGCATTCAGTAAATCGACCAACTCGTTGTACAACCAACTGGCAATCTGCGAGCCCCAGTAATTTAATATTTGCCATATTATGGATACGGCTTCTGAAAGGTAATCCAAACCGTTGGTTATATTGTCATTTCTGAATTCTTCAGCAGCATCAGTTAGTTTATCTTGAGCTTGGCCTATTCTATTGTCATCGATAACCTGATCTAAAGCCCAAAGTGCTGCAAGCAATCCGTCACAAATTGCTTCACCTGTAGTTCCTACTACTGATAGTGGTGTTATTTCACCGTCATCAGCCATTTTTAGTTCATTTACTACATCTTGTGCTGGCTGTGCACTCACGGCCGGTGCAAACGCCATGCTCACCAGCAGCATTGCTGTTAGCAGCGCACCTATTCCAGATTTTATATTGATTTTCATTCTTTCTTTACCTCTTTGATTTATTTAAACCAAAGGCAAAGCTATGTTTATATAGTGTAAACTGCAAACTTAACCTTACCTTTGGGTATACGTGGAGTTCTGGTTGGTTACCAATTATCTGAACTCCACATTCTAAATGATACATTATACTAGTTCTATTTATAATTGGTGACCGTGATTTGCGAATATAGACTTTTATTTTAGATAAAAGAAGTATTTATCATAATATCGAGTCAATTTATATGTTACTTGTATATAAATGGGCTATTTTCGATCATATGATTCCAAAATATAAAAATCACTCTCTATTTGATGGAACATCTATGATCGCGATTTGAGCTTCAAACGATTTCCCTCTCATACAAAGACCGTTTTTTCGGGAGCTGCAGCCAGCGGCCACATCATATTACAAATGCCGATCTATCCACATATTTTCGGCATTGGACCAACCCCGGGCAAACAGAAAAAATCAATTATGTGAATAGGCTATTTGTCCAGAGTGATAAATATGCAGGGATATGGAAGAAGTAACTTGTATAAGTCCATAGATTACCCACATAAAAAGTGAAGACGCAATGTTTTATACCATAGTTTGATCTATTTCCTTCACCTCAGATCATAACCCATAAACCCAACAAAACAAGGGATATTCCACTGATTAATTTCAGGTATCTCTTGTGCTCACGAACATGTTTGGATAAAGTATAACCTCCAACCAACCCAATTCCAAGGAAAGGTGTCAATACTCCAAAACTAAAAGCAAACAATAGGGCTAAATCACCAATTGTCCCTTCTGTAAATGTTTTGTTCAGCAAAACCAGAAGCATAGGTACAGTGCACGGCACTTTTACCAGAGAGAACAAAACACCCAGGAAAAATAATCCTCCAATTGTACCGGCATGTTTTCTGGCCTTGTTCTGGAAATATTTGTCGAGGGACATCGGTAGACTGAAAAATCCCATCAGGTACAGTCCGATTCCAATAACTATGATTCCTGTAACTACAGAAAACAATTCCATGTCAGGGAGTGTCTTCCTGAATACAAGCAACCCCACTCCTATGGCGAGGTAGGAAGTCATCAATCCGACACCAAAGACTATTGCTCGTTCCATGCCGCTGCGGGCAGACTCGCTGGTACCGGCTGTAAAACTCAAAAGAAATCCAAGTATTGCCATTAAACAAGGGGAGAATCCTGCAAACAAACCAAGTGAATAAGCAAACGGAAGATTCAGATCACTGTTTATGTACTGGTTTTCAGGTTTATTGTCCTTAAGATATTTCTCAATTGATAATCTCAGTTTTTCTTCAGTTATTTCTTCCTTTGGGATTTTAGTTTCATTATTTATGACAACAGCCGGAACCTCAATAAAACCATACTGATTCCACTGTTTGAATCCCTCAGTGTTTATGACATCAGTTCGCACAATTTCTACGTATTCATATTGTTTTTCGATTTGATCAATAATGGGCTCTGTTATCTCGCAGTCATGACAGCCGGTCTGGTGGAAATATTCTATCTGTATTGGTTGCGCAGCAGATATGGGGATGGACAGGAGAAGAATAGAAAAAAGAAGAAAAAAGAATCTCATCCTTTTATTCTCCTTAGTATTATGAGGATACCCAATGCTCCTACCAAAGGTGAAATACCGAGTGGTATTTGTTCAGATGCTGATTGAGAAGAGATGTCAATTGTCTCGATTGTATTTTTAAGATCCACTACTGCATTTGCTTGCTCTTTTGCAATCAAAGAATTACGTATGGAAGTGTCTGCAAGAGGTATGGAACTTGTTGAATCTTTTATTTTGGCTTCCTCTAACCTTATTTTTGCCATTTCAAAATGAAGTACCAATATAGGAGCATCAATTTCAGGATTACTAAAGAGTATGCTCAGAGATTCATTTGTATTTTCCATTTGTCTTTCAGCGCTACGTATGGCATCTTCGTGATCTACAACATTTTTATAGTTAATTCCAAAATCAGCCAGAGCTTTAGCTTCTGCTGCATTCATAGTTGCCAAATAGTATCTTTCTGCGGAATAGTGCTGCTTTGCAGTTTCCAATATCTTTTCGGAAGAGGTGAGTATATCTTTTCGGTTTCCCGAGTCACTAAATATCTTTATTTGTTCATCTGCAACCTGTATCCATTTGGAAGCGGTTTTATCTCCGTCTTCAGTTCTCTGGATGTGGTTTATTTTTGAAGACTCATTGTTCTTAAGTTTTGCAATATTTAACAAATTTTCTGCCTTATATATGGCGAAATTTGATTTAGTTAATGTTTCCAATGTACCATTGAAATTTTTATTATCATAATTCTCTTGAGAAATAGATAAATAATGTCTACTTTCTTCGAACTCATTCTCAGCAAGAGAAAGCCATTCCATTCCTGAAAAGCTTAAATTATTTTCATTTAGACCTGCTAATTGTTCAACGATTTCATTATGTTTGTTCTCAATTTCATCAAACGTGTCATCAATAACGATTTTGGTTCCATGAATAGAGGCCATGTCATTCATGTCCATTTTCATAACAATTCTACGACATTTTAATGCTAAACTATAAGTGTAAAATGGATATTCTGTATTGTATTCATAAGACTGAGTATAAAATTCATTCAATGGTAAAGTCGAGTTGTTTTGATAATAAAATGATAATTCTGATATCTCTTTTGAAGATAAGTTGTAAAATACATTTTCTTCAGAAGCTGCCGGAACTATTAGCATAGTCGTAATTACAAATAAATAAAGCAGTTTGTTAATATTCATAAAATCCCCTTTTTATTGGATAAAGTATGTTGCTATAATTACACCCGAAATACCGCAAATAAGACATAATATTGCGAATAACACTGATTGGATTGCCGTCCATTTTCTTTCTCTCGCAACTAGGTAGAGATATATACCACTCAAAAACAGAATTGGTGAAAAAATCGATTCATACATTGATAATATCTCAAATTTTAAAAAAAAGTAGTCTAAGATTATTTTAAATATATCGATCAAAATTGTGGCGAACATAAAAAGTAGAAATAACTGTGAAGGTTTGTATTGTTTGTAGCCAATCATTATCGTAATCCTCCGAAAAAGAAAAATGCTGTATTAACATACAGCCTGGCAAATTGCATCACAGTAAACGGTTATGTCCATGTAACAAATCCCGAAGCATATAGCAACGCATGCTACATATCCAACACCAGTTGGACCAAGGGCTAGACAAAGGTATGGACAGGATGCACCACATCCCATATTTCCCAAATCAGAGCATGTGTCTTCGCATTTTTCGTAACAGTCAATACTTTGCGTTGTTACCATCCCGGAAGCTGAATCATATACAGTTATTTCACCACTTTTAGATGTGGGATCTCCTGCAATATTTACAGATACTTCGTGCCCTTTATCTGAGACTAATGATACGTGGTATCCACCAACTACCATTGAAGAAGTTCCACTCCATACTTCTGTTATTTCATAATCTTTCGAGATGTCGTAAAGTTTAAACGAACCAGCAGATTCTTGGTAATTGAATATAAATCCATCTGTGTCTGGATTATTTGAGATGGTATACTCTTCAGGTAGGCTTATTTCATCTGAGACTACCTTCAATACTTTCTTTTCATCTGACTTGTCTATGGGTTCTTGTGGTGCACATGCCATAGCGGGTGCTACTGCGAACATACTCACAACTAGCATTGCCATAAACAACGCTGCCATTCTAATTCCTTTAGTTTTCATATCTTTTATCTCTCCAATTTAATTACAAAGACAAAGCTATGTTTATGTAATATAAATGACAAATTAGCTTTGCCTTTGGGCTAATGTGGAGTTATGTTTGTTTAACGCACATCCGAGCTCCACATTATATATTACGTTACACTGAGTCTACTTATACCTTTGTGCCAGATATTTTTAAATGTGTGCCTATTTTTTCGATAATAGATATTTAAATTGTAATATGTGATTAATTTAGTTATTATATGAATTTTAAGTTCATATTATTGTATGGCAAATCTAACTATAAACAAAGTACTCGATTTAGTGAAAAACCAAAATGACCATTTGAGCGTCAAAAGATTTACCGCTCATGCAAATGCTGCTTTTTCGGGAGCTATGGGCGACGGTCGCATTATATTGGAAATGCCGCTTTTCTGCATATTTGGGGCACCATGTGACTTTGGCAAACAGAAAAAATCAATTATGTGAATAGGCTATTTGTCCAGAGTGAAAAATGTGCAGGGATATGGAAGAAAAAATACGATTTTCTTACACATCTACAATTAAGTGAAAAACCTTGTAAATCTTCCTTTTTCTTTTCGGATCAACTCATTGCTTAGTTTAAACTATATTGGTCTCAACAAAATATAGTTAAAATTTTAGTTTTTTTAATTAGAATGTAGTAAACATGAATAGATTGTTATTTTTCATCATTTAGTATGGAAAAATCTTAAATCACTTTCAGTTCTGACATAATTTTGAGGTGTTAGAATAACTCATAAAAATCCATACATATCAGTTCTAAAACTAAAAGGAAGTATTGTAGATATTTCAGTAGTGGCAATAAATTGTGCCATATTGGGCATGTGGGATTACAGGGCTATTCTTGTAATTCTGACAGGAATGATGATTCACAGCGGTTGTGATATACTAAATGACATCTTTGATTTTGAAATTGACAAAATATGTAAACCCAATGGAGCTATTGCTTCCGGTCAGATGTCCATGAAAAAAGCATGGGGTTATATGATACTGCTGTTTTCAGTAGCACTTTTGATAGCCTTTAAATTAAGCCTGATCCTGTTCTTATGTCTCTTAGCAGGGATCATTATTGGTGGGATAATGTACTCGCATCCGATGTTCCGGTTCAAGGACATCCCCGGTATTGCAATGCTGGATATGGCAGTTTGTTTTGCTTTGGAATCAATCGGCCTCTGGAGTGTTTATTCACCATTGACCCCGGATAGTTTAATGGTTGCAGCCTACATATTTGTGTTGATATTTTCCCTAACGTTCATGAAGGATTTCAAGGATGTGGCCGGTGATATCAATTCGCTGCCCTTAAAAATTGGAATCCGCCGTGCAGCAATTGTCTGTAGCCTATTGGCAATACTTCCATTGATACCTCTGTTATATGCGGTCACAAAGTATCATTATCTATCTCTGGCTGCACTGATCTATGTAGTACTGATTGCAGGCTGTACTCAAATACTACTGGATGATCCGGTAGCAAAAGGGAACAAGCTCAAAGACAGGATGATCATGGCATTGACCATACCCAACTTTATGGTGTTACTGGTAAAAATGTTATCTATCTTCTGATGGCAGACCCTGTAATTTATCCAGAGTATCGGAAGTTTCTTCCTTTTCCGGTATCTGGAAAAGTTCTTTTAGCTTTGCTACTGCATTCTTGTCAATGAAGAACTCATCTACAGTTTTATATTTGTTCAGGAGCAGGCTGATCTTTATGTCGGGGTACTTACTGACAAGATAATTTTTACAATAGACTGCAGCGTCCTGATCTGATGTTGCCCTTCCGCTTATTATCGCCATTGTTTTATCGCCAAAACAATGATAGACATTTTGCAGGATGACACATCCGGAAATAGTTGGAGTTACAACAATTTCCCCGGTGGTCGATGAATATTCATCAGCCATTATCACATGCTCTTTCTCGATCTCAAGCAATTGCTCCTCATCTTCAGCTTCTGCAAGTATGATGAATTCTGTTGCCAATCCTGCACGTTTCCAGTTAGGTACTATGGTATACCTGTCGATCAACCCTTCCTTTTGCATGTTGCGTGTATGATATGCAGCAGAGTTACCGTCTTTAAAATCCAGTATCTTTGCCAGCTCTGAATTGGTTATCTTGCTATTTTTCATCAACGTCAGCAGAATAAACATGTCAGTTTCATTCAGGTTTGAAACTTCAGATAACGTTTGAGCAATTCTTTTAATTCTTGTTTGATCAGTTTCATCCAGGTTCATAACGATAAAATGAACTCGTTTATATAAAAAGTTATCTTTATTTTCTAATTAAATGTCGATTTGATGTCTGAATTCTTAATAATTAGTGTGAAATAATAGCTCTGTTGAAATACTCTATATTCGGACACTAATTTAATTTGAAAATATTATGGGATGTACTGCATGATGTTGGAATCGAATCCCACTTCCAGTCTAAAGATGTTGATTTTGATAGGTTTTCTACAGAGCCGAAAATGCTTTAATTGATACTAAAATGGCAGCACAAGAAGCTAACCGTGTCAAATCTGAGTTCTTTGCAAACATGAGCCATGAACTAAGAACTCCTCTGAATTCTGTTATTGGTTTCTCCGATCTCCTTCTTGAAGGGACTTTTGGGGAACTGAACGCTAAGCAGGAAAAATATGCTATGAACATTCAGGAAAGTGGTACTCATCTTCTTAATATCGTCAATGAAATCCTTGATATATCCAAAGTAGAATCGGGAAATATGGATCTGAGCTATGAAAATGTCTCTGTCCTTGAAGTTATTGACAATGTTATGACTATGATATCTCCTCTGGCAAAGAAGAAGAATATCACCATTTCTCAGAATGTTGATCCGAACTCAATAAAAATTGTTGCCGATAGGGGCAAGGTCATCCAGATGCTTTAAATCTTGTAGGAAATGCGGTCAAGTTCACTCTGGATAATGGTTGTATCGATATTGGAACAAAAGTTACCGGAGAATATCTCGATATATTCATTCAGGACACTGGCGTAGGTATCTCAAAAGAGGATCTGGATAAATTATTCGATCCATTTGTACAGTTGGATTCGTCAGCATCGAAAATGTATAAGGGTACAGGTCTTGGTCTCGTCAAAAAGTTTGCGGAATTGCATAGCGGTATGGTTCAGGTGGAAAGTTAGCTTGGAAAGGGCAGTACTTTCACTTTCTTAATTCCTCTGGAAAATGAAGATTCTTTACCTGATATGGACCAAGATCCCGTCATTCATAAAAGAAGATGCTGGCCTCATATCAGCATTGTGATCTGCTCAACTCCCTCTATCAAAGAATCGACCTCTTCTTTGGTATTGTACAGGGCAAATGAAGCACGTACGGTACCTTCGACACCGATCAGGTCCACTGATGGCATGGCACAATGGTAACCGCTTCGAACGCATATCTTTCTTGTCTCGTCAAGGATCATGGCGACATCATGCGGGTTCATGCCCTGCACATTGAAAGGCACAACTCCGGTCCTGTCCTTTGGTCCGTACACCTCCACTCCCACTATCTCTGCAAGGCGTGTTGCAGTATCCTGTGCCAGCTCTTTCTCATGTTTCTCTATAGCTTCAACGCCAATGTCCTTCACATATTCCACAGCTCGTCCAAGGCCTATGATACCCGGAATATTGGGGGTCCCGGCTTCGAACTTTGATGGGTATGGTTCAAGTTCATAACTTTCAGTGGTCACTGCATGAACGGTTCCGCCCCCTACATAAACAGGTTCGAGGATTTCCGGGTCCTTTATGCAAAGCACGCCAGTTCCCTGTGGTCCGAGCAATCCTTTATGACCTGGAGTAATGAAAAAGTCACACTCGATATTTTTGATATCCACTGGCATATGTCCGGCAGACTGTGAGCCGTCAACAAGAGATAATACCTCTGAACGGTGTGCTATCTGAGTTATCTTTTTTACATCCCTGACAGAACCGAAAACATTTGAAACATGGTTGACACTCACCAGTCTCGTTCTGTCCGTAATGGCCTCATCGATGTCCTTTGGATCTACATTTCCTTCCCTGTCCGATCCGACAACTGTGACTTCAACACCCTGTTCTCTTAGCCTCATCCAGGGGAGAAGATTTGAATGATGTTCAACAACAGTTGTTACCACATGGTCGCCAGTTTCCCATTTCAGTCCAAGCGATACCATATTGATGCTTTCAGTGGCATTTTTGGTGAATATGGTTCCATCTGATCCAATGTTCAGGAATTCAGCAACTATATCCCTTGCATCCTCATAATGGTCTGTGGTCTGACGGGCAAGCCTGTGAGCTCCTCTGCCATGATTTGCAGCATATTTGAAAAAATAATCGTTCATGGAATTGACGGCTTGCACAGGTGTCTGTGTAGTGGCACCGCTATCAAGGTAGATAACTTCCTCAAGAACGGGGAAATCTTTGCGTACAGAAAGAATATCATACATATTCGTTTCATACGCAAGATTGCTAAAAATAGGTTTTGCAGCTTATTTATTTAGATAGAAATCCACCGAGCATGAAATTGTAAAGTTCCCGCTCATCAGCATCCAGTCTTTCAGTGGTCTGGCCACTTACAACCGCAAAGTACCTGTCTTCTCCATTTCTGGCAGATATATCATCCATTCTAATGATATTTCTCATAATTTAATTCCTCCTGTCTCTTCAATTGTAGTTCTAGAATCTGCTCTGCTTAGCAGAGCTGAACTCTCTATAAAGAGTTCGTATTATTTATACTTTTCGATTAATATGGGATTTTTTGTGTTGTTATTGTCGTAAAGAATATAATGTTGCAAAAGAGTTCCCCTTACCATGTGTCATATTCTGATCGATCGATCATTGCAATATATAGAAGGTACGCAGCGCGTTCTCGATGAGGCGGCTACTCTTGAGAATACGCAACCTCATCTTAAAAGAATAGGTGTTACCAGGATCGCAAGCATAACCGAGCTTGATCGTATAGGAATACCTGTTTTTTCAGCTATAAGACCATCCGCAGCTGATGGTGCCATATCCATCTATTCCGGTAAAGGAGCTTCAGAGGGGCAGGCAAGGATCTCGGCCATGATGGAAAGTTTCGAACGATGTCTTGCTGAACGCGTGAGTGTAAATGCAGATATCGATGAAGAGATCGCAGCAGATGAATTTATTGAGAGTTCAGATAAAGCAACTGAAGACCATGAGTTACTGGATGTACATTCTTTACTTCTCTTTGAACCTATAACCTCTGATAAACTGGTCGAATGGACCAAAGGCTGGGATCTGTTACAGGAGAAGGAGATCTATGTCCCTTCAAATGCTGTCCATCACCCATACGATTCACCGGGAATGTCAGCCAAACTTTTCCGAAGCAATACCAATGGACTTGCTTCAGGTAACGTTATCGAGGAAGCCATTCTCCACGGTTTGCTTGAAGTGATCGAACGTGATGCTCTAAGCATCTCTGAGTTTAACAGGAATCCGGGCAAGGAACTCGTTCTTACTGAAAATGATGGTCTCAGCTATGAACTTGTAAAGAAGTTCGAAAATGCCGGAGTGCAGATAAAATTGTGGTATCTGCAACACGATACTGCTGTCACCACCATCTTAGCGGCTACCGACGATCTCGAACTGAAAGATGCTGCATTGCTTGTCATGGGTGCAGGCTCCCACCTCAAGCCGGAGATCGCTGTACGAAGGGCAATTACAGAAGCTGCACAATCAAGGGTCGTACAGATACACGGTGCACGTGAGGATACTGACAGGGAATCATTTGTAAGGCAGATCGGATATGAGCGCATGAAAAGGATGAACCGGTTCTGGTATGACGAAGGTGAGTCCATAACACTTGATCAGATAAACGATATCTCCGCATCAACTCCTGCTGAGAACATTGATGTGGTCCTCAATGAGCTACGTAAAGTGGCCGACAGTGCGATAGTGGTGGACCTGTCCCGTGAGAGTATCGGTGTTCCTGTGGTTAGGGTCATCATTCCCGGATTCGAACAATATACACTTGACCGTGAACGTGTGGGTAAACGTCTAAGACAAGGTCGCAAATCCTCAGCTTCATCTGAAAAGCCCTGGAAGAGACAGTTCGGTCGTAACAAGTGATCCTATGAGAGCAGTGGTATTTGCAGGTACAAGTATCTGTCATGAAGATGCAAAGGTCATTCTTGATGCTGTTTATCTCCCTCCGGTCGCAAGGGGTGATGTGGATAAGGTAGTGTCGCAAGGCTACGATATCATCGGTATCATCGATGGCATGTTCTTCGATAGAGCTGCTGTTGCACACAAAGAGATCCTCCATGCAATGAATAAAGGCATCATCGTAGTAGGTGGTTGCAGCATGGGGGCGCTACGTGCTTCCGAACTTGATGTGCATGGCATGATAGGCGTCGGCAAGGTCTATGAATGGTATCGTGACGGTGTCCTCGAATCTGACGACGAGGTGGCTGTCATCACAAATCCCGAAACTTTTGAACCTGTATCTGTTTCCCTTGTTAACATCAGGGAGACCTTGCAGGCAGCATGCGATGAAGGTATCATCGATGAGAGTACCCGTATCTCCCTGCTTAATATAGCAATGGAGCTACACTATCCTCTCAGAAGTTATCTTGGTATTATAAAAACAGCTGTTGATAAAGGTGTACTTCCCGAAAAAGAGCCGTTATTAAATTATTGTCTGAACAACGAAACCGATGTCAAAAGGGCTGATGCGATACTCGTTCTTGAAACGATAAAAGAGCTTATGAAAAAGTAAGCTCATGCGTGGTCTTCATGGTCAAGTCCGCAGCCATAATGTTCTATCCTGCCACAGATACCGAATGTTGGATGGCCCATCGAATTGCAGATAGAGTCAATGGCATCCTTTGACACGAATCCTTCAAAACGTGCAACCTCTTTACAGGATTCTTCCGGTGTAAGTCCATAATGGTTTAGCATAAGGCTCAAAATACGGTGTCTTCTCAGAATGAAATGTGTGTATACCTTCCCTTTCTCAGTAAGGCTGACACCTCTGTAAGGTATATGTTTTACATATCCTGTAGAATCCAGTTCAGTGATAGCCTTCGTTGTCGTCGACGGATCTACTTTCATGTGTCTGGAAATGTCCGTAGTTCGCACATTATCGCCTTTCTCAAGCAGGAATTTCAGGTACTCTATCTTTTTCGGAGATAGCTCAAGTCCTGTGATATTATCCATAGGATTGATTCATCTCTCATTTATTTAAAATTTGCGTACATGCCAAAAATACTCAATCTCATTTCGGAGTATGCGTTTCAATGAACAGTTCAATGAGCGACCCTGTAATACTTTTTTTCGAAGGAGGTGTGGGGATCTTGTCTATGGGGAACCATTTTGCATCCTCGATCTCATTGGTATCTATCTCAATATCTCCGCTTTCATAGGCCGCAGTGAAGCCTATCATCAAAGAGGAAGGAAATGGCCAGGGCTGGCTTCCGAAATATGAAAGTTCCTTTATGGACACTCCCACTTCTTCTTTGACCTCCCGGTGTACTGCGTGTTCTATGGTCTCCCCTGCTTCCACAAATCCTGCTACAAGGCCGTACATCCCTTCCTTGAAATGATGTGACCTTGCCATGAGCAATTCTTTTTCCTTTTCTATAAGGACCACAATAGCAGGACTTATCCTCGGATATGCGAGATGTGCACAACTACCGCATTGCATCCCTGTTTCTTCGGGTACATAATGCGTGGAACTTCCACAGAGGCCACAGTATTGGTGTGTGCGGTAGAAATCTGCCATCTGTACTGCTCTTGAAGTGATTCCGAGCATCTCTTCATCGATGATGCCATACAGATCATTCAGTCCAAGGAACTCCATATTCTCGAACTCCGCTTCTTCCGGTATTTCAAAACAATGGCATGGTATGTCCCCAAGCGTGCCGATATATATCACCTCTGTACTCTCAAGAACACTTCTTTCAGGAATGTGTCTAAAATACTCGTCAGTTTCGATACCGTTCTCGACCAGCACTTTCCGGCTTTGTACTGGGAAATATAGGGCTTTACCTTCTGAATTCTTCTCAATTCCGTGAAATTCAAGTTCTTCGGTAGCAAAAGAAGGATTATAGTATGGTTTCATAGTTTCACACCTGTATTTCTCATAGAAGTTCGGTCTCTGGACTATAGCCTTTCGGTAAAAGCTCCTTAAAGGCCGGCAAGATCGAAGTGGCTCCAGAGGTATAGTACGACCGTTCCAACTATTGCTATAAGGACAAAGGTATTCCTTGAATGGTAATAAAGTTCCTTTGAACCTGAAATCCTTATAAGCATTATCTTATTAAGGGTGCTGATGATCCCTGCCATCACAGCGGTCTGGGCAGCCACAGTATAGGGAACATTGCCTGTAAAGGCCAATGCTGCAACGGATGCTACAACGGCGGAACTGCTTACCAGTCCTCCAAGTGCTGTAATGTAGATACCGGTACTTCCTGCAAACTCTCCTGCAAGACTTGTGATCACCAGAAGGATGGAGAACAGGGTACCGAACTTGAAGGCAGGTTTCAGTGCGAACGGTGAACCTATCTCCAGTGGTTCTGTCATTATATCATAGCTCTTCCTCCGTATCGCGATGATGATCAGAATAACAACAAGCATCGCGAGCTGTGGGGGTATCATTGCCAGCATTGTTTTTCCGGTGGGGTCGACTATCAATGCAATAAGCGTGTTACTGATGATCATTGATATGTTTGACATTAGTATGCCGATGTAAAGGGCATGTATAAGGCTGGACTGTTTCTTCGACAATGCAGCCAGTGCAGCAGTAGTGGCTTCACTACTGATAAAACCTCCAAAAAGACCGGAATAGGACATCCCGCCTTTAGTGCCGAACCTCTTGAGCGATATATAGCTGATGAATCCTATGAACATTACCAGAACCACAATGAGTATGGCGGATTTAAGGTTCAGTACACCCATTACTGGCTCTTCCGGCATAAGTGGGTATAGAATAAAAGCAACTGCAAGGAACTGAACTCCATTGAGGATCTCATCGTCTGTAAGATGTTCGGCAAAAGAATGCAAAGGTTTCTTCTCGATAAGCAGGAAAGTGATGATAACTCCTATAATGATGGCAAAAAGATAATATCCCATTGCTACAAGCATTCCCAGAAGATATGTTAGAAAAAGGGCGATGGAACTTGTCATTCCCAGCTTGCCACTGATCATATATATTCTGTATATCAGGAAAAAACATGATGCTGCAATGAGTGCTGTGGTTATTTGAAGGATCATCATGTCTATTAGTTGGGCTACAAATGTAGCAACCATGCCACATATACATACTATTGCGAAAGTACGTACTCCTGCAAATACTTCCTGGTCCTGACGGTGGTGTTCACGTTCAATTCCTATAAGGATACCTATCATTAAAGACAGAACGACCTTTGTGAGGAAATCGTAGAGTACCGGGTCTATGCCCAGATCAAATGCCAGCACTGTTACGCCCCTCTCCATAAATGTTCATATTATCAGTTTTCCGAAAGAACAGACATCTATATTCTATGATGTGCTTTCCTGTATGGTACTAATATATATCTCATGAACCTTTATATTATTTTTTAACATTTGTTACTTGTTCCCAATACTAATTTTTATAAATTTCAAAGGGAAGGGTAAGGTTGTAAGTTGATAGTTCAGCAGGTATTCATAAAAGGAATAGCTCACAGTTCCTATTTGCTTGGTGGTGATAAATTCTGTGCAGTGATCGATCCATCCCGGGATGTCGATGTATTTCTCGATATGGCCTTTGACATGGGCTGGAAAATAACTCACATACTGGAAACACACCTTCATGCGGATTTCATCTCTGGTCATGTGGACCTGATGAAAAGAACAGGTGCGGATATTTTTGTTCCCGGTTCTGCGAATTGTGAGTTTGATGCAGTGAGTGTTTCAGAGGGCGATATTTTTGTGATCGAGGATATGTCCATTAAAGTGATGGATACTCCCGGTCACACTCCTGAACACGTTTCCTATGTCGTGACCGATCGCGCAAGAGGGGTTGATCCGGTGTGTGTTTTTTGCGGTGACACTCTTTTTGTTGGGGATGTAGGCATACCTGATCTATTCCCGGGTAAAGCTGAAGAACTGGCATCAGAACTCTATGATAGTCTTCATGAAAAACTTCTCTGCCTCCCATTTTTGTGAGGTCTACCCTGCACATGGTGCAGGTTCTCTCTGTGGCAGGGCAATGGCTGCAAAAAGAAGTTCTACCATCGGTTATGAACGCCTTTACAATCATGCTCTCAACATTGATGAAAAGGCCGAGTTCATTTCATCCTTGACCAATGAGATGCCTCCTGCACCAGATCATTTCAAGCGGTGTAGTAAAGTGAATGCTACAGGTCCCGTTCTTCTTTCGCAGCTTGGGTATGCTGAAGCATTACCTCCTCTTGAGTTCAAAAAGATGAGTGAAGACACTGAAAATATAGTTCTTGATACCAGGTGCTATGAAGCATTTGGTGGCCGACATGTTCCGGGTGCATACAGTATTGATATTACCAGTAACTTTGCAACATTTTCAGGTTGGCTTTTGCCTGAGAACAAGACCATTATGCTGGTGGTTTATTCTCCGGAACAGGTTAGCAAAGTATCCATGTGGCTTCACAGGGTAGGCCTTGATCGGATTGGATATTTCCTCGAAGGTGGAATGGCAGCATGGTCCCTGACTGGTCTCTCGACACAACATGTTTGCCAGCTTTCAGCTGAAGAGCTTCATGATCTTCTCTCCAGTGGTGAAGAACTGGTGCTGATAGATGTAAGGTCAGAAGCAGAATACCGGGAAGGTCATATACAGAACTCTGTCAATGTCCCTGTTCATGAACTGCGCAATTCCTACAAGGACCTCGGTCCCTATACAAAGACCGTTGTTATCTGTGGAAGTGGTCAGCGTTCAAGGATGGGTGCCAGTATCTTGCAGCAAAATGGATTTAGTGATGTCTACAATGTAGCTGGCGGAATGACCGGTTATAGTGCTGCAGGCTAGGACCCGAATGTACCATGTGCTCTCTTCCCTGGACCGGCTCAAGTGATACAAATAGAATAAAATAAACTAAAATGGTTCTCATTAATATCGAGTGAGTAATTTTAACGTCCTGCAAGCAAATGTTCACGATTCTAGATAATCTCTCTGCACAATCCTTTAATTGTGATGTGGTGTTTTTGCTCATTCGATTGTGATTTGCATTAGTTCTTTGAATTCCATGACGATTGAAAGGTAGATATAAATAATTTTAGCTACTCACTCGATGTTGAAATGATCCACTAAAATAGTATAAACTAATATAAAATAAAATAAAAAGCTCACAGTTGATGCTTTGTTATTCCAAGGCCACTATCCTTTTCGATATTTATGGTCTTTGGTTTGTAAAGCTTTCCTGCTTTCCATGAATCAATTGCATCCTTCACAGTTTCATCAGCACCTACGAATATCTCTATCCCTTTTTTTTCAAGAAGCTCAACTATCTTCTGTCCGACACCGGAACAGAGGACAATATCCACTCCTGCATCTTTTAGCAGTTCGGGAGGTATCCCTTTTCCACCCATATGAACGCTTGTATTTTCAATTATCTCTACTGTTTCGGTCTCTGTATCATATGTCGTATAGGTAGGAGCTTTTCCAAAATGAAGCTCAACGTAGTCTTCTAATCCCCCGGTCTCTGAAGATGGTATGGCAACTTTCATATTTTCAACTCTTCATATCAATATGGAATACCTAAATGATATACCTCACTACTGCTCTGCTCCTTCAGGGCGTCAAGACCATTCAGATGTGTATACAATAGCCCGCTTCAATATGAACAAAACTGTTTGGATACTTCTCTTTAATAGCATCAATGTTCGATGTACAGTGTCCAGCACCTATGAGTTCGAGGTCCCGCATTGCTTCAATGTCCTGGCAATCGTGCAATCCACCGATGATCCCACGAACATTTCCAATTGAACCCGCAACTTCCATTATCGCTGGCAATCCGGGATGTGCACAGCCGCTTATGACATAGATACCTTTGTCCGTATCCAGCAATAGTGCCTGCTCTTTGACAATATCTCCCAGTTCGCCGGTGGAGTATACCCCTTCTGCAATTTTGCACATCCCATTTATCTCATTGAGCTTTGTACGTTTTTGTATCTCTTTCTTGAGCTTTTCCGAAAACGATGCCAAAGTATAGACCTCTATTTTTGGGTTCGCATTCAGGACCGCAGGCAGTCCTCCGATATGGTCCCAATGCTGGTGAGATAATAGCAGAATATCGTATTCTCTTATATCCATTCCAAGAGTTGCCATGTTCTCTAATAAAAGCCCGCCATCCCAACCGGTATCGAACAATATCTTCTTATCATCGGTCTCGATCGAACAGGAAAATCCCCATCCTTTCCCCAATCCTCTTCCGGAATTGTTGTCATAGACAACAGTGATCTCCATTATTCCTTCCCCATTTCAAATACGTTCTTCGTATAATATTTTGAATAAAGAGCCCCTGCGGGGTTGTGTGCCAGCACCCTGTCCTTGACTATGAATGTTGTAACAGGTGCTTCACTGTGCTTGTTGAAAAGCATATCGTGACCAAGGCACAGACCGATTGCGATGTTCAGTTGTGTTCCTGCACGGTTCAGTATATTTGCCTGGGCAATTGGATTGCAGGATACTTCTATATTTTCTTCCTGCATTTTGTCCAGGCCATAGGTATCTTTCTCCACACCACAGACCTTACAACAAACAGACTCTACTGTCATATGTTTCTCCAGTATCTCACAGAATACTTTAGCTTCCTTTTCAAGCCCTATGCAAAAAGCAACTCCGACCTTTTCGTATCCAAGTTCCTTTGTAAAAAGGATTATCTCTTCAAGCCGTGTTTTTTGCATGTAGTATTTTGCTTCGATCCCGGAAGCAACTTTCATGATCTCCAGGTCTTCACCTTTATAATCTGCAAGAATATCCTTGGGTGCACAATTCTTTCCACGGTAACAATCCTTACTGTCACAATCAGAACATCTCATATCATCATCTCGTTTAAAGCAGTGGCTTCCTCTTCCTTATCAAGTTCTGAAACAACACGTCCCCATAATGCTTTGATCCCTTCCGAAAGAACATTCTGACTGTATTCAATAATAGTCGTTTCTTCCATCATAGCCAGATTAGTTGATGGGTAGTAAGGAAGTTTCCCTGCAACCTCTATATTCCTTTCATGACAGAACGCTTCTATCGTCCTT
Source organism: Methanococcoides burtonii DSM 6242 (assembly GCF_000013725.1). NCBI lineage: Archaea > Methanobacteriati > Methanobacteriota > Methanomicrobia > Methanosarcinales > Methanosarcinaceae > Methanococcoides > Methanococcoides burtonii. The sequence goes on from NC_007955.1 coordinate 2,182,513, forward strand.
GAATTATTCTCATTGATGTCGTATTTGTTGATGCATACAATGGCAGGTATCTCAAAATGTTCTGTAACCTGTAAGACCCTTTCCAGATCATGCATTCCTGATAAGCTTGGTTCGGTCACTATCAATGCCAAGTGCGCTCCTGTTATCGTTGCAAGTACCGGACATCCTGTACCCGGTGGGCTGTCAGTTATTAAAAGGTCGTTCTCATTTTCAAGTGCAATTGAACGTGAACGTTCTTTAACAGCACTCACAAGTTTCCCACTTACTTCTTCTCCTATTCCTAATTCTGCATGCACCATTGTTCCATGGTTCGTTGCAGATCTAAAAACATTGCCGGATATTTTTGTCACCATCTTTATGGCATCGTTTTCACAAACATATTCACAGACCCCACACCCCTCACACTTGTGTTGATTTACGATAAGGTGTTCATCTATTGCATCAAAGTTGCAGGAATTTTGACAATTATAGCACTCGTTACATCTTTCAAGGTCTATTTTTGCTTTATCCATGCCATAGAATGCGTGTGTTTCCATTATCTTTGGTCTTAGGAGGAGGTGAAGGTTCGGTGTATCGACATCACAGTCAGCCATCACTGCATTTTTTGCCATTGCAGCAAATGAGGCTCTTCCACATCGCAATCTATAAGGTGTGAATTGGGTATTGAAAGGGCAAGGTTTACGGCAACGGTGGTTTTACCGGTGCCGCCTTTTCCACTTGCGATTGCGATTTTTATATTTCGATTTTAATGTTGGTGATCGTCTTCATCATGTCCATGACCCTGACAGACATTTTCGCTGGTCGGGCTAACAAGATTTCCTTCTTTCCAGTCATTGATAGCTGTCTCCACAGTTCCCTGTGCACCGACAAAAACATCTATTCCATATTCGCAGAACATGTTTACTGCACTTTGGCCAAGACCGCCACAAAGCATTATGTTAACACCAGCTTTTGAAAGAAGTTCCGGTGGTAATCCGACACCACCCTTATGCTCGCTTGTGTTCTCTACTATTTCGACAGAGTTATTTTCGATATCCATCACAGTATATGTCGGAACCATTCCGAAGTGCTGTCCTACGATGTCATCTAATCCGCCATTATTTGCTGAAGGTACACATACTTTCATTTTATTGCCTCTTATTACATTTTGGTCCGGAAAGTTCCGGTTTTGATCCTGAGTTTATTTTGTGTTGAGTGGAAGTGGTAGCATCTCCGATAAGGTCCAGTTGTCCTTTTCTATATTGTGAAACCGTGTCCTCAACTGTACCTTCGATGCCTGTATATACTTTTATCCCAGCTGCATCTAGCACTGAGGAGGCATTTGGTCCCATATTTCCTGTAAGAAGGACATCAACGTTAAGGGCGGTCAATGCTTGTGCAGCCTTTATGCCTGCTCCTCCTTCTGCTAAAGGTCCCGGGTTCTCAAGAGCTTCAAAGGACATGGAGTCATGATCAACAATGACAAAGTAAGGGCATCTGCCAAAACGAGGGTCACACTGGCTGAAAAGGTCAGTTCCTCTGGACGTTATGCATATTTTCATTATTTCTCACCACTTTGATCTTAATGTATTATGCACATAAGTGAGAAATTACTTATACTTATTGGGAAAAGATTATATATTTACTCTCAGTATGATGAAAACACCCTTGTTTTATCAAGCAGCAAATATTACTTATACATATGAAGTCTGATTACTTCTCATGTTATCCCTCTCTGAAGCTATCATTCTTGGCATTGTACAGGGTCTGGCAGAGTGGCTCCCAATAAGCAGTGAAGGTATGACCTCGCTTGTGATGGTCACTTTCTTTGGTCGTTCCCTTTCTGAAGCTATTCCTATTTCCATTTGGCTTCATCTGGGAACATTGCTTGCTGCTATTGTTTATTTCAGGGAGGATGTGAAAGTGCTTCTTTATGGGGTCCCTGATTATGTTCGTAGCTTCTCTAGAAAACAACCTCATGATCCGGTGATAAGTTTTCTCCTTATCTCGACGGCACTTACAGGGATCGTGGGTCTTCCTCTATTATTGTTCGTCACTGATAATGTTGAGATCTCGGGTGGTTCTGCAACAGCTGTGATCGGTATAATGTTAATAGTTACAGGTATTCTACAAAGGACGGTTTCCAGAGATGAATCTCTTTCCAGAGTTCCCGGAATGTCAGATTCATTGGTCTCGGGAGTTGCACAGGGATTTGCAGCAATACCTGGGATCAGCCGGTCGGGTATCACGATGTCCGCACTATTGTTGCGTAAATTCGATGCTGCAGATGCTATAAGGTTGAGCTTTCTCATGAGCATCCCTGCGGTGTTGGTAGCAGAGATAGGAGTCGGACTGATGGGGATGGTCGAATTGGACATCAATTCGATTGTGGGTTTGTTCTTTGCTTTTGCTTTTGGTCTGGTCACCATCGACCTGTTCCTGAAAGTTGCGAAGAAAGTAGATTTCTCTTATTTTTGCATCGGGCTTGGTGTTCTGAGTGTTCTGACCATGTTCCTTTAATACTGGCCTTCCAAAAGCAAAGCTCAGTGTAGAACAATTTTTGAGAATATAAAAAAAGAAAGTAAAGAAAAAAGAATTGGACTTAGTAAGTCCATTTCTCTTCTTTTTAAGATTTGATCTGATTAGTATTTGTAGCTCTTTGCGACTTCAACCATTGCACGAAGGTGTGCGGATGGGGTCTGGCTTACAATACCGCATCCTGGTGCGAGAAGTCCCTTGCCGTCGAGTTCCTTGAGTACTCTCTCGGACTCTGCTGTGACTGTCTCAACAGATGTGTTCCAGAGGCAGTTGACTGGGTCAAGGTTACCGACGATGAGTGCTTTCTCTACCTTTGATACAGCGGTTGCTGCATTTACGTTCTGGTCAACACTGATCGCATCTACACCTGCGCTCTCCATGATTGCAAGACCGTCTGTTGTGTCACCACAGACGTGGAGAACTACAGGAACATTGCGTGCGTGCATTGCTTCAACGAGCTTTGCGTGGAATGGTACTACGAATTTCTTGTAGAATTCTCCGCCAATGAGCGAGTAGCTTGCTGTTGGGTCGATGATGGACAATGTGTCTGCACCGTTGTCGATCTGTGCATTTGCGTATGCGATTCCGAATTCGGTTGTGAACTCCATGATTGCAAGACCATACTCTTCCTTTGTCATTATGTCCATGAACCAGGAGTCGCCGGTGAGGTGCTGTGCAAGGGAGAAAGGACCGATCATACTGCCGATGATTGGAAGCTCTGCTCCATACTCATCTGCTACGATCTTGATGGACTCGAGGATCGTTGAGATTCTCTTTGATGAGTCGTTGATGTCATAGCCTTCGAATGGCTTGAGGTCATCAAGGCTGTTTACAACGTGGTTGATAACGGATGGTTGCTGTACTTTTGTACCGTCCTTGATGCCACAGCCGAAGAACTCAGCTTCTGCGGTGATGTCGAAAGGAACACGGATAGCTTCGAATCCTATTTCGGTGTGTCCTGCTGCTGCAAGGCCTGCAAGCATCTTCGCATCGTAGTTTGCTTCTGGCCAGAAGATGCCACATGCTTCCATCTGCTCAACGGTACCGGTCTGTGTAACACAGATAGCTGGCATTCTGTCAACTTTCTCGGTCTGATTAAGTACAGCTGCTAATCTTGTCTTTGGTGTGTATTCAGTCATTTAAATATTCTCCTATAGATCAATCCTTTATAATCACTAAAAAGGTACTTAGGCTATGTACTTAGCATATATATACCTTTTTATTTGGGAAAAACGCTTGCAATAGTCGCATTAGACAAGTTTTTTGGTTTTGTCATGTCAACGCTTCTTTGAGTTTTTTGCAAGCTTTCTCCCTGGTTTGTGAACGTGAAATATTCTTCTCTTTTTCAGAACACTGAATAGAGCATTGCTGCGGCACCTATGACCAGTGGTTCCATTACCAGGTCGATATCACCGTTCTCAGCGAGTTCGGCTGGAAGCGCGCAGGGTATTCCCGGAGTCGATATGAGGCATCTGTCTGTGATCATTCCTTCTGATATCGTATTAGCGTTAGGGGTTGCCTCGAAGACCATGGAGAACTTCTTATGGTCTGCACTATCGTATGCGTTGACTCCAAGCTCTTCAATTGCCTTTTCCATGAATTCGGTGTTCGGGTCATAAGCGTACACATTGAACCCTTTCTTCACCAGATGTTCGGCACCGGCATAACCTACACGACCAAGGCCTATTACCATCACATCCTTTGATCCTGCATGTATAAACCTTGATGCTATCTCGGAATAGATCACACCTGTGCATATATGGTTGGCCGCTATCTTTCCATTCTTCAGGTTGTGGGCTATGAACATGTGGTCATCTGCCATTAGAAGTATGTCCGCCCCATCGGAAACTGCCTGATGATATCCGGTTATGTCGGGATGGTCTGTAATATAACCTTCAAGTCCGAAATATTCGGTTATTGCGAGCAGCGATGAAGAAAAATTGCCAATTATTCCATTGCCTGCGGTTATGGGCACGATTGCAACCTTTTGGGAGGCTGGTCGTGTGCCATAGACCTCTTCACATATTTCCGTGATGCCCTTTCCGGTAGATGCCTTGATTGTTTCATTGCTCTGTCTAAGTTTGTTCAAAAGATCTTCCAGATCCTCAGGTGTTAATAATGCCATAATGCTCACCACTCCCCATTAAAATGATCTTCGATCCGCATTATGCCTTTGCTGCGAACCTCTTCTGTACTCTCAATGTCCTTGCCCCTTGAGATGAGTGTGAACACATCGTTCTCTCCACTTGAATGGAATATCTCAAGGTTCTCTTCCTCATGGAATAATTCGTATCGCTCACCCATGGAAAGTATGTGCTCTCCCACAGGTATCAATCCTGAACTATCCCATTTCAGATGTTCGAATATACAATAACTTTTCTCAGGCGCCCTTTCTATCTCGGTCACGCCTTCGGTGAACGCCTGCATAAGTAATGCGACAAGGTTCATCCCACTTGAATGGTATACAACAATAGGTGTCTGGCTTGGGAAACGTGCATCTATCTCAAGGATCTTCAATCCTTTTTCAGAAACAATGGCTTCCACATCCATGATACCTTTAAGGTTGAGTCCTTGAGCAAGTCTGTATGATATTTCCCTGAACTTCGGATCATGCTCTACCGGGGTTATCATGTGACAGTCATATGTATCATCGATATGCACTTTTGTTTCCTTCACGACTGCAAAATGTTTGCCATCCCCGATTACTTCAAGTGAGATCACATTGCCTTCAAGGTACTCCTCAACAAGCATATTCGGTCCGACATCGGCAAGTTCGCTATCATCATAGATTATGTGTGTGCCAATGCTACTGCTCTCACAGGGTGGTTTTACAAAATAAGGTGGTTGCGAAGGTCTGTCGCCAGGGGTAGGTATGTCGATGGAAGTAAAATATTCCTTTGAGCGTTTCTTATCCATGCTGATATGGTACGCATCAAAATCAAAAAGAACAGGGCAATCAAGCTTGTTGCTGATGTCCCTTATAAAGTTCAGTGTATCAAGGTTCTCATTTACCGGGATAATGGCATCGACATTCTTTGATATTTCGATGAACCTTTCCGGTTCTTCAGTTATGTCAAAGCAGAACAGCTCATCAACAACATTGCGAATAAGGGGTTTCCTGTTCTTGTCTATCAGAACAACTCCCATTCCCGCTTTCTTCGCAAGATAGGTCACTTCGAATCCCTGAAGTTTCCCTCCTATAAGACATACTGTCGTCATCCTATTGCCCCAACAACTTCTCGAAATCGCTTTGTTTAGCAGGTTCCATTCCCATTGTCTTCAGTCGGTAGATAACGCTCTTAACATCCCTGTCCCTCTCAGCATGTTCTCTGTCATAGTTCACAACACCTTCAAGTGCTGAATTGGATGAGATTATGGAGGTGACCACATTGGCACCGGAGTTTAGCCTGTGCACCATTCCGTCAATACCTTCAAGGTCAAGTGATGCCGGAATGAGTAGGTTTGGATACATCAATCGAAGTATTGAGATCATCCTGAGTTCCGCTTCACTTCCCTCAACATCTTTTCCTTCCAGAGGTGTGCCTTTTTGAGGCAAAAATGTCATGACCCTTACCATATCGGGATTGGATGTTCCAAGTCCTCTCAGTGAGATAAGTGTGGATTCTATATCCGGTTCCACTGCTGTTAGGATCCCATCTTCAACAAGATAACCTATCCTTTTTGCATGGTTCCTGGAGTTGATCCTTTCCTCAAAGGATTGTTCAACCCTCAGCTTTCCAAAAAGCTCCTTGTCATAGGTCTCCTGGTATAGTGCAAGGAAGTTTGCCCCGTTCTCCTTCAACAGCATAAGGGTCTCATTATCAACAACTCCCGGGGATATCATTATTGGTTTTCCCACTTCTTCCTTCACTGTTCTGACAAGTTCTGCCAGACGTTCAGGATTGTTATGGAAATAGGGGTCCTCTCCCATGGTGAGGTCTACCATGTGTATCTCTTCTGTCTTGAGGACCTGGCATATCTTCTTTATGTCCTCAAGTGTCAGGCGATACCTCTCGATGTCATTCTCACGGTTGTAATAACAGAAAGCGCAATTGTTCTTGCAGTGTGTGGAAAAGTACACGAAACTGTACATGAACACTTTGTTCCCAAAGAAATTATCCCGTATGTGGCGTGCCACATAATGCAGTTTTTCCATATCATCAGGATCGCTTATCTGAAGCATTGCCCTGATGTTCTCATCGGAAACCTCTGATCCGGTAATTATCTGCTCAGCATAGTCTTCCAGATCATTTTGGTCCATTTTCTCAAACAAGATGTTCACCTCATAGATTCGTATTGATTCCGTTGTAGTATAGTTCAGAACGGCTTGCACGGCGTATGTTCGTGTAATTGTGCCTGACCTTTAGTAGTCTTTCAAGACCGAATCCTGCTCCCATCCACGGTTTATTCACACCCCATTCTCTGTCAAGCGGGATTGGCCCTACCACTGCGGATGACAGTTCAAGGTCGCCATGCATGATGTCAATGGTATCTCCATAGACCATGCAGTTGTCAGCCTCTATCTCGTATTCTATTCCAAGATGCTCAAGGAACTCATCTATGAGCGCTTCCATGTTCTCTCTTGTACATCCTGATCCCATCTGGCAGAAGTTCACCATGGTAAACTCTTCAAGATGGCTGCTACCATCTGATTCTTTGCGGTAGCATGGTCCTATCTCGAATATTCTTATGGGGTCCGGAAGCACCTTGTCAAGTTTGCGCAGATAATTGTAAAGGCATGGTGCCAGCATAGGTCGCAGACACATGCTCTCATCAACACGGAATATCTGCTTGTTGAGGTGATCATCCTTGTCTATCCCCATCCTTTCGATATATTCGAAAGGTATCATTATAGGTGATTTTATTTCCAGGAATCCTCTGTCCACGAAGAATTCGGTTATGTCCCTCTCAAGTTTACCAAGACGGTCTTCTCTGTCTTCCTCGTACATCTTCTTAAGGTCGTCACGTCGCCTCTGTATCAGTTCTTTCTCAAGCACCTTGAACTCAGGTAACTCGTCCTGGATTGGTATCTTGTCATCAGGGGACATCAGGGTCTTTAGTCTCTCGATCTGTGAAGGTGTGTACTTTACTTCTGGTACTTTCACTTCATCTTTTACGACACTTATAGAAGGAGTTGGTATTGAGTTTGACACACTTGCCTCCTTAGGGCTGGGTGTAGAAATAGAAAAGGATTTAATGACAGCCACTTTTGGCTTTTTCGGGACATGTTTCTTCGGACTGGAGAATACGCTGACAGTCTGCCTTTTCTCTTTAAAGGTCTTCTTAACAAAACGGTCGATCTGCTCATCTGCCGGACGACAGCGTTTGCAGGGTTTGCGATATTTGTTATGCCTTAATGATCTTGCAGAACGGCTTGATCTGGAATTTCTCACAGTGAACCTTGCACCACAGTCGGTCTCAATGTGAATATGTTTAGTGGTTATCTCAAAGTTCCTTATCCCATGAAGCAATCCGCTTCGCGATAGCCATACTCCGTTGAGCTCTACTAGAACGTCCAGTAATTGCTTTTCCATAGTTCTAGGCTCCTATTGCGAAACACTTCATTCTATCATTTTCCTTTTTAAAAATTGATGGACATCCATCATTATGAATATAATAATGTCCTAATGGAAAGCCATGTCCATTTGGCGGAAACTCCGGGAATCTAACCCGGCTGAAAGGATTTAGAGTCCGTTCGATCTACATGATCAAGTCTCCATGTAGTTATGGGAAATCGGCTTTCCTGACATCTAATGGTGAACAGCCTGTATGGTCATACATGTGCCACCACGTTTGCAGTATCTTTGATAGATACAGTCCGTATTTAAGAATTTCGGGTTAATTGATAGACATAACTTATAATATTGTCTATGGTGCAGTTCTCGTGATGATCATATGTTGAAATGGAATGAATGGTTGATGTGTCATATGTTATCGTTTTTGTTCATCTCTCATGCGGCTGTTCTATTTGCTTGTCATTTTTCCTAAAGTAAACTTTACATAACTTAATATATGTTTTCTTCCTATCTTTGCACGATAAAGCGTGGCGATGAATGTGGACGATAAAATCAATTTACCTCTCAAAAAGCACATAATCGGTCTTGTGCCTGCATCTCATGGTGGTCTTGTTCGCAAGGCTTCACAGGAATACGGGATAGCTGAATCTGACCTTATCGATATGAGTGCAAACCTCAATCCTTATGGCAGTCCCTTTGATCATCCTGAATACTGTCTTGACCTCAAGGCACTTTTTATCAGTGCAAGGGGCGGTATGCACAATTATCCTGACAATCGGTATCTCGAATACAGGGAAGCTGCAGCTGGGTTCCTTGGTGATGGGATAAGCGCCGATAACATCATACCCGGAAATGGATCATGTGAGACTATTCGTCTTGTTGCAGAATGCATGATCAATAGCGGTGATGTTGTAGTTATTCCGCAGCCAACTTTCGATGAATATGAGCAGCAGTGCAGGATAATGGGTGCCAGTATCCGTTATTTTGAGCATGACGGCTTGATGGATATTACCGACGAGGCACTAAAGGATGTAAAGATCCTTTTCGTATGCAATCCAAATAATCCTACTGGCAAATTATTTTCAAGGGATTCGATCCTTGAACTTGCTAAAAGGTGTGAGATGAACTCCACCCTATTGTTCGTTGATGAGGCGTTCAGTGAACTTGCCGATCCGACCCAGAGTGTTGCGGACGTAGCGGCCACTAATAACTATTTATTTGTCCTCCGTTCCCTTACCAAGAACTTTGCTATTCCTGGTATACGTCTGGGTTTTGGTGTTGCGTCCCTGGAGATGGCAAAAGCACTCAATACTGCCCGGCTATCGTGGAATCTGGGCTCAGTGCCTGATGTTGTAGGTGCTGCTCTGTTGAACATGGAGGGCGGTTGCTACAGTAAATATCTCGTAAAATCTCGTAAAATGATCGCAGAAGAGCGGGAATATCTGACTGAACGCCTGTCCGGGATATATGGGTTCGAACCGCTTCCAAGTGCTGTCAATTATGTTCTTGTAGATATAAGGGAACTTCTTATGGATTCCCAGGAGCTGACCTCCCGTCTTGCTTCCCATGGCATCCTTGTGAGGGATTGCAGTTCCTTCTACCTGCTTGACAATGATTACATCAGGATAGCGGTTCGCACAAGGGAGGAGACGGATCGTCTCATACAGGCCATAGGTGATGTCCTTACTGAGGCTGGCAAGGATTATGCAGAGGAACGCCTGAAAGAGACCATCGAGAGTGCTGAGTCTGGCATGCCTGCTTGCAGAAATACGTGTGAGTATTACCCCTGTCATTTCAGCGGTCAGGATTGTACGTTCTGTTTCTGTCCTTTCTACCCCTGCGAAGATCCTAAAACAGGAGGTTGCTGGATCGAAAGTACTACGGGTAGTGAAGTTTGGAGTTGTGAAAAATGCAACATATTGCATAAACCTGAAGTTGTTCAAGAGGTTCTCCACATTCTCATGAGTGACAGCGATACCGAGCATAACCTAAAAGTATCTTGGGAAAAGGCAATAGTGCCTCATCTCTGATGTGTGTGTAGTGTTCTAAGCGCCGATGTCTTTAGATACCGGTCCCATATTTTTGATGTTGGAGGACTAAAATGGATGCTATTATTATGGCAGGCGGTCTTGCCCAGAGGCTTGGTGCAGAGGAAAAAGCATGTGTGATGCTTATCGACAGGCCACTTATCAGTTATCTTCTTGACTCGCTTATTGATGCAGAACACATTGAACGTGTTTTTGTTCAGACCTCACCATATTCACCGGAAACAGAATCGTGTGTCAGAGGATATTATGGCAATGATGTTCTCATTCTCCGGACCCCTGGTGATAATTATGTTGGAGATATGATAAAAGCTGTCAAAGATGCTGGTAGTATCGGTCCTGTCATGATATTGATGCCGGACCTCCCTCTGGTAGAATCCGAACACATTGATGCCATCGTTGAAAGCTATGAGCGATGTTCCATTCCGGCAATGTCCGTTTATGCCCCAATTGGGCTTTTCCGGGAATTGGGTTTGCGCCCGGGCACAGTGTTCAACAAGAACGGTGAAATGCTGGTCCCTGTGGGGATAAATGTCCTCGATTCCGGTAAGATCGAAGAGGAACAGGTAGATTTTGATCATCTGATCAATATTCCTGAAGTTGCGATTAATGTGGACTCGATCGTTGAACTGGCAAAATGTAAGGAATTGCTATTGGCCAGAATTTCATAAAGGGATATAATCAAATCAACCTGATTATCTTTTTTTATTATTTTATTTATAATGTTACCTTTTTATGTTCGCAGCATTGGTTTTAATTCAATTATGAATTCCCTTAAAGAAAGTTAAATTGAATAACTTAATATATTTTCAGTTCTTTTCATTATTCGATCAGCGTGTCACAAAAAAAAGAACTCCCTCTCAAAGAAAACATTATAGAATTGGCCTGTCCCTCACATGGCGGACTTATTCGTGAAATGGCTGACAAGTACGGCATCCCTGTATCGGAGATGCTGGACTTGAGTGCCAGCCTTAACCCCCTCGGAAGTCCCTTCGACCATCCTTTAGGCGGGCTTGACCTTGACCGCTTGCTAGAGCATGCCATGGAACGATTTGGGCAATATCCTGATAACCGTTATCTTGAATTTAGAAAGGCTGCTGTTCGTTTTCTGGACAACGGGCTGTCTGTAGATAACATAGTTCCTGGCAATGGTTCCTGTGAGATCATCAGGCTTGTGGCAGAGTCAATAGTGGATCAGGGCGATATTGTACTGATACCTCACCCTACGTTCACGGAATATGAACAACAATGCAACGTAGCAGGTGCTGATGTTCGTTACATAGGACAGGATGATATCTTTGATCTCTCCGACGATGTGCTTGGGAGCGCAAAGATCCTTTTCGTATGTAATCCGAACAACCCTACCGGTAAGCTCCATAAAAGGGAGGATATTCTGTCACTGGTAAAAAGATGTGTCAGCAATAACACCCTCCTGTTCGTCGATGAGGCCTTCATCGAACTTGCTGATGATCCTTCACAAACGATCACTGATACTGTGGTCGATAATGATCATCTTTTCATCCTTCGCTCTCTTACTAAGGACTTTGCCATACCAGGTGTTCGTCTCGGGTTCGGTGTGGCTTCAAAAACAATTGCAAATACATTGAACACTGCAAGACTTTCGTGGAACCTCGGTTCCATTCCCGAGGAGATCGGAATAGCAATGCTTAACATGGATGGTGGCTGCAACAGCCCTTATCTTGTGGCATCGCGTAAGGCAATTGAAAATGATCGTAATTATCTTACTGAGCGCATTTCAAGGATACGCAAGTTCAAACCCCTTCCAAGCACTGTGAACTATATCCTTGTTGATATCAGCGCCTCTTCCCTTGATTCTGTTGAACTCACGCAGCGGCTGGCTGCACATGGGGTGCTTATAAGGGATTGCAGTTCTTTCCCTTCCATGGGTGAAGACTTTGTCCGTATCGCTGTCCGTCCAAAAGAGGAGACTGACATACTTTCACAGGCAATAGGAAAGGTCGTTGTTGAAAAAGCAAGAGAGGATGCGAAAGCTGATCTTGTTTCAATGCTTGAAAGTGGGGATGCGGTTCCTTGTGGTGGGAATCTTGATTGCCCTTATTACCCATGTCACAGTTGTGAGGATCAGGACTGCACCTTATGCTTCTGTCCGTTCTATAGGTGTGAGGATGAACGTACTGGGGGCAAGTGGGTCGACCGTTCCAGTGGCGGCAAGGTCTGGAGCTGTGAAGATTGTGTTCTCGTTCATGATAAGGATGTTGTAAAAGAGCTTCTCGATGTACTTTCAGAGGATGAGGATATGGACCGTAATTTGAAAAAAGCGTGGGATAAGGTGCTGGAGCCTCGTTTATGATCGAACCTTTCCTGCCTGATGCGGAGCATCTGATATTCGTTCTCATTCTGGCAACAGGGTTTGATCTGTTGATAGGTGAGCCGCCCACAGCATTGCACCCGGTGGTCTGGATAGGCAATCTTATTGGATTCTTCAAGAAAAAAGTGCCAGCCACACATAAAAAAACATATGGTGTAGTATTTGCTCTCATTGTTATCTTATTTGCAGCTTCTATAGCTTATGTTGTGCTTCTTATCGCAAATCTATCGTTCATTCCGGAATTCGTAGTGCTTCTCATTGAGGCCTATTTCCTGAAATCCACGTTCGCCATTCGCAGATTACTGGAAGCTGCAATGGAAGTCTATGGTGAACTGGTAAAAGGTGATCTTGTATCTGCACGTAAAAAGCTTTCAATGTATGTGAGCAGGGATACTTCACAGTTAACCGAAGGACAGGTGTCCTCTTCTGTCATTGAGACCTGCTCCGAGAACTTTGTTGACGGGATATTGAGCCCGTTGTTCTACTATGTGATATTCGGCCCTTACGGCCTTATAGGTGCTTATATCTTCAAAGCGGTAAGTACGCTTGATTCAATGGTGGGCTACATGAATGAGAAATACAGGGAAATTGGTTATTTCTCAGCAAAGACCGATGATGTGCTTAACTGGATACCTGCACGTATATGTGTGGTGTTCATCATGGCAGGTTCTTTCCTTTCAAGTGTTCTTTTAAAGAGCAAAGGACTGGACCATATGGGTGCTTTCAGGTGTGCATCAACAGATTGCATGACAACGCCTTCTCCTAATTCCGGCTATCCGATGGCGGCAATTGCAGGGACTCTTGGTGTCCGGCTTGAGAAACCCAATACATATGTTATCGGTAAGAACCTCTCATTGCCAAAGACAGAAGATATTAAAAAGGCAGCAGAAGTTATCGGTATGTCTTCAATATTTGTTGTAATAATATTTGTAGCTTTAATCTATATAATATCGAATTTAATCAACTATCTATAATTGAACCTTGTAAGTGATAATTATGAAATTGTCAGATATAAACTCTCAGGATCTCAAAAAAGACCAACCAAAGGAATTGGAAGGCGATATTGATCATAATATCATCGAAATACTGGAAGAAGAAGGTATCACCGTGGATATGCTTGTTGATACTGCTCTTGAGCTTTATGCTCCTCATCCCGGGCTTGAGACCCGTGAGATTGCAGAGGAACGCTTCAGGAGGGAACTGTATATCGCTATCTCCGATGCTAATCTGTGTCTTCTGATATATTCTGGCATATTGCTGGAGCGGGAAGGTGAAAAAGGCAAACTTCCGAATATCAGCAGAAGTTCCTATGAGATGGATTTGACGTTCATCATTGCCGATGAGGTCATTGGAATGAGCATTGCTAAATATATCAGTGGGGATAAGGGTATTTTCGAGTTTGTGAGGTTCGACAAACAAAAACCTGGTATTCTTTCAAAACTGGGGCCTTTCATGGATGATGTCATTGGAGGTCTTATTGGTGGTGTTTCTGCCAACATGTACACAAGGGGCATGGCAGAAGCGGCTGAAAATGAAAGGAAACCAAAGAAGAATCTCAATAACAGTGGGGCGATTGCAGGATGAGCGGCTTTTTACTTGCCCTTAGAACAACCTTTGGTTTCCTTTCCACAATACCTGTGGGTATGTCTATGGAAGGGCTTGATGAACTTGTAAAGCGCAGTTATCTCCAGACCTTTGCAGGCATTGTCCTTGGGTCTATGATAGGCATTTTTGCATATTTGACCGAATCTTTCCTCCCTTCGACCATAAGCGCTGTACTGATAATGGTGTTCATCTATTATATTACAGGATTGAACCACCTTGATGGTCTGGGTGATTTTGGCGATGGCGCGACAGCACATGGTTCTTTGGAAAAGAAGGTCAATGCCCTTAAAGACATGTCTCTTGGTATCGGGGGAGTCAGTTATACGGTTTTGGCATTGATCGCCTTGTATGCATCGATATCTTCCCTGCAGGCAGAGGTCTTGTTCTTCTCGGACAATGCTGCACTCATCATTGCCATTTCTCTCCTTATAGCTGAGATCGGTGCAAAACAGGCTATGCTGACCGTGGCTGCGTTCGGCAAGCCTATCCATGAAGGGCTTGGTTCCATGATAATCAATAACACTACATTTCCAAGATATGCTGTATCCTTTGTACTTGGTGCATTGGTATGTGTGCTGGCATTTGGAACCCTTGGTATCATAGGTTATATCTCTGCAATTGTTACAGCTTTTGTAATATTGAATATCTCCATCCGCCATTTCAAGGGTATAAATGGGGATTGTATAGGTACTTCTAATGAAATTGCAAGGATCATCGTATTGATGGTGCTTACAGTTGCTATCACTGCGGTCAATAATGGTTACGGGGGTCTCTTTTGGACGCCGTTATAATGGCCGGTGGCCAGGGACTTCGGCTCGGTATGGGTGAAAAGCCATGTGTCGAGCTTCTCGGTAAGCCTCTCATAAGTTATGTGATCGATTCGCTTGAGAGGTCCTCTTACATTGAACGTATATTTGTGGCGGTCTCCCCCTCAACCCCTGCTACTGAAGAACTTGTGAATGAAAAATATGGGGACCACATCCAGGCGATCTATACCAATGGTGACAATTACGTGGGTGACATGGTATATGCAGTTGAGAGCTCCAATATTCAGGAACCTGTTATGATAATCATGTCTGATCTGCCAATGGTGACTCCGAAATTGATCGATTCCATCATTGAGGCCTATCGGGATTGTGGTAGTTCTTCGATGTCTGTTTTTGTCCCTATCTCTCTTTGTAAAAAAGTTGGTATCCGGCCGGATACTGTATTTAATTGGAAGGGAAACCTTATTGTGCCTGCAGGCATTAATATTCTCGATGGTAAATTCATTAACGAGGAGCAGGAATATCACAATTACATACTGGATGATCCTGAGGTCGCATTGAACATCAATACGGTGGATGATATGAAGCAATGTGAAGATCTCCTTATGAAAAATTTGTTCTCTAATTGATCAGGGCGGTGTCATATGGCCGAGTATACAACAATTGATAATAATAAATATTCATTAAAAACTCTTAGATTGATAACAGGTAATCTTTCCCTTGATGTGGATACGGGAGAAATCTCTGAGGAACAATTGCTTCTTTGTGAAGCTATAGATGATCCATATATACTTCCTTATTTATTGAATCGTTTTTATTCCCTTGAACTAAATGATGCTGAAGGATTCAGATTATGTCTGATACGTGTGCAGGTGGATTCTGATCTTCGTCTTAATGAGGATATACAGAAACACCAACATCGCGGATATGTTGCGAGGACGATCGAGAAGTTGTTGTTCAGGGACATTTTCCTTGAGGTCCTGCGTGAAGAGGGGGAGGAAGTTGTGGAGGTATAAGTTCCGCTGCTTTTTTAATAGCATAAATCATTTTTTATATCATAACAAGACATATTAACGTTGCAATACAGTTGATTCTAAGATGTTCGATCAATTGGGGTGCATCTTTTCATTGCTGTATTATCTCCAAAATTCTTTTAAAAACATTCAACATAATCTAATATAATTATCAGGTGTAAATATGGCTGATGAAGTAATTCAAGAAAGGGTCAGTACGGGAATTCGTGGGCTAGATGAGATGTTGAAAGGTGGTTTTTTCAAAGGGACTGCTAATGTAGTTTCAGGGAAATCCGGTACAGGTAAAACAATCTTTGGCACTCAGTTCCTGATGGAAGGTGTCAACAAGGGCGAAACTGTGATGTGTATCATCACCTCTGAGGAGTCAAAGTCTCTTGTGCGTGAAATGCAATCTTCTTTCGGATGGGACCTCGATGGTCTTGTAAAGGATGGAAAACTTGTATTTGTAGATATTACAGATCCAAGTCTTCGTCTTCAGAAAAGTGTGGAAATAGCTCCTATGGAACTTATCAAGAGCTTCAAGAAGCTTATTGAAAGCAAGCTCGAGGAGACGAAACCTGATAGGGTCTTTATCGATTCCGTGGAGGCAATATTCCTTGCTATAGAATCAAATTACAAGCTTCGCACATTGATCGATGATGTCTTTGGAGTTTTCAGGAAACGGGAGGTAACTTCCCTTATCACGGTAGGTGTAATGTTCGGTCTTGATGAGATGGTCGAGTATGGCGCTGATTCTGTTATTAAGCTCGGGCGTGAGGTCATTGGGAGTAACTTGCAGCGTACTGTCTATGTCATGAAGCTCAGGGGTTCGGGCACTATCAATGAAGTAAGGGTTCTCAACATTTCCGACAGTGGCATGGCAGTACTTCCACAGTCTCCATACCTCGAGAAATAATATTTTACGGAACAAAAAGGTACCTTTTAAGGTACCTAATTTTAAACTTTTTTTGAGTATTGAGCTGCTTTACAAAAGGTACCAGTCCATATCATTGGTGGACAGGTCTTCGTGAACGCCAACAGTGCGTGCGTCGATGTTCATTTTTTCTGTGATGGAATCTGAAAAGTCCTGAAGGTACTGTTGCTGGCTCAGGCTGCCATAGACGAAACGCTTGTCTGGGTTGGCAAGTTCTTCCATTGTTTCTTTTTTAGGGATAATGGAGACTTCTATATTTGTCATCTCAACAGCTTTTTCCATTGCTGTTCTGAAATCTCCTATGCAGTAGGCAATCCTGTGATTGTAGTTATCACGTGTTTTTTCCAGATATCTTGCAAGCCTCTTGCTTTCTATTTTTATAAAATCCCGTTTTATCTTTGCCACATTGCATTTTCCCATCATGAACTTATAGTCTGTGAATGGATATTCTGTATCGATCTCTCTGGGGGTTATTCCGCAGGTCCCGAAAACGACTACATGTGCCTCTTCCTGATCGAGAATTCCAAAGATGATCCGATCATACATTTTGTGTGACGGACTGGTATGGTATGGTTTTCTCATTGCGCATGGGACAAAGATGCAAAAATCCCTTGTCGGTGGTTGATATTCTGATAATACCCATTCATTGGCACGTATCATGTCCGGGTGATATATCAAGCGTTCAGTATCAAGGGGCTCCTTGGAGCGTTCATCTTCAGGGATTATAGTTTTCAACATGTGATGGATTCTAATAAACTATATATATAATTAACTACGTGATTGTTATGGTTTTGTATAAACTACGCAAAAGTAGCTTCAAAGTTTGAATCTCTCAAGTGGTAAAAAATGACTACATCGATTCGGGAAATGTTAAGGGCCAATTGTCAGTGTGACGATGTGGCAAAGTGTATCTTGGGGCTTAAAACACTTGATATGGAGGCATATAAATTTCTTCTTGCAAATGGTCCAATGACTGCGGAGAACCTTGGCGAGTTCCTTAATCGGGAACGTAGTACAGCGTATCGTTCACTACAGAACCTTATCTCGTGTGGTCTTGTTTATCGTGAGACCAAGACCATCGATATTGGCGGCTATTTTTATGAATACGTGGCTGTCGACCCTATAAAAGTTAAAGAAATGATTCAGGAAAATATCGATAAGTGGTATGAAAAAGTGACAGTTCTGGTCGCAAACATAGATAAGGAACTTCTGGCTGAGTGATCGGGGTAGTTTGAAGCTCATTGTAATAAATCATTGAAAAAGGTGTTGTTGATATAAAAATGGATCAATTTATGATCCCTTGACAAAATTATCGATTCTTTCACTGCTTCCTTGATATATCCCTTGGTGCTGCGTATAGCACATCCGAGGTATCGATTGTATCTCGGAGGTCTTTTTACCTGGGTTTGATGGAACACTCCGCAAATCAGCTAGATCTTCCAATAACGAAGTTTTGTATAATTTTAGCGACTGTTCTCATCATTTATCAAATCGAATTTTCGTTGTCCAAACTCGGCAATCCATTCTTCTTTTAATATTTTAGTCTCATCAGTTGAAGAATTATAAATTGTTATAATATTTCCAGTTTCACAATAATTAATATCCACAACTGTTCCTGAAAAGCTACGACTCATCGTATTAAAATATTTTGATGTAATTACATTTTCACCAATTTTAAATACATGATCGTTTTCGACTTTAAAATTATCAGTCATACTTATCTGATTTTCAAAAGACTGTTCGGTGTTATTTTCAAATGGCATTATGTCCTTTCCTAAAGCATATCCTAAAATAAACATAGAATTCAAAACAACAAGCAACAATAAGATGTTTTTTAATTTCATTTCATCTCCTCAATTTCGTTCAATTTTTCAATTGTTGACCTTTTCCTTGAATTGGGATGAAGTAGCAAATGAATGTTTACTCAGGTTGGTGTAGCTATCTTCCCTGTTGCCAATGCTGACGATCTCAAAAATGGGTTTTGTCATGAAATATAATTGTTGGCTATTTTACTTAATGGTTTCTGAATATTTAAATATTTATATTGTAGATAAATGGTAATGATCACACACCCTTTGTAGAATCCCTCTGTTTCATTCAAAGTGTGAAAAATCTGCCCTATAAACTGATTTATTTTATCCACATATCATGCAACTGGCAAAAGCTATTGTCACGTTGTAATAGTAGATTCATAAAACATTTTATTAAAAAAGAACTCTAATATGGCACAGTTCAGCCAAAAGTGTCGTGTTGTAAATAGGGGTAACTTAAAAAATCAAATAAAACTTAAATCTACAACATGAAGCCTATTGGCTTCATTGCATGCGTAAAAAAGAGCTATCATAATCCATCGACGAAATTGCCTATCCTATCAAGGGCTTCCTTGATGTCTTCTCTTGATGCTGCATATGCACATCTGAGGAAGCCATCTCCTGTGTCTCCGAAGATATTCCCTGGGATTGTCACTACCTTATACTCATTAAGCAGTCTTTCTGCAAATTCATCGGCTGAAAGTCCTGTGCTGCTTATTGCCGGGAATGCATAGAATGCACCTCTTGGGTTGAAGCAATCAAGTCCTATCTTGTTCAGGCCGCCGACAATTAGCTTTCTGCGGCGATTGTACTCTCTGGCCATCTTCTCCACTTCTTCCTCGCCATTGCGAAGGGCTTCAATAGCTCCTATCTGGGCAGTTATCGGGGCGCAAATCATGGTGTACTGGTGGATAAGCATCATTGCATCAATGATCTCTTTCGGTGCAAGGGCGTATGCCATCCTGAATCCTGTCATTGCATATGCTTTTGAAAATCCATTAAGTAGAATGGTACGGTCGCGCATGCCTTCAAGTGAGGAGAAGCAGGTATGGGTCCCTTCGTAGGTAAGCCTTTCATACACTTCATCCGATATCATCAGGATGTTGTGTTCCACAATGACATCTGCGATGGCCTCGAGGTCACTTTTGTCCATTGTAGCGCCGGTGGGGTTATTGGGATAATTTATGATGACCGCTTTTGTCTTGTTGGTTATTGCGGCTCTGATCTCATCTGCTGTTATCTTGAAGTCATTCTCTGGCCTGGCACCAAGGGTCACAGGGACTCCGCCTGCAAAGATGATGGCTGGTACGTAGGCGACATATGAAGGCTGTACGACGATTATCTCGTCTCCGGGGTTGACTATCGCTCTGATCGCAAGGTCGAGTCCTTCGCTGACTCCAGCGGTGACAAGGATCTCAGTCTCAGGTTCATAGTAAACATTATGTCTTCGGGTATAGTGTTTTGAGAGCTCTTCGCGAAGTTCCATAAGTCCATAGTTGGAAGTGTAGGATGTTTCTCCATACTCGATAGAGTGTATGCACGCTTCCCTTATGTGCCATGGTGTCACATAATCCGGTTCTCCCACTCCTAGGGTGATCACGTCTTCGCTATCTGATACTAGGTCAAAGAACTTTCGGATACCTGATGGTGGTACCTTTTGCATTCGGTTTGCTATGAATTGAGAGGGTTTGCATTGTGTTCTCAAGATCGATTCCTCCGATCAAATTAGAAAAAGCAGATCTGCGAGGATCTCTTATGGTGAGACAACGAGCTTTTTCACTTTCTCTGGTTCATCAAGGACCAATCCATCTTCCTTATAGGTCTTCAAAACAAAGTGTGTGGAAGTGCTCTGGACCTGTTCCTGTGTCGCTATCTTCTCCGCTACAAAGAAGGCGACCTGTTTCATGGATTTGCCTCGCACTGTCATTGCGATGTCATGTTCGCCTGAAAGTAACCTTACTGAACGTACTTCAGGGAACTTATAAAGTCTCTCGGCAATTGCCTGATATCCAAGTTTGCGTTCAAGGCTTATCTTAATCTCGATAATAGCATACACATAGTCATCACCTGCCAGGTCCCAATCGATAATGGTCTTGTACTTGCGAATGATCTTTGCTTTCTCAAGGTACTCGATCTTTTGCTTGACCTCATCGGCTGTCATGCCTGTAAGGGTTGCTATTTCTACTGGGCTTGTTCTTGCATCATCTGAAAGGATTTCCAGTATGTTGCGTGTTTGCTCATCCATGCCTTGAACACCTTTGAGTGTATAAAATGAATGATCGGGTAATTTACTCGATCAATATTGCGTTGACAACTCCATCCTGTCCAGGGCGGCTTGTAACACGTGCATTGCCTGCAGCGGTCTGAATTACTGATCCTTTTGTGATGATATTACGCCTGACGTAGTGTGCATTTGCTGCGTTGTCAACAACGGTTTCGATAGCAGATACTATTGTCTTTCCATCAGCTGGATTTGTCACGTTTGCAATATTTTCCTGAAGGAGCCTTACTTTTCTATTTCCGCCATGGGTTGGAACGTTCTTCCTCTTCGTGTCGTTCACGTGGGTTGCTGCAGGTTCACGGCCAAGTTCGAACTTCCTCTTTCCGCGTGCAGATTTAAGCTTTGCTCCTGTGTATTTCCTTCTAGATCTTCCCTGGAATTGCATTATTAGTCCTCGTATTTATTATAGTAAGGTAAATTTTTATTATTATAATATAGGTTAATAGGATTTCCTTTACTAATAGGATTCTATATGAACTTTTCGAGCCATTGGCTTTGTCCATTCAATTGAGTAGTCCATATAGGTGTGATAACAGATAAATAATTCTATCGCATTGTATCCTTTACATGCTCAAAGTTACATTCTTAGGTACGGGTGGTTCCTTGCCGACAACGAACCGCAACCCTTCAGCGATCATGCTCAACAGAGAAGGGGAACTTATTATGTTTGATTGCGGTGAGGGTGCACAACAGCAGATGATGCGCGCAAAGACTGGAATGATGAACTTATCCTCTATATTTATAACTCATTTCCATGCAGACCACATACTCGGAATACCCGGTCTGGTTCAGACAATGTCTTTTCAGGGTCGCACCGAACCATTGACAATATATGGTCCGGAATGGGTGGAAGAATTCGTGAAAATTCTCTCTGCAATAGGTTACTACAAATTGAAGTTTGAAATAAAGGCAGTAAAGCTTAAAAGTGGTACCTCGGTAAAGCGAGATGGTTACTCTGTTATTGCTTTAAAGACCGATCATAACATTCCAAGTATTGGTTTTGCTCTTGTTGAAGATGAGCGCCCTGGAAGATTTGATCGTGATAAGGCCATTGCTCTTGGTGTCCCGGTAGGTCCCCTCTTTTCAAAACTGCACCATGGTGGTTCGGTCGAAGTAGATGGGAATATCATCTCAGCCGAGGATGTCGTAGGTGAACCACGCCCTGGCCGAACTGTTGTTTACTCTGGTGATACGCGTCCGTGCCTTGATGTCCTCGAAGCAAGTGTTGGTGCTGACCTGTTGATACATGACAGCACACTTGCTGACGACATGCTCGATTGGGCAAAAGAGGCCATGCATTCAACAGCAGGTGAAGCTGCTGCTTTGGCTAAGAAAGCAGGTGTCAAAAAGCTTGTATTAACTCACATAAGTTCAAGATATTCAGACGATGCAACTCTGCTTCTGAACGATGCAAAAGCGATATTCGAGGACGTAGTGATCGCCGAGGATCTTTTGGTTATCGAGGTTCCCTTTTGTGATGTTTAACATCTCTGGTCAGGTACCAAACCATTTTAATATGTTGTTCAACAATCTTCTATATGTTGGTTGGTGCGGGCTATGTTAGGTGAAGAACATACGTATGAGTCTCCCACGATTGGGGTTACGGTTGAGGGGGCAAACAGGAAATCGATTCGAAAACACATCATTGATCCTTATCATATCGATGAATTCAATGATATAATTTCAAAGGTAGCATCTCTGAAAGACAGGGATGTCCAGATATCAAAAGGTATCAATAAGATCACTACCAAAGTTTGTAATACTGCGGTAAATCTTGCAAAAGAAGAAGGGGATATTCCTTTGAATCGTATCGATCAGGCTATCGCTTTGAACTTTGCCAGCTCAAAGGACATTGAGCATGATATTAACCGTTTGATATCTGAAAAGATGAATTTTGGGCAGATGTTCCACTATCCTGAAAAATTCCGTTATGATCATACTCGCAAAAAGGACCTGGTTCCTCGTAAAATACCGGAGAACAAGAAACTTGGCATAAACGTCAATTATGCCATTGAAGCATTCTTTACACAGAAATCTTCTCAAAACAAATGGAACCTTATCATAAATCATGAATGGTTTGAGCTTAGCACAGAACAACGTTTTGAAGTGGCACCGGAAATGCTTCCTGGTGGTATGGAATATGGGTCAAATGCAGGCGTTGTGAATATTAATAATTTCGTAACTATTCAGCCACCTTTGCGTGCTAAAATCCCCCCACCTCAATTTATTTCATCTTCTGACATGGATTTTTACGAAAAAAGTAAGTAGTAGCATTCTATTTAAGTTCACACCCAAAAAATCAATTGGTTTTGCCAAACAGGAGGTGAATGAACACGAAACGCAAAGAAATCCTAGCAGTTTATGAACAAGGTCCCGAAGCAGTTGTCACTCTTGTCACTACATTGTACGACATCATTGCTGAACAACAAAGGATCATAGAACTACAAGCTGCCAGAATAACCGAACTCGAAGAACGAGTTAAAAAATTGGAAGAGCAACTCAAAAAAAACAGCCGAAACAGCAGTAAACCACCTTCAACTGATGTTTTTATTAATGAGAAACCAAAAACAAAAAGCAGACGAAAAAAGAGTGGAAAGAAACCAGGTGGTCAGAAAGACCATCCTGGAACTACTCTCAGAATGGTAGATGTTCCTGACGAAGTTATAATTCACAAAGTACACAAATGTAGCAATTGTGAAAGATCGCTTGAAGATATAGAAGTTAAAGATCATGAAAAAAGGCAAGTATTTGACATACCTCCCATTAAACTTCAAGTAACAGAACATCGTGCTGAAATCAAGTCCTGTCCTCACTGCGGTTGCAAGAACAAAGCTACTTTTTCAGAAAAGGTTAAACAACCCACGCAATATGGCTTGCGTCTTGCATCATTAGCAGTCTACTTACATGATTATCAATTACTTCCTTATGAACGCAGCTGTGAATTGCTAGCTGATGTTTGTGGATGTGAAATAAGTCCCGCTACTTTGGCCAGGGCAGAAAAGACATGTTTTGAAAAACTTGAAGATTTCGAACAGCAGATCAAGAACTTCTTAATAGAATCTCCTGTGATAAATTGTGATGAAACTGGTATGAGGATAGAAGGAAAACGACAGTGGTTACATGTTGCTTCTACAAACAAAATGACATGTTATTATCCTCATCAAAAAAGAGGCTCTGACGCAATGAATGCGATGGGAATCTTACCAAATTTCAATGGTACAGTAGTTCATGATTTCTGGAAATCATATTACAAATATGATTGTGATCATTCGATCTGTAATGCTCATCTATTGCGAGAATTAACAAGTGTAAGCGAGAACGATAATCAATTGTGGTCAAAAGCTATGAATATTCTACTTATTGATGTCAAAAAGTCAGTTGACCAGATCCGAGGAATGTCTGGTTGTATGAAACCAGAGAGAATTAAAGAGTTTGAAGATTGGTACGGCCAGATTATTCATATTGGGATAGAAGAAAATCCTCAACTTCAAGCCAAATCAAAGAAGCGAGGAAGAACTAAACAAACCACAGCAAAAAATCTGCTGGATCGGTTTATTGGTTATAAAAATGATATTCTCAGGTTTATGCATGATCTAAAAGTTCCATTTGAGAATAATCTTGCAGAAAGGGATGTGAGAATGATGAAAGTACAGCAGAAGATATCGGGTACATTCCGAAGTATGCAAGGAGCATTAATTTTCTCGCGGGTAAGAAGTTACATTTCTACTGTTAAGAAGAATCAGATTCCTGTGATGGATGCAATTCGAAATGCAATTGCTGGAATGCCATTTATTCCAACAATTGTTTGAGCTTCTAATCTTTTTGTGTAAAGGTTGGTCATACAGGATTGATTATAGGTAGGCTGAATAGTTACATAATTTCTTTGATATGGATTCACTTCTTCAGGAATAGGATTGCGATCTCAACATCTTCGATCCGGTATGCTTCGATCTGCTAATGAGGCATACTGTCCAAAAAATAAGTAGTGTGGACAAAAATGGTATCACACACATTTACGACATTGAATGGATCGATGAATAAGATGTGTTCTCATATGTTCAAAGTATGGTCCAGTCAATTTCGGTATCATTCTCATCGTAAAGGTGGACTTCAATGGACATCTCTTCGATATCGTATGGTAACTCCTTCACGCTAAGAAATAGTGAATCTCCTATCTCTTTAGTGAACCCTTCTGCTTTGACCCTGGCAAAATATACACGTCCACCGGAGTCAATATCTTCGACAACGACACCTTTCCATTGCTTCAGGTTATCAATTATGTTCACGATCTTGCATTCAAACCTGTCAGTTTCCTCTATGTTACTCATAATATCACACTTGAGTTATAATGGTTGAAATTTTCATCTTTCATATATAAAGTCTATCCAATGCAGCAGTGTCTCCCTTTTTGGTCAGTTTGGAAATGACACTATCAAAATAATCATGGCTTATAACTTCTTCATCATTCATTATTGCCTGATGCAATGCAGTTTTAAGCACCTTCTCTACAATATCTCTTCCTGAAAGCCCCTCTGTGAGCTTTGCTATTTTCTTCATATCTATATCCTTGACAGGTAGGGGGAATGTGTTGATATTCTTCTCGATTATCAAATAACGGTTTTGCTCATCAGGAAGTGCAAACTCTATTTCTTCCTCGAATCTGCTCCTTACTGCCGGGTCAAGGCTGTTGGGACGGTTGGTTGCGGCAATGGTGCAAACTCCACGGCGTTCTACTATCCCATCCATTTCCGTTAGCAATGCATTGACTATCTCTGCGACATCGCCTCTGAGTTCCTGATTTCGCCTGTCCAGTGCTATCGCATCCAGCTCATCGATAAATATAATGCATGGCTGCATCTCTTCTGCTCTTTCATAAAGTTGATGGATATGTCGGGAACCTTCTCCTACGAACTCCCCTATAAGTTGGGTTGCTTTGATGGGCAGCAATGGAACTTCTGTTTTATTTGCAAGAGCTTTTGCAAGCATTGTCTTTCCTGTGCCAGATGGTCCAAAGAAAAGTATGTTTCTGGGAGCCCATTTGCCAAACTTTTCCGGCTCTTCCAAAAACCTCTCGATAAGCTTACATTTCTGCCGTGCTGAGCTCTGGCCTACAACGTCTTCAAAAGTGACATCTGACTTGAGTCCGGGGATATTCAATACTTTTTCTTCGTCATTGATGACTATGGTAGTCTTTATTCCTATGGATGAGGCAGGTGGTACTACCTCGATTATCTTATACGCAAAATCCGGATACATCCGACGGTCGAACAAATATTCTCCCTCATTTACTACTAAACCATTCCACTGTTTCCTTGCATAATGTTCAAAGACCTCTGCGTTGTCTATCTCCGGATATTCATCAAGCATACTGCTAAGTGGATATCCCTGCGGTTTCAATATGACTAGTTCTGCAGAGTGTTCTGTAGGGTCTGCATCCTCTTCCCTTTCTCTTTTTTGTGTGGTCTTCTGGTTTGATCTGACCATATTATCAGCTCTTTTTTATTAATAAAATGTAAGAGATCTATTAGATTGGGTCGATTTCCGGATGGTCTGTGAATTTTACTGAAGGTCCGTTTCAAATTATTATCTTTAGGAATGCGAACTATACCATCTCAATATATGACTTTAACGGGATGATTAATATATATTGAGTCGGTAATATATCAAAATATCATTTTATCAAACATAAATCTCAGGTAATTGGATAATTTTGGGCATGATATTTATAGCCCCAATATAGATTTATTGGTGAACTTTCTAATTACCGCACATACTATATGTACCGTGGGCAGTTCAACGGAATTAAATCAAAAATATTACTAAGGTGGCAAGAATGGCTCAAATATTGGTTGTAGAAGATAATCCTATGAATATGGAATTAACTGTGAATCTTTTAGAATCCTGGGGGTATGAAGTAGGTCAGGCAGAAGATGGTCCGATAGCTCTTGATAAAGTAAAAGAGGCTAAATATGACCTTATTCTTCTGGACATGCAACTTCCGAGAATGGATGGTCTTGAGGTGCTTTCTCACTTAAAGGAGGATTCGGAGACTGCAGGTATTCCTGTTGTAGCTCTTACTGCTCATTCAATGGCAGGGGACCAGGATAAATTCCTTGATGCAGGTTGCACTGGCTACATTTCCAAACCTATCGATATCCATGAGTTCAAGAAGCGAATTGTGGAATTCCTTGTTGGAATTGCTTAATTAGAGATATTGGTGTAATGATGCGTGGCGATTCTGCTACAAAGATACTGGTCGTCGATGACGAACCCCTGAATGTAGAGTTGATGGAGATATATCTCTCTCCGGATTATGAAATAATTTCTGCATATGGTGGCGTGGAAGGTCTTGAGAAGGTTGCAACTGAAAATGTTGATCTTATACTGCTTGACATAATGATGCCGGATGTTAGTGGTTTTGAAGTGTGTGAATCATTAAAGGCTGACCCCCGCTATCAATTAATTCCTATCATAATGGTAACAGCACTTTCTGGTAAGGACGATAAGATACGGAGTATTGAGGCAGGTGCTGATGACTTTCTTTCTAAACCTGTCGATAGATTGGAACTTGCAACACGTGTGCGTTCTCTTTTAAGAATAAGGCAGTTGAATGACAGGTTGGTGCAACAAAGGGATCAGGCGCAAAACTATCTTGATGTTGCAGGCGTAATTCTTGTGGTAGTTGACAAATCTCAAAATATCACTCTTATCAACAAAAAAGGCTGCGATATCCTTGGTGGTAGTGAAGATGAGATCCTTGGCAAGAATTGGTTTGATACTTTCCTTCCTGAAGGCCATGTTGAAAGTTCAAAGGCTATTTTTTTCAGTTTGCTCGATGGGGATTCAAATACCTATGAATATACTGAAACGGCTATACGTACTCTTGGCGGGGGAGAGCGTCTTATCAGTTGGCACCATGTCCTTATTTGGGATGAAGAAGGGAAAAACACATCGATTCTGAGTTCTGGTGAAGATGTTACTGAACGCAGGAGTGCTGAAGCTGCTTTAAAGAGGTATGCGGAGGAACTTGAACATTCCAATGAGTTAAAGGATCTCTTTATTGACATTATCAGGCATGATCTTATGAATCCGGCAGGTTCCGTCAAAGGATTTACTGATATACTTTTAAAAAGGGGTAATTTCGAGGGCGAGAACCTTAAAATGCTCCATGCCATCAAGCGTGCTAATGCCAAGCTCATTGATATGATCGACAGCGCAGCTGCATTTGCAAAGGTCGAGTCGGTTTCACAAGTGAAGCTAAATACAATGGACCTTGGTGTGGTCTTAAGGAACGTCGTACATTCTCTGGGTCCGCAGTTGAAAGAGGCTGGAATTGAAGTATCTTTGCCACAGGATGGTGTTTATCCTGCATCAGTAGATTCGATGATAGAGGAGGTGTTCTTTAATCTGCTTTCCAATGCGGTGAAATACAGTCCTGAGAATACTCGTATTACTGTGGAAATGGAGGATATTGGGAGTGGGTGGAAGGTAATGGTTCTGGATCAGGGATTCGGCATCTCCGATGAGGATAAAGCATTGGTCTTCGACCGGTTCAAGCGGTTGGATAAAGGGGGGATTAAAGGTACGGGGCTTGGTCTTGCGATAGTCAAGAGGATAGTTGACCTGCATGGTGGTAAAGTAGGATTGAGTGACAATCCGTACGAAAAGGGAAGTATGTTCTGGGTGACCCTTAACAAAGCATGATACTTCCTGGTCATTTTTATCATGTACGTTTTTAATATTTAGTTTCTTTTCATTTTCTTTTTTGTATATCGAAGTTGCCGTTTCCAATAACTTTAAGATACATGCATCCAATGAGCTTTTGCTTTAAATTTATTATGAGGTACTAATATGAAACTGGATGAGGTCACGATTTCAAGAGCAATTATAGAAGAGTTCTCAAAGGTCTTCCTTGATTACACCGATGTTGATGTAGCACTTGTGGGCGGCGGCCCTGCTAACCTTGTAGCAGCAAAATATCTCGCAGAAGCAGGCCTGAAGACGGTCATCTACGAGAAGAAACTGGCTGTTGGCGGTGGCATGTGGGCTGGCGGTATGATGTTCCCGCGTATTGTCGTACAGGAAGATGCACTTCACATCCTTGATGAGTTTGGTATCTCTTACCATGAGTACGAAAATGGCTATTATGTCGCAAATTCTATAGAATCTGTTGGTAAGCTCATCAGTGGTGCAACATCTGCAGGTGCTGAGATATTCAACCTTGTAAATGTCGAGGATGTTATGATCCGGGAAAACGATGAGATATGTGGTCTTGTTATCAATTGGACTGCTGTTGAGATCGGAAAGTTACATGTTGATCCTCTGGCAATACGTTCTAAGGTCGTCGTTGATGGCACTGGCCATCCTGCAGTCGTTTGTTCTACTGTCCAGCGCAAAGTTCCCGGAGCAAAGCTTGGTGAGCTTGGTGTGGTGGGTGAGAAACCAATGTGGGCTGATGTCGGGGAAAAGATGCTCCTTGATACTACTAAGGAAGTATATCCAAACCTTTACGTTGCAGGAATGGCTGCTAATGCTGTTGCAGGTGCACCTCGTATGGGGCCTGTCTTTGGTGGAATGCTTCTTTCAGGTAAACAGGTGGCAGAACTTATCATCGAAAGACTTGGATAATCCTTCGATGGCCTATTTGAGCCAAAAAGTTTATCTAATAAAAATACTAGTATAAGGTGCTTCGTAGTGAAGCACCACCTATTTCGTGCCGGGGTAGGGTAGCGGTTATCCTGTAGCCCTGTGGAGGCTACGATTCGAGTTCGACTCTCGGTCCCGGCCCCATTCTTATTCTAATTTCTTTGTTTTATCTGATCCACCTTGGATGTTATTTGTTTCGTGACGGTAGAACATTTGCAAATATGTGCAAGTTGTAATTGTTACAATATACGGGTATTTGGTCTATCGAAGAAAGAAATATATGATAAAACTATGGAAATCACTTTAAAAAAAGAAAATAATGGAATTAGTACATTTTTTACATGTCGAATGATCTGTCAAAATCCGGATAAAGTTCGGAGCTATCCAAAAGTTCCTCAAATACATCATGCCTTGGGCTTACGATCACAACATGTGCAGGAGGGTGTATCTTTCTCAATTTGCTTATTGCAGCGCCAGCATTCGTATCAAGTTCTACCAAGGCTGCAGAATTGCATTTCGTCTTAAGTGGTACTCCTGATACACTTACAAGAATTTGATCTGCATAGTTTGGTTCGATCCTTTTTGGGTTCGAGCCAAATTTCATACTCCCATAGTGTTCTAGATCGTGCAAAGCTATTTTGACCTTGTTCGGGTCCTCTGCCCGAATCACAGCAAAAGATTTCATTTTTCATCCCCACATCAAACCGAATTAAAGTTTAATGAACTAAATTATGGTTTCTAATTATATCAATGTTTGGATGCTGCATGCTGTTTTGTTACGTTTTTCAAAAAAAGGTCCTTGTGGATTACTTCCCCAGTTCCTTTGATCGTTTTGAAGATTCGATGACCGCATTCATAAAAGCAGCTCGTATGCCGCTTTCTTCAAGCGTATGTATTCCTCGGATGGTTGTTCCTGCAGGGGATGTGACCATGTCCTTAAGTTCTCCAGGGTGCATTCCTGTCTCCAGCACCATTTTTGCAGCACCAAGAACTGTCTGGGCTGCCAATGTGATCGCATTTGCACGGTCCAGCCCTTCATGTACTGCACCATCAGCCAATGCTTCTATAACTGGGAATATGTATGCAGGTCCGCTTCCGGATAGGCCTGTGACCGCATCCATGAGCTTCTCTGGGATCGTTATTGCACTTCCAATAGACTGGAACATCTCAAGTGCGACCTCCATATCATCCTCAGTAGCATTTTTGCCTGCACAAACGGCAGATGCAGCTTCTGCAACGGTTGCTGCAATGTTTGGCATTACTCGTACGACCCTTGTTCCTTCATTAAGTTCATCTTCAATTGCTGTTACCGAAACTCCTGCTGCAATAGAGATCACTAGTTTGTCAGCAGTGATGCTGTCCTTGATGGCTACCAGCACGTCCTTTAGTATCTGCGGTTTGACTGCAAGTACGACAACATCGGAGTCTCCTATGGTCTCAGTGTTATCAGTTGAGACGTTAATACCTAATTCATTGTTGAGTCTTTCAAGAGCAGGCTTGTAAACATCACTTGCATTCAGAGTTATTTCGCTATGTGCTGCAAGGATCCCTCTTATAAGTGATTCTCCCATTTTGCCTGTGCCTATGAATCCGATCCTTTTCTCTGTGAGATGCATTTTAATTCCCCTTTATGTCTCTTGAAATGAGCAATATCCGATAGTATATTTCATCCATGGCTGATTGGAGATTGCGTTTTTATTTCTTTTTTATTGTAACGATATCCCCGAGAGTTGTACCGTTGTTCAAACGATCATCATTCCAGTCATCTTTGCCAACCCGTTCCATAAGAATTACATTGAGTGCCTTTTCGATCTTCTTCCTGACAGAATCTTCTGGGGTTATCTCTCCCCTTTCTATCTTTTTGATCAAGGAAGCTTTCTCTTTGATCTTAATGGCAAGCACTTCTTGTGTCCAACCGCGTTTCTCACGAGCTTCACGCATGACCGTCTCGTATTCATCCACGAGTTCATCATCCAGCTCGGCAAAAGGATCACGTCTGGAAGTTGTTCTTTTCGGACCATTCCGAATTGGTTTAGGTGATACAGGTGATATCTTTCTGGATACAGGTGAGCGCGCCCTTGCCGCATTTCCGTATTGTGAACACTTACTGCACACCTTAAGATGGCTTCCGTCAATAGTGACGTCTGTCGGCTTTTCTTTGATCTCTGTACCACATATTTCACATTCCATCGGTATCATCTCCTAAATCTATTTTAATTGCCCTTTACGAAAGGGCTATATATCGTATCTACTTAAATATTATTCGGAGCTATGACAGAAACGATCGATGATGAGCCAAGAAGCAATAATTATAGCTTCAGTGGCATTGGTAATGGGGAACTTGTTTCAAAAAGCGATGAGGATTTTTCAAAATATCTGCTGGATAGGATGAAACAGCTTGAATCGCGAAACAATCTCCTGAAAGAGCAATATGACCAGATGGAATCAGATAAGCGTTATATTGAATCACAAAAGCTTAAGTATGAACGAGAGACGCACCGGCTTCAGTCGGAAATTGAGAGGTTAAAGTCCCCTCCTCTTGTAGTTGCAAGCGTGGTGGATATTTTTGATGACGATAAAGCTCTGATCAGGAGCAGTACAGGTCCTCAGTTCCTTGTGAATGTTTCCCAGGACTTCGAGGATGATGATCTGCTAGTCCCGGGGGCAAGGGTGGGGCTTAATCAGCAGACTCTGGCAGTGGTCGATATTATCCCCGAATCAGATGAACCGCTCATTACGGCTATGGAGGTTATCGATTCACAGGAAGTTGACTATTCGCAGGTAGGTGGTCTGGACCAACAGATACGGGAGATAAGCGAATCTGTAGAATTGCCGATCACAAAACCGGAAGCTTTTAAGCGCATTGGTATAACCCCTCCTAAAGGAGTCCTGCTTTTCGGACCGCCTGGTACAGGAAAAACATTGCTTGCCAAAGCGGTGGCTCACAGAACGAATGCTACTTTTATTAGGGTGGTCGGTTCTGAACTTGTGCAGAAGTATATTGGCGATGGCGCAAAGCTTGTTCGTGATATCTTCGAGATGGCAAGGAAGAAAGCACCTGCAATCATCTTTATCGATGAACTGGATGCGATTGCAGCGACACGTCTGGGGGATACGAACGGTGCGGACAGGGAGGTTCAAAGGACCCTTATGCAACTTCTTGCTGAGATGGATGGCTTTGACAACAGAGGTGATGTACGCATAATTGCTGCTACCAACAGACCTGACGTTCTCGATCCGGCAATTGTAAGGCCGGGCAGGTTTGACCGTATCATCGAGATACCATTACCTGATCAGGATGGTCGTGAAACGATCTTCCTTATTCATATGGATATGCTAAACATTGGTAGCGATGTAGATGTCAAAAAGCTGGCCTCTCTTACAGAAGGGGCAAGTGGTGCTGATATCGGGGCAATAGTCATGGAAGCTGGTATGCTTGCTGTACGCAATGATAGTGATCACATTGGCATGTCTGACCTGCTTGATGCGGTTACAAAGGTCATGGTCCCCAAAGAGAACAATCTCGATCATTCGGAGAACATGTTCTGGTGACCAAAAGGTCGTGTTGGTATTTCATATCAAGTTTGAGATAAGGATACTTGGTATCGATGACTCAGCATTGATCAGTGATGATATTCTGATAGCGGGAGCTTTCTTCCGTGGCGGGCAATGGCGTGATGCGTTCCAGCATCCATCGTGACGGTATGGACGCTACGAGAGGATCGCTGAGATGGTGACCTCAAGCAAACACTATGGTCATATAAAAGTGATAATTCTCGAAGGTGTTACCTATGGTGGTTTCAATCCGGTTGACATCGTCAGGCTGTATGAATGAACTAAAATACCTGTCATCGTCATAATGCGTGAGGTCTCTTACCTTGAAAAGATCAAGGATGCATTGTCAAATCTGCCTGACCCTGGAGAGATACCTCGGATCATACTTCAGGCTGGTGCAATTACAAGAGTGGTCTCAAAAGATCCTTCTAGTCCTATATTCATCCAGTGTGCCGGCATCGATACTGAAAAAGCGGTGAGGTCGTACGTTTGTCTTCAACAAGGAGCAATGTTCCGGAACCTCTCAGGGTGGCACACATGATCGCCACAGGTATAGTCTGTGGCGAATCACGTGGCAAAGCCTGATCTTATTTCTGCATGCAATTGTCTGCCAGCTTTACACCTTCTTCCATAAGGGTCTCAGCTCTGTCCAGTGTCTTTGCTTCTGCAAATATCCTTATGATAGGTTCAGTTCCTGATGGGCGTATAAGCACCCAGCCGTCGTTGTGCCATATCTTTACACCATCGGTAGTATCTACCTCCAGTTCTCCTCCTACAACACTTTCTTTTATATTCTCCATCGTGGGTTCCAGGTCACTGCAATGAACCTTTGTCTTTGAATTGAAATAGGTCGGTACGTTCTCTGCAAGGTGTGAAAGCTTCCTGCCAGATGCCATTATCTCAAGAAGTTTTGCACATGCCATGGCTCCATCGCGGCAATATTGGTGTTCCGGGAAAATAAGTCCTCCGTTACCCTCTCCTCCGAACACTGCACCTATTTCCATCATCTTTCTTGCGACATTGATGGAACCGACAGCCGTCCAGTGAAGTTTAACTCCTGCTTCCTCTGCCACATCCAGCATACGCTGTGATGAGCTGACAGGCGTGACCAAGTCTCCTTTCTTGTCTTCGAGGATGCACTTTGCCATCATTGCCAGAAGGACATCTTCATCGATGAAATTCCCGTTCTCGTCAAAGAACACTGCCCTGTCTGCATCTCCATCCTGGGCAACACCCATGTCCGCACCCCTGCTTTTCACAATATCAGAAAGCTCGGTCAGAACATCTTCGGTAGGTTCCGGATTGCGCCATGGGAACGTTCCGTCTATCTGGGCGTTGAGTGCCATTACCTTACATCCAAGTTTCTGGAGCAGGAAAGGCAACGTCAAAGAGCCGGCACCGCAACCGGTATCCACCACTACCTTGAAGCGCTTTTCACGTATGCTTTCCGCATCCACGGAATTGATGATGGCATTGATATATTGTTCATTTGCGTTTGTATCTTTGAAGAGGTCGCCCGTCCTTTCCCAGCTGGCTGCTGCGAAATCCTTTGACATGTATATCTTTTCGACCTCTTTCTCTCCTTCCCTTGAGAACTCGCTTCCGTCTCCGGCAACCAGTTTAATTCCGTTGTACTCTCTTGGATTGTGTGATGCAGTGACGCCAATACCTGCATCGGCATGTTCTTTTACATAATACTGGATGGCCGGTATCGGTGCTATTCCGATATCAATTACAGTAACTCCTGTGGACAATGCACCGGCGATAGCAGCCGATTTTAGCATGTCTCCTGATTTGCGGGTATCTCTTCCGATGACGACTGTACCCTTTGAACCCATATATGTCCCAAGGCTCTTTGCGACATCTATCGCGAGCTGTGGTGTGATATATTCGTTAGCGATCCCTCTTACTCCATTAGTTCCAAAAAAACCCATTTTATATCTCCTCTTCAAATATCTGATTAGTATGGTAACTGAATCTATTTTATATTTTTGTGACCTTTTATTTGACCAAGTTTAAATTGTATGAGTTCTAATCTATGCATCATGATGATGCGTGAAAAAGGCAAACTGGTCATTTGGCCTGCAAATCTGGACAAGTCCAGGTCACGAAAAGGCGGCAGAATAATATCCAGAAAGAGCTCTCTTGAAGCTCCGTTACTCAGGGAATTGACAGCTGCGGCTGAGAAGTTGAACCTGAACCCGGAAGTGGAAGCTGATAAAAAGTACCCTCGTACCTGGTGGGAATCAAGCGGTCGTATCCTTGTGGATAATAATGAAGCCAAGACCATGGTCGCAAGAAAGATCGCAAAGACCATCAAGGAAGCACGAGGTGGCTGATCTTCGGATCATGCCATGTATTTTTGATCTTTAAATCTCGTTGAAAATTATTTTGATTCTATTAAATACGATAGTTTCAACTCTCTACTTTAAGCTAGCGAATTAGTAATTATGAAAAATAACGAAGCCACAAAAAGATCTTATCAGGTTAGGGCCAGAGGCCAAAACCTGCGCTAAATGCAAGGATAACGATGCCGCAAATCGCGCCAAAGATGAAAACGGTCTTTGGTTGTACGTGAATAGCTTTTTTATCCGCATCATAGTACGTCATAAGACCTGCAGATGACATCAATCCACTTCCACTTGATTTCTTCTTTTGTGCCATAGTTCCTCAATTAGTTCTTTAAATTTTTAAGCCTTGTGCCTGTTACATCAATATCTCGTCAATAAGAACAGGTGGTTCAAATATGCCCTTTTCAGTAATAAGTGCTGTGATGTTCTCCATGGGGGTTGCATCAAAGGCCGGATTATAAACATCCACATTCTTAGGTGCTATCTGGACATCACCAATATATCGTAACTCGTCCGCATCTCTCTGTTCTATTGTCACGGTATCTTCCCAGCCATTTGGATCAAAGGTCGAGACCGGTGCTGCAACATAGAATGGTATCTCATGCTCCTTTGCTACAATGGAATGTGTATAAGTTCCTATCTTATTGAAAACAACGTCCTGTGTTATCCTGTCGGCACCCACTATCATCTTATCGACCATTCCCTGTCTCATTACATGACCTGACATGGAGTCGGTTATCAGCTTTACCGGAATGTTATCCTGCATAAGTTCCCATGTGGTGATACGCCCGCCCTGGTTAAGGGGTCGTGTCTCACAGGCTATGACACTGATCTCTTTTCCTTTTTCAACTGCCGAGCGAATTACTCCAAGGGCAGTTCCCCAATCAACACAAGCCAGTCTTCCTGCATTACAGTGTGTCATCACAGTGTCACCGTCATCCAGCAACTTTTGTCCATACTTTCCTATGGCCTTGTTTATCTTCACATCTTCGTCTGCTATCCTGATCGCCTCGAAGATAACGATGTCCTTGATGCTTTCAAGATCGTAGGAATCTTCTGTAGCCTTTAACACCCTGTTCACTGCCCATGCAAGATTCACTGCTGTCGGGCGTGTGGCGATAAGGGTGGAAGCAGCAACTTTCAGATCATTGAGCAGCTTTTCCATGGAGTTCGCACTGCTCAGTGTGACCGCAAGTGCCATTCCAAAACCTCCTGCAGCAGCAAGTGCCGGAGCACCTCTTACTCGAAGGGACCTTATAGCTTCACAAAGGGATGCAAGGTTCTTACATTCAATAACATTAAGTTCTACTGGCAGGAGTGTCTGATCTATCATCACGACACTTTTGGATTCATCGTTCCAGTCTATTGTTCTCATGTGGACCACTTCATGCCATACGGAGTTTGCAGTTAAAAAAGTATTTGATGCATTATTTTTCCATTTATTTATGATCTGGCTGAATGTTAAGGGGGATGGTAAAGCAAAATGTTGTTCCTTTTCCTTCCTCAGAATCTATCCATATCTTTCCTTTGTGCAATTGCACGAAACGCTTTACAATAGTAAGGCCAAGTCCTGTCCCTTTTTGCTTCTCTGAATGTTCATCATCTAGCTGTACGAAAGGTTGGAATATGTTCGCTTGTTCCTTTTCTGATAGTCCTTTACCTTTGTCAGTAATATTGGTCTGTAACTTTCCATCAATGACCTTGATGTCCATAATTATATTTTCGTTCTCAGGACTGAACTTTATGGCATTACTGAGGATATTATACAATATTTGTTTCAACTTGAGGCGGTCTGCAGTGAATTTTCCAACATTTGCCTCAATATTTACAATAAGTTCATTCTTGTTCTCTG
Source organism: Methanococcoides burtonii DSM 6242 (assembly GCF_000013725.1). Lineage (NCBI taxonomy): Archaea > Methanobacteriati > Methanobacteriota > Methanomicrobia > Methanosarcinales > Methanosarcinaceae > Methanococcoides > Methanococcoides burtonii. Next base: position 2,219,756 of record NC_007955.1, read on the forward strand.
CCAGTATGGGTGCCATTAACATTTCCACATCTTCGACGGTTGTATATATGTCAACTTCATCCAGCTCTAGTTCAACTTCTCCGTTTTCTATTTTAGAGATGTTTAGTATTTCATTTATAAGGCTCAACAAATGTTTTCCACTGATCTTCACATTATTTAGATATTTCTTCTGCTTATCATTGAGTGGTCCCAATACTTCGGTTATCATCATCTCTGAAAATCCGATCGTGGAATTCAATGGTGTCCTTAATTCATGACTAATATTGTGAATGAACTCGCTTTGCGCTGTATTCGCATTCTCAGCTTTTACTTTCGCATCCAACAATTCTTGTTCATGCTGCTTATGCTCAGTAATGTCTCTGATCACCGACACTATAGAGGATTTCCCCTCATAGTTAAGGATAGTTGAACTTATCTCTACTGGAATTATATCATTTTCATTTGATATCAGAGAAATTTCATAACGATGGTCAGCAGGACCTTCACTTTTCCATAGTTTTCTGTTAATATTAGTTAGTTCATTTTTGTGGTGGTTTTGCACATATTCACTAAAAGGCTGACCGATTATGTCATTAGCATCATATCCGACCATCTTGGCAAACCGTGGGTTTACAAATTTTAATTTATCATTTTGTTCGATAACTATCCCATCGTTTCCTTTGTTGATGATCACTGAGTATTTTTCAGATGCGCTTTTTATCATCTCTGTTTTTCTTTTGACTTTTTCACTGAGGTAATATGTAGATACTAATATCGTTATGAACAAAATGAAAATGGACGCTGTGATAACCTTTACTTTGTATGGGATGACCTCTGTTTTTTTCCCTTCTAACCATTTTGTAGCTATCGCATTATAATTTGAATTGTCATCCCTCTTCATTTCAGCAAGATTTTTGTCTATAGCCTGAATTAGATCAGTATTATTTCCTTTACTTGCAGCAGCATAGAATCGTATCGGGTATGACTCGATAGGCGCTCCGACGATATCAAATTCATTTTCATGGGCTGTCCCCAATGTCTTAGGAACCACGCTGGCATATGCAATTCCATCTTCAAGGTACTGTAGAGCTTCGGTCGTGGATCTAGTTTCAATATATTCGTAATTTATCTCATACCTTGTTGCATACTCATCGAACCAGGCAATAGATATTCCATTTTTGCTACCGGATATGTTCTTTCCATCAAGATCATATGCTGAATGTATCTCTGTGCCTGACCTCACATAGGTTTGCACCCAATCAGATACCATATATTCTTCTGAAAGATCATATTTTTCATGTCTTTCTTTGGTATATCCCATAGTTATTATAAGATCGATTTCTCCATTTTCCAGCATTTCGAGGTTCTCTTGCCATGTAGTGAATCGGTATATTACATCCCACTCTTCGCTATCTCGTTGAATACTTCGTAACAAAAGCCGTTAATTTTCCCATTCTCATCCATGAATGCATATGGTTTGAAGTCATTTACACCAACGATAACAGTTCTTTCACTTGCTTGAGTTGGCACAATAAATATCGATATTAAAATAATTATAGAAAATATCTTGAACAAATGTCTTGATCTAATATTCAGGAAATCCGGGGTGATATATTTCATCCGTTATCACTTCTCTCTGGTTCCATGTTATTTGCAAAATAATGTTGTGGTATGGTGAATATAAATGATGTTTCTTCTCCCAATACCGATTCGATCCATATTTTTCCGTTATGCAAATGAACATAATGTTTCACAATAGCAAGCCCAAGGCCAGTTCCTCTGTATTCCTTTGAAATGAATTTCTCTACCTGTACAAAAGGAGTAAATATCTCTTTTTGCATCTCTTGTGTAATTCCTTTGCCTTTGTTTTTAACACAGATCTGCAAGTTTTTGTCCTTGGTAGTTATATTGATGAATATCTTTTCATTTTTTGGGCTGTGTTTTATTGCATTGTCAACGAGGTTTTGTAGGATACTTATTATTTTGATACGATCTGCATATATTTTTTCAATACCATTTTCAATATTAAATATTAGTTCATTTTTACTAATTTGAACTTTAGTTTTGACAAGTTCATTTACTTCTTTTAGTATTTCCTGAATATCATTTTCACTTGGTCGAAGTTGCATTTTTCCAGCTTCTATCTTTGAAATATTCAGTATGTCATTAATTATATTTAGCAAAAGTCTGCCACTTATTAAAATATTATTTGTGTACTTGATCTGTTTTTCGTTAAGATCTCCAACACTTTCAGTTAGCAATAGATCTGAATATCCAATTATCGCATTTAATGGAGTCCTCAGGTCATGGCTCATGCTGGCAAGGAATGTATTTTTTGAATGGTTCGCAACTTCGGCACTTTGTCTTGAGTTGAGCAGATCTTGTTCTTGTTGTTTGCGTTTTGTAATATCCCGCATGATGTACATTACTGCCCTGTTTCCTCTGTAATGTATCAATGATGAATTTATTTCGACAGGTATGTTTTCACCATTATGTGAGAAAAAATTAGTTTCGTATTGTTGTTCTGTTTCAGATCGACCTTGAATTAATTGTTCATACCTTGTAATAACTTCATTTTTGAGGGCATTGTTTATACAATTGTTAAGTAAGGTTTTGATAAGTCTGTCTTTTTCATATCCGAGCATTTCTGCAAATTTAAGATTTGCAAACACTATCAGGTAATTTTGAACTATTATTATACCATCATTGCTCTCTTCTACCAGCACTGAATACTTTTCCTCTGCCTGATTGATCTCATCCGCTCTTTTTTGAATCGTTCTTCGAAGGATTAAATTTACTGCTATAAAAATAACTGTCAATGTGGTGATTGATGCAATAATTATTATAATACTATTAGGGATTGCATTTGCTGTAGGTGTTGGGAACCATTTGTCATAAGTAGTATAATAGAAAGAGTCTTCCTCCTCTTTCATAACCTCAAGATGTTTGCCAATAGTTACTAGTATCTCTTGGTCATTTCCTTCTAGCGTAGCTGCATATATCTCGATGGGTAACGATTCTATGGGTGCACCTTCAATTCCATGTTCTTTTGATAAGGCATTACCTGATATTCGTGAGAGTATCACAGCAGTTGCTGTTCCATCGTCTATAGGTTCCAAAGAACTGCTAACTGAATTTGTCTCTATTAGTTCATATTCAAGTTCGTATCTTTCAGCATGCTCTTTAAACCACGTTGTGGTCTGATCATCTGTAATACCTGATATTATCGTTCCCTCTAGATCTGTTATGGAATGTATGCCTGTATTACTTCTTATGAAAAGTTGTGCCCAATCAGTGATGAATGGCTCAGATGCGTAATCGTATTTTTCATCCCTTTCTTCTGTGTAGATCATTGTTATTATTAGATTGATCTCGCCGCTTTCAAGATTATCGATACATTCTGACCATGTGCTGGGTACATATTCTATTTCCCAACCTTCTTCCCTGGCTATGTATTCAATAATGTCTACGTTGAATCCTTTTACAAATCCATTATCATCTACGTAGGCGATTGGGGCATATTCCTCGATCCCTATCCTTACTATTTCTCCTGTTGCAACGGCAGGCGTGCTAGTTATGGTTATCAGTAATAATGCAAAAATACAAATTGAACATATCTTATACACTCTGATACTATTGTCAATGATCCTACCGCGATGTGACATTTTTCTCTATCCTCATTGATCTTAATATCAAACGGATCGGCTATGTTATATGCCTCTCCCAATTACATTGTCACTTATATATATGAAATAGTATTATATTATGGATATAAATATTTATCTCTCATGTTCATGTATTGGTTTGGTGTTTTTTATACACTAATGATCGAAATTTTGGTTATCAATATCTTTGCTCAATTTCACACTTCATTTATATATCTCAGCTGACCTATTATCTCTGATGACAAAACCTCTGGTAGTTCATGATCCAGTTCATAAGACCATCATCCTCTCTGAATTGGAACAGCTTCTTATCGGTACTCCTCAACTTCAAAGGCTTCGTGGCATTCAGCAGCTTGGCCTTGCCGATGTTGTATTTCCGGGTGCGAACCACTCCCGTTTTGAACATAGTCTTGGAACGATGCATACGGCATCTCTTCTTGGCAGGTCGGTAGGACTCGACAATGAGGATATTATGAAACTAAGGCTTGCAGGCCTTCTTCACGATGTAGGTCATTCCGCTTTTTCACATGCTGTTGAAAGTGTATTGAAAAGGGATCCTGCAATACAGCCAAAGATGTGTGAGAATTGTTTTGTTGATCATGAGGCTTTTACGAAATATATCATATCAGAGGTAATTCCTGAGGACAACATAATTGCGAGATATGTTCGTGATGAATTGGGGTATGATCCCTTTGAGTTCTTCAATGAGGTGTCGAAGATCGCTACGGGTGATCTGTCCATTGAAAAGCCCTATCTTTCACAATTGATGTCAGGGGATATAGATGCTGATCGTATCGATTTTCTACTTCGTGATTCTTACCATACGGGTGTATCCCTCGGGCTTATTGATATCGATCAGATAATGCAAAGTCTGTGTATTGTAGACAATAATGTTGTGCTAGGTTCCCTTGGGTCTGGTAGTTTTGATGAGGAACTTACGCTGGCAGCAGCTGAATCGATGTTGATCGCACGTTCTCACCATTATACTGCTATCATTCATCATCCACGTACTCAGGCCGTCAGGGTCATGCTTCTTTATGCACTGGAGATGACCCTTAAGCAGCAGAAGGAGCAATTTGGGGATGAGGCAGTTGGAACCATGGTTGTGGATTTCTTTACTACATATAATGATGCAGATCTGCTGAATTTCATCAATGCGAAGGGGGGTGAGGTGGCAAGGGGTCTGTTGCAGGATATTCGTAATGGACAGATCTATGTTCCGGTTGCCCGGTCCAATCAAAAGACGCTATCTCCGGGTACAAAGATGGCACTTTCGACCATTGCACGCAGTGGCAAGGCTACAAGGATGTTCGAAAATGAGCTGGAAAAGAGGTTGGGGAATGTTCTTGTCGATCTGAGTATCGCAACGGGGGTCCCTAAAAGCGCCAGAGTGATGGTTGGTGGGTGCGAGAATTTCTTCTACGATGAGTCTGCTCTGGCAAACGGTCTGGTCCGTGCGATATCCCGACAGATGTCACTGACCGTTTTCACTCATCCTGATGTTGCTATTGCCTCGGAGCTTTCTTCTGCTCAGTTGGGCATGCGTGATATTGTAGATGACCTTTCACCAAAACTGCTTCACTTCATCAGGGAGGGGCAGTATCTTCCCATAGAGGGTTTGATCCTTCTTCTTTATGCTATTCATGAAATGTTCGAGGAAGTACACGATGGCTTTGTATCTATTCCTCGTATAAGGAACATCACCTGGTTGTACAAGAAGGTTGCATTTTTCAAAGAGGACATCAGGTTAAAATACCTGTTCGACTATGAGTTCCACACAAGATATGGTTTCCTTTACAGCAACAAGGTCTATGAGGATATTCAGTTACTTGTTGCGATGGGGATCGTGGATGAGGACCTGCGTTATTTTGAGAAGGATGGCAGGTTCAGGCAGCGGTATGAATATGTGCTTACAGATGCAGGTGTGCAATATGCAGCAGATCTTGTTGATCCCTATCAACGTGATTATAAAATAATTACTTCCGATCTTACAATGAACAAACATTCCATTCCCCGTGATATCGTTACAATGCCATTGGCAAGATTTCAGAGCGATCGGGGAAAGAGAACATCAGGTGCGAAAAAATGAAATTAGGCGAGATAGTGCTGTTAAAGACCAGCCATAAGGGTAAGATCAGAGAATTTATTACATCGGTATCTGATGAGAAGTTCCACTCGGATTTTGGCATGATAGAAATGTCAGAGTTGCTGGAAAAGAGTGAAGGGGAAACAGTAGTGTCTCATATGGGGCAGACCTTTGTCATCCAGCTTCCCAGGATGCCGGATTTCTTCAGGCATGCAAAACGTACTGGAACTCCTATTATGCCCAAGGATATTGGTATGATACTGGGCTATACCGGTCTCAATAAGAACGATACTGTACTTGATGCCGGCACAGGCTCCGGTATTCTTGCCATGTATCTGGGCTCTATTGCAAAAAGGGTGCTTAGTTTTGAGGTGCGGGATGATTTCGCAGAGGTTGCTCGTGAAAATATACGCCGTGCAGGTCTCGATAATGTGGAAGTGCGATGCGGTAATATCGTTGATGAAGTTAAGGAACTCGATGAGAAATTCGATATTGTGACGCTTGATACCATCGATTCAGCGACAATTGTGCCTTATATTCCTTCAATACTGAATCCCGGTGGTTTTCTTGTCACGTATTCCCCATTTCTCGAACAGACGGCACTGATCAGAAAAGCAATAGCTGAAATTGATTTCTTTGAGGTGAGGACCATCGAATGTATCGAACGTGCCATGTCTTTTTCAGACCGTGGCACACGTCCTTCAACATCCAGGGTCGGGCATACCGGATATATCACCATTGCCAGATTGTGAGGATATTATCTAACTCCATCTGCGGTTATGGTGAATTCGCAGGTGGTTCCTTCCGGGCGGGAGCGATGTTTCCATATCTTTGCTCTGCGGCTTCCCGTTCCGGTCTTCTCAAGCTGAATTATTGTTTTCGAGATATGCTCAAGACTACTACCGCCTATTGGTTTTAATGAATTTGATTTGATGTCTGAATAGACCTGATTGGTTATGACCACCACTATGTCGCGTTTTCGTGCGAGACTGTGGAGGAATCCTATCTGATTTGAGAGCTCTCTTCTGGTCCTTATGCTTGAATCCTCATCATCAAGTTCGAACCTATAATATGCTGTTGCAGAGTCAACAATGATGACACCGACGTTCTCTGTGCTTATCTTTTCGGTTTCCCTGACTGCAGAATACTGCTCTTCGAAGCTATGGGGTTCAAAAATGATTATGTCCTGGGCGATCTTTCTTGCGTTCTCGCCGGCTATCTGTTTGAATCGATCTGCAGAGAGGCCTTCAGTATCGATGAATATTGCTTTTTTCCCTTTCTTAACGCATTCGATGGCGAGTTGCAGACAAATATTGGTCTTTCCGCTACCTGCTTCTCCGAATATCTGAGTAACAACTCCTGATTCAAAACCGCCTCCCAGAAGTTCATCCAGGGGCTTGCAGCTTGATAGTAACTGTTCTTTTATTGTCTTCACCTCGATATGGATTAATTGCTATTGTGGAATTTATGATATACATCTTTTGGCAAAGGGATGTTCTCTTATGGTAGTTCTGTTATGTAGATTGTGTACTTCTCTTTAACAAATATGTTTATCTATTCGATATTATGGGTGGTAACAAACGTGGTGCACAACCAGATACCAATAACTCCAAAAATCTAATAATAATGATGATATTTCGGGGATTCGTTACCATCTTTGTTATCAGTTATGGCATATTAGTATCCAGTTATGGGGGTAAAAAGCATTATTAAGTGAAAGATCCATAATATTAATTTGCTCAAGTAGAGATCATTCCCGCATTATGCGCGGGCTATTGAATGCGTTTATCATTTAATGTGCTTATTGGGGATGGGTGTGGAAGGTCTCTCGCTTACGTATTAAAATTTAATGGAAGGAAGATCAATGTCTGATATTATCATTTATACAACGGAAACCTGCCCGAAATGTGTTCAACTGAAAAAGGTATTGAAGTCCAATGATGTGATTTTCACTGAAGCGGACATGTCAACTCCTGAATCACTTACAGAACTGCGCTTAAACGGTGTTTTTACTGTGACAGCTCCAGTATTACAGATAGACGATGACTTTCTTACGTATGAAGAGCTATTCAACAGTGATGGTGTCAATCTTGGATCATTGAAGAGTATTTTATAAGGGATGTGGTCATGTGCAATCGGATACAAAAATAATAGAGGATCCCGATAAGGGATTTGAAAAGGGTGCAGTGCAACCTGCACGCGATAAAGGATCATTGGAGGCTTCAATGATGCCGCTGACAGAGCCGCAGTCCTTACAGCAGACACTCGATGGTCAGTTCATTTCGACCATGCCAAAGGTTCGTACTACCGATGGTCATATGGTGCAGTGGGACCGCAACATTGTGGTCAATCAACTATTAAAAGAGACTACTCTGAGTGAATGGTATCATAACATTTCTTCAATTTCAAAAGATGAGGCACATGATGTCGCAAAGGAAACGGAAAAGCGTATTCGTGGCATGAATATCAAGTTTCTCTCTGGACCTCTTATCAGGGAACTTGTGAATATGATCCTGCTCGAACGGGGTCATCTTGAATGGCGTAATGTCTCTACAAGGGTAGGCTCCCCTGTTTTTGATGCATGTGAGATCGATCAGGGTTCAGGCTTTGAAGCTAACGAGAACGCTAACCTTCAGGAAAATGCGGAAACCGCCCATAAGAAGAAAGCTGACAAGATATCCAAAGAGCAGTATCTACTATTGCTGCCTCCAAAGATAGCCGATCTTCACCTTAATGGTGATCTTCACATTCACGATCTTGAGTACTTTGGTACCCGTGCTTTTTGCCAGGATTGGGACCTGAGATATTTCTTCTATTATGGTCTGATGCCCGATGGATCAGGTGCAAAGGCAAGTGTTGCAGGTCCGGCAATGAAGGCCGAGGTCGCAATGTTGCATGCTGTCAAGGCTCTGGGAAGTGCCCAAACCAACTTCGCAGGCGGGCAGGGATTCTACAATTTCCTGACCTTCTGCGCTCCGTTCTTCGAGGGCAAGCCCTACAAGGAGATCGAACAGCTAATGCAGATGTTCGTTTATGAGATGACACAGATGATGGTTGCCCGTGGCGGACAACTTGTGTTCTCATCGGTACAGCTATCTCCGGGCGTCCCAAAGATGTGGAGGGATAAACCTGTGGTTTACAGAGGTCGCGTCTGGGATGGCACTAATGGTACTGAAAAGCGTGTCTATGGTGACTACGAACGTGAGGTCAGGCTTGGTTTCAAGGCAATGATGAACGTCATGCTCGAGGGTGATTACTGGGGTAAACCATTCAACTTCCCGAAACCTGAGATATCCATTGAACCGGATTTCATGGAAGAGGATGAGATGTTCAACCGTGCAAATCCAGAGCTTCCAACCTATGATGAACTTTACACCATGACATTCGAACTGACCGCAAAGTATGGTACTCCCTACTTTGATAATCAGCTTCCTGAATACCGTGGTGCTGGAGAAGGCATTTCCTGTTATCAGTGCTGTGCTTACCAGTTCTCAGCAAACGCAGATTCTGATTCAGAATTCGATGAGAAAATGTACTTCAATGAGGGAAAACATTTCTCAATGGGATCCTGGCAGGTAATTTCACTGAACTGTCCAAGAGCTGCATATCTGGCAGAGAATGATGATGAGAAATTGTTCTCTCACCTTAAACATCTCATGGATGAGGCAATGGAAGTTTTCCAGACAAAGGTCAAGTGGCTAAAACCTATTATTGAAAATGGCAGGATGCCATTCGCAACACAACAGCCAAAGGACCCTGTTACTGGTAAGAAAGGTGCGATTGCGGTAGATATAGATTCACTGGTGTTCACCATTGGTGTTATCGGTATCAATGAAATGGTACAATATCACACCGGTTCACAGATGCATGAATCCAGAGATGCTTTCAAGCTGGCTATCAGGGCAATGACCGAGATGGATATATATGGCAAGGAACTTTCCCGGAAATTTGGTATGGAGATAGCTCTTGCAAGGACACCTGCCGAGACTACCGGTCAGAGATTCTCTGTTTCCGATCTGCTTCATGAAGAGTTCAGGGACAAGGTTATCTCAGTCGTCAAGGGTGATGTAAAAGCAGCAGTTGAGGGTATAAAAAATACCCATGACCTGCCCATATATTATACCAATGGTACTCATGTACCACCAGGAGCTGATGTTTCACTGGTCGACAGGATCAACATCGAACATGTGTTCTTCCCCATAGTGGACGGCGGAGATATCATGCATATCTGGATGGGTGAAGGTTCGCCGGATGCTAAGGGTCTGAAAGATTTTGCTATGAACCTTGCGAGGAACACTCAACTAGGATATTTTGCCTTTACTAAGGATATGAGTGTTTGTATGGATGATTTCCATATGATGGCCGGTCTGAAAGACGCCTGTGAGAACTGTGGTTCTGATAACATCGAGCAGCTTTCAAGGGTCACTGGGTATATTCAGGCAGTCGGTGGCTGGAATGCTGCAAAGAAGCAGGAGCTGGAAGACAGAAAACGATACAATTCAGCCGATATGGTCTGAAGTTCAGGGTGTTTGATATTAAATGGATGTAAATTATGGGGATGTCATCCCCATTTCAACCATTGACTGGCATGGAAAAGCGTCAGTCGTTCTTTTTTTACGTGGCTGCCCTTTCAGGTGTCCTTATTGTCATAACTATGAGATATTGACAGTTCCCGATATGGTCGATGTGAAAGAGCTTGAGAAAAAGATAGATTCATCTTCACTCTTTGTTAGCAGTGTCGTCTTTTCCGGAGGGGAACCTCTGGCTCAAAAGAATGCTCTTATACATCTTGCTTCCTATGCAAAGAAAAAGGATCTGCTTGTGGGTATCCATACGAATGGCTATTATCCTGATCTCGTGGAAGAATTGATCGATTCAGGTCTTGTAGACAAGTTCTTCATTGACGTAAAAGCCCCCCTTGACGATCCGGAAATGTGCGGTAAGGCTATCGGATATGGTGAATATTCTGTTGTTCCCGATCCACCTGATGTTTTGGAAAATATCAGGAGGGCCATCTCCATAGTTACTGACAAAGGTATGGAATATGAACTTCGTACCACAGCGATACGCGGTTTCATAGGCGAGCCTGAAGATATTGCAAAGATCGCAAGTTCGATAGCTCCATATCTGTCTATATCAGGTGCTTCCTATGTGATACAGCAGGGTATTCCTGCAAATGCAATGGATGAAAATATGAGGGATATTGTACCTTTTTCACGCGATGAGATGCTGGAACTTGCAGGGCGCGCCCATGAATTTGTCGATAATGTGTGGATACGTACAAAAGAGAAGGGTAATGAGAAGGTTAACTTCAAATCAAACTGAAGTTTAAGTAAAAACTTTATACGTTCGGGATATCTCTTTGTTTATGAAGTCAGGGGGAATGTATCCATGAAACGAACACATCTATTCTTTTTTATTCTACTATCTCTTTCGGTCATAGCAGCAGGTTGCACGGGCTATGAGAGTTCCAGTCCACAATCTGTTTCTTTTAAAAGTGGTATGTTGAATGATATTGAAGAAGTACCTGCTTATGACGGTGTCTCATCATATAATGTGGCTGATGACGGTGCATCTCAAAGTAGTATTACACGTAAAGTGATAACTACATCTTCTGTTTCAATTGAAGTAAAGGACACTACTGAAACGCTGGATGGAATAAGTGACATTGCTGATGAGTTCAATGGATATGTTTCTTCATCTTCTGCTTATACAAGATACGGGGATGATGATGGCATGTATGGTTCTATCACTATACGCGTTCCTTCATCTGAACTTGAAAAAGTGCTTGATAGTATAGGTGACCTTGGTAAAGTGACTTCTGAGAGCACAAGTGCTTCTGATGTAACTGAGGAGTATATCGATGTTAATGCACGTCTTTCTAATCTGGAAAAGCAGGAAAAGCGTCTTGGTGAGATACTTGAGATGTCAACAACTGTGGAAGAAATACTCGATGTTGAAAAAGAGCTCGTACGTGTGCGTGGTGAGATCGAAAGCCTTACTGGACGGCTCAATTATCTTAATGACAGGATCGATCTTGCAACTATCAATGTAGATGTAAGCGAACCTCGTAATATTACACATTCATGGGGATTGCGCGATGCCTTGTCCGATTCAGTACGTGGTTTCATAGGCAGTGTTAATGGTATCATCGTGTTCATCGGAGTTGCTATCCCAATCGTGATATTTGTAAGTATTGTAGGAGTAATGCTTATTTTAGTTAAGAGAAGGGTCTGGAGATGATCCTCTTTTTAGACATTACTACTAAATATTAAGAATATAGGATAAGTTTATGGAAAGGTCAGACCTGATATCAGGGATAAACGAACGTGAGCTCATAGGTCATCTATGTTCTGTTTTTTCTACGAGGAAAAGCCCTGCCATCATGGAGGGTGCAGGTTCAGATGATTGCGCTGTTATCGATATCTCTGATGAGGATTGTCTGGTGATAACGACCGATATGTTGCATCGTAAGACCGATTTTCCCGAGGTCATGAGTGCATGGCAGATAGGCTGGATGGCCGCTGCCGTGAACTTAAGTGATGTGGCTTCCATGGGTGCAACTCCGGTGGGTTTTCTTTCCGCCCTTGGTATCACGGATGATATGGAACTTGGATTCGCCGAGGACATTGCACGCGGTATGGATGCATGTGCAAGTTTTTGTGATACTTCTGTGATAGGAGGCGATATCGACCTTCATGATGAACTTACCATCACAGGTACTGCTCTTGGCAGGGTGAAAAAGGAACATCTTCTGAGAAGAAGAGGGGCCATACCGGGGGATCTTGTCTGTGTTACCGGAAATGTCGGTTCAGCTGGTGCTGCATTATTGGCTTTGCAGAATGGCTTTGATATAAGTGATGATCTGCTGAATACTTTACTGCAACCTGTTCCACGTACAAAAGAAGGTCAACTCCTCGCCAGCACCGGTTGTGTGACTTCCATGATGGATACCAGTGATGGTCTGGCTATGTCATTATATGATCTGGCAGAGACCAATGGCGTCGGTTTCATAATATTTGCAGAGGCTCTACCTATTGATAATGAGGTAATCTCTCTGGTCGGTTATGATGATGCCCTTGAACTTGGGCTCTACACAGGTGGAGATTTTGAGCTTCTCTTCACTGTTTCCCCCTCAACGATGGACAAGGTCAAATCCGTTTGCTATTTAAATGTTGTAGGTGAAGTTACTGAAGACACTTTAATATCTATAAAGAAGACTGATGGAATCAATGTTTCGATAAATCGAAAAGGTTATGTACATATGGGGAGATTTGATAACTTATAATCATATTATATTCGGAGAAATTAACAATGAATAAACATTTTAAATTTATACTAATAAGCTTGCTCATTCTTGGAATGAGTTGTGGGGTGGCGATGGCTGCTGCTCCTGTATTATCCGCCGGGATTGTAGCTCCGGGAAGTGGTGATGTCAGCACGCCTTTCGTTTTTACTGTAACTTTTACAGATGCGGATAACGATACAGCAACTGCTGTTGATGTAAACATCGATGGTGTGCTCTACAATATGACTGAAACAAACCTTGCAGATATAAATTCCACTGATGGGAAAGGTTATACTCATACTGCATCTGGTTTCAGTGTTGCAACACACAATTTTAATTTTTCAGCTTCTGATGGAACAACTCCTGTAGGTCCATCAGGTGCAGGAACTTTCTCGGTTTTAAATTCAGCTCCTACTATAGCAGGTTCTGTAAATCCTAGTAGTGGAAGTGGTACTGACACTTTCGTTTTCACTGCAACCTTTACAGATGCTGATAATGATCCTGCAAGTTTTGCCAATGTCTCTATTGATGGCGCGAACTATACTATGACAGCTACAGATGCTGGTGATATAACAACAACCGATGGGAAAACTTACTCTTACAGTAATTCAGGCTTCAGCACGGCTACTCATAGTTACCAGTTCTTTGCGTCTGATGGGACTGTTGCAGTCGGTCCTTCAAGTGCAGGAACATTTGTTGTTAACAATAATCCCACATTGACAGTAGATTCAGTTTCACCAACAAGTGGAACTGTTGCAACCATTTTTACTTTCAATGTCACATATACAGATGGTGACAACGAATTTCCTTCTCCTATTAATGTCTTTATCAATGGTACGAGCTATGCAATGAATCAGGTTGATGCAAGTGATACTAATGTTACAGATGGTAAGCTTTATTCTTATACTAAAGGAGGCTTCCCTGTTGCAACTCATAATTACCAATTCAAAGCTTCAGATGGAAATGTTTCCGCAAGTGATACGACTCTGACTACATTTTCAGTTGTTTCCGATATACCAACATTAACTTCTGGATCAGTAACCTCTAATCCTGATTCAACTGTTGGTTCTACTTTCATGTTCAATGTGACATATACTGACAATGTTGCAACTGATCCAAGTTACATGCAGGTAAATATCACAGGAACTAATTATGGGATGAGCAAACTTGATCCAAGTGATGTTGATGCTACGGATGGTATCAAGTACACATATACAACAACATCACTGGCGGTAGGGGACCACAATTATTATTTCAAGGCATCAGATAGTTCAAATCCAATAAACACTACGACTTCCTCGGTAACTGTCAATACTGCAACATATTTCTCAGGTGACCGTATCTGGGATGAAAATGCTGGTCAGTCCACCAAGTACATTTGGGATGCATTGAGTTATTCCGGCTTTTTCTATGACCTTGAATCAGGTCTTGGTTCCGAAAAAATGACAATGGATGACATTGACAGGAACATCGGCAAGGGCGACCTTGAATATGAGACCACACCTATCGAAACTGACTTTGAGTATGGAGCATGGGGATCTTACGAGGTTATTGGTTTCATGGCAGAGAAGTACTTCGCAGGATATACTGCCAATACTTCTTCAGATGTTTCAGATAAAGTTATAAGCCTGATGTCCAAAGGTCACCTGACAAAGGTGCTCATCGATAGCGATGATAAGGAGCGTGTCTATAGTGGTTCAGGTCTTGTGCTTGAAGAAGGCTATGTACTTAATGTTGTGGAAGTCGATAAGAACGGTGACAAGATATTTGTTTCACTCTCCAAGGACGGGGATGAAGTGGATGAAATCGTAGTTTCTTCCGGTGATACCTATGTCTATGAAAAGGATCTCGGTGACGTTGATGATGTGCCTATTATAGCAGTGAACTTCGATGAGATATTTAGTGGAACTGAGACAAATGCTGTTTTCATTGAAGGAATATTCCAGATCTCTGATAAATACGAGGACATTAACACAGGTGATGAATACGGGGCAATGAAAGTCAAATCCATAAGTTCTACTATGATCAGGATGGAGAACGAAGACACTATCAGTCTCGACAAGGGAGATATTGCTGATATTATGGGCAAGCTCAAATTCGTAGTTGCAGATCACAATGATCTCAGATTTGCACCGTTCGTTGACATGTCCGAACCGGGAACATATGAACTCAGGGGTACTATTGCTGAAGACAAAGGTCTGAAATGGACTCCTCTTAACTTTGAAGGGTTCTATTATAATATTGACGAAGGCATTGGCACGGAATCACTGAATCTGACCTATACAGGCAGAACAATTAATGATAATGATCTTGTTTACACTACCAGTCCTTCAAGTGTAAGCTTTGAGTATTCCGGATGGGATAATTATACTGTTATAGGTTTCATGGCAGAGAAATACTTTGTTGGCTTCCCCAACGATCCATTTAATGATGGTGAGGTTTCTGCTCTGAGCCTTATGTCCCAGGGTCAGCTTTCAAAAGTGCTGATCGATGACGATGACAAGAAATCAATATTTGGCGGTTCATCACTCATTCTTGAAGAAGGATACTCACTTGATGTTGTTGAAGTGAACAAGGATGGTGACAAAGTATTCGTTGAGCTTAGCAAGGATGGGGATGAAGTGGATGAGCAGGTACTATCCTCAGGTAAGACCTATACCTATAAGAAAGACCTTGGGGAAGTTGATGATGTACCTATTATTTCAGTAAATTTCAAAGAAATATTCAGCGGAACTGAGACTAATGCTGTTTTTGTTGAAGGTATCTTCCAGATATCTGATAAATATGAGGAACTGAACACTGGTGATGACTATGGTAAAATGGAAATAAAAACCATTAGTTCCATAAAGATCGAAATGAAGAACAAGGATTCCATCTCACTCTCAAAAGGGGATGAGGTAGAGATCATGGGTGATATCAAGTTCAAGGTAGCTGATTCCAGTTCTAATGTGCGCTACTATCCATTCGTTGAGATAAGCACAGCACCTGCTGATTCACTTGATGTAGATGTTGATCCTGAGGTTGTTAGTGAAGGCGATAAGATAACAGTTACTGTGACATCACGTGGTTCTCTTATCAATGGTGTGACAGTGAAGGCAGGAAGTATCGTACTAGGTACAACTGACAATGAAGGAGAGGTTGACTACACGTTCCATGCAGATGGGACCTATACTATAACTGCTGAAAAGGACGATTACGTTACTGGTGAAGCATCTCTTGAAGTCATTTCTCCGGATGACGAGTCGAGGAAGATGAGTATTGAAATTTCACCTGAAGTGATCTATGAAGGCAATCTGGTAACTTTCACAGTTGTCAAATCCATTGGAGGAGATGCCCTTGAAGATGTGGATGTGACCATTGATGGAAAATCCATTGGTGAAACTGACAGTGACGGCGTCGTGACCTATGTACTGAAAGATATCGGTATGCACAAGATAACTGCCGAGAAGGAAGGTTTCCTTGAAGCAGAAGACAACATTGAGGTCAAGGAGCTTGAAGCAAAGTTCGAGTTCAGTAACCTTGTGGTCACTCCACTTGAGGTCAAGTCCGGAAAGGACGTGAATGTCATATTGGATGCTGTCAACAACGGTAAAGCAGCAGGTTCTTACACGGTAGAGCTTGTCGTTAATGACAACACTACCGCTACACAGGAGATCTCGCTTGGTGTTGGTGAATCCACTCAGGTCGAATTCGAGTACACTGCCGGTGAACCGGGTACTTATCTTGTGAAAGTAGATAGTATGACCGCAACAGTTGAAGTGGTCAATGGTGCAGGCGCAGTTACCTACTTGCTTGGTGGTGTAGCAATTGCAGTTCTTGGTGGAGCAGTCTATCTGTTTACTGCAGGTGGCTGGACCGTATCGACAGCTGGTGCAAAAGCAGGTGAAGCAGCAGCAACACTTTCTGAGAAGTTATCCAGCTTGCTTTCAAGGGGCAAGTAAGGACACATATCGAACGTTGCCGGCAAAGTGTCGGTAACCTCTTTTTTTTATTTATTAGCTTACCTGTTCTCACTTATCGATGAGCAAAGCTGATCATATGGTTTCGATACGTTAAAAAAAGTAGAAGTTTAATGGTCTTTATTTTATCTTACGTGCTACGGCCTCAATAGCTTCGATAACACTGTTCTTTGGCATTATTGTCGCAACCGGGATGCGAATGATCTTTTCGACGGTAGGGCTGACTATCGGTGCACAAACAAGTGCTTTCGCTCCTTCTCTTTCAGCACGCACAGCAGCGATGATGGCCTCTTCCATTGTAGTAGCGGAATATTCTCTGATAGTGCAAAGCGTTCCTCCGATCTTCCTCTTTGTCTCATTGATATTATCCAACACAGGACGTGCAGCGATAACCGCAATGAAATCTCCTTTGTCAGAACCCTCTATGGTTCGGATGGTTTTAACTATCTGACGGAGTGTTCTCATGTTCGGCCCCCTATTTCCTGACATGAGCTTATAAAGTGTGCTTGGTGGAATGTTTGCATACTCCGAGAACTCAATGGCTGTAAGTTCAAGGTCTTCCTTAATAACTTTCAACAATGTGTGCTGGAATGCTTCATCCGACTCAAAAGCCGCATCTATCACTTTATCTGCAACGCTTATATTAACTCCTCCAATTGAGTGTATTTACTCTTTTAGGATATATTAATCTTTGTATTAATACTTCTAGGAAATAATGGTGTTTGATACAACAAGCTATAAATAGAGTATTCCGATGAAATATCATAAGTAACATATCTATTTATGGAGGGATAAATCTGAAAAAAATCACAGCAATTACATTCATATCTATCATGCTGGTTGCAGCAGTTTTCCTGTCAGGATGTACTTTTGCACCCGATGATGGAACTTTGACCGAAATAAACATCGGCTATCAGCCAAGCACACACCAGATTTCATATATGACAGCCTTTGAGAACGGCTGGTGGGCTGAGGACCTTGCACCATTTGGTATCATGAGCATAAACGAATTTGAGTTCCCAACAGGTACTCCTGAGATGCATTCAATGATCGCAGGAAACATTGATGTTGCATACGTTGGCGCAGCACCTGTTATTTCCGCACTCAGTACCGGACTTGATGCAAAGATCGTCGCAGCAGTGAACACACAGGGTTCTAATCTTGTGCTCAGAAATGAGTTCAAATATGATGGTCCTGCAGACCTTGAAGGTCTAAAGATAGCAACCTTCCCACCGGGAACCATACAGGATACCATCTTCAAGGAATGGTTGGTAGATAATGGTCTTGAACCTGGTACAGATGTCGAAGTTGTCGCAATGGGTCCTGGAGACGCAACTGCTGCTCTTGCAGCAGGTAAAGTAGACGGTGTATTCCTGCCACACCCAGCACCAACGTTCATTGAAGTTGAAGGTTCCGGTCGTTCAGTTGTTGCATCCGGGGAAATACTTGCAGACCATGCATGTTGTGTGCTTGTGGTCAGTGGGGATCTTATCAGGAACAACCCTGAACTGGTCGAACAGATCGTAAAGACCCACATCAAGGCTATAGAGTATGATAATCTCAACATCGATGATGCAGCGAACACATTTGCTAACAAGCAGGGTGTTGACAATGCAACTGTCCTTCAGTCCCTTGAAAACTGGGATGGTGTCTGGTCAGCTGACCCACGTCCGCTTGTGGAGTCCACAGTAGAATACGCAAACTTCCAGTATGAGCTTGGTTATATCAGCAGCCAGCTTACAGAAGAGGATATCTTTGACGTGAGCTTCTACGAGAAGGTCTCTGAAGAGTGAACAGCAACATACATTAATGAACAGAACATATAACCTCCGAACCTGAGGGATATCCCTCAATAATCCGGGAGGTAACATGAGTAAAGACGGCACAAAAGGACCACGTGAAAGAGGAATTGAACTGTTATCAGTTACAATGGCCATTGTTCTATGGCAACTAGTAGCAGATCTCGTGGTAAACAACAAGTTTATCCTGCCAAGCTTTACTGATGTTCTGTTCGCTTTTATCAAGATAATTGAAGGGGGTATCCTCTTTACCGATCTTGCAACAAGTCTGCTTCATTTTGGAATTGGTATCCTTTTTGCATTGTTGGTCGGAATACCCATTGGAGTTGTCATGGGCTGGTTCAAAAATGTGAACCATGCACTGGATCCTCTCATTGAGATAATTCGTCCTATCCCACCGCTCGCATGGATCCCATTTGCCATAGTCTGGTTCGGTCTGACCCACACTTCCGCAGGGTTCGTGGTCTTTATTGGTGCGGTCTTCCCTGTTATCATAAACACATTCGATGGCTTCAAAAGTGTTCCGAAGTTCTATGTGGAAGCTGCCAAAGTACTGGGTTGCATGAGCAGTGGATCCCTTATACGCCACGTTGCATTACCTTCTGCAATGCCTTCAATTGCTTCGGGTATCCGCATTTCCATGGGTGTTGGTTGGATGTGTCTGGTTGCAGCGGAGATGTTCGGTGTTAGTACGACCGGTCTTGGTTATAAGATCTGGTGGCACTACTATCTGCACCAGATGGATTTCGTTCTTGTTTATATGCTTATACTTGGCTTCCTGGGTCTTTTCATTGATAGACTGTTCAGGTGGTATGTCAATGGACATCTTCTTAAATGGCGTGCAGGAGTTGTGGTATAATGGGTGAGGTAAAAGTCTCCGGTATCTCGGTGGCGTTTGAGAAAGAGAAAGGTGAGTCCACCCTTGCACTTGATAATGTTGACCTTGAAATCAAGGACAAGGAATTTGTCTGCTTCATAGGTCCTTCCGGCTGTGGAAAGACAACACTTCTCAGGACCATCGCAGGACTTGAAAGACTGGATAAGGGACAGATAACTCTCGATGGTGAGGACATAACCATTCCGGATTCGACAAGAGGGATGGTATTTCAGGAGTATTCTCTTTTCCCCTGGAGGACTGTCATCCAGAACATTACCTTTGGGCCTCAAATGAATGGTATCTCCAAGAACAAAACACTTGAAGTAGCTGAAAAATACTTAAATCTCGTAGGGCTTGAACAATTTCGGAACAGTTATCCATATGAACTTTCCGGCGGAATGCGACAGAGGGTGGCCATTGCTCGAGCTCTTGCGAACGAACCCAAGGTCCTTCTAATGGACGAACCGTTCGGGGCCTTGGATGCACAGACCAGGAATACATTACAAAAAGAGTTGCTTCAGGTTTGGGATAAGTATCAGATAACCATTGTTTTTGTAACTCACAGTGTGGATGAAGCGGTCTTCCTTGCAGACAAGATCGTTGTAATGAGTGCAAGACCCGGCAGGGTCAAGAAAGTCATAAATGTTGATCTCCCAAGACCTCGCGAAAGGACAAGTTCTGAGGCGAATGAGTTACGTAACCAGCTTTTGAAAATGCTAGCCGAAGAAAGGCGTAACTAACTTAAAAATTTTTTTCACATATCGGAACGAACGATTAGTTTTGTTCCGGATTCTATTTCTTTTACATCGACCTTTCCTATAAGCTCCAAAGCAGTAGTTGCTTTAACGAAAGATACTTGACATCCTGGTCTGATGGACATCTCATTTCCACATATTGCCGATCCTCCAACTTTTACGTTGTCAAGCATTGTCAGATCGTTTGCGACATCAATGTTTCCATTTATCTCACAACGTGTGCTTATGAGGGCATCACTTGCTTTGATATCACCTTTAACTAAAGATTCTTTTCCAAGTTGTAGTGATCCACTTACTTCCAGATCATTCCAGAAGTTCGCACCAGGCCCTACTATCATGTTACCATCTATCTTGATGCTATTTTCAAAGAATGCTTTCCTACGGACAATGTAAGTATTTGTATCTGCATGGTATCTGACAAATTTCTCATCCATCTTTATCCACATCCGTGATTTGAAAGGGCGATAGTTCTATCTCGCAGGATATATTCTATCGGTTGTTTTACTTACTGTCTTTTTATTATATATTCTATTGTTTTTTATCAGCAGTTATTTTAATATAATTCTACTATAATTTCATCCAGTCCTCTTTTTGGAACATGATGCCGTCCGTTCTCATCACGCCAGTATCTGATATCCTTCTCCTTTCCGGTTTCCTCGAGAACAATCTCTTCTGCCGGGATGCCCATTGCCAGTACTAGCATGATCTCGAGTTTGGGAGGTATATCAAGGTTCTTCTCTCAGCACTTCCCTGTTAACAGAACCAATGACACAGCTTCCAATACCTTTCTCCATGGCCGCAAGGCGAATGTTCTGCAAAGCAATACCTGCATCATATCTTGCATCGTTTTTTATCCTCGTATCATCTAGCATAATGATGTAAGATGCTGGTCTTTCTCCTTCGGAAGGTCCTTCCCATTCGCGAAGATAGCCTGCCCATTCAAGTTGTTCGAATATAATTGCGTTTATTCTCAGATTGGATGAAATGGTATATTTCAGTGGCTGGCTGTTGGTAGCTGAAGCTGAAATTCTTGCAATATTGACAAGTTCTGTTAATGTGTCTTTTGAAATTGTCTCGTTCTGCTTACTTCTATAACATCTGGTTTTGATAACAAGTTCACTTAGCATTCGTTTACCTTGTATTCTCATTTATTGGGTGGTCGGAATAATGCTATTTTAAACAATTGATATATTTATCATTAAATGCTAAATCTATGTTAAGGTGTGTGTAGGTCTTTTGGATTGTTATCAGATGTTCTAATATATTATATGAATAATATTACATAATGTAGATCTATATTTTGATCTTCTATTGACTGTAGTTGTGAATTTTGATAATATAAAGGTTGACTATGTCCACGAACAGATCCTTGGTAGCAATGGATCTCATATTGTTCCATATAAGCGCAGATGGGGTCATATTAAGCTATAACTCTCCTGAAGGAATCCAATTACTCGGAGAGCCCGAATATTTCATGGGTAAGAACATAACTGATATTTTTCCTTCAGACGTTTCCAAAAAAGCCAAGAGATGCATCAAAGACGCCATGATCGCAGGCGATATGCGCTACATGCAATATCAGATCAAGTCAGGGGATGAATTGCATGATCTTGAAGCTACATTCGTTCTTGAAAGTAAAGAACGTTTTATTGTGATCATAAAGGATGTAACGGAACAATTGCTAACTCATAATAAACGGTTTGAAAGCGAAAGAAAGTATCGTCTCCTTGCTGACAATACGATCGATATCATATGGCAAATGGACATGTCTTTGTGTTTTACTTACGTCAATCGTTCAGTGCTCGATGTCACAGGATATTCAGTGGATGAAGTGATCGGTTCTAACCTTTCGATGTTCTTTACACCGGAAGAATTTGGCAGAGTTATTAGCCTTATCAATAATGAAAAGTGTAAAAAAAGCGAAATTCTTTCTTTTGAAACTAATCTTATCTGCAAAGATGGTACTTTGCTTCCAATTGATATTGCCGGTAAGATAGTTTTCAATGAAAAACAGCTTCCAATCTGTATTCAGGGCAGAACAAGGGATATAAGTGCACATGTTGATGCAAAGAATATTTTACTTGAGAGGGAAATCCGTTTCAAGTCCTTGTTCGAGAACTCAAATGATGCGGTCTTCATTCACACATTTGATGGTACTATTCTCGATGTGAATAATAAGGCATGCGATACCCTTGGTTATTCTAAGGATTTCCTCAAAACCAAAAATATTCGGTTCCTACATTCCGATGGTTTTGATCATGAAGTAAAGGAACACATTGATGATGTTATTGAAAACAACTCCTCAAGATTTGAATCACATTTCAAAAAAGCTGATGGTAGTATTATTGATGTTGAAGTAAGCGTTTCAGTTATCGATGAAGATAAAAAGATCATTCAGGGAGTTGTCCGTGATATCACGGAACGAATAAATGCAGAAAAAGAGCTTCAGGAAAAAGAAAAGCGTTTTGAGACATTGGTTGCGAACATTCCAGGTGTAACATATCGTTGCAAGTATGATGCGGATTATACAATGGAGTATATCAGCAAAGAAATAACTGCGATGACTGGTTATCCTGCATCAGATCTAATGGGGAATTCTGTTCGCACTTATTATAGTCTCATCCATCCAGAAGACGTTGAAATAGTGGCTAATGCGATTGATGCATCCTTTACAAATGACCTCCCTTATTATACGGTCGAATATCGTGTTCTCGATTCTCAGGGCAATGTTCACCATGTCTCCGAAAGAGGTAGGTGCATCTTTGAGGGTGGGAAGGTGATGTTCCTTGATGGTATCATCTTTGATATAACTGACAAGAAAGAGATGGATCAGAATGTTCGGCTTTTCAAGACCATCGTGAATGGAGCTGGAGATGGTATTTCCATTAAAGATGTCAGCGGTAAGATCCTCTATGTGAATGAAAATTTTGCACAGATGCACGGCTTTGGTGTTGATGAGCTTGTAGGTTCTCACATTTCTTTACTTCGGATGGATGATGTGGTATGTGAGGCTGATCTCCAAAAAGCTTCAAAGGGTCGTGATATGACTGAAGTTATAAGGGTCCGAAAAGATAGCAGTGAATTCCCGGCGCTTATGAATTGCTTTGTGATCACTGATGATTACAACGAACCGGTATATTTCTCGAATACCGTTATTGACATAACTGAACGTAAAAGATCAGAGCTTATTACCCATCAGGCAATGGAAGTGGCCGAACATGCAAACCGTACAAAAAGTGAATTTCTTGCTAACATGACCCATGAACTAAGAACACCTCTTAATCCTGTCATCGGTTTTTCGGATGTGCTTTTAACTGAGACATTTGGTAGAGAATTGCGATTAACTGCTGATTTTTTTCAAAGCAAATATTTCCAGCTAAAATTTTGAGCTTTTCTCTCTATTTCCAGCAGTTTGCTAGTATCTATTTATATACTTTCCAACTTTTTTGAATAGCTACCGCTATTCATCCTAATGATTTTCTTCTTATTGTCCTCAATTGATAGAGATTATAGCTGAATGCTGTAATCGCCATTTTGACATTTACTCTTGCCAACGTTGTTACTCTTACAAATCCTGACGTAAACACATTTTTGATAACAGCATAAGGTCTTTCTCCCTTTGCTCTTTTCCTGCTTATTCTTTTGTTTCTCATCTTATCCCTAATACCAATAGGGTGCCCTCGTACTCCCCTTTGCATAGTTGCATCATATCCTTTTGAAATTGCACCAAAGTAACCTCTATCTCTGTAAACAACTTCGCCTTCTTCAGAAAGATCCACCTGACTATCATGAACTGAGGCAGTAGTTGTCCTATATCTCCTTATCAGATCATATTCGGTATCTTCAATGGTATGTAGTTTATATCCAAAATGTGACTTAGATGCCTTTTTTGTCCATGTACCGTCCTTACATCTTCTGGTCTTTGCTTCATTTCCACGAGGAGTATCAAGATTTGCATGTCCTGGATCAGCATGTATAAATGTTGCATCCTGAATCATACCTTGCTTGATCTTCAGACCTTTCTTATTAAGTTGTCTTTGCATTTCATTCCAGATTTCATCTTCTTTTCCTGCCTGGGAAATTCGTTCTCTAAATGCCCAAACAGTAGTATGATCTGGAATTTTTGCAGGAAAGCCCAAGAATTTCCTAAAGGAAATTCTATCAGTAGCTTGTCTTTCAAGTTCAGGGTCAGATAGGCCATGCCATTGTTGCAATACTAACATTTTGAGCATGACGATTTCATCAACGTTTGGTCTGCCACCGAACTCTGTTTTATTGATATACATCTCTGCTATAATTGGACGAAATGGTTTCCAATCGATGAGAGATTCAATTTCAGAGAGCTTGTCACCGAGATTTTCAAGACGTTTGTACTCTTCTTTAAAAGCAAAGTTTGTTAAGGACATAATACAAAATTATTGTAATAGGTTATAAATATTGCTTCTGTTTGAGGGGTTTATCGGAATTCTCGGTAATTTGAACGACAAGCAGACCAAGTACCTGAAAAACATTTCTTTCAGTGGAAATCATCTGCTCAATCTGATACAGGATATTTTAGATATTTCTAAAATAGAAGCTGGAAAGCTTGGGTTTACCTATGAGAAGTTCTCTGTTCCGTCTACTGTCACTGAAGTGGTATTATCGATGTCGGACTTTGCAGCAACAAAAAAGGTTTCTGTAACGGTCAACAATAATGGGGTCTCCCTGATCACTGCTGACAGGACGAAGTTCAAGCAGATACTGTACAACCTCCTGCATAACTCATTGAAGTTTTCGGCCAAAAATGGTTATGTGAAGATCCACACACAGATAATCGATGATATGCTGGAACTATGTGTTCGGGATAATGGGGTTGGTATTCCGGAGGACAAGATCGGTCATTTGTTCGATTGTTTCTATCAGGTGGACACTTCATCTTCACGCCGTTATGGTGGAGCTGGTCTTGGTCTTACACTTGTCAGGCAGTTCGCTGATATGCATGGTGGGAATGTGCATGTGGAAAGTAAGGAGTCTGTTGGGACTACTGTCTATGTGCATATCCCAAAGTGATGAGCGAAAGTGCTGTTGCAGTAATATCTCCTTCATTCTTTCCCCAGGAACCATTGTTGTTCTGCCTGGAAATCAGCCAGTTGAGTGATTGCTTAAGTTCTTCTTTCAAACCGACAATAACCAATGCCTGTATTACAAGATTGCTGGTAGAGATGAATTTCCAACCACCTTCTTCAGCTCTCTCCGACAATATCCATCTGGCACGTTCTTCTATAAAATCAGTGAAATGCTTATCTTTTGTCAGAGCTTCCTGCTTTGCAAGAGTAGTGATAATGAGGGATGTAGTGCCTACGTGTTCCCATTTTTCACCATAGTTCTCGACAAGCCATTTGCACCCTTTCGTTTCATGGATCTCCATCTCAGCAAGGGCGATCAATGCATAGGTTGTGTCGTAAACATCGTTTCCCCATGAACCGTTGTTCTCTCTTTTAGAAAGCAACCATTCCCCGCACTTCTCAAGATCGAAGTTGGAAGATGCAAGGCTGGAACAAGCTCTCGCAGTCTCTCTTATTGAATTGTCCCAGTTATTTTCACTTTTAAGCTGGATGAGCTTTGTAGGAAAGTCATTTTCCACACCCCATAGTTCGTATGCAGTGATGAGGCGTGATAATCCCTTTGCAGTGGTGATCTCCTGTTCTCTTATCCACCCAAATGTATTTTTTATCATCTCTTCCATGCGCTAAAAGATGTCTGCATCGTTATTTAGTGTTTTTACTCTGAAGAATATACCTGTGCCTTTCTTCGTACTCTTTCTGTTTTCCCGGATTCCATTGTTCTACATGACCAAAATAACCGGTAACTCTTGATACATGATCTACTGCCGGCTCATTGCAAACAGGGCACTTGAGATTCATCCCGCGGGAAACATGTCGGTTTTCACATACTGTAAAATCAGGTGAGAAACAAAAGTAAGCGAGGTCTGTTCCTGATAGCTTTTCGATTAGTTCGCTCATCCCTTCCGGATCAGGAAAGCTTTCCCCCATCCAAATATGGCTGATAGTGCCTCCGGTAAAATATGGGTGGAAACGGGATTCTATTTTTATCCTTTCGGCAAGGGATATTTTTGAACTGTAGGGGACATGGGTAGAGTTCGTGTAATAGGCTGCATCGTGGCTGCCCTGGACATGTGCTTTTTCACCATATGCAGACCTGTCAAGGGTGGCAAGCCGATGTGCAGTGCTTTCAGCAGGTGTTTGCTCGAAAGTATACTCAATTCCGTCCTGTATTGAATATGTTTCTATTTTTCCAAGCATATGGCGGATTATTTCCATTCCGAGGTCATGTTGCTCTATCATGTCCTGTCCTGTAAGGTTCAAAAGGCACTCATTGAGGCCGACCGTCCCGAAGGTCAGGTGTCGTGAACTATGGTCGAAATATGGCAGGTCATTTTCAGTTCTTTGCAATAGCCAGGGCAGGATCTTCCATTCATAAAGCGACCTCCTGACGATCTCCTGCCCTTCGAGCAGTGCTTTCCTTGTGATCTCCAGTATCTCATCCAATCTTTTAAAAAAGCGATCTCTATTTTCCGCTTCCAGCGCAATTCGCGGTAGGTTGACAGTTACTATCTTATTGGAACCGCTTCCCATCCCTCCTGCTGTCCACACTCCTCCCGAGTGTCTGGCAAGAAGGCGACAGCACATTGCCTGTGTGGTATTCTCTTCAAGATAATCGGTTGTCAGGTTCAGGAAATAAGGGGCTCCTGTGGATGAGGTTGCATACATTGTTCTTTTCCACAGCGTGTCTTCAGTGTCAATGTCCTTTGTTATGGCAGTTGTGATAAGTGGGAATGTGAATGGCAGTCCATCAGCATCACCCTTTGCTGCAATATCCATGAATGCGCCGTAGATCGCACGTGCCTCTTTCTCAAAACAGGAATACGTCTTTTCAATGAACTCTCCTCCGTAAACGGCCAGTTCGTTCGCAAGTGAGGACGGGCAATTGATACGAAGCCCTATATTCGTGAAAGCACTCTGTGCACCGATACGATTTGATTGGTTCATCTGGAACATGAACCCTTGTACTATCTGGAGCAGTTCTTCTTCATCAATATCGGAATAGTGAAGATGTGGTGCTAGTAACCAGTTGAACATATCAATGGCCTGCGCTCCTGCAAAAAAATGCTTGGAATGGAGCATGAATGACATTGCGTGATATATGGCTGCATCAAATCGCTTTGCAGGACTGCTTCTGGAATCCGGGAATTTCAGTCCATCAAGCAGGAAGATCCTTGCATCAATACCATTACAATAAGGTTTGAAAGGATTGCTCAGGTCATGTATGTGGATATTTCCTTTTGTATGGGCTTTTGCAACTTCTTTTGAGTAGAGGTTCTCAAGAGCATATCTTTTCTTGATCTGTGATGCAACGTGCATATCAATAACAGAAGGGCTGAAGCGTGTATTCGCGTTCTCTTTTAACAGCCAGTTCCTATTGTATAATACATCGTCTATCAGTTCATTTGTGTCTTTAAAATCAAGATGATCTATACTGGCCTCTTCTTTACTCCCACCCATGATTAATTGTCTGGAGGTCAAGACTTATATAATTATTCAGATAGGTGGAAATGGGGAATGATTGGTTGGTAATGAACAAATGAATGAGGGAAAAGAAGAAAGAAAGAAAGAAAGAAAGAAAAGAATTGATGACATGCACTTATTTTACAAAGTGGCATGTCCTTTTAATATCATTTAACAAACTCTTCCACAGCATCTACTACCTTATTAAAGCCGATGTACCATTCTGAATCGCGCTTAATATCAATGTGTACGTGTCCGTTGTCTCCGGCAGCTGCAACTTCTGTTTCTATGGGTAATGTACCAAGCACTTTTACGTCAAAGTCCTCAGCTGCTTTTGCAACTCCGCCTGAGCCGAACACATATATCTTCTCATCACAGTGTGGGCAGACGATCCCGCTCATGTTCTCGACCATTCCAATTACCGGTACTTTGATTATTTTTGCGAAATTGAGTGATTTTCTTACACTGGTAAGGGCCACATCTTGCGGGGTTGTGACAACGATAGCACCGGTAAGGTTACCGATAAGTTGTGAGATGCTCAATGGTTCATCCCCTGTTCCAGGGGGGAGATCGATGATAAGGTAGTCGAGCACTCCCCAGTCCACTTCTTCGAGGAACTGCTTGATGGCACTCATCTTTGCAGGTCCTCTCCAGACTACTGGAGAATCATTGCTGTCAAGAAGAAGTCCTATTGACATTATTTTCAGATTATCATTAACTTTTACGGGAACAATACCTTTTTCATTGACCATGGGTTTCTCATTCTCTACGCCGAACATCTTTGGTATGGTCGGTCCGTGAATATCACTGTCAAGAAGGCCGACTGAGTATCCGCGGTCTGCAAGGGCCGCAGCAAGGTTGGCTGAAACAGTGCTTTTGCCAACACCACCCTTTCCGCTCATAACCATTATCTTATTTTTAATTCCTCTTAGGTTGGTAACGAGCTTTGGTTCTTCGGGTTTGGTATTTAGTAGACTTTCTGATGATTGTATATTGGATGACATTTTCATTCTCCTTGTGATAATGTTGTTTCTGTTATGTTACTCTGACTGTTTCTGGTCATTGATGTTGACATAGTTTCCTCCCTTTATCTCAATAGCTTTACCTGTGGTCAATGCCAGTGCTAGCTTTTTCCTTGCATTTTTCAGGTCTTCCCAGAATGCACGCCTTGAGATCCCCATTTTTGTTGCTGCTTCCTGTTGTTGCAAGCCTTCAAGATCTACCAGCCTCAGGGCTTCCAGCTCTTCCAATGCAAGAGAAACTACCTCCAGTTCAGTAAGTGCTACTCCTCTTGGTTTGAAATAGAGTATATCGGGGTTACATTCCACTCTTCTGGGGTTTCTTGGTCTTCCTCTGCATGTCATAACATCTTGTATTCCCATCTTCTAACTTCTATATAATAAATTCCCAAAAGCTTTTTATATTTATTCACATGCGTTTAAAAACATTGATATTTGGTCACTTTTCAGAGTTTGAATGAACGTTTTTATCCCGGAGAGGCAAAAGGCTATTATGTATTTTCACAGTTAATATATTAGAACTTTAATTTTAGGAGATACTGTACATGGGTAAGGATATGCTGATGTGGGATGAGACTTTGTTCAAGGATGGAAATGTGCTTGAACTTGATTATCTTCCCGACCATTTTTCACACCGTGAGTCACAGATGCAGTCACTGATGTACAGTCTGCGTCCAGCTCTTCGTGGTATGCGTCCGATCAATAGTTTGATAAGTGGTCCTCCGGGTACTGGAAAGACCACAACTGTGCTGAAGGTCTTCGAGGAGATGAAAAAGCATTCGGAAGATATTGTTTTCATCAAAGTGAACTGCCAGATGGATTCTACAAAATTTGCTGTCATCACGAGGGTATATCAAGGTCTTTTTAATGTGTCACCTCCGTCTTCTGGTGTTGCTTTCATAAAACTGTTCGAAAAGGTGATGAACTATCTTATAGAGAAGGAAAAGACGCTTGTGCTTTGTCTTGATGATATCAATTATCTCTATCATGAAGGGCATGCGGATGAGGTCATGTATTCCCTTCTAAGAGCACATGAACAATATCCGGGTGCAAAAGTAGGCGTCATTGCAATTGTGAGTGATACGGGAAAGCTCTATCAGTTTGATCCTAAAGTAAATTCCGTTTTTCTTCCTGAGGAGATCGCTTTTCCCCGGTATAATTTCAGTGAACTTCAGGATATTATCGGAGGCAGGATCGATCTTGCATTCTATCCAAATGTAGTGATGGATGATGTGAGGGATGCGATAGTTGAATATGTCGATCTTACAGGGGATCTGCGTGTGGGAATTGATCTTTTGAAGCGTTCCGGTCTGAATGCCGAGAGGCGAGCAAGCAAAACCATCTTGGTCGAAGATGTGGAAAAGGCCTATGAGACCTCCAGATTGCTGCATCTTCGCAGAAGTGTCCAGTCTCTCACACCGGATGAGAAGCTATTGCTCTGTTTGATAGCAGAGAACAAGGATGTGCAAACGGGTGATCTTTATATACTTTTTCACGAAAAGACCGATCTAGGATACACACGTTTTTATGATATGGTCAATAAGCTTAGTGAAGCAAGGTATGTGGATGCTGATTTTTCCGGTAAGGGTATGCGTGGCAGGACTCGTATAATAAAACCAAGATATCAACCGGAAGACATCCTAAAATGCCTTGAGTAAAAGGGGATGTTGTTTCTGGAAATGAGAACTAAGGTCTGGTTGACCGAGGATGGAAAACCCATCATTGGTGCCGGGAAGGTAAAACTCCTAAAAGCTATCGATGAAGAGCGTTCTTTAAGGAAGGCCTGTTCAAAACTTGATATCTCCTACAAACACGCATGGCTGATCCTTAAAAAAATGAACGAGCGCGTTGGTCATGAAGTGGTGACCACTATAAGGGGTGGAAAAGGTCAAGGAACCTTTCTGACCGATTACGGGAAACAGCTCATTAGTGAGTATGAGGACAGCAGGTCCTTTGTTGATATTACTTTCGGGGATGAAACCTCTCTGGAGAACATATCTTTCAAATTGTCTGCACACAACAAGTTGTCCGGAAGGATCGTTGGGATCGACAAAGGGAATATCGTTTCTAAAGTGAAGGTCGAGATAGATCCTGACGTTTTGACCTCTATCATTACTTCCGAGGCTCTGGAAAGACTCGATGTCCAGGAAGGTGATGAGGTATTTGCAACTATCAAGTCCACGGAAGTAGTTCTTTCAAAAGCAGATGGTAAGGCTGGAATGAAAAATGGAAAGCTGGATGAGGGTGAGTGAATTACTTCGATAGATATTCTTTCATGGAATGTGAATGGCCTGAGGTCAATGTTAAAGAAAGGTTTTGTCGAATGGATGGAAGCTACACAACCGGATATTCTCTGTCTTCAGGAGACGAAGGCTACAGAAACACAGCTGCCAAAAGAGCTGAGGCATATTCATGGATATGTACCTTACTTTTTCTCTGCTGAAAGAAAGGGATATAGTGGTGTTGGGATCTATACTAAGGTCCCGCCGGTCGAGGTCAAGTATGGGCTTGGAGTTCCACGGTTCGACAAGGAAGGAAGGACTCTCATTGTAGAGTTCGAGGATTTTGCTTTGTTCAATATCTATTTTCCGAATGGAAAGGCTTCAGATGAACGATTGGAATATAAGATGGATTTCTATAATGCGTTCATGGAAGTTGCCGATTCGATGAAAGATGCCGGTAAGAACGTAATTATTTGTGGTGATGTGAACACTGCTCACAAAGAGATCGATCTCGCACGCCCTAAACAGAACGAGAGGTCATCGGGCTTTCTTCCACAGGAGAGGGAGTGGATCGATACATTCCTGGGTCATGGCTATCTTGATACTTTACGTATGTTCGAACCGGAATCTGGAAATTATACCTGGTGGGACATGAAGACTCGGGCAAGGGATAGGAATGTTGGGTGGAGGATCGATTATTTCTTTGCCAGTGTAAGTCTAAAGGACAGGATAAGGTCTGCTTATATTTTGTCTGATGTGATGGGTTCGGACCACTGTCCAATTGGGATAGAGGTAGAGCTTGGGGATAGTTCCTGAACTGTTTCCAATTTACGTTTTTTATCTGTTTTTTTTTGCTTTATTGGAACTATAAAGCTACAGCTACTTAGTCAGCTTTGTATTAATAAAAAAAGTAGGTCAGGGCGTAAAATACGCCCTGATATGTTATTGTTTTATTGATCTTACATCATTGGAGGCATTCCGCCCATGCCGCCGTCTGGCATTGGTGGTGCTCTGGATGATGCAATGATATCGTCGATCCTGAGGATCATTACTGCTGCTTCTGTGCCGGAGTTGATCGCCTGGGTCTTTACCCTGAGTGGCTCAACAACGCCTGCTTCCCACATGTCAATGACAGTGCCTGTGTAGACGTTAAGACCAGCGGTCTTTATGCCTTTCTCATGGTGTGCACGAAGTTCTACTAGCATGTCTATGGGGTCAAGACCTGCGTTTTCTGCAAGCGTTCTTGGAACTACCTCAAGTGCTTCTGCGAATGCTTTGACTGCAAGCTGCTCTCTTCCGCTAAGGGTTGATGCATACTCGTTGAGTCTGAGCGCAACCTCTACTTCAGGTGCTCCGCCGCCAGCAACAAGCTCTTCATCTTCGATAGCTACAGCGACTACACGGAGTGCATCGTTGAGTGCTCTCTCGATGTTGTCGATAACATGCTCTGTACCGCCGCGAAGGAGAATGGATACTGACTTTGGATTGACACAGCCTGTGATGAAGGTCATGCTGTCGCCGCCGATCTTCTTCTCTTCGACAAGTTCTGCTGCACCAAGGTCTTCTGCTGTCATCTCTTCGATGTTGGTGATGAGCTTAGCACTGGTGGAGCGTACAAGTTTCTCCATGTCGCTCTTCTTGACACGCCTTACTGCAAAGATACCTTCCTTTGCAAGGTAGTGCTGTGCCATATCATCGATACCTTTCTGGCAGAATACAACGTTTGCACCGGTCTTTGTAATACTGGTGACAAGGCTCTTGAGCATTGATTCTTCCTGGTCGAGGAAGGACTGGAGCTGTTCAGGAGACGTGATAGAGATCTCAGCGTCAACCTCTGTTTCCTTGAGCTCGATAGCACTGTTGAGGAGTGCGATCCTTGCGCCTTCTACCTTCTTTGGCATGTTGGTGTGTACCCTTTCTTTATCAAGGATCATACCTTCGATAAGCTCAGAGTCATCGATACGTCCGCCGACCTTCTTCTCGACCTTGACATTCTCGATATCGACAGTGTTTCCATTGTCCCTGTCAACGATGCTTATGATAGCGTCAACAGCGATCTTTGAAAGTATGTCCTTTGTTGCTTCTGCGCCCTTTCCGGTCATTGCTGTGTCGGAAATGCTGATAAGCATGTCCTTGTTGTCGATGGTTACCTTCTTTGCAAGGCTCTTGAGGATCTCTCCTGCCTTTACTGAAGCCATTCTGTAACCAGCTGCGATGATTGTTGGGTGTATGTCCTGCTCGATCATCTCTTCCGCTTTCTTGAGGAGCTCACCGGTAATGACAGCGGCGGTAGTTGTTCCGTCTCCGACTTCATCGTCCTGTGTTTTAGCGACCTCTACGATCATCTTTGCTGCTGGGTGCTCGATATCCATTTCCTTAAGGATAGTTGCGCCATCGTTTGTGATAACTACATCTCCAAGGGAGTCAACAAGCATCTTGTCCATACCTTTTGGACCAAGTGTTGTTCTTACTGCCTCAGCGACTGCTTTTGCAGCCATGATGTTGTTGCTCTGAGCATCTCTGCCTCTTGTTCTCTGGTTACCTTCTCTTAAAATGAAGATAGGTTGTCCTGACATCTGTCCTGCCATGTGTTTTAACCTCCTATATTAAACATAGATCAATATAATTTCCTGGAATTCAGGTCGTTTTTACATGTTTGTAGTTCTATATAAAGCTTACTGAGGTGTGGGCTATTATATTTTTGAGAAGCTTCTTTCATATATCATTATCATAGTGTTCACTAACTGTGGCCTTACTACTGCTACTGCTAATGATGCAAAGCAACTGCTACTGGAAATGCAATAATCGGAATCTTTCCGCTCAAAAAAAGTTTAGTCCCATTAAGGGAGCTATTGTGTAAAGGACTGCAATGCAGCCCTTTAAAATAGTATGATCAATTTACAATAGATTTTGGTGATCTCTTGAGGAACCTTCTCTTAGCACCGCTGCTGCTGAATCTCTGTGCTGGTCCTGGGTGTGCCTTTGCTCCGAAAGCTCTCTGCACTTTGATTATTTTTCCTTTCCTTCCTTTTACCTTAACCCAATTAATGCTGCCTGTTTTACCCATTATCAATCCTCATTATAGTTTTATTATTAATCATATGTTTGAGGCACTCAGTGCCTCATGATGTCTATTATTGTATTAATGGTCACAAACGTACAAATGTGACCGGTAAACTCAATGCTATAGGTTTCCTTTAGATGTAATGTTTATAGTTAAACTTTACGGGACTTTTGTATTGTGTTCTGACATCAATTAGTGTCATATTGCCATATATTAGTATTCTATAACAGAATAAACAAATATATCTATGTTCCTGTACATCTACATTCCATGACCCTTGAACCGGTTCACATAAAGATCATGTCGGAAATGGCAGATCGCATAGGGATGTCCGCAGAGGATGATAGCACTGATGAGTTCCCCGATCTTCTAAATATACTCAATGAACTGGAACACGATGGGAAGCTTATCCTTAGATCCCTTGGGAAAACGTTTCGTTCAAAAGTGAACATCGACAACATGTCCCTTACAAATGACCCTTTCGATATAACATATTCCTGTGATAGTGGTAGCACTAACCCCATGGCATTTAGAAGCGGGCTTTATGTGGACATCTGCCATGGTGGAATTGCATCGACACCTTCTGACCTAGAATTGCATTCCAAACGGACCATCGTAGCGGCAACATATTCACCAAGCCCTCTGGTGACCATAGACACGACTTCCGGATGGGATACTTTTGATGAGGGGCAGGGACGTTCAAAGATAGTTCGCATAGGAGCAGACCTGCTCAAAACAAGGGTCGATCGTATGGTGCATAACGTTGCACTATATCTTTGTGAGTCAGAGCACATTCTCTGGATGATGGAGAGTTTTGACAGCAAAGGCTTCTTCATAATGGATGGTCCGATATACCCTAAACAGTTAATGTACTGGATGGTGGTGGAATCGAAAGAAGTAAGGATAAAAGAGGACCCTGTCGCAAAGAATATCCTCCAGAACTACATTGATATCATGGACTATCAAATGAAAAAAGGCATGCCTCTCATCGGGTTTGTAAAAAATCCCGAAGACATGCAGATCATGATAACCCTACGGGATAAAAAAGGAATGAAACACCTTCCCTGGCTAAGGGATTCTCAGTTCTTTAAGAATGTTCTGTCTCTCGGAAATGGGGATAATGGTCGAAATGGTCGTTGGATAACCTATACCAACTGGTTCCTGCAACCTAACCAATTCTATGAAGGTATGATAAACAGCACATCTCCGATGTTAGACATTGATCTCCGGCATGATCTTGATCCGGAGGATTACGCTATAACTTTTTTTATGCTATATGTTCCAATGCTTGATGTCCTTTTCAAAGTAGAGGCTCCCTACGGTTTCACGAAAGATGAATCGGTACGTGACCTCATAACCCGTAAAGTTCTTTTTGATATTTCTGTCAATGGCATTCCTCTAACTCTCTCAAAGGTTGATTCCCTTGCGAAGATCGGACGGTCGGAAAAGGAGTTGATAAAAGGTATGTTCAAAGGGCAACGGTTCGACAATACTTATAATATAGAGAGATGGGGTGACCTAACAGATGAATGATAATTCAGACCTGCTGGCCTATGCGAAGAACAATAGCATTGGGTCGGATGCAAAGGATGCACCGGAACAGACCGGTAATTTCGACTTCGAGGAATATAGTGTTGAAGTGACGCATGATGCAAGTGATGTAGATGCTGCTTTTGGTATCGTGACCACCGGGTTCGAACCTCTGGAGGTCACCGAATCAGGTTCAAAGATCGCTGGCTACATCACCACTTCCCACAGGAATGTGGTGCGTCTGGGGACATATGTGATCGTTCCCTATGGCGATGAGAATCTTTTTGCAAGGATATGGAAGCTTCAATATCAGCAGCAGTTCGAAGTCGATGACGCTACCGAGATACATTCACGCCGTATGCTCAAAAGCAATACGACGGCAGAACTGGACTACAAGTTCCTTGCATACCTTGAACCCATCTGCATACTATACGAACAGTCTCCGGGAAATGATGATTCATTGACGCGCCGCATGGCAGACCGTATCCCGCGTCCGAACACACCCATTTTGCCTGTGACGGAAAAACTGAAGATACAGACCGGTCTGAACATTCCAAGGGAAGGTATATTCCTCGGGCACTTGAGTGTCGGTGGTGAGGTCGTGCGAACCCTCGCTTCCCCTCCTACAGTGCCTTACTATCTTAGGAACGACTACTCAATGGGTGATCCATTGATATTCAGGCATATGCTGGTTTGTGGCAGTACAGGTACCGGAAAGACATTCCTTACAAAGAACATCCTGCGCCAGTTCATGAGCCCGGATAACCGATATAATGTCC
The DNA here is from genome assembly GCF_000013725.1 of Methanococcoides burtonii DSM 6242. Lineage (NCBI taxonomy): Archaea > Methanobacteriati > Methanobacteriota > Methanomicrobia > Methanosarcinales > Methanosarcinaceae > Methanococcoides > Methanococcoides burtonii. The sequence continues at coordinate 2,256,343 of NC_007955.1, forward strand.
GCGATACCGGTGACGGCAGCAAGAAGAAGCTGCGTCCATGTGTCGTTATAATGGACCCGCAGGATGAATATTCGCAGTTCCTTGAGGACAATCCGGAAATAAGCTCTTCGGATGAGCACAACATGCACTCGGAGGATGTGGAGTTTGGTGGCGTTCCTTCCACAAAGACCTTCGTAGCGAAGGTGGATGGTCATTCATACAATGGCAGGTCCCGTGCACAGCAAGTGGAATTCACCATTCCTTTCGAGATGGTGAGGAACAATTCCTGGCTCATAGCTGCTGCCGGACTCACGGAGCTACAGGGCATCGGACTGGAACTGTTGCTTGAGGATTTCTTTAAAAGACCGCGAGCTCATACCTATGGTGGTTTTATCGACCACATCAGTGATGAGGGTGTCAGAGGCACTTATATCGATAGTGGAAAGGTTCATGAAGCCTCCTATGATGGTCTTGTCAGGAAGGTGAATAACAATTCGTTCAAAAGGGTGTTCGACCAGCCGGCAACCCCTATAACCGAAATGCTTGCCGATATCTTCAAAGAAGGGCAGGTATGTGTCTTCCCAACTGAATATATCTCCAGCACGAGAATACGTGATCTCATCACTCTGACACTTATGACCGTAGCTGTGGATAACAAATTGAATACCTCCGGTGAGACGGTCGTAAAGGAAACTCCTCTTATATTGGTGCTGGATGAGGCTCATCGTTACCTTGCAAGAGGTTCGGGGGAACACTCAAAGCGCATCATTTCCAAGTTCGCAGATGCTGCTCGTCAGGGACGTAAAGAGGGACTGGGGCTGTTCCTTATCACACAGGATCCTCAGGATATCGATGATACGGTTTTCAAGCAGATCAATTCCAGGGTGATCCTGAACCTTTCAAACGATGCAGCAATAACTGCTATGAAAGTGAAGAAAGAGTATGAGAAACGCATCCCTTATCTTAAAAAAGGCCAAATGATCATTCAGAGCCCGGACAACAGTGATGTTGTGGAGATAATCGGTCTTTCGACGTGTGTTGTGAAACATGTTTGAGGGGATTTTCCTCCTCATTCCCGATATGTATATATACAGGTAATACGTATGGGGGGACTACTCAATCATTGCGTGGGCCGGTAGCTTAGTCAGGCAGAGCGATGGACTCTTAATCCATCGGCCGAGGGTTCAAATCCCTTCCGGCCCGCTTAATTTATGTGGTTTTCTTTTATCTTTGTTCCATGCATTATAGTTTACATCATTTTTCATATCACAATTGCCAATACGTATAGTTTTTACATTTCGTTATGGCATATTATTATAATATATCGTTGTTTATAATAGAACAAAATTCCTTTAAATTCTTTTGAACTAAGGTGAGAACAATGCCAAAAGTAAGTGTCGACATTCCCCAGGAGCTGCTTGCTGATCTTAACAAGCACGTTGGTGATGATAAAAAGTTTGTGAACCAGTCCGATGCCATCCGTACAGCTATAAGGAAGATGCTGGATATGATGGATGATATAGACAGGCGTCACGGCAGAATGGATGATTGAGATATTGATAAGGGTCGTTTTTGGGTTTCAAGGTATTGATCAAGGCAGTTTCAGAGCTGTTTGAGAAACTCAACACTCTTTCTTGCTTCCTCTAGATCGCTCAGTTCGGTCACCATTCTTCCTTCATAGTTTTCCAATCCCTTTTTCACATGTTCCCAGTTGACGGTTCCACTTCCTGTGGGCAGATGTTCGTCCCTTTTTCCCATGTTATCATGGATATGCACATGAATTATCTCCTTGTTGCATTTTTTAAGGAATCCTTCTACCATTGCAGAGGTGTTGGCATGACCTACGTCCAGTGTCATTCCTACATTGTCTCTATCGACATCTGAAAGCATCCTGAGCATTTCATCGGGTTCCCTGCCAAATATCATGGGAAAGTTCGGCATGTTCTCAACAGCTATCGACATCCCATATTCATCAGCAGTGTCGCAGAGTTCCTGTATGGAGCTTATGTTCATGTCCCACGCTTTCTCAGGTATCTTTCCGCCATAGGGGGACAGATATCCCGGGTGAACTACTGCAAGTTCAACAATGTCTGATGCCACTGAAAGGTAGTGCTTCATCTGCCTGAGCACTTCTCCCTGTATGCCGGGATTAAGCCCTGCGAGGTTCATGTCAGAGAATGGCAGATGCATCGTGAGGTAGAGGTTGGTGGTCTCGAGGACTTCCTCTATCCTATGCAGGTTCTCACGGTTGATGCACTGGCTTCCTTCCTGAACGATCTCCCATCCGGTATATCCGATTTCCTCGAGCTCATAGACCCACTCGAAAGGGTCGCTAAGGACGGAATTAGAGGAAAAGCTCAGATTCTCGATGTTCATGTTAGTACCTTATAGCTCCGGCATGTCTGGCTCAAAGAGGGGAACTCCGTCCTCGGTCGGTGGTGTCAGCCACTCCATGAGAATATCCATTGCTTCTTCATTATCTGCATTTATCTCGATCTGGATGGAACCGAGGGGTTCTTCCTTTGCCGGAAAGTTCAGTCTTCCAATTGTAGCAACTTGCTTGTTGATCATAAAAAAGGTTTTTTCAGGCTCTCCCCATCGATTCTTCTGTATCTGGGTCCGAGCGGTGTCTATGATCCGCTCCTTTCTAAAAAGATCGTGGATATTCTTCAGTGAATTGATATCCCCTTCTCCTTCAAGGAAATTGCCATATTTTCTCTCATGCATCTCGAGCTCTATTTCCGGGAACATGTTCCCGGTAGCGCTGGCAACTTTTCCCTCATTTTCTGTAGGATTGACAATAACACTGACCCTGACGTTGATCATGCTTGCTCCAGTATCATATTTATATTTGCTTTGAAATTTTCGATAGTACTGATGTTATCAACGGTGATATTGGACACTTTGATAGCTTCTGCCAATCCCCACCCAAGTTCGCGCTCATCCCTTTTCTTCAGAGCTTCAATGTCGGTCATATCATCGCTTCTTCCACGACTGGCAACCCTTTCAAAACGCAATTCCAGGGGTGCATCGATAAAAACAAGGGTAAAGTTTTCTCCGAATTGTTCCTTGAAGAAATTCACTTCTGCAATACCTCTTACTCCGTCGACTACAACAAGTTCTTTGTTCAGGCTCTCTATCATTGGAACGCAGCGTTTGGCAACTGCATCCATTCCTTCCTTTGCTCTAAGGTCGTTCGCAACACCGCCTGTATTACTATCGGTCGGCTCAAGTCCTCTCTTTTTCACTTCTTCGCGTATGACATTGCCCATGTTAACAACATCGACATTTGAATCGACTATTACTTCGGATGCTACGGATTTTCCTGATGCCGGCATTCCTACAAAAGCTATGATCTTTATTTTAGCACATCCTGCAATGGTTATACCTGTAGTTCTCTTATTATACTACATTTGTATGGATTATAGTATATTAGGGTGAATGGAACTGTCAAGTATTTGATTTTATATATTAGTATGTCTTTGTGTGAACTGAATATGAGACTTGGCAGAGTTGATCTTCCCGGAAATCTTTTGCTTGCACCATTGGCTGAGGTGACTAATCTTGCATTCCGTCTCATGTGTAAGAAATATGGTGCATCCCTTTGTTTTACCGAAATGATAAGTTCGGACGCTGTTGTTTATGGAAATGCCAGTTCCGCTATGCGTGGGATCACCTGTGATGAAGAGCGTCCTTTCGGTTTGCAGTTGTTCGGCAATTCTCCGGAAGTGATCACAGAAGCTGCACTTGTTCTCGAAGACATGTTCTATCCAGATATGATCGATATTAATCTTGGATGCCCGGCTCCGGTGATCACTAATGCAGGATGTGGTTCTGCACTGCTTGAATCTCCTGAGCTTGTTAGTGATATATTCTCAACTCTTTGTGAGGGGGTGGATACTCCTGTAACTGCAAAGATACGTGTGCTGGAGAGTCGTGCAGCTACTCTTGATATGGCACATAGGCTCGAGGATGCGGGGGTTTGTGCTATAACCGTTCACGGAAGGACCTGCGAACAGGGTTATAGTGGGACTGCTGACCATAGTTATGCAAAACTGATCAAAGAAGAACTTTCCATTCCAGTGATCGTCAATGGCGATATCAGGGATGGTGTGTCTGCTGAAAAGGTTCTGGAATATACTGGGTGTGATGGATTGATGATAGGCAGGGCTGCAATGGGTGACCCTCACGTGTTCCATCGTATATCCAGATATTTGGATGATGGTGAGGTAATTGGGTGTGGATGTGAGCAGAAAAGGGATGACCTTCTGGAATATCTTGATCTTCTGGAGAAATTCGATCTATCCTCACATATTAATTTGAAAGCACATGTACAGTGGTTCACGAGAGGGTTGAAGGGCAGTCGAAGGATGCGTTCCGATATTGGATATGCGGATTCACGAGACTCTATTGTAGAGTTTGTTAAGAATATGTGTGAAAAAGAATTGGTGTGATATTTTGGTGTATTTTTATATTATTCCCGTGTATATGCGTGTTATTGTCTAACATGGTCTTTACATTGTGTTTTTGAACAAAAATGGATGTTTTTTCTGAGAACTTTGTTCGATCAATTCACCAAAAGACTAAATAAGATTAGGATTGTACACAATTAAACATTGCATTTAGACTGCTATATGTATTTTTGGCAGTCTATGTATGTGGAGGAACAGTCAACTCCACGATGGTAACTTTTTTGCCGATTCCTCTTGGCTATTGACCCGTTGCCATCTGAAAAACACTTTGACTGCTAATATCGTACAATTATACACGCACTGTCATAGGAGAATAATACATGAAAGAAATACGAATACACGGTAGGGGTGGACAGGGCTCCGTTACTGCTGCTGAATTGCTTGCGGTTGCAGCTTTCGCTGATGGAAAGTTCAGCCAGGCTTTTCCAGCATTCGGTGTTGAGCGCCGTGGTGCACCTGTTCAGGCATTCACCAGGATCAATGACGACCCAATCAGGCTAAGGGCACAGGTATACGAGCCGGACTATGTTATCGTTCAGGACCCGACCCTTCTTGAAGTGGTCGATGTAGAGAGCGGTGCAAAAGATGATGGTGTTATTCTTATTAACAGTGACTTTGAGCCGGAACATTTCGATCTTAACACAAATGCAAAGATCATGACCGTCAACGCTACGAAGATCGCTCTTGACATCATCGGCAGACCTATTGTTAACACTGTTCTTTTAGGTGCTTTCGCCGGTGCTTCCGGTCTTATCGATCCGGAATCCATCAAGAATGCTGTTAAGGAGCGTTTCCCGGGTAAAATCGGTGAAAAGAACGCAGAGGCTATCCAGAAAGCTTACGATATGATGACGGAGGCTTAAATTATGACAATTACACCAGGCGGCGTTTGTGAACCAGGATCCACTCTTGTCAACAAAACCGGTGGCTGGAGAACATTCAGACCAGTTTTCGATTATGACAAATGCATCAAATGCAAACTCTGTGAGCTCCTTTGTCCGGACATGTCAGTCGATGCAAGAGATGACGGTTTCTTTGAGTTCAACTACGATTTCTGCAAAGGATGCGGTATTTGTGCGAACGAATGTCCAACGGACGCTATTGAGATGGTTCTGGAGGAGAAATAAATGAAACGTGATTTTGAGAATGACAAGAAGAACATGGTTGTTGTTGAAGGATCGTATGCTGTTGCAGACGCTGTAAAAGCATGCAGACCAAATGTCATTTCAGCATATCCTATTACACCACAGACTCATATTGTAGAGGATCTCTCCCAGTTCATTGCTGACGGCGAGATACCAAACTGTGAGTACATCAATGTGGAATCCGAGTTCTCCGCAATTTCCGCACTTGTCGGTTCTTCCGCAGCAGGTGCAAGGAGTTACTCTGCGACCACATCACAGGGCCTTGAACTTATGCACGAGGTTCTGTTCAACGTCGCAGGTATGCGGTTACCTGTTGTAATGACCGTTGTGAACAGGGCTGTAAGTGCTCCTATCAACATCTGGAACGACCAACAGGATTCCATTTCCCAGAGGGATACCGGATGGATACAGCTTCACGCAGAGGATACTCAGGAAGCAGCTGACATGACCGCACAGGCATTCAAGATAGCTGAAGATCCGGATGTACTGCTTCCTGTATTGGCATGTATGGATGGTTTTATCCTGTCACATGTCTATGAACCTGTGGTCCTTCTTGACGAAGATCTCGTAGCAGAATATCTGCCACCCTTTGAGCCAAAGTTCAAGCTCGACCCGAAGAACCCTAAGACCTTCGGTGCTTTTGCAGATCCTAATTCCTACACTGAGTTCAGATACCTGCAGCAGCAGGCAATGAACAAAGCATTGAAGACAATAGGGGATGCTGCAGATGAGTTCTATGATCTCTTTGGCAGACATTATGGTGGTCTTATCGACACATACGAGACAGAAGATGCTGATATCATTCTCATGGCAATGGGTTCTATCGTTGGTACCATCAAGGATGTTGTTGACAAGCTCAGGGCACAGGGTGTCAAAGTAGGCCTCTTAAAGGTACGGTCCTTCCGTCCGTTCCCTGCAGAAGCTATTAAGAACGCTATCAAAGGTGCTAAAGTAGTTGTTGCGCTTGACAAGAACATTTCTCTTGGTCTTAATGAGGGTGCACTGTTCACCGAGACAAAGGGAAGCTTGTACAACACAAATATCAATATTCCTATAATCGGTTTCATGATAGGTCATGGGGGTCGTGATATCCCAATGAGCACCATGGAGTTCATCGTTGACGAAGCAAAGAAAGTAATCGATTCAGGTATCACTGTCGAAAGCCGGTTCACTGACCTGAAGGAGGAATTGTTATGAAATCACTCTTAGAATCTGGACATAGGGGATGCGCAGGTTGCTGTGACGCAATAGCTGCAAAGTTCACTCTCATGGCAGCAGGTGAGGACTGTATCGTTGTAAGTCCTACCGGATGTCTTGAGGTCATGACCACTCCATATCCTGAATCTTCATGGAATGTCCCATTTATACACTCCCTCTTTGAGAACAATGCAGCAGTCGCTTCAGGCATTGAGGCAGCTCTCAAAGCGAAGGGCGAGTTAGGCAAGACCAAGATCATTGCAATGGGTGGTGATGGTGCAACCCTTGATATCGGTATACGTTCCATATCCGGTGCATTCGAGCGTGGACATGACTTCACATATGTCTGTATCGACAATGAAGCATACATGAACACCGGTGTACAGAGAAGTGGTGCAACACCATTTGCAGCTTCGACCACAACCAGTCCTGCAGGTAAGGTGTCCTTTGGTAACATTCGTCCAAAGAAGAACATGCCAGCCATCATGGTAGCACATGGTTCTCCATACGTTACAACAACATCCATCGGATATCCAAAGGATATGATAAGGAAGGTCAAGAAAGCTGTCGATGTCGAAGGTCCTACCTATGTGCATGCACATTCACCATGTACTACCGGATGGGGATTCGACACCTCCAAGACCATAGAGATCGCAAAGCTGGCAGTCGAAACATGTCTCTGGCCACTCTATGAAATGGAAGATGGTGAGCTCACCAAGGCTAAGAAGATCAAGAACCCTAAACCAGTCGAGGATTATCTTAAGATGCAGCGCCGTTTCAAACACCTTTTCACAAAGGAAGGTGGAGACGAGATGATCAAGAAGATACAGGCACTCGCTGACGCTAATATTGAGAAGTTCGGGTTACAGTAAACCCGTTCCTCTTTTCGTTTTGTTTTCTTATTTTTCCTATCGACATTCAGTTCTATCAATTCTCAATAATATCAGTAGCTTTAGTTCTCTTTTTCTAGACCTTCAAAATATTTCCTTGTTTCATTGACGATCACCTTCCGCAAAGCAAGAAGGGCTATGAGGTTGGGTATCACCATCAATGCGTTCACGATATCTGCCAGTATCCAGATGGTCTCAAGGGTAAGGAAGACCCCACCTCCAACTAGCAATATGTAAACTATCTTGTAAGGAAGTATGCCCTTGACACCAACAAGGAACTCCACACATCTTTCCCCGTAATAGTTCCATCCAAGTATGGTGGTAAATGCAAAGAAGATCAGACCTATGCCTACAATATAGGCTCCAACGTTCTCAAGCCCTGTGGAAAATGCGTATGAGGTCATATAGGCACCTTCATATTCACTTGTCCAGGAGCCTGTCATCACAAGCACTATTCCTGTCATCGTACAGACGATGATGGTGTCAAAGAATGTTCCTGTCATGGAAATAAGCCCCTGTCTTGCAGGTTCTTTCACCTTTGCTGCTGCGGCTGCTATGGGTGCACTTCCAAGACCTGATTCATTGGAGAATACCCCTCTTGCAATCCCCATCTGTACCGCAAGTAACATCGAAGCTCCTAAAAAGCCTCCTGTGGCTGCTGTTTGGGTGAACGCAGATGTTATTATCAGTCTTATGGTGTCAGGGAGCATGTCCAGATTGGTAAAGATGATGAGCAGACAACCAAGAACATAAGTTATTGCCATGAACGGGACAACTACCTGTGCAACTCTTGCAATGCTCTTTATCCCTCCGATGGTGACCAATGCCACAAGAACTGTAACAACAGCAGCTGTGTAGATAGGGGGCACATTGAATGTGATCGCAGCTGAATCCGCGATCGCATTTACCTGTGGGAAAATACCTATCCCAAAGAATGCAACTCCTATCCCACTGAATGCAAAGAAAGCCGCAAGAGGGCGTGCATAGAACTTACCGGCAAGTCCCTTTGTGATGTAGTACATCGGACCACCGGACATCTGTCCGTTCTCATCGATATTTCTGTATTTGACAGCCAGCATGGATTCGGCATATTTGGTGGCCATACCAAAAAAAGCTGCCAGCCACATCCAGAACAATGCTCCCGGACCTCCGATCTTAATAGCTGTGGCAACTCCCACGATGTTCCCTGTGCCGATAGTAGCAGCAAGTGCGGTCATAAGGGCTGCAAAGCTGCTAATGTCTCCGGTGTACTTCCTGTCTGATATGTTCGGCTTGACAACATAACGCAGTGCCAATGGTAACTTGAATATCTGTATGAAGCCAAGGCTCAATGTAAGATATATCCCGGTCCCGACCAGTAGTGAAAGAAGGGGGATGCCCCATACTATCTCGTCAATGCTTTTCAGAATACCAGTTTCGGCAGCAAAAAGGTTCAGTAAATCCATAGTTCTTCTCTATAAGCTCTTAAAGTATATTTATTTCAATGATGTTTTCTGTGGATATATTGAGGAGAATTCCGATAAACCCCTCAAACAGAAGCAATATTTATAACATATTACAATAATTTTGTATTATGTCCTTAACGAACTTTGCTTTTAAAGAAGAGAGAATTCCGATAAACCCCTCAAACAGAAGCAATATTTATAACCTATTACAATAATTTTGTATTATGTCCTTAACAAACTTTGCTTTTAAAGAAGAGTACAAACGTCTTGAAAATCTCGGTGACAAGCTCTCTGAAATTGAATCTCTCATCGATTGGAAACCATTTCGTCCAATTATAGCAGAGATGTATATCAATAAAACAGAGTTCGGTGGCAGACCAAACGTTGATGAAATCGTCATGCTCAAAATGTTAGTATTGCAACAATGGCATGGCCTATCTGACCCTGAACTTGAAAGACAAGCTACTGATAGAATTTCCTTTAGGAAATTCTTGGGCTTTCCTGCAAAAATTCCAGATCATACTACTGTTTGGGCATTTAGAGAACGAATTTCCCAGGCAGGAAAAGAAGATGAAATCTGGAATGAAATGCAAAGACAACTTAATAAGAAAGGTCTGAAGATCAAGCAAGGTATGATTCAGGATGCAACATTTATACATGCTGATCCAGGACATGCAAATCTTGATACTCCTCGTGGAAATGAAGCAAAGACCAGAAGATGTAAGGACGGTACATGGACAAAAAAGGCATCTAAGTCACATTTTGGATATAAACTACATACCATTGAAGATACCGAATATGATCTGATAAGGAGATATAGGACAACTACTGCCTCAGTTCATGATAGTCAGGTGGATCTTTCTGAAGAAGGCGAAGTTGTTTACAGAGATAGAGGTTACTTTGGTGCAATTTCAAAAGGATATGATGCAACTATGCAAAGGGGAGTACGAGGGCACCCTATTGGTATTAGGGATAAGATGAGAAACAAAAGAATAAGCAGGAAAAGAGCAAAGGGAGAAAGACCTTATGCTGTTATCAAAAATGTGTTTACGTCAGGATTTGTAAGAGTAACAACGTTGGCAAGAGTAAATGTCAAAATGGCGATTACAGCATTCAGCTATAATCTCTATCAATTGAGGACAATAAGAAGAAAATCATTAGGATGAATAGCGGTAGCTATTCAAAAAAGTTGGAAAGTATATAAATAGATACTAGCAAACTGCTGGAAATAGAGAGAAAAGCTCAAAATTTTAGCTGGAAATATTTGCTTTGAAAAAAATCAGCAGTTAATCGCAATTCTCAAGAGTACAAACGTCTTGAAAATCTTGGTGATAAGCTTTCTGAAATTGAATCTCTAATCGATTGGAAACCATTTCGTCCAATTATAGCAGAAATGTATGTCAACAAAACAGAGTTCGGTGGCAGACCAAACGTTGATGAAATCGTCATGCTCAAAATGTTAGTATTGCAACAATGGCATGGCCTATCTGACCCTGAACTTGAAAGACAAGCTACTGATAGAATTTCCTTTAGGAAATTCTTGGGTCATGTTAAATCAGAGATTTAACAGGAGTTGCAGATTATCAATCTGCAACAATTTCCTGCAAAAATTCCAGATCATACTACTGTTTGGGCATTTAGAGAACGAATTTCCCAGGCAGGAAAAGAAGATGAAATCTGGAATGAAATGCAAAGACAACTTAATAAGAAAGGTCTGAAGATCAAGCAAGGTATGATTCAGGATGCAACATTTATACATGCTGATCCAGGACATGCAAATCTTGATACTCCTCGTGGAAATGAAGCAAAGACCAGAAGATGTAAGGACGGTACATGGACAAAAAAGGCATCTAAGTCACATTTTGGATATAAACTACATACCATTGAAGATACCGAATATGATCTGATAAGGAGATATAGGACAACTACTGCCTCAGTTCATGATAGTCAGGTGGATCTTTCTGAAGAAGGCGAAGTTGTTTACAGAGATAGAGGTTACTTTGGTGCAATTTCAAAAGGATATGATGCAACTATGCAAAGGGGCGTGCGAGGTCATCCTATTGGTATTAGGGATAAGATGAGAAACAAAAGAATAAGCAGGAAAAGAGCAAAGGGAGAAAGACCTTATGCTGTTATCAAAAATGTGTTTACGTCAGGATTTGTAAGAGTAACAACGTTGGCAAGAGTAAATGTCAAAATGGCGATTACAGCATTCAGCTATAATCTCTATCAATTGAGGACAATAAGAAGAAAATCATTAGGATGAATAGCGGTAGCTATTCAAAAAAGTTGGAAAGTATATAAATAGATACTAGCAAACTGCTGGAAATAGAGAGAAAAGCTCAAAATTTTAGCTGGAAATATTTGCTTTGAAAAAAATCAGCAGTTAATCGCAATTCTCTGAGATTTTCAAATTCACTCACAAATCCTCCCCGTCTAGTTTGACGACATTTACCTCACATATAACTTATCTTTTAGTTTTGGAGATTTAATAATGGTATAGAACAAACCAAAAGAAGAATCTCCAAAAGTTATTATATAATCAAATTGATTTTCTTTAGATAGCAGGAGTATGAAAGATGTCTGACCTATCGATGAAAGTATTTGATAATAATGCTGGGTTGCTTGATAAATATAAAGAGGGTTCAGTTGTAGATATTTTTGAACATTATGCTGAAAAAGGTGTGCATCTCAAAGAACGAGTAGATTCTTTTTTTCGAATGGATATAGGAACAGGCTATCTTTTTTTTTCTGGCTTTAAAGAGACGCATGATGTTTTTAAAAGACTTATTGATAATAAGGTTCTAAAGACGATTACAGATGACGAGGAATGGGATAGTAAAGCACCAATACGAATTGTAATGGGGCGTGAGACAAGTAAATTTACAAAGGAAATTTTATTGTCTATTATTAAAGACGACATAAGTACTTATGATGATGAAACTGTTGAATTGCTTGAGTATCTTATTAAAAATAATCTTATTGAGTTCAGGGTGTTTCTTGATAGAAAATTCCATGTGAAGATTTTTAGTTTTTATTATCAAAGTAGTGTATTTCCAGATGATTTATGGGCAGGTTCTGCAAATTTCTCAAAAGGCGGGCTAACTGACAATATTGAACTCTGCATACCAATGAATGTCACTGGAGAGACGCGGGAATTGTTCAGAGAGTGGTTCGATGTACTTTGGAGAAAGGCAAATAAAGATTTGAATCTCCTTACTATCATCAAGGATGTAAAAGAGTCTAAGTATATTTATCTACATCCCATGAACTTTTTTACTAAACTTATTCACCTGCTGAACAAAAGATATCTGCTTGAGGATGAAGTTGAAGGCGATGAGAATATCCTCCTCGAATTCCAAAACCTGAGCTACTACATAGTAATGGAGCGCCTTCAGAAATACGGTGGTTATATTCTTGCAAATTCTGTGGGCCTTGGTAAATCCTATGTTGCCGGGCAGGCTATGAAAGCTTATCTTAAGCAAAATCCAGATAAAAAGTGTTTGCTTATCTATCCGCCTAGAATGAAAACGGAATGGAATAGCTATCTAGAAGAGTTTGGGATATCTGATAAGGTGGACATGATTTCGATGGGAATCCTTCAGAAACCATCATATGGGGAAGCAGACGAGGGGATTTTTGATCATAGGGCATATACAGATAAATATTCTTTAATCGTGGCTGATGAAGCACACCACTACAGAAATGAGAATAACAGAAGAAAAAATATTGTAAATCTTATTAAGAGCAATGGAAAAGCAGAGGTGCTTCTCCTAACTGCAACTCCGGTCAATTTGAGTTCGAAGGACCTTTTCAACCTAATCGATCTGTTCTATCAAGGTGAGAATGTTACACGTTTTGAAAGTCAGGGAATTCGGGAACTTTATGATACGACCAGCAGGGAACTCAAAGATTCTAAATATAAATTCAATAAGGATTTACTTGAAAAGATTAAGAGAATTGAAAAGGAACTAAACCTGAAGATAACGTGGCGCATTGTGCAGGATCATTTTAAAGAAGACCTATGGAAACTTTCAGGGGTGAAATCGAAATATGAAGAACCTGATATAAGAGAAGTATCATTTACTTATCCTGATGAATATAAAGAGAAAATATTTGATAACATAGTAACTTTTCTGAAGAATCTAAAATATGAGCCAGCCAAATTGTGGGATGGGCAGGGCTATAAAGATGATAAAAATCTGCAATTTTGGTACAAATGGCAGTTATATAAAAGACTTGAAAGCAGTCTTTATGCGTTCTACAAAAGCGTATATTACCTGAAAATTCGTTTTGCTCTTTATAGAGAATCTCTTGAGAAAGGTACATGGATAAATGGGGATAATCTGGATATCCTGCCTTTTGAACTTGGCAAACAAGAGTATCACGCTATTATTGATGAAACACGTCACCGTGTGATATTTGATTCGTTCCATGAACAGGACAGTTCGATCCAAGAACAGATTTTATTTAATCATTCCAATGATCTTGCATCAATAGATGAGATGCTTGATACGCTCAAAGAAGTTTTTGGTGAACTTGAAGAGATACCCTATAAGGATGATAACAAGATCCAGAACTTAAAAGATATACTTAAGAATAACCTGCGTGATGGAAAACCGACGATTGTATTTTCTCAGTACAAAGATACTATTGATTATCTTTACAAGTCATTGAATGGTGATATCGAAAAGATTGATTACATCCACGGTAGCAGTGACAAATCAAAGGATAAATTGATAGATCAATTCCAGAAAGGGGATGTCGATATTATTCTTACGACTGATATTCTTTCAGAGGGTGTGAATATACCAAGAGCAGTGTCAATCATTAATTTTGATTTACCTTATAATCCTGTGTTACTTGTGCAAAGAGCAGGGAGAGCGCTCAGAATCACAAATCCAAAGAAACTTTTGATATACAACTTTAAACCAGAGGCCGAAATTGATAAGGAGCTCGCACTTTATGATAAACTCGAAGTTCGTTTAAAGACAATTCTGGATATTGTTGGATTGGACTTTATTGTATGGCTGATGGATGAGAAGAACATTAAGGAGGTGCACGAAGAGGAGAAAAAGCAGTATCTTGAAAAGTTCGGCGAGTACAAGGAGAGGCTCGCTACAACAGATCCAGATAAATTGTTCTCTGCAACTCTACCGGATGAGTCAAAACTGGATAAGGTGCTGAGAAAAGCAATCCTTAGATATCATATTACAGAGGATGTTCTTGAAGTTATAAATCCTGAAATTAAAAAGCCCATATACACTGTGCTAAATGATGAAGATGACCTGTTCCTGATAGGAAAAACGGGTAGCAGGATTAAGACGATTAATGAGATCAGGGAATCCCTTAAATATGTGCCTGAAGATGCGCGCAGGTTGGCTTCTGCTGATTACTCGAAAATCGAGTCCCAAATAACAAGTGCAAATGCAGAGATTGAAAAAGAGAGGACCTCCAGTAGTTTGATAGGGAGGAAATCAAAAAAACTTCTGAATAATATAAAAGAAGCAAAAGTGAAACTTGAATCTCAGGATATGTGCGATTGCTTGGATAGGGTGCGGGAACTTGTCGAGAAACAGGCACTTTTGCCGGATGAATCTGGCAAGGTTGAGAAAGTGGTTGAGCACATAATCTCGCATCCGTCTATATTTAAAGAGAGCGTTGATGATTCTATTAGAAATACAGAGGACTGGGATGATTTTACTGAGATTTCCCGAAAGTCTTTATCTGTTGCTGGGATTGAACTTAAAGCATTTATAAAATACACTGGTGGCTAAAATGACAGAATATGATCTGGATTTCCTGAAGGAAAAAGGGTTTTTAGAAACTTCAATTAACATGGAGGATAAGTACGATACAGCAGAAGGAACTGTAAAGTTTGTTTCTTATCTTTTTGATTCTAAGAATCGACTGGCTTATTTTGTTGATTTTAATGTGGAAGACATTGCTTCTATTCTCAAGGTTTTAAGAGAAAAACGCAATTTTGATTATTACTGGTTCTGGAAGGAAGGCAGAATTTACACATTCCGCACATTTGGAGAAAATAAGCAGTTTATTTTTAATACCCAGCATAGCAGGAAAACTGAATACATAAAGAGCAAGAAGGATAAGCTCTCCAAGTTTTCCTCTGATAATCCAACTGCACTTTTTGATGTGAAAGATGTCATTTTACGATTCTACCGCAACTTGTGGAATTTAAGGTTGAAGCTTGCAAAGGCAGTAAACAATGAATTGGATGATCGAGACAAGATTCTTGCTGCCCAGAGGCTTCTGGATAGGTTGATATTTACATACTTCATTGCAGAGAAAGGGATTATATATGGTATAGATAAGCGAGGCAACCGGCAGGAACTCAGTGCCAGAAATCTCTTTAGGTATCTGATAGAGGTTTCTGGAGACTTTCACAGCCTTTTAAATGTGTTATTTTTTGATTATCTTAACGATTCTAAGAAAAACGATATGCCAATTCAAGGTGCTGAGGGTTACTCTCTGTTTATTCCGTACTTAAACGGTGGTTTGTTCAGGGAGCGGCAAATTACAACCCCTACTGGTGAATCCATTGGAGAGTCTGAACTTGAAATTGAAGGTTTTGAATGGAACGATCTCATCGATGCACTTAATGAGTACAACTGGATCATTGACGGATACACGGATACTGAAGCTGAGGATACAATCGGCAACCTGACGCCTGAGATACTTGGTCATATCTACGAAAAGTTTGTTATCTCAGTGAGTGAACTTGACGATGTTGATGTTGATGACCTGAAAAAAACAAAGGAAGGCGAGCTTAAGAAGGGTAACAAGAAGATCGGAGCATATTATACTCCAGAAGCAATTACTAAGTACATTGCTGAGAACACGATTTTCCCATTTGCGATGGATAAACTCGAACTTGATAAAAAATACGAGAATTTTGCTGATTTCCATGAAGCCCACAATAATGATGCAGATACATTAAATCGGTTTAATGAAGCATTGAAGCATATCAAGGTCTTGGACCCTGCTGTTGGCAGCGGTGCGTTCCCGATGGCTGCTGCGGACATACTGTTCGACTGGAGGCGCAAGTGTAGGGAAAAACTGGATGATTACCACCTGCGCCGTGAGATTATCATAAACAACTTGCATGGCGTGGATATCATGGAAGGTGCTGTGGAGATTTGTATGCTGAGGTTGTGGTTGTGGTTGATTGCCTCGGTGGATACCAAGAAAGAGATTGAGGCACTGCCGAATATTGAATTTAATGTTTTTGAGGGAAATTCGCTGATTGGGTATGTGGATGAAAAAGAGGTTGTAGATCTTAAGCCTAAAAATAAACCAAAAGCGCGCTGGGATACTCTAACCCACAAACAATTTACTATAGATAATTGGGGAGAAGAGGGGATTTTTTATTTATTCCAACAGCGCAACGATAAAATCAGGGAGTACAGGAATGCAAGCGGAGAACGGGCTGAGCGCTTGAGGTCTGAAATCAAGCAGATGACAGATGAATTCAATAGACTGTTAGATGGTAAGCTGTTGAAGGAGTTACAGAATAAGGGGATTGATATTGATGAGGATAAACTGAAGGAGCTCAAACCGTTCCACTGGGTGATGCAGTTTTCGAATGTTTTTGAGAAAGGTGGGTTTGATGTGGTTATTGGGAATCCGCCATATGTAAATGCTTGGGAAATGGAAGAGGGGAGCAAGTTAATACGTACTATTTTACCAAAATTATTTAACGACAAATGCCCACTTAAATCACATTGGGATTTATATATTCCTTTTATCATTCAAGCATTAGAAATCAATAGTAAGCAAGGGTATTTTTCATATATTTTGCCAAATCCCATTTGTAGGGAAAAGTATGGGATTGAGGTTCGTAAATATATCTTAGAGAACACAAACATTAAAAACATTTTAACATCCGGGGTGCGAAATGTTTTCGAAGGCGTTTCACGTCAAAGCATTGTGTTGATTATAAAAAATAGCAAGCCTAAAAAGGTAGATAATATTATTTCTATAAATTACATCGATGAAGATAATAACATTTCAATTCTTAATTCCACTAAACAATCAGACTGGAACAATCTTTTTCAGTGTCAGTTTAGATATGAAATGGATTCTACATCATTTGATATCATCTCGCACATTGATAAATTAAAGGTTCGGCTTGGGAATATCTATTATGTAAATTACGGTGCACAAATATCCAGCAAAGAAAAAGGAAAATTTGGAAAGCAATATCTTTTGGAAAAAGATCCAAAAGAAAATCCGAAGAAATTTATTGAAGGAAAAGATTTATCCAGATATTCAATAAGTGATCGAGGACTCTATTTAGATTACTTGCCAAAAATGATGTATGGTCCAAGGGTTCCTGAATTTTTTGAATCTCCTAAATTAATAACACGGCATGTATCCGGTAAAAATGATTCATTAATTTTCACCATTGATAAAATGGGATATTATAGCGATCATGGATTAATCATGTCCACAGATTATGAAAATTTAAATAGTAAAAACCGAACATCTTTTTCGGATTATACAGTTGATTCTAAACACAATTACCAGATTGAATTGCTTTTAGGAATCTTAAATTCCAAATTAATGTCTTTTTTTTACGCAAACGTTTATGCAACTGGGAGTCTTCAGGGTTCATATTCGCATGTTTATCCTCAGCATGTACGAAATTTTCCAATATCTACCAAAGTTAAATTAAGTTATTCAGATTCAATTGTTAAGATTGTTTACTATTTACTCTTTAATCCGCCAAACAAGAATGCTATTATATCAAATTATTTTGATCAATATATTCTTGACTCTCTCGTTTATTCTCTCTATTTCTCCTCTAATTTTACCACCGTTGGCATCCCCACAGACCTCGTAGATAAAATTGCCTCCTACCTCGAACCAATAAACTACGACCGTTGGGCGCAACTCGAATTCAAAGATAAACTGACCGGGGTGGAAATGAAGGAAAAGCAGGCGTTAGAAGAGAGGAACATGACAGTTATCGAAAGGGTGTACCAGCGTCTCAAGAATGATAAAGAGATTCAGGGGTGCATCCGACAGATCAAGTCGCATCCTTGGGTGAAGGTGGTGGAAGGGGAAGCATGAACAAAGATTCTCCGGCGATAGCGATGGACAATACTGCAAACTTTGATCGTATATGGTCTATCCTGAAAAAAGAATATCCTGACCCTCAACCTGAGCTGGATTACAGCAATGAGTTCGAGCTTTTGATAGCTACTATCCTTTCAGCACAGTGTACCGATGTGCAGGTCAATAAAGTGACAAATGAGCTGTTCAGGAAATACACGAATGTGGAGGCTCTTGCAGCGGCTGATCTGGACGTGCTTGAAAAAGAGATATATTCCACCGGTTTTTACCGTGCTAAATCGAAGAACATCAAAAGGACATCTCAACTGATACTTTCTGATTTCAATGGCAAGGTGCCTGACACAATGGAAGAACTTACAACCTTTCCGGGAGTTGCCCGAAAGACGGCCAATATCGTTCTTGCAAGGGGATTCGGCAAGGTGGAAGGCATTGCAGTGGATACGCATGTGAAAAGGGTTTCTGGAAAGTTGGGGCTTACTGAGAACACTGACCCGAAGAAGATAGAACAGGACCTTATGAAGCTTGCAGAACAAAAGGACTGGGAAGATCTGTCAATGACACTCATACTTCATGGACGCAGGGTATGTGATGCAAAAAAACCTCAGTGTATCGTTTGTCTGCTTTCGAAGCTATGCCCTTCGAGTCTGGTTTGAATGAATATGTTTCATATGTAAATTATCTGTAAATTATTTATAAATTATCTGTAAGTTGAAAATGGATCTGTGGTAATAAAATGAATATGCGTTCAAAATATGTGATATTTGGTTCTGCTCTTGTGCTGGTATCGGCTGTCATCCACCTGATCCACTATCTGATCTTCCATGACATGCATCACATTTCTATCTATCTTATTGGGAGGATTGCCTTCGTTCCCATAGAGGTACTGCTGGCTTCTTTGATAATCCATCATTTTCTTGAACGTATCGAGAACAAGCATAAGATGGAAAAGCTCAACATGATAATTGGAAGTTTTTTCAGTGAGGTCGGTAATGATCTTCTGGCTGTCATCTCTGATGCTGATCCCCACCTTGACCATGTAAGGGAAAAATTCGTGATAAAGGATGTATGGTCAGAAAAGGAGTTTGCTGATTTTGAGGTCTTTCTCAAAGGCTACATCTATAAAGTTGATATGAATAAGATAGATCTGGTTCCTTTTGCTTCATCTATTATCAGTAAAAGAAATTACCTTGTGTCCCTGCTCCAGAATCCTGTGATGTTCGAGCATGAATCCTTTACTGAACTTCTTAGGGCTGTTTTCCATCTGACCGAAGAGCTGGAATATCGCGGAGATCTTTCATCTCTTCCCAATTCTGACAGGCTCCATCTTTCAGGGGATGTCAAAAGGGTATACAGTTTGCTTTCCCGCGATTGGTTGAAATATATGCAATATCAGAAAGCCAATTATCCCTATTTGTTCTCCCTTGCAATGAGGACCAATCCGTTCGATAAGGATGCAAGTGTGGTAGTAACAGAGTGATCGTCAGGGACCTCAACAAGCATTTCTCTGTTAATGCTTGTTCCTTTCCTACTTTTTAAGAGTGGAGTTCGTAGCTTTTTCCACTTTCATTCCACATACCAAATCCTTTAAACTGCCTTTACACATACTAGTTCTTACAATGTCCCGCATTATCCTCCATGTAGATATGGATTATTTCTACGCTGCCATCGAAGAGCGTGAGGACCCTTCCCTTAAGGGAAAAGCGGTCGTTGTCTGTATGTATTCCAATCGTGGCGAGGAAGGAGGTGCTGTCAGTACCTGCAACTATGTTGCAAGGGATGCAGGTATTCACTCCGCCATGCCCTGTCGTCTTGCAAAGGCTGTCAAACCGGATGCTGTTTTTTTGCCAGTGAGAAAAACCTTCTATTCTGAGGTTTCGGAAAGGATAATGGAGATCATCAGGTCCTATGCTGATAATGACGGGGAACTTTTTGAGAAGCTAGGCATCGATGAAGCTTTCCTTGAAGTGACGGCCACCTCTAGGGGAGATATTGATAAGGCACAACAGATCGCACAGAGCATCAAGGATGATGTAAAGGAGCTGGAGGGTCTTACCTGTTCGGTGGGCATAGGTCCTAACAAGATAATCGCCAAGATGGCATCATCCCGTCAGAAGCCGGACGGTATCACTGTTATCAGGGAGGATGAGGTGGATGGTTTCCTCAGGAAGATGCCTGTGGCAAAATTATGGGGTATCGGAAAGGTCACAGAGGAAAAACTTGCCAATATGGGTATCGATATCGTGGAAGACCTTGCCGGCCACGATGTTCAGGAACTGATCTCCGCTTTCGGGAAGACGCGGGGTACGTGGCTCAAGATGGCTGCATCAGGCATCGATGACGACCCTGTGAAGGAGAAGACAAGTTCTGACCAGATCGGCAGGATGGCCTCTCTTACCCATGATACCCGCAAAAGCGATCTGGTGCTCTCCCTGCTTGATGAGCTTCTGGATGATGTGTTCAGTAAGGTCACTGCAAGAAATGTTTCATTCAGATCGATCACTGTAACAGTCATATATTCTAATTTCAAGACCGTTACCAAAAGCCATACGCTCAATCATCCAATGGCTGAAAAGGCAGTGCTCAGGGAAGTTTCCTATCAGATAATGGGGGAATTGCTGGATAGCAGTACTGTCAATATACGCCGCATTGGTGTGCGTGTGGGGAACCTGCATGAGAACAAGGGTCAGAAAACGCTGGCTGAGTTCTTTTGATATTAGGATGCGAAGGTTCGGATTTCTCCCCTCGCATAGCAAGTCGGGGATATAGGTAAGAAGAAAAAACGGAACTCTTATTCAAAATTTATTATGTATTGTTGAATTGAAAATCCACAAAATGGGACTAAATAACTTATTCACAAATTACATTCTTTAGAAAATAGTAAAGTAAAAAAGATTAAATCAAATTTTGGAAATAATTCTCAAAAGGTTTAAGGCATATCAAATCTTATTTACTTTGCATAATTTTATAAAGAAAAATACAAGGGTGTTGCTAAGTGTGAACAAAATGTTCAGATGTACAATATGTATTGTTCTAGTGATATTTTGCATGGGATGTATAGAAAACGAACAAGAAGTAAGTGTGGAAGATATCACCAGTGAAGAAGATATACTTTTTATAAATAATAATTATAAAGAACTTGACGAAGCCGGAGATATGGCATCATATATATGCCAAATGGAAGTAATGGATTATTATAGTCAGCCTAATGTAGCTTATGTGTTTGATGAAGAAGTCTTTTATATGAATGAAAGTGAAAGGGCTAAAGTAGAGTACACAGAAGCAATTATCCACTTTAATAGAACACCAATTCATTTTATTGATTTGAATAAAATCGAAGAGTTTGGTGAACTGAATTATAGCAGGTCTCATCTAAATTCAATTGTATCCTCTGCATTTACACCGATGTATGGTGTTGATGGTGAACAACTTAATTGTATCATATATTCCAGAAACATCCTTTTAAATCATTGTATGTCAAAGGAACATGAAGACAGGTTAAGAGGAGCCTTTAAAATAATAGACACGTGGGCTAAATTCAGAGATAGTATGATACAGGCTAATGTTCCAATGAACCGTTCTGATGCAAACAGAACGTTTGTACTTGATAATGTTGAAGACATGAATGTAATAATGGATTTAAATTGGAAACAAGCTGATCTTGAACAGTATTTTGATTTCTTAGATACATCTGGTTTCAATTCATCAAATGATTTGTTAATGTTTGCTCGCCAGTTTAGAATTGCAAAAAAATGTATTGATGATAAAGCATCCAATAGTGAACGGAATAAAATATATGAAGCAAGAGAGTATGTAATTGCTAATTTCCCGCTATACAGTGATGCTGGCATTCAAAAATCTGATATTAAAGTTTATTTTTATCGGTGTGATAACAAATCATAAATATTTTCTTAAGCACTTTCCAGTGCTGAGTCTTTTATTGTTTCCAACCAATTTTGAGCATGGAACTCTAGCTTTAAAATTTATACCCACATCCCTAACCTATCCCTCACATGAGCATTTAGAGTGAATGGCTTATTAACCTCCTCACCGCTGGAGTATTCAAATTCAAATCTCCATTTTCCTTTATCCTCTGCTTAATCCCCTGAAACCTGCTCTTTGAAATCCCTAATGCTCCAGCCTGCTTTTGTGAAATATTGAGAATATTTTCCATGATATCTAGCTTATTAATAAACTCTTGAGCCTTCTTCAAATCCAATTCCTGCTCATCAATATTGTTGGCTTCTTTCCCAATGTAAACCACAGAATCAGCATAAATATGCTTTCTTTCAAGAACTCCAACCTCACTAGTGAAAGAAAGGAATATGAAATATATACTTCAAAAATGATATGCCACTCTGTACTCTGAATAAAATTATTGATGAGTGTTTTACAATGAAATCTTCGAACTGAAAACTCTTTGTGTTGGCTATAATTTCCCTTTTAATATTGGCAGGATATCAATAATTAGTTTAGTGCAATCTTAATATGATAAGCAATATAAATTCCTAGCATGATTACTGCTATAATTTTAAAAAACACTGTTATATTTTGAAGTTTCATTATGATCAAGTCCTTTATTTTTTCCCTTCTCTATGAAGGTCTCTTCTTCTTAATTAACTTTTACGGAGACAGTATTCAAAGTAAACGGCTTGTCACTTTTAACATTCTGTTTCATGTGGTGTAATGTACCTTTAGAGAATCCCATTTTCTTCCATTCTTTGTAACCGATAGCAAGAATCTTCTTCCTCTGAAAATCAGTATCATTCCTTTCTACCAAAACCGCCGCCACCGGCAGTTTCTGGTGCATGTGGACTTGCATGAAAACATATGTCCAAAAATTCTGACAAATTTCTTTTGATATTCGATACAAAGGTTTGTATTTCTTCCTCTTACTACCAAGTCGAATATGCATGTAAAAACAAAAACCAAACTTCCTATATTTATTTTGAAAAATGTTACTTTTTTAAAATTTATAATCTAGAGAATTGCGATTAACTGCTGATTTTTTTCAAAGCAAATTTTTCCAGCTAAAATTTTGAGCTTTTCTCTCTATTTCCAGCAGTTTGCTAGTATCTATTTATATACTTTCCAACTTTTTTGAATAGCTACCGCTATTCATCCTAATGATTTTCTTCTTATTGTCCTCAATTGATAGAGATTATAGCTGAATGCTGTAATCGCCATTTTGACATTTACTCTTGCCAACGTTGTTACTCTTACAAATCCTGACGTAAACACATTTTTGATAACAGCATAAGGTCTTTCTCCCTTTGCTCTTTTCCTGCTTATTCTTTTGTTTCTCATCTTATCCCTAATACCAATAGGATGACCTCGCACGCCCCTTTGCATAGTTGCATCATATCCTTTTGAAATTGCACCAAAGTAACCTCTATCTCTGTAAACAACTTCGCCTTCTTCAGAAAGATCCACCTGACTATCATGAACTGAGGCAGTAGTTGTCCTATATCTCCTTATCAGATCATATTCGGTATCTTCAATGGTATGTAGTTTATATCCAAAATGTGACTTAGATGCCTTTTTTGTCCATGTACCGTCCTTACATCTTCTGGTCTTTGCTTCATTTCCACGAGGAGTATCAAGATTTGCATGTCCTGGATCAGCATGTATAAATGTTGCATCCTGAATCATACCTTGTTTGATCCTCAAACCTTTCTTATCAAGTTGTCTTTGCATTTCATTCCAGATTTCATCTTCTTTTCCTGATTGAGCAATTCGTTCTCTAAATGCCCAAACAGTAGTATGATCTGGAATTTTTGCAGGAAATTGTTGCAGATTGATAATCTGCAACTCCTGTTAAATCTCTGATTTAACATGACCCAAGAATTTCCTAAAGGAAATTCTGTCAGTAGCTTGTCTTTCAAGTTCAGGGTCAGATAGTCCATGCCATTGTTGCAATACTAACATTTTGAGCATGACGATTTCATCAACGTTTGGTCTGCCACCGAACTCTGTTTTATTGATATACATCTCTGCTATAATTGGACGAAATGGTTTCCAATCGATGAGAGATTCAATTTCAGAGAGCTTGTCACCGAGATTTTCAAGACGTTTGTACTCTTCTTTAAAAGCAAAGTTTGTTAAGGACATAATACAAAATTATTGTAATATATTATAAATATTGCGTCTGTTTCCGAGGTTTATCGGAATTCTCTATAGAGTGGTATATCATTTTTGAAGTATATATTTCATATTCTTTTCTTTCACTGGTGAGATTGGAGTTCTTGAAAGAAAGCATATTTATGCTGATTCTGTGGTTTACATTGGGAAGGAAGCTAACAATATTAATGAACAGGAATTGGATGTGAAGAATGCTCAGAGTTTGTTGATGAGAATTTAGTCTATGATTTCATTCTGAAGCTTATACCTGAAAAAGCAAGAGAGATTGGAATCAAGCATAGGAGTGCTTAGCTTATCTGAAGAAAAAAGCAAAGGAAGATGATTTGAATGGCGAATCCAAAAAGTTATTGATGAGATTATTATATTTATTCTAAAGACTCTAAATATGCATCAAAATCATTAATTTTTTCAATTTGTATTTTGTACTTTCCTTGAACCTCTTTAGCTTCATAAAAATGTACATCGATTCCTTCTTTTAGATAATTTTCATTAATGACGTTATGAATTTGTTCAACAGTCTTTCGGTTTATTTTCAAACCAAAAATAATTCCTTCTAAATCATTTTTTTCATATTTTGTAATTCCATCATCAAATTCATCCTCAAAAATTAACATTCGGAATTCTTTTTCGTATTCCCACTCAGTGTATTTAGTTAACAAAAATATGGTAAGATTTTGATTACCAAACATGTTTATTGCTGGTGGAAGGTTGTCTTCATAGTTTATATCAAAAAACGGGCTTGAAACTAATTTAGCAGATGATTTTAGATGTAAATAATGTCCATCTTTTGCTTTTTTAGATCTGAAACAAATACAAATACCTTTATGGTTATCGGCATAATGACTCCACATTAAGATATTATTGAGAATTCCGATAAACCCCTCAAACAGAAGCAATATTTATAACCTATTACAATAATTTTGTATTATGTCCTTAACAAACTTTGCTTTTAAAGAAGAGTACAAACGTCTTGAAAATCTCGGTGACAAGCTCTCTGAAATTGAATCTCTCATCGATTGGAAACCATTTCGTCCAATTATAGCAGAGATGTATATCAATAAAACAGAGTTCGGTGGCAGACCAAACGTTGATGAAATCGTCATGCTCAAAATGTTAGTATTGCAACAATGGCATGGCCTATCTGACCCTGAACTTGAAAGACAAGCTACTGATAGAATTTCCTTTAGGAAATTCTTGGGCTTTCCTGCAAAAATTCCAGATCATACTACTGTTTGGGCATTTAGAGAACGAATTTCCCAGGCAGGAAAAGAAGATGAAATCTGGAATGAAATGCAAAGACAACTTAATAAGAAAGGTCTGAAGATCAAGCAAGGTATGATTCAGGATGCAACATTTATACATGCTGATCCAGGACATGCAAATCTTGATACTCCTCGTGGAAATGAAGCAAAGACCAGAAGATGTAAGGACGGTACATGGACAAAAAAGGCATCTAAGTCACATTTTGGATATAAACTACATACCATTGAAGATACCGAATATGATCTGATAAGGAGATATAGGACAACTACTGCCTCAGTTCATGATAGTCAGGTGGATCTTTCTGAAGAAGGCGAAGTTGTTTACAGAGATAGAGGTTACTTTGGTGCAATTTCAAAAGGATATGATGCAACTATGCAAAGGGGAGTACGAGGGCACCCTATTGGTATTAGGGATAAGATGAGAAACAAAAGAATAAGCAGGAAAAGAGCAAAGGGAGAAAGACCTTATGCTGTTATCAAAAATGTGTTTACGTCAGGATTTGTAAGAGTAACAACGTTGGCAAGAGTAAATGTCAAAATGGCGATTACAGCATTCAGCTATAATCTCTATCAATTGAGGACAATAAGAAGAAAATCATTAGGATGAATAGCGGTAGCTATTCAAAAAAGTTGGAAAGTATATAAATAGATACTAGCAAACTGCTGGAAATAGAGAGAAAAGCTCAAAATTTTAGCTGGAAATATTTGCTTTGAAAAAAATCAGCAGTTAATCGCAATTCTCTATTATTTGTTTCACTAAAACAGCAAACTCTTGGCAAATGTTTCTTATTTATGCCGCCGTGAAGAACAGTTTTATGTTTGGAATGATAGACTTCATTCATTGGATCAAATGTAAATAAATCACCATCTTTTTCAATATAGGGAGATTTAATTTCATTTGACTTATTAGGACGAAAACCTTTCCTTATTAACAAATTATCCCAATCTTCTATTTTGCCTTGATAAACAAGGTTAACTTTACAGTCAAATGGATCATTAAATTTGGTAGAATCACTAAAATATAGTTGGTTTTTGGTTAAGTTATCAATAGTATGATTCTCATCATCAGCTTTAAATTTTAGATATTTATAGAATAATTTCTCGGTCTCCATTTGAATCGCTAAACAATAACATTTTTTTGGATATAATTCTTTTGAAAAAAATCTTTTAGATTTAAGGCACACAAAGTTGTTAGCAAGAGATCTATAGTGTGATTTGATCAAAAGTAAATGTTCAACTTTTGTAGATATCACAATAGTCTACAAAAAAAGGCAGTTTCTCTTAGATGTTTGAACAACAGTTATGCAAGGAATTCACACAAGACCGTACAAAAAATTCACGTTACCTATATCCCCGCATAGAAAGTTGGGGATATAGGTAACGTCAAAAAACGGAACTCTTACTTTTAATTTGATCTGTTTAATGATGGATATTTCAATATGAAAATCTAGAATATACATTTTTGAGGAAAATAATACTTTAATTCTGTGTCTGTTATAAATTTTAATATCTAATAAGTAATATATGAATTTAACATGGATTCAATTGATGAAATTATAGACCCTGATATACAATCTTTAGTAAATAATAAAGACCTTAAAGGAATACTCAATGCATTAAGTCATAGTAACGCTGAAATTAGATTCCAAGCAGAAGAAACTTTTGATGAAGTCGCAAATTTTAATGAACTTGAAACTTTTATCGAAGCTTTGAAAAGTGATGATGAGAACATAAGACGATTCGTTTCGAGAGTGCTTGGTGGATGTGATGACTTGAGGGCTGTAGAACCTCTTATTCAATCTTTGAATGATGAAGATGAATGCGTGGTAGATTATGCAGCAGAGTCTCTTGGGAATTTACAAGACAAAAGAGCAGTTGATCCACTTATAAAAGTGCTATCTCATAAATACTGGGCAGCCCGCAGCTCAGCAGCATTGTCCCTTGGATGTATCGGCGATTCAAGAGCAATCGACCCACTAGTACAAACTTTAAATGATAAATATCATGAGGTAAGATATTATGCAGAAGAGGCACTTGAAAAATTTGATGATGACAGAGCAACAGAGGAATTAAATAAATATCATGAAAGTCAAATTCCGAAACATCTTAAAAATGTTGTAAACGCATTCCGAACATTCGAGAAATCAAAATCAATTGACCCCCTTATAGAATATTTGAATGATGAAAACGATGAAGTTAGGGAATATGCTTCTAAATGTTTTTATGAATTAAATGATAAAAAATCAGTAGATGCTCTTATTCAATCACTCAATGATCCATCTAAAATTGTTCAGCGAAATGCTGCATGCTCGCTTGGGAAGATAGATACTCCAGAAGCATTAGAAGGCTTAGTTCAAAACTTAAAAAGTGAAAAAGTAGAAGTCCGAAAAAATGCTGTGGGGGGAATGGGTGAGTCTGAAAGTAAATTAGCAACTAAAATGATTTTCCAAACATTGAATGACGAAGACGAAAGAGTTCGTTTATCTGCAGCAAACGCTCTCTATTTTTCGGATCGTTTATACGATCAACAAAACATTGACTCTGTTATAGAAGCTCTGGCAAATAAAGACGTTAATGTTCGAAAATATGCAACCATGGGTCTTATTGAAATTGCTGATGAGATGGCAATAAAACCACTTATTTATGTTTTAGATGATGAAGATATTCGTATTCGGAATTATGCAGCTCAAGCACTAGGAAACATTGGAGAAGATAGTATAGAACCCTTGGTTCAAATTTTGGATGACAAAAACACTTTCGGTAAAAAGAGACTTTTAAGAGCAACTGTAAATGCCTTGGGTTTCATCGAAAATTCAAAAGTCGTGGATTCGCTCATTAAAGCTCTTTCAATTAAAGACATGTTTGTTAAAGAATCTGCTTGTCTCGCACTAGGAGAAATGGGTGATCCGAAATCCATTGAACCACTTAAAGCATGTCTGAATGATAAGCACAAAAAAGTGCAGGATGCTGCAAAGAGATCATTAAAAAATTTAGCGAAAATCAAATAAGCTATTTAGATTGGAGATGTTGTCAAACATTATAATTTACATTCCCAACTCTCCAATCTCTCCCGAACATGAGCATTGAGAGTAAACGGCTTACACTCTTTGCTTTCTGCTTCATGTAATGCAAAGTACCTTTAGAGAAACCCATCTTCTTCCATTTAGCATAAGGTATGTCAATGATCATCTTCCTCAGTAAATCAGTATCATCCCTTTCATCCACATAAACAGGTTTACTAAACTCAATCGTTTTTCTCTTCCCTGCAAGCTGATGGCTTAATTCCCATGCTTTTCCCGAATCCGCCGCCACCGGGAGTTTCTATAACGAACACATCCCCTTCTTTCATGTCCACTTCGGCGGTTGGTTCCAGCTACTGTGTCCTTCCTTCCATCCTTCCTGATCACCATATTCTTACCGCATTCCGCTTCGGAACCGCCATTTGAACCAAAAGGAGGATATTTTCGGTGCGAGGATATTATTGCTGCTTTCATTTCCTCAAGGAATCGCACTTTTCGGACAACACCATTTCCTCCGCAGTATTCTCCTTCCCCTCCGCTTTCCTTCCTTATGGAGTATTCTTCAAGGAGCACCGGGAAACGCAATTCGAGGACTTCGGGATCTGTCATCCTGGAGTTTGTCATATGGGTCTGTACGGCATCGGTACCATTGAATCCGTCTCCTGCACCTGAACCGCCACAGATGGTCTCATAATACTGGATTTCCTGGTTTCCAAAGGTGAAGTTGTTCATGGTTCCCTGTGATGCTGCTATGATCCCCAGTGCTCCATAAAGGGTATCCACGATATACTGCGAGGTTTCCACATTTCCTGCTGCAACTGCTGCGGGGTGGGACGGGTTCAGTAAACATCCTTCCGGTATTATTATATTGAGAGGTTTCAGACATCCTGCATTCAATGGGATATTGTCCTTTACAAGCGTGCGGAAAACATAGAGTACGGCAGCCTTACATACTGATGCAGGGGCATTGAAATTATTCTCCTGTTGCGGTGACGTTCCTGTAAGGTCGATGGTTGCTGAACGCTCATTCTTATCGATCTTTATATTTACGTGGATATGGCTGTCATCATCAAGTTTGTAAGTGAATTCTCCGTCATGCAGGACCTCTATGACCTTCCTTACAGCTTCTTCGGCGTTATCCTGCACATGCTGCATATATGCCTCAACTGTTGGCAGCGAATATTTCTCCACCATCTGCTCGAGTTGCTGTATGCCTTTTTCATTCGCAGCGACCTGTGCCCTGAGGTCTGCTATGTTCTGATGATGATTGCGTACGGGATGTTCACCACTATTCAGGAGTTCGGTAACTTCCGTTTCCCTGAAATATCCCCTGTCCATGAGTTTGATATCATCTATCAATATCCCCTCTTCGAAGATGGACCTGCTCTTAGGTGGCATCGACCCCGGGCTGATCCCTCCGATATCGGCATGGTGACCTCTTGATGCAACATAGAACTGCACTTCATCGCAGCCGCAGAATACCGGGGATACAACAGTGATGTCAGGAAGGTGTGTGCCGCCTGCATATGGGGAGTTCAGCATATATGCATCCTTTTTATTCATTCTCCCTTTTCTGTTCCTGATCACTGCTTTGATGGATTCTTCCATCGATCCCAGGTGTACCGGTATGTGAGGGGCGTTAGCGATGAGATTACCTTCATGGTCGAAGATCGCACAGGAAAAATCAAGCCTCTCTTTGATATTGACCGAATATGCGGTGTTCTGAAGGCTATATCCCATTTGCTGCGCAATTGACATGAAGCGGTTGCTGAACACTTCGAGCATGATCGGATCGACCTCTGTGCCGAGGGCAACATGCTCCTCTGGAGGCGCTGTACGTGTGAGTACAATATTGGCAAGAGCAGTTATGTCTGCTTTCCACATTGGTTCCACAATTATCGTAGTATTATCTTCAATTATAAGGGCTGGTCCTGTTACTGAATGTTCATTATCTAGACAGCAGCGTTCGTAAACATTTGCGGTCTGGTATCTCCCGCCGGTGTACATCTGTACTGTTCCGCATGGTCCTGACCCATTCTCGGAAGTTTTCATCTCGTTCCTTTCCACATGGACCTCATTTGCTCCGATCATCTCCACGGATGCTGCTGAAACCACAAGTTCCTTTTCCATTACAAAACCAAAACGCTTCCTGTGGGCCTCATAAAATCTTATGCTTATGTCCTTCGTGCTGCCGAACTCGATCTCCATGGGAGTGTCCGTGCCGCTGTATCGCACATGCACTTTCCTTTTGGCGATGAGCCTGTCAGGTGAGACACCCTGCTCCTGCATTGACTGATATCCTTCAGTTTCCATTTCAATGAAGAGTTCTCGCATTTGTTCGGTGGTGTCGGCATTCAGGTCCTTTTCCACGGACCTTTCAAGTATCATTCTCTGGTCTGCCAGCCCCATGCCATATGCTGAAAGGACTCCTGCATACGGGTGGATGAAGATCTTGCTCATTCCCAGTGAATCAGCAACAAGGCCGGCATGTTGTGCACCAGCTCCTCCAAAACAACAGAGTGTATAGCTTTTCAGATCGTATCCTCTCTGTGTTGATATCTTCTTGATGGCATTTCCCATGTTCTCGACAGCGACCGTCAAAAATCCCTCTGCTACTTCTTCGGGGGATATGCTCTTGCCCGACCCTTCCGAGACCTTCGATGCTATTTCCTCAAACTTTGCGTGAACGGTTCCTGTATCGAGGGGCAATGTGCCTGACTCGCCGAAAACCTGTGGGAAATATTCCGGGATTACTTTTGACAGCATCACATTACAATCAGTGACCGTCAATGGTCCACCTTTCCTGTAACACGCAGGTCCGGGTTCGGATCCTGCAGAATCGGGTCCTACCTGGAATCTTTCATTTTCATAGTGCAGTATAGACCCGCCACCTGCGGCGACCGTGTGGATGTGCATCATCGGGGAATATAAGTGTATTCCGTCGATCTCGTTCTCAAATGAGCGCTCATATTCTCCGTTATAGTGTGCTACGTCCGTGGAAGTCCCACCCATATCGAAACTTATGATCTCCTTGAATCCGGCAACTTCTGATACAGTTGCTGCCCCCACGATACCTCCGGCAGGACCTGACAGGATACTATTCTTACCTTTGAAAGAGGTAGCCTGTGTCAGCCCTCCGTTGGATTGCATGAACAAAAGGCTGGTGTCATCTCCATTGGATCGCAATGCTGAATGTATCCTGTCAACATAGCGCTTTAATACAGGCGAAAGGTACCCGTCCACCATGGTCGTTTCCCCGCGTCCTATCATTTTGATGAGGGTGCTGATCTTATGGGACAGGGAAATATGTGTAAATCCTATCTCCTTTGCAATCCTTTCAATGGCAATTTCATGCTCCGGATAACGATAAGAGTGCATAAGAGCTACTGCAAGGGAATATATTCCGGAATCATGAAGTTCTTTAAGGTTTCTCCTTAATTTGTCTTCATTAAGGGGTATCAGCTCTTCACCCCTGGAGCTGTAGCGCTCTTCAGCTTCTATCACAGTTTTATAAAGGACTTCGGGGAGCTTGATGTCAAGTGCAAATATGTCCGGTCGGTTCTGATATCCTATTCTTAGGGCATCTCTGAACCCCTTGGTAACCACAAGTGCAAATTTCTCGCCTTTTCTTTCAAGAAGTGCATTTGTGCCCACTGTTGTTCCCATCTTTATGCATTCAATTTCCCTTGTTGGCAATTGCTCATCTGCCCCGAGGTCAAGCATCTGGCGTATCCCTTCAATTACTGCATCTTCATAATGTTCCGGGTTTTCCGAAAGTAGTTTATGGGTGACGATAGTTCCATCGGGGGATCTGCCAATAACGTCTGTAAATGTTCCTCCCCTATCTATCCAGAATTGCCATCTGTTCTTTTCGAACATGTTAAACCTCGATATCTTGCAAAATTGTTTATCTATACAGCTCTTACAATTATTTATGTTGTTCTCATCCCTGGATGTTCAGATACTGCATATCCTGAACTCTTATGCCGGTTTTGACCCCATTGTGGTATTTTTGTCAGTGGCAGGGGATGATATATTGTGGATATTGATAGCTGCTATTCTGTTCTTATCGACCTCAAAGGAGAAAGTTCTCTATTATTGTTCGATGATGCTTTTCCTGGTGGGGGCGGTCGCATTGATCAAATCACAGTTAATGGTACCCCGTCCCGAAGATGTTCGATTTGTTGTGGAATCCTCGGGCTATTCAATGCCAAGTGCACATTCGACAGCTGCCTTTGCAACAGCGATGTTCTTGCATCATGTGGCAATAAAATATGGTATTCTTATTTGGTCAGGTGCAATTGCAATGGCTTTAAGTCGTGTGTTTGCAGGTGTGCATTACCCTTCTGACGTGATGGCAGGAGTTGTGCTCGGTATAATGATAGGCTACTTATGGTTACAAATTGAAGCCTATTTCCAAAAAAAGAGTATGTGAATTAATTGATTTTGCTCTCTGATATTTCAGATCTGAGCTGTTAGCGAGAACACTTTTCGCCAACTATCTTTATCGGATATCGTTCTGTAAGACATCCCAGGCAAAGTTCGTCCCTGTGAATTCCTATTGATTTAATAAGACCTTCTATACTGAGGTATCCGAGTGAATCTGCTGTGATAGCATTTTTCACGTCAACAAGAGGCTTTTTAGCGGCAATGAGCTCTTCCCTTGAAGCCATATCGATGCCCATATAGCACGGTGCGATAATGGCAGGGCTTCCTATCCTTGCATGTACCTCTTTTGCACCTGCGTTACGTACCATCTCGATTATGCGTCTGGACGTTGTACCGCGAACGATACTGTCATCGAGGATGATGACCTTTCTATCCCTGAGGTTCTCAGAGATTGTGTTCATCTTAAGACGAACTGCTGTTTCCCGCATTTCCTGTCCCGGGAGGATAAAAGTGCGTCCTATATAACGGTTCTTCATCAATCCTTCCCGATAATTGATGCCTGACTCATCAGAATAACCTATTGCAGAGGTGATGCCTGAGTCTGGTACAGGGGAAACGATATCCGCATCTACTGGGTGTTCCTTTGCAAGTTCTCTGCCTATCTGCTCACGAACCTTGTAAACAAGCTGACCATCAATGATGGAATCCGGTCTTGCAAAATATATGTACTCAAAAACACAATGAGCACAGTTCTTTTCCGTTAGCATCTGATGGCCTTCAAAACCATTTTCCGTTATCTCCACAACTTCGCCGGCTTTAACATCCCTTGTCAATTTACCGTTGAGTGTGTCGATGGCAACGCTTTCCGATGCAACTACATATCCGCCGTCGATCTCTCCTACGCATAGTGGCTTGAATCCCAGTGGATCCCTCACAGCGAAAAGTCGATCGTCTATCATAATGGCGAGTGAATATGAACCTTTGAGCATTGACATGACTTCCTTGATGGATTCAAGAGGGTCGTGTATTAGCAATGCTTTGACAAGAAGGTGAGCTATGACCTCTGTGTCAGAACTAGTTATAAAAATGCGTCCTTCGGATTCCAGCTCATCCCGAAGTTCCTGTCCGTTCACAAGATTTCCATTATGCGCAATTGCAAGATTTCCATTCTTGTAGTTTACCATTAAAGGCTGACAGTTGACTATGTTAGAATCTCCGGTGGTCGAATATCGAACATGTCCGACACCGAGCCTACCTTCAAGCTTCAACAGTTCATCCTTGGAATATACTTCCGGGACAAGACCCATACCCTTGATGGACTTGAGTTTATCACCGTTCTTTACCGTAATTCCTGTGGATTCCTGTCCCCTATGCTGCAATGCATAGAGTGCATAATATATTTGGAGTGAAGCGGGTTTTGCCTTCGTATCAGCTTTGTGCATTAATACGCCGACAACACCACATTCTTCTTTCATTTATGCTCCAAATGAGAAAACTCGATTTAGAATTTGCACTTTCTTTGCCACTGGTAGCTTCTCATACGTGATGTTCTTCCGAATCCGCATGATGTGCATTGTTTTGTATGGATATTGAGTGAAACGCTTCCACAGCGCCTGCATTTTGCATGTGTGCGTTTCTGCCTCTTACCCATTGATGGAGTACCTTTTGACATCTTTTAATCACCCTTTTGTATTATATAATATGTATTTTGCAGCCTATCACTACTGCTGATAAATTGTAATAACAATGACGTGGATTTCTCCTGACGCATCTATTGTTCATATAGGTTACGGAGACACGTAGACTACGTTATCCCCTCTGATAACAACTCCACCTATCTTGCGAACGATCTCTCCGTCCTTTAATTCTTCTGCTTCGTCCAGAACAAGGTTCATGTGGACATCATATCCCTGAAGTACGCCTCTAAATTCTCTTGCGCCCTTCAATCTTACAATCACTGATGTGTTCAATGCATCATTCAATATATCCAGAGGTCTGTTTCCCATATCTATTGCCCCAATTGTGGTAATGAAAATATAATTTATAGTTCCTTATGTTGTATTTGAACTTGATAAGCGTTTAGTTCTTAACTTGAAGCTCCAATGTTGTAAATACAATATATAAACCTATCGAAATACGCAATATCATTTCAAACCTATTATAGTTGAGGTCATATATCATTCCTACTCTTCGAGTTACTAATTACACTTCTAAATAACCACTTGTTTTTTATCCAAAAAGTTCAATCTTAGACTTTATGATAAGAGAAGGCTTAAAAATGGATGAGGTGGGGATCATTCCCGTTGTATTGACTATCGCCGGTTCTGACTCCGGCGGCGGTGCAGGCATTGAAGCTGATATCAAGACTCTGGCTTCCCTGTATGTACATGGGGCATGTGCTATTACCTCAGTGACCTCGCAGAACACAACTGGTGTTCAGAGTGCTTATGAGCTACCTCCAACCGTGGTATCCGACCAGATGGATGCAGTATGCACTGATATGGACGTCAGGTGGGCAAAGACCGGTATGCTTTCATCTGCTAATATTGTCAGGGCAGTTGCAGATCGTGTAAAAAAGTATGGCCTTAAAGTTGTCGTTGATCCTGTGATGGCCGCAGAGGCAGGTGGAGATCTTCTCGAGAAGGATGCTGTATCTATCCTTAAAGACGAACTTTTACCCATAAGCTATGCTGTAACTCCTAACATCAGCGAAGCAGAGATTCTTTCTGGTATGTCTATAACTACCCGTGAGGATGCCATGGAAGCTGCAAAAGCTATAGCTTCCCTTGGATTGAATGCAGTTATCATCACTGGCGGTCATTCTGATGGGGTGGACCTTGTTTATGATTCAGTTACTGATGAGTTCACAGAAGTATCTGGTAAACTGATCGAAGGTGGGACCCATGGTTCAGGTTGCACTTATTCAGCAGCGCTAACCTCCTATCTTGCAAGGGGTTATTCCCTTCAGGATGCCGCAATTGGTGCCAAGGAGTTCGTAGAATCCGGCATCCTTTTGAGCAAGAACATTGGCAAAGGCGTGGGTCCGGTGAACCAGATGGGCTATCTCCATACAATGGCAGCAAAAGAAAGTGTGTTGAGGAACACCGGGGAAGCTGTCAGGATGCTGGAAGATGATGTTAACTTCGCCAGCCTTGTTGCAGAGGTCGGTTGTAATATCGCCATGGCAATACCTCATGCCATGGAAGTGAAGGATGTAGCTGCAGTGAATGGAAGGATCGTGAAGCTTCAGGGCAAACCCAAGGTCGTAGGATGTGTCAGCTTAGGGGCAAGCAGTCATGTGGCACGCATAGTATTGGCTGCGATGGAATTCGATTCCAATATGCGTGCATCAGTGAATATCTCCTATTCTAAGAACGTGCTTGCCATCTGTGAGGACATGGGGCTTTCCATATCATCTTTCAGTCGTCAGGAAGAGCCTGAGGACACACACACCATGGATTGGGGTGTGACCTATGCCATCGACTCGTATGGTCGTGTGCCTGTCATCATCTATGATGAAGGCGGTGTGGGCAAAGAACCAATGGTCCGTGTACTCGGGAGGGATGCAGTGGAAGTGGCAGGAATTGCTCTGGAGATCGCAGCACGTCTTACAAAAGAGCAGGCATAATTTAAAATGAGCCTGCTATTATCCATTTCTTCTCTTTTTATCTGACTGCCAGTACTTCCACTGGTGAGTTCCTGATAACTTTATCAGCGACACTACCAAGTTTGAACGTACCGTCTGCGGTCATTCCAAGCGTACCGATAACCACCATGTCCACATTCTCTTTCTTGGCTGTGTTCAGGATCGTAGCTGCCGGGTGTCCTTCTTCGATAATTGTCCTTACATCTATATTGAGGGGCTTTCCCATGTCCTTTACATAGGCGGTTATCCTCTCTCCCTTCTCCATAAGAAGTTTGTGCCTTTCAGTTTTCCATCTCTCATCTGCGACACGGGCAAATTCCCTCCACTGCTCACTTGTCATGTGTTCAGTGGCAGCGACTTCCATTGCAGTGAGATTGTCTCTGTGCACTGATTCAGGAGTTATCCCGACGGAATTTATCTCTATAACGTACAGCGCAAGAACACTGGCACCGCACGATGATGCGATCTTCAAACCCGACATTACGGCTTTCTCTGCATTTACAGACCCGTCGGTAGCTATCAAAATAGTTTTATATTCTTTACAATTCATAATAATATCTCCGCAATAGTTATAGAAAACTATCGCGGGGCAGAAAATAACTGTTTTGGTCAGCGAACTATCACTACGACAGTTCCATTGACATCAAGGACATCAACAGCCCTTCCGGCAGAGATTACCTCTTTCTCAATGGCCACACTTTCCGGCTCAAGCTCGATATCCTCGCCATCTATATTGATGTTGATGTTCCCTTTTGAGATGATATTTGCAACTTCCACAGGGTCCATGGATGTCAGGGTCTTGATTATGGCTCCTGCCTGTTTCCTGAACTTCGGGCCTATGATGGCCATGTTAGGCTTAACGTTCACAGGCACATGCTCAAAGTCCGGCTCCCCGCTAATTACCTCTACGGTCGAGTTCGTGACACCTGTCAGGTCTGAAGCATCTCCAAGGGATGCATATACTTCGATCTTTTCAAGGGGTGCGTTGAGCGCCATGCCAGATTCGGATTTGTATCTTCTGATACTGCCTGCAATGTCCTTGATAAGCTCTCCGTCCTTCTCGATAGCCTCATCGATGAGTGTCTTATCAACAACTGGCCATTCCTGAACGTGTATGCTTCTCTCACCTATCCTTGAGTACATCTCCTCTGCAAAGAACGGAGCAAATGGTGCAAGCATGCGTGAGAGTCCATCAATGGCAACATACAGTGTGTACTGTGCTGACCTGCGTGCTTCCTTATCTTCACCATACAGCCTGGACTTCACAAGCTCGATATAGTTATCTGCAAGGGTCTCCCATGCGAATCCCCTTATGGATTTGTATGCTTCGTCAAACTGGTATGCATCAAGACTTGCGGTGACCGAACTGATGAGCCTGTTAAGATTGCTCAAAAGCCATTTGTCAATGACATTGAGTTTCTCCGGTTTGCCGGACGTGATCTCTGCAAGCTCGTCTTCGATATGTGACATGGAGAACCTGTAGATACTCCACATCTTAGTAAAGAACCGGGATGCTGATACTACGTCTTTCCATCTGAACATCACATCGGAGCCCGTGGAGCCACCTACTGCTGCCCACTGCCTGAATGCATCAGCACTATGGTCCTTGATGACCTCTTCAGGTGAGATGACATTTCCGAGGGATTTACTCATCTTATGTCCGTCCTCTCCGAGAACCATTCCGTTGACGAGTATGGACTCCCAGGGCTTCTTGCCAGTAAGTGCCATTGAACGAAGTATGCTGTAGAAAGACCATGTACGAATGATGTCGTGTCCCTGTGGACGCAACTGTGTTGGGTTTCTCATCTCCTTATCGCTGAGCCATCCTGCAACATGTAATGCAGTGATGGATGAATCCATCCACGTATCCAGGACATCCTCTTCAGGCTCGAAATCTTCACAGCCGCACTTACATGCCACAGGTGGCTGCTGTTGTGTTGGGTCGATAGGAAGCCATTCCTCTTCAGCGACCATGACCTCGCCACACTTCTTACAATACCAGACAGGTATTGGGGTTGCGAAGATCCTCTGGCGTGAGATACACCAATCCCACTCCATGGTGTTGGTCCAGTTCTGAAGCCTGACCTTCATGTATTCAGGCAGCCATTCGATCTCGTCTGCTGTCCTGAGTATCTCATCATTGTCGATCTTGACGAACCACTGCTTCTCGGACAGTATCTCTATAGGTGTCTTGCATCTCCAGCACATTCCAACGTTCTGTTTGAGCGTGTTTTGCTCGTAGAGATTTCCTTCGCTCTTGAGGTCTTTGATAATAGCAGCTTTACATTCAGGTATTGTCATTCCTGCGTATTTACCGGCTATCTCTGTGATGATCCCGCTCTTGTCAATTCCCTTCCTCAGCGGAAGGTTGTGTTCTAGCCACCATCTGACATCCTGTTTATCACCAAAGGTACAGATCATGACTGCACCTGTACCAAATGTTGGGTCAACGTCCTTGTCAGCTATGACCTCTACATCATGACCGAACAGTGGTACTTTCATTGTTTGCCCAATGTATTGCTTATAACGCTCATCTTCCGGACTGATGGCAATGGCAACACATGCCGCAAGCAGTTCCGGTCTTGTTGTGGCTATCTCCAGCTTGTCGAAGTGCAGGAAGTTAAGCTTGGTATCCCTTGAATCGTATTCGACCTCTGCAAAAGCAATCGCTGTTTCACATCTTGGGCACCAGTTTACTGGGTGCTCTGACTGGTACACACGGTCCATGTCTTTCATCTTGACAAAAGATGTCTGTGTCTTGACGTAGTACTCAGGTTCCATTGTGACGAACTCATTGCTCCAGTCAGTTGAAAAACCGAGGCGGTGCATTGTCTTTCTCATCTTGTCGATGTTGCCTACGGTCAGTTCTTCACACATTTGTCTGAATTCTGTACGTGGTACCTGATTCTTTGTAATGCCGTGGTTTTCCTCTACCTTTACTTCGGTAGGGAGGCCGTGGCAGTCCCAGCCCTGCGGGAACATCACATTAAAGCCTTGCATCCTCTTGTATCGGGCAACAAAATCGATATAACACCAGTTAAGAGAGTTTCCTATGTGGAAATTTCCAGTAGGGTATGGGGGTGGGGTATCAATGATATACTGGGGACGACTTTCGTCTTTCCAGTCAAAATGATACATTGACATATCCCAGTCGTTTTGCCATTTTTCTTCTATTTCGTGAGAATCGTATTCTTTAGGAATTGTCATTAAAACACTCCAATTATTATTGAAAAGTATCTATGTATTTTGATAGATTGAGAGGTTTTAGAATATTTAAAATATCTGGTTGGAACTCAAATATTGCACATTATCATTGCTTGTTCCAAAAAAGTTGAAAAGATGATTAATTTTGTTCGGCCAGTTCCGGTTCCCAGCCAAATCTTTTCATGACCATCTTGATACGGGCATTGATCTCCCTCTTGTCAAACGGTTTTGAGATATAATCATCAATTCCAAGCTCCATTCCTTTAAGCTTGTCCTCTATCTCGGTCTTTGCAGATACCATTATGACCGCAATATCCCTTGCATATGGGTCTTCTTTCAATCTTTCGACAACCTCATATCCGTCCATGTCCGGCATCATAATGTCCAATAATATAAGGTCTGGAAGCTCCTCAATGGATTTCTTGACCGCATCCTCTCCATTGTATGCCACAATGAAATCGTAAGGTTCAGTTGCAAGTGAAAGCCTGATAAGTTCAGGGATGTCCGGCTCATCATCCACTACAAGTATCTTGAGCCTTTCCTTATCTATCTTCTTCTGGGTATATTCGAGATCTATCTTCCCGTCCACGATGGTGTAATGAACATCAAGGCTTTTCATTCCAATATCAGTGTGGAAGTTGCCTTTCTCCGTAATATCTATTATAATATCGAAGAACGAGCGCATGAGTCCTTCTGTCTCGGGTGGAAGTATGCCTTTGCCAAGCATTGAAATAATACTTCCCTGGGTATCACGAACTTTTCTCTCGAGGAACTTGATGAAATTCTCAACTACCTGGAGGTTATCCTTTGAGAGTACTGTAAGGTCATCAAGGACCATGATGGAACCCGGCTTATCATCGAATATCCTCGATGCGTGTGACCCTATCTTGATGTAATCGCTTGCAGAACCACAATAGAAGGTATTTGGGTCGTTCTTGCCTGGTCCTTCGATATCAATGAACCACATTCTCTCAATGTGGTCATTGATCTTGAACCCGTACTCCTCGAACTTTTCGAGCACATGTTTCCTTGAGGTCTTCAGGCATAACCACACAATGTTCCTTTCTGGATTGCATTTCAGTGCAGAATACGTGTAGAAATAGATCATCCTCTCGCTAAACACATTCAAAGGCGCCAGCATCAGTGTGTTCTTCGATGCCAGTTCTTCACAAAGTGTTTCTATGATCTTAGTTGTTTCTTCTACAGACATCTTACCCTCATCCAATTACTTAGGTCATTATTGTTTTTTTGTAATATTAACCTTTTCAAAAAAACCTATCTTTTTAGATGTGAATATACACTTTCAGATCGGCAACAAATATTCCATTATATCGATAAGATATTTGTGAATGATCTATTTGGGGCATATGGCTCAAAGAAAAGAATGTATTTGCATTACAACGATATAATTATAAAAAAGTGCCTTCAGGTC
Organism: Methanococcoides burtonii DSM 6242; assembly: GCF_000013725.1. Classification (NCBI taxonomy): domain Archaea; kingdom Methanobacteriati; phylum Methanobacteriota; class Methanomicrobia; order Methanosarcinales; family Methanosarcinaceae; genus Methanococcoides; species Methanococcoides burtonii. The sequence goes on from NC_007955.1 coordinate 2,297,658, forward strand.
AGGAACACTGACCTGTGGGCGTTTGGCTTCAATTACCAATAAAGGTACCTATGTATCTTACCAATGTTCTTAATTGAGCTGTTCTTTCAAAAGTTCGACACTGCGTGATAATGCATTGTCCATGCCTGAAGGATCTGTTCCTCCACCGCGTGCCATGTTAGGACGGCCTCCGCCGCCTCCACCGACCATCGTTGACATCTCCTTGACGATAGCACCAACGTTAACACCCCTTTTCACAGCATCATCTCCTGCAGTTGCAACGATCTTAACGCCATCCATCTCACTGATAAGGATCGCGACAACATTACTTTCCTGTGTGAGTTCTCCGGCTGTCTTTGTAAGCTCTTCACTGTCTGCATGTGGTATTGCTTTTGTGATGATACGAATTCCGTTCACATCTTCAGCGTCGTTGACAAGCTGGCTGACCCTTGAGTGAGCAAGCTCTTCTTTGAGTTTGTTATTCTCTTTCTTAAGTTCCTTCCATTCATCGAAGAATCTCTCGATGGTCGAAGGAAGCTGTTCTGCTGATACGCGCAATGTTTCAGATGAATCACGCACAAGGGTTTCAATATCTTGCATGGCAATAATAGCTGCTTCTCCTGCTGCGTATTCCAGGCGTTCGACACCGTCTTGTATGCGCTCTGTCTTCAGTATCTTTATTGGACCTACCAGACCAGTGTTCGTACAATGTGTACCAGCACATGCCTCGATATCGTTTCCTACCTGAAGTACACGTATCATCTTTCCCGGGGGAACTCCTCCCTGATACAGTCGGAAACCGTATTTCTGTTCGGCCTCTGTCCTATCCATCCAGTCGCTTATGATCCGCTTGTTCTTCATAACGGTGTGGTTTGCAATAATCTCGATCTGGTTTGCCTCTTCCTGGGTGATACGTTTGTAATGTGAAATGTCAAGACGTGCACGGTCTGCGAACTTCTGTGCACCTGTCTGCCAAATGTGGCTACCCAGAACTTCTCTTGCAGCATCATTGATTATATGGGTTGCAGTGTGATGTCTTGCATGTGCCATACGGCGCTTTTCATTGACTCTGCCGACCACCATATCGCCTTTTCGTATGTGCAGTTCGTCCTCTATCTCGTTTATGGTGTGTACAACTACGCCATCATACATCTGGGTATCAACAACTTTCAGCACAACATCTTCGACAGTAAGGGTTCCGTGGTCTGCAGGCTGTCCTCCTCCTTCCGGATACATGAGCGTGTTGTCAAGGACGATATGGTTATCGAACACTTCAAGGACAACAGCATCGAAGTCCATTCTGTTAGGCTCATCGTAGAACAACCTCTTTGTCTTAGGTAACCTCGCGATCTTGTCAGCAAAAGGCACAACTTTCTCTTCTTTCTCTTCGGACTGGCTATGTTTGTCTGCAACAAGTGAATAGAAATTGTCTGGCAGATCGACTTCGACACCTACATCAGATGCTACTGCTTTCGATATCTCTGGTGGTATGCCATGGCTGTCATACATGTCGATGATCGTCTCCAGTGGCATTTTCTCACCGCTCTCTTTGTAATGTCTGGCGGATTTCTCCATCATTCTTCTTCCACGTTCGAGAGTTTCTGCAAACTTACGTTCCTCATGTTCCAGGATATCCTTGATTACATCGAACCTTTTCTGGAATTCCGGATATTCGGGCAGGTTGTTGATGTGCATCTGTATTATCTCAGAAATAGGGATCATTATACCAAGGTCCTTCATCATTCTGAGAGTTCTGCGTATGACAAGTCTTGCCAGATATCCGGCTTTCACATTGGATGGTATGATGCCGTCACCGATCATGAACGTCAGACATCTTGTATGGTCAGCTATGGCATAGACATTTTCCACAGGCTCCATGATGGAGCTGAGCTTGTCCGCAGTGATGCCAATGCTTGCCGCAACCTGTTTTCTCAGTTCCAATAGGTTTGCCTTCTCGCTTATGTCCATAAGTCCTGCAAGGCGTGCATTCTGTGAGAGGATATGTGAATATTCATTGTTCTCCAGTTCGTGTTCGATACCTGCCAGTCCCATAAGTTCGTTCACAATACTGGGGAAAATTGCATCGTAAATGGTTGGTGAACCTTTTGAAGCCCAGACTAACCTTTCAAGTCCGTACCCAGTGTCCACGATGTAATTTTCCATCTTGGAATACATGTCACCTTTGATGTCGATATCTCCATTTTTGTCCTTCTTGAGATTCATGAACACAAGGGTTGCGACCTCAAGTCCTCCAATGAGTACTTCAACACATGCTCCTGCATTTCCACCGCCTGCCCATGGTTCTTCCTTATAGGTAACAGCCATAGGGTCTGCGCCAAGGGAATTGAGAAGTCCATCGCACAGTTCAAGAGTGTGCTCTTTCCAGTATATTTCCTCGTTCTTCGTGTTGAAGGCATGGTGTGCCATCATCTCGAAAGTTGTAAGGTGCCTTCCACTCTTCCCAACCGCATCAAGGTCAGAAAGCCTTATGCATGGCTGGGAGATCGTCAATGGGTTTGCCGGTGGGGGAACCTGGCCTGATGTAACGAATGGCTGAAAATCAGCAATTGACGCAATTGTCAGGTATATATCATCTCTCCATCTGGCGATGACTGGGTATCTTTCTATACGGGTATGGCCCTGCTCTTCAAAAAAGTTCAGGTAGAACTCTCGCATGTCTGGAAGCTCTAACTCTTTTTTGAACACTGGATTTCCAATAAATGAATAAGGGTCGCATGGCGCATCTCCGCACGTAGACCTTTCTATGTCTCGTGTCCAAAAGAAGTTACCACACGTAGGGCACTGTTTTCTAACAAAACCGTTATCAGAGAAAAAATCGATTTGATATTCATCTTCAAGCATAATGATTCCAACTGTAGTCGTTATTCTATAATCATAATGTGTAAATTAAATAATTAGTGAAACGTGTTCTATCCGTATCCTTCAATGGTTTAAATACATTTCTCATTTGAGTAGTCTATCTTCAAAACTTTACATTTGTATATTTCTTGTCAATGGCGCAAGATAGCGATAATCAATGTCCTCTCTCTTCGGTGTGTACATATGTGTACACAATTTGCTACGATTGTCTTCGTTTCATGGACACGCTTGATATATGCATGTCCATAGATTCTGTAACTTAAGTAGGAAGGGAAGTGTCCATGATGCAAGCAGTAAAATATATGTCATTGGTTTTCAGAGGCGTAGTAGAAGAATACGACAATACGGGTGTCCGACCATCTGTTTTTATGGATGCTGCCGGTGATCTTCAGATCTATATATGCGATCCTATTATCGATGATCCTAAGGTAATGGAATCTATCAATGAAAATGAGCTTGAGGCAAATGGTGGTCAGTTCGTTGGTTTTCTTGAAAGCTCCTTCAATGCACACTATAACAAGGTGAAGCCGGAGATGGAGTTACTGCACTCAATGTGAAATAAATTTGCTTGGGACTGTTCTGTTCCTGTTAATTTTAGATTCCTACTCCTTCTTTTTTTCATTCTTGTTCCATTAACTATAACACTCCAAAGAACAAAGAATGCACAATGTCAAAACGAATACTTCTTACCAATGATGATGGTGTGTATGCTGCCGGTATCAGAGCAGCTTACCGCAGCGTGTCCGACCTTGGTGATGTTACTGTCTCAGCACCAGCTCAGCAGCAAAGTGGTGTGGGTCGTTCCATATCCATATTCGAACCACTGCGTATTACTCGTACTACCATTGACGGTATTGAGGTACATGCGATCGGTGGGACTCCTACTGATTCTGTTATTCTGGGTATCTTTACTATCATGAAGGAATTGCCCGACCTGATCCTTTCTGGCTTCAATATAGGTGAGAACATCAGCACAGACACTATTACGACCTCCGGGACCATCGGAGCTGCACTGGAAGGTGCAAGTTATGGTGTTCCTGCCATTGCCGCATCCTTGCAGGTGACCGAAGAGGGATTGAAATTCGATGACCTCCGGGATTTCCAGCATGACTTCGATGTTGGTATCAAATTTGTGAACGGTGTTGCAAAAAAAGTCCTTAAAAACGGTCTGCCTGAAAATGTCGATCTTTTGAACATTAACATTCCTCATTTTGTAGAAGAGGACTCTGAAGTTGAAATAACAAGGCTTGCTCGCAAGTTCTTCCGTACGGGTGTGGAGGAACGCCGCGATCCAAGGGGAAGGCCATATTACTGGATAGCAGGTGACCTTATCCACACAGCCGAAAAAGGCACTGATGTCAATGCCATAGAAAAAGGTCACATCTCAGTGACACCTATATCACTGGATGCAACATCTCCCATCAACTTTTCAGAAATTGAACATCTGATGTGACCTTACGGTCAGATGTTCATATATCTCCCTGGATATCTCAGTTCAACAGTATAGCTTCTCTAATCTATTTTGAACAGGTAGGGATGTTCTCATCAATTTCCCTCCCTTTCCTGTAAATATCCAAGGGCTTCCTGTGTGCTTTTGAATACTATGACATCCTTTTCCTGCATTAACTTGCTAAGGACCGTGTCAGAGTTGATCGATCTCATTACCTCCGGCTGTACCGTTGTCAAATATACTTTTTCACCTGTTCCTTTTCTGGTAGTGATGAAGCTTTTCAACCTCTCTATACCTGTGGTATCGATAAAAGGAACATAACGCATTCTTATTATTATATGGGGCTTGCTCATATGTATGTGTTCATCGACCTTGTTCTCGAATACGGCCATTGCACCGAAGAAGAATGGACCATTTATCGTATAGACCGCTACATTATCTTTCAGGTAAGGGTCTGAAAGTATCGTAGCATTTATTCCTTCGGAAGGGTCGTAGCCCTCCATTGACTGGACATCGATTATGTTGGTCAGGCGTATGAACAGTAGTATGATTGAAAGGAACATACCTGCCTGAATGGCAAATACAAGGTCAGTTAGCACCGTCAATGCAAATGTCGTCAATAGGACGAACGTATCCATCTTGCTGATATTTATCGTGGTCCTGATCTCATCTACATTGACCATTTTGATCGAGACAAGTACTAGTATACCTGCAAGATATGCTTTTGGAATGTACTGTGCTATTGGTCCGAAGAATATCAATATCCCCAGTAGTACCAATGCATGAATGACCCCTGACATACGGGTCTTGGCACCTTCTCTTATATTGACCGCACTTCTTGCGATCGCTGCTGTTGCAGGAATGCCTGCAAAGAACGGAAGGATAACATTTGCAATTCCCTGGCCTATCAGTTCCTTGTTGCTGTTGTGTTTGGTGTTCGTCATTGCATCACAGACCACAGCACAAAGGAGTGATTCTATGGTTCCGAGAAGAGCTATGGTAAATGCTGCTGGAAGGACTGCATACATGAGTCCTATGTTGATGTCCAGCATGTGGATCTGGGGTATGATACTTGGGATCTCTCCTACTATAGGTATCTTCAGATCGAAATGATATGTGAGGATAACTGAAAGTACTAAAGTTATGATGGAGGCAGGGATATTTTTCAGATATTTTATGTTAGACAATACTTTTGGCAACAGTAGCATGAGTATTATTGTACCTGCAAACATGCTTAATGCCAAAATATTCATCGCGTCAATGCTTGTGAAAACATCATAAACGGTTTCCCACACATGTTCACGGGCAGGCAATACCAATCCGAATACATTGGATAGCTGTCCGATCAATATTATTATTCCGATACCGCTTGTAAATCCTGATATGACTGGCAGCGGGATATATTTTACAACTTTTCCCAAACGAAAAATGCCGAAAAGTATCTGGAAAACACCTGCTAAGACCCCTGCTAACAATAATCCTTCAACACCATAGCCATTGACAGTTGATAATACAATAACGGTCATAGCACCTGTTGGTCCGGATATTGAATAGCGGGAGCCGCCAAAAGTGGATACTAGCATTCCTGCAATAATGGCAGTGTAAAGCCCCATTACCGGCTCAACTCCGGAAGCGATTGCAAAAGCGATGGCAAGTGGGAGTGCCACAACTGCAGTGATAAGACCTGCTTTCAGGTCGCTCAAAAACGATTCTTCAAAATAGTTCTTAACTTTCTGTTCTGTTCTCATTAGATCAAGTCTGTGGTATTTTAGTCTGAAAAATGGATGTATTATTATATCAATTTTAAATAATATGTCTGAACGATATCGTAAATAGAGTACTCCAGTAAATAGTTTTTGGATATTTCCTAACGATTGACTAATAAAATAAACACATGACTATACTTTGGGTAACACCTTCGTTGTCTGAATTGAAGAACGGATACATTCCGTGGTTGTTTGGGCTAAACTAGTTCAATGTTCGAATTAAAGAATTGTTCACTCAATACCACGCTAAAAGTGTCATAAACAGTTATAATTTGAGTTAATGGGTGGATAACCTGGAAGGGATAAGTTAATGAATGTAACGATGTCGAAAAAACGGGTTGAATTGCAGAGCTGCTGTCCGTTCAATTTCGCTCTATGGCTCCTGTCTTTGATCTCTTATTTTTGAATTTTGATCGTCATTTCTTTCCAGCCCTCTTCGACACCATGTAATGTCTCCACAGAAGAGCCGGTCATGGCTGCGAGTATCTCTGTAACGAAATGATTGATCTTTATGTTATTTCCATCAACTTTAAGTTCTACTTCCATTTTTCGTTTCCCCTATTATTGTTTTATCTTTCATGTCCCTGTAGAATGGTACTCTGCGATCAACAGATCTGCGTAGTAGTTCCGGCAGTTCATCAGGTTCTGCTTCTGAGATGTCTATGAGGTTGTTGTTGACCAGCAGGCAAGGTTTAAGCTTTCCATCTGCGGTTATCCTGAGCCTGTTGCAGTTGGCGCAGAACTCCGTATTTTCAATCGGTCTTACGAACTCGACCTCAGCACCATCGATGATGTATTTCTTACGGTGGTGCATGTTACGTATGGTAATATTGTTTGCATGTGCTTCAAGTTTTTTCTCTATCTTGTCCGCATCAAGATCGTATTGTTTTCCATCCTTGAAATCCATCACCTGGATTATCTGTAGGATCAGATCGTCTTTTTTACTTCGGACAAGGTCCAGCATATCCCCGATCTCATCTTCATTGATACCTTTTAGAAGTACCATGTTCAGTTTGACAGGGGTCAGTCCGGCACTTATGGCAGCATCTATTCCTTCAAGGACCTTATGCAGGGTTTCCGGGCTTCCATGAGTTATATATGCATACTTTTCTGGATCGAGGGTATCAAGACTAACATTGACGCGGTCCAGTCCGGCCTCTTTCAGACTGAATGCGCGCTCTTTGAGAAATACGCCGTTCGTTGTAACTGAAACATCCTTTAGTTTTGGAAGTTTTCGGAGTATGTCCTCAAAATCTTTCCTGACAAGGGGTTCTCCACCTGAGAACTTGACTTTGTTGACACCGAACTTTGCCGCAGCGCTGACGATGACAGAGATTGTCTTTGCGGACATTTCTTTCCTGCTTCCTTCATCACCTTCGCTGTGGCAATAGATGCAATCAAGGTTGCAGCGGTTCGTAATTGAGATCCGAAGGCTTGTAACCGTACGTCCGAACCTGTCTGTCAAACTATTACTGGATGGATTCATGGTCGTGCACACAAAATGATTCTTAAGTTGTGGAACAGATGGTAATCGATATATATAAAACCAACTCAATTAGTGCCATGAAACAATCAGTCCTAATTGCAGGAACGCATAGCGGTGTCGGTAAAACGACTGTTGCTATGGGAATTATGGCAGCTCTTACCAAAAGGAACATGAAAGTACAGCCTTATAAGGTTGGTCCGGATTATATTGACCCCACTCATCATACAGCTATCTGCGGGGTGTCCTCAAGGAACCTTGACACTTTCATGATGGGTGTGGATGGCGTTCGCAGAACTGTGGATAACAGTTACAAGGATGCTGATATCTCTGTTATAGAAGGGGTTATGGGTCTTTATGATGGTATGGATTCAACGGAGATCGCCAGCTCGGCACATGTTGCAAAGTCACTTGGTATACCTGTCATACTGGTAGTGAACGTACATGGTATGTCCAGAAGTGCCGGTGCTATTGTTAAAGGTTTTACTGAATTCGACAAGGACGTTGAAATTGCAGGTGTTATCCTTAACAGGGTGGGAAGTCCACGCCATGCAAAGCTGATCAAGGATGTCCTTCAGGATATTCCGGTCGTTGGTACTGTTCCGAGGAACAATGATGTGAAAGTACCTTCAAGGCATCTTGGTCTGCATATGGCATCTGAGCAGGATTATGATGTAGATATGCTTGCAAGTTTCATTGAGGAAAATGTCGATATCGACACAATCCTATCTCTTGCACGCGAACCTGTTAAGCCTAAAGTTGAAGATGAAAGGTGTGTCGGAAATATGTCCGAGGTAAACATAGGTGTTGCCAGGGACAGTGCATTCTGTTTCTATTATGAGGAAATGTTCGATATGTTCAGGAAATGTGGTGCGAATATTGAGTTCTTCAGTCCTCTGGACGGTGAACTTCCTGATGTGGATGGCCTGTATTTCGGTGGAGGTTATCCGGAACTCCATATCGCAGAACTTGAACGGTCAAGCACGACAAAGAAGCTCAAAGACCTTTCTGCTGATGGTATGCCCATCTATGGTGAGTGTGGAGGGTTGCAGTATCTGTGCAGTTCCTATGAGATAGAGGATGTCGTGTACAAGATGGCAGATCTCTTCTCTGCAGAAACAGTGCAGACAAAAAGGCTTCAAGCACTTGGATACACTGAGGGTGTAGCAAAAGGCAAGTTCATAAAAGGACCTGTCAGAGGCCATGAATTCCATTATTCTCTGACGGAATGTGATAGTGATTCAAGGCTTGCTTACGAAATGTCCCGTGGTAAAGGCATCATGAACGGAAAGGATGGTATCACGGAGCATAATTCCCTTGCAAGCTATATGCATGCGCACCCTGGCTCGTTCCCTGTAGACAGTTTTGTGGAACAATGTCGCCAGTACAAAAAGAGATAAATGCTTACTGAGGGGGAGTTTCTCCTTCCTTTTTCTCTTCATGCCCTTTTTCGTTATCGTTTTGCATCCTGTTCTTGACCCACACTCTTCTGCTATAATATCCTAAAGGATGCTTAACTCCTTTGCATAACTCATCCGGAGCTGAACAGTTGCCATAGGTTCTCATCGTGTTGCAGGATGGCGGTTTATATGTTGTGCCGGATGAAGTTCCAGCGATGTGTTCTATCTGGTAGCGTGTTTTTTCCTCGTCAAAATCCGGGGAGATGTTGAACATTGCTACCACTTCATCAACGGACATCCCGATATTTATTAAGAACGAGGTCATTGCAAATCTCATCGAATGTGCAAGGTTAACTCCTGCACGTACATTTGCGATCGCTTGCGTGATACATGGTGGGAACAGGTCACTTTCGACTCTCTGGAACTCTCCTACTCCGAATTCGGTCTTCTTCTTTTCCAGTTCTTCACTGATTGTATCCGTATGCGGGATGCAGGCTTCACATATCTCTTTCGGAACGGTTACTGGGAGTGAGTTCTGTATCCGCAGGCGTATTGCCTCCTGGAGCAGACGGGCAAGCTCTTCCTTGCTTATCTTTACGTAACCCTTCTTCATCTTCCGGTTTACCAGTTTCCAGTTAAGGTCCTTCAAAGGACTTGCAAGTTTGATATAATCCGTAAAATGCAGGTCGAAAAATATGTCATGGGTTTCCGGATTCTCGTAGATCTCCGCATTGATCCTGAAATCAGTGGCCAGGTCCTGTAGGAACTCAGGTTGTTGTGTTTTCAATAAATGGTATGCAGCCTTGGCTTCAGCGAGTGCATATTTTCGGGTTAAAAAAGGGTCATCTATGCAGGATACGAGTATCCTGGAAAAAGGGTAGGACAGCAATTCAGTAAGTATCTTTCCTTCTTCTGAACTGGATGGGGATGGTTTTTCTATCTCGCCTTCAAGCGCTTGTATTACGCGCTCTCTTCCCCTTATACGTGCGGATTCCAGTGCACGCGAAGATAATAGCTTGTCCGGTGAAAATCCGAGGCTGCCGACATATTCGGATGCCTCGGTAACAAAGGGGTATAAGGCGAGATGTCTGTTATCCATTTTAGTCTGATTCAATTCTTGGTGCAAGCAGATATCCAATGGTGCCTTTTCCGTTGGCAATACTGAAATTGATCTTTATAGGAAAATCGTTGCCTAGGTGAAGTGAGATCTCGTTGGATTTTGAAGCAGGTTTTATAATGTCTGACAGGTAGTCAAGCGAGAACAGTGAACGCACTTGAGATGGCTTGATGTCAATAAGCTGGTCACGTGTCATGGTGAGCTTCACACGGTCGGTGTCACCCTCTGCTTCCATGAAGAAGGATTCTCCTTCAACACCAAGTAACATATGGTCACTTATTTTCTCAGCAGCTTTAACAGCTTTTTGTAGGTCCTTTCCGTTAAGGACTATTTCTGCTGGCAGTTCAAGCTGTGGAATTCTAGGTTCTGCACGGATCGTAGATGGGTCAAGCAGTGAAATTGTATATGAAAAACCGCCTATCTGGATCTTCAGTTTCTTTGATTCCTCATCGAGTTCCATCTGGACCTTATCGTCCCTGTCTGCAACTCCCAGTATATCATTGATCCTTGAAAGGTCCAATCCTAATTCACAGTCATTTGCTTCAAAGTCATCGAATGCCTCTGGGGTAAGGTCAAAACTTACCATTGCAACGTTTGCAGGGTCAACCGCCCTTACAACAACTCCTTCTGGTGAAATCCTGAACCTTGCTTCGTCCACGAGCACAGAAAGTGTTTCGATCGAATCCTTTAGAAGATATGCATCAATTGTCGCCTTGAACATGTTGTTTCTCCGCCAAATAATCTCAATTTCAATTTGTTTATATCATTTCCCGTATATATGTTTTCACTGCGTTTTTCAGTAGATCATATATATTAGTCGTATTCACGCCATGTGTAGCTGCACTTGATACATTTGAAAAACCGTGTTTCCGACTCATCGGCGGACCTTAATTGTCTTAGCCACCAGTATGCAGTATTGTTTCCACATTCTTCGCATCTTGCAGTTGTTGTAGGAAGTCCGATATCAGTATCACCTTCAAGGACAGTGACCTCTCTTTCTTCCCTTGATGATGTGCTCAAAAGGTCTGGAGCTGCATCCTTCACTTTCTCATATCCACATTTTCTACATTTAAGCGTCCCTTCGATTGGGTGCATCATACTTTTACATTTTGGACAGAATTCCATTAATCTCATCTCCTGCATCATCTATCATTTTTCGGTGGTCGAAAGCCAGTTCAGGCAATTTTTCGGGATCGAACAAAGCTACATCTGCTGCATCTGTGTTCGCTTCCGGATTTCCATGACCTGTTGCTAGATAGCATACGGACACAGTGTGTCCACGAGGATCGCGCGAAGGGTCTGAATACACTCCGATCAATTTAACAAGATCGATAGATAATCCGGTTTCTTCAAAAGATTCTCTGATTGCCGCAGCTTCAGTTGTCTCACCTACCTCCACAAAGCCACCTGGTAGTGCAAATTCGTTTTTGAACGGGTAATTGTTCCGTTTGATGAGTACAATCTTACCATTTAAGATGATTACGGCATCAACAGTCAATAGGGGTGTTGTTGGGACTGGCATTTTTTACAGAACCTTATCCATTTAGCAAGATACTATATATGATACCTGTTATAAAGATACTATATCATGATTGAAAACGTACTTTGGATAGCCGTCGCATTAATGATGGCATCTGCTATCCTACCTCCAACAAAAAGGATAAAGTTTCTGGTTGGTGGTTTAGGGTGGGTGTTCTTTTCACTACACTGGGCTTACCAGCCATTACATTATGTCGCGATAAACGATTATTTTAATGTAATACTCACTATAGCCATTGCTTTTTTCTGTTTGTTCATGGCACAGAATATGATCAAGGGTTACAAAGGCTTTTCAGTTTCTGAAGAAAAGGGTCACCTCAATACTGTGCTAATGGTCACAAGTGCAACTGCGCTTGGTTCTCTTTTCTATTTCCCTTTCGCGAACATACCTTCGCTAAATCAGTGGATCATTTCCACAGTTACTAATAATACAGTGTGGATGCTCCAGACGTTGGGGCATGATGTGCTCGTAAGTGGTAATGAAATAGTTTATAATGGATATGCTGTTAGTATCATACTTGCCTGTACTGCAATTGAAAGCATTGCTTTGTTCACGGGTCTTATAATCTCTATAAACGCTCCTAAAAGGAAGCTCTTTCAGGCTTTCATGGTCTCAGTTCCCGTGATATATTCATTGAACCTCATCAGAAATACCTTTGTAATAGTTGCATATGGTGATCAGTGGTTCGGTCCTGAAAGTTTTGAAATTGCTCATCATATCATTGCCAAGTTCGGATCAGGAATCGCACTTTTTGTCATTGCCTATGTAGTAATGCGAATACTGCCTGAACTGCTTGACCTGATCGATGGTCTGTGGGAAATGACCACAGAACAGTTAAGGTCATTCGTACGTAAGATCTAAGGGAACCGGAAATGTTAGCTAAAGATTCTCTTTCATGGGTAGTTACTGTAGTTACTCTGACGGGTATTTTCCTGACCGCAGCGGTCTTGACGGGAATTGATCTTGTATGGTATTTGTTCTATATGTCTCTCTTCTTGACTTTTTTTGTCATCTGGTTCTTCAGGGATCCTGATCGGACTACCAGGATATGTGACCATTGTATGTTCTCAGCAGCCGATGGCAAAGTTATGGATGTAAGTGGACGACGGGTCTGTGTATTCATGAATGTCCATAATGTACATGTGAACCGCACACCTATATCTGGTGTCGTAAAGAGCATAACTCATAAAAAAGGTGGTTATTTACCTGCTTTTCATAAAGATTCTGAGCGGAACGAACGCACTGTCACAGTGATCAAGAGCAGTCACGGTGAAGTGAATGTGACTCAGATAGCCGGTGTAATGGTTCGCAGGATCGTTTCTTATATCAATGTAGGGGATGAGCTTGTCAATGGTGAAAAGATAGGGATGATCCGCTTTGGTTCCCGCGTAGATGTGACCATTCCAGACGATTTTGATATTGCCTGTAAGGTCGGCGACCGGGTTTATGCAGGTGAAACGGTAATTGCAAAAAAAAAGAACTTTAAGGTACGGAAATGACTTTTATAAAAATCCTTAAGATACCAGATGTTGTGACACTTGGTAATGCCATGTTCGGCATACTTTCAATTTTCAGTGCATTTTCTGGGAAAGCGGATCTGGCTTTCATTTTTATTCTCTTTGCAGCCATTGCTGATGGTGCAGATGGATTTCTGGCTCGTAGAATGGGTTCAAGTGCTATAGGTGAAAATCTGGATTCACTTGCAGATGTAATTTCTTTCGGTACAGCACCTGCAGTTGTCATCTTTTTGATATATGGTCATCTCCAGCCATATCTTGTGGGTACTGCTGCTTGTATCTATGTTCTCTGTGGTGTTCTCAGACTTGCTAGATTCAACACGAAACACAAAGAGATCCCGGATTTTGAGGGACTTCCAATTACAGCAGCAGGGGTTGTTCTTGCTTCTTACTTGTTAATGGACGACAAATATATAATACTTTACGGGATTGTTATTTTGATGCTTCTATTATCCTATCTTATGATAAGTGAGCATCCTTATCCCAAACTTCGTCATCCTAAAGCAATGGTTATTATGGCAATTATCTTCATGCTTCCAGTATTGTCCTATTTTGTCCTGCCGGAATATCTCTTCATCTTTGCTACATTAATTTTTTTATTAATGCTTCTTTATCTCGAATCTCCACTTATGAAGATTCCGCGGCAGTATTATGATGAATGAACAATTAAATTAATGGAAAAAGTGAAGGGTAGTGTCCCTTCATTGATCATTGCTTTGCTGGCTCTGTTCTTACATTGACAACGATTCCACGGTCATCGGCATCCACTTCTATGGTGGAACCTTCAAGTGCCTGTCCTCCGACTATTAATTTTGCAACTGCGGTTTCTACCTCGTTCTGAATGACACGCTTGAGCGGTCGTGCTCCATAAGTTTCACTGTAACCTGCTTCGGCAAGGTAATGTTTCGCCTTCTTTGATATTTCAAGCACCATTCTCTTTTCCTTGAGCCTTTGTATAAGGTCAGTTGCTTTAATATCTACGATGGTCACAAGCTGTTCCTTTGTCAGGGGGCGGAATATGGCCAATTCATCGATACGATTTATGAATTCCGGGCGGAAATGTTTGGCAAGTTCGTTCTGTGCCATCTCCTGCATCTTAGCATAATCCTCACCTTCCTCCAGTTTCGAGAGTGTGCGATCAACACATATGTTAGATGTCATTATGATCAGTGTATTCTTGAAATCCACTGTTCTACCATGCGAATCTGTAAGTCGTCCGTCATCAAGTATCTGGAGCATTACATTGAACACATCATGATGGGCCTTTTCTATCTCATCAAAGAGAACGACTGCATAAGGTCGTCTGCGAACTGCTTCTGTAAGTTGCCCTCCTTCATCGTGACCGATATATCCTGGTGGCGCTCCGATAAGGCGGGATACAGTATGTTTTTCCATGTACTCTGACATGTCGATGCGTATCATATTGTTCTCATCATTGAACATTTCCGCAGCAAGTGCCTTTGCAAGTTCGGTCTTGCCAACACCTGTTGGTCCAAGGAATATGAAACTTCCAATAGGTCGTTTCGGGTCCTTGATACCTGCATAAGCACGTATGATCGCATCTGAAACCGCTTTGACAGTTTCGTTCTGCCCAACAATTCTCTCATGAAGCTTCTCTTCCAGATGTGTGAGCTTTTCACGTTCTCCTTCCATCAACCTCGTTACCGGGATGTTGGTCCATTGGCTTACTACCTGTGCAATGTCCTCTTCCCAAACCTCTTCCTTGAGGAGCATGTCATCCTGTTGCTCCTGCAACTTTGTCTCCTCTTCTTTATACTGATGTTCAAGAGGGGTTAAACTACCGTATTTCAGCTTTGAGGCCAGCTCGAAATCTCCGCTGTTCTCAGCAAGTTCGAGTTGTATCTTAATATCCTCTATTTGCTGTTTCAGTGATCCAAGATTTGCAATGGTGTCCTTCTCGCTTTGCCACTTAGCACGCATAGCATCGGATTCAGCACGAATGTCCGCAAGTTCCTTTTCAAGGTCGGCCACTCTTTCCTTTGAAACCGCATCCTTCTCTTTTTTCAGTGCTTCTCTTTCTATCTCGAGCTGCAATATCTTACGATCTGCCTCATCCAGCTCGGATGGTTTGCTGTCAATGGCCGTTCTTACCTTCGCAGCTGCTTCATCAACAAGGTCTATTGCCTTGTCTGGCAGGAACCTGTCCGAAATATAGCGGTTACTGAGGACCGCAGCTGCCACAAGTGCAGTATCCTTAATTCTTACTCCGTGGTGAACCTCGTATTTTTCTTTCAGTCCTCTGAGGATGGATATGGTATTTTCGACATCCGGCTGGTCAACAAGGACCGGCAGGAATCTTCTTTCAAGGGCTGCATCCTTTTCTATGTACTTGCGGTATTCGTCAAGTGTAGTAGCACCTATGCAATGCAGTTCACCTCTGGCAAGCATTGGTTTTAGCAAGTTCCCTGCATCCATCGCGCCTTCGGTGGCTCCTGCACCCACAATGGTGTGCAGCTCATCAATGAAAAGGATGATCTGTCCTTCGGAATCAGCAACTTCTTTTAAGACCGCTTTAAGGCGTTCTTCAAACTCTCCTCTGAATTTTGCTCCTGCGATAAGTGCACCCATGTCTAATGCTATGATCTTCTTATTTTTCATATCCTCGGGGATGTCATGCTTGGCAATACGCAGAGCAAGTCCTTCTACAATAGCTGTCTTGCCAACCCCTGCTTCTCCTATGAGTACGGGATTATTCTTTCTGCGGCGTGAAAGGATCTCTATGGTATGCCTTATCTCCTGATCCCTACCTATTACCGGGTCAAGTTTTCCCTGTGCTGCAAGTTCGGTGAAGTCAATTCCGTATTTCTTGAGCGGTTCCATTGTGTCTTCTGGATTTTCGCTGGTAATGCGCCGATTCCCCCTTAGTTTTTTAATTGCTTCTAGTGTGGCATCTATTGTGATGCCTGCTTCTTCGAGTATCCGGTAACTTGTGCTCTCTTTTTCTTTCAGGAGTGCGATGAGCACATGTTCTACACTTATGTATTCATCATTCATTGAACTTGCTTCATTTTCAGCCGTGTCCAATACTCTGCTGTATGCCTGACTTACGTAAGTCTGTCCACTTCCTGATCCGGATACCTGTGGCAGTTCTGACAAATGGTCTTCAAGTTCCTTTATTATCGACTGATTTTCAGCCCCTATTCTGTCAAGAATGGTAGGTACAAGCCCACCAGTTTGTTCCACCAATGCAAGCAACAGATGTTCGCATTCTGTTTGTTGGTTATAATATCTTGCAGCAATGGAGAAAGACTTCTGTATGGCTTCCTGTGCTTTCTGTGTAAAACGGTTAAGGTCCATTTTTACCTCCGTATATATGGTGATGCAATGGTATTCGAGATTCTGTCCTTTTTAACATCTGTAACTGAAACATTTCCCCCCTGTTCCACGTATAATCTCAGATATTCAAATGGTTTGTTATTGTTTGATCATCAACTAATGTCAAACAAGTTCATTTAGTGTATATCACATTTAAACATTTCTAAAAAAATAGTACTCAACATGCTTACAAATATTTCCGAGGGGTGGGGTAACGTTGGAGACTCTTGCAAAAATCTTGGCATTAAAATTTCAAGTGGCAATCATCATCTTCAAAACTTCATAGATGCCTGTCTTGTCTATATAAAAAAAAGATTTCTGTATTTGCGTGGTGGTAGTCTCAAAACAGCGGTATGTGAGATGAGAACGGATTCTGAGAGGATATTCGATGAGTTAGAAATAATAACGGAAGTTATTGATAATGAGATTGGACTTAAATGCCGTCCTCATTGTATTATAATTTACAATGGTACTAAATTTGTATTTGTATGTATACACTTATATATGGTATCAAGCATACTTAATTGTGTAACACTGTTTGTGGGGACAACGTGTTTAGTAATGTGGGGTATGGGAATGTACATTGTCACTGGATCTTCCGGTGAAGGGCTTTCGGGCTCATCACATACATCTGAAAAAGATGGCCTTTTAGAAGGAAATGAACTGGAGCTTTTATGTCTGAGCTTTGATTTTATAGATGGCAAGATATCCTTTGAACAGGTTGCACAGCGAATAGTTGAAAAGATTCCCTTTATTTTCATTCATCCTGATAATGTATGTGCATGCATAGATATTCAAGATTCCTTTTACACATCCTCAAATTTCAAAAGGACAAATAATTCTCTTAGTTATAATGTTTCTTTGGATGATGAGTCTGTTGGGGTCATTTCTGTATACATTTTGGATGAATTGGCTGATATGGATTCCCGTTTGTTTTCTAAAAAAGAAGAAGAGATGTTCAAAAGAGTTGCCAATCACATTGAAATGATGTTAATGCATCGGAATATGCATACTTCCTCCTTTGAAAAAGAGCAGTCATATCGTTTTCTTGTAGAGAACATCAAGGATATGGTCTACTCTATTGATGTGGATATGAACCTGTTATACATTAGTCCGCAGGTTATTTTTTATGGTTATACTCCTGAACAGATCTCTTCTGGAAACTGGCTGGATATAGTTCATCCTGATGACAGGGGAAGGCTCATTGATAGTTATCGCGCTACGGTCAAAAATGAATTTAATGAACCGACTGTTTTCAGAATATTCGATTCAGATGGGCATATTTACTGGATGGAAGAAATGGGGATGCCTCTGCTGAATTCATCGGGTGAGGTTACGAGTATTAGCGGTATTATTAGAGATGTGACTGAACGAAAGGATCTGGAGGATGCGTTAAAAAAACGTGTAGAATTTGAAAGAATAATTAGTGATATATCATCAAGTTTCATTAATTTTTCATCAGATGAGCTTGATGGAAAAATGCATGATGCTATAGAATCGATTGGCAATATTTCTGATATAACTCAGTGTTATATTTATGATTATTCTTATGGAAGTTCTCTTTTTTCCATTATTTATGAATGAAAAAGAGGGTAAAGAACCTCTTGAAAGTATGGGCGATCTTCCGATCTCAAAAGTTCCAATGCTGTTTAACGATCTAATATCTGGTATAAATGTTGTAGTTTCGTCTCTTGATGAACTCCCTTCTGATATGGGTGCAGAAATATGTCAGGTCGATAATTGTCATGTAAGATCATTTGTTGTTGTGCCAATGATCGTAAAGAACAAGTTGATTGGTTTTATTGGTTTTAACAACAATGAAAAGGAAGTACGATGGTCAGATATTGAAGTAGACATGTTCTCTTTTGTGGGTATGATCATTGGAAATGCATTACAACACGAACGTTATAATAATGTCCTTTGTGAAAATGAAATGTATTTCCGTTCTCTTTTTGAAGAGAGCAATGATGCGGTATTGATCCATATTCAGGATGGCACGATCTTAAATATCAACAAAAAAGCCTGTGAGATGTTAGGGTATGAAAGGAGTACTCTCTGCAACATTAATGCTTACTCTTTGTATGATGAAAAGCTGTATGATGGACTTCCTGTTTTTGCAAGAAAGGTACTCTCCGAAAAATTTGCTCACTCCAAATCGTGTATGATAAGAGCCGATGGCAGTATTATTGATGTTTCAATAAGTTCTTCTTTCGTTGATCGAAATAAGGGTGTTATTCAGAGCATTGTTCGGGATATTACTGTTGAAAAAGAAGCTGAGCAAGAACTAAGATGCTATCGCTTGAAATTGGAAGATAAAGTGAAAGAAAGGACTGAAAAATTGACTCGTGCTAATGAGCAGCTTGAAGAAGAAATATTTGAGCGTAATTTAATTGAAGTTTTGATGAGTGAGAATGAGCTTCTCCTGAGTAACGTTCTTGAATCATCAAGTGATGGCATTGCTTTTTTTGATATGGACAATAATACAAAGTTAATGAATTCCCAATTCCGTAATATGTGGGAAATTCCTAAAGATGTAGTTGCTGATATGAACTACATCGATATTTTCACAAATTATGGTTTTCAACATCTTGAGAATGCAGAATCTGTATTATCAAAGGTACGTAAATTCTCAAGCCGATACGAAAAAGACAGTGGATTGCTTTATTTTAAAGATGGACGTATAATTGAGTATAATCTGTTCCCGGTTATTAAAGATGGAGTAGCCCAGGGACATGTCTGTAATTGTCGTGATGTAACTATTAATAAAAAAGCAGAAGCTGAACTTAAGAAGTATGCAGATGATCTGGAATATTCTAATGAACTAAAGGATCTGCTCGCAGATATCTTGCGGCATGATCTGTTAAACCCGGTTGGGATAGTAAAAGGTTTTCTTTCTGTTCTTATACAAAAGGAATATGATCCCAAGATGCTTGATATGCTCAGAAAGGCCGAAATGAGCAATCTGAAGGTTATCGATACGATCGAGATGGTTTCTAAACTTTCAAAACTTGATTCAGTTGAAGAAATTGAGTTTAGCGTTATAGATATTGGTCTCATGATAAACATTGCAAAAACGAACTTAGGGGCAATGTTTAAGAATAAGGATATGAGGGCTTTATGCAGATTCAGTGGTAATTATCCGGCAAAAGCTAATATAATGGTCGAGGAAGTGTTCGCAAACCTACTTTCAAATGCTATAAAATACAGCCCGAAAGGTAGTACTATCTATATTGATATTTTAGATGCAGGCGATGAATGGAAAGTACAGTTCACTGATTTTGGTGAAGGCATTTCCGATGAGGAAAAAGATTTTGTTTTTGAAAGGTTCAAGCGGGTTAACAAGACTAATATTAAAGGAACTGGCATCGGTCTTGCCATCGTACGGAAGATAGTCGATCTTCATGGAGGTCACTTTGGAGTTGAGGATAATCCCGATGGGAAAGGATGTGTTTTCTGGATCACTCTGAAAAAAGGATGATCATCGTTCTTCCTACCAAATTGGCTATATATCTGCAAGGCAATGTCATTGCATCAGGAACATGGTAGATATAATGGTCGAAGATACAATTACTGATAGGGACAACGTGCTTTTTGAAGCGGGTATAAAGCTTGGAGCTTTATATCATCAGTTCACAGGTTCTCCGGTGAATCTTCGTACGGTGGGAAGCCTTGAGACAGCTATTGCACAGAGCATTTCAGTGCAGCCTTGTGTGGAGAACATCACTGTGAGCATAGATCGGGATATTCTAGGCTCAAAGCTCAACGATGAGTTCGGTTACTGCGAGCTTGAAGGACGTATGCTCAATGTTCAGATAGATGCAAGATACGAATCAGCAAAAGTGCATGTTTCAATGGAGTTCAACAAGGAACTTGACTATCCTTTGATGAAAATTGATAAAATAGACTGACCACTTATGATAGCGGTCAGATGTCGGAGAAGGCTTTTACGACCTTCTCATTCTGTTCTTTTGTTCCAATGGTTACACGTATAAGTGATAGACCGGCATGTGCAAAGGATGTGCAGTCGCGCACAATAATACCTTTTTTGAGCAATTCTGTAGTGACATCGCGTGCTTTGTGCGGTGCTACATCGACAAGTACGAAGTTAGCCTGCGTGTCGTAGACCTTAAAAGGCAATTCTTCCTGAAGGAACTTCTTTCCTTTAACTGTAAGTTCGATACTTTTATTCAGGTGTTCTGTGTCTGAGAGTGCAGCTATGCCTGCAGCCATTGCAGCCGTACTGACATTGAAGGGGGTCGCTATCTTCATGTATTCTTCTCTGAGCCACTCCGGCATTATGCCGTATCCCATTCTCATGCCGGCAAGGCCAAATGCTTTTGAAAATGTCCTGCCCACAATGATGTTGTCATGTTGGAGTACAAGATGTGCAATATTCTTCTCGGCAAATTCCACATATGCCTCATCCACGAAAACAAGTGCATCGGTAGCTGTTGCGATCTTCAGTATGTCTTCTTCAGGAATGACATTTCCTGTGGGGTTGTTCGGGGAGCATAGGAATATCATCTTCGTATTCGGGGTGAGGGCTGCCAGTAATTTATCCACATTGATCGAAAAGTCCTTTTCACGCTGGACATATACCGTAGTTGCACCGTTGGCACGTGCAGCTATCTCATAGTAGGAGAAGGTCGGGGTAGTAATCACTACTTCGTCACCGTTAGCTATGACAAGCCTTGCCAGTCCGTCCAGCAATCCATCCATCCCGGGACCGGATGCAACAATATTGGCTGCAGGTATATCTGTATACTCAGATATCGCATCCACAAGCTCGCGTGCATCTGCTGAAGGATAGATACTGATTCCTTGTGCATTTGCGATGAGTGCTTCAACAGCTTTTGGTGAAGGTCCAAGGGGATTCTCGTTCGATCCGAGCTTGATAACAGAGGATGGTTCAAGTCCATAGTTCTTTACTATATCCTCTATGGATCTACCGGGGACATATTTGGCAATGGATCCTATCTCATCCTTTATCAGTTCATATCTGGCCAATGATCTCGACCACCTTGTCTATCTGTTCCTTTGTTATTATTAGTGGAGGTGCGATGCGTATGACCTTCTCGGAAGTGCAGTTCAAAAGAATGCCATTGTCCCTTGCAAGGTCTACGATGTCTGCACAAGCCCTGTTAATTTCGACACCTATCATAAGACCGCGTCCACGAACTTCGACAATGCTGTCGTTATCAAGGGAATTTAGCTCGTTCATGAAGTACTGTCCCATCTCTGCCGAGCGTTCCACCAGCTTCTCATCCCTTATCACATTGATAGATGCTAAAGCTGCGGCACAAGCAAGGGGTCCTCCGCCGAAAGTTGCAGCATGCTGGCTCTTTTCAAATGAAATTCCATCGCGTGCCACAATGGCACCCATTGGGAATCCGCCACCTATAGCCTTTGCCATGGTCATGATGTCCGGTTTGACCTTTGAATGATCCTTGCAGAACCATTTACCTGTCCTTCCAAAGCCTGTCTGCACTTCATCGAATATCAGGAGCATCTCGTTCTCATCACATATCTCGCGCACTTCTCTCAGGTATTCGTCTGAAGGCACATTTATGCCACCTTCTCCCTGTATGGGCTCTACGATGACGGCAGCGGTATCTTCAGTAACTGTATCCCTTATGGCCTGTGCGCTGTTGTATGGTACGAATCTCTCTCCCTGTATGAGCGGTTCGAAAGGTTTCCTGTAAGTGGATTTGTATGTGACTGTCAGTGAACCCATGGTCCTTCCATGGAAGGAGTTCTCAGTAGCTATGAATTCCTTCTTGCCGGTGGCGACCCTTGCCAGTTTCATTGCAGCTTCCACGGCTTCTGTTCCGGAATTGCAGAAAAATGCACGTCCCATGCCTGAAATGTTCACAAGTTCTTCGGCAAAGTTTGCCTGGACATCTGTGTAATAGAGATTGGAAGTGTGTATGAGCTTGCCTGCCTGCTTGCTGAGGGCCTCGACTATTTTTGGATGGCAGTGTCCAACATTGTTCACAGCGATCCCGGCAACACAGTCGATGAATTCCCTGCCCTCAATATCACGGACAATTGAACCCTGTCCGCTTTCAAGCGCTAATGGCTGGCGAGTGTATGTCTGCATTACATACTTTGAATCTTTCTCAACAATTGAATTGTAATCTTTTGATAGAGTAGTCTCTTTGGTCATAAAAAGCCTCTAAATAGTTAATAATGGTCAAATATCAAGCGTCATAAGCTCATTTTCATTTAAGGTCCTGTCTTCTTCCCGTACAAAGACAATTCCTCCGGATGCTCTCATGACACCGTCAACACGTGCACTTTCGTGTATCTTTATGGAATTGGCATTTATCTCTCCAAGAACATGTGTCCCTTTGTTGATGTATACATCACCTCTGGATACAATGTTCCCGTGTATGATATTATCTTCTCCGAGGTCCACGTTGGTAAGGGTACGGATACTTCCATAAAGCGTGGTATTTTTCCCCATCTCGAGCATGGATGCACGGATGTTACCGACAAGGCGACAATTGTTGCCTATGGTCGCCGTGGATGGTACTCTGATGGAATCTATGGATATCTTAGAACCATTAGGGACGATCATAGCGGCACTCCCAATAGTCTCGATTTCTTCATCGAAAAGCTCATCAAGTGCCTTTTCTACTTCTTCATCCTTACCCATGCGCAAAAGTTCTGTCAGATAAAGGAAAAGGTATGCTATAACAGGAATCGGGTTCCTGACAACTATCCAGCCCTTTGCTTCAAAACCGCTGCTGATCTTCACATCATTGCCAATATCAAGGTCGCCTTTTACTACGAGTCTTCCATCAATAGTGACGAACTCTCCGATGTAGGCGTTCTTTTTTGTCTTGACGTTTCCGCCGATGTGTGACCAGATATCTATCCTTATATCTGAGCTGGCAACTATATCTCCGGAAACCTCTACTCTCTCACCGAGTATGGCAGCGTTGGCAATAATTCCATAGCGTATGTCTGAATGGTTACCTACTACGATATCACCATCAAGAACGATGTTCCGTTCTTCCATTTTTGTATTGTCAGGAATGACAAATGTCTTCAGGAGTCCCTCTTCTGCGATATTTTCACTCTCCGGTGAGGATGAATTTGAGATTATAAATGCTCTATCAGCTTATTTAATCTGTTGCTATATGTAAATTTTGACGTACGCTAGCCGTTTTGCAAGAAATTTTCATTGTTCGCATCCGCATCTGACATCGACCGCTGCACCAGTATCAAGAGCTTCGATCTCTTCAGGGGATAGCATCAACTGACCTGTTGCGATCACTGTATCATTCTCATCGACAACAATAACCTCATCTCCGCTTCTGAGTTCAGGGTCGATAGCAGTCACATGTTTTGCAAACGTGGTCTTGCCTTTGGACACGAAAGGCACAGCATCGTCACAGACAGTAACTCTTGAACCCGGTGCAGGTATGTGGTCGTGGATAGCTGTTGCAGCATCCATGCTCAATGTGAATGTTCCATCCTTTGCCCGTACGGTTGCAATACGTTTGCCGCTAACCATTATCTGTCGGATTCGTTTTGTTCTTGACAGCTGGAATGTCACATCATCAGGGAATAGAATATCTCCGCATCCTTTCCCAAACTGGTAGTCAGCCATGACACGAACTTTTTTCAGCATTTTCGCATTTTTATCCATATGCGCAAGATTATGTATTGCACTTAAAAATAGTATTGGTCGAAAATATGTTTCGACATCGAATTTTTGGGATAACACCTTTTATATTTAAATGACATAGAACATCTTTAAATATTATTATCTCTATTTGTTAATTGAGGAAACGGGAAGATTGCTTGCAAACTTTTGTGTTGTAAATGACTGTAATCAAGCAAACCATTCATCCCCTCAAACAAGCCGTTTCCTCACTCTCTTATTATCTTATTCTGTGGTGTCGGGTGATAAGTTATCCTTATTTTTGATTGGCAGAAGCTGTTCGGTGTAAGGCTAAATATCATGCAGCTTTTAATTTCTACCTTGCACACTTTGCAAAATTTCGAATATTACCCTTTAATAACACCCATTGGCATCATTTTTGCTACCTTTCTTGCGATATCCAGTTCGTGGACCACATTGACCACGTCACTACTGGATTTGTAAACACCTGGAGCTTCTTCTGCAATGACTGCCGGATGTGCAGACCTGACCGTAATGCCTCTTTTCTCAAGTTGCATCTTGATATCTTCTCCCTGAAACTCCTTTTTAGCATGTGAACGGCTCATCACCCTGCCGGCACCATGACATGCACTTCCGAACGAGATATCCATTGATCGATCTCCTCCGTGAAGCACATAGGATGCCGTACCCATGCTTCCGGGGATCAGCACAGGCTGCCCTACATCACGATATTTTAAAGGAACTTCTTTATGCCCTTTTGGGAATGCCCTTGTAGCACCTTTACGGTGGACGTAGACGTTCTTCTTTTTGCCGTCAACCTCATGCTCTTCGAGCTTTGCCACGTTGTGTGCCACATCATAGACAAGTTCTAATCCCAGCTCGTCAATATCCGACCTGAAAGTGTCTGCGATAACATCCCTTGTCCAGTGCGTGATCATCTGACGATTGTTCCACGCATAGTTGGCGGCACATATCATTGACCCAAAGTAGTTCTGTGCTTCCTCTGACTGTGCTGGAGCACATGCGAGTTGCTTAT
Organism: Methanococcoides burtonii DSM 6242; assembly: GCF_000013725.1. NCBI lineage: Archaea > Methanobacteriati > Methanobacteriota > Methanomicrobia > Methanosarcinales > Methanosarcinaceae > Methanococcoides > Methanococcoides burtonii. The sequence continues at coordinate 2,322,795 of NC_007955.1, forward strand.
CCGGAAGTTGTATGCCGTATTTCTTCGAAGCCTGTGACATCGTCTTTATATTGTCCGTACAGATCTGATGACCTGTGCCGCGTGAACCGCAATGTATCATAAAACTGACCTGCCCTTCTTCCAGTCCAAAAGCATCAGCAGCCTCCTGGTCATATATCTTATCAACATATTGCACTTCAAGGAAATGATTTCCGCTTCCAAGAGTTCCCGCTTGTGGTCTCCCCCTCTTTCGTGCCTTGATGCTTATGTTACCAACATCTCCGCCCTCGATACATCCGCCGCCTTCACAGTGCTCAAGGTCGGTCTTTTCCCCATAACCGTTCTCCACTGCCCACTTCGATCCATGCAGGAATATGTCATCTAGTTCGCTGTCTGTTACTTTCAGACGGCTTTTTGACCCGACGCCCGATGGAACTGCCTCGAACATCTTCTCTGTAAGTTCTTTCATCTTCGGACGGACATCATCGACCGTAAGGTTGGACCGTAAAAGTCTTACACCGCAGTTAATATCAAAACCCACACCTCCCGGACTGATTACTCCTTCCTCTTCATCAAAGGCTGCAACGCCTCCGATTGGGAACCCGTAGCCCAGATGGGCATCAGGCATTGCCATGGAGAACTTCTGTATCCCTGGCAATTTTGCCACATTTGCCACCTGGTCAAGTGTTTCCGGCTCGAGGTCCCGGATAAGCTTCTCTGAAAGATATATCCTTCCCGGAACGTTCATTCCTGGGGAGTAGTCCTCAGGTATCTCCCAGATATTATCATCTACCCTCGTGAGCAGATCCGTTATTTTATTTCCGCTTTCCATGTATCCCACCCCTTGATGATATTGTTCTTAATGTATCATCGATAATATTCGTTAATTTCATGTATCGACAGTGACCTGGACCATGAATCCGTTCTCGGTCTCTTCCACTCTCAGATCATTGTATGTCACTGCCTTGACCTCTGTATCTATTTCATGCCTTTCAAGGTCTATCTCTTCACCGCATGCATGACCTGATAATTCGAATTCTCCATCCTTTTCTGTTATATTTTCAACCTTGAACTCTCCGAATGCAAGAAAATCCACTTCAAAAAGGAATAGAAGTTCTGAGAGCCACTCAACAAGCAGTTCATCTATCTCAGGCGCATTGACGATGATATCTTCTTTGTGTTTGCAGTCCACCTTTGATGTATTTATCATCACATTGAACATAGCTTCTGCAGCATTTGCAAAAGCTTCTTCCTTTGTTTTTCCATAGGCTCTGAACTTTGCATCTGCAGTATGTTCAAGATATTCATATTTTATTTCAGAGGCCCGCATAATTTTCAGATGGTCTTTGCTCTACTTTAAACTATTCCAAAATAATCTGGTGGGTCAATATATCCTGTCTCAGAGGCGTTTCCATATGCTACCCATTCTCTGTATGGCTGTAATATGGCTGCCAATGGCTATCACTACGAGAGACCATCCGATGATCGTGTATCCGAAGATCGCTTCACTGTAAATGTAGTAGGCAAGGGATGCTATCAATATCAGTACAAGCCTGTCGGCTCTACCCATGATGCCGCCATAGAACCTGCCGATACCCAGTGCCTGTGCCTGAGTTCCAAGATAGCTGGTAAGAAGTACACAGACGATAGCTATGGTGCCTATCTGCCACTGGACATGCCCGCCGAAGAACATCCCGCATATTATGAAAACATCGGAATATCTGTCGATGACATGGTCAAGGAAATCGCCTTTTTTACTGTCTGTGCGAAGGTACCTTGCAACTGCACCATCAAGCGCATCAAGGAATGAGTTAAGGGCAACAAAGAATATTGCGATGAGTGCACCTAAGGGGTTATCCACAGAAAAATAGAATGAGATGCCCGCAAGTGCAGCGCATACCAGTGAAGCCACTGAAAGAGCGTTTGGTGATATGCCTTTGTTCGCTACGCGTCTTGCTATCGGGTCGAGTATCCTTGTAGCTGCCGGTCTGAATGAATCAATGGTCATGGCTTTTCCTTGTATGTTCAATGATCTTAGGGGTCTATTATCGATATTGACTATTAGTTTTTTTGGTTCATTCTTAGTTCGATATATAGAGTTTATTTTTTGGCAAGATCTACAAGATACTTTATTCTGCATGAATGTTCGATCTGTGTCATTATTATATATGCTTCCGGGAGTGTCTTCCCGATTGTGAACGGACCATGGCTGTAGACCACCATTCCTCTATGTTCTTCAAACGCCTTTACAGCTCCTTCTCCAACTTCCTTAGAACCGATACCGCCTTTTACAATGGGTATTTCTTTCAGGAAAAGCTTTCCTTCGCTGTCAATAGGGATTATCCTGTCAGAATCCGTTATGAGTGTCTGTGTGACGGAATAGGGACAATGCGCATGAACAATCGCTTTTGCATCTGTTCCCTGATAGATCGCACGATGGACCGATGCCTCTGAAGATGCCAGTACGTCAAGTTCTGATGTACTTTCGATGGGCACTTCTACCACACTCTTCTCTTCGATCTCATCCAGTGCCGCACCGGTTCGTGTTATTATCATACTTCTTCCAACACGCACACTAATATTCCCGAAATTTGACTCTACAAGCCCGTGGTCCACAAGCTTTTTCCCGAATTTTGCCATTTCTTGCCACATAGTATATCCAGTACCTTAGAATCAACCATTACATTTATCTGTTATTATGCAATGTATGGGTACGTTTCAATAGCGCCTCGGTGGCTCAGCCCGGCAGAGCGAGTGATTTGTAATCACTAGGTCGCGTGTTCAAATCACGCCCGAGGCTTTCTACTAACAGTGTAAAGCTCTCACCTGCCTTGAAAGGTTCAAGGAAGGTGGAAGCTAATGTCACTGCACGACTACGATGAGCGGCTTAAAGCTGCGGAAAAACGCATCATGAATGCGTCTTATTCTGAGAATGACAAAAATGTTCTCTTCAGCTATGAGGATGAACTTTTTACAGAAGATCTGAGTCTTTCACGTATATCAAAGTATTTGGGGCAATTAAATAGACTCCGAAATATGATCAATGTTAATTTTGAAGATGCGACTGAAAGAGATCTCAAAAATTTCGTTGGAAAATCCAAATAGATGGAGAACTTGCCGCATCAACAAAGAAACATTATAAGATATGCATACGGAAATTCTATCAGTGGTTCAAACCAGAGGAGTATTCTTCCATTCTGGAATGGTTGATAATCTGAGAAAAGATCGGTAACTCAAAAGTTCCTGATAATCTACTTACGGAATAAGATCTTTTTAAAATGATGGAGGTATTCAACCATCTGCGCGACAAAGCTTAATTGCAACACTTTACGAATCTGCGGCGAGAATTGGTGAGATGTCTAACCTCATGATCAAGCACGTACATTTTTGATGAACTTGGTGCACAGTTGACTTCGACTGGAAAAACAGGGATAGACGGATACGCACTATAATTTGTGCACCTTACCTTGCATCCTGGCTTCCCATACACCCAAATCGTGATAACCCCAAAAGTTATGTTTGGATTAACATCGGGACACGTAGCTATGGAAAACCCATGAACTACAATGGTTATAATGTCCTTTTAAAGAGGACTGCTGAAAGAGCAGGAATTAAGAAAAGGATCTATCCCCATTTGTTCAGGCATTCGAGATGTACAATCCTTGCCCAGAACCTAACTGAAGCTCAACTGGATAAATATGCAGATTGGGTATCAGGATCAGACATGTCGGGCGTATGTGTCTATCTTTCAGGGAAATATCTTGATGGAGCAATATTAAAGTTGTACGGATTGGAAATCGAAGAATCAAAGCCCCAAATATCATTCAAGCGATGTCCACGGTGTGGTACAACCAATAAGGCAACCAATAAGGCAACCAATAAGATCTGCAAAAAGTGTGGACTTGCATTTAATATTAAAGGTGCTATCGAACTGGGAGACAAATCCGAGGAATCAACAAACAAACTGATTGAAAAGATGAAGGATAATCCTGAGCTCAGGTCTTTACTTGAAGACTTGGTGGATAAGGCGCAATTCAACGATGAATGATTTTTTAAATCATTTTGAGTCAAATGTAGTATTTTCTTTTTTATTTTACTCTTCCGCTACATTTTGAATTTCTATAAAACGCCATATCTGAGCTCTTCCTTGCTTTCCAGTTAACTCAATCTTTTTGTCCTTATTTAAATATCTAATATGTGAACGAGCACGATTACGGAGGGTGCCATCTCCATTATTTGGCCAAAACTCCTTTAATAGTTCGACTACATCTCCTGTTGTGAACGTATCGGTGAATTCCTCTTTCATTCGGTTTAGGACATTGCTATATATTCTGACAAAATTTATTGATGCTACACTTGTGCCTAGATCAGTAATACTATCGTTTGAGTCAGCAATTTGTCCTTGTTGCTCTTGAATCTGGATCTCCGAATTTGATGCTAGCTGGGCATCATCCTCACTCAGCATTCTGATTATTTCACGTACATCGACATCGAATGTGTCAACAAACGCCTTTGTAGCATCACAAAGAATCTGTACAACTTTAGATGGATCCTCTGCTTGACTTTCAGATTTAACTGTCAATAACATATCACCAGCTTTGATAATCTTGATATTCCCTGCTTCCACATTCCATGGTTTTATTTCCATTAATTTTCCTCCGTATGATTGTTTAGTTACACATTGTTAAGGATGCTCTCGTTTATTACACGTTTGCTAATATGAACTAGTGCGTAACTAGTATTTAGTGGTTGCGTTATCGTGCTTAACTAGTAATTGATAGTTATGTCATCGTGCTTAACTAATAATTTATAGTTACATCATCGTGCGCATTCAGCTCAAATACATCACACACCTGCATAACGCGTTCCTAACGCGTATGTTTTGTCACACATAGGATGCTCATAATTCAGGTTAACAAAAGGACACACCGACGTATCATAGTTTTCAATGAAGTACCAAATAATAAACAAGATTTTGACTAAAACCACTACTTGTATCAGAATCCATGACTTTTTGCAAGTCTTCCATGCTTGAAATTATTATGATATTATTAGAAGATGCTTCGTAATTCAACTCTTGTGAATTCAACTCAGCAACGCATCCACTATTGCTTAATACAATTAACATTATTGGAACAGCCAATATCTTCTTTTGGAAAGTCATGCAATTTGTCATTACGATCACTTTAAAAGATTGAACTGGAATGTCCATTTTATTTCTCAAGTTCGAAACTCATAACCTTTAGAATTATATAATTATATTGTGCAAGTAATCTATCTTTGTAGATGGATTTGAGCAAAAAAGTAATGATATTGTCAACAAGGCTTCAATCAATTTGTAGATTTACTTTGCTGGTGGAAAGCACTTCCACGGTTTTAATGATGTTTTCTGCAGATTCAACTGCCTCTTGAGTTGAATCGACACAACCTGAGAATGCCAAGGGCGATAAACCATTTATTCTCAATGTTCATGTGAGGGGGAGATTGGAAGGATGGGGGAAACTTACTCTGATATCTTCTAGCCTCAAATGGGGTATAAGTGAAGGAAGTGATGACTTATGGATAAATGCACAATCATTGTTTCTACAGAGCCATAAAATATATAAATTCATAAAACATAGAACAAACCATCTAATAAGTGCATAAAGAGTCCTTGTAATTTTCATATGTATTTGAGATATGTCCATTAGACAAAATCCCAATTTACAGCCCCTCATCATTGTAAGGTAATTTTAAAGTATGAACATGTCTAATAAAAATCATTTGATTTTAAATGGGCTCTGTAGAAAACATATCAAAATCAATCTCAATAGGCTGAATCGAGATTATATTCCAATATCGTGCAACACATCCAATAATATTTTTAAATTTAATTATTGTCCGAATATTGAGGATTTCTACAGAGCCTTAAAATGATATCTGTTAAAATAATAAAGGAAGCCTTTTCAACCGATGTATTGCATCTGTGGATATCACGGATTGCCTACTATATTCTTCTCTTTTTGTTTAGTATTGGAATATTGCACTACATTAACGTACTATTTGGCCCTTCAACTTATGACATGACAAGTGCACGATATATGATAAGTGCTCTCATACAGAGTGAAGCAGCTATAATGGCCATAATTGTTTCATTTAGCCTTGTTGCTGTGGAACTTGCTTCAAGTTCCTATTCTGTGAGAATGATAGACCTTCTCAGGGCATATAATCCAGATTTCTGGATATTGATGGTTATTTATATTGGCTCCATGACCTATAGTTTGTTCGTTCTCAAGTCGATTCCAGGAAATGAGGGCAAATATGATATGCAACTACAGATCGCCATTTCATTCTACACTGGAGTTTATTCGTTTCTAACATTATTCCCATACCTATTTAGAACACTTCATATGCTCAAACCTTCAACGTTGCTGAATATACAGGCCATGAAACTGACCGCAGGCAGTATCACAACAGATGTCCACTCTGATGCCTACACTGCTCATGAAAATGATCCTATACAACCTATTATTGATATTATCAGCAGCTCCCTTTTAAATCACGATTTTGAAACAACAAGGAACGGCCTAAATATCATAGGAATGCGTGCCAAAGAAATATTTATACGCAATAACCTTGAACCGACCAAACAAAAAATAATTGCCAACTATATCTTTTCCCGCTTGGCAAAAATTGGAAAGTTCACCTTGATACACAGTGACGAAGATTCCACATTTATTGTTATCAGGAACCTTGAGATTTTATGGAAGGAATTAGAGAAGAATGATCTTGGTGAATCAGTACTGCAGGCTTCTTCATCCCTTGAGCAGATAGGGACAGTTGCAGCAGACACAAATCAAAGAAGTGTGTTGTCTACCGTCATTAATCATCTTTATGAAATAGGACAAAAAGCAATTGATATGAATTATGATGGAGAATCTTCAAGGGTTATAGATTCTCTTGGTTCCGTTGGTGTTTCCTGTGTGAATAAAAGAATAGATCCCTTGATTGTGGAAGAGATAATCAATAGTATTGGCAAACTTGGCATAAAAGCATCAGAAAGTGATCAGGAATTATCTGTATCCAAGTCACTTGATTCTATGAATGCTTTAAAAGGTTCCATGGAACTTATAGAAACTCCTGAGTATCAGCAACTATGCCTAAAATCAGAGAATTTTTCAAGGTCAATTACCAAGAGTAATTTATATTAATAGTCTATCCTTTTACATATATTCAGAAACAATTGTCATCAATTTGTGAGTTTCCATAATAGGGAAGGTATCGATCTGACAAATGTCTTTCCAGGAAAATGCCGCAGCCACAGAAGCTTCAGAATCCTTAATATCCACTACAACAATATATCTGGAAGTCGAAAGGTCAATCCATTCACTGATGGATTCCACTCTATTGGGCTATTTTCATTCATGCTATCTTCGAGTTATTCCATTATTGTCTTTAGGGTTCCATTTAATTATATGTATGAATAACGGCTCTGTAGAAAACCTATCAAAATCAATATATATGAGCTGGAATTGGAATTCTATTCCAATATCATGTAACACATCCACTAATTCTTTTAAAGTTGATTATTGTCCGAATATTGAGGATTTCTACAGAGCCTTAATTTCAGATATTTATATCCCCTCTTCTATTAGTGATATAGCCTTCTCTACTGATATTTATTAAGCAAAGGGATTTTTACAGCAAAATGGTAATAATAGCCAGTACAATAAAGATTATCACAAGCCATTTTGCAATTGTCATGGATAGTCCAGCAACCCCTCTTGCGCCCAGTACATAAGCAACCAGAGCGAATATCAGAAATACTATAGCAAGTCCAATTAAATCAGCCATTTACTCCTCCCCCTATAAATTTGACTATATTCAGACATTGTTTTATTATAATTTATAATTTGGGCTCTGTAGACATCCTCTTTTCTAACTTCAACTAAGCCACTTATTTTTATAATAAGAAGTCCCATGTGATTGTTCTCCATCAAACTTCAAAAATTTGTTACTCGTACATATTCTGTTGTTTTGGATACCATATTTAAGAAAACACTTGACCGATTATATAAAAATAGAGACTCTATAGACATTACTGCAATTGATTCCACTGGGTTCACAAGTGGTTATTGTAGCAATTATTATTCCTGGCGAATTAAAAAGTGGAGGCGAAGTTACGTTAAAACTAGCATTTCAGTTGTTGTTAGTAAATTTGTAATCACTGGTTACAAGATATCTGGTAAATCTGTTCATGATGCAAAACATGCAAAGACATTGCTATCACAATGTCATCGCAATAGGAGATCTATATATTATGTGATGGATAAAGCCTATGATTTTGAAAACATCCACGAATTAGCAAGGGGGAAACTTGGATCAATAGCAATTGTTCCACTAAGAAAACGTGAACGAAAGTGAATCAAAGAAAGATATCGTAATAACATGTTACGGGAATTCGATAGCAAGATATACTCTATGCGAAATTTGAGTGAAACGATGTTTTCGGTTTTGAAAAGAAAATATGGAGAAAACTTGCGTGCGAGAAAGTATAGAAATCAAGTAAATAAGTGAAGTTCAAAGTGATATTGCACAATCTTGACAGATTTATCAAGACTGTGTTTTTAGTTTGGATGAGGATTTTTACAAAGCCCTTTTTTGCACTTCTCAATGCCAATCCTATCGATAACATCTCCCAATCTCTCACCCTCTCTGCCGTGCTTACAATAAAGGTCAAGGGTTCTGTCAACAATATCATAGACCTTCTCCAGCTCAAAAAGTTCCACAAGCTTTGTACCTTCACGGGGGAACTTTCCCACCTTTCCTCCCACAAATATTGTATGCCCTATCTTTTCCGCTTGTAGTGCATCCTTTTTACAGGCGAGGATACAGTCTCCACAGAGTATGCATCTATCTTTGTCAATACGAATGGTGCTGCCTGATCTGGTTATGGCATTGGCTTTACAGTGCTTTATACACACACCACATTCTGTGCATGTGTCCTTGCTCCATTTAGGATGTACTGTTCCCATGATGCCTAAGTCATTTTCCTGCGGTTTCAGACATGCTGAGGGACATCCTGTTATAGCGATCTTGAACTTGTATGGTACATCTGCTCCGAAATATAAATTGTCAAGGCGTTCCGCAATTGTCTGACAGTCTATCAATCCGTGATTGCACACCTGGTCTCCCTGACATGCTACGACTGCACGCACCCTCTTGCCAGCAACACCTGCTCTTATGTTTGCGTCATCCATGTTACATCTGACAGCATCCGTATCGTTAAGGTCAATAAAAGGTATTTCGATGCCCTGTCGGGACGTGATGTGCACATATCCTTCGCCATACTTTTCAGCAGCATCCGCAAGGGCTTTTAATTGACCTGCATCCACATGACCTCCAGTGACGCCAATGCGCATTGAGAACAAGTCTTTCTGTCTTTGGGGGAGAAAACCATTCCTTTTGAGTTGTACGATGTTGAGATTATTTTTCATATGTCACATCTCTATATGATGTTTTGATCGTATCTGTTCGATCTGGCCTAGCTTTGACACATTTAGTATATGCTAGTTTCGTTTTAGTACTGACTCAATTCATTCTCTTTTCTCTTTTTCTGGTCGTACAGTGAACTTAATTAAACATCATCTCATCTCTAAGACCAAATTCTCCCAGGACCTCTAAAAATGCAATTCAAACCCTATCACCTTTCATTCCTTGCAGCAACTGCCTTCTTTGCAATGGCAGGTGGTGCTATACTTGCTCCTGTCCTTCCTCAGATGGTGGGTCCACTTGGCAGGATGCCCCACGAAGTTGCACAGTTGATGACCGTATATACTATTTCCACAGCCATCTTTTCGCTGGTAATTGGTCATTTCGTGGATAGGGTCAATAGGAAGACCATCCTTGTTCCATGTCTTGTGCTCAATGGTCTGATGGGGCTTCTCAGCTTCTTTGCTACCGATCTTGAAACGTTGCTTGTCCTGAGGTTTGTTCAGGGTGTGGGGATAGCCGGTATGATGTCACTGGTAATGCTGGTCATAGGGGATGTCTATGAAGGGCTTGACCGTGTTCACTCCATGGGCAGGATAAGTATGGCTATCGCCATTGGGTCTGTTACAGCACCTCTTATAGGTGGAGGGCTGGCGACAGTGGGGTGGAACTATCCGTTCCTGTTCTACGTCCTCTCCCTGCCATTTTCCCTTCTGATGTGGATGTTGCTTCCTGAAACTAAGAATAATTCTCACCACGAAACTGCAAGAGGACTTGGTGAAGCATTACGTGCATTAAAAGATATCAGAATTGCTTACACTGTCTTTCTAAGCTTTGCTATTTTCTTTTTGCTCTTCTCTATTATCGTTTACATTCCTTTCATGCTCAAAGATATATTCGGGTTCGCAGCAAAAGAAGCAGGCCTTGTACTATCAATTCAGGGTATCGCTATTATTCTAGTAGCTTCCACTATCAAAAGGATCGCTTCGAAATTCTCATTGCCAGTGCTGATAGGTTCAGGTCTTTTCCTGATGGCAACATCCATATTTTTAATATCATTTAGTGTTCAGCTTCCAGTACTATTTCTTCTTTTACTGGTATTTGGAGCAGGTTTTGGTCTTACACAAACAAGTACCGATACACAAATAATTCAAATTGCACCCTTAAGGTCAAAAGGAGGCGTTCTCTCTATCTACAATACTATGAAATATTTAGGACAAAGTGCTGCTCCGATCACATTGGGTATAATTTTACTATATTTTGGTTTGCAAGCTGTTTTCATTCTTTCAGGTATTTTCGGATTGCTTGTAGCAGTAACTACATTCATGGTCAGAAGCCGGTTTGAGTGATAATAACAGGCCGATCGATCTGGGATCAAGAACTAAACACTATTTTATATTTGAAAGAACAAAGTTATTGTTATGTACTATGACACAATGCAAACAGACCTTGTAGGTGAGATCCTTCTCGTAGGTGATACTGATGAGCTGAAAATGGTCGCACTTCAGCAAGGCAAAAAAAGATTATCTATCTCATCTGAGTGGACACATGATGGTTCTCTATTCTCGAATGCTAAGGAGCAGTTGCAACAATATTTTAATGGTGATCTGAAAGACTTCGATCTTGAATTATTGCCTGATGGAACTGATTTTCAAAAAAAGGTATGGTCAGCTCTTAGGAATATCCAATTCGGAACCACGGTCTCCTATTCTGATATCGCAAAAGCAATAGGCAATCCCAAAGCTGTACGTGCAGTCGGTAGTGCAATTGGGGCAAACCCGATATCAACAATAATTCCTTGTCATCGTGTTGTCAGTTCTTCAGGAAAGTTAACTGGTTTTTCAAGTGGTATCGATCTTAAGATATTACTTCTGGAACATGAAGGTCTAAAAGTAAAAGGCAATGGCAAAGATGCTATTGTGGATTGAAACCCCAATGACAAAAATAACTCTTCGATGTGTTTTATTTTTGAGCTCTGTATCTTATTTTACAGGGATCGTGAAATAGAACGTAGTTCTTTTTCCTTCTTCAGATTCGGCTCTTATATTTCCACCCATAAGTTCTACAAGATATCTGGAAATTGCAAGTCCTAATCCTGTTCCTTTATACTTTCTTGAGTGTTCTCCATCCACCTGGCGGAACCTCTCAAATATTGTTGCCAGATATTTTCAGGTATTCCTATGCCAGTATCCTTTACATAAAATTCAAGCATGTTCCTGTTCTCTGAGCATAACCGGATTCTTTCGTATCCTTATACGTAAATTTGAAGTGAATTGTCAATGAGGTTCATTAAAACTTGTCCAAGCTCGTTTCTATCACAGGATACGATTTAGCTTAGTCCCATACGCATATTGCCTTTACAGTTGACACAAATAGGTCTTGATGTGGGACTCATCATCGGAAGATCAATTATCCGAAAATGAGACATGGTTCTCTGAATTTGAAATCAAAATAAATTAATGTATTTTAAGTAGTAAATCAGTTAAAAAAATAAAAATGGAAGGGTCAATTTAACCCTTCAGTATTACTCAATATCCTTTCTTCTTACAATATATGCGACTGCTAGTAATCCTGCGATAGCAAACACTGCCTCAAATCCAGGTAGTAGTCCGGATGGCTTCTCCGTTGTTTCCGGAGTAGTCTCATTTGTACCGTCATCAGAATCGGTAGTTCCATCTGTACCGTCATCAGAATCGGTAGTTCCATCTGTGCCGTCACCTGATCCGGTATCGTCCTCTGGTTCCTCGGTGTCATCAGCAGCAACTATACGTACTCCACCGCTGCCGCTGCCGCCACCACTGCTGCCGCCGCTACTAGGGCTGCTGGCTGCTTCAATTGTGAAGGATGCAGATGGTGAGTCAAATGAAGGCTTTGCTGAATTGCCTGTGTTCAGGGATAATACCGCTTCGTGGGCACCGGTATTGAGGATGGATGTGTCCAGGGTGATGGTATATTTATATTCAACATCTTCTCCGCCTGCACCATATCCGTATCCATACCCATATCCGTATCCAAAGTCATACCCATAGCCCACATTGGAGTCATAGCCATACCCATAACCGTGGCCATATTCCGCTGATAACGGGCTTGTAACGGCTACAACTGTTATACCTGATCCTGATAGTACAGTTCCATCTGTTGAAAAGACAACTTCTGTGGTAGTAGCACCTGTGATATCCAATGAGAAATTATCAATTGGTACGTATTTATCAGGGTCCTCGATTGTCGCAGTAACATCAAATGTTACAGAATCACCCTTTGTAGGAGTGGTTCCATCCAGGCCGGTAATTCCTACTGTAACAGCACTTACAGGACCTGACAAGACCATCATTATTACAACGGCAATCGTTATTCCAATACTGGCATATCTTCTATGCATTTTGGTTCTAGATTTTGACTGCATATTTAACCTCTAATATTTATAAGACCACATCCCATATGATAATGATAACAATTGGTCCGTTATCTTCAAGTGATTTGTTATAAGCAATAAACTATATAAAAGCACCGAAATATTTGTTCATTGTTACAAAGTCTGATACTCTTATATGAGAGTTATGATTGAAGTATGGATCTTCTATAGCGGTGCAACAAAATGATCGCTGTCATCAAGATAGAGATAAATGCTCCTATTATATATGTGTTGAAGGGTTCATAGTAAATATCCCTGCTACCTGCAATATTGTCGGATGTTGTAAATATTGACGTTAATCCTGCTGAATCCAAACTTTTACCACTATCAATTACCCAGCCATTTTGATCATGGTCAGGTGAGGTAAAGAGTATATATTCTGCTGAGTCATGCAAATGATACTTAAATGGCGATACTTTAGTATAGTTGAGTTCTTTTTCCGATGTATCGATTGCATCCATCTCAATACCTTCTGTATCAGCAGATGTTATCAAATAACCATGTTCATTAATATCGACTGTTTTGCTCAGCTCTACCAATTCAGCCCAATTCTTTATTTCGATCAAAGAATTTACTTCCCTCACCCTTGAAGTATTATGAAGGTTCTTGAATACGACAAGTTCTTCATTTTCCATAACTAATTCCAGATCACTCTGATCATAGAGGAAATCATATTGATAATAATCAACATCCTTTGCAAGAACTAAATATCTGACGTTCAATGGCACTATGAGTTCTCCAAAATTATTGATCTCGTTTTTGTGTTCCAGTAAATACCCCACATAATGTTGTGTTGGTTTTGAACTCTGTGTCTGTATGTTCCCAACCTCTGCATTCTCCCCGATCATTGTGGGTTTTTCAAAGAAGATGCCTGCGGGATTTGCGATCCTCCTGTCGCTCCAACTGAAGCTCATGTATAAGTGCCAGGGGAAGAACAGGACATCAAAATCTTCGGTATCGTTGTTTAGAAGATCGTTGACATCATACCATTCTGGGGGATAGTCCTTTGGTTCGATCTGACCGTGAAATCCATTGAAAATAGTAAACGAATAAACTAATGGAACTGCAATTATGAGCACAGCCAGAGCTATTGAACATATCTTTTGTTTATTTTTTGATGCCAGTTCTATTCTTTTACTATTTCTAAAACCATTTAATAGCTCATCAACACCCAAACTGCCCAGGAATGAATATGCTAAAACCAAAACACCTACAAATTTCTGAGAATCTCTCATGCCTTTGAATATGAATAAATGATCGAACAAGTACTCAAAGATCGGTGCAAAATATGGGTATGAGATACCACCTGCAAGTACTAAAGAGATCATGGCAGATAGTACCAGGCCTTTGTGCAGGGGTTTCTTTGTGTTATATAAAAATCCGTGAACTGCGAGGAACAAAATTGCAGTAAAGAGTAGCACAAATATCCACTTAGGTGCAAAATGAAATGGATACTCATACCCCCCACGCCAGAAACCATACATCATAGCATTTGAGAGCAGTATATTCCCTGAGATCGTACCGCTGGCGGTGAAAGCGGATAGGTCCGGTGTTGATATCTGACCCAGGAAGCTTGATCCTTGAAAAACAGATGAAAATACAGGTAAGATCCAGAACATATTGACTGCTAAATAAACTAAACCTAAATGAACAGTACTTTTAATAATGTTCTTTCGTTCTTCTTTTTTATCATATACGGCAAAAACAAATATGCACAATTGAATGAAAAAGACGGTCAGAAGAACGTGCATATCTAATATCCCTACAATAGTGGTCCATAGCAATGCTCTTTTCCATTTAGTTCTATCCTCTAGAAAATCCGAGAAACTTCTAATTGCAAGGGGTACGAAAGCGTATGCTAACAGTAGATAGAGATGTCCGGCCAAAAATCGGGTGTAAATGAACGGATTTATTGCATACAGGGTTCCGCTAAAGTATTTGCCGTGAACAGACTTAGATGGGGCAGATATGTGGGCAGATATGCCTGACATTAAAAAAGCTGAGAACAAGATGATTTTTTGTGTGGCCCATGAAGGTAAGATCAGTTCTAGAAACTGGAGAAGCGCAAGGAATGGTGTCTGTCCCCCAATGGCGTTGCTCAGGATATGATCTGCAAGATAATTTCGGTGAGGGGCCCAGATAGTATCTAAAGTCAGAATATAGCCAGGTCGAAATAGCGGCAGGAAGATCGCAAGTGTCAGTAGAGTATAATAAATAAGGGCATATCTATCCATTGAATGCCGGGCCGCACTATTCTTTGTTCCACTCATTATGCACCCGGTTTAATTTTCACTTGACTGCCTAAGAAGTATGCTCGACAGCAGATACAGTGAAGAAAATCCAATCACTACCAAAAGGATCATTTCCAGATATCCCCTGACGATCCACCAGCCGAACATGGACCCATATACATACAGTATAACAGACAATACCCCTAGATTGATCGATACATCCTTTGATATACTCTTCATAAGCACCAAATGGGATCGTTTGATCACTTGTTCCATGCGGGGCAGGGATATTGGCTTATGTTCCATGGACGGCTTCAATCCACTGAGCTTTTGAAATATGTGTATATTTCCTGCAGATCGACTACACAATGCGTATAATTTACGTAAGGTTCCTGATACCCGGGCCATTGCAGATCTGAGCTTTTCCGGAGTGTTGTCTGGAAGGGAAATCTCCAGGAACCTTATGGTCACACCAATGACCAACAGATAATATGCATAGATGGCAAGGTTCTCAGCCCGACTCTCATTACCCATTGCAAGGGTCACTGCTGTGGCTGCAAGCAAGACTAATGCAAGAAAAATCGGATAATTGGATGGTGGCCAGTTACTTGTTTCCATTTTAATTTTTACCTGTGAGAGATTCTTCGTCTATCAGTCATATCTTATAATTTTAATCGTTCGGTCAATATGATACAGGCGTATCATCACACCCGGTTCAGTTTTTTGATGACCCTGGAGATCATTTCTGCGATGGGGGTTACGGCTTTATGGTTCGGCATACCAGCAAGGAATATTGATGCATCTTCTTCTGTCAACAACCTGAAGCTTGCCAATACCACAAGATATACGATGCCACTTAGGGTCAGACTTCCCACCAGTGGGAATAAACCCGTATGCGGGAGGGTGTATAGTACCAGTAGCAGTATGCAAAAGCTCACCAGTGTTTTCACCATTGCAAGATGGTCCAGTTTGAGTTTATATGTGTGCACATAAAGACCTGCCATTACGGTACATCCGATTGAGCATGCTATGGTGGTCGATGCTGCTGCACCGACTATCCCGTATGAGGGAACCAACAAGATCAGTAAGATGATCTCAATTATCACGGCCAGTGGCAGGACAATCGCTGGTATTCTTGGAACATTGCGTGCCTGGAATATGTTTGTAAAGACCATTGTCATGACCAAAAAACCCATGCCTATGGCCACTATGGCAAGTGCCGGTGCACTTGCGATATATTCCGGTGGGAACATTAACAGAATAAAAGCGTCTGGGACCGCTGCGATCACAAGTGCAAGGGGGAGGATGAACAATGCACCGTATTTGATACTCTTTGATGCATACCTGTCATTTTCGGTGTGCTTTGAGATGTACGGGAATAGTACGCTCATCAATGCACCTACCATGAATATGGGTAACTGTGCAAGGATCAAAGCTGCTCTGTAGTACCCAGAGAGCGCATCTGAAAGCGCTACGTCTGTGAGGAACTTCACGCCTATGATATCGATGTTCATGAGCAGTGTGGTACCCAGTGTGCCAAAGAACATCGGCAGGGCGAAGAAGTAGACATTGGTATCAGCCCATCCTTTTGTTTTCCAGAAGGTGAAGTCCCTGGTAAGTAGGATCGCAAGGGAAAGCCCAATGAACACTGATATGGGGAAGCTGAGGACTGCACCAAGTGCCCCAAAACCCATTTTAACCAGTATGACTCCGGATATGAGCTTTGCAAAAATAGTTATGATCCCGATGAATGCAAAGGACTTGAAGCGGAAAGTTCCCTGAAGTATGCTAAAATAAATGACTGCCATGGCAGTGAGTATTGTTGCAAGCAGGATGCCTATGACTAATAAGTTGTAACTTGCTCCAAGATCGATAATATTAGTTGTATAACTAATATAGAATAACACGGATAAGAGCACAGCAATGCCGATGTTTGCAATTAATGCGCTCTTAAATACACGGTGTTTTGTAGATCTATCATGCTTTCCTGAGATGAATTTGGTAGTGGTAAGCGGAAACGCAGATGTCACAAATAGCGAAAGTATGAGCAGAAATGATGCTGATACCCCTAACATGCCGAATTGTGCAGGTGTCAGCATCCAGCCCATTACAACATTGAATGCATAGTTAAGGAATGCACCTATGAAGAATGCCGCAAACATCACAAAGCTGTTCTTTGAAGGATTGGTCATTTATTACCTCGGAGATCCATTATAATTTCGTATGCGGGTCAGAATATATCTCATCTTCTCCTATACAGGTTCAGTGCACTATAATACCCGACCAGTGTCCCGACAACGATGTAAAAACTCCACTCCGGCACTTGCATGACAATATACCCCGCACTAAGGAACACCAGTAGCATCCCTGCAAAGTCGTGCAGATGTGAATCCATCATAAACACTTTACCCACAGCCGAATCACTCCTCCTGACCACAGCCATACCGATGCCAGTGCCAGTCAGGACGATCCCCGCAGCAGCCATGTCAGATTCCCCTCTGATAAACGCAGCTGCAAGCACTGCAAGCCCGCAGGCGATCGCCAGTATATCAAGTGGAAGCGACCGCGTCATCCTTTGCATGTGGTTCCTCACAGACACTGCCGCAAACATACCTATCAGAAGCATCATGAGCTTTGGATACAGTTCACCGGTAAGGATGGTAGGCGGCATTTCATCTCCAGTCGGAGCATAAGTAAAATCCTCTCCCACGATCTCGAATAGATCGCTGTCCTGCATTCCCCCGGTGTCCACACTAACAACATACTGGCCATCCCCACGGTAGAACTCATTGTACCCCAAAGCGATGTTAAATGTAGAGCCAGTGACAGGCACATCCTTGGAATATATCTCCTTCTTCCCGTTATCAACAACTCTGTAGACCCTGATCGCTGCCGTCGTATCCCAATCCACCAGTTCAGCAGAGAATGGAGAACCTATGCTGACAGTACCACGTATCCCGTTATCTTCCTGCAGGTCTGCTGAGAGTGTCGTAACCGTCGGGTTGATTACCCGCACCTGATAGTCCACCGACTTCTCAATGGTAGAATACTCGGTCCTGATCGTCACAGTGACCTTCTGACTGCCCTGTTTTTGAGGTGCCTTCAGCACGACCTTGATCTCTTCCGAATCCCCTGATAAAAGATCAAGTTCCTGATAAATGGTCTTGCTATCCCCGTCTGTGGATATTGTGATCTCAGGCTTGGCAGTATACCTGCCCCCGTCCAGGTTTTTCACCGAGAATTGGATCTCCATATCCTCTTCCTGGTAATAGCTCGGCTCGATCGATATCTCATCCACACCAATGTTAAGGTCATCAGTACTGGCTGAGATGATATCCTCAAGCCAGACTGCGCTGTTATCCTCTGCATCGAATACTTGTGTTACTTTGAAGTTCACAGCCTCATCCCCATTCTCAAAGTTGAGAGATACTGTATCACCTTCCGATGCTACATTTGAGTCCAGGGTTTTGCCGAACTTGCTCAAACTGAACATGACGTTTTCATTTGTGATGTCATCTAGGTGGAGTGTGTAAATCGAGCCGATGCGGGTGGTTGGGTTGGTGGAGGTGAGGTTGAGTTCGTTGATGTAGCCAGAGGCGTTCTCCATGAGGATGGGGCGGAGATAGAAGTTGTCGAAATAGCCTGTGCATGAGTATACATAAAAGCCGACTTTCCCTGCCGGATTTTCGTCTTTGAATTCAAATGTCAGAGCAAGTTCGTCATCGAAGTAGACGTATATGTTTTTGTTGAGGCGGACCACTTTTAGGTGGTGCATGACGTTGGAATCGAACTCTACCGAAGTGTTGCTAGAGGTATTAATGTTGTAGGTCCGAGCATTCGCAAAGGAAGGACCTTTTGATTCATAATCAAGTCCATCATAATTATCTTTGCCTCGATCATCGTCCCTCAAAAAAATTCTTACATAATTATCAGAATCTTCGTAGTAAACATAAAAACCAATCTGTGAATATTTATTTATTAGTGTATCATTTGCAGTAACATCGATTTCACTGATGTATTGTGTATCATCCCATTCATTATAAATTAAACCAGGGTTTCCGCCTGTACTGGTAGCTATACCATTCTCAATCTGCCAAGAATCTAAAGTAATTGCAGTCCAACTGGATAAATCGAGATTGAAAATATCTGAATGAATATCTTCTTGGGCTGATGTTAAGCCAACAAATATACATAAGAATAAAATCGATAGAATCATGTATTTACGTATCATAATATATCCCTTTATATATAACTTCAATTTCTGGCATAATCTTTCAACTTTTTTCAATTATTTTGCGGTTGGAAGTATTTTTTATTTTGATCATTGTCTTCCAATCCCATAGTAAATAACTAATACATAATGTCAAGATAAGTGTTGAGATAAGAAGCCCGATATAGAAATAGGACTGAGGCTTGAAATATAGTACCATTTCTACTTCAATACTTCCATCCTGATTTTCTTTGTAGAATTCTTTTGGATAATTTTCTTTAATGTACTCTGGATCAATAGTCCAACCATTGGCATATTCGCTTACTATTTCATGCGTATCATCAAAAATAGGTTTTTTCCATAAATATGTCAATTCGTTGAGTTCGAATATTTTATTTGTGGGTTCACATTCGATCGTTTTAGTATTTTCGTAGTATGTTAGTGGTTTACACCAGGAATCATTTGGATTCGATTCAAGGTAGAGCTTCCATTGGGAATTATGAGATTGATGAAATTCGATGTTTGTCTTTTCCGTTATATTGTGTATATTAATTCTATATTTGATAGGATTAATTTTCTGAAAATCGACAGCATTGTTATCAGATAAAATCAATGGTATCAAATAATTTTCATCTAATTCATATAATGTGAAATAATCATTTTCAACCAATTTTATTAGAATGTGATTTGATTCCAATTCTTTTATTGTTTCGTCTACAACTTTAGAATTATCGACCCATTGTCGATTAATATCTTTATGCAATATAATATATTGCGTACTATATTTCTGCAATATGCTAATAAACTCATCGTTGTTTACTATATTTGCTTTGTTGTATTCCCAAAATGTCAATTTTGTTTCCAATGAGGGGTGATCATACGTATTAGCCGAAATATATAATTTATTATAGAGTAGATGTAAAACATCGTGGCCAACAAAATGCCATTTTGGATAATTAGCCCAATTTAATGAAGTAACTACACTATATGGTAAAGAAATAATTGATAGCTGACGATTGTCAGCATTAATTATTCCTTTGATACCATAATATTCTGATGGAATTTGAATGGTATCTTTATACCCATCTTGATTTTCGTGAGATAAATATGTAGGGATACCCCCGATATAAAACGGAATAGGTATAATTAAAATGAGAATTAAAATAGTCGTTATCATTTTTTTAGAAAACTTGCTATAGCACAATAATAAACTCAATAAAATTAAATAAAAAAATGGATAAAATACAAATAATTTATCTGGAGAGCGAAATAATGTAAATCCAGGCAATGTATATATAAATATGTTAATTATATCAAAAGGAGATGTTCCACGCATTAATAATAACAAAAGTACTACAAGAATTATCAAATAATGTAGCCAATTTTTGTCTTGCTTACTTTCTTGACACAATATTGCAATAATTAGAAATATTATATAGCCAAGTGAAATTGCGGGAAATATATCCGAGCTAGAATATAAATTATTCAATGGATATTTATCGTTATACATTGCGAATGAAAATATGCCGTATACATGATTTGAAGTCCAAGCGAATATAGTTGACATATCCCCCAATACTTTTCCGCTGGTGATCATTGAAATATATTCAAATTGTGAAGCAAAGAATGGCAAAATGAAATATATAGATAATAACAATTGTAAAATTAAAATAAAGAATATTCGCTTCATTGTTTTTAATGTGAATGGGATTTTTTTTGTTGCAAAAAACGCAATTGAAACTAACACTTGAATAAATAATAAAGCTGCTAGATAAGCTATATTATTGAAACCCATAGTTGAAATTAAAAATAGTATTGTAAAATAAGCAATGTTTTTTCTGGAATAATTGCTTACTAAATGTTCAAATAAAGCAATCAATATTGGTATAAATATATAAATAATATAGTGATGCGTAAACCCCCATGAATAAGTGAAAATCGTGAAGGTGAAAATGTTTATAGCATAAATAGCTGAACTCAATATTCTAATGTGATTTGTAATATTTATATCAATTATTCTTGCAGCAAAATAAAAACTATAAAATGAACCAATGAAAAAGATAAACATTATTGTATTAGCAATATTTGCATAAGATAATCCTAAATTGTATAAAATAGATTGAAGTGCATAAAATGGGAATGCTACAATTAGGGGATTATATTGCCCTTGTCCTAGTTGATTGAACCATGTAAATAAATACCGATCAAGATTATCATTAATATCAATTAGTTGGTAAAAATCACCGCTTGCGATGAAGGTTCCATCTGGAATCTTATTGATTACAAAAGATAATAATAAAAACAGTATAACTATACCTGTATGTAACATTAAGTCATGTGCCATTTTCTTGCTGTAATTTATTGACATAGATCATATCCTATTCAAATTATTGGAAAACCAAATTTTTAATTCATGCACTTTTCTCTATATCGGACGTTCCTGCGAAAGCATATCGAGTTACAGCTAAAAATCCAATGCAACATAACCTATTCAATTAGTTATCAGGATCAATTTATTGCATAATTTATTGTTGCACTAATCGAATCAGGTATAGAATATTTAAGCAGTTCTAAAAATATTCGGTTCTATAATCGAGTTAATTTTTTTGAATTCCACAACATGCATGTAATATTTTTGTATCAATCATGTTTTTTCACACTATCATAAATTTCAAGCATCTGTTCTACCCTGTTATGATAAGTGTGCTCTTTTAAAACTTTGTCTCTACCAGCTTCTATAATTGCTAACCTTTTATCCGGATTGTTCATGTAATAATCAATTTTTTCAAGCCAATCCTCTCGGTTTTTGGCAATGATAATTTCTTTTCCATCTTCAAAATATTTACGAATACAAGCTACATCATCCGTAATCTCAAAACCGCCACAAAGAGGGATTTTAAATGTTCGTTCATTGCAATCTCCGCCATATTTCTTTTGATATTCCTCATGAACATTAATACATATTTTTGAAGATGAGTATATCTTAGCTTCATCTCCAAGTTGTAATTTTGGCTTTTGAATTGTTTTTAAGTATTTGATATTATAATATTGTCCAAATTTTTGAACCCAACCCATTAATCTATCCCGTAATGTCCAATCTTGACCATATAATTTTAGATCATATTTGTGTTTTAATGGGAATACACAATCTTTAAAAAACATTCTTTTGCTTGGCAAATAAGTACCTATGTAAGAAATATCAGCAATAAAATCTTTACTATATTCGTTTTTTAAGGTCATTTTATCTGCAGCAAGTGGTATTGTGAAATATTTGTAGCCGGTTTCGCTTTCAAACCCTTCCATTCGTTCGTCGAATTGTTCGACCACATGGAAAAAAACATCGCCAAGTAATCCGTCTTTTATTAACTGAACTGTTTTAGTATCGTCTTTCAAACTCTTTGATTCGTTAATTCTTAAACTTGATAAGGGTGAATTCCAAAAGTCAATTTTCGTGAACAATACCATTCCTTTATTTCTATATTTCTTTAAAACATTTAAATTTATATATTTTTGGTAGTAAAAATGGCTTGAGGTGATGAAAATATCAATATGATTTCGATCTAAAAAATTGTCTAGATTGTCTCCATAGGAAAAGGTAACAAAATTATGCCCTAAATCTTCAAAAGCAGCCTTGTATCCATAATAAATTGTTCTTTGAGCATAAATAGTATCCATTGAAGGCATATGATAAGCAATATTCATATTATTCATCCCTTATAAAATTAAATACCCATATCTTTATGTTGTATGGTACAAATTTTGTTGTTCGAATCGATAAATTATAGACTTTATCAAATAAAGTCATTGAATAACCATAGCCATGTGAGTACTTTTTTCGTATTTTTAAAGTCATAGCTTCCATTTTCTTGGTTGTTGAAATAGTCGCTGACTTTTTGTGTACCCTGTATTTAAGTAAAATCTCTTGTATGTTTGCAAATTTGTATTTTGTACCAATCCTAAACCATAGATCTAAGTCCTCAGCCGGAGGGTATTTTGGATCATAGTATCCAAGAGTCTCAAAAACCTCTTTCCGCATCATGCAGACAGGTTGTGCAACAGGACAATACAAAAAAAGTCTTTTGCGTAAGTTTGCATCATCTTCATAGTATTTTCGCACTCCAATAATCTTACTTGTATCACTATCAAACAATTCTATGAAACCGCCTACAACTCCACAATCCTTGTGTTCTTCTAAATAGTTGTATTGCTTCTCAAGCCTTGTTAATATTGAAATATCGTCTGCATCAGATACTGCAATATACTTTCCTTTTGAATATTTGGTACCTTTTGTTCTTGTTTCAGCAATTCCTAAATTGATTTCGTTTCTCAGAACAACAATCCTTTTATCTTTCTTCGAATATTCTTCGATTATTTCATGGCTATTATCGGTAGAAGCATCATCAACAATAATAAATTCAAAATCGGTATATGTTTGATCTAAAATACTTTCAATTGAGTCTTTAAGATATGCTTCAGCATTGTAGGCCGGCATCACCACCGATATTTTAACGCTTTCTTTTTCTGACATAATTTTTTATCCTTTCTGCACCATCAATCCTGCCCGGAGCAGACTATCGAATGTACCGGCATCAGTCCATTGACCCTCAATTTCTGAATATTTCATCAGTCCTTGTCGAATATATTCGTTGTTCACATCCGTGATCTCCAGTTCACCCCGTCCCGATGGTTTTAACGTTTGTATGATCTCAAACACACTGCTGTCATACACATATAGTCCTGTCACAGCATAATCAGACTTTGGCACTTCAGGCTTCTCTTCGATACTAAGCACCTGTCTGCTGCTTTCATCTATCTCTGCAACACCAAACCTTGCAGCATCAGGAACTTGTTTCAGAAATATTTGTGCACCTGTCTTGAAAGACTGTACTGCATCACGGATAATGTCCTGGAATATGTTGTCTCCAAGGATTACGGTTATGTCATCATCGTCTGCAAAATCCCTTGTCAGATTCAGGGCCTGGGCGATTCCACCTGCTTCGTCCTGTATCTCGTAGGTGAATCTCGCCCCGAAATCGGAGCCGGAACCAAGAAGTTCCAGGAAATGGCCTGCGTGGCCACGGCCAGAGACTATCATGATGTCATTTATTCCTGCATCCAAAAGGGTTTGCAGAGGATAGTAGATCATGGGTTTGTCGTAGACTGGAAGCAGGTGCTTGTTCGTGACTTTGGTCAGAGGGTACAGCCTGCTGCCTGTACCGCCTGCGAGGATTATTCCTTTCATGATTGATTCTCCTTCAGGTATTCGTTAAGTGCATTCTTCCAGTGTCTCATGGGAGTTGTTTTTGTGTTCGTGAGGACGGAGTAGGTCGGACGTTTTGCTTTTGTGGGAAACTCTTCACTGGAGCATGGAACTGTGTTATTGATGATCTCGGATGCGAATTCGTACCAGGTGCATGGGCCTTCATTAGTTATGTGGTAGATGCCAGGATTAAGGTTGATGATCTCGGCGGTCTTGCGGGCTATATCCGCTGTGTGGGTGGGTTTGCCGAACTGGTCGTTGACGACTTTTACGTTTTCCATCTCTTTTGAGAGCCTTAACATCGTATCTACGAAGTTCTTTCCGTTTTTCCCAAAAAGCCAGGAGGTGCGTATGATCCTGTAGTTGTCCGTGTTTTTGATGATCTCCTGCTCACCCATCAGTTTGGACTGGCCGTAGACATTGATGGGTTTGGTGATATTAGATTCCACGTATTCTTTTTTTGAGCCATCAAAGACATAATCGGTACTAAAATGGACCAGAATTGCACCGATATCGGAACATGCCTGTGCGATATAGCCGGGTGCGTGTCCGTTGACCTTGAAAGCAATATCCTGCTCGTCTTCGCATCCGTCTACGTTTGTGTAAGCGGCAGCGTTGATCACAACATAGGGTTTTATTTCCTCAATTTTCTTGAGGACCTGTTGCTTGTTGGTGATGTCCAGGTCGTGGTGTGTGAATTTTACAGCATCGGGGAATGCTCTGGACAGGTCTGAACCCAGCATTCCACTTGCACCGATTATCACTGTTTTAATGGTTCCCACCACCATCTGTTTTCAACGTACCATTTTACGGTGCTGGAAAGGGCTGACTCAAAGTCATATTCCGGCTTCCAGCCCATCTTCTTTAGTTTGGTGCAGTCAAGGGAATAGCGGAAATCGTGACCTTTCCTATCTTCCACATACCTGATCATGGATTCATCCTTTCCGAGATCTTTTAGGACTCGGTGAGTAATGTCAAGATTTGTCAGTTCGTTTCCCCCGCCTATATTGTAAACCTCGCCGGAGTTTCCGTTTTGGAGTACAAAATCAATGCCTGAGCAATGGTCATCGACATGGATCCAGTCCCTTATGTTCAGGCCGGTTCCGTAAACAGGCACTTTCTCACTTTCCATAAGATTAGTTATGAAAAGAGGAATGAGTTTTTCGGGGTACTGGTATGGGCCGAAGTTGTTAGTACATCTTGTGATACTCACTGGTAAGCCGTATGTTGTGTGATATGACATTGCAAGAAGGTCTGATCCTGCTTTGCTTGATGAGTATGGACTGGATGGTTCAAGATTGTCCTCTTCTTTGAACGAACCAGTTTCTGTGCTCCCATATACCTCATCGGTTGAAACATGGATGAATTTCTTGATGTCGGATCGTAATGCACAATTTAGCAATGTATTTGTTCCAAGAACGTTCGTCCTGACAAAAACATCTCCATCCTCGATTGAACGATCTACGTGACTCTCGGCAGCAAAATGGATCACTATATCTACATTTTCCATTGCCTTTTCCACAACATGTGGGTCACAGATATCCCCTTTTATGAATGAATAATTTGGATTGTCCCGTATGTCCTTCAGATTCTCAGGGTTTCCTGCGTAGGTCAATTTGTCAAGATTTGTGATATCGCAATCTGGATATCTTTGTAGCATCATGCGGACAAAATTACTACCTATGAATCCGCAACCTCCTGTGACAAGTAATTTCAATATATCTAACTCCTTGATTTTCTGTTAACGTGTATTTATTCAAAACGAAATTTTAGTATTTTCAAATGTGGGCAATTCTTTGTCTTTGTCAGCTACTATGGCATCTTCCTTTTTGACCTTCCAGTCGATGTTGAGTGTGGGATCATCATACATAATGCCGCCTTCTGATTCTGGATTATAATAATCGTCACATTTGTAAGCAAATATAGCAGTTTCACTCAACACAGAGAAACCGTGTGCAAACCCCTTTGGAATTAAAAATTGTTTTTTATTATCCTCTGAGAGTTCAACACCAACCCACTCACCAAACGTACAAGACTCTTTTCGAAGGTCTACGACCACATCATAAACGGTTCCTTGAATCACACGGACGAGTTTGGTCTGGCTGTAGGGTTCTAACTGGTAGTGAAGACCTCGTATCACTCCATAGGATGATCTGGACTCATTATCCTGAACGAAATTGTACTTTTTTCCAACCAATTCATCGAGTACTCTCGCATTGTAGCTTTCAAAAAAGTATCCTCTTTCATCACCGAAAACCTTTGGTTTAAGGATATATAGGTCTTCTATCTTTGTATCTATAAATTCCATAGTTTAACCCAATATTTCAGAATTTCATTGGAAATATAACTTAATACTGCAAGGATGGAAGATGCAAGTATATGCCATTTGGGCATCATGCTGGAATCTCCTCTCTATCAGAAAATATATTCATTCAAAGATAGCTTCCGCTTCAACAAGCAATCCATGTTTTTTCCATGGTGCTTGCAAATACAAAGTTGTATATCACAGTCCATAACAGGACATATCAAATATACAACTCAAAGCTTCTCCTGGAATTAGTCTGATCTGTTCACCGCTCTGAAATACTCAACCGTCTTCTCAAGTCCATCTTGCAGATCGACCTTTGGCTCCCAGCCAAGTAGTTTCTTTGCTTTTGTGATATCTGGCCTTCTTACCTTTGGGTCGTCCTGGGGAAGGTCACAGTATATGATATTTGAACTGCTTCCGGTCAACTCTATCACGGTTTCTGCAAATTCCAGTACAGATATCTCATTTGGATTGCCAATGTTCACCGGGTCGCAATAATCGGACATCATAAGTCGATATATTCCTTCGACCTCATCTGACACGTAGCAGAACGATCTCGTCTGGGATCCGTCACCATACACGGTTATGTCCTCTCCTTTAAGGGCCTGGTTGACAAAATTGGGGACGACCCGACCATCATTTCCACGCATCCTGGGACCATAGGTATTGAAGATACGGACAATGCGGGTATCGATGTTATGGTAGCGGTGGTATGCCATGGTAATCGCTTCTGCATACCGTTTAGCCTCATCGTACACGCCCCTGGGGCCTATGGTGTTCACGTTGCCCCAGTATTCTTCTGGCTGTGGGTTCACAAGTGGATCGCCGTAGACCTCTGATGTGGAGGCGAGGAGAATGCGTGCCCCTTTTTCCTTGGCAAGGCCAAGCATGTTGTAGGTACCAAGAGCACCCACTTTCAGGGTCTGTATGGGGAATTCGAGATAATCCACGGGGCTTGCAGGGCTGGCCATGTGGAAGATGTAATCTATATCTTCGTCAAGGAAGAGAGGTTTTGATATGTCATGGTTGATGAATGTGAAATTATCCTTGTCCGCCATGTGGTGTGCCATGTTATCCATATTGCCGGTGACAAGGTTGTCCACGCATACGACCTCGTGTCCTTTTGAGAGTAGCAGGTCGCACATATGCGAAGGCATAAACCCTGCTCCTCCAGTGACTAACGTTCTCATTCAATCCCACCTACTGTATTTTGCATCGGGGTTATGCCGATGACAAACTTTTGACATAATTGTATAAATGATAGCATGATCATCAGTTCCATCTAGTTTCATTTGTTTGATGTTCTCAATGTGATCGTGGATTTGCCCCCGTGGGCATTATTCTTCTCGAACATTTCTTTTATCAGGGCGATCAGTTTCCCTGTTTTAAGGTGTGTAGTTTGAGGACTGTGATTGATCAGACCGCAATCTTTGCAAGCATGATGTTTCTTGATCGATTCAACTACAGGTAGGTATTCGTTTTGAGTATGATCCCATTCATGGTGACAATTATCAATTTCCATATTGATCACATGTTTTTTATGGTTGGAGAAATCTGTAAGGTTTACGGTCACCATTTTTGCACTACCGTTATAATTCGATGGACGATGAATCCCCAACATTCAACGAATTATGTTTGCTATTCACATTTACATCATCGCCTATGATAGATGACCGCAAATTCACACCCTTTATGGCAGAACCTGAGCCAATAATGCTGTTCGCTACGATCGAACCATCTATATTGGAATTTTCAGCGATAGATACATGCGGTCCTACTACGGAATTTGTAATGATGACACCATTACCGATGGAAACAGGTTCAATGATGACAGATTCCTTTGTGTTAAGGTTACCATTAAATTCTTTCACCATACATGGATCAATGGCTCGTACTTCTGATAGGTCCAAACATTGGTTTTTCTCGTGGGATTCATCCAGTAAGACCCTATTGGTCTCTAAAAGGGATGTCGAATGACCGCAATCATACCAGCTGGATACATAGAAATGTTTCAATCGATGGCCGCTACTAACCATACCTTGCAATGCATCCGTCAGCTGGATCTCATTTCCGGTATGTTCATCTACCATCTTCTCAAGTATGTCAAATAATACAGAAGGTTCCTTTAGGAAATATACGCCTGCAATCCCCAGGTTCGACATGGGGTATTTGGGTTTTTCCACCATTTTGGATATGCATTCCCCATCCAGTTCCACGATTCCGTATTTTTCAGGTGCATCGACTTCCCATACACCGATTGAACCGGCGCAATTACCGTTGTTAAAATGCTTCTGGTAAAAATCAAGATACCCTGCCTTAAATATCATATCTCCCAGGGTTATCATGATGGGGGAATCGCCCACCGCATCCTTTGCTACATAAATAGAGTGTCCCAACCCAAGCTGATGGTTCTGCTCTACATAAGTGATCTTGAATATGTCTGAATAATTCCTATCCACATATGAGATGATCTGCTCTTTTCTGTAGCCCACCACCAGAATGATCTCCTCAGGTTTCAGGTCGATCATCCGGTCCAGAATATGCCCTATCACAGGTTTCCCTGCAATATATACCATCGGTTTGGGTTTTGTAAAAGTATGAGGGTAAAGGCGTTTTCCGGTCCCTGCAACAGGTATTATAACTTTCAGATTATACCCTCCTGCTCTGGAATTATGTTTTGTCCTGCAATACCTTTCTCTTCTATATGGCATTGTCCAGCAATTTCGTCACTATCGTAATATCTCAAAATATTCAACCTATAGTAGATCGCAGCTGTATCGACTGCAATATTTAATATGTCCTTCAATCTCATTCGGTCCCCTGCTGGGTCGAAATCAATTTGTACGGGACATTCCTCGATCTTGTAGCCGTGTTTGTGTGCGAGAACGATCTGTTCAACATCTGCTGCATATCGTTTAACCAGCAACTTTGGCATGATCGTGTTCACAACATCTTTACGATATAGTTTGACCCCGACCTGTGTATCAGAAACAGGCAGATTGAACAACAGTTTGATCAGTAAATTGTATGACCGACTTAAAAATCGTCTTTTTATGGGAAAACCTTTCACACAGCTATGGGGGTGTCGTTTCGATTGGATCACAAAATCGGCACCCGTTTCGGAAATCATTTTCAGCAATGGTTCGATCTGTTTTGGTGGGATGTCAAGATCAGCATCAAGAATGCTGATAAATCCTTTGGATGCAGCTTTGTAACCTTCTATGGTAGCGTTCCCCTTTCCTTGGTTTTCGGTGTAGGAGATTATCTTTATATTATCTGTCTTTTCAGCTGCCCTTTTTGCCTCTACTAATGTATGGTCAGTACTGCCATCGTTGACAAATATTATTTCAAAGCTATCACAAAAAGTCCTCAGTTCATCATTAATTTCTAATAAATTGTCGTGTATATGATGCCCTTCGTTGTATGCTGGAATTATGACTGAAAGCATGTGGCTTCACCCTCTCTTTTCTGGTCACTCTACATGAGTGTGAATTAATAATTGATATTATATTTATAAATTTTAATGCAAGTATTCAACCCACCACAATGATGATGGGGATGATGGTAATAATGGAGTGTTTATATTATTCTAGACTCTACTATCTATTATTATATAAGAATATTGCAATGTTAGTTTGGATGTTTATCCATTTCTATATTCAGTCCAGCTGTCTCAAATATCGCGTCGACATTCGCTCTAGTAGACCCTTCAAAATCTAAGATGAACATTTGACCTACTTTCCAAAGCAGAAAACAAAATACAAGAAAAGAATTATTGTATCAATGTTTTGTTAAACGAATCAAAGAATATCAAGATCACAACTTCTCAATAAATCTAAATAGTATCCATTTTAATGTAATTGTATGGACCAATGGGAAATTTGGTGGAACCAGAAGTAATTACAACCTTGTCTTAACTTTTCTGATATCCTTCGGCTACTTCTCCTGAAAATTGAAGGAAGATCAGCATCTAAAGTCACGAATTCATTTAGATATATATGCAGAACATTATTATTTCAGGTACTTGTGGGAATCTGTAGTATATGGGGTGATCATTACGATCAAAGAAGATTATAATCTATTCCTTACGATCATCAAGAAAATAAATTCATTATTCTATAGGCAAGTTCCTGAAATATCTCATGGGGATATAATTGAATGGGATGTATCTGCTATTCAATTAAAGCAAGGGGAGGAGCTAATGATCTCAGGTAAAACTAAACCTGATAAAAGTATAAAATTGGATGTTAATTTCGAGGTTTCAATTCCTGTTAAAGATAATAAGTATGAGCACAGGTTCGATGACGTAGCAATAAATTCAATACCAAATGAATTCCATGTCGAGGCATATGAAGTCAAGAACATGACCTTCACGGTCCGAATGCTGATACCTTTCAAGCAGCGCAGAGAAGCTGAAAATGGACGGGCAGTATACATTGACAAAGATGTTCCTTCAGGAAACTATGATATAATCATAAATGGAGAAACTGAAAGTGCAGAAAATGTTCTATTGAAGATCAAAGCTTCACAAACAATCGTTTCAGACAGTGAAGGCAATTTTGCTTACGGATATCCAACAAAAGCATTCCCTGTTGGACCCATTAACTTATTCTTAGGAACGGAAGAAAAAGAAATAAAAATAATCCCCTGAAAATAGGGGATTCAGTTCCTTTTGCTCATTAATGACATGAAATCGGTTGATCCCATTACAGGGACCGTTTCAATGTAGCACACATCTGACCATGGGAGGTTGAATGTTGCCAAAGCCTCTGCATCATCGCACTCATATAGGATAAAATATCTGCCTCCTGTAAGATCGACCCATTGGTTGTGGACCTTTATTCCTGCAGGCATTTTTATTTCTTTAAAGTGTTCAAGTATGAGATCGCGACTTTCTGGTTCCCAAGTACTGATTTCCATATATAACATATTAATTACCCCACTTTTAATTTAACAATTATACCATAAAAAATTAGATCCAAGGGGATCTCATGGTATCACTAGTGTTCTAATGATGTTTCTTATCCATTACTGGTTTCAATATCTTCCTGGATCACATTTTGCATTATTTACTTTTGACCATCTCGGATCTCAGCTTTTTCTGCTCATTAGTGATATGAACTCGGTTGATTTCATTACAGGGACAGTTTCAATGTAGCACACATCCGACCATGGAAGGTTGAATGTTGCCATAGCCTCTGCATCATCGCACTCATATAGGATAAAATATCGAGATCCTGTGAGATCGATCCATTGATCGTGGACCTTTACTCCTGCAGGCATCTTCAGCTCTTTAAAGTGTTCAAGTATCAGATCACGTTTCTCTGGTTCCCAAGTACTGATTTCCATGTATAACATTTTCATTTCCCCTATTTGATTTATCGATTATTTACTTTTAAGCCATCTCTGGTATCAAAAATAATTGATCTTCCATGGACAGTTTATACAGATCTCCTAATTACTAAAAGCACAGCTAATCGTCCTTTTAGCATTTTCATCTGTATCCCCCGACCACCAAATAAATTATGCATGTTAAGTTCAATCTCTATCTCATATATAGCTTACTATCTATTCTAACAAAACTATATTTAGCTTTAAAATTCACTCAATAAGAAGCTTCTAATGTAGGGTCATGAGCTAATATGACCAAGACAATTCCTTTAGTTTAAATGTACTTTGGATCGCTCGGATGCAATCGGGAAATTAGCCCAGAAATCCCGATCCCTTTCAGTTTCTGATTCACTTCTCAATTCTTCCGGATATGGGAAGAACAATCTGGAATATTCTTTTTTCGAGTCACTAAAACGCATAACATAAAACTTAAGGATCTCAAGTAATGCATCGTATGTCAATCGATTATCAGTATATTTTTTTATGATCTGAGCCAGATATTTCTCTTCAACAATGTTCAAGGAAGAGACTATATTTAAGAATGTTTCATTTGCAACATCTATAAATTCATTTGACTTCGGTTCTCTGGAAAAAATATGTGGCATTATTCTTTCGTATTCTTTCAAGATCGCATCGAATTTTAAAGAATTCTTATTTTCAACCAGCTCATCCAATTTTAAAGAGATATCATGATTGTAGAGACGGAAAAGATAGTGATTATACTGATGGAATTGTTCCAAATTTTCAATTGAACCTGATTCTTTTACTTTCCTAAGATCTGCAAAAGCAAAAAGTTTTGTAAGGAAATGGTGCCTTATAATATTGTTCTTCAGCCGATCATCTTCTTCCATCGGGTAGTCAATGTAGTCACGAAGTATCTTCTCTGCAAAAAAACCATTACCACGATCGACCACTAATCCTTTCACTTTATCGGAGTAGATCTTGATATCCCGCATCCCAATGGTGGGGGATCCGGATTTAAATATGAAACCATCAACCGGGGGAAGTTCTTTTAGGAATGTGTTGGTGAAGTTATCCATCTTTTCTGTTAGGTCATTCTGTGTTATTGGTTGAATTAATCTTTTTTTCCCATCTACAAGTACTATCCTCATAGAATCACGTGGAACCCCAAGTCCAATTTCCACTTCTGGACACACTTTAATAAAATCTGCAAATTGCATCATATCACGAACTGTCTGGCAATGTATGACACTTCCATCATAGCGCACATTTTCAAACTCCAGACATTTACTTACCACAATGCGAGGCTTTGTGTAAGGATACTCAGGAATCTCATAATCCACCATCTCTCCCTCCAATTAGCTTATAAATAAAATGAAAACACCAATTAATATTTGTAATACAAACATAAAAGGTAGTGGCTCGATAACTACGTGCTGTTCATTTCGAAATACGTCATATGATCCACCGACATTATGACTGGAAAGTATTCCATTCTTGTAATTATGCTATGGACGAACATCAAAATTATAATTTACAGAAGTCTTTTTGCAATACATAATATTTATAATTGGTGTAAAATACTAATTATATATTGCTTTTTTTATATTTTTAATTCGTTATTATATAAGGCACGTTATTAAATGACCTATCTGAGTAAAATCCAATCTAAAAAGGACGAAATGAAAAGAAAAAGGCTAGAAATAGTTGACAAAAGGCTTTGTCAAATTTCTCACCCGACGATCTCATGATCCTGGCATATCTTTCAGAAATCGAACAATGTCTTTTGCGGTTTAGCCTTTGATGCACTCTTTTTAACAGGAGGTACATTCTCGGTCTCTTTCTTTTCGACCTTGTCCTCTTGAGGTGTACTGTTAATTATCTGTGTCAGATCCATCTGTTTCTTGTCAGGGGTCTGTTTTTTAGGCTTCTTCTCAAAGAATGCCTTGCCTTCATCGCGTCCAAGGCTCCGTCGCTTTGCCTGTGCGAGGTCATGTATCCTCTGTATGTCCTTTGTGACCTTTTTTTTGCCCGTGAGATAGACCATCTCATCAATGCTCAGTTCAAGATCGAAAGTGACATCTGCTGCATATTCGTTTTCTTCCAGCATCCTGCCGTAAAGGTGTGCAAGGTCTGTGCGTGAATATCGCATGGATTTATTGGCATGGTCCGCGATCTTTGAAGCGATATTATCTCTCATGTCACGTTTTGCCCTTAGCTGTCCCATCTTTCGCCAGAACGATGGTGGCTGGTACTTTGTGAACCCGCGACCAACGTGGGTCTTTGAAACAACGGTTCCGCATGTCATAAGCGCACCTGCATATCTCCAGAGGCGGTAGCTCTGTCGTTTTCTTACGCGTCCGAGGTATCTGTCCGCTTTGGCCAGATATTCATACCCTGTGATGAGGTCTTCCTGTGTGCCTTCTTCAGTTCCATATTGTAAAGGCAGGTTCTCATCTATCCAGTGGATAAGGTTCTCAGGGGTCTCATCAAGACCATAGGTAGCTTCCAGTGCTTTCTTTGGGTCTGTGCTCTTGAATATCTTTCCAAGTACTTTGAAGATAGACTCTTTTGTATCCCTTTCGGAAGTAGCGATATCCTCTATATGTATCTCATCTCTTCCTGTTGCCACAGCCTGAAGGTCTTTAATGGCACTTCGCAGGTCCCCTCCGGCGCTCTCTGCCAGCTTTTCAAGAACTCCTACACCGCACATTATCTTCTCTTCGACACAGATCCTCTTCATTGCCGGTATCATGGAACGTCCCTGTACCGAATTGAACTTGAGCTCAATGCAGAGTGAACGCACGGAAGGTGTAAGTCCATATAGGTCGTTGGCAATAAGCACGATTGGTTGATCTGTATTCTTTATGATACCACCGATGGCCCGGGCTCCTCCTCTGTCGGCATTCCCGTGTATATTGTCGGCTTCATCAAGTATAATAAGTCTCTTTGCAGTGGTTCCGGTAAGGGAGCTCATCTTTGATGCAGATCCAGCGACCCTTTCAATAACACCTGCTGTTCTCTGGTCACTTGCGTTAAGTTCAATGGTCTCCCAGTCGAGGTCCCTGGCAAGTGCGTGTGCTGCGGAGGTTTTTCCAACTCCTGCAGGACCATGCAGTATGATCGCTCTTTTTTCAGGCGTTCCTGATAGCCATGACTGTGCCCATTCACGCATATCCACAACAGACTTTTTGTTGCCTACAATGTCCGTAAGGGACTGTGGTCGGTATTTTTCAACCCATTCGATAGATTCTGCCATCTGTGATCATACCTTAAATAAAAGGGAAAAGTAATTAATGTTTGCATTTCTTTGTTGATTCTACTTAATCATTTCCGGCAGGTGTATCGTGGCTCGGCAAAGCAGCACAGAAGGTCTTATGGATGTTGTCAGTAAAAGGGCTATTTTAAATATGGCAAAAGTTGCTATAGGTGTTAGGACCCCTTCTGCAAAGATGATATCTAGTATTGAGAATGCCCATAATTCTGGTTATGCTCATGTTATTCTCGTTGGGGACAAAAAAGAGATAGATTCTGTGGGAACTTCTCTTGAGATAATTAATACCCATGAACCCGAGATGGTGCTTGGTGATCTACTTGCTTCCGGTTCTGTAGATGCTGTAGTTAGAGGTACTGCTAATGCTTCCGGTACTCTTTCTCATCTTAAGGATGTCCTCGGTATTGAAAAGTTGTATCGCATGGCCTTTCTGATAAGTGCGGATGGTGTCCCGTTCTTCCTTGCTCCTGTTGGTATAGATGAGGGAAATGATATTTCGGACAAGATAACTCTTGCAAAGCTTGGTGTTGAACATATACGCAGGTTCGGTATCGAACCGGTGGTGGGTGTACTTTCCGGTGGTAGGATGGGGGACCTTGGCAGACACGAAAAGATCGATCGTACTCTTGCAGATGGGGATTTTCTTGCTTCCCGGCTCCGGGAAAATGGTATATGTGCAAAGCATTATACAATACTTATTGAAGATGCTATCAAGGAAGCGAATTTTATCTTTGCTCCGGATGGTATAACCGGCAACCTGATCTTCAGGACACTTGTTTTCCTCGGAGGGGGGGACGGCATTGGTGCGCCGGTATTGATGGATGATCATGTATTCGTGGACACTTCACGAGTTGGTGGCCATTATACGAAAGCTATAATGCTTGCCAGTGCTCTTGTGGACATCAGAAACGAAAGGAATGGATCGAATTAAGGGGTGTTTATATAGAAACTGTTGCCTGTGACTGGCCTGTTGTAAAAGGGGATTGTATATCCGGTAAAGAGGATTCCTGTATTGCTGTTATCACGCTTGCGAGTTCATTGGAACCGTATGAGAAAGCTGCTATGTGGGGTAGTTGCAAGACCGAGAACCTTGGTGCGGAAAAGATCATCATAAACACTATCTCAAATTCTAATATCAGGTATGTTCTGTTATGTGGTAATGAATCAAAAGGTCACCTTGCCGGACAAACGCTTATTGCACTTCATAAGAACGGCATTGATAATGATGGTCGCATAATTGGTTCGGATGGTGCTATTCCTTTTGTCGAGAACATCGGAAAGGATGCCATCGAACGTTTCCAGAAACAGGTTACCATAATTGATCACATAGGTCTTACTGACCTTGACGAAATTTACAATATTGTGGATGAATACAGCTCAAAAGGCAGTCCATACTCGGAAGGTCCTTTTGTTGTGGAAGTTGTGACGAAGAGGAAAACAGTTCCAACGAATATGGTGGGTGGTAGCATGTTTTGTTTCCAGAAGGAACAGAATGTCGTGAATATTGCCGGAGTGAAGATGGGCGGTCAACCCGGTGAGCTACCGACAGTCCTTGCAGGTACTATTTTCTACGAAGGGCATAAGATTGTAGAGGATGCGGATGTTGGGATATTTGACCGGTTCGCTGCTGAGGACCTTGTGAATGTGCAGGACCTGATATCGGATGAGACCGGTAATCCTTCGATAGTGCATATCTTTGCCAACACTGTCAAAAGTATGCAGGAATATATTGACTTTGTTTCATCTGTAACTGATTCTCCCTTCATAATAGATTCTCCGCAACCGGAGGTCAGAATGGCTTCTGCTGGGTATGTTACTGATATCGGTCTTGCTGACAAGACCATCTACAATTCCATCAATATGAGCATCACAGAAGCTGAATGCGAAGCCCTCCGACTTTCTGACATTGACAGTTCTATTGTTCTTGGTTTCAATGCAATGGATTCTTCCCTTGAGGGAAGGATGTCCCTTCTTGAGGATGGCGGCAAACTGCTTGACAAGGGATTGATCGAAGTGGCAGAAGACTGTGGTATCAGTAATATCCTTATTGATCCGAGCATTACTCCCATGGGCAATGGTGCAGGCATTGCACTTCGTATGACTATGGCAGCTAAAGAAAAATGGGGATTCCCGGTAGGTTCAGGTATTCATAATGCTCCTTCTTCATGGAGATGGCTCAAGGAAAAGAAGAAGCTTGATCCTCTCGTATATCGTATGTGTGATGTCGGAACAGTAACGATGCAGCAATTGGTAGGTGGCGATTTTGTACTTTATGGTCCTATCGAGAATGCCATGTACACTTTCCCAATGGCTGCAATGGCTGATATTATGATCGCGGAAGCTTCATCTGATATGGGGCGGTCGATAGCATCCAGTCATCCTCTTAACAGGTTGGTCTGATATATTCGGTCTTGGAAATGTTTATGTATTACTTCCATGCATATTTCTTTTAACTTCCAGGTTGGTCAGGCATGAAAGAACTTAAGATTAGTATATCTGATGAGTTATATGAGGGATTGTCCGATGTTGAGGATATGGATTCCTTTATAGCGGCAGTTCTTGAGAAAGAGCTGAAAAGGGCAGGGTGCGAAGCTTCGGTGTCGAAGAACATCTCTAATTATGCAGGGCTTGAAGATATTTTGGGTATTATGCCGACCCAGAAAGATGTGTCTGGACAGGTTGCATTATCTCCTGACGTTCTGAATGGATCAAGTGGCAATGGAATGTTTGTGTCCATTGAAAAAATAGTGTGTTTTCAGCTTTCGATCGCAGATCTGGTAAACCGCATAGGCGAACTCGAAGACCTGGAAAATCGTATTGATGGACTCGAAAATAAGATCCGTGATATGAATCATCTCGTTTTATCCCGTAAGGGTATGTCGAGTATCAATGAGTTAGGATCTGTTGAGGATTTGGACTGTATGAATTCTTTACCTGAACCCGCCGATTCTCCTTTAGTGTCTGATTCCGTCATTTCTCCTTCCTTACCTGATCCATTCGATTCTCCTTTAGTGTCTGATCCTGTCATTTCTCCTTCCTTACCTGATCCATTCGATTCTCCTTTAGTGTCTGATTCTGTCATTTCTCCTTCCTTACCTGATCCATTGGATTCTCCTTTAATTTCTGATTCCGTCATTTCTCCTTCCTTACCTGATCCATTCGATTCTCCTTTAGTGTCTGATCCTGTCATTTCTCCTTCCTTACCTGATCCATTGGATTCTCCTTTAATTTCTGATTCCGTCATTTCTCCTTCCTTACCTGATCCATTGGATTCTCCTTTAATTTCTGATTCCGTCATTTCTCCTTCCTTACCTGATCCATTGGATTCTCCTTTCGTGTCTGATCCTGTCATTTCTCCTTCCTTACCTGATTCCACCGATTCTCCTTTCATGTCCGATTCTGTCACTTCCCCTTCCTTACCTGATCCCTTGGATTCTCCTTTCGTGTCTGATCCTGTCATTTCTCCTTCCTTACCTGATTCCACTGATTCTCCTTTCATGTCTGATTCTGTCACTTCCCCTTCCTTACCTGATCCCTTGGATTCTCCTTTAATTTCTGATTCCGTCATTTCTCCTTCCTTACCTGATCCCTTGGATTCTCCTTTAATTTCTGATTCCGTCATTTCCCCTTCCTTACCTGATCCATTGGATTCTCCTTTAATTTCTGATTCCGTCATTTCCCCTTCCTTACCTGATTCCACTGATTCTCCTTTCATGTCTGATTCTGTCACTTCCCCTTCCTTACCTGATTCATTGGATTCTCCTTTCGTGTCTGATCCTGTCATTTCTCCTTCCTCACCTGATTCCACTGATTCTGTCGTGTCACCTTCTGTACCCAATTCAACAGTTCCAAACAATTCTGAAAGAAAACTTCCTTATGAAACCTTATCATTTCCTGAATTGAAAATACCGCCGGAATTACTACCTGATGAAGATGGCCTTTCTCTGAAAGAAAGGACGGCTGCACAGGATATTTCTTTCGACGCCTTCCTAAACAGATCTATACCATCTGCTTTTCCAGAGCCTACTTCCTTTGAGACTCTCGTTTCTCTCAGGCAGGACGTATTCAAGAATGATATGCGTGAAATGGACAGTTCAGCGAATGATCTGGAGCCTCAATTGGAAAACTTGCTGAAAAAATCTATACCTTCAATGGATAATTTCACACCTGCTCCCAATGATGCGGTTCCCGGGATCGACAAGTTGGAGTGTTCTATTCTTGCATACTTGCCATTTGGTTATGAAGTAAAAAAGAACGTAATCAAGAACCTTCTTCCAAATACATATGCAGATGACGATCTTGAGACTAAGATAGGTCAGCTTCTGGCTTCAGGGGAGGTGTCCAGTATTGTGAAAGATGGAATCGTCTTCCTTACAAGAACATTTGAAAAAGAGACAAAATAATAACATTGATCTTAATAAAATGGAAAGGTCAGCTGCATGGTGCAGCTTTACTCTCTGATAGCACCTTTGCTTGCTGAGGACACAATCTTTCGATAGCGTGAAAGGTATCCAGTAGCTTCCTTTTCTACTGGTTTGAACAATACCCTTCTTTTTTCAAGATCTTCTTCCGAAACTTTGAGCTCAAGTCTTCTTTCAGGCATATCAATCTCGATGATGTCGCCTTCCTGTATCAATCCAATAGGACCGCCCTCATAAGCTTCAGGGGATATATGTCCTATGCATGGACCTCTTGTACCGCCTGAGAACCTTCCATCCGTAATGAGTGCAACGGAATCGATAAGTCCCATTCCTGCTATGGCGGATGTAGGGGAGAGCATTTCACGCATTCCTGGTCCTCCTTTTGGTCCTTCATACCTGATGACCACAACGTCACCTGATTTGATATCTCCTTTAAGGATGGTCTCCATTGCCTCCTCTTCACTGTCGAAGACCCTTGCAGGCCCGGTGTGTCTGAGCATCTTTTCATGAACGGCAGACTGTTTGACCACAGATCCATCAGGGGCAAGGTTTCCTTTCAGGACCGCAATACCGCCTTCTTCGTGGAGTGGCTCTTCGATCGTCGTGATGACGCGTGCGTTTGTCTTTGGATTGACAATTACGAATTCGTCTATGTTCTCACCAACGGTCTTTCCTGTGATCGTTTTCTCGTCAAGATTGAGTTTTGTTACAAGTCTCTTCATTATCGCCTGAACTCCGCCAGCTCTTTCGAAATCAATCATGAAGTTCTCTCCACCCGGTCTTAGTCCTATTAGGTGAGGAGTTGTCTTGCTCAGTTCATTGAATTTCTCTAGAGGAAGTTCAAGTCCGAATTCGTGGGCAATAGCAGGTAGATGAAGTGTTGTGTTCGTACTTCCTCCAACTGCAAGGTCTACTCTGATCGCATTCTCGAATGACTTGTCAGTGACTATCTTGCGTGCTGTCAGTCCTTCACTGACCATTTCAACGATACGTTCTCCTGATTCCTTTGCCATACGCATCTTCTTTGCATCTACTGCATGTGCAGTAGCACAGCCCGGAAGACTAAGCCCAAGAGCTTCTGTCATGCATGCCATTGTGTTTGCAGTGAACATTCCTGCACATGAACCTGCACCACAGCAACAGAGGTCTTCAAGTTGTTTTAGTTTCTCAGATGAGACTGCACCACTCTGGCAGGAACCGACTCCTTCGAAAACGGATACGAGATCTGTGTACTTATCATCAACAAATCCGGGGAGCATTGGGCCACCTGTTACAACGATGGCCGGGATATCAACTCTTCCGGCAGCCATCAAGTGTCCGGGGGTGATCTTGTCACATGAAGTGACCATGACCATACCGTCCATCTGTTGTCCCTGTATCATTATTTCGATAGTATCTTCGATAGCTTCTCTGCTTGGAAGTGAGTACTTCATACCTTCATGTCCCATTGCAATACCATCACAGACTCCAATTGTATGGAACTCGAAAGGAACGCCGCCCGCATTACGAATACCGGCTTTCACAGCTTCTG
Source organism: Methanococcoides burtonii DSM 6242 (assembly GCF_000013725.1). Lineage (NCBI taxonomy): Archaea > Methanobacteriati > Methanobacteriota > Methanomicrobia > Methanosarcinales > Methanosarcinaceae > Methanococcoides > Methanococcoides burtonii. Next base: position 2,364,244 of record NC_007955.1, read on the forward strand.
CTACTTTGTCAAGGTGAATATGTCCCGGAATGAACTCTGTCCAGGAGTTCACAACAGCTATGAACGGTTTCTTCATTTCAGAATCCGTCACTCCTATAGCTTTCAAAAGCGATCGATTTGGCGCTCGTGCGTCTCCTTTCTTTGTATTGTCACTTCTCATATGGTAACCTCGTAAATTCAATGACCAACTATTCTACACGATTAAAGTATATGAATAATACTGTGGTACATTATATCAAAAGGTTCATTTATAAGCCATCCTTCCTTTTAGTATCCCATGAAAGCTGTGATAATAGATGGCTATGTGGATGAGCCGGCATGTTTCGGAGTCCCGCCCTATATTTCTCCTTATGTTCGTTACATAGCTGGAGCCCTGCGTGAAAAGGGCTTTTTAGAGCATGACATTAATTATTTTACCATCGACAGTCTCAGAAAAGCAACTTCTGAAGATGTCCATATTTTAAAAAAGGCAGATATTGTGGTCATATTGTCCGGTATGACAGTTCCCGGCAAATACCTTCGTTCCTCACCGATAACTCCTGGTGAGATCGAGAACCTCTGCACCCTTGCTTCAGGCATCAAGGTCATAGGTGGTCCCATTCGTCTTGGTTTCAGTAAAGAGGGTGGTAAGGGTGCAAAAGAACTTGGAACTGATGCCGAGGGAACTGTTCTCGCGAAAAGCGATATCGAAGCTTTTGTCTATGACCTTTTTGAAAATGGCAAGCTCTGTGATCCTGAAGATATTTTCCACAGGAGGAGGACCGTGCATGAGATTGGCAGATGGGCTAAGCTCGGTGCTTTCATAATAGCTCAACATCCCGATTATCCTCACGTTATGTGTGAAATGGAAACCTATCGCGGATGTGGTCGCAAGGTGCACTGTTCTTTCTGCACTGAACGATTCTACGGTCATTCCGATTACCGTCCTGTGGCAGATGTGATCGCTGAAGTGTCTTCACTTTATGATCTTGGTGCAAGGAACTTCCGTATTGGGAGGCAGCCGGACCTATTAAGTTATCATGCAAAGGATATAGGTGCTGATGTTCTTCAGCCGAGCCCGGAAATTCTGGAAAGCCTTTACAGTGGTATCCGAAAGGTCGCACCTGAACTGAAAGTTCTGCACATGGATAACACGAACCCTGCAACGATGGTGGCCTATCCGGAACAGAGTTTTGAGATATTGAAGACCATCGTGAAATATCATACCTCTGGCGACATAGCAGCACTGGGCATAGAAACTGCGGACCCTGCCGTTGTTAGTGCAAATGATCTAAAAGTACATCCGGATGATGTGTTGGATGTAATTAAGATGATAAACGATGTTGGTTCGGCAAGGGGTAGCAGTGGTTTGCCGGAATTGCTTCCGGGATTGAACTTTGTTCATGGTCTGCCTGGGGAGACCAGGAAGACATTCGAGCTGAACTATGATCTTCTTAAGGATATACTGGATTCCGGGCTTCTTGTAAGAAGGATAAATATTCGTCAGGTCATGGCATTTCCGGGAACAAAAGTGTATGGGAACGATGACCTTGTTTACAAGCACAAAAAACTGTTTCTTAAATACAAAGAAAAGATACGAAAGGATATCGACCTGCCGATGCTAAGGAAGATCGTGCCGATCGGAACTGTGCTCAGGGATGTAATGTGCGAGATCCATGATGAAAGATCAAAGCACGATCTGACATTTGGCAGACAGTTAGGTTCATATCCTCTGCTTGTAGGATTTCCTCTCAATCTTCCTCTGGGTGCATTCATCGATGCTGCTATTGTGGGACATGGGCAGCGTTCTGTAAAAGCGATACCTTTTCCACTGGATGTAAATTCCACTCCTTTGCAGGTGATCAGGGAAATTCCCGGGCTAAATGCTATGGATGTATCTAAGATCATAAGTGGTGTGCCTTATGCGAATATGGATGAACTTGTTCAAAAGGTAGCTCTACCGGAAAATATACTTGAATACCTATCTGTGAATCCCTGAATCCTCATTCGGGGATGTCCTTTTATCTTCTTCTAAGCAAGAAGACCACCGGTTTCAATCTCGCATTAAATCGAAGATTTAATGGGAGTTTCATTTCATCGAAAACGTCCAGATCAATCTGGATGTCTTGCAGTGTAACTGCAAGATGAATCAGGTGGATGAATTGCGTACACTTTTACGGTTTCTCGCGGACAGACGAAATGCGTATGACAGATGCAATCAGGGATTAACTACGTTTGACCAGACCAACCAGGTCAAGTATATCGAGTGCAAGACCGAAGTATTCTCACAGATCAAGCAGGATGTACTGAGAAGACTTGGCAAGTAATTCGATGCTTTTTTCAGACGGTGCAAATCAGGTGAAACACCAGGTTATCCGAGATTCAAGGGGAAGGACAGGTATAACAGTTTCACATATCCCCAATCTGGTTTCAAGATCGAAGATGACAAACTGAAACTTTCCAAGATCGGAAAGATCAAAATCAAACAGCACCGAGAGATAGAAGGTAAGATCAAGACATGTTCCATCAAACGTGAAACCGATCAGTGGTATGCAGTGTTCTCTGTCGATATGGGTGCAAATCCCAAAAAGGTCAATCCGAATACATCCATAGGTATTGATGTTGGGCTTAACTCCTGTGTCACGCTGAGCAATGGGGAACAGTTCGATTCTCCTACATATTTCCGCAAGTCTGAGAGATCCCTCGCAGTCCAGCAAAAAAGACTGAGCAAGAAGAAGAAAGGTTCAGTGAATCGGCTCAATCAAAAAATTAAAGTTGTTAAAATCCATAGAAAGGTACGTAACCAGAGACTTGATTTTAACCATACGTTGAGCAGGGCCCTTGTCAACAGGTTTGACCGGATACTGTTCGAGGATTTGAGTATCAAAAACATGGTTAAAAATCATCATCTCGCGAAATCAATATATGATGTTGCATGGGGTCAACTGATCCAGATGGCAAAAAGCAAAGCGGAAGAGGCTGGCAAGTATGTCGAATTGGTTAACCCATACAACACATCACAAAAATGCAGCAGCTGTGGAAACATCGTCAAAAAAAGTTTAGCTGTCAGGGTTCACAGATGTCAAGAGTGTGGACTTGAGCTTGACAGAGACGTTAATGCTGCAATCAATATTCTCGATCTATGCACCGTAGGGACTACGGATAGAGCCTGTGGAGTCACGGACGTTGGTCTGGGCTTTGAAGCAGGAAGCCACCCATTTTAATGGGTGGTAGTTCACCAGTGTTCATTTCCTTATATGTTCATTTCTTGATGGATTCGTTGATGATATCTGCATCTTTGAGTACCTTAATGCTGATAAATCCTCCAACAACGATATTCATATAATAGGTGAGTGCTCTCCATGTGAGCACTGTTATACCTATCAGCGAGGGGGTCGCTATAACAATGGAAAAGAGCGAGCTGGCACCAAATTCAGCAATACCGCTTGCTCCGGGGGTTGCAGGTATTATCATAAGACATGTAAGAAGTATCTGTGCCATGAATGAAAGCAATATCTCCGGAGGCTGTCCAAGTCCTGCAAGTATCACTGGCAGTATGGAGTAAAGTGTTCCTCTGTAAATGATAGTGCATATAATTCCATAATAAACCCCTTTCCTCCCCTTTTTGGTGAAATACCTGATTCCATATTGGAAATTATCTATCTCTATATCGATCTTTTCCAGAACGTTCGCAAGAGCTTCATCTGTCTTCCTGCCATGGAAGCGCTTTGTCTTGTTCACAAAAAAATGAATGGTAGACTTTGTTTTGTTTGGTTTCAATATTGAATAGATCAGTATTCCCAGGATAATAAAAATGAATAGTTCCCCTGCTATCAATAGCATATCGAAGTTCTCTTTGGGGAAAAACCCCCTTAGGATGTAAAGGGCAAATGGTGCGATAAGAAGGATGAGAAATGCATCAGTCAACCTTTCTCCCACTACGACAGCTGTGGCCTTTCCAATAGGGATCTCGTTTTTGGAAAGCAGATGTATCCTCAATGCTTCTCCACCGGCAGAAGAGGGGGTAACAGCCGCTACAAGAAGGCTGGATATTGCGATCTCAGTAGTTTTCAAGGTCTTTATGTCATGTCCAAGTGACTGACACATGAATTTCGTTCGTAATCCCCATACCACGTATGAGAACAACTGAAGGGCTATTGCAGCAACAATAGCCTCTTTCTTAATGTTCCGGATCGCATCAATGGTCGTGGTATCTACTGTGAATACCAACAGAAGTACTATCGATATAAAGCTAATAACAAGCGAAACAGAGAGCCACTTGAAGATCCGATTCATGGTTTTGGTAACTTCGATGTTTAGTCGAATTCTGGATTTATTATGGTCTCCTTGATCCTTGAACCTGCTTTGATGTTCACTTCAGGCCATATTTTCACATCAGAGTGGATCGTCGCATCATCACGTATTATAACACGTGGTCCTATGACAGTTCCGTTCTCAAGGTTACAATTTTGTCCGACAATGGTGTGGTTGTCGATTATGGATCCGGATGCATTTGTGTTGCTTCCAATGGTCACATCGTTGAATATGTATGAAGATAATATCCTGCAATTGTCCTTGATGACACAATTGGATCCTATCGCAGTGTAAGGTCCGATAAGCACGTTGTCTCCGATGGTAGTGTTATTACCTATCACCATAGGCCCCACAAGTGCGGAATTCGTACCGACGATAACGTTGTTCCCTATCTTCAGAGGTCCCTGTATTCGTGCGTCCTTCGTATTGAAATTACCTTCAATGGATGTTCCCGGGAGGGATTCAAGCATCCATCTCTGTGCCTGCCTGTATGCTGTGGAACTTCCCACATCGGTCCAGTGGCCACGCACCAGCATTCCATTGATCTTCTTTCCTTTGCTCATCAATGCAGGGAACAGGTCCTTTGCAAAATCATATTTTTCATCTTTGGGTATCCAGTCGAATATTTCCGGGGAACACATGTAGATACCTGTACTGGCAAGATTACTGAATATCTCTCCTGGACCGGGTTTCTCTAAAAAGCGGTGTATCCTGTTATTGACATCCATGTCTGCAATACCAAATTCACGGGGGTCATCGATGGACATAAGTCCGATGGTTATCATGGCATCGTTCATTTCATGCTGGCGATATATGCTGCGCAGACTAAGGTCCATTACGTGGTCTCCGCCCACTATCATGAACGGTTCATCTTTTAGGAATTCTTCCGCATTTTTCACTCCACCTGCAGTACCGAGCCTCTTTTCTTCATATACATATTCGATATACACTCCGTACATACGGCCGTCACCAAGGCACTCTTCTATCTTTTCTGCCATATATCCAATCGTAATGACGATCTCAGTGAATCCCTCTTTTGCAAGGTGTTCTACCAGATGCACAACGGATGGTTTGTTCAGAATAGGTATGCTTGGCTTTGGTCTTTCAAAAGTTAAAGGGCGAAGTCGTGTGCCTTCCCCGCCACACATGATACACGCTTTCATGTCTTCCAATATGTTGTTTTTCTTTATTACTGTTGCCATAGTCAACTACCCCTCCCTGACTGAAGGGGCTTGATTGTCATTTATGCAATCGTCTGGGCGGTTGACAAACTCCCCTGAGACTCCAAGATATACCTGAAATCTCTTGTTTTATGTTCTATGTTCATTGCACCAATGAGATCTGCATTGTTTTGGTATCCGCAGATTTCACATTCAAAGCTCAATCTGTTACGATTGTTTTTGGAAATGTGGTTGCAACGAATACATGTCTGAGAAGTATAAGCAGGGTCGATATAGTGGGTGAGTATTCCTGCTTCTCTTGCTTTATATTCAATGAAAGTTTGCAGTTGTCGATAAGCCCAACTACTGTGAGTGTGCTTTCTCTTTTTATGGACTTTTTTGAGAGTAGCATCACGGATACCTGTTAAGTCTTCTAAACCAATTACAGATACATTATTTTCAAGTGCGAACTTAACAATTTCTGTAACTATTCAGCCACCTTTGCGTGCTAAAATCCCCCCACCTCAATCTATTTCATCTTCTGACATGGATTTTTACGAAAAAAGCAAGTAGTAGCATTCTATTTAAGTTCACACCCAAAAAATCAATTGGTTTTGCCAAACAGGAGGTGAATGAACACGAAACGCAAAGAAATCCTAGCAGTTTATGAACAAGGTCCCGAAGCAGTTGTCACTCTTGTCACTACATTGTACGACATCATTGCTGAACAACAAAAGATCATAGAACTACAAGCTGCCAGAATAACCGAACTCGAAGAACGAGTTAAAAAGTTGGAAGAGCAACTCAAAAAAAACAGCCGAAACAGCAGTAAACCACCTTCAACTGATGTTTTTATTAATGAGAAACCAAAAACAAAAAGCAGACGAAAAAAGAGTGGAAAGAAACCAGGTGGTCAGAAAGACCATCCTGGAACTACTCTCAGAATGGTAGATGTTCCTGACGAAGTTATAATTCACAAAGTACACAAATGTAGCAATTGTGAAAGATCGCTTGAAGATATAGAAGTTAAAGATCATGAAAAAAGGCAAGTATTTGACATACCTCCCATTAAACTTCAAGTAACAGAACATCGTGCTGAAATCAAGTCCTGTCCTCACTGCGGTTGCAAGAACAAAGCTACTTTTTCAGAAAAGGTTAAACAACCCACGCAATATGGCTTACGTCTTGCATCATTAGCAGTCTACTTACATGATTATCAATTACTTCCTTATGATCGCAGCTGTGAATTGCTAGCTGATGTTTGTGGATGTGAAATAAGTCCCGCTACTTTGGCTAGGGCAGAGAAGACATGTTTTGAAAAACTTGAAGATTTCGAACAGCAGATCAAGAACTTCTTAATAGAATCTCCTGTGATAAATTGTGATGAAACTGGTATGAGGATAGAAGGAAAACGACAGTGGTTACATGTTGCTTCTACAAACAAAATGACATGTTATTATCCTCATCAAAAAAGAGGCTCTGACGCAATGAATGCGATGGGAATCTTACCAAATTTTAATGGTACAGTAGTTCATGATTTCTGGAAATCATATTACAAATATGATTGTGATCATTCGATCTGTAATGCTCATCTATTGCGAGAATTAACAAGTGTAAGCGAGAACGATGATCAATTGTGGTCAAAAGCTATGAATATTCTACTTATTGATGTCAAAAAGTCAGTTGACCAGATCCGAGAAATGTCTGGTTGTATGAAACCAGAGAGAATTAAAGAGTTTGAAGATTGGTACGGCCAGATAATTCATATTGGGATAGAAGAAAATCCTCAACTTCAAGCCAAATCAAAAAATGATATTCTCAGATTTATGCATGATCTAAAAGTTCCATTTGAGAATAATCTTGCAGAAAGGGATGTGAGAATGATGAAAGTACAGCAGAAGATATCAGGTACATTCCGAAGTATGCAAGGAGCATTAATTTTCTCGCGGGTAAGAAGTTACATTTCTACTGTTAAGAAGAATCAAGTTCCTGTGATGGATGCAATTCGAAATGCAATTGCTGGAATGCCATTTATTCCAACAATTGTTTGAGCTTCTAATTTTTTTGTGTAAAGGTTGGTAATACAGGATTGACTATAGGTAGGCTGAATAGTTACCAATTTCTTTTGATATTTTGTGGTTTATATCTCGCATAAGACGTTTTTCTTTACCGGAAATGTATTTGAGTATACGCTTTGCCGATAAAGTTCCCTTCGATTGTAAACGAGTCCGCATTGATTTGTAATGGTTGCGAAGGTTCTTGATTTTACCACCTGCAAAGAATTTGCATTTTTTATCGGTGGTTGATGCAACAGCAAGATAATTAATTCCAACATCAACACCCATAAAAGTAGATGCTTCTATTATGCTTTTGTCTGGAATTTCTTTTTCAATGGAAAGGTGGATAAAATAATTTCCGTCATTATGTTTTACAATTTTGGAAGCTTGATATTTCCAAGAACCATCAAAATATTGCTTTGCGTGGTTGTAATTCAGAATAGTATAAGCTTTCCTGCTACTGTTGAAGGTTGTTATTTTTACAGTATTTTCATCAATGGTGAAGTCTCGTTTATACGAAAGTGTCATTGATGTGGGACTAAATTCTACTTGTTGCCAATGAGATTTTTTAGTCTTTATTTGTTCTTTCAATGTTTTATAACAACCTGCAACCTGACGTGGAATGTTACAGCTCATTTGGGACTTTAAACCTAAGTTTTCTCGAAGATGAGGATAAACTAATTTTTGGAGTTTCATGGCTCCCATTGTTTTACCATTTTCGAAAAGAACCTTGGAAACGTGATTCATCCCTTCTGAATATTTTTGCATAGTTTCAACTAACTCGGTATCAGGGGTTTCAATTTTCAAGATAACGGTTTTAGTTAAGAACATACAATGATGTATTCACACGTTTTGTATAAATAACGTTTGTGTGAAAAAGAGACGTATTCCTCTCCACCTTACGGAAGGAGACTCCTACTCAAAAGGTTGAACAAAATGCCTGTAAGTTTCAGAGCTTTTCAACATCCTTCTTGTCCTTAACAATGATCTCAAGTTCACCTTCGTACTCGTCAAGGACCCCTGCAATATGTGCCATATCATTGACTGCCAGTTCCTTGCCTATCTCTTTGGCACCTTTATTGTTCGGAACGAATACAGTGATCATCTCACCTTCGTGTTCGATCTCCAGGATAAGATGGTCTCCGGAATAGGTCATTCTCTTATTGAGGACAGCTCCTTCAACAAAGACTTTTTCTCCGAGGGTGGTTGAATCTGACAATGGTTCAATATTGCCGCCCAACTCTCCGGGCATATATATAAAATAAGCTACTGCCAGCGATAGTATAGCCATTGCCAGCAGAATAGCAATTATTTTCTCTTCTTTTTCCATAGGTACTGTTCATTCCTTGCCAATGGATACCAGCGTGATCTTGAAGGTAAGTGTCTCTCCGGCAAGGTGGTGGTTGTAGTCAACATATGCGTTGGTCTCATCTATTCTTACAATAGTGACCTGACCATACTGGGTGAAGAGTGGCATGCCTACCTCTGGCTCGATGCCCATTTCTTTAAGCTGGGTTCTTGGGACCGGCTGAACAAGTTCCTCATCGTATTCTCCATAGGCTTCTGCTGCTGGGATGGTGACTGTCTTTTCTTCACCGACCGTCATGCCGACAACGCCTGCATCGAACCCGGGGATCATCTGGCCTGCGCCGACCGTGAACTCAAGGGGTTCGTATCCTCTTGCAGGATTGTGCTGCCCTGCTTCCTTTGCGACATCTTCAAGAGATGTATCAAAGATAGTTCCGTCTTCAAGCTGACCGATGTAGTTGACCGATATTAGATCTCCTTCTTGTACCATATTATCTTCCTGACTTTCTTTAATTGTAAACTCGAAATTATTTTCTCTTCTTTTTCTATATGTAATGTTCAGTCCTGGCCAATGGAAACAAGTGTGATCTGGAAGGTAAGTGTCTCTCCGGCAAGGGGGTAGTTGTTGTCAACATATGCGTTGGTCTCATCCATTCTAACAATGGGGACTTGTTGGCCGGAAATAGTATTAAGTAGCATGCCGACTTCTGGCTCAATATCCTTTTCTTTAAGTTGGCTTATTGGGACCGGTTGGACACGTTCTTCATCATATTCTCCGTAGGCTTCTGCAGCTGGGATGACCACTGTCTTTTCTTCACCGACTGTCATGCCGACAACACCTGCATCGAAACCTGCGATCAACCGGCTGGCACCGACCGTGAATTCAAGGGGTTCGTATCCTCTTGCAGGATTGTACTGTCCTGCTTCCTTTGCGACATCTTCAAAGGATGTATCAAAGATCGTTCCGTCGTCAAGCTGGCCTATATAGTTGACCGATATTAGATCTCCTTCTTGTACCATGGTATTTTCCTGATCTCCGTTGCTTGCACACCCGCTCACAAGGAGCATGCCTGTAAGTATTAGGAGTAATAGTGCTTTTCTCATTGGAATCAATAGTCCTAATCTTATTATGTGTGATAAGCGTTTTGATTACTACAATTATCTTAAAAACGATCTCATATGACATCTTCGCAGTTGTGGGCGTATGTCTATGAGCTTGCTGAGAACGCTGTAACTGGATATTTTTCTCAGATAACTTTCTTTAATCTTTTCTCTTTTCTTTTTTTTAAAAAACTTCTAATCAATTGTGCAATCGTTATCATTTTGGATTATATATGTATCAAATTCATGGTGTGTATATACTCAGTTTTAGTTACATATATAATCTAAATACACGTCTTTATATGTCATAACAAGTTTACTTGTTACAATTCAGATAGTTTGTATTAAATTATGCATATAATTTCAAAATTTAGATCTTAATTATAAGCAAAAAGGGTGGTATATGTGGTCATAAATAAATACATTTCAGCATTTAGCTCGCCATGCTCAATGGGTGTTACTAAATGAACATGGTAATTCTCACAGTCATAGGTATCCTAATGGCTATCTTACTCTTTGGAGTGAAAACCGGGATTGGTTGTGGCTTCTCTAACCGTAGTCTGAAAAGCATTCTTCTATTGGCTTCCAGTTATCTTATTTTGTCCATTGTTCTGGGCAGTCTGATTGGATATGTGGACCAGTCGAACCTTGATGTTATTGCGAGCATGGGTATGTCTCTCCACGTCCTTGTTGCATTGTTACTTATTGGGGCAGGCATCTATACCCAAAAACAATGGAATTGTGGCTGTGATGTTTCCCATAGGACATTCCTTGTGATCTCCCTGCCCTGTCCTGTCTGCCTGACAGCATTGTTCATATCCTGTATGCTGCTGGCATCGTACATCGATATGAGTGGTACTCTGATAGGGTTGCTTGTGGGTGTAGTTTTTTTTATTTCTGTCGTTTCAACATCACTGCTTTGCAAGAAACTTGGCAAGACCCCCGAAACGCTCGGTAACATCATGATGATCCTTGGTATCTACTATCTAATGGGTGCCATTATTGTTCCTGCTTACATCAAAACGAAACAGATGAACATCCCTCAATATACTGCACCGCCTATTGATATTCTTCCCTTTGTGGTCTTCGCGGTCTTCATTGCCGGGGGATTTGTTCTGAATAATATACGGAGTAATTAAAAATGGCTATTGATTCATTTTTGTTTCAGCTGATGTACACTGCATCAGCCGCGTTGTTATATCCAGTGGTCATACTGCTGCTTTTAGCAGTCGCAGCATCTCTTGGATTGATTGGTGAGTTCATTTCGGAATATGCAAAACGTCACCGCAATGTACGGGAACTTGAAAAAGTTGGTCGAAGCGTGCAGGAAAGCGTGAAAGCTTCTTCGCTTGACAATGCAGCAGAAAAATTGCATAGTCTTGATCAGAACCAATTGGTAACCTCATTTGCAAAAGATGCTGGTGAATATCTGAAACAGAACTCAATTTCCTCTATTGACTGGCTTTCAGAAGAGTATGAGGTAAGGATGACAAAGCGTCTGGAGCAGACCAAGATACTATCTACGGTTGCTCCAATGCTCGGTCTGATGGGTACTCTAATTCCACTGGGTCCTGCGCTCATTGGTCTTGCACAGGGTGATATCCTACAGCTTGCTAACAACCTGATGATCGCTTTTGCAACAACAGTTCTCGGACTGTTCGCAGGTGTCGTAGGGTATGTCCTGACACTTATCAGAAAACGGTGGTACTGGCAGGATATGGCAGATATCGATTATCTTATGGATTCCATGGGGAGTGACCAATGAGGAGAAAACGCTATCATAGGCCCGGCATCCTCTATGAGGAAGATGACCAGAACCCTCTGACAGGTGTTGCGAATCTATTCGATATCGCCATGGTGTTCTCAGTAGCACTTATGATAGCTCTTGTCATGTCTTTCCAGCTTCCCGAACTTCTAAGTCCTACGGCGGATATAACCATTGTTAAAAATCCGGGTCAGCCTGATATGAAGATCATTGTCAAGGAAGGTCAGAATATAGAAGTACTGAATATGACCGATCAGATAGGCGGTGGTACCGGTGAGGCTCTTGGTACTGCCTATCAGTTGGCTGATGGAAGGGTCGTCTATGTTCCGGACTCAGGAAATGACACCGGATCCTGATCCTTTATTGGCTCTTTATGATGTGAAATATAATTTGAACATTATTAGAAAAAATTGAATTAAGAAGTGAATTGAATGTGGAATTATTAGTAGTTTGAAACATCCCGATAAGCTGCCAAGCAAATTTCCGGGATGCTTCAGGCACATTATCGGGTGGATAATATGCAGAATATAAAACATCAATTATTACTATTAAGTGTTTTGATTTTACTGGCGATTTCGCCAGTGGTATCGGCAGACGAGAACAAAGTGAACATTGCGTATATTGCCTATTCTCCAAGTTCAGCTTTGGAAATGGCTAGTCAGAGCCATGAACACAGTGATGAGATCGGGTATATTTACATACCCGCTTACAACACAACTTCCTGGGGACCAAGCGATGAATTGCTTAATGCTGCTCAAAATGGTATTCTGGACCAACAGGATGCGATCCTTTGTGACATGTTCTCTTCTGGTCTCTTCATCCCAATGAATGATACATTGTCAGCAGTGCATGATAATGGTATTTCATTACTTGATATTCGCTCAACCGGTACTCCTGAATACTTTGATTACGTTTCAAATGGTTCTATTGACGATACCATTTGCAACTACTATAACAATATGGGTACAGATGAAAATGGTGTTGAAAATGCTGAAAAGTTATTGAGTCACATCTCAATAGAATATGGCAACCAGCATGATATTACAGACGAATGGATGGTCCTGATCACCTATATCGCCTATTCTCCAAGTACTGCTCTTGATCTTGGAAGCCAGAGCAATCTCCACCATGACGATATTATGTACACATATATCCCTGCTTACAATACGACTTCCTGGGGTCCTAGTGATGAATTGCTGGAAGCTTCACAGAATGGTCAGCTTGCTCGTCAGGATCTCCTTTTCTGTGACATGTTCTCTTCTGGTCTCTTTGATCCAATGAATGATACATTCTCAGCTTTGCATGATAATGGAGCTTCGTTACTTGATATTCGTTCAACCGGTACTCCTGAATACTTTGATTATGCTTCAAATGGGTCCATTGACGATATTATCTGCAACTACTATAACAACTTAGGAACAGATCAAGTCGGTGTAAAGAATGCGGAAGATATGTTGCTCTATCTTGCAGATGAATATGGCAATAAGCCAGATGTGACCGACAATTGGGTTTCAATTAAAGTCTCGTATATTGCTTATTCTCCAAGTATGGCCCTCGCAAATGCAAGTCAAAGCAATCCGTATGCTGAATTCATAGAATACAATTACATTCCTGCTTACAACACGACAACATGGGGTCCAAGCGATGAGCTTTTAGGATCTATATCCAGTGGTGTACTTGCAGAACAAAATGTCATTTTCTGTGATATGTTCTCTTCTGGTCTCTTTATTCCATTGAACGATACTTTTGCAGATATGCATGATAATGGTACTTCTTTACTTGATATTCGCTCAACAGACACTCCTGAATACTTTGATTATGTCTCCAACGGTTCGATCAATGATACGATCTGTAACTATTACAACAATATGGGCGTAAGCACATCAGCCGAATTAAGAAACGCTGAAAGCCTGCTTGTCTATATTGCAAAAGAGTATGGTGGGGAGACTGCTTTGACTGCTGGGTGGGATTATGCAAATGTTTCATCAAGTGGTCTTCCTGCAGTAGGAATTTACCATCCCGACTATGGCTACAAGTATTTTGAAACAACAGCTGAATATCTTGAATGGTATCAGCAGGAAAGCTCTGAAAGAAGGGTGTACGATCCTTCAAGACCTACTATCGGGATGTGGTTCCACCGGAATGACGTTCAGAATGGCCAGACCGGTGTGGTCGATGCTTTGATAGAAGACATTGAATCCAAGGACTGTAACGTTATAGTTGGTTTTGATACATTCGATGATATCGTTCAGTACTATTGTGACGAAAACGAGGAACCACTTGTACAGTCTGTTATTTCTCTCAAGAGCTTTAGACTTAATTACCTTGATCCTTTAAAAGGCGAGGAAGAACTGAAAAAGCTCAATGTTCCTGTTCTAAGGGGAATAGTAGCAGAAATATCTGATTCTACCAATGTTGCAGATTCCAATAGTGGTATTCCCAATGCTCAGATGGTGCGAAAGACGATATCACCAAATCTTGATGGTATCTTTGAATACATTCTGGTCGGGCAGTCAATATACGATGCTGAATCCATGAGTAGTGAATATGTACCGATCGATGGACAGGTCGATTGGATAAGTAACAGATCTATCAAATGGGCAGAGTTGAAACTTGCTGAGAACGAAGATAAAAAAGTAGCTGTTATCTACTACAACTATCCTTCAGGAAAGGATAACATCGGGGCAAGCTATCTCGATACCATCACAAGCATGAGGCTTTTGCTGGATGAAATGGATGATGCAAATTATACTGTTTCTGATCTTCCTGCTAACAACAGCGAACTTCTTGAAAGGATATGGGCACAGGGTATAAACGCTGGTTCCTGGGCACCTGGTGTTCTTGATGAGATGGTGGAGAACCGCACCGAATGGGGACTTCAGCTTATTCCGATGGAAACGTATAAGCAATGGTTCGAAGAAGAACTTCCTGAAGACCTAAGAAATTCCGTCATTGAAGAATGGGGTGAGCCATGGGCAGAAGAGCTTCCTGAGAACAAGTCTGTGATGATATGGGAAAATGAAACGGGTCAGTATTTGGTCATTCCTGCTGTACAGTATGGAAATGTATTGTTAATGCCACAGCCAGCCCGTGGTTTCATGCAGAATGACGATACGCTGTATCATAGTAGTGTTGTTCCTCCGACCCATCAATACATCGGTTTCTACCTATGGTTGAACAATGACTGGCAACCAGATGCTATCATACATTTCGGAACCCATGGAACACATGAATGGCTTCCTGGAAAGTCTTATGGTCTTGACAGAAAGACCGAATGGGCACCATTGTTGCTTCAGGACCTTCCGAACATCTATCCTTACATAGTTGCAAATGTCGGAGAAGGTCTGACCGCTGAATACCGTGGTAATGCACTTATCGTAGACCACATGACCCCTACACTTGAGCGTTCGGGAAGTTATGGTAAGATCGAAGAGTTGTCTCGTTTGACACAGATCTACTATGGACCTGAGATGAGTCCCGAGACAAAGGCTGCTTATCAGGCACAGATAGTTTACGAGATCGGAGAAACACACATCGATTCTGACCTCGGGCTTAATATAACCGATCTGGCAAGCTACAATGAGTCCGAGTTCAGTAGTTTTGTTAAAAATGTGCTGCATGAGTATATTGAAGAGATCGAGGGTGAGAATATCCCTTATGGTATGCATATCTTCGGTGAAACGCCTGCTACGAACACTACCGGTTATCTTCATGATGAATTGTCTCTGATGGTCAGATCGATGCTCAAGAGTGGATTTGAGGGGTCAGTTCTGTCAGCATTCTATCCTGAAGATGATTATCCTCTGGGGGTTCCTTTCAATGACACACGTGTAGATCAGATGCTCTGGGAAGTTGTAACCAATGGTACTGATGTGAATGAGTCCCAGATGATGTTCTATGGCAAGACCAATGAGTCTGTAACTGTGGATCTCGTGAAAGGTCTCGTTTATAGGGATCGGCTTGTAGATTCTTCAATGGAAATGGACCGGCTTTTATCTGCACTCAATGCAGGTTTCATTCCGGCAGGTCCGGGCACTGATCCTGTGATGAATCCCGAGTCTGTGCCTACTGGCAGGAACTTCTATGGTGTGAATCCTGAGCTTTATCCTTCTAAGGCTACATGGTTAGTTGGCAAACAAATGGCGATTGATCTGATAGATGCAACTTATGACAGCGAAAATGGTACGTATCCAGATACGATTGCATTCTCAAGGTTCGGTGTGGAGTTCATACGTGATCATGGTACTCTCGAAGCTGCAATAATGTACACACTTGGTGTCAGGCCGGTGTGGGATGAAGATAATGGATATGTGATCGGTGTCGAAGAAATACCTGAAGAGGAGTTGCTTCCAAACTATGATCCTTCAGTTCCCGGGAGACCTCGTATCGATATCGTTTATCTTACTGCCGGAATGCGTGATGCTTTCCCGAGCAAGGTGCAGATGATAGATGATTCGATAAGACTTGCCAATAGTATCGAACCGGTGAATTATCCAAACTATGTACGTGAACATTCAGATGCAAACTATGAGCAGTACTATGAAGAGCTGTCTAAGACAATGGATGAGGAAACTGCATCCAATCTTGCAAGGAAGTTGTCCACTATGCGCTGTTATGCGGTGCGTGATGGAACTTATGAGATCGGAACTGGAAATGCAATGGGTGCAAGTGGTTCCTGGGAGTCAGATGAAGAGATCGTAAATATCTATCTTGAAAAGATGGGATTCCTTTATGGTAGTGAACTTTGGGGATATGAGTTCAGTCAGTCCCTTATAGCCAATCTCATGAATGTAGATGCTTCAGTTCATTCTGTAAACTCCAATCTATATAATTCCATAGACAATGATGATTTCTTCCAATATTTTGGAGCATTGAATCTGGCGATAAGGAATCTTTCTGGAGATAACCCTGATTCTTATGTTGTGGATGGTAGTGACCCTGAGATGACTGAGCTCTCTACTCTGAAAGAATACTTTATGAAAGATTTACGTACCACTGCTTTTAACCCGAAATGGATCGAAGGTATGAAGGGGTCAGGTTATGCAGGTGGCAGGATGTTTGCAGAAATTATTGATAATGTATGGCTTGCGGAAGTTTCGGATCCAGAACTGGTTGATGATTCTACCTGGGAAATGCTTCACAATACATATGTCAATGATGAGATGAGGGAATGGTTCAATGAGAATAATCCGGGTGCTTATCAGTCCATTACAGGAAGGATGCTTGAGGCTGCAAGAAAGGATTACTGGGATGCTCCTCAGGAGGTCATTGACCATCTTGTCAAGGAATATGTTGAATCCGTCGTTGAAAATGGTGTGACCTGCTGCCATCACACGTGTGGCAACATTCCTCTTGATGACTATGTTGTGAATCAGGCACTTGCTTCAGGGGCTGTTAGTATGAGCACTTTAGATGATTATCAGCGTATCTTGGAGGATGCGACACAACGAGAGGTTCCAAAGCAGGAAGTTTCCAGCACTGCTGTTAGAAGTAATGGTGGCAGTTCTTCAGGAAAAGCGGTTGTCTCTGAAAGTGCG
The DNA here is from genome assembly GCF_000013725.1 of Methanococcoides burtonii DSM 6242. NCBI lineage: Archaea > Methanobacteriati > Methanobacteriota > Methanomicrobia > Methanosarcinales > Methanosarcinaceae > Methanococcoides > Methanococcoides burtonii. The sequence continues at coordinate 2,381,465 of NC_007955.1, forward strand.
AACCAGAATTCAAGTTCAACAGGTGGCTATGACGTTGATCTTGAGAGTGATCCTTCTCCTGTAAAAGCTGCTGATTCTCCTGACAATTATGTGGAAGGTTATGAGATGACCTCTGAATCGATTTCTGAAACCGAAGTGGAAAGTTCTCCTTTCTCAACATCTGATATTGTGGGGACCTTGATCCTTCTAGTATCTGTCGGGATGATCTATGTGGGGTTCATGAGAAAGAAATAATATGTGTAAAAAAGGTTTCATTCCCCTGCATTTTTTAATGTGGGGGCTAATTTTATTTTTTGTAAATGGGTTTTTTAGTTCTCTTAATTTCCATCATTATCAACAATTAAAATTAACATTCATTAAAGTTAGCTTTAATACGAATGATTTATTAGTTCTATCATTCACATCCTTTTGGAATGATAACAATGTTCATTGATCCCATCTGTAAAGTTCATATGTCTGAAAAGAGTGACTTTGTCACTGAATATGGTGGCAAAACATACTATTTCTGTTCTGGTAAGTGCAAGAGCAAGTTCGACAGGCTTGAAAAAAGCGTTATACGCCTTAAGCGCAATATCGGTGATCGTGAGAAAATATCTTTTGGCAGGTTGAACAAGGAGATAATCAAGACTGGAATATGCACTTTGTGTGGTGCATGTGTTGCTTCCTGTGAATATGTCACTTTTGTGGACAACAAGCCAAAACTTGTGGGCAAATGCACTGCCTGTGGGGTTTGTTATAATCAATGTCCTAGAACCATTACCAAGGAAGAGGACCTCATTGGAAAGATAAGGTACGCTTATGCTGCAAGGTCCGCGATCCCCGGGGTAAAAGGGCAGGATGGTGGCGTTGTAACTTCAATGCTTGCATATGCACTTGATGAAGGGTTGCTTGATTGTGCGGTCGTTACGAAACGATCTAAGGATGAACCCTGGAAGGCTGAGCCTGTGATAGTTAGAACCTCTGCTGAAGTGCTTGAGTCTGCTGGCAGCATCTATACCCATAGTATGACACTGGAACCTTTGATGAGCGCCATAAAGCAGGGGATGGGGAGCATTGGATTTGTTGGTCCAAGTTGCAATATAGATGCAGTACACAAGATGCAGACAAGTTCTTATGGTTTTCTTCATCTTTTCTTAAGGGCAAGGGTGCTTAAGTTCGGTCTGTTCTGTATGGACAGCTTTGAACATGACGGGATTAAGGAATTCGTTGAGTCAAAGGGTATGGACCTTAATGATATCCACTCTATGAAGATCCGAAAAGGTCTTTTTGAGCTTGGTACTTCTGAAGGTATGAAGAGCTATGATCTTTCAGAATTAGATCAGTACCGATGCAGTTCATGCAAATACTGTACGGACATGGTTTCAGAGAATACTGATATTTCATTTGGTGGCGTGGGAACCCCGGTTGGTTGGACAACAGTGCTTATAAGGTCCTCTGTCGGGTATGAAATATTTAATGAAGCGGTAGATAGTGGTTATCTGGAAGCCCGTCCTCTGGAAAAAGCTGAAATGGATCGAACGATCAACCTTGCAAAGATGAAAAAGGTACAGATGTACACGTTGAACCGTAGGCAACAGGGATAATGGTTCACAGATCCTTTTATCTGAAAGTAAACGTCAAGACCGGCCGATAAAATATGTTCTGTCTATGGGTGCGTATGTCTCGGTAAGTATCTCCTCAGGCGTCACTTCCCTTGGATCGTTCAGAACCTTCTGGTGGAAATATGGGAAAATTAGCACACTTGACAATCTAGCAAATAAAATGCAAAAAAATAATTTCAAGATATGTATCTCTAAAAAAGGTTGGTGGACCGGTCGGGAATTGAACCCGAGGCCTCTACCATGCCAAGGTAGCGATCTTCCCCTGATCTACCGGCCCACAATTGAATTATTGAATTAGATAATTAGTGACATAGTTACAATAATGTCAGATAAACCTATCGCTTTCTGCTGAAACTCTCCTCCTCATCTCCATTTATTTTTTCGGGGAGAGGCGGATCCAAAGCGAAATCTTAATGTAATAGAATGAGTATTGTGTAGCTCGTACGATGAACAGCATCGTGCAAGATACGCATTGGGCCCGTAGCTTAGCTAGGTGGAGCGCACGGCTGATAACCGTGAGGCCATGAGTTCGAATCTCATCGGGCCCACTATTCTTGTTCTTATTAATAGTTTTCAAAAAAAAGCTTTTGCTTTTTGTTTTCTTTTCTAAACCCCAAGTTTGACAGTTCTATTTTTTAGTCTTTTAGAATTGGACAATTGTTATTAAGTTAAATATTTATGTTAATTAATGTTATGTAAAAACTATAATTTGTGATATATTCTTATTTTAGTTACAGATTAGGCAAATATTGATAGAAAATAAGCAAAATGCCACATAAATTAACATTAATTTTTATAAACTGTCAAATTCGGGCTAAACCAATATTCTGAGAAATATCGCTGTGATCTCTGTTGGTGAAAAACCATGATTATTTCGCTCAAATGGAAGTTATGCGGGTGGTATATGGGTATCAGAGGCGTGATTTTATTGGAATTTATCATTTTATTTATATTCGGCCGAAAGTCTATGCAGATGTTTATCTTGTAACTATTATATTAAAAATACCATAAATCTTATAAACTACTAAGATAATATGTTCTTTATAAAATATGCGTTATAATGGTGGACATGGATAACGGAGAGTCGTATATGGATGACAAAGAACATGAAATGGTGATGCTTCTTCAGAAGCTTAATGTATCAAAACCGGTTGCAAAAGCACTTGCTTGTTTACTTAGTACTGAACGGATAACTTCTCGTGAGGTCGAGATGATGTCTCGTCTGAGGCAGCCGGAAGTCAGCATCGCTATGAACTATCTCAAAGAGAACAATTGGGTCGATGTCGAAGAAATAAAGAAGGAACAGGGCAAAGGAAGGCCAATAAAGGTTTATTCGCTCATTGTTCCAATGAACGAGATCATTGAGACCATTGAATCTAAAGTATTGGCTGAAAACAAAATTCTCTTGGAGAATATTGAAAAGCTTAAGAGCTTATCTTAATCTACTTTTCTTTCTTTCTGGCCTTTTGCACCTTTCTTTTTTACCGTTGAAATCATCTTTTTTTAGATATATTTCGATCAGTGGACGGATATAAATATTTACATGTTCATTGTACTGTAATATATACTAAGCAAGAGACACAAGGAGTTAATCTTTTGAGTACCATCAGTGAAAAAATATTCAGCAAAGCAAGTGGAAAGGATGTAAAAGCCAATGAGTTCGTCATGGCAAAAGTAGACTATGCAATGGCTCACGATGGCACAAGTGTGCTTGCAGTACGTTCTTTCAAGAACATGGGGCTTGAAAATGTGTGGGATCCAAAGCGCATTGTTATTCCTTTTGATCATTTAACTCCTGCAAACACGGAAACTACTGCGGATTTACATCATGATATCCGTGAATGGATCGGGGGGCAGGGCATACCGAACTTCTTCGATGTTGGTGAAGGTATCTGCCATCAGGTCCTTCCTGAGAACGGCTTTGCAATGCCGGGAAAGCTCGTTGTTGGTGCTGATTCCCATTCATGCACCTATGGCGCTTTCGGTGCGTTTGGTACGGGTGTCGGTGCAACTGACATGTCCGAGATATTTGCATCCGGTGAACTCTGGTTCAGGGTGCCTGAGACCATTAAAGTAACTGCTTCCGGAAAACTGAAGAAGGATGTTCTTGCCAAGGACGTAACACTCAAAGTGATCGGTACGGTTGGTGCATCCGGAGCTACTTACAAAGCTGCTGAATTCTATGGTGATACAATAACCGATCTGTCAATATCCGGCAGGATGACCTTATCAAATATGGCTATTGAGATGGGTGCTAAAGCAGGCATCGTTCCGCCTGACCAAAAGACCTTCGATTTCCTTGAAGGCAGGGCTGTGGAAGGTTATGAGCCAGTTTATGCAGATGAGGATGCTGAATACTGTGCAGAATATGACATTGATGGTGCGAACCTTGAGCCACAGATTGCACTTCCGCATCAGGTGGACAATGTGTGTGATGTATCGGAGATCGAGGGTAAAAAGGTGGACCAGGTGTTCATCGGAACCTGTACCAATGGACGACTGGAAGATCTTGAAGTGGCCGCTGAGATCCTCAAAGGTGAGCAGGTCGCTGTAAGGACCATTGTAATTCCGGCATCCCGTTCAATAATGCTTGAAGCTGTCCGAAATGGTACAGCAGAAACACTTCTCGATGCTGGTGTCACACTGGGCTCTCCTGGATGTGGTCCATGTCTTGGCGGACATATGGGGGTTATCGGTGAAGGTGAGGTATGTATCTCGACAGCAAACCGTAATTTCAGAGGCAGGATGGGCAAAGGCGGTTTCATCTATCTTTCATCTCCTGCTACAGCAGCGGCATCAGCGATCACAGGTGAAATAACCGACCCAAGAACTGTATGAATTTCAAAGTGGAGGTATTATCATGGTAGAAGAACTTGATGAAGGTAAACTGGAACATCTTCTGGAACATTGGATCGAACATAGTGAAAGTCATAGCAAGAGCTTCAACGATTGGATCTCCAAGCTGGAAGCTGCGGGATTTAAGGAAGTTGCAGATCATATCCGTACGGCAGCTACGAAAATGGATGAGTGTACCGGATATTTAAAACAAGCAAAAGATGTCGTGAGGAAATAAATCCTTACGAACAACTTTTTTAATTTTAGTTCTGGCCGAATGGCCAATTATTGAAGAAAATATAGTTGGCACGATATCTGCAATGAATATCGATGCCTGACAAAAAACAAATATCATTCTGCAATGGATGCATGAATATCTGGGATTGCATGCATTTTGTTTTCAGGTTTTGCATCGCTCAATTTGAACCCATGCAATACATGTGCCATTGGTGAAGTATTGACTACTCGGACCTCTATTTTCTCAGACATAACTGTTTCTCCTTTTAGTTAAATCGTTTTTGGACTCCTTTTTGCCGATCGCCTGTTATTCAATCGGCAAATGAAGTCTAATATTCTACTATTTATAGTTTACTCATGCATTTATATATCCTTCTTGCAAATGTGCTAAATTTAATGTTTGTTTATAATTTTTTTATAAACAAATTTGCTTGTGCAAAACTTTATGCATATAATGTTTTCTATAATTTATGATATGTGCTTTAATAACTTTATTATTCTAAAAAATCAACATCTGTTGAAGTTATTGGTCTTTTTGTCAGTGTATATTTCAAATAATACTTATTTTCTGAAGATCGGATAACTGTTATTATATCTCTTAAAATCAATTTCTAATGGCATTAAAATCTGAAATTTGCTAAAAAAAGTAGAAAATGATCAATTTTGATGTAAGCATCTTTTTCGGAGTAAGATCATTATAATATATAAGATGTATTTCACGCTACTACTGCCTTTTCTTTAATAACAAGCAGGTTTGTTTTGAAATGCCCTTTCTTAATAAATGCAACTTTGTGGCTTCATTTTTGACAAGCGTTCAATTTATGCACCCATTATCAAATAATCTACCCTACATTTTATTTCTTTAGAATATTGTTCCAGGCCTTCTCCTCGGCGCGCCTTATCACTTCTTTCAAGGGAAGTCCGCATTCCTGACTTATTCTTCTGCAATCCTCGAATTCAGCTGAAATATGAAGAACTTCATCAGACCTGTCATGTGCTATCTTTACAGTTACTTGAAATGTCTGCTTCCCTATTATTATATTCACTTTTTCCATCTTACGCTCTGCAATAAAACGATGCTTCGTTGGGAGGATGCGAACTCCAAGGGTCCCAGTCTGTCTTATGAGCTCCCTTGCGATTCTTTCGCTGTTCTCAGGATGAGCGATAACGTGTATGATGTGGCCAGTACGCCCCTTTTTCATAGTGGCAGGTGTAATCGTTACATCTTTGGCTCCCTCTTTCATTAGGGTTTCAAAAAGATTCCCAAGCACTTCTCCGGTAACATCATCCACGTTTGTCTCAAGAACTTCCATGTGGTCACGTGAAAGGTTCCCTGTGGTTTCCATGAGCATTGTACGAAGAACGTTGGGCATGTCAGTTTCCGCATCTCCTGCTCCATATCCGGTGGTCAGTATCTTTCCTGTGGGTAGTTGGTCGCTAGGGTTTGCAAAATAAGTGAGTAGAGCAGCTCCTGTTGGGGTGAGAAGTTCCCTATCACCGTTGCTATGTACCTCCAGACCACTTCCGCTTAGTATCTCTGTGGTCGCAGGAACTGGCACAGGCAATGTACCATGTGCAGTTCTCACGCTTCCCCCTCCTACATTGACCGGAGTGCACAATATATTTTCTACCTTCATCCTGTGAATTGCATAACAAGAACCTATGACATCCGCAAGTGCATCATCCTGACCGACCTCGTGAAAATGTAGTTGCTCAAGAGACATACCGTGGACCTTTGCTTCCGCATCTCCAATAATCCTGAATACAGCAATAGCATTTTTTTCCACTTCTTCGGGAAGGTTCGCATCCTTTATTATGTCTATAAGTTCCCCGAATGACCTTATCCTTGCACTGTCCTTTGTATGTATATTAACATCCGTGGCACGTATCCCGCATTTAGTGATATCTTCAATAGTTACGGAAACATCTACGGAGGCTTGGATAACTTCCACTATCTCCCCTTTGTCTGCTCCGAGATCGATCAGTCCTGCAAGGATCATATCTCCGGAAGCACCTGAAAATGGCTCAAATACAAGTGTTCTCATGTTATCCCGCCTCAAAACTCTTACTTTCTCGCTTCTGCAATGCTATTTGCTATCCTTGCGGCAAAAGCACCTGCCACGAACCCTGCATCGATGTTGACCACTGATAATATAGAACATGACTGCAACATCGAAAGAAGTGCAGCCTCTCCTTTGGCACCTGCTCCATATCCAGTCGATACGGGCAGGCCTATTACAGGTACGTCTATAAGGCTGGATACCACCGTTGGTAGTGTTCCCTCTCTTCCGGCTGCCACAACGATAGCATCAGGTCTGTTCTTTTCGAAGCTCTTCATCTCGGATATCAGTCTATGAAATCCCGCCACTCCCACATCGTATATCTTAATGGTATTGCACCCCATTTCTGAGGCAGCCATCCGTGCTTCTTCTGCAACATCGATATCCGCAGTGCCGGCTGAAATTATGGCTACAGTGCCTCCTGTCTTCGATACAGGAGTGCCATCATGCACGACAGCCGTTCTTGAATGTATGCCCCATTCGATATTTTCAGGCACGAATGCCTTTCTAAGGGCAGATGCCTGTACTTCATTGATGCGTGTGATAAGTGTTCTTCCAGTAGCCCTTTTGTGTGCTTTCACAATCTCTATTATATCGTCTGCTTCCTTTCCCTCTGCGAGAATTGCTTCCATGAAACCGGTTCGACATTTTCGGAATGTGTCCAGCTTTGCGATATCTGAGACGGGTACGTATCCCATGGAACGGATCTGGCTTTCCGCATTTTCAAGTTCCGTACTGCCATCCTTTACCTGTCGCAATATGTTCTTCAATTCCATGTTAGATCCTTCTTACAATGGACCGGGCTATATAAATAAAAGTCCCTTTTAGGCAAAGACTAATAACGATAGCTTGCTTTAAATGTAGTCGGATAACGTGGAAATCAGGTACTAATCACAGGTTTATAGATCATGTCACAAAGATCAAAAGATATGGCACTTCGTAATTTCAAAAAAGGGATGTCCTTTTTAGAAGCCGGACAACAGAAAAAAGCTCTTGAAGTATTGCTTGTTGCTGAAAAACAAGCAAAGGACGCAGGCTCTACGGATCTGCTAATAAATATTTTTCAATCGGTTGCAAAAATAATGGAATCCAACGGCGAAAAGGATGCAGCCCTTGAGAGGTACTTGGGTGCATCTGAGCTACTAGACGGTCTTGCAAACTCGGATCCTTCATTTGTGGAGCACAAAGCCCTTGCTATGAACAAGGCCGCCACCCTTCTTGCCAATAAAGGCGATGTGGAACATGCCGGATATTTATTTGAAGAAACAGTGAAAGCATATGATAAACTGCTTTCAAAGGAGCCGAATAATGTTGTCCATTGTTCATCCATGTCTTCTGCACTCAATGATGTTGCTACCATCCTCGCCGAAAGGGGTCAGCAAAAGGATGCAAAAGAAAGGTTCGAAAGATCCCTTAAGTTATCGGCTAAGCTCATTGTACTCGACCCTCTGAACAGTTCTAATATTACAAAAGCTCTGACAATTCAGACAAATCTTGCTAATCTTCTCTACGATATGGGACTCCTGGAAGATGCAAAAATAAATTTTGAAAGCACTTATGGAGGATATTCCGGGCTGCTAAAGGATAATACATCTGGCAATTTGTTCCGTGATCAAATTGCAGATACACTGGAAAAACAGGTAAATGTCCTTTTTGATATGCAGGAATATGCTGCTTCCGGCAAGAAGCTTCATGAACTGATGGATATGCTTCAAAGGTTCGCAAAGGATGAACCTCGTTTTCTTGAAAGGATTACTGATCCTATTCACGGACTGGTAAAGCTTGCTCGTGACAATGCAGACAAGGGGATGTTTGCCGATGCCCGTTCAGGGTATGAGCTTATGCTTCCTGTTCTGATGGATTTGATAAAGGATGATCAGGATTATGCAAATTACATTCCAATGGTCCGTACGATGCTTAATGATATGGAATCTCTTCTCGAAAATGATACTGATGTCAGCGAAAAGGAAGCCGATCTCACTATCCTGATCTCTATGTACGAGAATCTTTCCGCTCTTGATCCTTCTGATCTCTCCTATGCTGGAAAGATCTCTGAACTCAATGACCGCATGGTACAGCTTTTGATAGTTGCTGGTCGTTTCGAGGATGCTCGTTCAAAATCGGATCTCACTCTTGACGACCTCATGGATCTGATGCAGAAGGACCCTAATAATGTCAATTTACTTTCCATGATCCGTGAGATGCTGGATGATATGGAATTTCTTCTTGAAACTGATCGTGATGTCAACGAACATAAATCTAATCTCAATACCCTCATCTATATGTACGAGAATCTTTCCGATATTTATCCTTCTGACGTATCTTATGTTACAAAGATCTCCGATCTCGATAACTGCATGATACGTCATTTGATAAACGCCGGTTGTCTTGCTGAAGCTCGTTCAAAGTCTGATTCCACTCTTTACGTTCTTATGGATATGGTCCATGAGGATCCTGAAAATGTCAATTTACTTTCAATGATCCATGAGATTCTGGATGATATGGAATCTCTTCTTGACACTGAAATGGATGCCAGCAAACAGGAATCAAGCCTCAATGTCCTGATCTCCATGTACGAGATGCTTTCCAGAATCGATCCTTCTGACTTTTCCCACCATGTAAAGATCGCCAAACTCAATGAGCGCATGGGTCGTTTTTTAATGGATGCTGGTCGTCTCTCTGCTGCTCGCTCAAGTTATGGTTCCACACTTGCTGTTCTGACGAAATTGATCAAGGAAGAGCCTGATAATACCAATTTCCTTTCGACCTTCCGTACGATAGTAAATGATATGGAAGTTCTTTTTGAAATGAATGCTGATGACGGTGAAAAAGGATCTGATCTCAATGTTCTTACCTCGATATACGAGAAGCTTTCCATTCTTGATCCCACCGACCTCTCCCATTACGTGAAGATCGCCGAACTCAATGAGCGGGTGGGCAGCCTTTTAATGAATGCTGGACGCCTCGCTGCTGCTAGGTCAAAGTATGATTCTGCACTTACTGTTCTGATGGATCTGATACAGGATGATCCTGACAATTTTACTTTCCTTTCTATGTTCCGTACTCTACTTGCCGATATGGAACATCTTCTTGAGGTTGATTGTGCTGATAGCGAAAAGGAATTTGATCTCAATGTTCTTATCTCTATGTACGAGAAACTTTCACAGCTTGACCCCTCCGATCTCTCCTACTATGTGAAGATCGCCGAACTCAATCAGCGCATGGGTAATGTTCTGATGAAAGCTGGTCGTCTCTCTGCTGGTCGGTCAAAATACGAGTCCACATTTAATGATCTGGTGGAACTTATCAATGAGGATCCTGAGAATGTCACATTCCTTTCTATGGTCCGTACTATAGTTACTGACATGGAAGCCCTCATCAAAATGAACGATGATGATAGTGAAAATGAATATGCTTTCAATGTCCTCATCTCTATGTATGAGAAGCTTTCTGTTCTTGAACCTTCAAATCTCTCCTATCCGGCAAAGCTCGCCGAACTCAATGAGGGAATGATCATCCTTTTGATAAGTGGTGGTCGTCTTGCCGATGCCCGTTCAAAATATGATTCCACCCTTAACGTTCTTATGGACCTGTTACAAAAGGAATCTGATAATGTCACTTTCCTTTCCATGATACGTACGATACTTAGTGACATGGAATATCTTCTTGAGACTTATAGTTCTGAAACTGAAAAGGAAGCTGAACTCAATGTCCTCATTTCTATGTACGAGAAGCTTTCCACTTTGGTTCCTTCCGATCTCTCGCATCATACAAAGCTCACCGAACTCAATGACCTCATGATCCTTCTTTTGATAAATGGTGGTCGTCTCGATGATGCGTGTTCAAGGTCCGATTCCATCCTTGATGTTCTTATGAATCTGGTGCAAAAAGAGCCTGATAATTTTACTTTCTTTTCCATGATCGGTACTATACTAACTAATATGGAATCTCTTCTTGGAACTGAAAATGATGCCAGTAAAAAGGAAGCCGATTTCAATTTCCTCATGTCAATGTATGAGAAGCTTTCCACTCTTAATCCTTCCGATCTCTCGTATCATGCAAAGATAGCTGAACTCAATGAGGGCATGGTTCTTACTTTGCTAACTGCTGGTCATCTTGATGCTGCCCGTGCAATGTCTGATTCCACGCTTGATGTTCTTATGGGTCTGGTTCAGAAGGAGCCTGATAATGTCACTTTCCTTTCCATGATCGGTACTATACTAACTAATATGGAATCTCTTCTTGGAACTGAAAGTGATGCCAGTAAAAAGGAAGCTGACCTCGATTTCCTTATCTCTATGTATGAGAAGCTTTCCACTCTGGTTCCTTCCGATCTCTCGTATCATGCAAAGATCGCTGAACTCAATGAGGGCATGATCATCCTTTTGATAAACGCAGGTCGTCTCGATGATGCGTGTTCAAGGTCTGATTCCATCCTTGATGTTCTTATGGATCTGGTTCAGAAGGATCCTGATAATGTCACTTTCCTTTCCATGGTCCGTACTATACTAACTGATATGGAATCTCTTCTTGATACGGAATTTGATGCCAGTAAAAAGGAAGCCGATTTCAATTTCCTCATATCAATGTATGAGAAGCTTTCCACTCTTAATCCTTCCGATCTTTCGTATCATATAAAGATCGTAGAACTCAATGGGATAATGATCGGTCTTTTGATGAATGCTGGTCGTATTGATGATGTCCGTTCAATGTATGGTTCCACTCTTAATATCCTGATGAAATTGATGCAAGGGGAACCTGAAAATGTCACTTTCATTTCTATATTCCGTAATGTATTGTCGGATATGGAAAGTCTTCTTGAAATTGACTGTGATGAGAGTGAAAAAGAAGAAGATCTCAATGTCCTGATCTCGATGTACGAGAAGCTTTCTCTTATTGATCCATTTGATCTTTCGCATCATACGAAAGTAGCTGATCTCTATGATCGCAAGGGCAGTTTCTTAATGAATGCAGGTAGGAATGTTGATGCCCGTTCAAGTTATGAAATGGCATTAAGCATAAGGAAAATGCTTATCGAAAAAGGCGAATCATCAATGCTGCAGGAGTTCGGAATAGCTTCTATCAGGAACAACCTCGGTACGATGTTTGCACAGGATGGCGAGTTCACAGAAGCCAAAGCAATGTTCGAGGCTTCCCTTAAAACGTATGTCGATCTTTTTGACAGGGATAAAGAGGATGCAGCATATCAGTACGGTGCTGCTCTTACATTGAACAATCTTGCAAAACTGTTCGCTGATATGGGTCGCCATGAAGATGCAAAGAGCATTTATGAATCAGCACTTGAGGCATATGTTGAATTGCTGAATGCTGACCCGGAGAATGTTCGTTACAAGAAACACGCTTCCATAACCCTTGATAATCTTGGTTCATTGCTTGGTGAGATGGGAAGGGGAGAAGATTCTATCCGTATGCATGAGGCAGCACAGGAATTAAGAAACGAGATCTGAACAGGAAGTTCTTTTATAGGGATAGGTATTTCTTACGGAAAAGTAAGATACCTCCCTTAAAATGGATGAGTTGATATTTTGAAAAATGATAATACGGTCTGTAGTCCCCCTCCGGAAATACTGGCTCCGGCAGGCGATGTTGATGCATTGATGGGCGCAATTAAAGGCGGTGCCGATGCTGTCTATTTTGGTGTTACGGACCTTAATGCAAGAAAAGGCGCAAAGAACTTTTCCGTAGATGATCTTGGGGAAACCATCGACTTGCTTCACTCTCATGGCATCAAGGCTTTCCTTGCATTGAACATACCTGTGAAACAGAATGAGCTCCAGCATGCTCTTGATGTTGTGGACAGAGCATATTCGCTTGGTATCGATGCTATCATCCTTCAGGACCTCGGGCTTTTGAGCATCCTTCACAGAAGCTATCCTGACCTTGCATTGCATGCAAGCACACAGATGACCGTTCACACACCAGAAGGTGTGGACTTTATAGCAAATGCCGGTGCTGTTCGCGTTATTGTCTCGAGGGAACTTGAGGTTCAGGAGATCGAGGACATTGTTAAGAATTCCGATGTTGAGATCGAGATATTCGTACACGGTGCGTTGTGCTATTCTTATTCCGGTAAATGTCTTTTCAGCAGTTTCATCAATGACCGTAGTGCCAATCGTGGTGCTTGTGCACAGCCTTGCAGGCGACCTTATGTTTTTGTTGTGAACGGTCGGACTATCAATGAGAAGATAACAGGTAGATTCCCTATAAGTTGTGCGGAGCTCTGCACTCTTTCCGAGATAGGTGATATTGTTAAGACCGGTGTGAAAAGCCTGAAAATAGAAGGCAGGATGAAAAGACCGGAATATGTGACCGAAAGTTCTCTGGCTTATAAGCAGGTCGTGAAAGCTTTCTGTGGTTCTGAGGAACTTGACGAGGATGAGATCAAGGGATTCGAGAAGGACCTTGCACAGTTGTTCTACAGAGGATTTACCAAGGGTTTCGTTCTTGGCGACAGGAATGTTGCACATTCGAAATACAGTTCAAGTTATGGTGTATTTTTAGGCAAGATCACCAATGTGAAGGATTTCAAGTACAATACAAGCATTACTCTGACATTGGACGAGGATATTCGTCTGAAAGATGGTGTGGGCATACATACAAAGGCCGGTGTTCTGGGGTCAGCTGTTAACAAGCTTTTTGATGCAGATGGCGAGGAGATCAAAGAGGCAAATAAAAGGGATATTGTTACCCTTGAGATAAGCTCAAAGACGGGTAAGGCTGTCTCTGTAGGCAATGAGGTTTATCTGACTACCGATCAAAGACTTCTGGAACGTTTGCAGCGAACACGGAAACAGGGATTGCCGGTTTCCATTGAAGTGGATGCAAGTGTTGGTGAAGTGCTGAAAGTGAGGATTTCTTCTGCTTCTTTTAGTGCTGAGTTCGTTGATGAGTTCGTAGTGCAAAAGGCCCAGAATGCGCCGATGTCAAAGGAAAAGATCGTTGAGGTCATAGGAAAACTCGGTGACACCTCATTTGAGGCAAAGGACATCGATGTGAGGATAAATGGTGACATCTTCATTCCGATGGGAGTGCTTACAAATGCCAGAAGGCAGGCTGCGGATATGCTGCTTGAAAAGATACTGGCATCTTACCGAAGGGAAGAAAAGCATCCGAAGTTGTCCGATATGACACATTTCTGCGATGATGGGGCTGCCGTTGGGTCTGAAATTAATGTCCCTCTCCTAAGTGTGGAAGTAAAGAACAGTGCTGCTCTTTTTGATGCTGTGGATTGTGGTGCCGATATTGTTTATCTGCCTATGGGCAAATTCTCGGAATTGCTTTCAGAGGAATATGCTGAAACTTTCAGGGATGTAAAGGAAACGGTGGAGATCGTTGTGCTGGCTCCCCGTATATCGCATGAAGCTGAGCTGGATGCACTTGTTCCAATGTTCGAGACCGTAAAAGAGGAAGGTTTGCGTATAGCTTGTTATACACTTGGACAGGTCGAGTTGGCAAGAAAGATGAGCATTCCTTTTGTTGTGCAGAAGGAGTTCAACACATTCAATTCCTATACTTCGGATGGGTTCTACAGGGCAGGTGCATTCCGTGTGACCCTTTCCAGTGAACTCAATATGGATGAGATGAAAGATGTGGCGGATGATATCTCCTGTCGTGGGGAGTCTCACCAGCTCGAAGCTGTTGCGCATGGGCGGGAACTTATGCTCATAACCGAACATGATCTGCTAAAGCCTTTGATCGATAATGGGATCACCATTGAAGGAAGTGAGGTCCTTCTTGTCGATTCGAAGAGTGATGAATATCCTGTCAAGCGTGTCGGGGAAAGGACACTTATCTATGATTCAATGGTCACTGAGATGCTGGACCATGTGGACAAGTTCGAAGAATGCGGGATCGATGTGATACGTCTGGACCTTTCCCTTTATGGTAAAAAGGATGTTCAGGAAATTACATCTGCATATCGCCGGGTCATGGATGGTAAGGATGCGGTCATCTATTCCAAACGGGGTTCTGATTTCACTTCTGGTCACTACTTCAAAGGTGTGTGATGTGAGAAAGGTCGTACTTGCTTCCGCCTCTCCTCGCAGGAAAGAGCTGCTTTCCAAGTTGATCGGGAATAATTTTGAGGTATGCGTTAGCTCGTACGAAGAAACTCCCCTGCAGGAAATGAACGTTGAAGAGTTGGTGGTCTTTCACTCTTTGGAGAAAGCAAAGGATGTTGCCTTAAGGTTCGATTCGGGTATCATCATCTCTGCAGACACTGTTGTTTTCTGTGATGGAGCCATTCTGGGAAAACCCCATACTCTGAATAATGCAAAGGAAATGCTTGAAAACATCAGTGGGAAGTCTGTTCTGGCTATCACCGGAATGACCATTCTCGATATGGATTCCGGCAAATGTGTCAGTGAATACGTGAGTACAGATGTTAATATGAAACAGATGTCCTCTGATGAGATCGCATCCTATGTGAATTCAGGAGAACCGCTTGACAAAGCGGGGGCTTTTGCAATACAGGGGAAAGGGGCTGTGCTTGTTGAAAGTATCAATGGGGATTTCTTCAATGTCGTTGGTCTTCCTCTTTTCAGGCTTGGTACAATTCTTGAGGAAATGGGTATCTCTATTTTTGATGATTGTTGATTCCCGATACCCATAACAGATATTTTTAATTTCATTAAAGTGCTGTTTACCGAAAACCACATAAGCTATGTTTTTCAACTGTTTATAAGGAGTGGTTATTTTGGCAATAGCAAAATGGAATGGAGTTGTACTTGCGGAAAGTGAGTCGGTAAAAGAGATCGAAGGTAATCTTTATTTCCCACCTGAGTCGGTGAACAAAGAATATCTAAGAGAGTCGGATACCCGCTCAACATGTCCCTGGAAGGGTCTGGCACATTATTTTGATATCGTTGTCAACGGGGAGGATAATAATGATGCTGCCTGGTCCTATCCTGAACCGAAAGAGGCAGCAAAAGAGATTACTGGTCACTTTGCTTTTTGGAAAGGGGTTGAAGTAATCCCTTAATCTACCCTTTTTGTGCTTGCAGCCATTTTATCCGGGTCAACTACAACTTCAATAAGTGATGCCTTTTCGGATGAGAATGCTTTTTTAAGTGCATCATCGAGATCTTTCGGGTCTTCTATTCTGTAACCTTCGCCTCCGGTAGATCTGGCAAATTCTGCAAAGTTGGGATTCGGGAAGCTCACTCCGTATTCGGGATAATTGTCTCGTAGCTGTTCTTTCTTTATGTTCTTGAGCTTACCATCGTTAAAGACTATGACATTAATGCCAAGGCCTTCTCTTACAGCGGTGGTAAAATCCCCCATTAACATTGCAAAGCCACCATCGCCTGTAACGCATATGACCTGCTTATCCGGATAATCAAGTTTCGCTGATAATGCAGCCGGAAGTGCAAATCCCATACTTGCAATGTTTGCGGACATGAATGTTCTCTGTCCTTCACACACGAACTTCTTGGAACCAGTATGTATGGTCCCCTACATCGACACAGATGATCGCATCTTTGTCTGCATGGCGTTTTATGGCCTGTATCACATAACCGGAACTTATCGGAATAGAAAGGTCGTTTGATTCGGCTTCAAGTTCTTCGCGGTGTTCCTGTTTCATTCTGTCGATATATTCAAGAAATTCGGTGTTCTCTCTCTTCCTCTCAATAAGTGGCAGAAGTTTTTGGAGAACAAGTTCCGCATCACCAACGATCCCTGCATCAACATCAAATGTCTTGCCGAGCTTTGTCGGATCGATATCTATCTGTACTATCTTTATTCCCGAAGGTACAAGGTTTGCCTGCCTGAAACCAGAACCCATGATAACTATCAGATCACAGTTCTTTATTGCCTTTGCAGCGTGTTTCGAACCGATTGACCCGAGTACACCAAGACTAAACCGATCATTTTCATGTACGACACCTTTTGCTCTTGATGTAGTTGCAACAGGTGCGTTCAGTTTTGCAGATAGCTCCTTTATTAACTTTCCACTATGTCTGGAACCCCAGCCTACAAAGAGGGTGATCTTCTGACATCCATTGATAAGGTTTGCAGCTTTTCGAACATCTTCATCTCTTGGGGCTGTTTTGTTGGAGAATATCCTTTTTTCGATAGGATAAACCTTCTCATCAAGCTTTTCTGCAAGTATATCTGTTGGTGTGCTCAATACCGATACACCGGGTTTCTTGAATGCATATTTAGTCGCCATTGTGACAAGCTTAAGAGCCTGATTCTCCCTTGCAATGGTCTCTGCGAATTCCGTGAATGGTTTGAACAGTTCTATCTGGTCTATTTCCTGAAACGCTTCACTTCCAAGATATACTTCAGGTATTTGTCCTGCAAATGCAAGTACTGGACTTCTGTCAGTGGCAGCATCCATCAATCCGGTTATCAGGTTAGTGCAACCCGGACCTGCTATGGACATGCATACTCCGAGCTCTCCTGTCATCTTCCCATGAGCTGATGCCATAAAAGCAGCTGTCTCCTCGTGTCGTGTAAGGATGAATCTTATTTTTTCACTCTTTCGAATGGCTTCTATTAGCGGTAAATTGGAATCTCCTGGTATTCCGTAAACATACTTTACACCAAATATCTCAAGTTGCTCAATTATCTTCTCTGCAACAGTGGTCTTTATATCTTCTTTACCTTTACCTTCTTCCTCTGCAACGAATGCAGACTTTGGAGCGCCGCAGACAGGACATGTGAAGTCGTCAGGCAGGGAATCGAAATCCTGCCCTTCCGCTTCTTCATCATAGACCCAGTTACAGACGGAACATCTGTGTTTACCCATGTTATATCCTCGCAGAGAGTGTATTTAGTTCTTCTCGTCTTTGAATTCAATGTGCCAGTGTTCTCCGCTACAGAAGGGTTTGTTCTTTGAAGCACCACACCTGCAAAGGGTAAAATGCTCTTTTGGTTCGGAGGTATTTCCATCGGGATCATCGAACTCTATCCTGCCTACGGCATCATATGGTCCATCCTTTGTGACCGTGATGCCAGGTTTTCGATCAACATCTTTGTGCAGGACTCCATCCTTTGTGTAACTAAGGGCACCTGAAGGGCACATCTCTACGACCCTGATTATATCTTTTACACTTGCACCATCAGGATCGACCCATGGTTCTTCTTTCATTCTAAAAACGGTTGGAAGATTGTTTGTACAGTATCCACGATGGGAGCATACACCCCTGTTGTCATGGATAGTAATATCCTTTCCAACATAGGTATCGACCTTGTCAGGTTGTCTGCCTTCTACCTTTTCGCCAGTGAATCCCACTTTTAAATGTGTTCCGTCACAGAACGGTTTGTTCGAAGAATGGCCACAGCGACAAAGGGCTACCATTGACTGCGGTTCGAAAGTATCTCCCTTTGAGTTCTTCAGGTCGTTCAGTTCCTTTGCAATATATGGTCCGTTCGTTGATGGCTGGATGGATGTCTTGTTCTCTGTCATTTATTAAACCCCCTAAATTAAAATGATCATTCTTTTTCTATATGCACGTCCAGTTGTGGATATGGGATCTCGATGCCTTCTTCTTTGTATGCTTTCAGGATGCCGTTCGTCAATGCACCCTTTACTCCCCAGTAATCCGCTGTATTTGTCCATGCCCGAAGTTGCAGGTTCACTGATGAATCTGTGAGTGCAGTTGTCACGACAGCTGGTGCAGGGTCTGCATGGACCATTGGATTCTCTTTCATAAGCTTCATGGCAACTTTTAATGCATCTTCGGGTTTGGTATCGTAGCTGACTCCCACATCAACATCGACTCTTCGGGTGGGCATTCTTGTTGCATTGACAATAGGGCTTCCCCATACCAGTTTATTTGGTATTGTGATGAGCTTGTTGTCCGGAGTAAGCAGGTCGGTCGCCATGATACCTACCTCATGTACGGTTCCTGAATATCCTGTTACTTCCAAGTACTCTCCTTTATCGAAAGGTCGAAGTGTGGCGATCCAGACACCGGCTGCAATATTTGTCAATGTATCCTGCATTCCAAAACCAAGGATCAGTCCTATGACTGCTGAAAGTCCGACAATGACCGAGCTAATGTCAGGTCCAAGCATTGATACTGTTGCAAGAATGACTGCGACATAGAGAAGTGCAAGAATGAATTTAGACAGGAATTCTACAATAAGTTCCGGTAGATTCGTTTTCTGCAATCCGTTCTTGAATATTTTTATGAGGACTTTTGCAACAATGATGCCTAATACGAGTACTATCAATGCTGATAAAAGGTCAAAATATGTCAATTCCATGTATGGTATGTTTTGTGATAACGTTGTACCAACTCCCCAATTTGTTTAATAGTTAATGTTTTGTGGTCATCGTAGATATATGGTATCTTTCCACTTCCAAAATGCTTCTTCTTCTAATATCAATATTTGAAGATCTTCTTGTATTCCTCCTTAATATTCATTGACAAAATGTTTTTATAGAATAAATTCGATGTAGGGGCTGACTCCAAACGAGGAGGTGTGTCCAATTCCACTCCTCCTCCAACTCATTCATATCATTTATTTTTCTGTTCCATATTCCATTAATGTGTCGCATGATTACGTTTTTTATTTTGGGGTCTATTAGTTTTTTCTTGTATATTCTCTATTCTAGGCAGGGCGATATATCGTCACAAGTTCTCATTGGTATTCATACGCGTCATTTAACTCAAAAACCTTATATATAAATATGAATATTAGAAAAACCAACTATTCGATTATCTAAAGATACGGTAATCGAATCTTGGATTGCCCAAGTTATGATCTTAAAAATTACGGAGGTGCATTGTGGATAAAACAAAACAAATAATAGAGTTGCGTCTTGAAATTGACTATCTTAAAAGAAAAATAGAAAGCAACATTGTCGGTCAGTTCGTTGAAAAAGATGATATTTGTTTGAACAAAACCGCAAATAAGGCTATTCATTTTATAAAGCGTGAAGGGGAGGTCATGCCTTCCAATCTTGCAAAATATCTGGAGATCAAGAAAAGTAGTGCCACAAGCCTGATCGATTCTCTTGAAACTGAGGGGCTTGTTTATCGAAAGGATGATCCGTCTGATCGCAGGAAAACATTATTGGGTCTTACTGAAAATGGGCTAGAACGATCTAAATATATGATCGATAAAATGTGCAGTGTTGCATCAGAATGTATGTCCGATCTGAGCGATGAGGATATTGATGAAGCACTAAATGCACTGAAGATCCTCGTCAAATTCCATACACATATGCACTCTAATACTCCTTTGTTCCTTGAGAAGATGGCTCAGGAAAAATGTTCGGATAACTCATAAGGAGGTAGTCATCATAAAGAACTTATTCGAAAAACTGGGCGTCTTTATTGAGAGCAACACTATCCCTATAATATTAGTAGCCTTATTGCTCGTCCTTGTCTCTGTCCAGGGTGCACAGAACATTACTATGGAATCCGGAACTGATACATTTGTTGAGAAAACTTCCCAACTGTATCAGGATTTTGATCACCTCTATATGAACATCTTCGGCATTGAAGCCATTGTTGTCATAGTTGAGGATGGGCAGGTGAGTGATCCTGCTGCACTGCAGGCAATGGACCGGTTCGAACACATGACATTGTCGCTTCCCGGAGTTGTAGGGGTTCAAAGTGCGACCTCTGTCATCAAGGATGCCAATTACAAGGTGAACGGTGAAGCAGCATTGCCGGAAGATGAGGCAGAACTTGCAGCATTGATAAGGGACTATGTGCCGGAGGGATTGATGCCTGATGCAACTCATGCACTTATGTATGTGGAGATGGCAGGCTCAACCTCGGACGAACAGAAACAGGAGATCTTGCGTGAACTTGAGGTTTCGGTCTCAATGGCAGAATTCCCTCCTGACTATAATGTAGTGGTTACCGGAGAACCGGCTTTCATGGTTTCCATGAACAATGCAATGATGTCCAGCATGGCAGTATTGCTTGGTCTTTCAGTCATATTGATGGTCGTTGTTCTCTACCTCGTATTCGGTCATGTCAGATGGAGGCTTATGCCATTGGCAATCGTGCTACTGGGTATCATCTATACGTTCGGAGCTATGGGTTATCTTGAGATACCCATGACCATGGTTTCAATGGCAGCTTTCCCTGTATTGATAGGGCTTGGCATTGATTATGCCATTCAGTTCCATAATCGTATCGAAGAAGAACTTGAACGGGGTGAATCTCCTGAGGCCGCTGTGGTGGATACTATCAAGCACACTGGCCCTGCTGTTCTGATCGCACTTATTATTACTGCACTGGGTTTTTTCTCCCTTCTTACTTCCAGTGTACCTATGATACAGGATTTTGCAAAATTGCTTCTCATAGGTATTGCGATGTGTTTCCTTGCATCCCTGTTTGTCGGAGTGACAGTAATATATGGTCTTAATCACATGCAATCGATACGTAAAGAGAAATTTGCAAAATTATTTTCAAATGGAAAAAGCAAGTCGAAAGCATCTTCTTCCACTCAGGATACTAAGCCTGATCTTATGGAAAGGTTGCTTGGAAGTACTACCACCTTCACTCTAAAGCATCCTTTTCTGATACTTTTTATAGCTCTTCTCACCTGTAGTGCTGGCTTGGTGGCTGATACTCAAGTAGGTATCCAGACAGATACGGAGTCGTTCGTTCCGCAGGACCTTCCTGCACTGATAGACCTTGGGCACCTTTCTGATATCACTGGTGGTGAGGACCAGTTCAACATAATTATAAAGACTAATAATGTGGCTGATCCCGAACTTCTGCAATGGATGGATGAGTTTGCCGAGCATGAGGTCGATAGTCGAAGCAATATTCTCGGGGCGGAGAGTATGGCCTCTGTCATCAGTTCAATGAATGGTGGCGTTATTCCCGACAGTGAAGCTGAGGTAAATGCCCTGTATGATCAGATGCCTGCTCAGCAGAAAGAGCGTTTCATGTATGGTGGGAATATGCTCTTGCTGAATCTGAACATTGGTGATGCAATGGGCAGTCTTGGTATGGAGGGCATTGAAGCTCTTATCGATGTTGTCGAGGATGATATGGTGTGGATGGCTCCGCCACCGGGTGTATCTGCAACGATAACTGGAAGCAATGTGGTCTTTACAGAAGTCATCGGTGCCCTCACATCCGGAAGAGTCTTTATGACCTATCTTGGCCTTGGTCTGGTATTTGGAGGATTACTTTTGATCTATCGTGATCTTCTCAAAGCGCTTGTGCCTGTTATTACTATGTTCATGGTCGTTGGCTGGTCAGGTGGTCTGATGTATCTTCTGGGTATGGATTATACACCAATGACAGCTACACTGGGTGCGCTCATTCTTGGAGTTGGTTCCGAGTATGCTGTGCTGATGATGGAGAGATATTTCGAGGAAAAAGAGAAAGGTGCTACTCCTGAGGAAGCTATGTCGGAAGCGGGTACCAAGATCGGTAAAGCCATTATCACTTCAGGCCTTACTACGCTGTTTGGATTTTGTGCATTGGCAGTGTCTGATTTCGATATAATTAGCAGCTTTGGTATTATAACTGTGATAGATGTGGGGCTTGCTTTGTTCGCAACGTTTGTCATCTTCCCGCCTGTGATGGTATCGCTTGACAATTTCCGTGAAAAGAGGAAAGCAGCAAAAACATTACTTGATGGATCATTTGAAAATGAAGGACTGGATCGAGAAATCGGTACTTATGGCAATGAACCGGGGGCTGATGCCTTTTGATGATGAATTGTAAATATACAAAAAAACAGAAATATGTTAATTCAGCGGTCATGCTAACATTCTTGTTGGCCATGGCTTTGCTTGTTCTGGCAGCTTCTCCTTTAGCGGAAGCAAAAGAGTTCATTCAGCCGAATCATGAATTTTCCACCAATTATTATGACGGATACGGCGAACCGGATATCTATGCTTCCGTTCTGGGGGACGTTGAGTTTGAACGAGGAGAGACTGCGCAGGTGCGTGTTGTTCTTTCCAACAGAGGTGTTTTGCATGGCTTTAAGGCAAGGGGTAATGTGGGGACGGATGAGGGATTGCATTCCTTGTCCTTAAAGGAGCTTGAATATGAGTCATTGAGGACCACAGCATTCGGCATTAAGGCTGAAATGATATCTTCTACAGATCATATAGAGGTAGATCCGATCACGAGCGTCCAGACTCTTGAAAAGCTTTCGCCAGGTGTGCTTCCTGATGATCCTATGTCCTTTACTATAACTATCTCTGACAATGCTCCGGCAGGCAGCTATATGATTTTGCTCCCTGTGAGCTATGAATTCCAGGATGAGGTGGAGATGACCGATGGAATTACTATCAGGATCGGTTTGCCTGATGTTGATCATACTTCTTTCTATAAGATAAGGAATACAACGCTTCAGATCCCGGTTATCATCGAACCTTCTGCAAAGTTTGTGGTTTCTGAGGTCGAAGGTGAACTTACGTCAGGAAAATCTGGTACTATCAATGTGACCTATACGAATATCGGTGAGGTTGAAGCATATGATGCATATGCCCGCATCATTACGATGAAACCTTTGAGCTCTAGCAGATCGGTCGTTAATCTTGGGAACGTTGCTCCTGGCGAGGATAAGACCGTTTCATTCAATGTTGCTTCGGAAATATCTGCTGTCGAGAAGATCTATGGTATCGACAGTGAGATCAAATATCGCAATGATGATGACGAGATCGAGTTTTCGGATAACATCTTTGTTGAGGTTCCGATAAGGTCCAGGGAGTCCAGTATAAGTATCACTCTTGTAGCATTTGCAGGAATTCTATTGCTGGTTATCTACATGGGCTACAATACTTTAAGGAAGGCTAAAAAAGCTAAATAATGTTTTGAAATTATCTACTTTACAATATCAAGAGGACTAATTATGGTGAAAATGACCGATTCCAGATATGCTTTGCCAATTATGGCTTCACTTGCGGTATTGCTCCTTTGTGCAATTCCGGCAAGTGCTGAGTTTACGGCAGCGAATGCTGAACTTCCTGATTTCTTCAATTTTGATGAGAACTACTATACTGTATATGGTGGCCCTGATGTGACTGCAACCCTTGTGGGTGACAATAAATTTGAGCGCGGTGATTCCGTGACTTTGAACATCGATCTTATGAACAAAGGTCTTATTACAGGATTTAGATCTGAGGAAGATAGTACTTTCCTGAGTACTCTGGAACAGAAATTACAAAATACAGAAATGTCGTATGAATCCCAGCGTACTACTGCAATTGGTATTGTGGCGGTTCTAACATCTCTTGATCCGGATGTTGATGTCAAGTCCGGTCCTCAGGAAGCTGGAACCCTTGTTTCAGGCCAGCAGACAGAGTCTCCTGTACAGTTCAATATCGAAATATCAAATAATGCAGTGTCTGGAAATTACCCTATGCGTCTGGACCTTTATTATGGATACCAGAAGAATGTGCAGATAAATGGTGACAATGAGACCAACCTTGGTATCACTAATATGGAGGTTGGCCTATGGTATGATGTTGGTGGGCAGAATACAACTTTCAATATCCTCGTAGAGGATGAAGCAAGGTTCGAAGTTACCAATGTTACCGGTGACCTATATCCTGATTCGGAGAGTATGGTCTATGTTACTTACAAGAATGTAGGCGATCTTCCAGCAAAGGATGCTACTGTAAGGATAAGTGCAGCTGATCCGTTCAGTACTACCGATGATCAGGCATTTTTGGGTACGCTTGGATCTGGTGAGAGCACAGTTGCAATTTTTAAGCTTAAGGTCGATGAACTTGCAGTTCCAAAGGCTTATGCTTTGAATAGCGAGGTCAAGTATGAGGATATAAAGGGACATGACCAGACATCTGATACTGTGAAGATCAAGACCGATGTACTTTCTACATCTGCAAAGTCCGATGGCTCTAATACGATGGTGATCATTGGTGCAGGTGTGGTCATAGTGCTTGCCGCTGCAGGATATTTTGTTTATCGAAGCAGGGTTTCAAAGAAAGATGGCGATGAGTGATCTTATCGCCTTTATTTTTGAAGTGTTCTTTTTTATTGTGATGTTTGATGTTTTGATCTGATATGACATCACTAATAAGTATAGTATGATATTATTATGGTTGAAATCACTTATATATTAGAAATGACATGGTATCACAAACTTTAAAGCAGCTAATTTAATTTAGATAATCTATATTACATCACACTTTTATTTTAGCCCGATAGGGAGGGAAATCAAAAATTGAGTCAGCCTTGTGTTAATATTGGCATGGTGGGTCATGTCGATCATGGAAAAACAACGCTTGTAAGCGCACTGTCTGGTGTATGGACAGATACGCACAGTGAAGAAATGAAGCGTGGTATATCTATTAGATTAGGGTATGCAGATACCACTTTCAGGAAGTGTCCTACCTGCCCAGAGCCACAGAATCTTAGTGTTGCTAAGACCTGTGAGCACTGTGGGACAAAAACGGAAGAGATCCGTACAGTGTCATTTGTAGATTCCCCTGGTCACGAGACCTTGATGGCAACAATGCTCTCAGGAGCTGCTATTATGGATGGAGCTATTCTTGTCATTGCTGCGAACGAGGAATGTCCTCAGCCACAGACAAAGGAACATCTGATGGCTCTGAACATCATCGGTATCAAGAATATCGTGATCGTGCAGAATAAGATAGACCTTGTTCCAAAGGAAAAGGTCATTGAGCATTACCATCAGATCAAGGAATTCGTTAAAGGAACGGTTGCAGAGGATGCACCGGTTGTTCCGATCTCCGCACAGCAGAATATCAATATTGATGTTCTCATCAGCGCGATGAACGAAATGATTCCAACTCCAGTACAAAAACTTGATAAACCTGCACACTTACTTATTGCAAGGTCTTTCGATATCAACAAACCTGGAACACCTATTGATAAGATCTCTGGTGGCGTTATTGGTGGAACCCTTACAGCAGGTACACTAAAAGCAGGTGATGATATTGAGATACGTCCAGGACGTAAGGTCGAGAGTGAGAATGCTGTTAGGTGGGAACCTATCTTCACCAACATCAATCTTATAATTGCAGGGAAGGAAAAGGTTGATGAGGCAACTCCTGGTGGATTGCTTGCATTGGGTACCGGTCTGGACCCAAGTATCACAAAGAGTGATTCCCTTACTGGACAGGTTGCAGGCGTACCTGGTACATTGCCGCCAACACGTGACTCGTTCACTCTTGAACTGAAGTTGCTTGAACGTGTAGTGGGTGTGTCTGATGAGGAGTCTATTGGTAAGATCAAGACCAGTGAACCTCTTATGCTCAATGTCGGTACTGCAACTACTGTGGGTATCGTTACTAGTGCACGTGAGGATGTCGCAGAGGCAAAGTTAAAGCGTCCGGTATGTGCTGAGGTTGGCTCCATGGTAGCTATCAGCAGGCGTATTGGTTCACGCTGGCGACTTATTGGCGTTGGAGTAATCAAAGATTGAAGGTTATAATCGATACGAACGGTTTCATGATACCGGTTCAGTTCAAAGTGGATATCTTTGGTGAACTGGGACGTCTCGGGTACGATGAGTTTATTGTGCCTCAGGCGGTCGTCAACGAGCTCAAGTCCCTGGTCAAGAAGTATAGGGGTGAGAACAAAACCGCAGCAAAAGTTGGACTTTCGTTATCCGATAGATGTACTCTCTTGGATAGAGCAGGGATTGCGGACGATATCATCCTTCAGCTTGCTCTTGATATGGATGCAGCAGTGCTGACAAACGATGTTGGTCTGGTAAAGCGTCTTAATGATGCGAATGCTACCGTTGTGCGTTTACGCCAGAAGAACCGTTTAGATATAACACGATGATCATATTATAATTGCAGTGGCAGTTTAAATTAATACAGGGCATATTGGAGATCGAGATATGTATAAAAGGATGAAACTTAAGGATACGATCCGTGTGGCTCCCCGTCTGTTGGGCGAAGATGTAGGAGTTAGCGTAAAGGATGCGTTAAAGGAGAAGCTTGAGGGCAGGGTCGATAAGGCACTGGGCTCCATTGTCGCTATCACTGATATTGAAGAAGTGGGTGAAGGGCATATCCTTGTAGGAGACGGAGCTGTCTATTACGATGTGATCTTCGAAGCTATCATATTCATCCCACAGCTTCAAGAGGTTATTGAAGGTCTGGTAGTAGAGACTGTAGAATTTGGTGCTTTTGTAAGCATTGGAGCTATGGATGGTCTTTTACACGTTAGCCAGATCACTGATGATTTTATGTCCTATGATGGTAAGAATGGCAGGCTTATTAGCAAGGTCGGAAATCGTACTCTTTCAGAAGGTGACAAAGTGCGTGCCCGTATCGTTGCTGTGAGCACCAACGAGAGAGAGCCAAGGGATAGTAAGATCGGATTGACAATGCGCCAGCATGCTCTGGGCAGACTTGAATGGCTTGAAGATGCACGCAAGCCCAAGTCCGATGAATCTAAGAATAAAGATGAATAAACCGGGGTGTTTTTAAATGGTAGATCAGGTATGCCGTGAATGTCACAGGATCGTTTCAGGTCAGACATGTCCTGTTTGCGCTTCAAGTAATTTGAGTGATGACTGGAGCGGACTTGTCATTATCGTTGATCCTCAACGTTCCATAATAGCAGAGATGATCGGTGTTGAAGTTGCCGATAAATACGCTTTGAAGGTGCGGTAAGTTGGGTTTGCAAATTTCCTTGCCAGATAGCCTTCGGCCTCTTTTAAGGAAACCTTTCGGGGTCTTATATACAGGTATTGGCAGTGATGCTGTCAAAAGTCTTGTAAAGGATCTCAATAATCCCACAAAACTTATATCTGTGGGCGATGTTACTACTTTCCACTTGCTAGATTCCAATATCATTCCAGATATACTTATCGTGGATGATAGGACAAAAAGGGCACCAGCTTCATCACAGGTCGTATTTGGAACAAAACATAAGGGTTTCGCTGAGATAACAGTGGATAATCCTCCCGGGGTAATAACCGAGGATCTGATCAACGTGATAAGCGATGCGATCGTGTCTGACAAAAATGTCCGAATATTCGTACAAGGCGAAGAAGATCTTGCAGCTTTGCCTGCGATACTAATGGCGCCTCTGAATTCGGTGGTCCTTTATGGCCAACCGGACGAAGGTGTAATGCTTGTAAGGGTTACAGAATCCCTTAAAGCAGAACTTAAGGATCTATTTGATAAGATCCTTGAAAAACAAGATCATAAAGAACAGTTATTACATAATGTGCGGAGGAAATTAAATGGATATTAATATCATTGAAGACAAAAACAATGCGCTTCTCAACAGGCATGAAGTGAAGTTCGATGCAACATTCAAAGGTTCCACACCTTCAAGGCTTGATGTCAGGGGCAAACTGGCTGCAATGCTTAACGTACCTCTTGAGCTTGTCATCCTTCAGAAGTTCGAGAACACCTACGGAATGTCTGCAGCAAATGGATATGCAAAGATCTACGAAGATGCAGCTCGTATGAAGGTCGTAGAGAAAGAATATGTCCTCAAGAGAAACGAACTTCCTGAGGCAGAAGTTGTAGAAGAAGCAGGTGAGTAAACATGGCTGTTAAAGACTACTATAAAGTAAACGGCGAATCCATTGAAAGGCTAAGGCAGTTCTGCCCACGCTGTGGCGATGGTGTTTATCTTGCAGACCACAAGGACAGACTTACCTGTGGTAAATGCGGATACACTGAGTTCAAGAAATAATATTTAAAAATGGCATCACCATTGAATGTGATGCCTTTTTTTTTAGTTTTTTTTCAATAACCTGTTCTAACAGCTTCTGCTGTGTCCACTTTTAATTCATTTGATAGCTTTCTCTTCTTTGTAATTGTGAAGTGCAAGCTCAATGGTCGCATGAAGACTATTCTCTTCAAAAGGTTTGATAATATATCCATAAGGATTTGTCCTTTTAGCTCTCTCTAATATCTTCTCATCAGAATAGGCAGTGAGGAATACTACCGGGACCTCAAATCGCTTTCGTATCTGATCTGCAGCCTCGACTCCATCCATATCCCCTTTTAGCATAATGTCCATCAGTACAAGATCTGGAAATGTTATCTCTGCTTTACTGATCGCTTCTTCTCCCGATGATGCGATACTGGGGACAAGGTATCCAAGGTTCTTAAGCATCTTCTTAATACCTAATGCGACAATCTTTTCGTCTTCCACTATCAGTATCTTAATCTGGCTCATTATTCACCCTCTCTCAATATTTTTCTTCTGTAAATTGGATTATGAACTTTGTTCCATTGTCCCTTTTAAGTTCAATGTCACCGCCGATCTGCTCAACAAGGTTAGTCACAAGTTGGAGCCCAAGTGATTCAGTGTCCCTGAAATCAATGTCTTCTGAGATGCCATTTCCATTGTCGCTAACTGTTAACATAAATTCATCCCCGAAGTTCTCAATATCTACTGATATGATCCCTTTCTCGTTTTCGTCCTTATCCCCGAATGCATATTTTAGTGAATTAGAAACAAGTTCGTTAATAATAATGCCAAGCGGTACTGCAGTATCCATGTTCAGGAACACATCAGCAACATCAAGGTCGATAGTGATGTTCCTGTTGCCGATCACGTATGATTGGGAAAGGTAATTAATAAGATTCTTTGTATAATCTACAAAATCTATACTTTCCATATCCTCTGACTGATACAATTTTTCATGGACAAGCGCCATTGTCCTGACTCTATCCTGACTGTTCTTAAAAGCATCCCTTACCTTTTCATCTTTGAACTTATCTGATTCCAGGTACAATAGTGTTGATATCACCTGCAGGTTATTCTTGATGCGGTGGTGTATCTCTTTCTTGCGGATTTCCTCGATCTTCAACAATGCTTCTTCTGCACGCTTCCTCTCATCGATATTCACAATGATGCCCTGTAGATGATCCACATTTCCGTCGATGTCACGTCGGATAAAGGTCCTCTCGTCAGCCCAAAGGATTTGTCCATATTTAGTAAGTATCCGATATTCAATGGTAAACTCATTTGCTCCTTCATCACATTTTTTCTGTAGCTGTTCCTCCACTCTTGGAAGGTCCTTTGGGTAAACCAGATCTGAATAAGTTACTTTGCCGGCTGAGAAATCCTCAAGGGAATAGCCAAACTGTGAAATATTACTGGAAACAAATTCAATGGGCCATCCTTTCTCTGCTCGCCACTTAAAAACAACAACCGGACTACTCTCAATGACTCTTTCCATCTCTTCTTTCATCTGGTTGGAACGTTCAAGCTCCTTTGCATATCTTATCAGTTCTTCTTCTGCTTTTTTTCGTTCAGTGGTAGCTTTGTAAAGGGACTGCCTTGTAATCTCAATACCGTCTGTAAGGATCCTGAAATCCCCTTCTCCTTTTAGATTGATCTTATGGGTAAAATCCTCATTTTGAAATGAGGTCAGAACTGCATTTGATTCATCTATAATGGCATTGAGCTTTGTTGCGAAACTATCTAGTGTATCTCCAATATGTTTGAACTCTCCCTTAAGGTCGGTCGGCATACGGGTCTGGAGTTCGCCCTTTGCAAGTTCATTAGTGACTCGCATGGTTTCTGTCATAGGTCTTGTAAAAGCATCGAGAATCTCATTCAAACCCAGGGGTATGTTCTTGAAATCTATATCTACTTCGGTATCCGCTCTGGCATGAAGTTGTCCTACAACGGCTGCATCTGACAGATCTTTGAAATCCGCAACGATATCATTGATGGGGCGGGTGACAAACCCTGCGATAAGAGCTGCAAGTCCGGTCATAAAAATAATAGACATTGTAGATATCACAATGAGATTATTACGCAATTCTGTAACACCAGCGAGCATTTCATCCTTTGGCACTACGAGAATAAATGAGAAATTCCCGGTTTTAATAGGCTCATAGAACATCACCACCGTCTTTCCTGTAGTAGGGTCGATGGTATCGATATATCCTGAGCTACCATTCTTTATCTCATCTGCCATGTTGGAAATCTCGGGGATATCGAAATCATAAAGTGTTTTGTAGCCGATCCAGTCCTTCTGTTCAGGTTGTGAGATAAGAATTCCAGTATTCCCGGTCATGAATGCATACCCGGTATCAAATATTTTCACTTCACTGACAACTTCATCAAGGTATGTAAGGGATACATCGGCTCCACCCATGCCGACAAATTCGTCATTTTTGAAAATGGGCGTAACATAGCTTACTATGAACACACCTTCATAAAAATATGGATCAATAATATGGTCGGTCTTTGTCGTTTTTGGTAATTTGTAATAATCAGATTCCTCGTAGTTTAACAATGGATCAATTGCCAGATCCCCATTTATCCTGTTCCAGTATGGTATGAAGCGTCCGGTCTCATCATGTCCTTCTGCATTTATGAAAAGTTGGTCATTGCCATCAAATGCATTTGGTTCATAGCATACATATGTTCCCAGAAGATTCGGGTTGCGTACAGCCACCTCTTTGAGGATCTCATTCACTTCATCTCTATCTGAAGTGCTATAAGCGTTCATGGAATTGGCAATGGTCTGACCGATAACATGATTCGCACGCATATCGCTATTAAAATAGTTGGCGAATCCCCTTGCTTTCTCGATCGATTGTTCGTATGCGAGGTTCACTTCCTGGGATGTGACCGTTGAAATGATCACGGCTGTTGATGTTACCAGCACCAATAGAACACCTGTCACGATGAAGAGAATAAGTTTTGATTTAAGGGATGTGTTCTTCCAGTCCATTTTTCACTCCCTTGTGTTTAGATCTCCGTGATCCTTCTAGAAAGGTTCTGGTAGTGGGTGAAAAGTTCCTCTCCCCATTTACTTGCACTTTCATCAAAGCTCATGATCTTTCTGTGATCATACATTCCTTCTTTGTTGAAGAAACAGAGATATGTGAATCTCTCAGTTACAGAAATGGTGGTAAGTTTTATAGAATCATCACAAACATATAGATCTGCACTTCTTGATCCTGTTATAAGCTCTAATTCTTTAAGACAATCGGTTTTTAGACGCTCAAATACTGTGTCTGTGAATATGAGTGTAAAATCGATCTCTTTTGACAGGAGTTCTACGAATAACCTGGTATAATATGGGTGGAAGTAGGAGATGAACATCTTCACATTCTGTGAGCGTACAAGGTTCTCAGTAAATTCGATTGGCAGGTCGAACATATGATTAAGGTCTGGCTCTATCAACATGCATTGCCCGAGTTCTCCTATGCGGTATGAAAGTGACTCAGGGATGGAAGAAAGGTCACGGGTTGCCCAGTATTCCATATTCTCTTCAATAACTCCGAGTGTCTTTAGCAGGGGTGACATGTTCTTTACTATAATGCGACCTACATCGGATAGCTCATAATCATCAAGTTCGTTCTGGACTATCATGTCCTGTTCTTTGAGTATCTTGATCTGTGGCATCATGGCCTTTGAAGTGACATTTAGTGATGTCTTGATCTGGTCGATGTTCCTTGAACCTTCGGCTAATAATAAGAGTAGGTTCTTTCTTTTTTCAGAAAGCCATATTGTATCACTCAATGATGATCTCATATGTTATCCTCTATAAAATCCTGTATCAACAGAATGATTCTTTTGGTTATCTATAAAGGATGTTCCATTTAAGGAATTGTTTTTTTTAAAAATACCACCGTATTAAGTGGGCTTTATCCGTATATATACCAAAGCCTTTGGAATTTCTCATACCACTGGCAATTTCTTATGCGGTTTGCAATTTCCGATGCCAGTAAGACTTGCAACTCAAATTATGCTATATAACATGTTGTTTTTTTCTTATATGGTGGTGCGGAGTGATATCCTGCTGCCATTTCAATGTGGTCTTATCCATATTGATATAAAGGAGGTTGTAACACGGCAAACGAAGAATTATTCAAAACACTATCCGATGCGGTAGTAAGTTGCAAGAAAGATGAAGTAATCGCTGCAGTAGAAAAGGCAAAAGGTAAGGCTCCAGCAGTAGAACTTATTGACAACGGTCTCGCAGCAGGTATGAACGAAGTTGGTGTACTCTTCGAGAGAGGAAAACTCTTCCTTCCGCACGTTATGATGGCAGCAGACGCAATGTCCGCTGGTGTTGAATTACTTCAGGACGAGCTTGGTGGAAGCGGAGGCGCATCTTCTAAGCTCGGAGTTATTGTAAACGGTACCGTCGAGGGTGACGTTCACGACATCGGTAAGTCAATCGTATCAACAATGCTTCAGGCAGCAGGCTTTGAAGTCCACGACATTGGCAGAGATGTTCCTGTACAGAACTTCATTGACAAGATCAAGGAAACCAACGCAGATATGGTCGGTCTTTCCGCACTTATGACAACAACCCTTCCGGGCCAGAAAGAAGTCATCGAGCTTCTCAAAGAGAACGGACTCAGGGACAAGGTAAAGGTCATGGTCGGTGGCGCACCAGCAACTGATTCATGGGCAAAGAAATGTGGTGCAGACTGCTATGCAGAAAATGCAAGTGAAGCTGTAACAAAAGCAAAAGAATTACTTCTCTGATCGATCGAGGTGTATAATATGGCAACAGAATATTTCTTAAGAATGGGTGACGGTCAGAAGATCTTCATGACAAAGGAAGACATCAGAGCTGACATCGAAGCAGGTAGTGCAGATGCAGCAGACCTTGGTGACATTCCAGCACTTTCTGAAAATGAAATGGATCATATGCTTGATATCATCACTTCACCTGGCAGGATCGTCGGTGTGGAGCCAGGCATGGAAGTTCCTGTAACTCACGATATCGGTGCTATCAGGATCGATGGTGACCAGGGTAACAGTGGTGTAGGTATTCCTGCAAGCAGACTTGTTGGTTCAATGATCCACGAGCGTGCTTTTGGTGCGGATACAATGGAACTTGGTCACATCGACTACAGTTTCAAGCCTGTAAAGCCTGTGATCTCACAGGAATGCCAGACAATGGAGTCCTGCCAGCAGAACATGATCATTCCTATGCTCTATGGCGCAATGCCAAACATGGGTCTTTACTACACTCCTGATGGTCCATTCGAGAACCCTGGTGATCTTATGAAAGCATTCAAGATCTCCGAAGCACAGGATTCTATTTTCGGCATTGTTAACTAAACATAGCTAGCTCTTTATTTCTGTACTTCATCAAAAGAAGAACAGAGTACTTCAGCATTTCAAGACTCTTAGTATAACACTTTGACTTTCTTCTCAATCTTGCCAGAAAGTGCCTGAATATGCTGTTATATCCTTCAACAGTATATGTTTCAGCTTTGGATTGAGTATGAATTTTCTCTGGAAGAAACTCTGCATATGCCCTCCAGTGATCAGTCATCACTTCTCCAATCTCCTTCCCCTTTAACTTTTTCCAGAGCTTTAGTCCTGTTTCCTTCCCCCTGCTACCAAAAGAGCAGTCGATGAACCTTTTTCCATCTCTATCAACAGCAATCCAGATCCAACAATATTTTTTTTGTTCCCGATGTAAGTGTGCATTTCATCTAATTCAACGATCGATATTTCATTTTCGCTCTTTATATCCTCTAATTCACGACCAAACTTCTTTATCCATTTTTGGACAGAAACGTGGCTAACTCCTAATAAACGTCCAATTGAGCGAAATCCTAATCCTTCGAGATAGAGCTGTAAAGCCTGCCGTTTAACAGACATGGGACTAGCAGTTGATTTAATCTCTACTGAATAGCTATACCCACAATCATGGCATTTGTAGCGTTGGCGTCCATCGATTTTACCGTTCTTTTTATGACTTGAGCTCTTGCACCTGGGACAGTTCATGCACAAACATAGGCCCTGATACTATATAAACTCTACTTAAATACCAATGCCCTATTTTCCATGCTGCAGAGCACGGTATCCGCGACATGACCTGGATCATGCAAAAACTCCAGAATGTTGGTTCTGACGGTGTCAACTTCGATACCATCGGTGCAGCCGGTGACGGTGACATGTATGCATCACTTAATTCTATCGAAGCATTGAGGAAAGAATTCCCGGGAATGTACATTGAAGCAGGTATGGCAGGAGAACTTGTTCTCGGTATGCACGGAGAGCTTGAGTACGATGGTACAGTACTTGCAGGTCTGTGGCCACACCAGCAGGCAGCACTTATAGCAAAGGCAGGAGCAAACATATTCGGTCCTGTATGTAATACCAACACCAGCAGGACATCCGCATGGAACCTTGGTCGTGCAGTTACCTTCACAAAGGCAGCTGTCGAAGCATCAACAATTCCGGTTCATGTGAATATGGGTATGGGTGTTGGTGGATCCCCAATGCTTGAAACACCGCCAATAGATGCTGTTACAAGGGCAAGCAAGGCAATGGTCGAGATCGCTGGTGTCGATGGTATATAGATCGGTGTTGGTGACCCAATGGGTATGCCAATCTCACACATCATGGCTTCCGGTATGACCGGAATCAGGGCAGCTGGTGACCTTGTTGCAAGGATGCAGTTTGACAAGAGCATGAGAATCGGTGAAGCAAAGGACTTCGTTGCTAAGAAACTCGGTGTTTCAAATGCAGATCTCTCCGACGAGTATGTCATGAGGGAACTCAGGGAAGAGCTCGATATTGGTGTAATCACATCAGTTCCTGGCTGCGCAAAGGGTATTGCAGCTAAGATGAACATCGAGAAGCTTCTCGGCATAGACATCAACTGCTGTGATAGGTTCAGGGAAATTACAGGTTAAATCCCTTCTGCATACTGATATAAAGGTCCTGGCAGTTGTCAGGCCCTTTTCAGTTTTTTGATCTGACAGAAAGTATCTATTAGAAAAGGAGTGATGTAATATGTCCGAAGAAAAAAAATCGGGTGTAGACTGGCAACATGCCGAACAGTGCGCAAAGGTTGTCTGTGAATCCGGTGAGCTCGAACGATCGATCGATTGGAAACAGGGATTAGCTATTGCTATTGGTGTACCTTTATTGATCTTACCTTCGATTGGCTATTTTGCCAGCTATTTATGGTCATTTGCTATTATTGTATGGGGTCTCTCTGTATTCCAGGGATTTATGCAGAACCTCGCTTATGGTGAACTCGCAACTACATTCCCTAATGCATCCGGTCTGCCTGGATTTGCACAGAATGTTTTCAAGTCTCCTGATCACAAAGGAAAGTATGACAAGGGTAAATTGATTGGTGGATTCAGTGCATGGAGCTACTGGTTCGCATGGAACCCTGTACTTGCTATCTTTGCAATTCTTGTTGGTTTTTATCTTCATAGTTTGTTCCCTGTATTGGCGGGCACTTTCAGCCAGTACCAGCTTTCAATGATAGCAGGTGTTGTGATATATGGTGGATTAATTCTTGTAAACTATCGTGGACTTTCAAGTGGTGCTGCTGTAGGTTATATTCTCGCAGCTTTCTCACTTATCCCAATGGCAATTATTACACTGGCACCTTATTTTACAGGTGATTTCGTGATGGCTAACATCACCAGTACCTGGTTACCAACTGACTGGGCATGGGATCTGTCTCATATACTGATCTTGCTTGGTATCTTTGCAATGGCTCAGTGGAGTGCTTGTGCATGGGAAACTGCAGCTATTTATGGCCCGGAATATAAAAACCCAGGTTCAGATGTGCCAAAAGCATTGTTCTCCTGTGGTGCTATCTGTCTGGTAGCTTACATCCTTGTACAGATGACCGTTACAGGTGTGCTAGGTATTGATGGTATTGCAAATGCACCTATTGACCCAATGCTCCCTGTTGCTCAGGCAGCACTTGGTGATGTCGGTTCCACAATTGCGATCGTTATGCTTATTGCAGCAATGGTATTGATCATACAGACTGCATACCTTGGTTCTTCAAGGGCAATGCACTCAATGGCAACTGAAGGAAATCTTCCTAAAGTATTTGCAAAGACAAATGCACATGGTACTCCGATCCTTGCAATGGTCGTTATCGGAATTTTCAACTTGATACTGATCTCAATGGGTACTCCTACAGCTATCCTTGCTGCATCAGCTATTGGATATGTTTGTGCAAACGGTATCAGTCTCTTCGCATACGTTAAGGCAAAATCAAGTCCTCACCTTGCAGGTCTTGACAGGCCATTCAAGGCACCAGCAGGATGGAAGAATGTTGCATTGATGTTTGGTCTCTTCAACCTCCCTCTCTGTCTGGTTGGTGTGATCTACCTTAACACTATTGAAGGAAGCTGGTTCTCAACGGTTGTCGGTATTTGTGTGCTCGGTCTGTATATCCCAATGTGGTTCTATTCACAGCATGAGGCACATGTTGACAAGATCGCTGCTATTAGCCTGATACCAGAGCTTTCAATGAAAAAGTAATCGTAAACAGTTCCTTTATTTGTCCAAAGGTTCCTGAATATTTACAGGAACTTATTTTTTTTATTCAATGATCAGTATAATTTTCTAACGTGGGTTGTTTTAATATGGGTGGTTCTATGGATGTGGTCGAAAGAGTGTCTGATGTTTCATGTGGGGATCTTGAAGTAGTCTTTGTTTGGAAGTCTGAGTATGGGTGGCCGATTGAGTTCGTTTCTGATAATGTTGCCATGTTTGGCTATGATGCAGATGATTTTATGTTCAAAGGGTTGAATTATGAAGATATTATTCACCCGGCTGATCTGGAAAGGGTTAGAAAAGCGTTGTCTGTTTATTCTGAGAGTCCTGATGGGATATTTGTACAGGAGTATCGGATCTTTACTTCTGATGGGGATGTCAGATGGGTTCGTGAAAAGATGTGTATCATTTATGATGAGCATGGGGTAATGGAACGTCTGGAATGTAGTATCATTGATATTAGTGATGAAAAGAAGATAAGTGATTTTATGTTCATTCAAGGGGAAATGGGTGTTGATCTGAATTGGCCTGGCAACCTTGAGGATTCTATGGATGCTCTTTTGAAATTGACTATTCAGTTAGATGCTATTAATGCCGGTGCTCTTTATATGTTGGATGATGTCACTGGCGGGCTTGTCCTCGTGAGGTATAAAGGACTCTCTGATGGCTTTTTGAGTTGCATCTCATATTTTGATCATAATTCTATTCAGCTCAATTTTGCGGAAAAGGGTTTTCCTATTTACAAACATTATTCGGAGATATATCCGTTTATTTCAGGTACGTATCTTGGTGATGAGGGTCTTCAGGGTACGGCAATAATTCCTATTCATCATGAGGGTCGTTTTATGGGGATGTTGTTTGCGGCATCATCTTCGGAGTGTATCATTCCTGAGAATGACCGTGATTCTCTTGATGTGATCAAGTCCCTTGCGGGGCTTATGATAGATAATGTGAATATGTCTGCAAAGGTGGGCGGAATTTGCTTCGATCTGACCTGATGATCTTTATTATTGGGGTTATGGGACTATTGCCTTGAGCTGGATATTTGTTTGGGGATGGTATTATGAAAGGTGCACAAATATTGGTAGTTGAGGATGAGCTTATTGTTGGTATGATGATAAAGTTGAAGCTGGCAAAAATGGGGTACTGCGTGTCATGTATGGCTTCAACAGGGGCTGATGCTGTTGCAATGGTCGAGAAGGTAAGGCCCGAACTTGTACTTATGGATATACGCTTAAAAGGTAGTTTGGATGGGGTGGAGGCTGCTATGATGATCCGGAAAATATCAAATATTCCGATTGTGTTCATTACTGCGGATTCTTCTCTCGAAACGAGGGAAAGGGCGGAACTTGCCTGTCCTCAGGGTTTTTTGCTTAAACCATTTATGGATGAAGAACTTGGATCTCTTGTTCGTTCTGTGTTCAGTAATTCTATGGGTGGGGCAAGTGCGGTAAATGCGAATATCTGATCTGGTATTATCGTCCTTTTTTGTTTCCTCCTTATTTTTAAGTAAATGTCTCTTTTCATCTTGTTTTTTTGATTTACAATGCAGGGGATGTGTATTTTATACATCGGTTTCATTTCCGTAATTGACAGCTCTATTTTTCCCTTTAAGCCATTTCATTTTTTCAAAACCAATAACTTTATATATTAACTAATCTTTTAGGAAAATGATACTATTATTTAAAAACAACTCGTGGTTACTGTATATACAACAATGGTTGCATTCATGGTCTATATCTATGCCCAACCATAAAAATGAGCGTGAAAAAATGGTAGAAATGGAAGATGTTATCATTGGTGCATTCGCCTTTGCAGGAATTGCAACATTTATTCTTTATATTCTTACAAACCCTGGGGGCGCTATTCCTTTCAATCTTCAGGAAGTTGCAATCGGTTTTTTCGCTGTATTTGCACTTAGTAAGATCGCGTTCCTGTCAAGCTTCTAAATTCTACTGTTTTCCTTTTATGTTAACTTTTAGGGGATTCAGTTTGGGGTTACTTGAAAAATTTGTTTTTTCTCTTAAATTTCGCCATTTGATATTTTAATTTTGCTTTATTTTTGGTTATGTCAATAATTGTGGTTGTATCTGAGGGGGTAGAATGAATCCGAATTGTTGTAATGTCTGTAAGGTTTCTGATGAATGTTCTAAACCTGGGTTGAAGCAGACGGTAGCTGATCTTGGTGAGAAAAATATATTAGCTGCTTGTCTGTATGCTTGTGAACCGGGGTACTGGAAGGTAGTTGGTGATGATTGATGGGTCGTAAGGTGGGTATGGTTTGCTAATATACATATATTGAAATAGCTTTGTCTCATACTAAATGTGAAGTGATCTGTATGGGCTGTAGGTTGCAAATGCGGATGTTTTAAATTATTAATTTTATAAATTATGATCTTTTTCAGCCTAAGAAAAGGGAGTGAATGTCCATGGATGAAAATGAAGATACTTTTAATGGTGATGAAATACACTTGTCCGATGATGTATGTGCGAATGGAAGTTGTTGTACTTCTGGGTGTTGTTTTAGTTTCAAAGTGTGGGTATTGATCGGTATTGCACTGGGACTTCTGTGGTATTTCGCAAATTGAAACAAAGGGTGACACCCTTTTGCTTTTTTAACTAAATGTGTCACCTTTGTAGTATCCAATGAGGGTCAAGATCTTATCCTCCTTGGATCTGTTCCTGGATGTTATTTGGATCCATGGAGTTTACTTGAAACTTGCAAGTATTGGGTTAAACACACTCTTAAAAAGGCACTTGCAGGCTATGAGCTCTCAATCCTTTTGAACCTCTAAAAATCATGAGAAATCATTACAAAATTAGTATGATATTAGAAAAGTATCAATGGTGCTCCGATGGATATTCAAGCATTTAAAATACTTATTTTTCTATCTAATACATATATTACTTTTAATTGATGTTAATTTGTTCATATTAGAGTATCTGTACAAATTCATATTGTTAGGGTTTTAACTCCATTATTTTTATATATCAATCACCCATTGTATTACATATCTTACATGTAATCTATGTAAGGTGGATAGTTGACAGTTTAAACCGAGGTGAAAATATGGCAATTGTAGACATCAGGACTGCAACAATAACAAGTAAGGGTCAAATTGTGATTCCTTCTTCCATGCGTAAGGGTTCCTTTGATATTGGACATCGTGTTGCAGTCATTGCCAAAAATAATCACATTGAGATTAGACCACTCAGTGAGATTGAAGATCAAATGGAAACGGCAATCGCATCAGAAAAGTCCCTTGCAAAACTTTGGGATACACCCGAAGAGGATGAAGCATGGAATTATCTTTAAATAAATAAATAAATAGTAACTATTCAGCCTACCTATAATCAATCCTGTATGACCAACCTTTACACAAAAAGATTAGAAGCTCAAACAATTGTTGGAATAAATGGCATTCCAGCAATTGCATTTCGAATTGCATCCATCACAGGAATCTGATTCTTCTTAACAGTAGAAATGTAACTTCTTACCCGCGAGAAAATTAATGCTCCTTGCATACTTCGGAATGTACCCGATATCTTCTGCTGTACTTTCATCATTCTCACATCCCTTTCTGCAAGATTATTCTCAAATGGAACTTTTAGATCATGCATAAACCTGAGAATATCATTTTTATAACCAATAAACCGATCCAGCAGATTTTTTGCTGTGGTTTGTTTAGTTCTTCCTCGCTTCTTTGATTTGGCTTGAAGTTGAGGATTTTCTTCTATCCCAATATGAATAATCTGGCCGTACCAATCTTCAAACTCTTTAATTCTCTCTGGTTTCATACAACCAGACATTCCTCGGATCTGGTCAACTGACTTTTTGACATCAATAAGTAGAATATTCATAGCTTTTGACCACAATTGATTATCGTTCTCGCTTACACTTGTTAATTCTCGCAATAGATGAGCATTACAGATCGAATGATCACAATCATATTTGTAATATGATTTCCAGAAATCATGAACTACTGTACCATTGAAATTTGGTAAGATTCCCATCGCATTCATTGCGTCAGAGCCTCTTTTTTGATGAGGATAATAACATGTCATTTTGTTTGTAGAAGCAACATGTAACCACTGTCGTTTTCCTTCTATCCTCATACCAGTTTCATCACAATTTATCACAGGAGATTCTATTAAGAAGTTCTTGATCTGCTGTTCGAAATCTTCAAGTTTTTCAAAACATGTCTTTTCTGCCCTGGCCAAAGTAGCGGGACTTATTTCACATCCACAAACATCAGCTAGCAATTCACAGCTGCGTTCATAAGGAAGTAATTGATAATCATGTAAGTAGACTGCTAATGATGCAAGACGCAAGCCATATTGCGTGGGTTGTTTAACCTTTTCTGAAAAAGTAGCTTTGTTCTTGCAACCGCAGTGAGGACAGGACTTGATTTCAGCACGATGTTCTGTTACTTGAAGTTTAATGGGAGGTATGTCAAATACTTGCCTTTTTTCATGATCTTTAACTTCTATATCTTCAAGCGATCTTTCACAATTGCTACATTTGTGTACTTTGTGAATTATAACTTCGTCAGGAACATCTACCATTCTGAGAGTAGTTCCAGGATGGTCTTTCTGACCACCTGGTTTCTTTCCACTCTTTTTTCGTCTGCTTTTTGTTTTTGGTTTCTCATTAATAAAAACATCAGTTGAAGGTGGTTTACTGCTGTTTCGGCTGTTTTTTTTGAGTTGCTCTTCCAATTTTTTAACTCGTTCTTCGAGTTCGGTTATTCTGGCAGCTTGTAGTTCTATGATCCTTTGTTGTTCAGCAATGATGTCGTACAATGTAGTGACAAGAGTGACAACTGCTTCGGGACCTTGTTCATAAACTGCTAGGATTTCTTTGCGTTTCGTGTTCATTCACCTCCTGTTTGGCAAAACCAATTGATTTTTTGGGTGTGAACTTAAATAGAATGCTACTACTTACTTTTTTCGTAAAAATCCATGTCAGAAGATGAAATAAATTGAGGTGGGGGGATTTTAGCACGCAAAGGTGGCTGAATAGTTACAATAAATAAATAAATAAATCGAGGCCAACATATTGGGAAAAATAACAAAAGGATCAATTGTAGTACTGCCATTCCCATTTTCAGATTTGGCAGCAGCAAAAAAGAGACCCTCTTTAGTAGTTGTGGATCTGAAAGGTGATGATGTAATACTTTGTCCCATTACATCAACTCATCGAGGCGATGGCTATGATATTTCATTAAAATCTGGAGATTTTATCCAAGGTGGCCTGAAGCATGATAGTTTGATTCGTTCAAATCGACTTTTCACTGCAACTACTGATATCATCGCTTACAAAGTAGGCGATATTACTAATACAAAAATGAAAGAAGTTGAAGATGTGCTTGTAAAGTTAATAACAATGCATTAACATCTTTTTTCTTTTCACTATTTTTGTATGTTTCAACAGTTCGTCTGCTCAAATACCTTGCATAATAATCAATTGTGAAGTTATGTACTACCGACATCCGGTAAATGGTACTTGGGTACAAATTATAATATTCGTATTATAAACAAGAGTTTGGTGCTCCGAGGGGGGAACATCTACGGACTGTTTATAACCACTCTGTTAATATAGA
This sequence comes from Methanococcoides burtonii DSM 6242, assembly GCF_000013725.1. Classification (NCBI taxonomy): domain Archaea; kingdom Methanobacteriati; phylum Methanobacteriota; class Methanomicrobia; order Methanosarcinales; family Methanosarcinaceae; genus Methanococcoides; species Methanococcoides burtonii. The sequence goes on from NC_007955.1 coordinate 2,423,980, forward strand.
AAATGTGTTATAAATTAGTCCGTAATGTAGATGATGTCCACTCATATAATAGTGGCTATGAAAACGCATTGATTAGGCTTGAAAGCTTACTACCAGCGATAATAATAAAAAGCTGGTAATAAATTTTGTCCGTGCTTGCAGAAGAGATGAACTTGCTAAAAGCACGATAACTAACTACATAAATTTACTAAAAAGAATGATTCAAAGGTTGAAAAATATTGGTTATATTGATGACCTTGATAAGCTCAACCAAAATACATTCGATGATCTGTTGTTTCATTTGGAGGACAATTGCGATATATCCAAAGGAGAAATTCGCAACTATAAAAAATGTGTTAAGAAGTTCTTCAAAACGATTATGGATGAAGATGATGTGCCAAGATGGGTGCATAGTCTCAAATTAAAATCCATTGAAACACCTGTACAACCTTCAGACCTTCCAACAAAGGAAGAGGTCACATCGATGTTAGAAGCCTGTACAAATGCCAGAGACCGAGCATTTTTAGCTATTCTTTGTGACGCAGGTCTACGTGTTGGAGCACTTGCATCCTGTAGGATCAAAAATGTCGAATCGAATCAATACGGTTCAATGATATACATCAGCACTACCAGCAGGAGCAAAAAAACAACTCCAGCTAAAGGTCTACCACTGACATGGTCGTCTGGTTATTTGCAACAATGGATGGCTGTTCATCCACTCAGAGAAGACCCTGAAGCTCCCCTATGGGTGACGCATACATACAAGAAGGAACCGTTGAGCTATAAGTCCATAGGGGTCACTTTAAAAAGAATTGCTGAGCGAGCTGGTGTCAAGAAGAACATTCATGCACACGTATTCCGCCATTATGCAATCACGGGTTGGATATTGGATGGTCTTAGTGAACAAATTATTAATCACAGGGCAGGTTGGGCAAAGGACAGCAACCAAATGATGAAAATATATGCCAATTTCACTGACCAAGAAATGAACGATTCTGTTTATGAAAAATATGGTCTTAAAACTGAAGACAAACGCCATGTAACTCTCATTCGTTGCCCACGCTGTAACAATGTATTGCAAGAGTCTGACCGTTTCTGTGGTCAATGCTCACTTGTCCTTGACCAAGAGATGAACAACAAGATCAAGACTGCTTTTAAGAGATCGTATGGATCGAAGACTGAAGTGTACAGGAATACAATGATATTCTTGATGGCAGGGAAACTGAGTTTACCCACACGATGTTAAAGAGAACCGTTTTTATCAATATCGTGGCAAAAAACATTAAATAGTATCACAGTGTACAACAAATTGATGACACTCCACATTAAAAATATTAAACTGTTTGTATGAAATATGTAGTGAGTCAGATATGGTTAGAAGTAAAAAAATTCTGAGTAATTCATCTGCCGAAAAATTGCATGAACACTCAACAGAATCATTTGTAAATCCCGGGATATTAAATTATATTTTTGAGGACCTTCCTCTTATTCTGATCCTTATCAATAAGGACGGCAGAGTTGAAAACATCAATCGAGCTACTTCTATTGCATTAGGAAAAGAAAAAAAAGATAGCATTGGTCTTCTTGGTGGCGAACTGTTTGGATGTATGAATTCATTAACAGGTGAAGGTTGTGGGAAAAACAGAGAATGCTCTGAATGTACTGTGCGGAACTCTGTAATGTACACTTTTGAGACCGGTGAAAACATTTACAAAAAGGAAGGCGAATTGGAAATAATGACCAATGGTCAGTCTGTAACACTTCATTTTTTAATTTCAACGATTCTGATACAACAAAACAATGAACCAATGGTTTTGCTCACTGCTGAAGATATTACAGAACAGAAGCTATCTGAAAAGGTACTAAAAGAAAGTGAAATCAAGTACAAAGAGTTGGCGGATTCCTTACCCCAAACAGTTTTTGAAACAGATCTACAAGGAAATCTCACATTCGTAAACCGTCAGGCATTTGAAATGTTCGGTTACACACAGGCAGACTTTGTAAAAGGTTTAACTGTCTATCAGACACTGATTCCCGATGATCTGGATAGGGCTAAACTGAATCTAGAGAATGTCGTGCGTGGTGATGATCGAAGGTCTAACGAATACACAGCTCTGAGAAAAGATGGCAGTACATTTCCTGTCAGCATATATCCAAGCAGAATTGTTCATAATGACAGAACAATAGGCATTAGGGGGATACTTGTAGACATCGCCGAACGCAAGCAAGTAGAGGATGCAATGTTCCATGCAAAACTTGTGGCAGAAGCTGCCAACCACGCCAAGACTGAATTCTTCACAAATATGAGTCATGAGCTACGCACACCTCTTAATTCCATCATCGGCTTTTCACAGTTGCTAAATACCAATCCTTCCGGTAATCTGAATGAAAAGGAAACAAAATATGCATACAATATTATGACCAGCGGGAAACACTTACTGAATATTATCAATGATATTCTTGATGTCTCGAAGATCGAAAGCGGGAAATCCGAACTTGTATGTGAGAAGTTTAGTTTACCTTCCTTCATTCGTGATGTAGAAGATACAATAAAATATCTGGCAGATAAAAAGAACATTGAAATTTGTAATCAGTTTCATTCTGAAAATATCGAAGTGTATGCTGACAGATTAAGGATGAAACAGATCTTATATAATCTATTAAGTAATTCTTTGAAGTTTACGCCTGAAAATGGTTGCATATAGATTAATGTTGTTAACTGTGATGATATGCTGGAGATCTCTGTATCAGATAATGGTATTGGCATTCCCAAAAACATGCACGATGCAATATTTGAGACCTTCAAACAGGTAAATTCTTCAACTTCCAAAATATATGGTGGCACTGGCCTTGGCCTCTCAATCGTTAAGAAATTGGTCGAAATGTATGGTGGGGAGATCTGGGTTGAAAGTGAAGTTGGAAAAGGAAGTAAGTTCACATTTACAATTCCCACAGACAAAGTGCAATGAAATACTTTCCGGTACCAACTGTCTTGCTTCTTCCAGGCTTCCGGTGAAGTAGACAACACCGAATATTACACATATTTCATAATAATAAGTATTATAACATCAGAAGGATATTCGATAAGTTAATATGTTATTAATCTATTATTATATATTATGGGCTATGTTGTGTTTCACGACTCCGGTGGTACGGTCTGAAAACACGAACGCTGTGGTGGTGGTGGTTCTATTGAATAACTAATTGGGAGTGGGGATGTCCATCCGCCTTCATCCCCTCTGTTTTTGATAACTTTAATTTCCAGTTATTTTGAGATTTGTAGAAATCTTTTACAGTGCTTGAAACTCATTGCTGATGGAAATATAACTGCCATCTTACTTTTTAATAAATTTTGATTTTAAAGCGTTTTAAGGGATCTAGTCATCTTCCCTAATGTATGAGTGAGGTACAGATATTCTCATAGAAGGCTTGTAATTGGATTAGAGGGGGGTTTATGAGATCGAGATAATCTAGGATTTGGGACACAAAATGACTGACTAAATTATAAATATTTACAGTTCAGAAATATGAATGAAACCCTGATTGCCATATTTTAGAATGAATCTCATTATTATTTACAATGGGCAAAGACTGGATGTTGATCTATAGGGCAAAATGATTTCATGAAGCAATAATTAATTATGGAATATGGCTCATAACTTCATGTAACTTTAATCAAAAATAGTGGGATTATAAACAAAAGTATGGTGCTCCGATGGGGATTCGAACCCCAGTCGCAGGAGTGAGAGTCCTGTATGATTGGCCGTGCTACACTATCGGAGCACACGGTTTTGCTGCTTTTAACATCCCCTAAAAGCAATCAATTCTATTTATAACTTTCGTCAAAAAAAGTAATTGGAAGTTCGCATTATGCGAACATTCCGGCCGGTGTGTTGACCTCTTCTTCGGAAACCACTTTTTCGAACGCCTCGAGGAAATCTTGCATTTTGATCATGTCTCCTCTTCTTCTGAGGACGAACATGCCTGCCTCTTTAACTATTACATTAAGGTCTGCACCACTAAGGCCATCGGTCATATTTGCGATCTTGGCAAGGTCGATATCCTTTTCAAGATTCATCTTCCGTGTATGGATCTTCAAAATTTCTTCTCTTGCCTTTTCATCAGGTATGGGTATCTCGATTATACGGTCAAACCTTCCTGGGCGCAAAAGTGCTGGGTCAAGCAGGTCTATCCTGTTGGTCGCAGCTATTATCTTCACATTTCCACTGGGGTCAAAACCATCCATCTCAGCCAAAAGTTGAAGCATCGTACGGTTAACTTCTGCAGAACCGGTCGTTCCATCGTGTGTTCTCATTCCACCAACTGCATCGATCTCATCAATGAACAGGATAGATGGGGACTTTTCTCTGGCAAGCTGGAATACATCTTTAACGAGCCTTGCACCTTCTCCAATGAACTTCTGTACAAGATCTGAGCCTGACATGCGAATGAATGTTGCATGTGCTCTTGAGGCAACTGCTTTTGCAATAAGTGTCTTTCCTGTTCCGGGACTGCCATACATAAGAACGCCACTTGGTGGTTCAATGCCTATGTTCTCAAACAGTTCCGGCTCTGTAAGTGGTAGTTCAACTGATTCAATGACCTCTTTGAGCACATCATCAAGGCCACCTATCATATCATAATCTATTCCGGGTGAATCGATAAGTTCCATCATCTGTGCCCGAACATCGGCTGCTCTACTGATAATCGCGATTATGGCGAATGCAGCATTGATGCTTACGCGCATGCCTGGTCCGATGGTTCCTTCCATTTCAGGTGGTATCCTCGTCATAACTTCCTGATTATTACCATGCTGGCGCAGGAGTGCCATGTCATCCTCTACTTCCATGACACTGGCAATGAACAGTGGTGGTGTCGTCAAGTGATCAAGCTGGTCCTTAAGCTGGTCCATCTCTGACAGGTACTTGTTCACCATCATGCTGGTTTCAAGAAGTTTTGCTTTCATTGTTTCGTTCTGGACCTTCAGAAGGTCGTTCTCACTGATCACTTTCTGGATGTCCACTTCCTGTATTTCATCAGTATTGTGTTCCTCGCCATTGGAATCCATATCAGAGAACTTCTTTTCTGTTGTTGATCCTGCACTTACGTCGGACATGTTGCCTTCTTACAACACCATGTAATATAAAACAACTGCGTGTTAGAAAATAGCACTTGATTTATGGGGGTCTCCATTATATTGCGGGCATTTTTCTATTTTATTTGTATTAATCTGTTGTTTCAAAGTTTTAAATGTTAATTCATCTAAATTATAATCATTATTATGTATTTCGTCTTGTTAGGACTGTTTATACTTGGTTCCTACACTTTAAATTGTTTTTAATATGGTTTATTTTGATGCATGCAATTATCCTTCCATATATTATGTTCGGGGTACTACTTATTTATAATTTAATGTGTAATAAACTGTTATTTACTTAATATAAGTCTTTAAAACCTTTTAAATTGCTGTAAAACATATGATGACATTCATTCAAGGTAACACTTATATATTATCACACACAATTATTGTATTGCAGTATGTCTCAATTGCACAAAAGCAGCATAGTGCAATTGTATTTAGCTGCATTCACACAAAAACTATACCATAATCTGAGGGGATGAATGGTTTGTGAATCCACCGATCTGAGGGGATGGATGGATATGCTAGCAGGGGCGCATAAGATGAAAATTCGGATCGAAATACTCGATGACGAAGGAAAAGAATCTACCAGCATTGAATTTGCTGGTGAGAATGTAAAAGAACGAGTGATCAAGTTCATTGATACTTTAGATGAAACACAAACTCGTTCGACCGGATCTTCATCAGCCTATCTGCATTCTGGGCAGAATGCCCAACAACTTTTTTCACAGCAAAATTCGCAACCTGTAGTGTTACAACCGCCACAGGGTGCACAAAATCAATATAATCCAGTAAATGCTATGCCGGCAAGTTCACCCGTACCACCTATGTATCCTGGCATGCAGATGCCAACAACACAGGTTCCTTATCCGCAGTACTATGTTCCTGTGAACCAGCAAAATGTGAATCCGTCTGTAAATCCGGTTGTGAATCAGCCTGTTAATTATATTCCACCACAACAACAGCAGCAGCCGGCAATGTCGCCTCCCAACATGAATGTGCCATCTGTTGTTCAGCCAACTGTCACAGAAAAACAAGTTCCACAAGTTAACAACGAGGGTGTGTCGAGCACATCACTTCGCGACAGGATACTGGACACTTCTTTGACTATCAGTGAAAGGCTCGAGCTGTTTTTGAAATACGAACATTCTCGTGAGTGGTCAACTTCAAAAAAGATACAGCAACATTATGAAAGCATCTATGGTGAGATCAAATTAAGCACTGTGTCAACATACCTTTCCCGTATGTATCGAAAGAACCTTCTTGAACGCCGTGGAAACCGCACTCAGCGCGAATATCTCTACATTGGTGATATGGAAGAAGTTGTAAGTCAGCCTGTTCAGCAAGGTTATCCTGTTTGGCAGATACAGAGGACATGATCTCTGCAATCTAATATTTTAATGTTCACTGTTCTGCTCTTGTTATTCTGGTCCTTCTACTGTTTTCACCTGATTATCCATCGTTGTTTACTTGTGGCAATGTGGTCACATCCTGTGTTTTTGTGAAACCTGCTACAGTGACACACGCATACGTTTATAGCTATTCACATACATATTCACAGAGTAATGAGTGGTTTTGAGCTTGTGTCTGACTATGAACCTAAAGGTGACCAACCGGAAGCTATCAGGAAGCTATCCGAAGGTCTGAATAAAGGTCTGAAACATCAGGTCCTGTTGGGTGTTACAGGTTCTGGAAAGACCTTCACGGTCGCGAATGTTATACAGAACGTGCAGAAGCCCACTCTTGTGATCGCACATAATAAAACACTTGCTGCACAGCTTTTCTCTGAGTTCCGTGAATTTTTTCCTAATAATGCAGTTGAATATTTTGTAAGCTATTATGATTACTATCAGCCGGAAGCTTATCTTCCTACCACAGATACGTACATCGAAAAAGATTCTTCTGTGAACGAAGAGATCGATCGTTTGCGTCTGTCGGCTACAAAATCCCTCATTGAACGCAAGGATGTTATTGTGGTCTCCAGTGTTTCAAGTATCTACAACATCGGTTCTCCTGATGAGTGGAGAAGAATGTCTGTAATTCTCCGTACGGGTGATGAGGTCGGTAGAAGTGATCTTTTTGCCGCACTCATCAATATCCACTATGAGCGCAATGATATCGAATCTGCCAAAGGATCTTTCCGGTCCAAGGGTGATACCATTGAGGTTTTTCCTGCGCAGGATAATCATGGTGTGCGGATAGAACTATTTGGGGATGAGATCGATAGGATATCTTCCTTCGACCCAGTGACAGGAAAGACTATTGATGAGGTTAAGGAAGATAATAGTATTGTCATTTATCCTGCAAAACATTTTGTGATGCCGCAGGAAGAAATGGTCAAGGCACTTGGTTCTATTGAAAAGGAACTTGAAGGGCAGGTTGCAAAACTGGTATCAGAGAACCGTATTCTTGAGTCGCAGAGACTTACGCAACGGGCAAAGTTCGATCTGGAAATGATTCGTGAGCTTGGATATTGCAGTGGTATTGAAAATTATTCCCGTCACTTTGACGGACGCAAGCCGGGTGATCCTCCTTCATCTCTGCTTGAATTCTTCCCTGATGATTTTTTGCTTGTTATCGATGAGTCCCATGTGACCATTCCTCAGATCCGGGGAATGCATAATGGGGATCGTGCCAGAAAAGAGGCACTCATCAATTATGGATTCCGTCTTCCTTCTGCTTACGATAATAGGCCGTTGACCTACAACGAGTTCCATCATAAGATAAACCAGGCCATCTATGTGTCAGCTACACCTGCGGATTATGAACTCGGGATCAGCAGTGCTGTCGTGGAGCAGATAATCAGGCCGACAGGTCTTGTTGACCCTGTGGTGTTCATTCGCCCGGTGGAGAATCAGATCGATGATCTTATCGGTGAAGTTAATAAGGTCACTGAGAAAGGATATCGCACCCTTGTCACAACGCTTACTAAAAGAATGGCTGAGGATCTGACCGAGTATCTGCTGGAAATGGGTATTAGGGTGCGGTATATGCATTCTGATATTGACACTCTTGAGCGGGCAGAGATAATCCGTGATCTGCGAAAGGGTGTGTTCGATGTTCTGGTGGGTATCAATTTGTTAAGAGAGGGTCTGGATATACCTGAAGTGGCCTTTGTAGCTATCCTTGATGCTGATAAAGAAGGTTTCCTGCGTTCGGAAAGGTCGCTTATACAGACAATGGGGCGAGCTTCAAGGAATGCGGATGGATATGTGATCCTTTATGCTGGCAAAGTTACCGGTTCCATTGAGGCTGCTTTGAGAGAAACTAACAGAAGGCGACAGATCCAGCTTGCATATAATGAGAAACATGGCATAGTTCCGCAGACCATCCACAAAGCTCTCCAAAGAGAACTTGTTGAAACAGAATATGGTGAGGTCGTATCTGAAGTTCTTGGGGTTGCAGAAGACCTTTCTGATATCGAGATCGCTGATATGGTCATCGAACTTGAAGCGGAGATGCACCTGGCTGCCAAAAATCTGGAATTTGAAAGGGCAGCGGCGTTGCGTGACAACATAAAGGAACTCCGTAGCACGTATTCTCTTTAAGGGCGTTCTCTTCCAATGCGATATAAAAGTTGATGCTTTATTATGTATTGTGTAGACTGTAATACTTTCTTTCTGATAGTGGCTTTATCCGAAAGGGTTATATGTTAAAAATACTAGTTAAGGGGTGCAAGTGCGCTGATGGTCTAGTGGCTATGACTGGGGCCTTCCAAGCCCTAAACCCGGGTTCAAATCCCGGTTGGCGCATCTTATTCTTTTCTCATATCTAACTTTCTAATAGTGATGTCTTTGGTTCTAAAATCAAAGGTGTGTTTTTCATGCAAAATATTTATTAAGTTCCCATTAGCATATTTATTTATGAAGCAAATGGGGGCGTTATTTGTGATATCGGTACTGATCTTAGTTCTTGTTGCAATATGGTTCTTGGTGGGGGTCAAGGTTTCAATGAGTAATGAACAGCTTAACTATACGGTAATTGAAGAGCTTGGTGATGGTGTTGAGATAAGGCAGTATGGCAGAAGTACATTCATATCTGCGGATGCAAAAAAGGATTCGAACTCCGGGTTTAGGGCACTGTCGGGTTATATCTTCGGCAAGAATAAAAATGGTGTAAAGATAGCGATGACAGCTCCTGTGATATCCCGGCAGGAGGAACATGTCCTGCATATGTCTTTCGTCCTGCCGGAAGGATATGATGTAGACAATGCTCCTTATTCTCTGGACGAAGCCATATCAATTCATGATGTTTCTCCCAGAAAGCTTGCGGGAATAAGATTTTCCGGATATGTTACCGAGAATAAAATTGAATCTCGGAGGCTCATACTTGAAAAGAATCTTTCAGAGCACGGGCTGAGTACAAAAGGGGAATTTTTCCTTATGCGGTACAATCCGCCCTGGTTCCCTCCTATGATAATGCGGAATGAAATTGCGGTTGAGGTACAATGACATCCCGGTTGAATAGATCCCTCTTTGTTTTCAGGAGGGATATGCGGGTGGATGACAATTCTGCTCTTTTGGCAGCTCTTGACATGTCCGATGTGGTCATTCCCTGTTTCATACTAGATCCCCGTCTGTGCGATCCTAAGGGGAAGGCTTTCAACAGCAATGCCTTGCAGTTCCTGCTGGAGTCGCTTTATGATCTCAAAGGACAGCTCGAAAAAGTGAATGGCAGACTGTATCTCTTTTCAGGTCTTCCCGAGGGGGTAATTGGTCAGCTTCTGGAGAACCTGGAGATTGATGCTGTTTTTGTGAACCATGATTATACTCCTTTCAGTATCAAAAGGGACATGCAAATAGCCAGTATATGTACTGATAAAGGTGTGGACATGCTTCAATTCCATGACTGCCTGCTTCATGAACCTGGGTCCATACGCACGAAAAAAGGAACTCCGTATAAGGTCTTCACCCAGTTCTTCCGAGAGGCTTCGAAAAGGGATGTTGCTGTTCCTTCAATGTTCAGTGGAGGCAGTTTCTTTACTGGGGACTGCGGAGTTGATGAGGTCGATGAGGGTAGTTTTCTGAAAAGGTCATTACCTGAAAGGAATGAACAAATATTCGTGCATGGCGGGAGGGCAAATGGGTTGTCTGTATTGCAATCCCTTTCCCAGTTCGTGAACTATGATACAGAGAGGGATCTGCCTTCCGTCAAGGGAACTACGGGTCTGTCTGCACACAACAAGCTGGGCACCATATCCATAAGGGAATTCTATTATTCGGTCATTGATGAACTTGGCAGGGGTCACACACTTATCAATGAATTGTACTGGCGTGATTTCTTCACCCAAATATCCTTCGAATTTCCTGATGTCTTCAAGCATGCTTTCAAAAAAAAGTTCGATCATCTTAGTTGGGACAATGATCGGATCTTCTTCGATGCATGGTGTTTGGGTAAAACAGGTTTTCCCATTGTGGATGCAGGCATGAGGGAACTGAACACAACGGGATATATGCACAATCGAGTGAGGATGATCGTAGCCTCCTTCCTTGTGAAGGACCTGCATATCGACTGGAAGAGGGGTGAGCGTTATTTCGCAAGCAAACTTGTGGACTATGATCCATGTGTGAATAATGGTAACTGGCAGTGGGCTGCTTCCACTGGTGCTGATTCACAACCATATTTTCGGATATTCAATCCCTGGCTGCAGCAAAAGAAGTTCGATAAAGACTGTAAATATATCAAAAAATGGATACCAGAATTGGAAGACATCGAGCCACAACGTATTCACAAACTGGAAAAGGGCGATATGGATATTCCCGGATATCCTGCTCCAATAGTTGACCACAGTAAAGAAAGGGAGGTTGCATTGTTCATGTTCAAGGCAGCAAGTCAGATCATGGATGTCTGAAGCTAGATGATTTTCCGTGGGGCTTATATATTAGTTAGCCAAACTAATCATTATGCCCGCGCAACTTTCATTTGAAAAGGTCGATAAGTACTACCAGAAGATCCTGACAAAAAATGAAAAGCTTGAGATGTATGCTGATGTGAGCTATAGTTCCTTCTCTTATCTTGTGGTGGTCAGATCTCTTGTCAATCCTACAATATCGGAGCTTGCATCTGCAATGGATGTGAAAAAACCTTCTGCGAGTGTTATGGTGAAGAAACTTGTTGATATGGGTCTGCTTGGGGTCGAACGCTCGATCAGTGATAAACGTGTCTGTAATTTAACTCTCTCTGCAGAAGGAAATGAAGTGGTCGAAATGGGTAGGTCTGCAGAAGATATGTTCTTTGGGAAGGTCGGGGAGATACTTGATGACAATGAGTTTGAGGTCTTTTCAGGCCTGTGGGAAAAGATAACTTCCAATCTTGAAGAGGATGATGGGAAATGAGCGAAGACGAATTAGCAGTTGAAAGTATAGGTAAATTATTCAGAAAATTCGCACTTCCTGCGGTCGTGGGATTCATTATCGGTGGTGTACAGATCACAATTGATGGCTATTTCATCGGTAATGGCGTTGGTACTCTTGGTCTCGCATCTGTGACACTTGTATATCCTTTGCTTATTGGTATGATCGCAACAGCCATGCTTATAGGCACTGGTGGTGCTTCACTCGTGGCCATCGAGCTTGGGAAGGGTAATCGCAAGCGTGCTCATCGTATCGCTTCTGATATGCTGCCTCTGATGTTTGTGCTAGGTACATTCTTTGCTATCCTGGGGCTATTCTTCACTGAACCGTTGCTCAGGATGGTGGGTGCTACAGGTACTGTTTTCGTTATGGCGAACGACTATCTCCGTATAATGTTCATAGGTTCGATCTGTCTCATTGCAGGAATAGGGCTTGATCCTCTTGTACGTAATGACGGCCGCCCTAACTTTGCCATGAAGATGATGGTTGTGGGTGCTATGACGAACGTTGTGCTTGATTATCTTTTCGTCATGTGCTGGGGCATGGGTATGCAGGGTGCGGCCATTGCTACTATTATCGCTTTTGCAGTATCAATGATCGCATTCGTGTCCTATTTCTTCAGCAGGTATGCACAGTTGAGGCTTTACCTTTCTGACATAAGCCCTGATATCAAAATAATTGCAGGCATATTGAAGACCGGTTTTCCGGCATTTGTCATGCAGGCATCCCTTGGAGTTCTTGTGCTGAGCTATAATTATATGCTCCTGAGATACGGTTCTGAAATTGCGGTCTCCTCTTATGGTGTCATCGAGTATTCGTTCGCTATCTTCTTCATGATATTCGAGGGTATCTCAGCCGGTGTGCAGCCGATAATCGGATTCAACCACGGCGCAAAACTTTACGACAGGGTGTACGTTGCTACCAAAATGGCTATTCTATCGTGTTTTTTAGTAGGGCTTTCAGGATTCATTCTGCTATACACTTTCCCGGAAACGATCATCCAGCTTTTCAATCGCAATGATCCCGAGTTGCTGGCAACAGCGGTTGAAGGCATGAGGATATTCATATTCGGTATCATCGTTGAAGGTGTCATCATTTCCGTGGCTGTCTATTACCAGTCAGTGAACAAGATAAAACCTTCATTATTCATCCATTTCGGCAAGATCTTCATCTTCATCCTTCCCTTGTTGTTCATACTGCCGAGATACTACGGTCTTACAGGTGTCTGGATGGCCGCTCCTGTGGGGATATATCTGATGCTCATAGTTGTGGGAGTCATGTTCCTGAAAGAGATAAAAATTCTCAAACACCCTCCTACAGAGGTCAATGAATGAAGTTTATAATGCTGCGATAAGGTCATGCAGAGATATGCCTTGTCGCATCATTGCATAAGATTAAATATGAAAAATGAGTTTAGAGATTGTTCCTTTTTGCGGGGGTTGCCCAGCCTGGCCAAAGGCGCAGGGCTTAGGACCTTATTCAAAGGGCTTCATAATATTTCCGATATACTCGCAAAATAGAAGGCGCAACATTAATATGTAGAAATATAGTTAATCATATCTCTCAGTGCGAGGGTTGCCCAGCCAGGTCAAAGGCGATGGGCTTAGGACCCATTTTCGTAGGAATTCGTGTGTTCGAATCACACCTCTCGCACCATCTTTTTTATATGTTTGTATCAAAATCGCATTTGAAGATGTATGTTACATTCAATATGAATATTAGAATTAAAGCTATTGTGATGAGTTCAATTTTCCCCTGACGGCTTGCCAGATGTATATAAAACTCTCTTGCTATTTTTTTTGACATGTAATTCGGAGTTCAAAGCTGACTCTTTATACAATAAATTAAGTATGTAGAAATCTTATTCTCCTCTCTAAATTCAATTTCCGTTTCCTAATGGTCAACTGATTTCGTGCACAAACAAGAAATCAAATCTATATATGTTGTTTATTCTTCTCAAACATATATTCATTAAACCAGCACTGCAGGAAAATATGCAAACTTGCATCTTTCAATCAATTTGTGGATTTACTTTGCTAGATGAAAACCCTTCCACGGTTTTAATTATGTATTCTGTAGATTCAAGTCAGATCTGCTGATGTCATGCAGTTATTGAGGTCTGCGTCCATTGGTACATGTACTTAATATCTTACTAATTCTGAAGATTCTAATAATTTAACTTAAAAGGGTTATTTGAAACACACACATGTCCAAAAAAAAGCTTCTCGTATTGAATTGGATCTGTTAAGATTATTATCAAATTTCCATATAGTTTCATATTGCCAATGATTAAGCACTTTCATTGAATCTGCAATATCTGTTTTTTCAGTTTTGATTTGAGTGACAAAACTAAATATGGGCGCATTATTATTTTAAACAGTAGCCGTGACAAGTCATCAATATGTCACGGTTTGTACCTTATTTTGGCAAATTTCAAATCGAAAACATTATTGTATATAAACATCACTACAAACATTTATATATTATAAATTTGCAGCAAATGTTTAAATAATAGAAGAGAATTGTATTATATGTGAATGATTTGTTCACAAATTCCATTCAAAAATTGAGGATTTGTCTAAATCTTAGATTTTTCTCAAATTGAATGGATATGTCTAAAAATTGAATGGATATATCTAAAAGGAGACTAAATATGACAAACGAAAATTTGTGTGCAGGTAGAAACAGGTATGATGGGGTTTCTATAGATTTCTTTTCTGATGCAGATCTGAGGGCAATAGATTCTGCAACCATGGATGTATTCCAGAATCCTGGTATACAGGTAAGTGATGCAGAATCAAGAGCACTTTTTAAAGAGGCAGGGTGTGATGTTAACGAAAAAACCATGGTTGTTAAAATACCAGAACATGTTGTCAGAAGGGCAATAATGACTGCACCTTCAAAAATAACACTTTATGGACGTGAAAAACAACACACATTTACACAGCAAGCTGGCGGAAAAGTTCACTACACATGTTTTGGTACTGGTGTTAAAATGTGTAAATATGAAGCGCCTGGTGTATTCAAGACTGTTGATTCTACTGAAGAGGATCTTGCAAATACTGCACGGGTTTGTGACTGGGCAGATAATATTGATTCTTATTCACTTGCTGTTTCTGCGAGAGATTGGGCGGGAAAAGGTGCTCAGGATGTACATGAAACATTCACACCACTTATGAACACATCTAAGCATTTCTTCCATATTGATCCAGTCGGCGAGAATGTTGAATATTACTGGGACATCTTAAAAGCATATTATGGCGGGGATGAAGAACAAGCACGAAGCAGGCCAATATTCTCTGAACTCTTGTGCCCAACAAGCCCCCTCAAGATCGGAACTAATGCCTGCCAATTAATTCTTAAAAGTGTCAACTTTGGAATCCCGATAAATGTTATAAGTATGGCAATGTCGGGTGCATCATGTCCAGTACATCTTGCAGGAACTCTTGTTACTCATAATGCAGAAGTTCTTTCAGGTATTGTTCTAGCACAGTTGGCATCACCTGGTGCAAAAGTCTGGTACGGTAGCTCGACCACAGCATTCGACCTGAAACATGGTACAGCACCTGTAGGCTCACCTGAGCTAGGTCTCATCAGTGCTGCAGTAGCAAAATTGGGTCAGTATTATGATCTGCCAACATATGTAGCTTCCACTTAGACTGATGCTAAAGTTCCTGATGGCCAAGCAGGTCATGAAAAAACCTTGACCAACCTCCTTCCTGCACTGGCTGGTGCAAATACGCTGTACGGTGCAGGTATGCTTGAACTTGGAATGACATTCTCAATGGAACAACTTATGATAGACAACGATATCATCTCGATGGGAAAGAAAGTCATGAAAGGAATTCCAGTAAACGATGAAACTCTTGGTCTAGCATCCATCCAGAAGGTAGGAATCGGTAACAATTTCCTTGCACACAAAGAAACCAGGGATAATATCAATCTTGTATCTTCTCCTGATATTTTTGACAGAGATATGTTCGGTGATTGGGCAGCAGCAGGTTCCAAAGATATTGCAACCGTTGCACACGAGAAAGTTACTGAAATATTGAAGAATCATGAGGTTACTCCAATCGATTCCGATCTTGTGAGAGATATGAAGGCTGTAGTGGACAGGGCAGATGCTGACTTCAGATCCAGCATGTAAATTGGACTATAATTATTACATAAAATAAAGGAGTTTTACTAATGGTTACACAGGATGAAATTAATGCAAAAGCAAAAGCTGCAGTCATGGATTTCGATGACGAGCTTGTTGAAGAGATTTGTGAAGAAGCAATCGAAGCAAAGGTTGATATGGTTTCCCTTATTCAGGACGGTCTTACTGCAGGTATGAACGAAGTGGGCGACCAGTTCGAACAGGGTACCCTTTTCCTTCCTCACGTCATTGCAGCATCTGAAGCAATGAGCGCTGGTGTTGCAATACTCACCCCTGTTCTTGAAGCACAGGGTGGATCTGTAAAATCAAAGGGAACAATCGTTATCGGTACCATCGAGGGTGACATTCACTCCATTGGTAAGGACATTGTCGCAACAATGCTCAAGATCGCTGGATTCAAGGTAGTTGACCTCGGCAGGGACGTTGCAATCGGAACATACGTAGATGCAGTGAAGGAACACAAGCCAATGATTGTTGGTTCTTCCGCACTCATGACCACAACAATGATCCTTCAGATGAACATCGAAGAACAGCTTAAGGAAGCTGGAATTCGTGACTCTGTCATGACCATGGTCGGTGGCGCACCTGTCACACAGGACTGGGCAGACAAGATCGGCTCAGACATCTACGCAGAAAACGCAACAGATGCTGTTGTTAAATGTAATGCATCTGCTGAGTAAATAAGAAAATATGCATCTATTAATGATGCATTTTTTCTTCTATCAACTTGATGACACCACCGCCTTTACAACTTCCTTTATTTGTCTTTTGAGAAACTGATTTCCCAATTCGAAAATAGATCAAAGAATTCGCCATGCGGTGGCGTTTATCATTTTGAAATTATTGTATTTCTAATAATAAAGGAGATGATTCTCTTTGGACATAATTGCTCTAAAAAAATTAGAAAATAAAAGGAAAATGAACAAAGGTTATCTGTGGGCTCTTTTCTGTGCAATCTTGTGGGGTATGTGGTATATTCCAGGTACAATTATCTGGGCAGTACCACCATTTGATTCAATGTGGGTAGCAATCGAGGCAACAAATGGTGCTTCAATGGCAACAGTTATAGTTGCTATTTTGATATCTGCATTCAATGCGGCGACCGTTCTTCTTGCACTATTCGTGTGGAACGCTGTGCTTGGTAAGTTTGGTGAAATGAAAAGAACATTAAGGGAGTTCCGCCCGTGCAGTAAATGGTTCTTCATGGCATCCATCTTCGGTGGACCTGTCGCTATACTTGGTTCATTTATCGCAATGGGTTTCATTGGAGCAGGATTTGCAGCAGTTGCTGCGTTGGGCTATCCTGTGGTTGGTTCCATCCTTGCAAGGCAATGGTATGGTGAACAGATTTCCAAGAGGACTTGGTTAGGTATCCTTGTCATTATTGGTGGTGGTTTTGTTATCTTCGTCGGTGGAGCAATCGCTGAGCTTCAAGCTGGTGATGCCAGATATCTTGGATACATAGGTGGTCTGATGGCTGCACTAGGATGGGGTATTGAAGGTGCAATTGCGGGTAAAGGGCTTGACATCGCCGAGCCTGATGTAGGTCTCACACTCAGGTTCCTTGGTGAGAACATTATCTGGTGGATCATTATCGTACCTGTAGTTGCACTTGCTGGGTATCCAATCTTCGAGTATGCAATTGCAGCACTGAATCCACTGTCAATACTTGTGCTTTCATTTGCAGGTATCGCTTTTGGTTTCTGCTACGTTGCCTGGTACAAGTCATTCCCACTAGTTGGTGTAGCAAGGGGGCAGGGTATTGGTAACCTCTACGGTCTTTGTTCCGTGATCTTCCTTTACCTGTTCGTTGCACAGGTTCCATCATGGACCGTAATTGTCGGTGGTGCACTTTGTATACTCGGTAGCTTTGTAATGATGTTTGAAGAAACAGAATCAGAATCTGTGAGAGGTGACTAATATGGCTGGACAACGTCCAATAAAATTTAGGTTGCTTGAGCTATTCTCTGATGAGAAAGAACACTGGAACAATGAGATCGTTGTACAGATGCAGAAAGAATACAACATGAACAACAACTTTGGTAGGGATTCGATAAACTTCGATATCATTGAGTTGGCTTCAGGTGGTATGCTTAGATCAGTACAATCAAAAGTAGATGAGGAAGGCATATACAAGAAAGGTTTCCTCTTGCATAAGTATGTGATAACAGACTTCGGAAAGGTTCGTGCAGCTGATGCATGTCTGGAGTACATCTAAGGAGGTTTGAATATGGGAGTAATAAACGACTACATGGTGGGCTACTATGGTGAAAGCTTTGACATGACCCTTGCTCCAGTACCAGCAGCAGAATATACTTGGATGCTCGCGATCATTATTCTTGCTTTGATCGGATTGTGGCAAGCAAGGACATTCGTGTCACAATTTTAAAAAATTAATTTAATAAAGGCGAATTTTCTCTCCAACTCATTCGCCTTTATTTCGTTTTTTATTTATTTAAGCATGTATGGATTGGTATTATAAAATTGGCTAGTCAGCTCTAAAAATACAAGGGTTGTGGATTAACTTTTATTAATATGTGGAATGTTGTTGATATTATGCAAAAAGGAATAAAAGGCTATATGAGTGGCAGACTATGTTTTCTCACAAAAGAAGATTGTAAAGAAATTCACGACACATCCGTTGATATTTTGGGGGAGTGTGGGGTTAAAATCGAATCAGAATATGCTTTAGATAAACTAAGTGATTTTGGATGTATTGTAAATCGGAAAAATTCAATTGTTAAATTTCCAAAATATGTTATTGATGACTGTCTACGGTATGCCCCACGTTCAATAAAATTATATGGGAGGGCATCAAAATATGATATTAAAATCGAATCTGGAAGAACTTATACATCAACAGCTTCTGGTTATGGAATAATTGATCGGAATAAAAAAATAGCTAGAGATGGCATCTTAAATGATGTTGCAGAAGGAACTTTAGTTGCAGAAAATTTAGACAATATTCATTCCGTTATACCTTTTTTAACAGGAGTTCATGACGTTCCTTCTGAAATAGCGAGTCCTATTATTTTAGGTGAGACCTTTAAGAACACAAACAAGACTGTTGAATTCTATCTAACTGGTGGTTCAAATATTAGCTCCACATTAAAAGACATGGATAATGTTATTAAATTATCTAAAATTGTGGCTGGAAGCACTTTTGAATTACGTAAAAAACCATTTTTAATGTTTTTAATCAGCTCAATATCTCCTTTAACCTACACGGAAGATCAAAGTCGGATTTTGTTCAGGACGGTGGAAGAAGGTTTACCACTTGTAATAATGCCTGCAATTTTATCTGGAATGACAGGTCCTGTAACGATTGCTGGAACTCTGGTACAAAGTAATGCAGAATTTTTAGCAGGGTTAGTGATGGCGAATTCAATGAAAAAAGGTGCTCCAGTTATGTATGGGCATAGCAACACAATTTTAGACATGCATACGGGTATTTACTCGGGTGGAGCTGTTGAGATGGGGTTAATTAGTGCTTGTATTGCTCAAATGGGTGAATACTATGATATCCCCACAAATTCATATTGTCCCAAATCTGATTCACACATCTCTGACCAACAAGTTGGATACGAAAAAGCGATTCAATGGATTTTAGGTTCATTAAGTGGAGTTAGCTATTTGTCTGGAGCAGGATGTGTTACAAGTGAATCTCTAGTTTCTCTTGAACAGTTAGTTATAGACAATGAAGTTATTGGAATGGTTAATAGGGTTAATGATGGAATTAACATTACAGAAGAAACTCTTGCGGGGGATTTAATCAAGTATATTGGTCCTGGTGGCAATTACATGAAAACCAACCATACAACATTTTGGTTAAACTCAGAACATTTTAAGCCTAAGATCAGCCAAAAAGACTCATATACCCAGTGGTTGAATAATGAAGAAAAAGATATTGTGGATGTTGCTGCAATAAATGTTGAAAATATACTTGAAATTGAACAAAGCCCTGTGAACAATGATGTAATCAAAGACATCGATAATTTCCAGAATGAATTACTAAAAAATATAAACAACATCTGAAATTATAGAGGATATTATCAGACTCATACTGTTAATGTTCTAATAAATACTACTATCGTGAAAAAATAGCCACTGGATCTCAAATTTTAGAATATAACTTATTCTGGAATATCTACATCTGTCAATATAAGGCTTGTCAATTTGTTTCACTTGACAAAAAATCTTTTATATAATATATGTACTAATTGTTAAGTGTAATATCAAATGTTCCTTACAAAGCAGGTAAAATAGTGGTGATTTAGGCTACATTAATTAGTCCTCCCGACGGCTCCAAATCACGGGGTTAAAAGCCCCATTATTCTATTCTTATTGTCCTTTATAATAAAATATTATTTTTTAATATCTGTCACCAGATGTTTGTTCAAACCTATTGTACAGGTAGGTCAAACGATGTCTATATGGTGAAATCTTCGCATCATGCTCATCGTAATAGCCTTCAAAGCAATCAAAAAGAATACATGCCCTTATTGCAATGTCTATTAGATCAGGTTGTTCCGTAAAATGAGCCCCGGGCGTCGCTACTGGATATGGAGTTGAATTTGATGTTTGTTCATCTGTAAATCCTCCATAATCTTTGAAAAATCTACATTTTTTTTCTAAGGCATCACTATCATTGGAAAGACATAAATGATAAAAATTTGGAGATTTTGATAAATGATATTCAAACGTGCCTCCAATATACTCGACCATATGTTCAAGGACATTGTCTTTAGAGAATTCCGATAAACCTCGGAAACAGACGCAATATTTATAATATATTACAATAATTTTGTATTATGTCCTTAACAAACTTTGCTTTTAAAGAAGAGTACAAACGTCTTGAAAATCTCGGTGACAAGCTCTCTGAAATTGAATCTCTCATCGATTGGAAACCATTTCGTCCAATTATAGCAGAGATGTATATCAATAAAACAGAGTTCGGTGGCAGACCAAACGTTGATGAAATCGTCATGCTCAAAATGTTAGTATTGCAACAATGGCATGGACTATCTGACCCTGAACTTGAAAGACAAGCTACTGACAGAATTTCCTTTAGGAAATTCTTGGGTCATGTTAAATCAGAGATTTAACAGGAGTTGCAGATTATCAATCTGCAACAATTTCCTGCAAAAATTCCAGATCATACTACTGTTTGGGCATTTAGAGAACGAATTGCTCAATCAGGAAAAGAAGATGAAATCTGGAATGAAATGCAAAGACAACTTGATAAGAAAGGTTTGAGGATCAAACAAGGTATGATTCAGGATGCAACATTTATACATGCTGATCCAGGACATGCAAATCTTGATACTCCTCGTGGAAATGAAGCAAAGACCAGAAGATGTAAGGACGGTACATGGACAAAAAAGGCATCTAAGTCACATTTTGGATATAAACTACATACCATTGAAGATACCGAATATGATCTGATAAGGAGATATAGGACAACTACTGCCTCAGTTCATGATAGTCAGGTGGATCTTTCTGAAGAAGGCGAAGTTGTTTACAGAGATAGAGGTTACTTTGGTGCAATTTCAAAAGGATATGATGCAACTATGCAAAGGGGCGTGCGAGGTCATCCTATTGGTATTAGGGATAAGATGAGAAACAAAAGAATAAGCAGGAAAAGAGCAAAGGGAGAAAGACCTTATGCTGTTATCAAAAATGTGTTTACGTCAGGATTTGTAAGAGTAACAACGTTGGCAAGAGTAAATGTCAAAATGGCGATTACAGCATTCAGCTATAATCTCTATCAATTGAGGACAATAAGAAGAAAATCATTAGGATGAATAGCGGTAGCTATTCAAAAAAGTTGGAAAGTATATAAATAGATACTAGCAAACTGCTGGAAATAGAGAGAAAAGCTCAAAATTTTAGCTGGAAAAATTTGCTTTGAAAAAAATCAGCAGTTAATCGCAATTCTCTTTAGGCTAATTCCAGTCCGAAATTTTTTGAAAAAACACTTTAATCTTCGATACTAATTCCTAAATTTTGCCATTCGCGTAGGTACTTCTAATCAAATACATAGAATATGTATTATAATCTACCAATCTGTTTTTTTTGCGTTGATTTTATATACCATTTAATACCATCTATTACCATCAATAAAACCGTCTATTACCATCTATCGCCATGAGGATTATATGCCAAAAATCAACGACAAGAACCGAGTTCGGAAACGGCAAGTAAAATGTTTAAAATGTGGGTTTGAATTTTTAAGCCAAGTTGAATTTCCTCGCTGCAATAATCCAAACCAGAAATGCTCATCTCGAAAAGTGGTAGATCTAATCTCCGTTCCCACCCATTCGGAGCTATACTTTGTAAAAAATACTATTAATCAACTGATTGATTCTGTAGAAAATCTTACTCTAGATCAGCAAGTATTACAAAACAATATAGAATATCTTGCCAAGATTGATCAAAAATAATAACTGGTCCTGAGATGGCAATCTTCTCCTTCTACGGACCTCACTCATTTTACAATCTCTAATTGGACTACCACCCATTTAAATGGGTGGTAGTTCACTTTTTTAAAATATCGATTGTGTTGATTATATGACTTCATTTCTTTGAAAAATTAACTTTAACCTTCTTTCTAATAATGTTAAAGTTAAGTGCATCCAGAACCCCCTATCAGAGGTGTTATGGGGACTTAAGTTTAACAGAAATCTACTTATCTTTTACAATTAATATAAGTGTTAATGTTACCATCAATAGTCAACCTTGATATTGTCTTGAGAGATCAAGTGGATCACTTGACAATAGCTGAGTTTCATAAGCTCTTGGATGCTGCAGATCGGAAGCTGGGAACTTTGCAGAGATCTTCAATTCGTAATGCATATGTAAGGGATCGGAATAAGATATTGATGATAACAATGTGGGCTACTGGTGGCAGGGTCTCCGATGTTCTCTCCATCCATGAATCTGATATTGACTTTGAAGAAAAGACAATCAAATTCTTTGTATCAAAAAGGAAAAAGTGGCATACTATCAGTCTTGATAGTGATACAACACTACGATTATCAAACTATATCAGGACCTGGAATATATCTGGGTTGCTTTTCCAGAGTATCAATGGTTCAAAAAAAGCAATGATCCGTCAGAGTGTAAATTATATGCTGGATGATTATGCACAAATTGCAGGCATCAGATCTATCCATCCTCACCTTTTCAGGCATGGTTTAGCCACATACTTGCTCTCCAAAGGTGTTCCCATGGAAATCATAGCATACAGGTTGAAACATGCTAGTACAAGGACTACAGCAGCCTTCTATGCAAGGGTAACACCAGATATTGAGAGGCAATTAATCTCTGCATGTGTTCCGGATATTTTGGGAATGAGTTGAGAATAACATAAAACAACAACATCAAAACAAAGATCATTTTCTTCTAATTTTCTGCAAAGGTCTAATTCAACATTTGTATTACTGCTTTTTTCAATGATTTTATTTATGAATTCAACGATAGTTTGCTTGATATGCTTTTTAGTTTTTGATGAGGTTATGATCTTCAAGAGCCGTTCAGGTTCATTGTAGATCTCACTGTTATGAACCTGATTGAAAAGGGAGCTATGGATAACAAGGATTTTGTCAGGACTGAAAGCTTTTCTCTAAGGCTTAGACCTACTGGAGCAAGGAAGGTTACTGAAGAGTTTAATTCAGTGATGAATAGAAAAGTTGATTATAGGAAAAGAACAGCTCTTGGAGTTCTGTTCTTTTGGGGAAGGCAAGAGAGTTAAGTCATTATCTTGTTGGAAAGAGTAAAACGGTTGAGTTTGTCAATCCTGTTTATGCTGGAAAAGGGAATGATTCTGATTTTCTGAGAAGGAAAATCATTGATATATCTTATACATGGAAGGACACTGCCGTTTTTTGATTTTTGATTAGATTAATAGGTAGGACTACCTAAATCAAACAATTAATCATTCAATTAATTCCTTAAATCTTGAATCATCCCATAAGAGTTCGAAATCTTGATCATTCATAGCACTATTTTTATCGGAATCATCTAATTCGATTGATTTAGCCAACCTATAAAGCGCCTCTTCTTTATTGCCATTTTTAGAGAATATCGAAGCTGAAGCATACCAAGCATCATCATCATTTGGATCCATCTCAAGTGCTTTGTCATAACATTCTATCGCTTCATTGTATCTTTCAAGATAATAAAGCGCATTGCCCTTGTTATTCCAACATGAACTAAAATCTGGATATATCTCAAGTGTTTTATCATAGCACTCTATCGCTTCATTGTACCTTTCAAGATTACAAAGTGCATTGCCCTTGTTATTACAATACATACCAAAATCGGTGCTTATCTCAAGTGCTTTATCGTAGCACTCTATCGCTTCATCGTGCCTTTCAAGGTTACAAAGTGCATCGCCTTTGTTACCCCAATATGAACTAAAATCTGGATCTATCTCAATTGCTTTATCATAGCACTCTATCGCTTCATCGTACTTTTCAAGGTTACAAAGTGCATCGCCCTTGTTATTGCAATATGAACTAAAATCTGGATCTATCTCAATTGCTTTATCATAGCATTCTATCGCTTTATTGTACTTTTCAAGATTAAAATGTGCATTGCCCTTGTTATTCCAATACATATCAAAATCGGTACTCATCTCAATTGCTTTATCATAGCACTCTATCGCTTCATTGTACCTTTCAAGATTACAAAGTGCATCGCCCTTGTTATTGCAATATGAACTAAAATCTGGATCTATCTCAATTGCTTTATCATAGCACTCTATCGCTTCATCGTACTTTTCAAGGTTACAAAGTGCATCGCCCTTGTTATTGCAATATGAACTAAAATCTGGATCTATCTCAATTGCTTTATCATAGCACTCTATCGCTTCATCGTACCTTTCAAGGTTACAAAGTGCATTGCCCTTGTTATTCCAATACATATCAAAATCGGTGCTTATCTCAATTGCTTTATCATAGCACCCTATCGCTTCATCGTACTTTTCAAGGTTACAGAGTGCATCACCCTTGTTACTCCAATATGAATCATTATCGGGATTATGTTCAAGTGCTTTTGTATAATAATCAAGTTCAAGGTTTACTATTTTCTCTATGTTTAAGAAGATAGTCGCAGCATCAGAATCAAATTCTAGATTAGTGTTTTTTCGACGCTCAAGACTATTAATCATTGTTTTGCATCTTTCAATCTCTCTTCTGATGACATCTAATTCTTTTTCTGTCCTTTTTCTTTTATCCCGTGCTATCTTTCTATTTAATCGCGAGATTTCTTTTTTCTCTTTCAAGTATTTCTCAACAATATTCCTAATATCGCCTTTTGTAAGATCAGTACCTTTTGACTCTGCCCATCTCATCAAATCTGGTAAAGCCTGTCCTCTTTTAATGTTAACACTCATCCATGTCCTACCAAGTTTGGTACAAACTTCGTTTGTATCCATGGTTACGTCCAATAACACAGCATATTCTTCTTTATCGTCCCACTTTCTTTGAAAAATCTGATCTCCTAATCTATTAATTCTAAATGCCACGTTCTCTTCAATCGTGATAGGGTGAAACATTTCACTCATAAAATCCAAAAAGTTCTGTTGTTGTTCTTTATTCATAAGAATGGGGTTATCAAAATCGACATTTCCTTTGTCACCAATAAGTAATGTCATTTTCAAATCCCCCTTTCCATTAAGTATTCATTGACCATCTTTTTAGTGATTGGTGCAGAATAACCTTTCAAATTAATCCACGAATAAAATTCAGGTATGAAACTTCCTCTTTTCATGATGATGCTCATGTTCGTTCGTCCTGTTTCCCTGCTTAATTCTTCATTACTATCGGCTTTCAATAGAGCAAAATAATCATCTGCTGTCCATTCAATCATTTGTCGGCTTACAGACCCCATCCTTTTAGAAACTTCTTCTACTTCTCGAACTCCAATATCAGAATAATTGATTTGCATAAAATCAATGAATTTTTCGCGTTGATCTTCGGTCATGTGAATAGGAGCTTCAAAATCAATGTAATTGTTAGTAACATATATTTTCATTTTCAAACATCCACCAAATAATTAAAAAAATACTTCCCGAATAAATTCGATGTTTAAAAATGGTTTTCCAAAGTATTAATACTTTTTTTGGAAACAAAATTACTAAAAGTGTTGCTAATCTGAGATTCAGATGAAAATTGTTTTAACAAAAATTCCAGCTAACCATTGAAACAATTTATTTTATAGAAATATCCAACTTTACAAAAATCTAGCGTACACTTTTTCAGTGTTGTATATATCCCCGTATGTTGGTGCAGGGGGTGGGATTCGAAACCACAACTTCCTTTGAAATCGGATTTTAAGTCCGATGCCGTTATCCTGCCCTACAACTTCTGAACTATTAAATTGTGTAATGTTTGTAGTATAGAATATTACATAACGGCACAGTTTGCAGTAAAAATGTCATGACGAAAAAAGATACTTAGTATTTCATATCAGATTGGAAGAAGAGTACAAGCATCTTGAAAATCTCGTTGACAATCTCTCTGAAATTTTTTCAATCCTAATATAATCATATATTATGTATATTGATGTTGATCATCCTTTGCTTCTATCTATCATACTTCCAAACCCCTTACAATTATAGAAGCAAGACAAATCATTAGCTTATATTATGGATAATAATGAGTATTTTTCACAGTGGTATTAGTAAAGACCTTACGAAGGCACATAGTTATATGCAGCAAGTAAAAGATAAACTCCAAATAAATTGAATATCGATAATCATTTTAATATTAATTATTGTCCAAGGCTAATTCCTTTTAATATTTCGTTTATTCTAGCTTCCACCAATTCATCAATCTTGGATTCCATAAGTTGTGTAAGTTTTCCATCGGTTGTTTTTATTTCAGTATCAAGTTTAACTGCTGTTTTTATATCAAGCACCATTGAACAGCTACTGCAATACTTGGAATCATGTGGGTTAAGGGTTTTACAACGCGGACATTCAATTGGTTTGAGTTCAAGTTTTTCTTTTTTGATCTCATCTTCTATTATACCGTAAGAAGCCAGCAGTTTCTTTTCAACATCATCTCCAGATAGATGGATGTATGTGGCAGGCATTTTTGAGTCTGCTTCCCAACCAGCGATGATTCTCAGCTCAGTTTCTTTGAAACCACGTTTAACGAGATCAGTAAGTTTTCCATGTCTGAATGCATGTGGATGTATGTTTTTCTTGATTCCTGCATCTTCAGCAACCTTTTTGAGTGTATTCTGAACTGTACGAATATCGAGCCTTTTTGGTTCATTTCCAGTGTTTCTGAAAGTGACAAACAAAGGTGATTCTGGATTATTTTTGTATGGATGTTGGTTTATCCATGCTTGGAGGTCAGGCACTGCTTCAATGAGTCGAATTCTTCTCATTCCAGTCTTACCTTCAACAACTATCACAGCTCCATATTTGTCAATCTCCACATGTCCAATGTTCAGGTTCAGTACTTCAGTAGCTCTTGCGGCACTATCCCATAATGTCATTATAATTGCTCTGTCGCGCTGAGTTTTACATGCGGGAATAAGTTTCTTCACATCTGCTGGTACAATTATCTCTTTAGTGGGTAAGTGGTTCTTTGGAGTACGGGTCTTGATGTCTTCAAAAAAAGTGTTATCTGGCTTTAACCACTTGAAAAAGAGTCTCAGATCGACAATATCATTATGGACTGTTTTTGGCTTATTGTTTTTTCTTCGAAAAAGTATATAGCTCTCAATGTCTTTTTTTGTGATTTCATTGATTTTTTTGTTATCGTGGTGTTTAAGGAATGTGTAAACTTTCCATAGCTTTGTATTGATGGTAGTTTCTTTGAAGTTGTTAAGTCCAAGGCTTCTTGCATAGTCTTCTAGCACTTCTTTGTTTGTTTCATCAAATTCAGGTGCATATTTCATACTTCATAACATGCTTTATACACTTATAAATATTACGTGGCCCTGTATGTAGGGCTTAGGACCCTGTCTCGTAGGAGTTCGTGCGTTCGAATCGCACCTCCCGCACTAGCTTTTTTAAATATTTGTAGCAAAATCACATTTGAATATTTATGTTACATTCAATATGAATTCTAAAATTAAATCTATTGTTATGAGCTCGAATCTTCCTGATAGCTCGGACATAGCGACACTGGCAGGAATCGCAGTAGATTCCCTACTGACTTTTGTAATGTATTGGTACCTATCAAAGAAAGGTAAGATTGTTCACAAATATAATTTAGTTGCTTCAATAGATGCGATTTAATCTATAGTGAAAATATGGATTAATACACAAATGTATATATGTAACGATTGTGTATGATGATTATACATGACCAATTAGCTAGACGGAGGAATCAATAATGCGACTATCGATCAATAAAAAGAACCGCAGGACGCGGGAAGTTGATAATATCGTGAGAATCGCGAGGGCAGCATCCTCTAGTGCGAAACAAAATGCATTTAGTCATGGGATATCAGTAGCAAGACAACAGGGTGAAAACATTGTCATGTTGCATCCAGATGGAAGTACTGATGTCATCAAGAGAATTGAAAATATTCCTGTGACACTAAACAAAAAACGATACTACATATGAAACAACGTATGAGGGTATTTGCAGGACCAAATGGATCAGGTAAAACTGCAATTGTTAGTGAATTTATTGAAAAAAGGGATGAGCTGATCGATCCTAATCGTCATGTTAATCCTGACGACCTTAATTTATTGGATGTTCTTAATTTTGATAACTTCGGAGTAAAAGTTGATGAGAGTGATTTTCGAGATTTCGTACTCCAATATCATTTTTATGAAAAACTTGGCATTACCATTGAATATCTTAAAATTAAAGACAACTGTTTTTACATAAATCAAAAAAGTTCATACATGGGTGCAATGTTATCGGATTATCTTAGGCATTGTCTCATAAAAACAAATGAACGTTTGTTTTCGTTTGAAACTGTTTTATCCCATCCATCAAAAATAGATTTTCTCAAGGATGCAAAAGAACTTGGTTGGGATGTCTATCTGTATTTTGTAAGTACAAACGACCCTGAAATTAATTGTGTTCGTGTAGCACAACGAGTGCAAATGGGTGGTCACGATGTTCCCCGTGAAAAGATCTATGATCGGTACACAAAGACCAACAATAATTTATTTGAAGCTTTAAAGCACTGTCGTAGGGCATACATTTTTGACAATTCTGAAGAAATGGAATTAATAGCTAAAAAAAATCCAGATGGTTCATTAGATCTATTGGTGGATTATCTTACTTCAGATTGGTTTAATGAGTTTGTACTTTCGAAATTGAATAAGTGATGTTTATATCAATATTTGACTTCAATTAAAACAAAACTGAGGATTTCTATGGAGCCGATTTACCAGTCTTTCAAATCTATGGTTTTGTTTCTTATCACTATTATTAATGAGAATGTTAGATTCTTAAATTTCTAAATTAAAAAAGTATTCATCTCTACAGGCTTATATATCCGTGTAGAGACCCTTTCCGTACAATTATCTATTCAAATAGAACTCGATCGCTTCTGCCAGTTCCTTATGGTCCTTGGCATACTCCTCAATGTCCATTCCCTGAAGGTATGCATCACATGCCTGAACCAGTGCCTTTGCACCTGACTGGGTGCCTCCTGGGTGGGAGTGTACGCCTGAACCCATGGTCGTGATGAAATCTACATTCTCCATTACATCGATGAAGGGTTTCAGTTTCACAGGGTTAAGACCGCCGGAAACGATTGGGCAGCACTTCTTCATGGCTCTCCAGCTATCATCTTCGAGAATGACATGGTGGGCAAGGTCCTCATTAACAAGGTTGATGACATCCTTGTCGGTATCCATTATCTTTGACCATGTCTGCTCAAAGAAGTGTCCCGGTGACTTCAAATACTGGATGCTGTGGGCGGCAACAACATCTTCTGCAGGTGTACCTTTCATCTTACCAATACCGGCTGTTCCGGTGTGTATCCCTGAAGCACCGGCAAGGCGTGCGAACTTTGACAGTACCAGAACTGAAAACCCGATGGGGTTCTCCTGTCTTGTAAAAGCACCATGTGCAGCCCTGTGGAAGTGCAGGAACACATCGGGATATCGTCTTCTGAGTGTTTGGACCGCCATCCATCCGGCTGTGATGCCATCTATAAGGAATGCATAGCTTCCGGGCTCGAATCCTGCATTTGTGATCATTTCGCACCTTTCGATCATGGTATCGAAATCAGCGGCTGAAACATTGAACGAGTGAACCTTCTTCTGACCGGTTTCTTTCACAGCCTTGTCCATGGCCTCTTTCACATGTGCGACCATCTTCTCATACGGGCAGAAATCCTGATTTGCCTGAGGCTCGTCATTCTTGACAAAATCTCCTCCACCTACCCAGAAATCATAACATACTTCCGCATATTCCGCTGAGGTAAGTCCCATCTTTGGCTTGACTATGGTTCCGAGGATTGGTCTGTCATAAACATCAAGGTACTTTCGCATATCATCCACAGTATAGCTTGGACCGTCATACTGTTCCAGCATGGATGGCGGGAACCATATATCCATTAGCTTCAATGCCTGGATCTCTTTCATTCCAAGGATATTGCCGATAATGTAGGTCAGTATATTCTGGACATTTCCTCCCCTGTCAAAAAGCCTCCACGGATAAGCTATCCATACCAGCTCTCTCTCCAGATCAAGCTGATACACCCGAGCGTTCATGGTTCTGGAAAATGCAGTCTCAGTACTTACTTTGATATTCGTACCGGTTGATGATTCTGCAGCGATCTCTGCAGCCGCTTGCAGTACGTTAAGATCTCCTCCCGGTATCATGTGAAATACTGCGAGAAGGAATTCCCCATTGGTCGGATCTGGTAATTTCAGATCCACATATGCCTGTTGTTTTGAATCGAGCGATTTTACCAGGTCCTCATAGATTAAACTCATATAGAAATAATAGTTTGCAATCTATTTGAGTTTTTTGAATACGTCATGGGAGGAAAAAGGAAATACTATTCGCTATAAGTGTTTTTGTGAGTAGTGGTATTCTATGATCTGCAAACGACTGTTCTAAAAAAGAATGACGAAAAAGAAAAAAAGATGCTTTAATAATTAGTTCTACACTTATCCGTCATTTCCGATCGCTTCTGCAGAACAGGAGTCCATGACTTCTTCGCAATTCTTTTTTTCAGTATCATTTTCCGGCTGCTTGAATACAAAAACACTCGAACCGTTGTCATTCATCTTGAAATTATTTGGAGCTTCATCTATACATTTCTGACAAGTGATAAACTCATTCTCGACATAAAAAACTCCTTCTATATTTTCAGCTACTTTATTTTTTACATCTGCCACATATAAGTCCCCCGAAATCGATATATAATCCTCTTTAAATTTGTAAAGCTGGGTCTTTATAAATTTACAGAAAAAATATGTGCAGTAATTTATTATAATTTAGAGAACATCCTGAAGGGCATTAGCAGCTACGTAAACACTGCCAATTCCGCAGATGTACTGTGTGATCCTGATGGTCTGCATGATCTCTTCCTTTGTAGCACCGGCATCCAATGCCTGCAATGCAAGGGAACGCACTCCGTTAACAGCACCCTTTGATGCATCGAGGGACAATGCCATCAGGAGCTTGTACTTGTAAGGGATTCCATTTTCCGGGAATGCGTTATGAAGGTTTTCATCCAAAAGCTTGACGAATTCCGGGTCATTATCTGCTATTATCTGAAGTGGGTCTTCTGGCATTTTTATTATCTCCTTATGTGTGTCATTTATTGAGAGCTAACTATTTATGATGATTCCATACCATTCATTTATCGTTGCTCAGGTCAAGAACAATATATCTTTTCATGGTCATTATGTTTATCTGTAAATAACTTCCATAAATACATGTTATATCTTGTGATCCGGGGAATTAATATGAGCTATTCACTTCTGGCAATATCCATATTTTTTGAGATATGTGGTACCGTCTGCATGAAAATATCCGATGGCTATTCGAACATTTCGGCATCTCTGATGATATTCGTGTTCTATGGTATAAGTTTCAGTATTTTCCCATTCGCCTTGAAGAACATTGATGTAAGCCTTGCCTATGCCATCTGGTCCGGGGTGGGGACAGCATCCATGACCTTGATAGGTGTATATTATTTCAAAGAGCCTGCCACTACCATAAAGATGGTTTCCATATTCATCGTCATGGCCGGTGTTCTTGGATTAAATCTCAGTGACAAGCTGGCATGATACACTAGGAATCTACTTATGACCATTTTCATATATTGATCATGCCAGATATATATAATTCTGGAAAGAAGTGACCTGTAGCAACAGCTAAATATTTTCTACTCCCAATTACGATATAATAAATAATTGGGGGTAATCTATTGATATCTGTGATCTCGGTACTTGCTGATCTGTCACTGACTCTTCAAGTGATAGCTTTTGTAATGCTTCTGTATGCGATAAATCTAAGGAAAGAAGGTCTCAAAGAGCATGGGAGGGCGTCTTCTCTTGCGGTATATGTAATGGTCCCTACGATATTGTATATGTTCTATTCTATCAGTCTGGGCTTTAGACTTCCTGAATATGGAATCATACTTGGTATGCACCGGCTTCTCGGCTCAATAGTTCTGATCTTCATAATTCTTTTTGTGACCAACAGATGGAGGTTCAAAAAGAAATTCCATATGGATATTGTAACAGTATGCTGGACTTTGACCCTGATGATGGGAATTGCTGTCTATTTGATATCTCATGCTATCTCATGCTATCTTATGATATCGCTTTTCTTTTTTGCGATCTGCCTTTTCCCATATCACACTCTCAAATGTTCCTGATCTTCAATCCTTTCCTTATTGCTTCATTAAAAGCTTGTGTACAGCATTTGCCAAGTGGGTTCTTGATCTTGCATTGTGACCTTACTTCCCTTTTGATGTCTGTCATGACATCTTTCATATTATCGGTACCGGCGTTAACAACGGTTTTAATGACCTGTTCTTCAGTTATCTCATTGCAATAGCACGCATACTTTGGATCAGCACCCTTTTTGAACCAAATCGGTACTTTCAGATAATTGGTTTTGAATTTTGCTCATGTTTCCGTGAAATATGCAACTTCACATTCTTCATTCATGCAGAGCAGATGATTTTCATCAATATTATCTTCCATCTTTTCTTTTTTCACAAGATGCTTTACAGTAATTGATCCAACCTGTTCACTGCTATATCCACAAATCGGGCACGCGGTCTTCTCTTTGCAAGTATCTATAGTTATAGTATCAGTCACACAACAATTGTTGTTGCTCGAATCGCAGCAACAGTCATCACTTTTCGAATTCCTGTCACAGCAAGATGTTTGGTTCAATATCTTATTATTCATTTAAAGCACTCCTTTGGATGATCGGATTTTTTCCAATACCAGCATTAGAGTAAATTCGTCCATATATCAATTCGTTTGGGTTTCTATATCCCCTTTGGTAACATTTGTCGAAAACCTTATAAACGATTAATCGTTATAGATATGTGCAATCATTAATCGTGACAAATTGCACTACACCAACAAGGAGGAATACATATATGGACACATATTACACAGGTTCTATGATGGAAGAAGAAGAGAAGCTTTTTGAATGGAGAACCGGCGGCTTAAACATTGATGGCAACGGATTGTTCTTTGCTACAGTGGCCGGGTCCATTGCACTTATGGTCCTCATGAGGGTTTCATCTTATAGCAGCCTCCTTTAAATGGGGGAATGTCGGAATTACCGGTAAACTCCCATATTTGTCTTGCTTTTCCTTATTTTCGTCTTATTTTTTGTATCATCGTTTGAACTGAAGTTTTTGGAAATACTTCTGATGATAGTCTTCTGCAGGAGAGAATTCAGATGCTTTTACTATCTCTGTCTTAATGGTACTATCATACTTTCCTGAACGCTCCAGTTGTTCCCTGGATCTGAGTGCAGCTTCCCTTTGAGCATCGTCATGGTAAAATATGGCTGATCTGTACTGTGATCCATGGTCAGGTCCCTGACTGTCCTTTGTCGTAGGGTCATGTGTGTTCCATAATACTTCTAGCAGTTCCCCGTATGTGATGACCGATTCATCAAAAATGATGTCTATGGATTCAGCGTGTCCGGTCGATCCCGTGGAAACATCCTTATAAGTCGGGTCTTTCAATGTGCCGCCAGTGTATCCTACTTTTGTTGAGATCACACCTTCGACTTTGCTGAATGCAGCTTCAACACCCCAAAAGCATCCTGCTGCAAATGTTGCTCTTTCCATTGTCGATTCCTCTCATTTATCGTTCTTTTTTTCCTTTTCCTTCTCTGAACCTTCTGTAAAACCCAATGATGCCGAATTTATACAATATCTTTTTCCGGTAGATTGAGGTCCGTCATCGAAAACATGTCCAAGATGGCTTCCACAGTTTGAACATTGGATCTCAATCCTTTTCATAAAATAGCTATCGTCGATAACTAGTTCCACACGATCATTGGAGATCACTTCATAGAAACTTGGCCAACCTGAGCTGGAGTCAAATTTATTCTTCGAACTGAATATCTCCTGGCCACAAGCTCCACAGCTATATACGCCGGGTCTATCGTTGCGTAACAGCTCGCCTGTGAATGGTATTTCGGTCTTCTTTTCCCTTAGGATGGCATACTGTTCAGGCGTCAGTAATTTTTTCCATTCTTCTTCAGAACGGTTAATTTTTTGTTTCAATCCCACAACCTCCTTACAAAAGCTCCCATATAAAAGTTATTAATACACACTTAAATAATTTCGGTTGTAATTCTTGGGTTTTATATTTATTTCATTTGAATGTCCTATTTCGATCGGAACCTATGGAACACTAATATTTTTATGCAAACGTGTCCAATACCCTATGGGGTAATTTAAATGACCGGATATACAGAGCTATGCAGTTCAGATGATGTGCCGGATGGGGAAATGCGCAGTTTCGATTCAGGTGACAATAAGATTCTGGTAGTAAATCATGGTGGCAAGTTCTATGCCATCGATGCTATCTGTAATCACATGGGTGGTAAAACTTGTGGATAGTAAGCTTTAAGGATAGCACAGTGATCTGCCCTCGTCACAAGTGCGAATATGATGTGACATCGGGTAAGATCAAAAAAAAGCGGGTTTTTTGTGCAGGCATTTTCCGGCAAATGTAATGACCAGATATCTTATGCTACAAAAGTTGAAGGCGGTATGATCTACGTGGATATCTGATCCTGCTGTCTTTTATTGATCGGTGCGATTTTTGGTGTGTTGCTGAAATTGTTGAACTCGATTTACTGCAAATATTTAAATAAAGTTCCTGCACTCCTTAACATATGAGCCTTTTTTTAGCCGCAGTATTCCTTGCTTTTGTTTTATGTGTACTTAGTATCTTCTTAGCTAATGTTGTAAAGAAACGAGTAGCTGACACAGCAAATGGTGGCATGTATCCGAAAGGCTATTGGTTTGGCATGGGTATAGCTTTTGGTCTTTTGCTTGGGATGCCTCTTGGTATTTCCATCGGAATAGCTTTAGGAAATGTTGCTATAGGCATTGCTATTGGTCCGGCACTTGGGATGGGCTTTGGTACTATGATAGGTTACGTGCTTGAGAAAAAACATGTAAAGAACATTCGCCCACTGACAGAAAAAGAGTCAAGGTTGCAGAGGGTGTTCATTGTCTTTACCATCAGTGTTCTTATTCTGGGTGTAACTGTGCTTTTCAGTCTTGTTTATCTTTATGGTCTGATCTAATTGCATATTCTTGAATGACTAAATATCTATATTAGTTCTGCATTAATAATTGGCTATGGAAATTCTGGACGTTATCCCCTCATGGCTTTCGGGGGATGTTGCGGTTATTTTTTTTGCTTTCTTTGTCGTCATATTGACATTTTTTACAGCCAGGTTGACTGACCGGCTGCTAAAGGCATATTTTGTGCTGGCAAGCAAGAAAATGAACATCGATGAGACCACTTACGGACTTGTACGCCGCATTATAGTAGCAGTGGTCTATTTTGCCGGTTTACTTGTTATCATTTTTCATTTTGAAAGTCTTCGTGACCTGTCCATAGCCCTTTTTGCGGGTGCTGGATTTGCGGGAATTGTCGTTGGTATGGCTGCTCAGAACACTCTCTCGAATATCATTGCGGGTGTTGCTCTTGCGACTTTCAGACCTTTCCGCGTAGGTGATCTGTTGACAATTCATGGTGAATATGGCAGGGTCACTGACATAACTCTTGGTTACACTAAGATCAGGACCTGGGATAACAGGCGTTTGAACATTCCCAATCACGTAATCAGTGATGAAGCCATCATCAACTGGTCCATCGATGATCCGACGGTCAACTGGACAGTTGATATCGGTATTAGTTATGATTCCAATATTGATCTTGCAAGAAGGATCATGATAGATGAGGCCAGTAAACACAAAAATGTAATGTCATACGAAAATCTCCAAAAACATAATTCTCATGAAAAAAAGGGGGAGGAGGTCTCTGTTCTTTTGACCGAACTGGGAGATTTTGCAGTAAATCTCAGGCTTTATGTATGGGTCCGGGATCGTTCGGTGTGCTTTACTACGGGTTGTGATCTGAAGGAAGCCATCAAAAAGAGGTTTGATGCTGAAGGTATTGAAATTCCGTTCCCTTACAGGACGATTGTATATAAGAAAGATATTGAACAGTCACATAAGGGAGACTTTGAAAGGTCTCGTGAAGAACCTGCGGCTTAAATCCCTTATTCTTTTTTGAATAGCTGGCAGCGTATGTAGGATTTCAGATAGGTTTCCTTATCCAGCATAAGGCCGTTATTTTTACATATTTCAACATATGTATTGTTCCAGTTATCTTCATTTGTTTTGAGCATGAAGAATGGCAGCAACATTGCACTGGTGAGTGCCATTCTTGGTCGGGCACAGTCGATAAGGACAAAATATCCTCCATTTCTTAGTACCCTTGAGGTTTCTTTTATGGAGCCTCTTCTGACTTCCTCATCGGTTTCGCAGAATGCTACGCTTGTTACCACTATGTCGAAAGCATCATTCTTGAAAGGGAGTTCATCCATCGTTCCTTTGTAGAGCGATATCTCCTCTTCCATTCCCTTTGTTTTTGAATGAGCATATTTCAGTTGTGTGTCGGAAAGGTCAATTCCATACACTTTACAGGTGTGCTCTGCCTTTTTCTCTATCTCTATATCAAGGGATGCTGTACCACACCCAAGGTCGAGTACCTTCATTCCTTTTTCAAGAGGTAGTTCACCTGCTGCTTTTTCGTAGTATGAATGTCCAAATCCCAACAATGTGGCAAAAATATCATAGTTCCTTCCGCCATAGAGTAACCCAAATTCGTTCCCCTT
This sequence comes from Methanococcoides burtonii DSM 6242, assembly GCF_000013725.1. Taxonomy (NCBI): domain Archaea; kingdom Methanobacteriati; phylum Methanobacteriota; class Methanomicrobia; order Methanosarcinales; family Methanosarcinaceae; genus Methanococcoides; species Methanococcoides burtonii. The sequence continues at coordinate 2,460,958 of NC_007955.1, forward strand.
TTTTCTCATCTTATGGAATATATGTATATATTGATTATAAATTTGTTATGATGATCTATGGGAACCAGACAAATCATAATATTTTTGTAAGGCATTGGCTGATAAATATTTTATACTACAATTCTGTTCTTTAGTACAATTAGAACAGAGAATGTGCAATTATGATGGGTCGATTCAAACACGATGAGTATATTTTCTACGGTGAACTGAGCATTGATGGGAATCTTGTGACTTCCCTATCTCACGATGGCGGAACTTTTGAGATGTCCGAGCTTGCTTTGCTTCCACCTGCTAAACCTTCTAAGATAGTTTGCATTGGTCTGAATTATATTGACCATGCTGTCGAACTTGGCATGGATGTTCCTGTCGAGCCTGTCATATTCATGAAGCCACCTTCTTCGGTCATAGGGTCTGGTGATAAAATAGTTTATCCTGCAATGAGCCAGCGTGTGGACTATGAAGCGGAGCTTGCAGTCGTTATTGGGAAGAGGTGCAGAAACATCGATTACGAGGATGCAGGTGATGTCATTGCGGGGTATACATGCTTTAATGATGTGACTGCTCGGGACCTGCAGCAGAAAGATGGGCAGTGGACACGTGCAAAGAGCTTTGATACTTTTGCTCCTCTGGGTCCGTTCATTGTTCCGGAAGGGGACTTTGATCCCAGTGATGTTTCTATTAAATGCAGGGTGAATGGCGAAGTACGGCAGGATTCCAGTACTTCGAACCTCATATTTGATATACCACATCTGATAGAGTTTATATCGGATATAATGACATTAGAGGTAGGTGACGTTATTTCTACCGGTACTCCTCCTGGTGTGGGGGAATTACTGCGCGGGGACGTTGTCGAAGTAGAGGTCGAAGGTATAGGCACTTTGGCGAATGAGGTGATATAATGCTATTTGATCAGATCAACAGAGAACTTGAGCTTACTGAACGGCATTTGCTCGTTCTTAAAAAGGTCATTGAGAATGGGCCTATAGGTATATTGAAACTTGCTGAAGAGACGGGGATGCCTACGCATAAGGTCAGATATTCTTTGCGTGTCCTTGAGCAGGAACATCTCATAAAGCCATCATCTCATGGTGCTACTGCCGGAGATCTTGCAGAAGAGTTTATCGGGAAATTTGAAGGTAATATAGGCAATATTCTGGAGAAAATAACGCAGATAAGGCATATTGGGGATAAATTCTGATATCTCTTTGTTTTTAATTATAATTTATTATGTTCTACAATTAATTTGATCCTATGAGGGTATTTAGATGACCTTAAGTGATGAAGATAAGATTACGATTGAGAAATTTGCGCTTCAAAACGCTGTTAAATATGGAAAAGCACCTCAACTTGGAGCTGTTATGGGAAAGGTCATGGGTTTATGTCCTCATCTTCGTCCTCTTTCAAAAGAGGTTGGTCCTGTTATTCAGCATGTCCTTGATGAGGTCATGAAAGAGGTGCCTGAAGAATGGCAGGCAAGACTTGAGGTGATAGCGCCTGAACTTATTGAGGAACTGAACACGAAAAAGGAGCCTGATAAAGGGCTTAAGCCTCTGGATGTCAAGGAGGGTGAGAGTGTTGTAATGAGGTTTGCACCGAATCCTAATGGGCCACCAACTCTTGGTAGTACCCGTGGTATCGTTGTGAATTCGGAATATGTCAAGAGGTATGGTGGCAAGTTCATCATTAGATTCGATGATACTGATCCTCAGACCAAGCGCCCTATGCTTGAAGCATATGACTGGTACCTCGAGGATTGCGAGTGGCTTGATGCAAAACCGGACGAGGTAGTCATTGCTTCTGATAATATGGAGGTCTATTATGACTATGCGAGACAGCTCCTCGAGATGGGTCACGCTTACGTGTGTTTCTGTGAGGGTGGTGATTTCAAGAAGTTCAAGGATGCTAAGGAACCATGTCCTCATAGGGGCCATGCACCTGAAGTGAATCTTGAGCACTGGGACAAGATGCTTGCAGGCGAATATGAGGAGAAGGCTGCGGTCGTGAGGATAAAGACCGATATCGAACATAAGGATCCTGCTATGCGTGATTTTGGTGCTTTCAGGATAGTGAAGACAGCTCATCCTCGTCCTGAAGTTGACGATAAATATGTCGTATGGCCATTACTTGATTTCGAGGGTGCAATTGAGGACCATGTGCTTGGTATGACCCATATTATCCGTGGTAAGGACCTGATGGACAGTGAAAAACGTCAGGGCTATATCTATAATTATCTGGGCTGGGAATATCCAAAGACAACTCACTGGGGTCGTGTGAAAATGCATGAGTTCGGTAAGTTCAGCACAAGTGGTTTGCGCCAGTCCATCGAGGATGGCGAATATTCCGGCTGGGATGATCCAAGATTGCCTACACTTCGTGCTCTTAGAAGAAGGGGTATCAAGCCTGAAGCTATTCGTAAGTTCATGATCGATATGGGCGTTGGCGAGACTGATGTCAGTCTCAGCATGGACACTCTCTATGCGGAGAACAGAAAGATCATCGACACTATTGCTAATAGGTACTTCTTTGTGTGGGATCCTGTGGAGCTTGAGGTCGAGGATGCGGTATGTTGTACTGTGAACCCATCTCTTCATCCTTCTGAGGATAGGGGAGTACGTTGCATCGATATCGGTTCAAAGTTGCTGGTCTGCAAGAGTGACGTCGAGTCTGCTGAATTGGGCGATATGTTGCGTATGAAATACCTGTATAATATCGAGATAACTTCTGTATCACCGTTGAAATGTAAATGTATCGGCGATTCAATGGAAGATGCAAAGAGCAACAAGATGCGTATAATCCACTGGGTGCCTGAAGACGGTATTCCTGTGAAAGTACTTGCGCCACAAGGTGAATTTATCGGTATGGGTGAAAAGCAGATCGTGGATGAACTTGACAATGTTGTCCAGTTCGAAAGATTTGGCTTCTGCCGTATCGATTCTGTGGATGATGGCGTTGTCGCTTATTTCACCCACAAGTAAGTTCAAAGTGTATGAACGAGACCGGTATTTCCGGTCTCTTGTTTTAATTTTGAGTGGTAATATGGATTGGAGTAAGTGGAAAAGGTATTATGGTGTAAAGCTTAGGGTCGCTGCATTCATTTTTGGTATTATTGGCTGGTTCCTTCTTTTTGTTTCTATTTTAGGATCACATTTTGAGCAACAGCTCTTATGTCTGGAAACGGTTGCAGGATCAACGACGTTTACACTTGGGATAAAGGTCTTAATATTTTCAGTTATCATTTCAATTATGAAATTCCAGAATGTTATTATGGAAAAGCTAGAAAAGCGTCAAATGTTATTTTCTTTCCTGAAAAAAGCTTACGCTACAGCAGTTTTCGGATGTATTTTCGGGATCATCATTCTATTGATCTGATGTGTCCGAATTGAAATAAGTTGTAAGAAGTCAAAAAAGTTTAAAGCGGTGACCGAAAGGCCACCATATGTATTTTAAAGATCACTCTTCAGTAGGTTTTTCAGGTGCAACTTCTTCAACAGGTGTTTCAGCCACAACTTCTTCAACAGGTGCTTCAGTTACAACTGGTTCAACAGGTGTAATAGATGCGACTGCCATGCGGTGTGGAGGAACTACCTGAACTTCGGTCTTCCTGATCTCTACTCTTCTGAGTGGATAAATGGACTTTGCTTTCCTGTAGATGTTTGCGGAAAGTTTACCGACAATAGCCTCTTCGACAAACTGCTCAAAGTCGAGTTCAGATGCGCGTTTTGCTGTTGTTTCGGTCATGATGTCCCTGAGTGCCTTGATCTGGCTTGTCCTTGCTCTCTTTACGGTGAAGCATATAGGCTTAACCCTGATCTTGTAGCCATCCTTTGTCTTGACATTAAGGTTAGTGTCGATCCTGGAGGTCTGGCGTTTTACAATGGAACGGAGGTAGTCGGTTGTGATCTCGTGACCGATGAACCTTGTGTTTGCAACATCGCCTGTGACGTTGTCGATCTCCAACTTAAGTTTTATGTTGTGTTTCGAGAAATCGTTGGTAAGCTCGCCAACGGTGGTTTCTACAATACGACCAATAAGACTTTCCGGATCGTCAGTTGGAGTTAAACCGATGTGGTTGCTACCAATGAACTTTGGTGCTACGATGTTATACCACTGTTTTAATTTCCACTTATCCAATTTCCTTTGTACTCTCTTTTTAGCCAAGTAATTCCTCCTCTGTAATTATTATTGATGTGTTCGACCAATTCCCTGATCGAACGAAGATGTGATGTTCGTGATTCTGACCGGTAAAATTCCCGTTTGATAGGTTAATTAATAGCGTGCCTATACTGTAGGCGTCTATATATAAACAAATCGGTACATGAAAGTGATATCACAGGAATCGAATTCCCTTTGGTACCTCTCCTACTCTTTTTCTGAATTCCTCTGGCCAGTTTTCGGGGTCTAGTCCCTTCTGTGCAAAGAACGCAGATGCCCAGCGTTCAAGTCCTACACCTGAACAACCAGACCACAGTTCTTCACCGGTCTGGGATTTCACATTGAAACCTGATGGATACTTATTGCCATTGATACTGACGTTCTGGAACTCCAGCCATTCTCCGTCATCTCCTCTGTATGGCAGTGGTGCCTCATAGTCTGTCGTGCCTGCCTCGCCCTGCTCAGAAAGACCTGTAAGCCCTTCCTGTGCCATGAACCATGGGGTTACCCAGGCCTTTCTCCACTCGAGGTCAAGTATCTCATTGAATATGTGCATGTATCTCTCATGCAGCTTCCTGGCTGTCTCAATGACCTGTTCCTTGGTACCGAGCCATACTATCTCGACACGGTGGAACTCGTCCACACGTTCTATGCCGTGAATTCCGCCACTCTCATAGCGGTGTGATGTTCCGGACTTGTCAAAGACCTTTATTGGGAACTCATCGGTAGGTATGGTCTCTCCCTGCAGATACATCCAGAAAGGTGGGCATTGTGCATAACACAGACCGCCTATAGGATCGCCGATCTTTGATTTGATGAGCTCGGTAGGCACTTCATGTGTGACCTTGTAATGGTCGGATACCTCTTCCCAGTATGCAGGGTCCCTTGTTTTTGGAGGGCACACATAGTATATCTCAGGGTAAACACCCTTTGCATGTCCGGATTTCTGCCAGACCTCCCATGGGACAAGTTTCGGGAAGATCATTTCCCTGTATCCCAGAGGTTCAAGAAGCTCATCATAGACTATCTTCTCAAATGTCCTGAACATCTTAGTGGACTGCGGGCCGTGTATCCATTGACCACGGCTTGCACCCCGCTTGATCCATCCATGTTTCATCATTTCCTGAGTAGGATCTCCGGCGAACGTGTGTTCCTTCTTGTCACTTTCCCAGAGGATCTGCCAGTGCTCCGCCTTGCCGCCATAATCCTTTGCCCTTACCTTCTCTTCCATAAGGGTAAGTATCCTGTCAGGAATACGTCTCTCAAGTTCGGATTCTCCAACATTCAGTTCCAGAATAAGACCGCCCTCTACTTTTGATATATTGCTTACGTGAGGGATGTTCATATTCCCAATTTCCCCTTCCGCAGGCATTGATATTGTAAACTTCTTGACATCGACACCGCGAATGCCGATACGGAATTCCTTTCCAAGTTTGGCAGCAAGTGGCTTTTTCAGGCGCATTATTGCATCGTGTGCCCTGACGTACCTTCCGGATTCAATGGTGAGCTCGATACTTCCGTCCACAATATCCCATTGTGTGATCTTCGCTCCCTGTCCTTCAGGTGCTCCTTTTTTAAGGATGGTGTTGTTTGCCTCATCAAAATACTGGGCAATAACTTCCTTTGCACCGGTCGGGTCGGTACTGGTTTTGAATGCTCCTTTAAGATTGAATTTAAGTTCCATGCATTTTTCCTCTTGAAACTGACCGTGATAAATGGACCACTATCATAGTATCTCTGATAATTAGCAAATAGTGGTCTAATTAATTGGATTGTTCGCTAAAACGAACAGTTATGAAATAGGCTTTAGATTTAATAATTTTTCCAACAAAAGCAGGTGAGTACCAGAATGAATGTGATCATTCATTTTCCCAGATATAGCGATTCTCATCAAGGAATCTATGCTGGTCTTCCGTTCTCGACCGCGTATATATCAACGCTGCCGGGTGGAATATCTTGAGCACGTTCTTGCCTTCAAGCATCTCAACAGCTCCCCATTTCATCTTATGGCCACTGCAATATGCTTTCTCTGCTGTGTTCCCAAGCAGGACTATAAGGTTCGGGTCAAGCAGCTGGATCTGCCTGATCAGGAAAGGTTTACAGCAATCCAGCTCCTTTTTGTTGGGATTGCGGTTATTTGGTGGCCTGCACTTGATAGTATTGATGACAGCCCAATCAGAGCTTTCAAGTCCCATATATTCAATAAGCTCATCCAGTATCTTCCCTGCACGACCACAGAAAGGCACGCCTGTTTCGTCTTCTTTCTTCCCCGGAGCTTCACCTATAAAAAGCACTTTCGGCTCATCGGAACCCTTGCGTACGACCTTGTTAATGACCGTTTCAGAAAGAGGGCATGCCGTACAATCAAGGATGTCCTTCTCCACACCCTCTAGTGTTGTCCACTCGTTTTTCATTCTTTGTCCTCTATCTCACATATAACATCTTCAGCTATCTTTGCGTTCATCAAAAGATCATCAACGGTTGCTATCAGGGATGATATCTTCTCGGTCCTGATCGTGATCACAGCTTTATCTTCATTTATCTCCGTCTCCATGTTCGAGAGATTGTCCGGCTTCAATGAAAGGGCGACCTTTTCAGCGATGCTGGGTGCATCAGTACTGATTAACTCAATGGTGGTGGATATTTTCATGTTTTTACATCAGGAAAGCTGTTCAGCAACGATGTCATCTACAAGAGCAATGAACTCCTCTATTTTTTCCGGTTCTACAGAAGCTCCGGATGCGATATTGTGTCCGCCACCTTGCCCGCCAACCGCATCGGCTGCTGTTCGCATGGCATATGCAAGGTCAAGCCCTTTGCTGACAAGTTCTCTTGTCCCTCTTGACGATATCTTCACTTTACCTTCCACCTTATTAATGGCAACAAAAGGCATATCGGGATGGATGTATCGTATGACAGTGCTTGCTATCATCCCTGTGGACTCGAGGTCATCACCTATCAGATAATAAATACTCTTCCCCTTTTGCAATAGCCCCTCAGCTTTATTTATGTCGTTGACAATTGCTTTCTGGCTCTGGGTGGTCATCTCCTTTGCTTCGTCAAGGGTTGAATCATCTCTCATGCAAAGAGCAAGTGCAAGTCCTGGAACTTTCTTTTTTCCACAAGTGTTCATTATGGCAACAAGATCATAGACGTTCTTCACAACTTCATTGTTCAGAATATAAACATCGCCCACAGCAGCATCGATAGCTTCAGGACTTGCTCTTTTTGTAAGCTTCAATACAATGGTCGATATCAGTTTTTGCAGTTTATCACTGTCCATTGAATCGATGTCACCATGTATCTCGAGCATGTCAAGGAAACTGTCTATCTTTTCACGATCTCCTGTGATGTCAAGATAAGGCTCGGGTGTGTTTTCCAGTATATCAGCAATGTCCCCACTGCCTACTTTCAATCCCTTCTTGATGGAAATGACTCCAGCTTCCACAGCCTCGTCCAGTATTATCTTGTTCGCCGTTTCAAAAAGCTGCTTATCCCCAACTGCACCGGCAATTGCAATACCGGCAAGGTCTACATTTTCATGATCAAGTCCCTTTGCTACTAGATATGTAGTGGTAGCTCCGCATAGGTGGACAGCACCATCGATGCCGAACATATGCGGATTTATCATGGCCTTGGCAGGGGAATCTCCGACCGGTTTATGGTGGTCGATGACAATTGTATCGTGCAGTACCTTTCCAATGATATCTGGTTGACCGCTGCCCATGTCACAGAAGATTACGATATCTCCTTCGTTAGTTGTCTCATTGATCATCTCGGCAACACTGTCTTCGAGCCTGCTTACGATCGTAAGGTGATATGGTATGTTCTTTCTGAGGAGCGCCTGGCAGATGATAGCAGCAGATGATATTCCGTCAGCATCGTTATGGGAAATGACACGTGCATGGCTGTATTCTTCTATAATGTCTGCTATCTGCTCTGCAAGTTCGCTTATTTTTTGCATTTCTATCAATCAGATCACCCGTATGTACAACCTTAAATACATAAATAACAACAAAGATCCGGCGTTATCGAACAACCTCTCCGGGTCTGGTATAGCTTCCACTTTCCATAACGGTTCCAACGTTGATGCTGGAATTTATTCCTGTGTGAACGTCATCACCCATTATGACTCCAAGTTTCCTTCTTCCCGAATCCGTTAGTTTGCCTTTAATTTTCACTTTGATGTTCTTACCATCGTGGCGCAGATTGGCAACCTTAGTTCCGGCACCGAAATTACACTTTCTGCCTATAATACTGTCTCCCAGATACGTGAGGTGTCCTATATTCGTACCATCCATTATTATGCTGTTTTTCACTTCAACGGCATTTCCGATGTGCACATCATTTCCAATGGCAGTTGAAGGGCGTATGAAACAATTAGGTCCTATGTCACAGTCATTTCCTATGATCACCGGTCCGATAATGTATGCGCCATTACGTATCAGAGTTCCTCTTCCAACACTCACATCCCCGATAAGGGTGGCATTGGGTTCAATGACTCCTTTTACGGAAGGTTCCATTTGGTTCAAAAGGACTGCGTTCGCATCCAGCATGTCCCAGGGTCTTCCGATATCTATCCATTCTTCTTCCAGTATCTCATATCCGACATCTGCATCACTGTTGATGAGCATCTGAAGGGAATCGGTTATCTCGTATTCTTCTCTTGGTGATAATGTCGTCTGTTCGATAAGGTCGAAGATGGCTTCGCTGAAAAGGTAAATTCCGGCATTTGCAAGGTCCGTTGGTGGAAACTCTGGTTTTTCTATGATATTTATGACCTTATTTCCATCAGTTTCAATAACGCCGAAATCTGATGGATTGTCCACACGTTTTACAGTTATTACTGCATCCTCTTTCCTTTCTATCATGTGTTCAATGTGGTCGGAACTGACTAGTACATCGCCATTCAGGACTATGAACTTCTCTTTGACATGACCTTTTGCATATCCGATAGCGTTTGCAGTGCCAAGTTGCTCTTCCTGATGTACATGGTCAATTGTAACATTCCATCTATCGCCATTTCCAAAATATTGCTCGATGACTTCTTCATGATATCCTGTGATAAAAACGAATCCGTCAATTCCTGCTTCGATGGCAGAATCCACGATATGCTCTAACATGGGCTTGTTGGCGACAGGAAGCATGACCTTTGGAATGGATGATGTTAAAGGGCGCATTCGGGTGCCTTCTCCCGCTGCAAGTATGACAGCTTTCAATTAAGTGCCTCCTTGATAATGTTCTCTGCCATGCTGAACAATCTATCAGCACCTTCTCTTGCTTCGGCTGTGATCCTTATCTTCGGTTCTGTCCCTGAAGGTCTCACAAGAACCCATCCGTTATCCATTTCCACGCGTATTCCATCGATGTCAGATATCTTCCCGCATTTCTCGAGTTTGGAATGGACCACTTCCATAACATGCGCTTTCCTTTCGTTGTCACATTTCACTGTGCCGCGATATGTGGGATAATGTGGTAATTCTTTTTTAAGTTCTGATAATGTTCTGTTCTCTATTAGCTCCATTATCTTTGCAGAAGCGAAGATTCCATCCGGGCAATAGGATATCTTCGGGAAGATCCAGCTTCCTGAAGGTTCTCCTCCAATGTCGGCATTGCATCTTTTGATCTCTTCTGCAACGTAGACATCTCCGACCCTTGTACGAATGACAGTTGAGCCGGGCAGGGCATCGTCCACCATCATCGAGGTATCCACGGGTACTACAATTATAGCACCTTCGTCGCATTCATGTCTGGCAAAAAGTGCAAGCATCTCATCGCCAGTAATGAACTCTCCCTTCTCGTCGATCGCCATCATCCTGTCTGCATCGCCATCCTGAGCAATGCCAATATCTGCACCGAATTCTTTTACGGCTATTTTGAGCAGAGTAAGGTTAGTATCGTTGGGTTCGGGATTGCGTGCCGGGAAGTAACCGTCAGGTTGGGAATTAAGGGTAATGACCTCACACCCCATCTTACGGAGCACATATGGAGTTATCGTGCTACCTGCGCCGCATCCGCAGTCAATGATAACACGTTTTGAGGACCTTTTTACATTCTGCAATATCATGTTGGTGTGCTGGCGGATGGCATTCGCATCTTCTGACACATTGCCAATTTGATCCCAATTGACAGGTTCGAAATCTTCTTTCTCTATGCATTCCTCTATCTCTTCCTGCTGGCTGGAATCAAAGGCCATCCCATCAGGGTTCCATAACTTTATTCCTACATATTCTGCGGGATTATGGGATGCAGTTATCATTACTCCACAATCGTAGTCCTTTGTTGCATATGCAAGGGTTGGGGTACTGACCATTCCGATTCGTACAACATCACAGCCTGCTGAAAGAAGCCCGGAAATGATTGCGTGTTCTATCATCTCTCCTGCAATGCGCGGGTCACGGCCTACAACTGCACTCCTTTTTGTTTTCCCGAGTGCAAGACCTACCTTCAGGGCAAGATCTGTTGTAACTTCCTTATTGGTAATTCCTCTTATTCCGGATGATCCGAATAATTTCATATAATAGCTCCATTTTTTCTTATTCTACGGTTACGCTTTTTGCAAGGTTCTTTGGCTTATCAATAGAGCAATCCTTTGCAAGGGCGGTATAATATGCAAGCAATTGCAGTACAACGGATGACAGTATTGGTGCAAGCATTTCATGTGTCGGTGGAATGCGCAGTACATAGTCAACATATTTCTCTATCTCCGTATCACCTTTTTCTGCTACGGCAATGACTCTGGCTTCTCTGGCTTTTACTTCCTTTATGTTGCTCAATATCTTGTCATAGACATGCCCCTTTGTAGCAATTGCGACAACAGGGGTTCCCTCATCAAGAAGGGCCAGTGGTCCGTGCTTTAATTCTCCACCGGCAAAGCCTTCTGCATGTATATATGATATCTCTTTAAGCTTTAGTGCACCCTCTAGTGCAACAGGGTAATTCACATTTCTTCCAACAAAGAAATAATCCCTCTCTTCTGCGAAGATCTCAGCACATTCACGGATCTCTGCTTTGCGGTTCAATATCTTCTGTATCTTTCCCGGAATCCTTTTAAGTTCTATCAGCAGATCCTTCGCTTCATTTGTGTTGATGGTTCCTCTGGTCCTTGCAAAACGTATGGAAAGTAAGTAAAGAATTATAAGTTGGGCGGTAAATGTCTTTGTAGCGGCAACTCCGATTTCCGGTCCTGCTCTTGTATAAAGAACGCTGTCTACAACTCTTGTTATGCTGCTGCCGACAACATTGGTTATGGCAATGGAATTACAACCGTAGGCTTTGCAGCTTTTGACGGCGGCGAGGGTGTCTGCTGTTTCACCGGATTGTGTTATGGCAATTGAAAGGACATTGTTTCTCATTATCGGATTGCCATATCGGAACTCTGAACCGATATCTACATCAGTGTGTATTCCGGCAAGTTTCTCAAAAAGATATTTTCCGAGAAGTCCTGCATTCCATGATGTTCCGCAGGCAATTATCTCGATCCTGTCAATATTCCTGATATCTTCATCGGATATGTTCAATTCTTCCAGATTGACTGAACCATCAAGTTCGGATAGCTTTCCTGCGAACGTGTCATAAACAGAAGTCGCTTGCTCGTGTATCTCTTTAAGCATGAAATGTTCATAGCCTGCCTTTTCTGCTGCTTCGATATCCCAGTTGATGGTAGTCGTTTCTTTTTCAATCACGTTTCCGTCTATATCGTAAAATTCTACTCCATTTGGCTGCATTTTAACGATGTTCAGGTCATCCACAAAAACTACTTTTTTTGTGTGGCTTAAAAAAGCTGTAACATCCGATGCTGCATAATATTCACCATTGCCCATACCTATTATTAAGGGGCTATCTTTTCTGGCTGCCAGCATGGTATCAGGTTCGCTGCTGCAAACAGTTGCAATTGCATATGATCCTTCTAATTCTTTTAGTGCTTGTTGAAGTGCAGTGAAAAAGTCGCATATCTTTTTAGTGTTGGTTGCACTGCCATATAATTTTGAATGTATAAGATGTGCAATGACCTCTGTATCAGTTTCAGAGAGGAATGTATATCCTTCTTTTTGTAATTGTTCTTTTATGCTCAGATAGTTCTCAATGATCCCATTATGAACTACTGATATGTTGCCTGAGTTGTGTGGGTGGGAGTTGATGGTACTTGGTACTCCATGTGTGGCCCAGCGAGTGTGTCCGATGCCGATGTTCCCCTTTATATCGTCTTTGAGTATTTTTTCAAGGTCATTTATTTTACCAATGGTCTTGTATGTGTCTATGGTTTTATTTAGTAGTGTTATGCCTGCGGAGTCATAACCTCTGTATTCCAGCTTTTTCAATGACTCTACTAATATGGGTGCTGCATTCTGTGTTCCCACGTATCCTATAATTCCACACATTTTACTACCTCTTAGATCACAATGGAATTTTCAGGCAAATTGCGGGATATGATCTTTCCTGAATCTATGTTGCAGTTCGATGATATCATTACTCCGGCTTTGACAAGTACTCCGTGGCCGATAATTGTGTCATCACCTGTGATAGTTCCCAACTTTTCAGCTGTTTGGATATCGTCTTCCAGTTCTATCTTGATGTTCTCTTTGTCCTCTGTGATGAAGTAAGGGCCGATGGAATTATTCATTCCGATCACAGAGTTGGATATGTGTGAATGATTTCCTATTCTGGTATTGTTCATGATAATGCTGTTCTGTAGGTGGGAGAATGAGCCTATGGTTACGTTGTCGCCTATTGTTGTGGATGGGAGGATGACCACGGTTGGCGCGATTTCACAATTGTCTCCGATAATGGCAGGTCCTACGATGTAACATCCTGATCTTATTATTGTATTGTTTCCAATACTAACATTTCCTCGAATTATGGCACCTTCTTCAACAGTACCTTTTATTCCATAATCTTTGGACCTATCAAGAACGATCGAATTGTCTTTTAATATATCCCATGAAAAAACGGCATCGATCCATAATGAATTTGTTATTGTATGGTCTACCTGGAGGCCATCATCGATCATCTGTTGTAATGTATCTGTTATTGCGAATTCTCCCATTTGAGATATGGGGGTTTGCTCGATCCTTTCAAAAATATTCTGGTCGAACATGTATATGCCTGTGTTTATCACATGGCTTACTTCAGCGGTAGGTTTTTCAACTATTTTTTTCACTTTTTTGCCATCACAAACGATGACTCCATATCCGCGAGTGTTTTCCTTTCTTGCTGTTAAGATTGTCGCATTTCCATTATGGTTATCAAGAAGGTCCTTTATGGTGTTTGCTTCTATTACATTGTCCCCGTTTAGAACAAGGAATGTTTCATCTTCTTCTCCCATTAACTCTGCAACCTGCTTTATGGCATGTGCTGTTCCAAGTTGTGCTTTCTGGTGAACATATGTTATGTTAATCCCAAAATCGATCCCATCTTCAAAATAGTCCATTATGCGTTCTTTTTCATAACCTACTACAAGTATAAGGTCCTTTATCTCGTTTTTTGCGAGCGAGTCAATTACATGCTCGATGATTGGTTTATTTGCGACGGGAAGCATAACCTTTGAACGTGTCAGTGTGAGTGGTCTGCAACGTAATCCTTCTCCGGCAGCCAGAATTACAGCTTTCATGTCTAGTAGTGGTCATTCTATGAATTTATATCTTGCCTTTTAGAGATTTTTGAGAATCCAATTAGGGAGTCTGTATAGCTGAAGCTATGGGAATGGCAAGATTGCAAGCGGGTGAGGTAGTTGTGTAGCGAGGGTGATGGGATGTGCTATGCTGAGCATACTGTATAATGAATATGATAAGTTTAAAAAAGTAATTAGATGCTCGGCATGAGCCGAACATCAATAAATTGACAAGAGTGGCCAGGCCACTTATCTTGTGATCAACATTTCTGCAGTTTCTGGTTTGTATTTCCAGTCAATAGGGAGTACCTTTGTAGACTGGTAATATTTCACGAGCCTTCTGATCTTTGATTCAGCTGACTGCAATGATCTCTTGTTGTGTACATCCTTGTTGTTAACTACAAGGTGTTTACGCAATCCGATAGCCTTTACAATTAGGTTGTAGAGGTCTTCAGGTACGTTTGGTTCCTCGCTGTTGTCTCTCAGGATTTCTGTTACCTTCTTTCCTGTTGCGAGTTTAACGTCAGGTACACCATAGTTGTCTCTGAGTACCATTCCAATTACACTTGTAGAGTTGCCCTGTTTCCAGAGGTCAAGTACTACTTTTGTAATCTCTTCTGTTGTTGCTGTGGACCATGCTGGTGATTCTGATCTGATCGGTTTTGTTGAACCGGATTTTCCTTTTGTACGGGTATGCATTTTAGCCATAGCATTCCTCCTGATAATTATAATGTGATATTCAATATATTATTGGTTTGAGTTTGTGCTCAAGTTAAAGGAACGTTGGGAACATTAACTTGAATCGGTACTTTGGCGAAGTGACCTTAATACGCTTGACATTTAATATAAAGGTTATTGTCTTTTTTACCATATGGACAGGGTGATATCAACGTATCCTTTATTGATCTTATTATAGATGGATTCTATCTTTTCGTCCCGGAGTTGTCTAATCTTATTGATATCATTGGTAGTTGCCATTTGGGATACTGTATCATTTATTTCCTCTGACATGCTGTTTTTCAGATAGTTCGCAATATTCTTTTGGTTTGCTCGGATCATATCTTGTTCTGTAATTGTTATTGTGTTGTTGAATTCAAAAGGGTACGCTGTATGGGGTATCATCTGTGCTGATGACAGTGCGGCAGCATCGATAGTTTTGTTGAAACCATCATAATATGTGCCGAATTTAGTTGTGTTCGAGGAGTTGATATGTGTCGTGAGGGTCGTGTCGTTAATTGTACCCAGTAAGTAGCTTTTTGATGGTCTGTTATTTGTTGGCAGTGTCACCCTTGAACTTTGTTTTACTGCATCTATTTGCGGCTTGATGCCGACCGAGATCGAGCTTTTGAGTGGATATCCCTCAACTGGCTCCCACGTTGTATGAAGTTGGTAGCTATATCTTCCTGCTATGCATTTGTCTAGGTATGTATCGATTGCAATACGAGTCTGTTCTTTGTGAGATATGGCTATTGGATCGACCGTTTGTATGGTGCTGCTATTGTCGATCGATAACGTTAGGATAAGATCTTCTGCTATTATTTCTGCAAATGTGCGGTGATTATGCTGCTTATAATATGGTTTGGCAGATGATCCCACTATTAGTTTATCTAGCAGACTACTCGTTCCATTGGTGCTGGAATGTTCTATAATGACTTCCTGTCTGGATGTAGTAATTGTTGGCGTTGGATGGCCAAGGGGGTGTTGTCGGGTGATGTTCCCATATGTATGTTCACGTCATCCGGGATATCGATGTCTACATATATTGTAGATCCTGTGCCGCGGAAATATATCTGTTCTGAGTTATGCACGATCTTGCTGATCTCTATGAGTGCGCTATCTTCATTCGCTTTTTCTTTCAAGTCGGCCATTGCAGTGATTGCAAGGGCCATTATCAGCAAGACCAGAATAGCGGTTATTGCAAATCGAAGGGGCAGGGAATCGTCCGCCCTCTCATGTTCTTTTAGTGATATTTTTGTCGGCAACATTATTTTTAGTTGTTTTTGATGAATTCGATAGCTTCATCTAGTGGTAGTTGTGATTGGTCACCGGTTTCCATGTTCTTTACGGTTAGCTTGCCGGACTCGACCTCTTTCTATCCTACTATGACTGCGTAATCTGCTTCAATGTTGTTGGCATGGGATAGTTGTGTTTTGAAGTTACGCTGCATGATATCTAGATATACGGTTAGTTCTTTTCGCAGGCTTGTTGTGACCTGGATGGCATCGATACGCGTTTCATCGGTGGATATTACAACTACGCTCTTCTGTTTTTCAGGCATTATTTCGCACACTTCCATTATACGGTCGAATCCAAGTCCGAATCCGGTAGATGGTACATCTCCGCCGCCGAATAATGAGATCAATTGATATGAACCTCCTCCGCAGACCTGATTTTGTGCGCCAAGTCCTTCTGCATATATTTCGAAAACCATTCCGGTGTAGTAGTCAAGGCCTCTTGCTATGCCTAGGTTGATAGAATAATCGATCTCGTATGCGTTGAGGAATGTCAGGAGCTGCTCAAATTTGTCTATTTCTTCGATGTCTCCTAATATTTCTCTTGCTTTTGTTATTGCATCGGTGCCTGTGATGCATATCAGCTCAAGTAGATTTCTTCTAAGCTCTACCGGGGCGTTTATTTCTTCAAAGTATTCTTCGAGACCGGAGTCGTCCTTTTTGTCCACAAGGCGCATTATTTTGCTTTGTTGCTCTGGTTCGAGCTCTCTGAGTATATGGCGGATTATTCCTAAGTGACCTACGTGAAGGTCGCCTTTGATGCCTGCTGCGTTGAGCATGGTGGTTGCAAGGGCAATTATCTCAGCATCTGCATCAGCGCGGTTGCTACCGATAACTTCGACACCGAACTGCCAAAATTCTCGGAACCTTCCTTTTTGTGGTCTTTCATAACGGAAGCAATTCTCGAAATAGAATAGCTTGAGTGGTTTTGGGGTCGCCTGCATTTCGTTGACGTACATTCTCATTACCGGTGCGGTAAGTTCAGGGCGTAATGCCATGTTCCTGTTGCCCTTGTCGTTGAAATTGTAGAGTTCACCGATAACACCTTCTCCTGATTTGAGGGTGAATAGCTCCAGATTCTCAAAGGTGGGGGTGATAACTTCCTTATAGTCCCATTTGTTGACCACATTTCTCATTATGTTCTCGATGTTTCTTCTGCGAGCGGTCTCTTCTGGAAGGAAGTCCCTTGTCCCTCTTGGTTTGCTGACTTTCATTTTGATCGAATCCTGATGAATAGTAATTGTGTTATGTGTGGTACTACGTTCTTTGTTAGTGTATAGTATGTAGGACCAATAATGGTTGTGTCTATAGTAACTGAATGATGTATTTTATATTTTCGATTATTGCTTCATATTGTTTGAAATCGATAATTTAGCAGCACTTCTATAAATATATATTTTGTGTAATGTACAATATACAGGTTACATATAAACCCATGTTATCCATTGACACACAATCTATAAATATGAGAGCGTAGTGTTAGGGGTGCTCTCATTGAGCTGATTGGTGCCGTTTTCGGTACGATCAGGATGAGGGTTCAAAAAACGTTTATGCTCTTTCATGACTGGACTCACATTTGTCAAAAATGTGGTTGTGCTTTCCTATTCGGAAGGTATATATAGCATGGAGGAGTTTAAGGAAATCCACTCAATGGGTGGACTTTCAATCACCTTCAATTTAATATTATTTAGTGGAGACCGGAGCTTTTTTGGTCTGACGTTGAATTTGGCAGTTCGATTAATTCTGACTGATAGTGTAAATCTATCTATCGAGAACTAATCGAAATTGTGCATGAATAAGTAACTCTCTAATTCACTTTAGAGTGTTCTTTTCCGACAATTTTTAAGTTTAACTTCCAATTAGTGTGCTTTAACAACAAACTCTGGTTGATCCTGCCAGAGGTTACTGCTATCGGTGTTCGACTAAGCCATGCGAGTCATATGTTCTTCGTGAACATGGCGGACTGCTCAGTAACACGTGGATAACCTGCCCTTAGGTTTGGCATAACTCCGGGAAACTGGAGATAATTCCGAATAGGTCAAATATGCTGGAATGCTTTTTGATCAAAAGACTTCGGTTGCCTAAGGATGGATCTGCGGTCTATCAGGTTGTAGTGGGTGTAACGTACCTACTAGCCTACGACGGATATGGGTTGTGAGAGCAAGAGCCCAGAGATGGATTCTGAGACATGAATCCAGGCCCTACGGGGCGCAGCAGGCGCGAAATCTTTACAATGCGGGAAACCGCGATAAGGGGACACCGAGTGCCAGCATTTATGTTGGCTGTCCACATGTGTAAACGGCATGTGTTAGCAAGGGCCGGGCAAGACCGGTGCCAGCCGCCGCGGTAACACCGGCGGCCCGAGTGGTAATCACTTTTATTGGGTCTAAAGGGTCCGTAGCCGGTTTGATCAGTTCTTCGGGAAATCTGACAGCTCAACTGTTAGGCTTCCGGGGAATACTGTCAGACTTGGGACCGGGAGAGGTAAGAGGTACTACAGGGGTAGGAGTGAAATCTTGTAATCCCTGTGGGACCACCAGTGGCGAAGGCGTCTTACCAGAACGGGTCCGACGGTGAGGGACGAAAGCTGGGGGCACGAACCGGATTAGATACCCGGGTAGTCCCAGCCGTAAACGATGTTCGCTAGGTGTCAGGGGCGGTGCGACCGCTTCTGGTGCCGTAGGGAAGCCGTGAAGCGAACCACCTGGGAAGTACGGCCGCAAGGCTGAAACTTAAAGGAATTGGCGGGGGAGCACTACAACGGGTGGAGCCTGCGGTTTAATTGGACTCAACGCCGGAAAACTCACCGGGGGCGACAGCAAAATGTAGGTCAAGCTAAAGACTTTACCTGAATCGCTGAGAGGAGGTGCATGGCCGTCGTCAGTTCGTACTGTGAAGCATCCTGTTAAGTCAGGCAACGAGCGAGACCCGTGCCCACTGTTGCCAGCATGTCCTTCGGGATGATGGGTACTCTGTGGGGACCGCTGGTGCTAAACCAGAGGAAGGTGCGGGCTACGGTAGGTCAGTATGCCCCGAATCTCCCGGGCTACACGCGGGCTACAATGGTTGGGACAATGGGTTCCTACACCGAAAGGTGATGGCAATCTCCTAAACCCAACCGTAGTTCGAATTGAGGACTGTAACTCGTCCTCATGAAGCTGGAATCCGTAGTAATCGCGTTTCAACATAGCGCGGTGAATACGTCCCTGCTCCTTGCACACACCGCCCGTCAAACCACCCGAGTGAGGTATGGGTGAGGGCACGGACTTAGTGCCGTGTTCGAACCTAAATTTCGCAAGGGGGGTTAAGTCGTAACAAGGTAGCCGTAGGGGAATCTGCGGCTGGATCACCTCCTAAGCAAGATCCGCACAAAGCGGATCACCGCTATCAGTCAGAAATCGATAAACTGCCAAATTCAACAAACCACTTTCAATGAACTGAGATTCGCTGGAAAGTTCTCAGGGGCTTGTAGATCAGTTGGAAGATCGCCGCCTTTGCAAGGCGGAGGCCTAGGGTTCGAATCCCTACAAGTCCATTGGATCAATTAAGATTCACAATCATCAAGTGCACCGAGCAAGTAATGTTGCTTGGGAAGGATGGATGTGCCTGATACCCCATATCAGGTACTATGAGATCATGTATACATATTACATATCAGACGCTCACTGGACAAAGTGAGATGGACTCTGGTAATTATGCCGTCAGGTGGATGGCTCGGCTCAAGCGCTGATGAAGGACGTGCCAAGCTGCGATAAGCTCAGGGTAGGTGCATGGAACCTATGAACCTGAGATTTCCTAATGAGACCTCTTAGCACATTTGTGCTGATCAGTAATGATCGGGAACGCCCCGAATTGAAACATCTTAGTAGGGGCAGGAAGAGAAATCGAAGAGATGCCGTTAGTAATGGCGAATGAACACGGCACAGTTCAAACTGAATCCCTCCAGTAATGTGAGGGAGATGTGGTGTTATAGGAACTTTCTAAGATTCCTATCTTTTCTTAGCTGAACTTTTCTGGAACGTTAGACCATAGAGTGTGATAGTCACGTAAGCAATGAAAAGAGGAATTGGAAATGTTCCTGAGTATCGTGTGTTGGAAATCACGCGAGAATTTGGGAGGCACCAACTTCCAAAACTAAATACGTCTTGAGACCGATAGCGAAATAGTAGGGTGACCGAAAACTGAAAAGTACCCCCAAAAGGGAGGTTAAAAGTGCCTGAAACCTGATGGTGATGGAGCGATATGGCATGAAAGGATCTTTAGTTCGAAGGAATCAACCGCGAGGTTGTAGTACGAGTTCTAATGCCGATGTCATATCATACGTTTTGAAGAACGGGCCAGGGAGTGTAACTAAGTGGCGATGGCTAACCTTTTATCTGGGAAGCCGAAGCGAAAGCAACATGCGTGCAACCTTTACGGGTGAGACGCGGCGTATACAAGTGCGTGGAGTCACTAAGTTACGACCCGAAGCCGGGTGATCTAGGCGTGGGCAGGTTGAAGCGTGGCGAAAGCTACGTGGAGGACCGCAAGCGGTATTGATCTGCAAATCATTCGTGTGACCTGCGTCTCGGAGTGAAAGGCTAATCTAACCCGGCATCAGCTGGTTCCTTCCGAAACATGTCGTAGCATGACCTAACTGGAGATAGTCGGTGGAGTAGAGCACTGATTGATGGCCCTGGGGAAGAAATTCCTCATCCGTCTGTCAAACTCCGAACCCACCGTCGTCGTAGAAGGTTGGAGTCCGGACTACTGGGGTAAGCCTGTAGTCCGTAAGGGAGACAACCCAGCCCGTGGTTAAGGTCCCTAAGTGTCGACTAAGTGTTAATACTAAAGGGCGTCCCAAGCCCTAGACAGCTGGAAGGTTAGCTTAGAAGCAGCTATCCTTTAAAGAGTGCGTAACAGCCCACCAGTCGAGGTTTGGGGCCCCGAAAATGGACGGGGCTCAAGTCGACCACCGATACCACGGAGTACCGTAAGGTAATCTCGTAGGAAGGCGTTGCGTTTGGGTAGAAGCAGGGCTGTGAAGTCCTGTGGACCGAGCGGAAACGAAAATCCTGGTAATAGTAGCAGCATAGTTAGGTGAGAATCCTAACCGCCGAAGGGGCTAGGTTTCCTCGGCAATGATCGTCAGCCGAGGGTTAGTCGGTCCTAAGTTGTACCGTAATTCGAGTACATCAAAAGGGAAACAGGTTAATATTCCTGTACTATTCAACAATAAAACTGACGTTTTGGGGCAGGCTGAGCGGCGCTGTCGCGCCGTTTAAGCATCTAAATCTGTGGAGAGCCGTAATGGCGAGAAGCAGACGAATATGTTATGACGAAAGTCGGCTGCACCCCGGAACCCGTGAAAAGGGAGTTGAATATCCGTACCGAGATCTGACACAGGTGCCCCTAGCTGAAAAGGCTAAGGCGTGTCGGAATAATTTGGCTAAGGGAATTCGGCAAATTGGCTCCGTAACTTCGGGAGAAGGAGTGCCTGCCGTGAAGACGGCAGGTCGCAGTGACCAGGGAACTCTAACTGTCTAATATCAACATAGGAGATCGCAAACCCGTAAGGGCTAGTACGATCTCTGAATCCTGCTCAGTGCAGGTACCTGAAACTTCGGTTCAACGGAATGAAGGGCCTGTAAACAGCGGGGGTAACTATGACCCTCTTAAGGTAGCGTAGTACCTTGTCGCTTAATTGGCGACTTGCATGAATGGATCAATGAGAGTTCTACTGTCCCTAGCCAGAGTCCGGTGAAGCTTACATTCTAGTGCAGAGTCTAGAGACCTCTAGGGGGAAGTGAAGACCCCGTGGAGCTTTACTGCAGCCTGTCGCTGGGTTGTGATTTTGGATGTACAGTGTAGGTAGGAGACGTCGAAGCCGGTGCGCCAGCATCGGTGGAGTCGCAATTGGGACACTACCCTTCCAAAGTTACGACCCTCACTCCGTGAGGAGGACCCCGATAGGTGGGCAGTTTGCCTGGGGCGGGACGCCCTTGAAAAGATATCAAGGGCGCGCAATGGTTAACTCAAGTGGGTCGGAAACCTACTGAAGAGTGCAAGAGCATAAGTTAGCCTGACGTGATTCAGCACAGTAGTGGATCACGAGACGAAAGTCGGTTCTAGCGAACCTTTATGTCCCGCTTGGTGCGGGCTAAAGATGACAGAAAAGTTACCCCGGGGATAATTGAGTCGTTGCCGGCAAGAGCACATATCGACCCGGCAGCTTGCTACCTCGATGTCGGTTCTTTCCATCCTGGCTGTGCAGCAGCAGCCAAGGGTGAGGTTGTTCGCCTATTAAAGGAGATCGTGAGCTGGGTTTAGACCGTCGTGAGACAGGTCGGTTACTATCTACTAGAGGTGTATGTGGTCTGAGGGTAAGTTGCTTTTAGTACGAGAGGAACAGAGCAACGGCGCCACTGGTCGATCGGTTGTCTGACAAGGCACTGCCGAGCAGCTACGCGCTAAGGAATAAGAGCTGAATGCATCTAAGCTCGAAATCTAACCTAAAAAGAGACCACTTTAAGGGTTCCGGTAAAAGACCGGATCGATAGGAATGGGATGTAAGCACCAAGGCAACGAGGTGTTCAGTCCGCATTTACTAATATCCGTGCCTCATCCTTCTCGCTTTGTCCGGGCGAAATCTGATATGTAATATGATCATACATGATTCCATTCCATTAATTTGAATGAGTATGGCGGCCATAGTGGTAGGGCAACTCCTGTTCCCATCCGAACACAGAAGATAAGTCTACCTACGTTGTTTACTGTACTGAAGTACGAGAGTCTTCGGGAAATCTGCATCGCTGCTATGCTCACTCTATTCAACTTTTTTCTTGACTGATCTTTAACTCAATAGTTGTAACTCTGTCTGACAACATTTACAATGGTAATTGATCTCATTCTAACAGACATCATGTCTATCAGAATCACTTCGCAGTACCTATATTTGTCACAAGGTAAAAGTTTATATGCATGTTTTACCTACTAGGGAATACATCCCAATTGCCAAGGTGGCGGAGCGGCTACGCAATCGCCTGCAGAGCGATACCATTCCGGTTCGAATCCGGACCTTGGCTTTATTCATTAAAATAAGAGGGTCTGACTTAAAATCCTGACCTCTTGAGCAAAGCTCAAAGGTCGCGCGCTCCAGAAGCGCTAATCTGGATTTGGACCTTGGTTTTATTCATTAACATAAGAGTATGGCGGGCATAGTGGCAGGGCAACTCCTGTTCCCATCCGAACACAGAAGATAAGTCTGCCCACGTTGTTTATTGTACTGAAGTACGAGAGTCTTCGGGAAATCTGCATCGCTGCTATGCTCACTCTTATTAAGTTGCTTTTCTTAATGTTTAGCTTAAAAAGCAACAGCTATAGATCAATCCTTGCAAAATCAAAACAGTGTATTCTGTAAATACATATGCGTAACTTCAATCATAGATTATATCTACTTTTATCTATATATTTATCATTTACAATGTCATGTGAACGGATAATTTCTGGTACCATAATATATGGGGATGAGTTTGAATCAATTGATGGGTATATTTGTATCGAAGATGGGGTCATTTCCGAAATCGGCGAAGAACCCACGGATAGCAATAACATCATAGCCCCATGTTTTATAAATTCCCATACGCATATTGGTGATTCTATTTGTAAGGACCCTGTACTCGGGGAATGTAATAATTTTAAAGTATCCAAAGATCTTGATGCTCTTGTACGGCCACCGGGTGGACTAAAACATAAGATACTTGAAAATACATCTTATCCTGATCTGGTCCGATCTATGCGAATGACCATACAAGATATGTTACAAACAGGCACTTCCGCATTTGCAGATTTCAGGGAGGGTGGTGTTCTCGGTGCTCTTGCACTGGAAGAGGCAGTTTCTGATCAGGATATAGACCATCTCATATTTGGAAGACCAAAATGCACTGACCGACCACTTGATGAAATTATGTCTGAACTTGACAGGATACTGCAACATGCAGATGGTCTTGGGATGAGTGGGACAAACGACCTCGATATGGATATCCTCATCAAGTCCAAACGAAAAGCAAAGGATTTCAATAAGTTGTTTGCGATACATGCAGGAGAAAAAGACAACACTGATATCGAAAAAGCAATTTCACTGGATCCCGACATTCTAATTCATATGACAAAGGCAATGCGTTCCGATCTGCAGGCAATATCCGAATCCAATATTCCTATAGTTGTATGTCCACGTTCCAACTTTATAACTGATGCGGGTATGGCCCCAATTTGTGGAATGTTGGAGGAAGGAGTGAATGTAGGTGTTGGAACTGACAATGTAATGCTCAATTCAGTCAATATGTTCTCTGAAATGGAGGTCTTATCCAAGGTTTTCGGTCTTGAGGATAGACAAGTATTTAAGATGTGTACGCTAAATGGAGCATCACTTCTGGGACTTGAAAATACAGGTTCCATTAAGAAAGGCAATAAAGCAGATCTTATGATCTTGAATGGCAATTCCAACAATCTGGTTGGTATAAGTGATCCGATAAGCGGAATGGTCAGAAGGGGTAGACCAGACGATATTTTATCCATTATACATACAAACAAATGATGGTGAGGTAACATGACTAGCGAACTGTACAAGAAGATAATGGTAGCAACCGATGGTTCTGAACAGAACAAAAAAGCAATATCATATGGTGTTGAATTTGCGAAATTGAGTGGGGCAAAGTTGTATGTTGTATATGTTGTGGATACAGCTGCGTTTGCTTCTATACCAATGGATGCCGGATGGGAAATGATGTATGAACTTTTGGAAACAGAAGGTAAAAATGCATCAATGCAAGTTGAAGAGTTTGCTAGATCTCAAGGACTGGAATTAGAATCTACTGTTCTGGAAGGACATCCTAGCAATGAGATAATCAAATTTGCAGAAGAAAATGGCATCGATATGATTGTGATCGGTACACTTGGTAAAACTGGAATTGATAGGTTCCTCCTTGGAAGTGTTGCTGAAAAAGTAACTCGTAATTCTAAAGTGCCCGTACTCGTTGTACGTGGAGAAAAAAACGAATAAATTTATATTGAGGTTAATTGAACATGCCTAAGGAAACACTGGTCAGAGATATTATGGTTAAGGACGTTGCGTGCATCTCTCTTCCTGGTTCAAGAGATGAGGTTCTTTCTATTCTGAAAGACAAGAAGGTCTCAGGACTTCCAGTCATCAAGGATAACAAATTGGTTGGAATTGTAAGTCGTTCCAATCTTTTGAAAAAACCAACAGAGGAACAATTAGCCCTTTTAATGGTGCGCGATCCAATTTCAATAAGTCCTGATGAGGACCTATCTGTAGCAGCACACATCCTTTTGAAGCACGGTATTAGAAGGTTACCTGTCGTGGAAAATGAAAAACTTGTAGGACTTATCACTGTTGCTGATGTAGTGGGCAGTCTGGTGGATTTGAATATCACCACTCCTATAAGTGAATATCTCAATTCCGGGGTAGGTCCGGTCTGGTATGAGACCCCTCTCCACGTTGTGGCAAGGAACATGGAGCTGGCACATGTAAAAGCAGTTCCTGTTATTGACACCAATCTCGATATCGTAGGTCTTATCACCGACCGTGATATCATAAGTGCAAGTGTCATTGAAGACTCTGTGGAAGTGTCCAACATGTCTGCAGGTGCAGATGATGATGAATGGACTTGGGAAAGTATGAGGGATACCATGAGCATTTATTACAGTGTCTCAAGGATAAAGGTTCCTTCAGTGCCTGTTAAAGATGTCATGGTCAAGGAGTTGATCTCAGCATCAAGTAATATGGGTGTCAGCGAATGTGCACTTAAGATGAAAAGGAATAGGATCGATCAGGTTCCAGTGGTTAGTGCAAACCAGAAATTCATAGGTCTTTTGAGGGATCGCTATCTTTTAAAAGCCATCCTTAACGCGTGATCTTAGATATTTTGAAAGGAGGTTTTCTCCTTTCGATACTTTTTTAATTTATTAATTGGATGTGCTTTACATGAACAGACCGTTTACATTCATAAATTCTGCAATGTCTGCCGATGGTAAAATATCTACCAAAGAGAGAAAACAGGTACGTATCTCTGGAGATATCGACTTTGATAGGATGGATGAGCTTCGTGCATCATCAGATGCGATAATGGTGGGGATAGGTACGGTTCTCGCAGATGATCCCAGTCTGACTGTAAAATCTCGATATCGTCGCGACACACGCAAGAACAAAGGACTTGATGAGGATCCTGTTCGTATAATTGTGGATAGTAAAGCCCGAACACCTCTGAATGCTGATATCTTTAAAAAGGGAACTGGTATGCGCATTGTTGCCGTCTCAAGCTCTGCACCTAAAGAAAAGGTAGATGCTCTTTCAAAAAAAGCAACAATTATCACCGCAGGGGATGAAAAGGTCGATCTTGTCCTGCTCATGGGCCAGCTAAGTTCAATGGGCATTCAGAGATTGATGGTCGAAGGCGGTGCAACTCTCAACTGGGGTTTGCTTTCCAATGGTCTTGTGGATGAGGTATTCTCTTTTATAGGTAATATCTTCATAGGTGGCAATAGCTCTCCAACTCTCGTTGATGGGGAAGGTTTCCTCAAAGGTGATTTTCTGCCTCTGGAATTGATAAGTTCTGAAACCATTGAAGAAGGCGTATTGCTCAAATGGAAAGTACTTAATAAATGACTCTTCGGAGCATCAATGCTTTTTTTTATCCACACGGTTTTGGGGGCACGTGTGTGAACTATGCATAACCTTTAAATGAAAAAATGTTCATAATTATTGTATTCAATAAAAATGTTCTACAAAATAATTGATCCTGGTTGGTGGTATCTATGAAATTAGAAGCTCTCGTTATTACTTTACTTACTCTGTCAGTTCTTCTTGCAGGATGTGTTTCAGATGTCACTCCTATTGATGCGGAATATGATGCAAATGACCGCGATGCTATCCTTGTAACCGAAAAGCAACAGATAGATGATGCACTGGTAAACGGGCCTGTGCTTTTAAAGATCGGTGCTGAATGGTGTCCTCCATGCACTCAACTTGACCCTGTTCTCGATGAGCTTGCAATGGACTATGAAGGCAGAGCGACCATAATGTACATTGATTCAGGGATTACATCTGGTCTTGCCGCACAGTTCAAATATTATTCAATTCCTGATACCACGGTGATAGCAGGTATCGAAGATGGAAGTTATTTGTTCATGAGGCGTGATGGTGTGATCGATACTTCTCGTAACAAAGCAAGGATTCTGGGATATGTCGATATATCTGTTCTTGAAACGGTACTTGATCATGCGATCGAGTATCATGCAAATACGAGTGAATAAGTGAAATTATTTCAGATAACCTATCTTTTACTTATGGGGATGATTTTTATGGATCTTGGAGGAGCTACACCATTAGCAGCATTTATAGCAGGGGTGATCAGCATATTATCTCCCTGCGTTCTTCCTTTATTGCCTGTTATTTTTGCTTACTCTACTTCAAAAGGTAAACTAAGACCTCTTGCGATAGTATCCGGTCTATCCTTATCATTCGTATTCATGGGGATAATAACATCTGTCTTTGGTTCGCTTTTTCAGCAATATCTCATCTACCTTACTGCATTTGCAGGTATAATTGTCATATTGATGGGGTTGACCTTGCTTTTTGATCTTGGGACTTTCAACTCAATTGGCGGACTTTCGGGAAAACAGTTCAAAGAGAACGGCTTAATGGGTGGTTTGCTCCTTGGTATCTCCTTAGGTATCATATGGATACCTTGTGTAGGTCCAATACTGGCTTCGATCTTATCTCTGGTCGCGATTGAGGGTGATCTTCTCTACGGTGCCTTCCTGTTGTTCGTATATTCAATGGGTCTTGGTATCCCAATGTTATTAATTGCTTACTCTGCGAATATTTCCTCGTCAAAGCTGGGCATGATCGCAAAGTACGATATGTATCTTAAAAAAGTAGTTGGATTCATCCTGGTATTAGTCGGTATGTGGATGCTTTACAATAATGTGCTCATAAGGCTATGAGCCTAGATGGATCTAATCCACTCATATGACTGCTAAAAATAGAATCTAGGAAGATCAATGTGTTAATTGACCAATAATAAATTTTAAAATTAATAAGAGATGTGAGTAGATTTACTCACACTCACAACAGCACTTGCACTCATCTCTTTCCTTTGCAAGAGCCACAAGTTCATTGACACAAGCTACGGCCATGGGCGTTCCGCCACGTGTACCTACACATGTGATGGATGGGACCTCCATTTTACGGATCTCTTCCTTGGATTCTGCGGCGTTGACGAAACCGACAGGGGTTCCGACTATAAGTGCCGGTTTGATGCCGTGCTCGATCATCCTGCACACAGCAAGAGCTGCGGAAGGTGCATTTCCGATAGCCACAATAGAACCTTCAATCCTGTCCCTTGCTAAAAGGAATCCAGCAGCAGTTCTTGTAATGCCATACTTTTTAGCAACTTCTGCGTTCTGGTCCTCATCAAGGACGCAGATCACTTCGCAATCATGCCCTTTCTTTGTAACTCCGGCTTTGACCATATTGATATCTACAAAGATCGGAGCTCCGTTCTTGATGGCTTTAACACCAGCTTCTATTGCATCGTCTGTATAGCGCATGATATCAGCAATAGATGGGTCGCCTGTGGAGATCACACAACGCTGGGTGACACGTTCTTCGGGTGTTTCTTTTTCACCTTTCACGATCAGGTCATGCGCAATGCGGCGACTGGTCATGTAGATGGTCTTTGCTTCATCGGTGCGAGCGCCTGAATCTGAACATCCTTCTATGAGCTCTGGGTCGATCTTGACCGTCATCTCTACCAGATCTTCAAGTTCAGGTATGTCCTTCTTACTGCTAGTTTCAGTAGTCATATTTCCTCTGATACCCCCTAGGTGTTATTATCTTTTCGCCGTTCTTGCTCTTCCAGATGCGTGAATCAGCATTACAGACGATTATCATTGTGCTCATGTCAACCCAGTCGTTGTGGTCAAGCACTTCTTCAAGAGTTGTAACGATGTAGTCCTGACTTTCTCCGCGAAGTGCGTTCTTGACAAGTCCTACGGGTACGCTTCCGTCTTTATGCTGTTTGATGATGTCGATAGCCCTTGAGAAATTGGAATGCCTTTGTCTGCTCTTTGGGTTGTAAAGCGAGATAACGAAATCTGCTGATGCGGCTGCATTCAAGCGTTTCTCGATAACTTCCCAGGGTGTCAGCAGGTCACTAAGACTTATGACGGCAAAGTCATTTACAATAGGTGCACCAAGCACACTTGCTCCGGCGGTAATTGCTGTGACTCCCGGAAGGACCTCCACATCAACTTCAAGATCAGCATGTTCAGCAACTTCCATTACAAGACCTGCCATGCCGTAAACATTGGCATCGCCGCCGCTTATCATGGAAACGACCTTGTTCTCTTTTGCAAGTTCCACTGCTTTCTTAGCACGGTCTACTTCCTTTCCCATTGCACTGCGGATTATCTTCTGTTTGTCCAGAAGTTCTGCCATCTGGTCAAGATAAGTGCCGTTACCGACAATGTAGTCGGAGTTCAGTATGACATCTCTGGCACGGATGGTAAGTTGTTCTACAGAGCCTGGTCCGATGCCGATGATGAATAATTTCCCATTTTCATTTTCATTCTGCGATTGCAATTGTGATCCTTCCATATACTTTTTTTTTCAGTATCAATTTCTTATTATCAGATAATGCTAACGCTGCCGGCTCGGCAACACCTTTGAGCCCAAAGCGGCTCGCCTGTGAATCAGACGGGACATCAAAACTGTTCAGAACATCATCAGGCAGGAACTTGATCTCAAATCCCATTTCTTTGATGGCTTCTATCAGTCCGGTCTCGTTTTCTTTAAGTATAGATGAAGCGAACATCTTTATTTCGCTCATGTCCCTTTCCACTTCTTCCAATGCGCAGTTCACTGCATTGATGACCTCTTCGGATGACACTCCTCTGCGGGCGCCTATGCCTAAGTACATTAATGCTCCGCCTTTTTTTTCAGGACAGATACATCATTATCCACAATAACGATCTTTGGTCCCTTTATTTCCAGGACTTCAACATCCTGATCGAGCAGGGCACAATTCACATCTCTTGTAGATTCCCTGTTGACTATGTCATATCCGAGCTTTGCCGCAATACCTTCGACAGAATTGCGATTGTGTACTTCAGTAGCTGTTGTGATAACAGGTATCACTCCTATCTCGGAGATCTTTCTCACAAGCTCATTGGCACCGTGGTGTCCTCCTAGCAGTGGAATGGCAAAGTTCAGGTTAGAATCGACTACCACTATGGCAGGATCTTCCCACTTATCTACTATAAGTGGTGCTATCTCCCGCACAACGATACCTGTTGCAAACACAGCTACTATTGCCTGATATTCTTCAAATATGTCTTTGAAGATATCCTTCTTGTAAATTATCACATCTGCCTCGATGTGGTCTGCAAGTTTGTTTGCCACATCGAGGTTACGTTCAAATGTGATTACAGCGGTTCTTGTGCCACTCCGTATAGGTGTGACCTCCTGTAATCGATAGGGTCTACTACGCCGCCAATGAGGATCATGGCAGAGCGTATGATGCCTGCTTCCTTGACCTTCTCTGCAATATCGGCAACAGTTCCGTAAATGATCTTCTGGTCTGGCCATGATGCGTGGAAAACAACAGCCACTGGAGTATCATCTGAATACTCTACCTTTTCCATGATCTCCTCTATTTTCTGAGTTCCAAGGAAGACCGCCATTGTTGCGTTGTGCCTTGAAAGTTCCTTGAGTTTATCTTCTTCAAGGGTCTTTCCTGCAGGACGTGTAATAATAAGTGTGTCAGAAACACCATTGAGGGTAAGCTGTGTATTGAGTGCTGCAGCAGTTGCGAACACGGAAGAAACTCCTGGAACACGTTCCACTGTAACACCGTACGTCTTCAGCTCTTCCATCTGTTCAACAACGTTACCGTAAAGGGATGGATCTCCACTGTGGAGGCGAACTACTTTCTTTCCTTCCTCCAGGGCATTTGCTATCCTCTTGGATATGTCTTCAAGGGTAAGACCATAGCTGTCAACCTTTTCTCCCTTGCAGTAGTCCACGACAACAGGGTTCACAAGTGAACCTGCATATACCACAAGGTCTGCCTCTTCCAGCTTTTCCTTGCCGAGTAATGTGATAAGTTTTGGGTTACCCGGACCGGCACCCACAAAAGTAACAACTTTATCTGTCATGAAAACACCTGTTTTAATCTTTCTTAGCATAAACAATGCTGAAATAGTTTCCTTTTTCGGGGATGTCTTCGCGGTTCTTGATAATGACCTCTTTGTCGGAGAATAATCTCTCTGCAAAGATGAAATCTGTATATCCTTCCTCGCTGAATTCCTCGATCAATTGCCTTGGACGGTTTGCTTTAAGCCTGATCTTGTGCTTTGTTTCAGAACCATCGCTGACCTCGAACGAAGTGTCAACTTCAGCATCGGCCCTTGCGGCAAAAGATGTGATCGAACTGATCCCCGGGACTGTAGAGGTCTCTACGTCAGGATAATGTTTGTTCATGACACGTTTTAAATGTGTGAACGTAGAAAAGAAATTAGGGTCTCCAATAAGGCCGAACACCACAGTACCGTTCCTTGCTTCATCTGCAATAATGTCTGCATTCTTCTTCCACACTTCGTTCAGCACATCATAATCCCTGAGCATTGGGAAATCCAATATTTCTGGGGTTGCATATGGCTTTACAAGTTTTGCAGCCATGTTCCCTGGCACATACACCTTATCGCTATTCTTAAGAATATTCACCGCTTTAAGTGTAAGAAGCTCCGGGTCACCTGGTCCAAGTCCTACTCCTATCAACATATTTCTATCTCCATAAATTTAATATATCGTACCTAATGTCAACTTTATTAAGCATTAAGAAAGTTTTCCTACTACTATATATACAGGATTTTCAGGCTTGAACATGGTCTCGCCAGTAAGCTCATATCCTCTTGTAATGGTCACATGAACAACTTCTGAAAATATGCCAAGTTCTTTCATCTTGTTCATTGTGGTTACCACGGTTTCTATCCTTACAGCATTGACAACAATATTTCTTGTCTTTTTCTCATAGAGCACATCCAACACTTTGGATATGTTCTTGGTGCCGCCAACAAATGCACAGTCAATAGACCCAATATCAGCATTCTTGTCTATGGCTTCTGATGATTCTCCGTGTATTAATGTGACATCATCAATGCCAAAATTCCTGAAATTCGTCCTTGAAACCTCAATAGCTTCTTCTCTTGCATCGATAGCAACGACTTTGAAATTCCGTGCAGTCTTTGAAGCTTCGATGGACACGGCACCTGTTCCACAACCGACATCATAGAACGTGATTCCATCTTTCAGGTCAAGTTTTGATAATGAGATCGCAATGACCTCTGGCTTTGTAGGGCCTCCGCTTATGTGCAATAGTTCTGACATTTTTCACCTAACTAAAGTAAATTGGAGTTAATTAGATATAGCATAATAAACGTTGTCACATAAAAGGTTGTTGTGAATGACTGCAAATAACGCTAATAAAAAACATCTGTTAGTATTGGGTACAGCCTCACATGTTGGTAAAAGTGCAATAGTGACGGCTCTGTGTCGCATATTCTCTGCTGATCACAAAGTCGCACCTTTTAAGGCACAGAACATGAGCCTGAACTCATGGATTACGGTGGATGGTAAAGAGATCGGTATTGCACAGGCGATACAGGCAAAAGCTGCGGGAGTTGAACCTACGGCAGATATGAATCCTGTTCTTCTTAAACCAAAAGGCGATCGTGTCTCACAAGTTATACTTCTTGGCGAACCCTATGCTGATAAAAGTGCGGGTGCATACTATGATTCCATTGAAGAGACCCACGATGTATTAAAAGGTGCTCTTAAAAGACTTGAGGCTGAATATGATCTTATTGTGATGGAGGGTGCAGGTGGTGCTGCCGAGATTAATCTGTATGACCGTGATATTGTCAATATAGGGACAGCAAGGATAACCGATGCTCCTATCATCCTCGTTGGTGATATTGAACGAGGTGGTGTTTTTGCAAGTTTGTATGGGACGATCCAGTTATTGCCAGAGGATGTTCGCAAGAATGTGCGTGGTCTGATCATAAACAAGTTCAGGGGCGATCCCGCTATATTGGAGTCAGGATTGACTGAACTCGAAGAGCTCACAGGGATCCCTGTCCTTGGTGTAATGCCTTATTTCAAACTTCGTATACCTTCTGAAGATTCGGTATCCATCGGTGACAAATCTGCAGATGACGGTGAACACTATGATGTTGACATCGCAGTAATAAGGTTGACAAGGATATCGAATTTCACGGACTTTGAACCCCTTGAGCATATGGCAAAGGTAAGGTATGTCGACCTTTCTGATGACCTTGGAAACCCCGATGCGATCATCATCCCGGGTACAAAGAACACGACCAGTGATCTGAATGACCTCGTAGAGAGTGGGATGGCTGACAAGATCAAGTCCTTTTACGGCATGGTTCCCATACTTGGTATCTGCGGTGGTTATCAGATGTTAGGCAAATCCATTGTTGATTCCGGTATCGAAGGTGGTGAATCTGCTCGCTTGGATGGACTTGGACTTCTGGATATAGAGACCGTTTTCGATGCATACGAAAAGCGTACGGTTCAGGTAACCAAGACCGTTAAGGAAAGTGGTCCTATCTTTGACAGTATCAAAGGTGAGGATGTGAAGGGGTATGAGATACATATGGGCATTTCTTCATCAAAAAGACCGGTGTTTGGCGATGATGGCTGTGCAGACGATAGTGGTCTTGTTATAGGCACCTATCTGCATGGTCTCTTTGATAATGTCAACATAAGGCGTGCACTTATCAGTTATCTTCTCGAAAAGAAGGGTCTCGAGTTCAAGGAAGAAGAGATTCCTGATAAGGATCCCTATGATGAACTTGCAGATGTTGCTCGTGAAAATCTTGACATGAATAAAATATATGGTATGATCGGATTGGAGCCTGAAAAGGTCTGATCCGGTCATTTCCTTCCTTTAATTCTTTATTCTCTTTTTTTATTCTTCGTAGGATTTTTCAGGTTTCATTGTGAATGTGAACCTTGAGCCTTGTCCCGGTTCACTTTCCACCAGGATTGTCCCGTCCAGCATATCAAGGTATTTCTTCACAAGAATAAGGCCGATGCCTGTTCCTCCAAATTTCCTTGTGCTTGATGAATCGAGTTGTTCTAATGTATTGAAAAGGATAACGTTTATATAGAAGTCACACAATTATACATTAATGTACATACTTGTACACAAATGCAAAGGTGATTACATGAAATATTATCTACAGAAATTAATTGATGGTCATGATCTCTCCATGGTGGAATCTGAAGCTGCCATGGGACAGATACTCGAAAGTGCTACGGATGCACAGGTCGGTGCATTTGTGATGGGTATGAAAATGAAAGGTGAAACTTCTGATGAGGTGGCAGGGTTTGCAAAAGGAATGCTAAATGTTGCAAACATGATCCGTCCTAAGGTTGATGGTATACTCGTTGATACATGTGGCACGGGAGGGGATCGGCACAATACTATTAATATCTCAACAGCTGCTGCAATTGTTGCTGCGGCTGCAGGTGTGACCGTTGCAAAGCATGGGAACCACTCGTTCACATCACTTTCCGGTAGTGCAGATGTTTTCAAAGAGTTGGGTGTTAAGATCGATCTGGAACCTGATCTTGTTAAAAGTTCAATTGAGGATATTGGGATAGGGTTTATGTTGGCTCCCAAATTCCATCCTGCAATGAAACGGATGGTAGGTCCAAGAAAAGAGCTTGCTGTAAGGACAATGTTCAATATTCTCGGTCCTCTGACAAATCCAACCGGTGCAAAGGCACAGGTTATCGGGGTCTTTGACAAAGATCTTTGCAATCTTATGGCTGAGGTCCTCAAAAAACTCGGAAAGGAACATGTAATGGTCTTCCACGGGGATGGCATGGATGAGATCTCAACACTTTCTGAAACATTTGTAGCTGAACTTAAAGATGGTATCATCTCAAACTACACGCTCACTCCTGAAGAATTAGGGGTCGCAAGGGCAAAAGCTACTGATATTGTAGGTGGCACTCCTGAAGAAAATGCCCATGACCTTCTGTATATTCTCAATGGGGAAAAAGGTGCAAAACGCGATATAGTCGTTGTCAATGCTGCTGCAGCGATATATGTTGCAGGACTGGCAATCTCGATAAAGGATGCTATTCCTTTGGCGGAAGAGGCTATTGATAGCAGGAAGGCACTGAATAAGCTTAAAGAATTAGTGGAATTTACATCTGGTAATAAGGTGGATAATGAGGCATTTAACACGGGTCAAAGTCTGCGGAATGAAGTCTGCTGAAGACGTTGATCTTTCAGTACGTTCCGGGGTGGATGCGGTTGGTTTTATAACCGATGTGCCCGTGGACACTCCTCGCAAGATAGATCTCCAAAAGGCAAAAGAGCTTATAGCTAGTGTTCCTTTTTTTGTGGATTCTGTGCTGGTAATAATGCCAGGTTCAGCGCAGGAGGCTATCGATATGATCAGGACTGCTAAACCGGATGTTGTCCAGATTCACAGTCAACTCGATATTGAGGAAATGAGGATTTTAAGGGATAATACTGATGTCAGTATAATTCGCACTTTCCATGTTCAAGGGGATGTGTCTGCTGACGATCTGTGCAATAATATAAATATGTTCACTTCAGAAAACCTTATTGATGGGGTTCTGCTGGATTCATATGTGTCAGGCAAAGTGGGAGGCACCGGTCAATTGCATGACCTTTCCGTAAGTAAGCGTGTAGTTGATCTTGTAGATGTTCCTGCCATATTGGCAGGCGGTCTGAACCCTGATAATGTTAAAGCCTGTGTGAATGAGGTCATTCCTTTTGCAGTGGATACTGCTTCGGGAGTCGAAACGGATGGACTCAAAGATGTTGATAAGGTCGCTGCTTTTGTGAATGCGGTGAGGTGTGTTAGATGATCTCGTTCGATCTTACAAAAGAGGAATTTACGGATATTGTATATGGTGTAGGAAAACCTGCTATTGTTCAGCTTATGGCTAAAGTGAGGTCAGACTGCTCTCCACTTCAGCTTTACACTACATTACAAAAGGACAGATATTCCTACCTGCTGGAATCAGTGGAAAAGGAAAAACGTCATGCTCGCTTTTCATTTGTAGGTGCTTACCCTGATGGTGTTGTTAAGATAAGTGGTCGCACCCTCGTACTGGAATGCACGACAGATTCACCATTGATCAGTAATGTACGGCAGAATATAGCTTCTGAATGTGACATTATTGAAGATACTGATGGTTTGTTAAAAGCGGTCATACGTGATGGTCATGATGTGCTTGATGCATTGAGGGCCGTGTTCCCTACTGCGAACGGGACTGTCTTGCTTAACGGCGAAAGGTTTGACAGACAGACTTTCCTTGGCGGTGCTATTGGTTACAATGGTTACGACATTGTGTATGACTGTTGGTTAGATGCTGAAAGAAGTCATAATTCAGATATTCCTGATATGCAGTTCATTCTCACAACGAAGACATTCGTTTTCGATCATCTCACAGAGGAAACGTATATTGTACTGACTCCGTTCATGGATATCGGGTGTGATGCTGGTGCTATATATGCTGGTGCTTTGCATGACGCAGAGAGAATGCATAAATACCTCTGTCTGGCAGGCGATGTCGAACAAGATATCTTGCCACCGGTAATGGATGCAGGCGAACCAGTGTGTAATATGGGCAAGGGTGTTTTCGAGAAAGCAGTGATGACTGCAAAGCAGCATATCATCGATGGTGATATTTTCCAGGTGGTCTTATCCAGAAGATATTCTGTCAGACTGCAACAGTCCCCTCTTGAACTTTATCGTACTTTAAGGGAAATAAATCCAAGTCCGTATATGTACCTTTTCAGTTTCGATGATCTTAGTATCGTGGGTGCAAGTCCTGAGACGCTTATGACCGTACATAAGAAAAATGTTATTACGAATCCTATTGCTGGGACATGTCCTCGTGGGAAGGACAAGGCTGAGGACGCGAAATATGCTGCTCATATGATGGCGGATGAGAAAGAGCGTGCAGAACATGTTATGCTTGTGGACCTTGGGAGGAACGATGTCCGTATGGTCTCTCAGTCCGGGTCGGTGAAAGTAAAGGACCTGATGAGTGTCGTGAAGTATTCTCATGTACAGCATATCGAAAGTACTGTTTGCGGGGTGTTAAGGCCAGAGTGTGATCAGTTCGATGCGACCCGTGCCATCTTTCCGGCAGGTACACTTTCAGGTGCACCTAAGATAAGGGCAATGGAAATTATCGATGAGTTCGAAACATCCGCACGTGGTGTCTATGGTGGCGGTGTCGGCTACTATTCGTGGAACGGTGATGTGGATACTGCTATCGTGATCAGGACCGTTGTTATTAATGGTGATACTGCTTATATTCAGGCGGGTGCGGGAATTGTGGCGGATTCCGATCCGACATATGAATATGAGGAAACAGAGCGTAAGATGGCTGCTATGCTTACTGCCATGGGGGTCAAAAAATGAAAGTGCTTTTCATTAACAATAGGGATTCTTTTGTATGGAATCTTGTTGACTATGTGTCCATGTATGAATCCGATACAGTTGTGGTGCCCAACACTATTTCTGTGGAGGAGGTCCGGGACATCAAACCTGATGCAATAGTTATCTCACCGGGTCCGGGAAATCCTGGCAATGCACGTGATATTGGAAATTGTCTTTATATCATCCGTGAGTTTGGTGTTAATGTGCCTATACTTGGTGTATGTCTTGGCCACCAGTCGATCAATACTGTTTATGGGGGTACCATCGGTCATTCTCCTGATGGTCCTGTCCATGGTAAGGCTTCAATGATCTCGCATGATGGATCTGAGCTGTTCGAAGGTATTTCTGGAACATTTGCCGCAGGAAGGTATCATTCCCTTTCTATCCATGAGCTGGCTAAGGATGTCAATGTGATAGCAGAGAATGACAATGGTCTCATAATGGGCATCAAACACAGATCTTATCCTGTTTATGGGGTGCAGTTCCATCCGGAATCCATACTGACACCTGAAGGGTTGAAATTGGTTGGTAATTTCCTGAAGTTGGCAGGTATGCGAACGAAGGATTAATGTTCATTGGTGCTATCTTTTCCAATATGATAATTGGATTAACTGGAACTCCGGGTACTGGTAAAACGTCTGTTAGCAGGCTTCTTCAGGAGCATGGCTATAATATGCTTTACCTGACCGATCTGATCAAAGATGAATGCCTTTACTCTGAGGTGGATGAGGGCCGGGATACACTGGTTGCGGATATGGACCGCGTTTTTTCCCGTGTATGTGAGCTGGTCGGTGATGATGAAGGGGTGAACATTATCGATAGTCATATGGCCCATCACATTGCCGATGTGGTCATAGTTCTGCGTACTGCTCCTTCCGATCTTAGGGAACGTCTCAATCTGCGCGATTATTCTGATGCTAAGATCGAAGAGAATGTGGAGGCCGAATGTCTGGACGTTATTCTGGTGGAGTCTGTGGAATGGTGTCAGAAAGTCTATGAGATCGATACTACCGGAAGAATGGCAGAAGATGTTGTGTCTGATGTGGAAGAGATCATCTCGGGTGTTCTGTCGGGCAATGATGCCGAGGTCTATCAAAAGTATATGCCTGGTTCGTTTGACTGGAGTGGGGGGATACTCTGACACTCACTCTATTTTCTTATCAGGGGTGATGCCATAATATTCTGTTCTGGCTTTACCCCATGGACATCCGTTCTTCCCGCATATCCTCAATTCTATCTTTTGCAATGCTTTGCAAATTCCAATCCCTGCTCTTGCACCTCTGCAAACAGGGCAGTATTTTTCACAGAAAACCGGTGCTTTTTCTTTTGTAGTTGTCATATTATTATCTTCTCCACTTTGTTCAATCTCTATTAAATATGTATTTGTTAGTAAAATGTAAATATACTTACTGCCTATCTATTTTAATTATATCTTCATAAGGGAGTATATTATGAAATTTATAAAAATAGGAATTGTTCTGTTGTTAATGTTAGTGTTGATGGTATCCGGATGTTCTGATTCAGAGGAATCCGATGTGGTATCAGAAGTTGCAGACGATCTTGGTGTAGATGTGATAAGTACATCATTTGATGATCTTGATGATGCTTATTGCGATCCTGAAGTTACTCAGGATGAAATCGCAACTCTGATCGATGAAGGGTATAAAGGTAATTTCGTTCAGTGGACAGGGACTGTATTTGCTGTTACTAATAATGGCGACTCCTATACAGTTCAGGTTCAGCACTGCCCGGGTTCACTTTCTGATGCAGGTGTCACTTTCAGTCAGGATCAGAACGATGTTGTTTCAAAGCTCATAAAAGGTCAGGAGATCACTTACCTGGGCAGGATCACACGCTATCAGAAGAGTGTTGGTATCTGGGTTGAAGAAGCTTCCCTTGTTGTTTAAGGGTGTAAGATAAATTCGCTTTAAAAAAGATGATCTGATTAATTATATTTGATGGTGTCTTTCACCATCACTGTTTTTATTTTTGGATATTTAGGTTCAGTCCGTACCCGCAACGCGTCTTAAGCGTCTTACACCGTTGATCTCTTCAATGACATCAGCAACCGCATTTGGTACAAGGTGTTTCCATTCTTCCCCTTCAAGCATACGTCTTCGTATCTCTGTACCCGAATATTCATTCCTGTGGTACATGGGTGGCTGCTTTACCATTACTCCTGTCTCTTCAAAAAGTTCGATGACAAGAGGGTTATTGGCATAGACTGTATCAAAAGGTGGTGTTCTGGACGTTACATAAGAGACCCATATAGGATTTTGCTGTATGTCGTCTATGGGCAATGCATAAAAATGAACGTCAATGTCTTCAAGAGCATGCCTGATCATCATAACTCTTTCGCCTGCAGTGAATGGATTATTCACTTCATGGCTTGTTTGGGCACTTCCGATTCCTATTATAAGTTCATCGACCTCTTTGGCGATGCTGGTTATCACAGAGTGATGCCCCAGATGGAATGGTTGGAAGCGCCCGATGTAAAATGCCCTTTTCATATTCATGCTCAACAATTTTAACGGAAACCGCCATCATCGAATGAGAATTTCTCACACACTTCCAGGTAGTGTGCAGAGTTGTTGTCATGTTTCATTTTCGTCAGTTTCTCAATAAGGAACATTCCCGGCTTTGGATCTTCCATGAACTCAAGTTCACTTTCGACCATCTTAAAGTACTTTTCACCCGCATCGGTGCGTATAAGTACAGAGTTCCAGCCATCTGGTGTGCCTACTGAACCTACTGCTATGTCTGCAAAGACTGATGTGTAGTCATTACAGTGGTGGCATGGGTTCCTTGCATGAGGGGCAACCTTTGCGATAGGTACGCTGTGCTCTTCACCATCTTTGGTGTATGCCCAGAACTTACCTTTACCAAAGTCCATCTTGACAACATCCTCGGCTTTGACGCCCATTATCTCAGGTATTATCTTATCTGTCATGACTTCCTGGTGGAAGCTTTCCATGCAGAGCAGACCTATGATAAGGACTATCTTGTCGTTGACGTTCTCTGAAATGAGTCTTGCACCGTGTGCCTGGCATGGTACTCCGATCACAGCGATCTTTTCATACTTGCTGAATGGATCTCTTAGTACTGAAAGGACTGAATCGTATGTGTATTTGGTACCCTTTGCTTTTTCGACATCTTCTGCACTTGTGAAGAGCTCAAGCTCGGTTTCCCATTTTTCATTCCTGGTGATACCGACAACACAGTCGATCTCACCCTGTCTAAGGAGTGATCGTGCAATAGCGGAAGTAACACCACCGTCCTGACCGGCAATGTTGCTCTTTGCGGCAAGGAAGCTTCTGACGTTAGCGAACTCGTCCTCGAAGTAACCGTCAACGACCGGGCAGATCCTGCTGCATGTAAGACATCCCTCACATACATTAGGGGCAGCACCATGTGTGTACAGTTCGAGGCTATCGGGGTCGCGGATCTCAGCTTTCTTGTCACCCATTGTTATTGCACCGGCAGGACATGCTGAAACGCATGCCCCACAAGCGGTACAGACGTCAAAGTTAATGACGTCCATTATTTTAGGATTAACCATCAGTTCCCACCGATGATCTCCTTTCCGATGAGTTTGATCGCTTTTTCTTTGTTAGGTCCGATAGGTGAACCTGCAACGATCTGAGTGACACCGATGTCAAGCAATTCATTGATCCTTGCTTTACAGTCGTCTGGTGTACCGGATATGGAGAATGATTCCATCATGTTGTTTGTGACCATGTCACCCATGAGTGCTCCGAAGTCGCCCTTTGCGATAGCTCCGCCGATGTCTGCCTTTGCAGCGACATCAATGCCGTGGCGCTCAAGGACCATGTCAGGTGAACCTGCAACAATGAATGCAACAACGACCTTTGCTGCGCTTCTTGCTTTTGCAGCATCCTTGTCAATTGAGAAGCATGCGTATGCTGCAACATCAACGTCCTTTGGATCTCTGCCTGCTTTCTTTGCACCGGATGTGATCTGTTTTACTGCTACTTCAAAGTCATTTGGGTGTGATGCATTGATAAGGACACCGTCTGCGACCTCTCCTGCGAGCTCGAGCATCTTTGGACCCTGTGCACCCATGTATATAGGTACGTCACCGGTCTTGAATGCTAACTTTGCACCGCTGAACTGGACCATATCTCCGTCCATTGTTACTTTCTCACCTGCGAAGAATGAGCGAAGCGCAGAGATATTTTCCTTTGTGGTAGTAAGTGGTTTTTCCCATTCAATTCCCATCGCATCGAAGGTTGCCTTGTCGCCAGGGCCAAGACCTAAGATAGCACGTCCGCCGGATATCTCGTTAATTGCACCAATACTTGAAGCTGTGATGGCTGCGTTCCTTGTGTAGGGGTTTGTAACGCCGGTACCGATCTTGATGCTGTTTGTGTTCATGGCAAGAACTGCCAGTGTTGAGTAAACGTCACGATTGTTGTAGTGGTCAGTGATCCACACATTGTCAAATCCCTGCTGTTCTGCGAGCTTTGCGTAATGTGCGATCTTAAGCACTGGATCATTTGGCACGAATTCTATTCCGAATGTCATTTAAATCCTCCAATTTAATAATGCTATTTAATAATGCTATTTAATAATGCTATTTAATAATGCTATTTAATAATGCTATTTAATAATGCTATTTAATAATGCTATTTAGGATTACGTGCATATATTAAAACCTTATTGGTTTATCTCGAATGGAATACATTATCCGTGCTAAGCTTATATTTCTTGTTTGATTAGTCTGTTAATATGTGTGAAATGTTCTCTTTTTCCCTGTATATTTAATTGCTTTTTCATCCCACTGTTCTTCTGTCACTTTTGAAATACCGATATGCATAAATATCCATCTGACCTATTTTCA
Source organism: Methanococcoides burtonii DSM 6242 (assembly GCF_000013725.1). Taxonomy (NCBI): domain Archaea; kingdom Methanobacteriati; phylum Methanobacteriota; class Methanomicrobia; order Methanosarcinales; family Methanosarcinaceae; genus Methanococcoides; species Methanococcoides burtonii. The sequence goes on from NC_007955.1 coordinate 2,503,175, forward strand.
AGAGTAGTAATGGTTCCATTTATGGAATTCAAGGGGGATTTCCTTGGTCTATCATTCAATTAAGTAGGAACTCTGGGTTGCCTGTTACATTTTTCAGGTGTCTCTTAATATATTCCTCAATGCATCTCCCAATGGCAATAGTGATAGAAGCTGATGCTGGGAGCATGTACAAATTGACGATCTTGGAATCTTGTCCCATATGTCTGTTGAAACGATTTACAAACAAACACTTTTTCTAAATACTACATTGGGTGATCGAATGAAATGTTATGAATGTGCAAAGAACGAAAAAGACTCGGATGTTTTAGGCATCTGCATTGTATGTGGCAGGGGGGTTTGCAAAGACCATCTTATGCGTGAGAAAATTCCAAAATGGGATGGAGAATATGACATCAAGCTAAGTTGTATGGGCGATTCCTGCAAGATAAAGGACATGCAGCCAATGCTCAAGATTGTGTGCACACCATGCCATGATGCTCTAATAGGGAACCAGTGAGGTGGATACCATGATGAAATGTTATGATTGTATGGAAGAGGGCAACGACACTGAAGCTGCAGCTGTCTGTATTTTATGTGGAAAAGGAATTTGTGTGAACCACTCGAAAGAACTTCTTCTTTCGGTCTCAGCAGGGGCACCACCTCATACTAAGCGTATGCACAACGGCCTTACAAAGATCCTGTGCAAGTATTGCCTGAGCAACACCATTGTTGATGCCTTTGACTGATCACATTGATGTTTATAAATTTATAAATTATTAATTAGGGAGTGACATAATATGAGTGAAGAAAGCAGAAAAATAATAGACGATATTGGCGATAAGATGGGGTTCACCCCTCAAATACTTGAGACCTTACATGAACTGGATCCTCATTTTGTAAAGAAGTACACCCGATGCGATCATAAGATCCTTACAGACGGTGCCCTCCCGGCAAAAGTAAAAATATTGATGGCACTTGCTGTTGTAGCTTCCAAGCAGTGTGAATCCTGTACGGTGGCACAGATGAAAAGTGCATTGAAGAATGGTGCGACAAAAGAGGAGATAATGGAAACCATGGAAGTTATTTCCGTAACATCCGGTGCACCTGCTGTGGCAGCATGCCGGGATGCGCTAAAAATGTTGAAATAACTCAATCGTTCGGTCGAAGGATAAGGGCACAATACCATCTGGGTCGAATAAATTCTCATCGACCTTCTTTTTTTAGGGCTTGTTCCCTTGTTCATTAATTTTTAAAAATGATCTCAGGGGGTTTCTCATATTAAGTCCATTCATTTAGCTTTGACATTCTTATTGTTCGTAGCTGCGATCCTGTTTGTCACATGTACTGCCTCAGCCGTTGATCCTACAGGATTTGATGAGTTGAACTCTGAAGATTTCGTGACCAATTCTAAATGTGCGAATTGCCATGCTATATTGCGTAGTCAGCATGAAGGTAGCATGCATGCTTTTGCTTATTCCGACCCTCTGTATCAGAAAGAGGCTCTGCTTGCAAGTGAAGATACCAACGGTCAGACCGATGAGTTCTGTTCCCGCTGCCACACGCCCATAGGTGTTGTCAGTGGTGAAGTTCCTCCCATCGATGGCTCTATGATAAGTGATGTGGCTGCGGAAGGTGTCCAATGTGATTTCTGTCACACAGTATCCGAAAGTGCAGGTATTGGTGACGGTTCATTCGTTTCAAGTCCTGGCGATGTTAAATGGGGCCCGCGTGATGATGCACCTTCGGCTTTCCATGAGTCCGAGTTCAATGGTCTTTACACGGAGGCTGAATATTGCGGTATGTGTCATAATGTGAACAGCCCTTTTAATGGCCTGCCTCTTGATGATACTTACACTTTCTGGTCCGAGAGCTCTTATGCAGAAGAAGGTGTGGTTTGTCAGGATTGTCACATGAGCCCGGGTATAACACATTTCGAAGCAGACCCTGGCCGATCAGCGTCCAGTTCTCCTAAGAGGGACCATATTCCTGTACATGAGATCGTTGGTGGCAACTACTTCATGCTTGATATCCTAACTGATGGAAAAGCCGGTGATGCTGCTGTGGAAAGGCTCCAAAAGGCTGCAACGCTTGAAGTGGATGCACCGGAAGATGCAATTTCCGGTGATGATGTTTCTATCAAAGTCTCTGTTACCAATTCCGGTGCCGGTCATAAATTGCCTACGGGGATCTCTGAAATAAGGCAGATGTGGGTATCTGTCTCAGTAACTGATGCCGATGGGGTACTATTATACAGTTCCGGAACGCTTGATGGTGAGGGGAATGTCGAAGAGGGTATTATCTATCATACGGTCCTTTCCGATGCTGATGGGGATGTGACAACTAAACTATGGCAAGCTGAGGCTATTGTTTCCGATAATCGAATCCTTCCAGGCGATACAGCGGTCGAATCCCATTCGTTCGTTATGCCGGAGGGAGCTGCGGATCCTATTCTCGTTGAAGCAAAACTATTATACCGCTCCGCACCTCAGAGTATTGTTGATGAACTGTTCGGGAAGGGTACTCATGAAGTTCCTGTGATTGATATGGCAAAAGCCTATGGTTCTATTAATGGGGAGGCTGAAGTGCCTTCAAGTTCAACACCGGGATTTGGTGTAATATTGCTTATATTTTCACTGATCGCAGCTGGTTGTGTTGGCAGGATCCTAAAATGATATTGGAGAAATGATATGTCTGATAATGCGATAAAGCTGCTTGGGATCTCGGGCAGCCCTCGAAAAAAAGCCACTGATAGAATGGTCAGGGAGGCTTTGAAGTATGCTGAGGAAAAATATGGTGTGGAAATTGAATATTTCTCTGCTAAAGGCAAGGATCTGAAATTCTGTATCCACTGTGACCATTGCGTAAGAACAAAACAGGGATGTATCCACAAAGATGATATTGTGGAACTTTATGAGAAAATGGAGTGGGCAGATGCCTGGATAATTGGCACCCCTGTCTATCAGGGTACGGTCAGTGGTCAGACTAAAACAATAATGGATAGGTGCCGTGCAGTTGTTGCCCGTGACCCGAAGGTCTTTATGAATAAGGTGGGTGCCGGTATGGCTGACGGCGGTGACCGTGTGGGCGGGCAGGAACCGGCTTTACAGGTTATACATAATTTTTATATCATCAGCGAAATGATCCCTGTGTCAGGTGGTTCATTTGGTTCTAATCTCGGAGGTACGTTCTGGTCACAGGATAAAGGTGCCGATGGCATTGAAGTGGATGATGAAGGTTTAAGAAGTATGCGAAAGACGGTTCGAAGGCTTATTCAGACGGCTCAAATGTTAAAAAAAATACCATCGGAGGATATTTAAGTGGAATTCGAAGCTCCTATCACTGAAATTATAGAACAGACGCACGATGTGAAAAGTTTCCGTTTCAAAAGGCCTGAAGATTTTGAGTACAAGGCCGGACAGTATTTGTTTGTTAGTATTCCCGTAAATGGTGAAATGCAGCGTAAGCCCTTGACAATATCCAGCAGTCCTACTGAAAAAGATCATCTGGAATTCACTAAAAAACTTACCGGTCATGAATACTCTGATGCACTTGATGCAATGGTTCCGGGTGATGTTCTTATTATCAACGGTCCCAATGGCAGGTTCACTTTTGAAGGCGAGTATAATAAGATCGCCCTCATCAGCGGTGGTATTGGCATTACTCCTATGATCAGTATATGCAGGTATTGCAGCGATAGTAAGACTGGTACGGACATCGTGTTCCTTGATAGCAATAAGGTGGAATCTGATATTGCATTCGGGGATGAACTGGACGAGATGGGGCGTTCACATCCTAACATGAAGGTCGTACATACGCTGACACGCGCAGATACTGATTGGCTGGGTTGTACTGGGCGTATATGTGAACCAATGATATTGGACTATATTTCTGATATCCTGGAACGTACTGTCTATGTTTGTGGCCCTCCTCCAATGATGAAGTCCGTTGAAGAACTACTTCTTAATATGGGAATTCCTAAAGAACAGATCAAGAAAGAAGCACTTGTGGGATTCTAAGTATTATCTATTAATGATGTTTTTTGAAATAAAAATATGAGGTATATCAATGAGTTGTATCAAAGAAACTGAAACTGAAAAAAATCTATTGAAAGCCTTTGCAGGCGAATCACAGGCAAGGAATCGGTATACGTACTTTGCTTCAGTTGCCAGAAAAGCGGGGTATGATCAGATCTCCGCTATCTTCGCTGAGACCGCAGATAATGAGAAGGAACATGCAAAGAGGCTCTTCAAGTTCCTTGAGGGCGGAGATGTTGAGGTCACAGCTTCTTTTCCTGCAGGCGTGATATCAAGTACAAGGGATAATCTTGAAGCTGCGGCTGCTGGCGAGAACTACGAACATACTACTATGTATCCGGAATTTGCCAAGATCGCTGAAAGTGAAGGATTCCTGGAGATCGCTTCTGTGTTCAGGCATATAGCTGTTGCAGAAAAAGGACATGAAGAGCGTTATCTTAAACTTGCTGCCAATCTGGATCTCGAGATGGTATTCAGAAAGGATGGTACCGTTGCATGGAGATGTCGCAACTGTGGTTATATTCATGAAGGTCCTGCAGCTCCGGATAAATGTCCTGCATGTGATCACCCAATGGGATATTTCGAGGTTAAGGCAGAGAACTACTGATGGGGGTTTATGATATGAAACGTATTGCATGGGGTATTACAGGTTCTGGTGACCAGATCGTTGAGACGTATCAGGTCATGAAGGACATTCAGAAGCGTACTGATCTTGAGTTCATGGTCTTCCTTTCAAAGGAGGGGGAGACCGTTATGAAATGGTATCGTATTTGGGATGATATTCAGAGGGATTTCCCTAATTTCAAGACCGGTGTGGGTCCGAACTCGCCTTTCATTGCAGGCCCTCTCCAGGTGGGTCATTACGATGCTTTGATTATTTCACCTGCAACGGCTAACAGTGTGGCTAAGATCGTTCACGGCATCGCCGATACGCTTGTTACGAATGTAGTTGCACAGACCGCAAAAGGTGATACGCCTATCTATATTCTTGCAGTTGATCAGAAACGTGGAACTGTGGATACTTATGCACCCAGTGGGAGGAAGATGACGTTGAAGATGCGTGAAATAGATGTTTCCAATTCTGAGAAACTTTCACAGATGGAAAATATAACGCTCATCGAAAAACCGGAAGATATTTACCAGATCCTCGGTGTAGAAAAATAAGTGATGGTTTCCGGCTAGTTCCGGAAGTCCCATCATTTTATTATTTTATTTCTAACAATATTCTGTATCCTCTGTTGGATCTCGATCTTAAAATAGCTCAGTTCTCTCTTTTGCCTTCTATGAACTCATTTGTCATGAGGTGTGCCACATCGTCAGTGAACTGCTGAGGTGGGTGTTTCATGAAGTATGATGATGGTGAATAGAGTATTCCGCCTACTCCTCTGACCAGTGCAAGTTTACAGCAGCGTATGGCATCAATGACAACTCCTGCGGAGTTTGGTGAATCCTCTACCGAAAGACGAAGTTCGATGTTCATTGGTACGTCTCCGAAGAGCTTTCCTTCCATTCTCAGGAAACATAGCTTGTTGTCCTGCTGCCATGGGACGTAATCGCTTGGTCCGATATGGATGTTATGATCGTCAAGCCTTTCTGTAAGTACTGACTGGACCGCTTCTGTCTTTGAGGTCTTCTTTGAAGAAAGCCTGTCGCGGTTGAGCATGTTGAGGAAATCGGTATTGCCACCAGTGTTGAGCTGGTATGTTCGCTCCAGTTTAACTCCCCTTTTATTGAAAAGGTCTGCAAGGGTACGGTGTGTTATGGTTGCACCAAGCTGTGCTTTAATATCATCGCCGATTATTGGAATTCCCTTGTCCGCAAATTTCTGTGCCCATTCGGGGTTGCTCGCAATGAATACTGGCATATTGTTGACAAATGCGACATTTGCATCGAGTGCACATTGTGCATAGAATTTAGTTCCCTCTTCAGATCCTACTGGAAGGAAGTTCAAAAGTATCTCCGCACCGGAGTCCTTTAGAATGGATGTGACATCTTCTTCTGTAGATTCAGGTTCTGTTGCTGGAATGAACTTATACTGGTCTTCGTAGTTCACCATGTGTTCGGACACACCGTCCTTAATGTTTCCCATTGTGACCTTTACTCCGGTCTCTGGTATCTCTGGACAGAATACGGTCGTACAGTTCGGATGTGCAAAAATGGCTTCTGATACGTCCTTTCCAACCTTCCTCTCATCAATGTCAAATGCTGCGACTACTTCAATATCAAAAGGTCTGTACCCACCAATTTCCCAATGCATAAGTCCTATCGCATCTTTTTCCTCTTTGTCTTTATAGTACTCAAGGCCCTGGATCAGTGAACTGGCACAGTTGCCAAGTCCTGCGATTGCGATTTTTATCTTGTCCATAACGCTTCCTCTTAACTAAAGTGAACGATTGACTATGTATATTCTATAATCGTTATGCAATGTCCTAATGTTTACCAGTAAATAAAAAGGTTTCTAATATAATGGTTATTGGATTCGGTTATGTCTTTAGAGGAGCGTTTGGGTTAGAAAGGTTTTTAAGGTGTGAAAGCTGTTCTTTTTTTGGAGATCTTGTTTCTGTATTGATGGAGAAATAAATGCAAGCGCTACCAAAGGGCTTGTCTGGTCTTTAAACAAAATAATGGAGATGATATTATTTCAGAAGCAGAAAATGAATCTTATGGACTGGGTGATATAGATTCCATTGAAGATGCAGTAAAACTCGGTATATCCTTTGAGGATCAGGGCCGGGAATTTTATCTTGAGTTCTCCCGGAAAACGAAGGATCTTGCTGCAAAAGAGCTTTTCCTTTATCTTGCTGATGAGGAGAAAAAGCATTCTCAATACTTAATGAACTATCTTGAAGGGGAAGTTCTTCTGTTAGAGAGTGATCCTGATGTTCATAACTTCAAGAGTGCTTTTTCGTCAGAGTTTGCCAGTGGCGATCTTGGTGAGGTGGGTATACTTCTTGCTGCAATGAGGCTTGAACGTAAGACTGAGGATCTTTACAGTATGCTTGCAAGGAATGCTTCTGATTCAAAACAGGAAGAATTCTTCGAAAGGCTTTCTTCGGTTGAACGCGGTCATTATGATCTTATAGATGGTTTCCTTGAATCTGCTACTGATTTCAGGATGCAGACGTAAAGCTACGAGGTTCTGTTCATGGATCTGATAAATGATACTCTTGAAATTGCCAAAGGTATCTACTGGGTAGGTGTAGTTGACTGGAATCTGCGCGATTTCCACGGCTATGCGACTCCACGGGGTGGCACTTACAATGCGTATCTGATAGTTGATGATAAGGTCACTCTTATTGATACTGTCAAGGGTGACTTTGCACCGGAGATGATCAAGAGGATCCGAAAGGTCGTAAACCCTTCGAAGATAGATCATATCATCTGTAATCATGTGGAGATGGACCATTCAAGTGGTTTGCCTGCTATCATGGAGTTAGCAAAGGATGCGAAGATCTTCTGTACTAAGCGTGGTAAGGTCGGGCTTGAAGAGCACTATGAAGCTAACGGCTGTAGTGCGTGGGATTTTGAAATAGTTGATACTGGCTATGAGCTTGACATCGGCTCACGGACACTTATGTTTCTTGAGACTCCCATGTTGCACTGGCCGGATAGTATGCAGACATATTTGAAAGAAGATCGGATATTGTTCTCCAATGATGCATTTGGCCAGCATTTAGCCACTTCGGTGAGGTTCGAGGATGAGGTGGAATGTGGTGCTTTGGAAGATGCTGCAATATATTATGCGAATATCCTTCTTCCATTTGGTTCTAAGGTGCTAAAGTATGCTGATAAGATCGCAGAACTTGGGCTTGAATTCGATATGATAGCTCCTTCTCATGGGGTTATATGGCGAAAGGAACCTATGAGGGTGGTAGAAGCTTATATCAAATGGGCTAAAGGAGAAGCTGTTCCAAAGGTCTTGGTTATCTATGACACTATGTGGGGTAGTACTGAGATCATGGCAAAGGAGATCGTTGAAGGTGTCTCTGAATGTGGTGTTGAAGCCAGAATGTTCCACCTTCGGAAAAATGATTGGAGTATGATGTTACGGGAACTCCTGTCTTCTCCTGTCATTGCTGTTGGTTCTCCTACCATGCATGGTACCATGTTCTTTACGATATCCGGTTTCCTTACATACCTTAAAGGGCTTCGCCCGAAGGGTAAGAGTGCTGTTGCTTTCGGTTCATTTGGCTGGGGTGGCGGTGCGGTTAAGCATGTTGAGGAAATGATGGCATCTGCTGGGCTTGAGGTAATTGAACCAGGACTTCAGGCAAAGTATCGGCCATATGAAGATGATCTTAAGGCGTGTCGGGAACTCGGAGTCAGGCTCGCACAGCTTGCATTGGATAAAGCTGAATGATATTGATTTTAATTGAATACAAGGAAGTGATGATTAATGAAATTCGAAGGCGAACTTGAAGAAGAATTCTATAATAGATCTAAGAAGAATGCAGAGACCACTGGTTATAGGCTGAATCCTGATTACGATGTCATAACAATCGCAGTCAAAGGTATCTGTAATAATAAACGTGAATATGGTGAATGGTACTGTTTTTGCCAAAAGAGGACGGGGGATGTGGAAAAAGATAAGAAGATCATCTGTCCATGTGCTGCTCGGTCACGGGATGTGGAGATGCGTGGTTCCTGTAAGTGTGGATTGTACATTAAATAAAGACTGATTAATAATACAATATATGAAGGACACATGGTCCTTTCACTTTTTTCTTTTTACAGAAATTGAATGCGATGCTGTATGCACGATGTATTTGTTCTGTAAGGATAGTTAGCTATATTTAGAAGGATGTGTTTTATGATAGGTAAGTGCACAATCTGTTATTAATGGACATATTTAAACAGTTTTTTGTGTCCTATTCATAATATCACATTTTATTATCATACCCGGAGATTCTAAATATGAAAGTATTGGTAAGCGATTCATTATCAGAGGAAGGAGTTTCAAAGTTAAGTGAGCATTTTGACGTTGATGTTTCAACGGGTCTTTCTGAGGACGAGCTTGTAGAGAAGATCGGTATTTTCGATGCTCTTGTAATTCGCAGTGGTACACATGTCACAAAAAGGGTAATCGAGGCCGCTGACAACCTTAAAATTATAGGCAGGGCTGGTGTTGGTGTCGATAATGTTGATGTTGATGCAGCTACTGAAAAAGGTATCATTGTTGTAAATGCTCCTGAAGGGAACATGCTTTCTGCGGCAGAACACACTATCGCTATGATGATGTCGATGGCAAGGAACATTCCTCAGGCAAATGCTTCTTTAAAGGCCAAGAAATGGGAACGCAAGAACTTCATGGGGGTTGAGGTTAACGGCAAAACACTTGGTGTAATAGGTCTGGGACGTATTGGTGCTGAGGTGGCAAAACGTGCACAGGGTCTTGAAATGTCAATTCTGGCCTATGATCCTTTCGTTACTGAGGACCGTGCTAAGGATATGGGCGTTGAACTTACGACTGTTGATGATATTGCTCAGAGGGCAGATTTCATTACGGTTCATACTCCGCTCATAAAAGAGACGCGTAATATACTCGATAAAGCACAGTTTGATATGATGAAGAGTTCCACAAGGGTCATCAATTGTGCACGTGGAGGAATTATCAATGAGGAAGCTCTTGCTGATGCGGCAAGGAATGGGAAGATCGCAGGTGCTGCCATTGATGTGTTCACCAGTGAGCCTCCATTTGACTGTCCTTTCATTGGTCTTGATAATGTGATCGTAACACCTCATTTGGGTGCATCGACAGAAGAAGCCCAGGTCAATGTTGCAGTGTCTGTTGCTGAAGAGATCATCTCTGTTCTGAATGGTGGTTCTGCACGTAATACTATCAATATTCCTGCTGTGAAGCCGGAAGTAATGGCAATACTTGCTCCTTATATCGGACTTGCTGAGACGTTGGGGAGTGTGGCAGCACAGCTTCTTGATGCAAATTATAATAAGATCGAGATATCTTACAATGGTGAGATCGCTGATAAGGATACAAGGGCTGTAACGGTTGCAGCTTTAAAGGGTATTCTTGAGGATGCAGTTGGTTCGGCTGTAAACTATGTGAATGCTCCTTCGTTGGCTAAGTCCAGAAATGTTGAGGTAGTTGAGAGTAAATCCGAAACTTCCGGGGATCACGCTTCAACCATTCGCATAACTCTTTTCCAGGGTACGAACACAAAGTCCGTTTCAGGTGCAGTTGTCGGTCGCGAGCCTAAGATCGTTATGATCGATGGCCAGTATGTTGACCTTGTTCCGAATGGATTTATGATCGTGTCGAATCATGTCAATAGACCGAATGTCATTGGACCATGCTGTATCGTGCTTGGTGAGAATAATATTAATATTTCCGGTATGCAGGTGGGCCGTGTGGAAGTTGGTGGCAATACCATAATGGCGCTAAATGTTGATAATGAGGTCTCTGAGGGAATTCTTGATGAGATCCGTGCTATTAATGGCATATTGGATGCGAAATTAGTTACACTTTGAAATTGTCTTTATGTATGGGCAGTGAGGGCCCATGCATACATTCCTGGTTTGTATCGGGGGCATGTATCTATATGATGAGAAAGCGGGTATACCATCGCTTCCCACACAGGGAAGTCCAATTTGAACAGAAGCATCGCTATTATTCAGATCTGATTTATTTTGTGAAGGTAATGGCGGGTATGGATGGTAAGTTCGGTATGTTCGTGACCGAATCTGCTACAAAGAAAGGACATCGTATTCAGGCGAAGCGAGGGATAAATGTTGAGATCGCTATGAATGGTATGGAATTCACATCACTGAACTATAATAATGTGGATTCGATCATCGATACTATTGAACCTGAGGGTATAATCGATTTCAGGATGAATCTTTCCTACAGTTATCTTGATGGGAAATATAATCGTGTTCCTATTCGGGGTGATACCTATCTGGTGCGTTCAATCCTCGAGTCTGAGGTACTTACTTTGAGGATAAATCACATCGATGGTCCGCAGCGGACTGAATGTGGCAGGGTTGCAGATACTATTATCGACGAGCTTAGGCGTGGTGCATGATGGATGAACTTTTCTTTGTGGTAGCATCACCTTTTAAGAATAATGCTACGACCTCTCTTTCGATAAAGGATTTTGAGTTCTCGTTATCCTTTGATCTTAAATGGATGTCTCCTGCACAGGCTTCAAAAGTGAGGGATCAGGGAATAATGTCTGGTATCCTGAAGTTCGATGAAGGTGAGCTTGTACTAAATATGGATGCATCTTCTATTGATATTCCTGCAGGGTTCAAGCCTTCATCCGATCTGTTCCGGGAGAAGGGGACCATTGATATGATAATGGATACTATTGTTTCAAACGGTGGGATTGATAAGAGGGAGGTCGTTTCTCGTATCAACCAGAAGCAAGAGACTTTAGGTGGTCTTCTGGATGCAGAGGTTGCAGCTTTACTGGTGGCGCATGAATTGGGTTGTGATGCCGGGTCGTTGTTCAATGATGTCTATGAAAGGGTTTCAGGGATGTCTGTCTGAGGAGTTAGAATCCGCACAATCTTTATGTACTATTAATATAATTATGGCAACTCCAGTTAATTATCGACTGGAAAGTGTTCAAATGTTCGAACGCATTAACTGCGTGAGTAAGAAAACTTGCGGAGGGACATTATGAGTAAAAAGACACAAATGAAAATTACAAGGAAAACCAATCCAAGGATTCCTGCATTGATCTCTGTGCTTAAGGATACTGCACGTGAGAATGATGCACCTATCTGGAAGGATATGGCAAAGAGGCTCGAGAAACCTAGCAGGATCTATGCTGAGGTGAATCTGAGCAAGATCAACAGGCATGCAGCCGAGAATGACCTCGTACTTGTACCTGGTAAGGTATTGGGTGCAGGCGCGCTCGGTCACGCTGTAACTGTCGCAGCACTAACATTCAGTACAACTGCTGTGGACAAGATCACAAATGCTGGTGGAAAGTGCATGACCATTGAACAGATTCTGGAAGAGAATCCAGCAGGTTCTGGCATAAGGATCATGCAATGAGGTGTTTCAAATGACAGTAATCGATGCAAATGGTTTGATTATGGGCAGGCTTGCAAGTAACGTTGCAAAGATGTTGCTTTCAGGAGAAGAAGTCTCCATTGTGAATGCAGAGCGTGCAGTGATCTCCGGTTCAAAGGTAACTACCTTTGAGGAATATGACGTTATTCGAAATATGGGCACACGTGAATTCGGTCCTTACTTCCCTAGGAGACCAGACAGGATTCTCAAGAGGACCGTTAGGGGTATGCTTCCTTACAAACGAGCAAGGGGCAAAGACGCAATGGGTCGCCTGAAGGTGTATGTAGGCATTCCTTATGAATACCAGGATGCCGAATTTGTTAGTGTCGAAGGTGCAGAAATGACACGTCTTAGTTCTAACAAGTATGTGACCATTGGCGATGTAAGCCGTCAGTTAGGTTCTAAATTCTAAGGGAGATTTATCCATGGCTACTAAAGTTGTTAATACATCCGGTAAAAACAAAACTGCAATTGCACGAGCAACAGTTTCTGTAGGAACAGGTAAAGCTAGGATCAACAAGAAACCTGTTGATATCTACGAACCTGAATTTGCAAAACTTAAGATCATCGAACCCCTTATGCTGGCAAAAGAAGCTGTTTCTGGCCTTGACATTGATGTAAAGGTCAGTGGTGGCGGAATTATGGGCCAGGCAAATGCGATCAGAACAGCTATCGCAAGAGGAATTGTAGAGTGGACCAACGACACCGATCTCAGGGATGCTTTCATGGCATACGACAGGAATCTTCTGGTAAACGACTCCAGACAGACGGAGACCAAGAAGTTCGGTGGACCAGGTGCACGTGCTAAATATCAGAAATCTTACAGGTAAGGCGGGTAGTTACAATGATTCCAGTTCGCTGTTTCACATGTGGAAAGGTTATTGCGGGAAGCTGGGAAGAGTACAAACGTCGTACAGGTGAAGGAGAAGATCCTGCTACAGTACTCGATGACCTTAAGTTCGTTAGGTACTGCTGCAGGAGAATGTTCCTCGCTCATGTCGAGCTTGTGGACACAATGGCTCCGTATCAGTAAAGGGATCGTAGGGTAGCCCGGACACTTTCAGCGTTCGGGACACGGCCCTTTATTTGAATCTGTGTGAAAGACGCCGGTACCTGAGTTCACATCTCAGCGGTTCCATTAGCCCATTGTGGGCTAACTGATAATATCAACCTGCAGTAAGATAGATAACCACATTCGGAGGGATTCCGAATTCAACTTTCATATATTTAATAAGTCAGAACGAAACCAAATGAGTACTGTTTCTGGATTTGATTATTTGTTAATATATAATATCGTCTGACTATGTTTGTTCAAAATATTTCATTAAGGATTTTTTTGATATGGGTGATCAATTGAGCAATGAAAAATACACTAGATATGAACGTGCAAGGATCATCGGGGCAAGATCACTTCAGATTGCAATGGGAGCTCCTATATTGATCGAAGACGATAACACGGATGCATTATATCTAGCTACACTTGAGTTTGAGAAAGGCGTTATACCTATTACAGTCAAGAGAAATTTACGATAACTGAGGTGAATTTATGGAAAATACGGATCAAAATATTGAGATTACAGCTGAAACAAGCGCAGCAGCAGAGAACACAGAGTCCACATCACTTGTCCCTATAGATGAGTATCTGGCAGCAGGTGTACACATTGGTACCCAGCAGAAGACACAGAACATGATGAAGTTCGTTTACCGTGTAAGGACAGATGGACTTTACGTACTCGACATACAGTCAACCGATGAGAGGATCAGATCTATTGCACATTTCCTTTCAATGTATGACCCATCCAGAATACTTGTCGTATCCGCACGTCAGTATGGCCAGTATCCAGCAACTATGTTCTCAAAGTCAGTTGGAGCAGTTTCAAAGGTCGGTAGGTTCATTCCAGGCAGTCTTACAAACCCTGTACAGGAAGGTTTCTTTGAGCCGGATGTAGTAATTGTGACCGATCCTGCAGGAGATGCACAGGTCATCAGGGAAGCTGTAAATGTAGGTATTCCTGTTGTTGCACTTTGTGACACTAACAACATGACCTCCAATGTAGATCTTGTCATTCCAACCAACAACAAGGGTAGAAAAGCACTTTCCCTCGTATATTGGCTTCTGGCAAGAGAGATCGCAAACGAAAGGGATATTCCTTTCAACTATGAAGCAAGTGAATTTGAAACAGGTCTTTAATTGACCTGTTCTCATTTTTCTTAACCTCACTCATACATAATATATCCCGTTTGTAACAGGGGGAACAGTAGTATGAGACAACCAACCGTTGCAGGTAAGTTCTATCCGCTGAGCACAAAGGCACTGCGCAAGGAAATTGTGAAATGCTTTCATGGTCTTGAGATAATGTCTGAAGACGTGATAGGTGCAGTGGTTCCACATGCAGGTTATGTCTATTCCGGTCCAGTCGCAGCACATGCTTTTGCAAGGCTTCCGAAAGCAGACACATATGTGATATTTGGACCAAACCATACAGGATATGGTTCACCGGTCGCAATGTCCCAGGATGTCTGGAATACACCTTTCGGAGATGTCGAGACCGATAGGGAACTGGGCAAACTGCTTGCAGGGACCATCATCGATATGGATGAAGTTGCGCACCGATATGAGCATTCTGTGGAAGTGCAAATACCTTTCCTACAATACCTATTCGGAAGCGATTTTAAGGTCCTGCCAATTTGCATGGGGATGCAGGATGAAGATACTGCTGTCGAGGTAGGTCTGGAGGTAGCTCGTGCTGTAAAGGAATCGGGTAAAAAGGTCGTATTCATTGCATCAAGTGATCTTTCACATTATGTGCCTCAGGAAAAAGCCGAAAAGTCTGACAATTATCTTATTGATGCCATTCTTGATATGGATGTACCTGAAATTTATCGGAGAAAGTACGAGAAAGACATCACAGCTTGCGGATACGGTCCAATAACAGCAATGTTGACAGCTGCAAAGGAATGTGGTGCTAAGAACACCGAGCTGGTCAAATATGGTACCAGTGGGGATGTTACTGGGGATCCGATGGTTGTAGGGTATGCTGCCATTATTGTTAAATGATCATCTAAAGGAGACATTATCATGATCACCTGTTCTGCACCTGGTAAAGTATATCTGTTCGGCGAACACGCAGTGGTCTATGGAGAGCCTGCTATTTGTTGTGCAGTGGATATTCGTACCAGGGTCACCGTATCTCCTGCGGACACGATCACCATAAGTTCATCCCTTGGAACTACGGGCATCGATTTTGAAGTCCATCCCTATGTTTCAGCGGTCCTCGAACGCTTTCAGGATATCTCATCCTTTGATGGAGTGGACCTGCGCATAAGTTCTGATATTCCGGTAGGTTCCGGGCTAGGTTCTTCTGCAGCAGTTACTGTGGCTACGATCAAGGCAATGGATACTTTGCTGGACCTCGGACTTGAACTGGATGATATCGCAAAGATGGGGCATGAGGTCGAGCAGAATATACAGGGTACAGCAAGTCCCACAGATACGTATGTATGTACCATGGGTGGCGTGGTTCTGATACCACAACGTAAAAAACTTGAACTTATTGATTGTGGGATCCTTATAGGTAACACAAATATATTCTCATCCACAAAAGAGCTCGTGGGTAATGTGGCTGATCTTAATGAAAGGTTCCCTGACGTTGTGGGACCTGTATTATCATCCATTGGAAAGCTGTCTGTTATTGGTGAAGGACTTGTGAACGATAGGGACTATGTTTCTGTTGGTGAACTTATGAACATCGATCAGGGTCTGCTTGATGCTATTGGTGTAAGTTGTGCTGAACTGTCTTCCCTCATCTATGCTGCACGTGAAAGTGGTGCGTATGGTTCAAAGATAACCGGTGCAGGTGGCGGTGGTTGTATGGTCGCTATATCTCCGCGTGAGAATGTGGATTCGGTGGCAGAGGCAATTGGTATGGCCGGCGGGAAAGTTGTTGTGGCCAATGCGACAGATATAGGTGTCAGGGTGGAATGCCAGTGAACTCAAATAACGGGATAACTATATTGAAGATAGGCGGCAGCGTAATTACCGATAAGAGATCGGAAGACGGGCTTGCCTGGGAAGAAGAGATAGTCCGGATAGCTCGTGAAATATCCGGTTTTGAAGGTAAACTTATCATTGTGCATGGTGCAGGTTCCTACGGTCACCCTCAGGCAAAAAGATATGCTCTTACGGAAGGCTTCCATGCAGAAGGGGCTGTTGTCACTCACAATGCAGTAAAGGCATTGAACCGTATCGTAGTTGGAATTCTCAATGATGAAGGTGTGAATGCGATATCAGTACATCCAATGTGTTGCACGGTCGCAAAGAACGGTCGCATCTCGGACATGTATCTTGGAAGTATCAGGTTGATGCTTGAGAAAGGGCTTGTTCCGGTATTACATGGTGATGTTGTAATGGATGAGGTAAAAGGCGTATCCATCATCTCCGGTGATCAGGTGATACCCTATCTTGCAACACAGTTGAAGGCTTCCAGAATTGGAGTTGGGAGTGCAGCAGATGGTGTGTTCGATGATAAGGGCGTAACCATTCCAGTGATCACTTCTATGAATTTCGATGAGATAAAGGCATATATCGGTGGCTCGGCAGGAACTGATGTGACCGGTGGAATGCTCGGGAAAGTGCTTGAAATGCTGGAACTTGGCAAAACATCAAGTATAACCTCCTATATATTCAATGCAACTGTAGTGGGAAGCGTGTCGAGTTTTCTAAATGGTGAGAACATCGGTACCGCAATAAAAGATTCATAATAATACATTAACAGGTTTGATAGATTTGAGTACATCCAAGAGAAAGATCGAACACCTTGAACTTTGTGCAAAACGTCCGGTGGAATCCAGGAACGTAACATCCGGATTCGATGATGTTATGCTTATTCACAAAGCATTGCCACAGATACATATGGATGAGATCGATCTGTCCACCGATTTTTTAGGCAAATCGTTGAAGGCTCCATTCCTTATAGCATCTATTACAGGCGGGCATCCAGACACAACTCCGGTAAATGCCGCTCTTGCGGAAGCTGCTGAGGAATTGGGTGTAGGGATCGGTGTGGGAAGTCAAAGGGCTGCGATCGAGGACCCTGAGCAGGAAAGTTCTTTTAGTGTGGTCCGTGATAAAGCACCAAATGCATTCGTTTATGGAAATGTAGGTGCAGCTCAGATTAAGGAATATGGTATCGAAGCAATAGAGAAGCTCGTTGATATGCTGGATGCGGATGCTCTGGCAGTACATTTGAATTTCCTTCAGGAGGCAATACAGCCTGAAGGTGATCGAGACGCTACAGGTGTACTCGAAATGATCAAAGAGGTTTGTTCTCTCAATGTCCCGATTATCGCGAAGGAGACTGGTGCTGGTATCTCTAAAGAAGATGCTGCATTGTTGAAAGAAGCAGGTGTAAGTGCAATTGATGTGGGTGGTGTCGGAGGTACAAGCTGGTCAGGTGTGGAAGTATATAGGGCACATGATAGCGGCGATGCAATTTCCGAGGATCTGGGCAATCTCTACTGGGACTTCGGTATACCTACTGTTTCCAGTGTTCTCGAATGCCGAAGCTTTGTTCCCGTTGTGGCAACGGGTGGTGTGCGAACAGGTCTCGATATTGCAAAATCCCTTTCTCTTGGTGCGTATGCTGCAAGTGCAGCCCTTCCTTTTGTGGGGCCAGCGCTCATTGGGGCGGATGAGGTTGTCTCAAGCCTGTCAAAGATGCTCAATGAACTGAGGGTCGCAATGTTCCTTTGCGGATGTGGTAATATTAATGAGCTTCGTACAAGTTCAAAGGTCACTGTAACCGGATGGACAAAAGAATACATCACACAGCGTGGTTTTGATCCAAAGGACCTTGACATAAGGTCTGACCTTTGATAGGTTTAATAAAGCCGAAATTCACAGTCATTTTTTGGTCAAGATGACCAAAAGTTATCATTGAATTAGAAAATACAGATAAATTGGAGGAATTATATGACAGATATTGGAATCATAGCAGTAGGCGGCTATAACGAAATGGGTCGTAATATGACTGCTATAAGAGTTGACGAAGACATCATTATCGTTGATATGGGCCTGAGATTAGATAGGGTCCAGATCCATGAGGATGTGGAAATTGATAAGATGCATTCCCTTGAGCTTATAGAAATGGGTGCAATACCTGACGACACGATCATGAAGCAGGTAAACGGCAACGTTGCTGCTATTGTTTGTACACATGGTCACCTTGATCACATCGGTGCAATACCAAAACTTGCTCACAGGTACACTGCTCCTATCATCGGTACGCCTTATACGGCAGCCCTTATTAAGCAGCAGATCGAATCCGAACGTAAGTTCGGTGTCAAGAACAAGATCATTCCGATAGAGGCTGGTGGTACCTATCAGATAAATGATGATGTTTCCATTGAACTTATTCGTGTACAGCACAGTATCATCGATGCGGTGTTCGTTGCAGTACATACACCTGTAGGTGCTGTTCTTTACGCATGCGATTTCAAGCTTGACCGCACACCAACACTTGGTGAGGCACCTGACTTTGAAAGGCTCAGGGAGCTCGGAAAGGAAGGAGTCATATGTATGATCGTGGAGAGTACTAATGCAAACCGCAAAGGTAAGACTCCATCAGAACAGATCGCTCATGATATGGTGCGCGATGTGCTTCTGGGTACCGAGGAATCCGATGTAGGCATGATCGTCACTACATTTGCATCTCACATTGCACGTATCAACTCTATCATTCAGGTTGCAGGAGAGATGGGCCGTATCCCTGTGCTCATGGGACGTTCCATGGACAAATATGTAGTAACTGCAAAGAACATGGGATATATCGATTTCCCGAAGAATGTTGAGATATATGGTAAACGTAAGGACATCGACCGGGCTTTCAAGAAGATCATGTCAGAAGGCAAAGAAAAATACTTGCCTATCGTTACAGGTCATCAGGGGGAACCAGGTGCTATCCTTTCACGTGTTGCAAGTGGTGACACACCATTTGAAGTTGAATCCGGTGACCGTATAATATTCTCTGCAAATATCATACCAAGCCCTATGACGCAAGCAAACCGCTATGCACTCGAGACCAAACTTAAGATGAAGGGTGCCCGTATCTATGACGATGTGCACGTTTCAGGTCACGCTTACCGTGAAGACCACTGGGAACTTCTGAGGATGATAAATCCTGAACATGTGATCCCTGCACACGGAAACATTGGTATGCATAGTGCTTATATTGAAATGGCAGAAGATGCAGGCTATATCCTTGGTGATACGGTCCACATGCTTAGAAATGGTGAAGAACTGTATATTGAAGAATGATCATTTAAATTAAATCGGGTGTGAACATATGGATCTTATGGATGAGATAAAAAAAAGAAGTGTATATGTTGATAAAGGTATAGGCGAATTTCTTCCGATCTCACATCCGGAAGAGCTCTATAGAGCTTCGAGATATTTGCCGGATGCTGGTGGAAAGCGTCTTCGCCCAGCGGTTCTCATGCTTTCAACTGAAGCAGTCGGCGGTGACCCTATGTCGGTTATCCCGGCAGCCGTTGCACTGGAACTGGTCCACAATTTCACCCTTGTTCATGATGATATCATGGACAATGACGATGTAAGACGCGGAATGCCTGCTGTCCATGTAAAGTGGGGAAGTGAAGGTGCGATCCTTGCAGGAGATACTCTTTATTCAAAAGCTTTTGAGATCCTTTCCGTAATGGAAAAAGATCCTGAAAGGATTCTGAAATGTGTTGCACTTCTTTCCAGGACCTGCACTGAGATATGTGAAGGTCAGTGGATGGATATCGAGTTTGAGAACCGCGATACAGTTTCAGAAGAAGAGTATCTTGAAATGGTCGAAAAGAAGACCTCGGTGCTTTATGGTGCAGCAGCTAAAGTAGGTGCACTTCTGGGAGGAGCTTCCGATGAGGTTGCTGATGCTATGTATGAGTTCGGTCGTCTTGTTGGGATCAGTTTCCAGATACAGGATGATGTCATCGATATGGTAACCCCTGAAGATATCCTCGGTAAGGTCAGGGGCAGTGATCTCATTGAAGGAAAGAGGACTCTGATAGCTATCCATGCACTCAATCATGGTGTCGAACTGGAAATATTCGGCAAGGGCGGTTCAGTTTCTCCAGAACAGATAGATGAAGCGGTTTCTATCCTCGAAGATTCTGGTTCAATAAAATATGCACAGGACCTTTCCACAGAAACACTTGAGAGGGGTAAGAGAATGCTCGATATCCTTGGTGATTCCGAAGCAAAGGAAATTCTTCTTGCTGTTGCAGATTATATGGTGACCCGAAATTATTGATTGGATCGATAGTTAATATCCCTTTTATTCAATGGGGTCACTTATTATTATTCTTTTTGATCGAGCTTCATTTCTTATATTCCTACCCATATTCTATAATTTATTGATTAAGTATCTCGATTTTATTCAATATTTACATATCAAATTATAATTTTTTTGCACTTTTGTTTTTATCTTTACAACACCCTTTTATAGATAAATCTCTATAATTATGATTATGCGCATATGATTTCATTCTACATTTTAACTTATAATAATACTTCGTGGAGTTTTTATGCCCGACAAGACCCTGCTAAACAAAGAGGATAATACTCGTGAAAAGAGTCTTAGATCAATCTATAAAAAATTGAAAGTATGGGGTCGTAGCCTCCCTGAGCTTGAGCCATATCAACTTCAAATACATGGGGATATTGTGGAATATACGATTCCTCCCGGATTCCGGGAAATTGAAAGGTACTGGGTGGACGAGCCTTTTGCTTTTATAAGCATTCTTGAAAAAAATGGTGTGAGGGAATATTACCTTATAGAACCGGTTCTTTCTGTCTATGAAAAAGAAGTGTTGGAACGCGTCTACAGTGACCTGCATGAAATTCTGACAATCGAAGACACAGGACCTGATATTGATAGGGAATATGTTCTTGTGAACAAGACCCTCTATCTTTTTGATCTTTATAAGGCTGAACTTGCTACAGCCTCAAAGCACAAGATCTTATATTATCTCAAAAGAAATTATCTTGGCTTTGATTCGATCAATGGACTTATGCTTGACTCCTTTATAGAAGATATCTCATGTGATGGTATTGAGGTCCCTATTTTTCTTTATCATTCCAAATACCGAAATATCAAGACAAATATATCATTTGAAGAAAGCAGACTAAATTCATTTGTTATTAATTTGTGTCAGAAAAGTGGGAAACATATCTCTATAGGCGATCCTATGATCGATGCCACTTTACCTGATGGTTCAAGATTGCAAGCAACCCTTGGAAAAGAGATTACCACAAGGGGCAGTTCATTTGATATACGCAAGTTCAAATCCGATCCTATAACTCCTATCGATCTGTTGGAATTCGGCACATGTAGTTCAGAAATGCTGGGGTATTTCTGGCTCGCGATTGAAAATGGTTTTAGTGCAATATTTGCCGGTGGGACTGCATCAGGTAAGACCTCGCTTCTTAATGCTGTATCACTTTTCATTCCTCCCCTTTCAAAGATCGTATCGATCGAGGATACTCGTGAAGTAATGCTCCATCACGATAACTGGATTGCGGGACTTACGCGTGAATCTGTTACGGATTCTGGTGCAGGGGAGGTCACAATGTTCGATCTCTTAAAAGCATCATTGAGGCAGCGCCCCGAATCTATTCTTGTGGGTGAAGTAAGGGGCAAAGAAGCATTGACCCTTTTTCAGGCGCTATCTACTGGTCATACGACCTACTCGACGATGCATGCAGGCGATGTGCAAACAGTTGTAAATCGTCTTGAGAACGAACCCATTAATGTACCGCATGTGATGCTTCAGGCTCTTGATCTGCTTTGCATACAGAAGCTTGTTTTCCTTGGAGATAAAAAGGTAAGAAGGACTAATTCAGTGGTCGAATTTGCAGGTATTGATCCGAAATCCGGGTATATTCGAATAAATGAGCTCTATACATGGGATCCGGCAACTGATGATTTCAAACGTATGGCTGAGTCTCATATATTGAAAAAGATAATGCAGAGACGTGGCTGGGGTGGAGTGAAACTGAAGGAAGAACTCAATGATCGTATTAGATTACTTGAGTATTTGCGAGATGCCGGGATCCGTGATTACGTAAATGTTTCAGTCCTTGTGGGTATGTACATAATTGATCCACGGTCAGTAATAAGTTCCATGGAAGATGGAACGTTGGCTGACAAGATACAGGCTCATAATAAGGAATAATGGTCCATGAACTCACTTGACATGTTGGCATACAGGCTCTTTGGAAAAAAAGTATCTTCAAACATTGAAGGCCACAAGCTGCTAAGGGGTAATATTCGTAAAGCGAGGATAGCTGTGCCGGTGGATTACTATATCTGTTCAGCTTATTTGTATTCACTATGTTCTGGCATCTTTGGTGCATTTGTTGGTTTGATTATTGGTGGGCATGTAGCAAATATATTTGAAATACAGCGTTTTTTTATATCCACTGATCATATGCCATATGTCTTACCAGCATTTTCTGTAATTTTCAGTTTAATTCTTTTCGTAGGGACTGCTTGGATCACCTTCAGATTGTTTTTGCATTATCCTTTAATAAAGGCAAATATCAGACAATCGTATATTGACCAGTCATTACCCCATGGAGTAGCATACATGTATGCACTCACAAAAAGTGGAGGAGTAACGGTCCATGATGCATTTCGTTCTTTAAGTGAACATTCGCATGTATATGGTTTAGCAGCCGATGAATTTGGTTATATTGTAAGGGATATGGATTATTTTGGAATGGATGTGTTGTCTGCCATTCGAAATTGTAGTTCAACAACATCATCAACTAATCTAAAGGCATTCCTCGATGGTATATTATTTGTGATCTCAAGTGGTGGGGACCTTAATTCATACTTACGGAGCAAGACAGATCAATTCCATCTTGATGCTACAAAACAACAGAAGACTTTTCTAGAGATGCTCGGTGTACTCGCAGAGGCGTATGTAGCGGTATTTGTTGTTGGGCCAATTTTCATGATAATTATTCTGGTAGTGTTTGGTTTTATGGGTTCCGGATCAATGCCGATCCTTTATACTTTGATATATCTGCTTATACCAGTAGGCACTTTGTTTTATCTGGTCCTCTTATCAACAATTTCAAACAATTCAGTTGATACCCATTCTACAATTGTAAAAAATAAGCTTAATTCTTTTCCTGATGTGCGGATAAATGAAAAAACTGATGTAGATGATGCTCTTATTGGGAGGCTTCTCCATAATGAAAAAGTGTTCCGGCTAAAACATTTCCTAGCTCATCCATTCGCATCGGTGAAAAAAGACCCATCCTGTATTTTTTACATAACTATTCCTGTGGGGATTATCTATCTCTTATATATCATTGATACAAACTCAATTACCCTGAACTTGAGCCTTATAGGGTTCAAATTGCATAATATGAATATAGAGGGTGCAATGGTACTGGACGACTATGTGATGTTCGCAACATTGCTTGTTTTTGTACCGTTCGTGATATTTTATGAGTCTAAGGCAAGACGCATAAGAAGTATGGAGGACGAATTCCCGGAATTTTTGAATCGTCTTGCAAGTATCAATGAAGCTGGAATTCTTCTCATCGATGCTATTAACATGGTTGCACAGACCAAGATCGGTGTTCTTCAATCCGAAGTACGGAGGATGCAAAAAGGTCTTTCATGGGGTCAGGACCTTAGTTCTGTTTTTATGGAATTTGAATCCCGGGTAAAGACTACTATGAATAGTCGAATTATCACTTTGCTTGTTAAAGCAAGTGAATCCACAAGTGATATTATTGGCGTTTTACACATTGCAGCAAAAGATGCTGAGCTTCAGCAGAATCTAAGGAAAGAACGCTCAACAGAGATGGCTGTATATTTATTCATTGTTTACATCTCCTTTGCAGTCTTCCTTTTCATTATATACGTCCTGACTGCTTATTTCATACCTTCTATCCCAAACACTACTGACATGGCAGCAGGAATGCCTCTGAATATTAATTTTGATCCGGATGAATTTTTCATGTTATTCTTCCACGCATCATTGATTCAAGGTTTTTGTTCAGGGCTTGTGGCAGGTCAGATGGGTAGTGGAAATCTGGCAGCAGGTGTGAAGCACTCGATGATAATGATGTTGACCTCTTACGTTATATTTACGTTGTTGATCTGAAATGAATAATATGGTGATGACTTGATCAGGGATCGAAATAAACTGAAAAATTCCGAACATGCAATATCGACTGTTGTATCTGTAATATTATTGCTTGGTCTAGCAGTTGCAATGATGGCAGTTTTCAATGTCACTTATATTCCTGAGATGAAAACTGCTGCTGAATTTGATCATATGGGTGATGTATATGAGGATATGTCACGCATAAAATCTAATGGGGATATAATGACTATCGCAATGGCGATTGATAATGATATATTTTTTAGCATGGATATGCCGGTGAGGATGGGTGGCGGATATATTCCTATAATTGGCAGGGACCGGTCCAGTTCGACCCTTGTTGTAAATGATGCAACTGTTGGCATGTACATAACTGCGGAGGATCAATCCAATGGCACTATCTATAATTATGTGCTCGATGATCTTGGTTCAATTAGATACAGTTCCAATAATAGATATTTTATGGATCAGTCATTCGTATTGGAGAATGGAGCCTTGTTCATAGTTCAAGGTAATCGCAGCCTTATGAAGCTTCCACCTTCTATGAGAATCGATCTTCTTAATGGGTCCCATACAGATGTTCGCATATCTGTTGTTGATATTTTTGGAACTACGGGTAGTGTGGCAAGTAATGATGTGGAATATGTGAGGATGGAATCCAATTCTTCTAATGTACTTTTTAATAAGGACCATCTTCTCAAAAATATGAGTGTCACTATAATCAGTCCATATCCACTCGCATGGTCTGAACTTTTGGACAGCATGGCCGCAAAAGCCGGTCTTGTATCTCCTGCTGAGTACAATGTGACAACTTCTAATAACAATGTCACTCTCTCTCTTTACTCTGGCAATAACGAGAGTATTGGTCTTTACCTGCAGGAACACATAATTGATACTCGGTTGAATTCAGTATGGGTGCCTTATTGATAAAGCACCCTTTCTTAAAGATTATTTTTGATCATCCTTTGCAATGTATTTTAGAGGATGTGCTTTCAGGATAAGTTGGCATTCTAAATCCAAATGTACTTCCTTTTCCAACTTCACTTTCAACCCAAACTTTACCGCCATGCATTTCTACATATTTCTTGACAATTGCAAGGCCAAGGCCAGTGCCTCCGTACTCTCGGGTATTTGAAGAATCAACCTGGAAGAATGGGGTGAATAGTTTGTTCTGATCATCGGGTGAAATGCCAATGCCACTGTCCTTTACTGAAATATGGACAAAGTCATCTGAGATCTCACCTCGGATCTCCACTTTTTCGCCTTCATTGGTGAACTTGATGGCATTGTTCACTAGATTATAAATTATCTGTTCGAATTTTGTAGCGTCCGCTCTTATATTGGGCATTCCAATATCGATGTTAAATTTCAGTTCAATATTTTTTTCTGATGCAATAGGTATCATCAATACTTCTATTTCATTAATAGATTCAGAGACATGAAATTCACTGATGTGAAGTTCCATTTTACCAGTTTCGATCTGTGATGCAGATAGGATGTCGTTGATGATGTTCAAAAGATGCTTGCCATTGCTGATGACATTGGATATGAATTTCTTCTGTAATTCATTCAAAGAACCGTGACTTTCATTGCTAATTACATCCGAAAAACCAATGATGGAATTAAGTGGGGTGCGTAACTCATGGCTCATGTTTGCAAGGAATTCAGATTTGGATTTGTTAGCATCTTCGGCAGCAAGTTTAGCACTGAGCATTGCTTCTTCTGCTTTCTTGCGTTCGGTTATATTTCTGGCAACGGCTAGAATTGCAGGAGCTCCATTATATTCGATTGGATGAATATTAAGTTCAATTGGCACCAATGAACCGTCTTTACATATGCTTATCGTTTCAACAATTCCCCCTCCCTGCTTCATTTTTCCAATAACATTTTCGCGTGCCATTTCTCTAAATTCAGGAGGAGTTATGTCCATAACTGTCATTTGTAATAATTCATGCCTTTGATATCCCAGATCATCACAAGTGATCTGGTTCACTTCCAAAAAACGTCCATCAAGTGTAATGATAAGAATTCCATCGTTTACAGAATTAAATACAGTTTCATAAATTTTATCCAAATATTTTCCTCCTCACGCAGAAGACTGAAATAAATTCCTTAATTGTGTATCGATTTCAGTAAATATATACATTTCTTAAAAGGAATTTGCAATATCATCTTTCATATATATTTGTATATATATTAATTCGAGATGTGGGCTATAAATAAATAGGGGCAATAAACATTTTAGAGGTAGGCGATTAATATAAATTCCACTTATGTGCATATAATAATGTGATCGTGGGGGCGAGAATGTGTCAGGGAATACAACAAACAAAAGTCAAATATCCGGGTCAAAAGAAGCAATGTTCTATGAAAAGCTGGAAGGCGGGAACGTACGTTGCAATCTGTGTAATCATCGTTGCAGGATATCTAAGGGCAAGACCGGTATTTGCGGGGTGCGTGAAAATCGCGATGGTACTCTTTATTCTTTGATCTATGCTATGGTTTCCAGTGAAGCTGTCGATCCGATCGAGAAAAAACCACTGTTCCATTTCAATCCAGGTTCGTTAGTTTATTCTTTGGGGACAATTGGGTGCAATTTCAGATGCAAACACTGTCAGAACTGGATAATTTCACAGGTTGGTCTTGATGAAGCAAATTCAATTGAAATAACTCCCGAACAAGCCGTAGAGCGGGCTCTAGCCACAGGATGTCGGTCGATAGCATGGACGTATAATGAGCCTACTATATGGTATGAATATACCTATGATTCTGCAAAACTTGCAAAAGAAGCTGGGCTGGACACGGTATATGTGACAAACGGCTACATCACACCTGAGGCACTGGAACACATATCTCCTTATCTTGATGCTTTCAGGGTGGACATCAAGGCTTTTTCGGAAAAATTCTATAAGGAAGTCGTGGGTGCCCGGCTTGCCCCTGTTCTGGAATCTGCAAAGCTTGCAAAGGAGCTTGGGATGCATGTTGAGGTAGTCAACCTTGTCATTCCCACGTTAAATGACTCTGAGGATGAGTTGCGTGAACTTTCCAAATGGGTGTTTGAGAATTTGGGTGAGAATACACCTGTTCATTTCACAAGGTTCCAGCCATACTACAAAATGAATCATCTTCCTCCGACTCCGGTCGAGACTCTCGAAAAGGCACACCAGATAGCATTAGATGCTGGATTGAAGTATGTCTATATAGGAAATGTGTTCGGGCATGAATATGAGATCACTTTTTGTCCTTCTTGTGGAAAACCGGTTATTGTGCGTGGTGTTTTTGATGTTCAGGATCAAGCTCTGACCCCTGATAATAAGTGCCGCAATTGTGGGGCACCTATAAGCATTTATGGTAAATATTATGGAGATTGAATAATTTTTTCGCATTTGATCATCTGTTAATCGGGCAAAATCCAAGCTTGTTGCCGTCCATTTTCGGTTTTCGAACAAAAGGTTTAAGTTCGATAAGTGCATTAGGAGAAATCGTGCGTTGAAGCGCAATCAAGTGCCGCCATAACTCAGTTGGTAGAGTGTCTGGCTGTTAACCAGAATGTCACAGGTTCGAGCCCTGTTGGCGGCGCTCTTTAATCCTTTTTTTTGAGGGCCTATAGCTTAGTCAGGTTAGAGCGCCCGGCTCATAACCGGGCGATCACCGGTTCAAATCCGGTTAGGCCCATTCAACTTATTCATAATCTAATTCTGTTAGGCTTTGTTCTGGCTTAGCCTATTCGAATTGCTGTTCTATATTGATTATCTGAAAATCTACTTATTGATCTGAAAATGTAGAATACTCAATATAAAAAAGGAAATCGAGTCTATGGCTTTACCTCATAGTTCCATTTTATATTTTAACTTCATATTTCTTTATACTTCCACTTTATACTTTTCCGCTTTTTCGGTTGGGTGGTAGATTATCCAGTTCCCTTTCTTTTCCCTTTTAACAAGTCCGCTGTCAACAAGGGTCGAAAGGTGGTATGACAATTTGGAATCTGACATCTTCATTATATCTTTGATGAGACAGACACAAAGAGGTTGCACAAGAATAAGACTAAGTATTTTCAATCGTATGGTCGAAGATAGTGCATGATGGATAGCGCTTTGTTCTGCAAGTTTATCCTCGTTCGCTATTCTAAGGGCGATACCTTCTATGCCCCCGAGCAACTTTACTTCGTTCTCGATCGGTTCTGGGATTATCATTTAATACACCACTGGAAGTATGGTCTGTAAAGCTTGGTCTAATATGTTGTAATACTTATAATCTCTTTTGTGAGCCTTGGTTCATATGTTTTGATATTAAACATTACATATTTTATTGTATTTTAGGCTATACATAGATCTCGTCATAATAAAGTATATGCTATTAAAACAAGGTGGCCAATAAGACCTGAAAATAGTGGTATGATCAAATTGTCATCTAACTTGTATATCAAAGTTTCAATTATTGTGGCTGCTAAAGCCATTGTTAAAGCTACTATCCAATTTGAAAGGAATAAATAACCAATGATCAGGTTCACAATAAATTCCGAAATAACACCTTCCCACGCCCTATTCGGAAGATTTTTGATCCACCTTTTTCCGTATCTTATTCCTATCAACGCTGCTGCACTATCCCCAAAAGTTGTCATTAGTATCGCTGCAGATGCAACTTCTTTTGAGAAGATGCTTATGGCTATTATACTCCCGATCATAAAATATGTAGTTCCACTCAGTTTGTCTTTTTCCTTTGCCCTATAAAGTTTCCAAACAACTGGAATTTTTAGATTTTTTTCTACTCGGAAATAATCTATCAGTAAGATGCAGCAAAGGACCAATGTCAAAAAATTAAGTGTGAACTCTTTTCCCATATAATAATAGATAAAAACGATAGATAATGATATAAAATGTATACTTTTTCTGACAAATTCTTTTAAAAAAATAGATCTTTGGGCATTTGATTGCATTTGTTATCCCTCAATGTCCGATTTTATTTTTATCCAAGGTTAGCTACTCAAAACTGTCAAAATTGGGTTATATATTCTTTTGTGAGTTCTGGTTCATATGTTTTGATCCAAGCATTTCTGTAATAGTTTCAGGTCCATTAAGAGCATGTGAAAGACTGCGTAAATACTGTGTTTTATCTTTATATGCATCATCTTCGATCAACTGATGGATATGTTCAAGGAGCTTTTCAGGAGATATGGAATACTCGAGGCGCTTTCCACACCCTTCTTCTTCAAGGGACGTTGCATTGTTTTCCTGTTCAATATGTCCCATATCAGGAAATGATAAAATGGGCACACCAAAAGATAACGCTTCCATCATCATACTATGTCCCCCCGGTGCGATAACAATGTCGGAAGCTTTCAGATATGGGAACTGTTCATCGATGAATTCCATTATCGTTACGTTTTCCGGCAGATCTGTATATTTATCGGGTTTGATGCTTGGTCCGGATAGAAGTGTGTAATTGATATTTCTGTCCAGTCTGGCGGTTTCGATGACCTTGTGGAACAATGGCTCTCTATATCCGAATCCTCCGATTGTCGACAGTACGTGTGGTCGCGTAAGCTCTGCTTCACGTACTTCTTTGTATTTCTTTCCCACAAGAGGGCCACTATAGAATACAGAATTGAGAACTCTTTCTTCAAAATCAAGATTATACTTGCAGATGGTATTCGGCATTGGAAAGTCAGGTATGATAATTCCATCTACTTTCCTGAATACCCTGGTGTAAAATCTCTTTGTTACATTTCCAAGACATCCCATTAAGATGCCCTTTCCCATGAAGAACTCTTCCATATTGGATTGGTTGACCATCAGGTAGACCGGTTTTTTTCTCAGCCATGCGAAAAAGATGCCTGTGTAGTAACTGTCAGAAATCACAAGGTCCGGTTTGAACTCTTTCAGTGTTCGATGTATTTTTCCTATTCCCATAAATTGTCCGCTTTTGATGGTCGCTATCACCGAGCTTTTAAGATCGAGACTTCCCGAGTCTCCGACCAGTTGGATCTCAGGGATAATCTCTGCTGTTTTGAGTCCTTTTTTCTTAATAAGGTCCTTTGAATATCCATATGCTCCCATGAGCACTTCATGACCGGCAGTTTTCATTTGCTGTGCGAGCGATATACATCGGCTGGTATGTCCAAGTCCTTCTCCGCAGACAAATATCATTATCTTCATGATCGTTTTCCATCCTTATTCTCAAATCTTACTGTTATTAATTTACTGGATCTTGTAACGATAAGTTCCCGATATCTTGTTGCGATATAGTAACTTGTGAATGCTAACATTATACCTCCTATCAGGTCTGTTATCCAGTGGATGCCAAGATATAGGATGGTGAACTGGATGCTTATGGTCGTAAAGACAGCTAATGCTTTTAATCCGTAATTCTTTGTCCTCGCCAAAACAATAAGCATTGTCATAAGGGATAGGGCAGTGTGCAGACTGGGAAAGCAGTTGTCAAGGGTCGGGTCACATATATGCATTATCTTAACGATTGAAGGGTCTAGTCCGTAAAGCAAAGGAGCCATGTTCGGAAGGGTGTTGCTCGTGACAGATACCGGGAACAATATGTAAAAAGGATATGCTACCAGATAGATAAGTGTGAACGCTATGGAGAATTCCTGAAGGCCTTTTGCATCCTTTTTGTATAGGAATATGAGAAATGTTCCTATTAATAGCACTGAAAACCCGATCATGTATATAAAAGCTGAAAAATACGTGAGCCAGGGGTTTGCAAAAGCCTGTATGTATGTGACAGCATTGCCCTCTATCATCACCATAACATCTGCATAGTTCAGGGATGGATTAAGTCCGATATATTGTTCTATGTTGATCTGTAAGGTCATAAGCCCGAATATGATAGTTGCGGCAATTGTGTATGGCTGATAGTTTGATATCAATGGGTGATCCTCGGCCCAGTCGTGCAATATTTTCTTCCACTTCTGTTTAGTAGTTCCTTTATCGAGGTCGTAACCAGTTGTATCAATGATGTTGCTTTCTTCATTTCTGGAACTCATCAACATTCCTCATAAATTAATACAAAACAGATATTTTATTATTTGATCGTACCTTTTAGTTAGCCAGTATTTGCACATATCGTATTTATACTTTGCTAATATCGTCACACTCGTCCATATATAGAAACACATCTCTTATATGGGGCTACTAATATATGAAATAACAGTTGTATGTCAGGCGTATTCATAATTGTAGGGATGATAACATTTGAACAATATCAAAAAATGGTTGATGATTTCTCTTTTTATTAGCGTCATCTCCATTATTGCTGTCATGTTCTACACTTTGGATCCCCAAACATTGGTAAGTATTCGAAATATTCGAACGGAATTTCTTTTACTTGCATTATGTCTGCATCTTTTGTCCTATCTACTTTGGGGGTTGCGTACAAGGGCGATGTGCAAGTTCCTTGGGTTTGATGTTTCTATTACAAGAGCCTTTGAGATCGTGACCTCAAGTACTTTCCTTGCGTCGGTCACACCATCTTCAATTGGTGGTGAGCCATTGAGGGTACATCTGCTTGGTCAGGAGAATGTCCCTGTGGGATCTGCAACAGCTGTAGTTCTTGGGGAAAGATTGCTTGATGGCATATTGATACTGGTGTCTGCTCCGGTAGCACTTCATCTATTTCGTGGTGTGATATCAACTTCTGCGCTGAGCACGGTGGTAGTGATGGGTGAATTACTATTGTTCCTAACCTTCCTGACCATTATATATGCAGTATGGCATCCTCATTACACGAAAAAAACATTGAATTATATCATCCATCGTACTGCTGTGGTTACAGGGACGGCTGAAAGTGGCCGTCTCGAAGATCTCACACGCAAATTGGATATGATCATTGATGATTTTCATAATAGTATGGCCTTCTTTGTTACAAAAGGCCGTAAAGGGCTGTTCTTTGGAAGTGTCTATACCATTCTTTTCTGGATCGTTGAGTTTGCAATGATACCAGTTATACTTATAGGGTTGAATCAGCCGCCTGCCATTGTTATGTCTTTTGCTGCACAGGTGCTTCTCATGATCTTACTTGTGATACCTATAACTCCAGGTTCAAGCGGGGTAGCTGAACTTGGTGCAACATCGCTATTCTCTTTATTCGTACCTGTTTATCTGATAGGCATTGTTGTTGTGGCGTGGCGTGCTTTTACTCTTTACCTGAACTTGATCGTGGGTGGTTTTGTTAGTTTTAAGATACTCAAGGATACGGAATACCTGAAAGAGCTCATAAAATAATGCTTTAGTAATGGCATATTTATATTTACTCTCAAAGATATTATATGTCCTGAAAACATAGGTGGGTTAGATTGTTATCGAGCAAATTAAACTTATACATAATTGAACAATATCGATCAGATCGAAACGATTAAAGTTGAATAAATTGTGAGTGTTAGAATGTTTCCTATTATAGCAGTCGATATCTCTGGAAGGCATAAGATAAAAGATGGATATTATATGGTCTGTGCTGCGGTTGCTCTGGAGGTTTCCGCCAGTCATATCGAATCAATTTCACAGGTGGCAATTAAGCCATTTTTAAGTCATGATCCTCTTGCTGTACTTGATATAGTACGTATTATCGAAGTAACTGTTTCAGAGATAGCTTTCCCTGGAACTATTGTTGTTGAGAAGGGTGATCTGTATAATCAGCCGGAATGGTTGTCCAAGAACATGTTCTCGCGTGACATCAAATATCAGGAATCTTTGAGTGAAATGCTGGCAATAGAGTTTGCACATTATGTTTCTTTAAGTTCCAGAAAACTTCTTATGAAAGAGCTTGATATTGAGTGAGCCGGAACGTCAGTCTAAAAATTGTAAAAGGTCGAGCATGAAAAAAGTAATCCTTGTACAGAGAAATGAGCCTGGTACTGATCATGGTACAAATGAGAGAAAGTTTGTCGAGCTTAAGGAACTGGCAAGAGCTGCGCATTACAATGTAGTGGGTGTGCTGACACAGACACGTTATCCTGATCGCAAGTATCAGGTGGGTAGGGGGAAGGTCGATGAACTGGCGGAGCTTGTAGAGGCATTGGATGCTGAAAAAGTGATTTTCAATCACCAATTGTCAACTACACAGATCTATAATATCTCTGAGACCTGCAAATGTGAGGTAATTGACAGGTTCAATCTGATCCTTGAGATATTCGCATCAAGGGCTACTACAAGGCGTGCAAAATTACAGGTGGAACTTGCAAAGTTGCAGTATGAGTTGCCAAAAGCAAGGGCTATAGTTTCTTTGCTTAAGAAGGACGAACGTCCTGGGTTCATGGGTCTGGGTGGCTATGAGGATTCCTATGAGCAGGATGTTAAGAAAAGAATAGTCCGGATAAGGAACGAAATTCATAATTCTTGTAAGGGAGGTGAGTCTCTTCGCTCTTTCAGACATGAAAGGGGTTTTTCCCTCGTTGCTCTGGCAGGTTATACGAATGCAGGTAAAAGCACTCTGTTCCAATCGCTTGTGAAAGAAGGGGTGGAAGTTGAAGACATGTTATTCACTACCTTGTCCCCGACTACACGCTCCCTTTCAATAAAGCAAAGACGTGTGCTTCTTACAGATACGGTTGGCTTTATTGAGGACCTTCCTCATTGGATGGTCGATGCATTTCGTTCTACACTTGATGAGATATTTCTCGCGGATGTTATTCTCCTTGTAGTGGATATGAGTGATCCCTTGGATGTGATAAGGCAAAAACTTGTAGTAAGTCATGACATTTTCTGGAAGCGCACCGAAGGGGCAGAAATAGTTGCTGTTTTGAACAAGGCCGATATGGTCGATCCAGATGACCTCGAAAGGAAAGTTGATGCGATAAGTTATCTTGCCCCTCATCTTGTACTGGTTTCTGCAAGTTCTGGTGATGGGTTTGAAGTGCTTTTGGATACGATATATGAGAATTTACCTCATTGGTCTCGTTCCAGTATATCTTTGGATATGTCTGAAGATAGTCTCTCTATTGTATCATGGTTGTATGATGAAGGTATAGTTCATAGTATTGATTACGGTGAATATATCGTTCTGGAGGTCGAAGCTCGGGAAGAGATATTAAGAAAAGTTCGTAAATATAGTATATGATTCTTGTGTATCAATGCGACTCTCTGCAAACAGTTCGTATTTGCACGAAAGGTTTATATTAAATTATATCGTTCTATATCATGCGAACGGGTTATTCCCAAACCTCCACTATACCACCCCCACTATGATTTAATCGTTTTATTTTCCCCCCGTTCGCATCCTTTTCGTTCATTTTAGGTTGTTGTTGTATGTTGTTGCTTTTGCTCGACATCCTGCTTTCTATCGATTCTTCCAAAAGTTTATAACTTTAGAGAGCAGCCTTCTATACATGCGTTTTGATCTTCACGTACATTCCTGGTTTTCAAAGGACAGTAATTCCGATCCTGCTTCGATTCTTGAATATGCGAAAATGAACGGTCTTGATGGTGTGGCAATTTGTGACCATGATACTCGTGAGGGAGGTCTTGTTTGTTCTCGTCTGGCAAAGGATACCAATTCGGATATTATTGTGATCCCTGGAGTTGAGGTAACTTCTTCGAAGGGTCATATTCTGGTGCTTGATCCTAAAGGGGATATTGAATCAGGTATGACTCCTGAGGAAACTATCGAACGTGCAAGGGAACTTGGTGGTGTTGTAATAATCCCGCATCCCTTTAAGGTAACCTCACATGGCATTGGTTATGTTGATGGATTGGATGCAGATGCAGTGGAAGTACTAAATTCCAGGTGTGTTACCGGAGTTGCTAATAATAAGGCAAGGAAGGTTGCAGGGGAGCTGGGGCTTCCCCAAGTTGGGGGAAGTGATTCACATGAAGCCAGGATGGTTGGATGTTCCTATACTAAGATCGATGCTACGGATAGGACGCTTGAGTCAGTACTTGAGGCAATACGTGATGGTAAAGTAAGGCCAGGTGGTAAGAGAACTCCGGTTTCATATGTTTTGAAACAGGTGGTCGTTGGGAGGATCAAAAAAGCTAAAAAGGCTTTTGGTAAAGCCTGACATTTCATTTTACATTTTCAATTCTGAATATATTCTTCATTGAACATTTTCAATATTAAAAGGAATGATGATATTAAGAGTGGTCCTACAACAATGCCTACTAGTCCAAAGAGGTAGATACCGACAAAGATACCGAGCAATGATACAAAGGGATGCATTGCGCCTACTTTCTTCTGTATGTAAGGTCTTAACACATTGTCAATGTTGCTGAGGATTATTCCTGCTACAAGGATCACTATGGCTGCAACATAATCTTGTGTTATGAGCTTGAACAGGACGGCTGGTGCCCAGACAAGAGGAGCGCCAACGACTGGCAAGAATGACAGTACTGTAGTGACAGCTGCCCAAAGGGCTACACCGTTTATGCCTACGGCATAGAATGTGATACCTATGATCGTCCCTTGAAGAACAGCTATTAAAAGTGTGGCAATCAGTGTGGAATGGATTATATTTTTTATTTCGGTCAGAAGCTTATTTGTATTTTTTTTGTTAAAGGGTATTAGGTCCTGCAGTTGGTTGCTAATATTGGTATTGGTGGAAGTGAACAGATAATATAGCAAAAAAAACATAATTATGACGGATATCAGAAGTCCGCTGATGTTTTGTACTGCTCCTATGAGATGTTTGCTAAGGTATGAGCCGAGGGTGGATATGAGTGTGACTATCTTGCCTTGTATATCAATGTCAGGTGCGATCTCATTTATGTAGTCAATATTTTTCACGATGTCAAAATAATTCGTGATATCCACATAACTGAGATTTGTGATAATATTGGTTATTACCATTTCAATTTCCCCTATTATAAGGGTGAACATGTAGTATATGGGTAATACTACCAGTATCATTGAAAGTATCATTACCAAGATTGCGGATATATTCTCTTTCAGTTTGAGGCGTTCTGTAAGTAGAATATAGACTGGTTTGAATATGACATAGAGGATAAATGCTCCTAGAAATGCGTTAATATAAGGCAATAGTGCATAACTCAATACAACCGCAAGAACAATGATGCTGAGAAGGGCTAAAGCCAATTTTACCGTTCTTTTCTTTATCATCAGGATCAGTCCCATCTGATTATATTTATAATGTTTGCAGATAATTAATTGTTATTATATTATTTATCCACAGACGACATATCTATTTATATTGGCAGTTTTACACTGATAATGGTACCTTCGCCTATCTTGCTTGATACAGATAGCGAACCCTTGTGAGCTTCGATTATCTTTTTACATATATGCAGTCCCACTCCAGTTCCTCCATATTTTCTTCTTGTGGAGCCGTCTACCTGATAAAATCTACTGAATATGTTTGGTAAAAGCTCTTCGGGGATGCCAATTCCTGTATCTTCAATATTTATAATCACCGATTCACTATCATGGAGTGCAGAAATTCCTATTTTTCCACCTTCTGGAGTAAATTTGATCGCATTGTCCAGAAGATGGTTGATCATCCTTTTGAGATGGTCTTTATCACCTAGTATCGTGGGCAAATCGGTTTGGATATTTCTTTCAATGGTAAGTCCCTTTTTTAGTATTGGGGCAGTAAAGGTTTCAAGTATTTCTTCAGTGATCTTAGTAAGACTGAGTACATCCATATTGTACTTTATATTTTTTGTATGTTCTCCACTTACGTAGAGCAATGATTCTACTAAGTGCCTAAGTCGTTCTGAATTTCGGAGAACAGTATGAATGGCATTTTTCTGGGCATCATTTATAGGTCCCATATGGTCTTCCAACATAAGTTCAGTAAATCCCTTTATTGAAATGAGGGGTGTTCTAAGTTCATGGGTGAGGTTCGTTAGAAACTGATCTTTTATGTTGTCAAGAAGCTCTAATTCCCGATTTGCTTCTTCCATTGCTTTTTCTGCGATCTTCCTCTCTGTTATATCATCGCCGGAACTAATGGTGCCTATTATGTTGTTGTCCTTATCCCTGAGAACGACATCATGCCAAAATATAAGTCTCTCCTCATTTGTTTTGTTTAGGATTGGCTTTTCTGAATATTCCGGTGGTTCCAATTTGCCTTCAATAACTCCTATATATCCTTCCTTTATTCTTTCTCTGACATATCCCGGAAGGAATGCATCGAACCAGTTCTTTCCGATAATTTCATCTTTCTCATAACCAAGAACATCACATGCCTTCTGATTTACAAGCGTGACCTTCAGGTCTTTGCTTATGACCCCAATTATAGATCCAGCAACATCAACGTACTTTTGTGCCTGATCTTTTTCTTTGACAAGTTGATCGTGAAGTTCTTTCATGCGGAGCAGAGAACGTACTCTTGTTGTAAGTTCAAGAATATCCACTGGTCTTACAAGAAGATCATCAGCTTTTGATTCGATAGCTTTTGTTTTTTCGTCCTCGTCTGTTATTGAAGTTATCATTATAACAGGCAAGACCTTGTTGCTTTCATCTCTTTTAAGAAGTCTGCATACCTCATATCCATCTATCTCGGGTAAAGTGCTGTTCAAAAGTACCAGATCTGGATGTTTTTCTTTTGTAATAATTACTGCTTCATTTCCATTTACTGCCCTTATAATATCATAATTTGGGGATAGGTGTGAGACCAATGCTTCTGCATCCTTTTCGTCAGCTTCTGCTATCAATATCTTTGGTCTTATCTCACGATTCTGATCATCTTCCCCTATTTTCATTAATGCACCTTTGACGTTCGTTGCTATGATTGATTAGGATTAAATAAAAATTATAATAAGGTTATGGTCGTTCAATTATCCATCTCACTGGTTTGTCGTCAATGGATTTTTATTTGAGATGATGTTATTTGAACAGGCCAATATTGTCTTTCTGGACCACATGATCATAGTTCTTGTATCCGAGTATATCTGCAATTTCGTTGGTCTGTTTTCCTTTGATTGCTTTCAGTTCTTCGGACGTATAATCTGTTATCCCTTTTCCGAATACAACACCGTCACATTCAAGTTTTACAATGTCCCCTCGGTCAAAAGTGCCTGCAACGCCTAGAACTCCTGATGGAAGAAGGCTCATTCTTTTAGCCAATGCTTCCTTTGCACCGGTATCGACTACGATACTTCCTGATGATCTGGCGAGGATTATCCAGCGTATCCTATTTTTGTGTACGAACTGGTTAG
This sequence comes from Methanococcoides burtonii DSM 6242, assembly GCF_000013725.1. Classification (NCBI taxonomy): domain Archaea; kingdom Methanobacteriati; phylum Methanobacteriota; class Methanomicrobia; order Methanosarcinales; family Methanosarcinaceae; genus Methanococcoides; species Methanococcoides burtonii. The sequence continues at coordinate 2,541,535 of NC_007955.1, forward strand.
TGAGGAAGAGGGTTCCCAATTCTTCGCCATCCAGTATTCTTCGGATACCATCATCGACATTGCTGTTTGCGATGACCATGTAGCAACCTGATATATTGCAGATCTTGGCGGCATCTATCTTTGTCCTCATTCCTCCGACACCTTTCATGCTAGTGGGGTTTCCACCATAGCTTTCGATGGTAGGAGTTATCTCTTCAACAGTCCTTAGCAGAACTGCATCATCGTGTCTTTTTGGATTTTTGTCATAAAGGCCATCTATGTCTGTAAAAAGTATTAACAGGTCTGCTTCCATCTTGCTGGCAACCATTGCTGAAAGTTTATCATTGTCCCCAAGAGTTGCTTCTATCTCATGGACACAGATGGGGTCGTTCTCATTGATTATGGGGATGACCCCATAGCTCAAAAGAGTGGAAATGCTGTTCCTTAGGTTGAGGTAGGTCAGACGGTTGGTGAATGAATCGTATGTTAGCAGGATCTGCGCTACATTCAAACCATATTTTTGGAATGCTTCTGTCCAGTGCTGCATGAGGACTCCCTGCCCCACAGCAGCGGCAGCCTGGCGCACGGGTATCTCTTTCGGGCGACATCCAAGGTCGAGTATTTCAATACCTATTCCTATGGAACCGGAACTTACCAGTATTATCTGTTTTCCGGCTCTATGCAGCTCAGATACCTGTGATGCTATCGTATCCATGAACTCGTTATTAAGGCTGCCATCTTCCCGGCTTATGGAAGTTGTTCCTATCTTAATAACGATCTTTTCAGCATCACCGATTATTTCTTTTCGATTGGTCAAATTGCTACCTCACATGCTTTTATCATCATTCGTTGATAATGTCGGAGAGCTTGCTGTCAAGTTCTTTGTGTGTGAATGGTCTTGGAGTGTCTCCTGCATAGGTTGCGACCTTATCACCATTTCCAAGAAGCACATATTTGTAAATGACAAGTCCTTCCATTCCCACAGGGCCGCGGGCGTGTATCTTGTTGGTGCTGATCCCGACCTCTGCTCCTTTTCCATAACGGAATCCGTCTGCGAACCGTGTGGATGCGTTCACCATTACACTGGATGAGTCGACAAGGGCGATGAACTGTTTTCTCTTTGTTTTGTTCTCGGTGATGATCGCATCTGTATGGTGTGAACCATACTTGTTGATGTGATCGATAGCCTCTTCAATTGAATCCACTAGCTTGATGGAGAGGATAAAGTCGTTGTATTCGGTCTTCCAGTCATCTTCGGTTGCTTTTGCAATGTTCGCGCTGCCAAGTTTTTCTGCTATGGCGTATGATCCTTCATCAAAACGAAGCTCAACTCCTACCTCTTCATACCTTCTTACCATCTCGGGCAGGAACTCTTCGGCTATTTCCCTGTTTATAAGCAGGGTTTCCATTGCGTTGCATACTGCAGGATATTGTACCTTTGAGTCAAAACAGACATCATAGGCTTTGTTCAGGTCAGCGTTAGTATCAACATATACATGGCAGATACCATCCGCATGTCCTAATACTGATATCTTGGTATTGTCCTGTATGAACTTCACGAAGTCGTTAGAGCCACGTGGGATCAGAAGGTCTATATATTCGTCAAGAGCAAGGATGTCCATTACTTCTTCTCTTGTTTCCATAAGCTGGAATGCACCTTTTGGTATTCCCGGGGTATCTTCCAGGGCTTCTACAAGTATGTTGAATATGACACGGTTCGAGTTAAGTGCTTCACTTCCACCTTTGAACACTGTTGCATTACCACTTTTAAGACAGAGGGACATGACCTGTGGTACCACATCGGGTCTGGATTCAAAAATAACTCCAATGAGGCCGATCGGGGAGCTGACCTGATAGAGTTCAAGTCCTTTATCGAGTTCAAGGGTATTTATTGTCCTGCCTGATGGGTCTTCCAGCTTTATTACATCCCGTATGCCACTGATCATACCATCGATCTTGGGGTCGGTCACTTTCAAACGATCGACAAGGGCCTGTGAAAGTTTGCCTTCGTTTTTCATCCTTTCAGCTTCTTCAAGGTCAGCTTTGTTCGCTTCCAGTATCTTGTTACGGTTGGCATCAAGTGCTTTTGCCATAGCTTCCAGAGCGTTATCCTTTGTCTGAGTGTCTACACTTGCAAGTACGATGGATGCCATTTTTGCTTCCATTACTTTTTGTTCTATGTCTGTGGCCATGAAGTGATCACCCTTGTGTAATTATGATGTTTAAATATTACAAAATTTCATTTATCCAATGCTGTTTGAATGCTTTGGATGATGATTACTTTACTGATATAATTAACGATTTATTTAGGGATTTTTACAGTTTGATAGTATTCAAGCAAAAAGCTTCCGCTATCAAAAATAATTGTTTATGGGAAAAGTTTTCCCTAAAAATAAAAAAAGAAGAAAAAAGCAGACAAATGCCTGCTTTTTAGGTTGTTGAAATTATTTTGCCGGGATGATGAGGGATCTCTCACCAGCAGGCTCGAACTCTTTCAATGCGCCTCTACCGAACTCTTTCCTTGGAGCGGTGAAGTCGAATGGAAGCATGTCATCTGCGAAGCAGACCTTGATCAGTGGGTTAACTGCCCATGCATCTCCACGTCCTGCGTGTGCTGCTGAAGTGATTGCGGCGTAACCGCCCTGGTGACCTACGTTCATTGCGTAGTTAGGGTAGTTTGGACCACGTAGTTCAAGTGGCAGACCTTCGTCGGACTGGAAGGAGAATACGTTTGTAGCACCACACTGGTCTTGCAGGTCGAAACCGAAGAAACCAAGACGTCCGAGTGCTTCCTTGTGCAGGTACATTGAAAGGTACCATCCGGAAAGACCAGCGTTTCCGTTTCCGGTTGCGAGTGCTGTTGCACTACCTGCTGCTGCGGAGAGTACTGTTGCTCTCTGGGAACCACCGAAGTGGTCTTCGAGTGCGGTTGGGTACTTCTCGTAGTTCTCGATACCGTAGATCGTGGACTCTGTTGCGATGTCCTTGACAACATCCATTGTTGCCTTGACCTTGTTGTCTGCACCCTTGTTTGCTGCACCATCGTACTTGTCGTTGATGTAGTCAACGTTGTAGTACAGGTTGTCATCGAGGATGTTGTTGGTGTATGCAGCGGTTGCGTATTGTGTGAAACCGACTCCACCAGACATGTATGATCCGAGCCAGATCTGATCGTAGAGCATACATCCTGCACCTACTACCTCTAGAGCTACGTGTGCTGGATCTTCTGCGTCAACACGGCTTGTCTGAATGATATCAGCCATGTGACCGAAGGAAATTCCACCAGGTTCGTTTGGTCCACGAGCACGTCTTGCTGGAAGCATATCTCCCATTGAGATTACACCAGCATGCTTTGCTGCGTATGAAAGGTCAGCTACGGCTGCTTCACCAGCACACATGTTGTATGCTGCGATGAAGGACATACCAACCTGCATTGCCATCCACCTTGAGGTCTGTGCACCATCTGTTGTTCTGCTAACAATGGTTGGGATGTGTGCTGCCTGCCAGGTTGTCTTTCCAATAGCTGCTTTGAGTGCTTCTGCCTGTTCCTCTGGGAACTGCTTGTTGATGTTGATGAGGAACTGGTCATCGATCTCATCTGCAAGCTCGTCGTCACCGGTGAAGATCTTACAGTAACAGTCATCTACAAGAGCTGGGTGTGTTTCGACCATGTGCTCCTGAACAACTGCTCCACCGGGGAGTGCGTGGTTGAGCACTTCAAGGTAGTGGTTGATCGTTTCTGGTGTGACTTCTATGCCGAGACGTTTCTCGAGTGTCTCGTGAGCCATGTCCATACCGACAATTGTGGTTCTTCTGATGTCATCCCACATCTGCTGCATTGCAGCGTTGTTGACGTAGTGAAGATCATCGGACTCGACCATGATGTCAGTACCGGAAATGAAGGAAGGTGTTAGTGCTCTCTGACCGAGTGGTATTCCACCACAGTGCATCATAGGATTGTAACCAACAAGACCTCTCTTGTCAGCTATTTCCTGGCCTGCCTTCCTCATTTCGACCTTTCTTGGGTTCTGGTCTACACCAAGACGGTAGTAGGTCACTTTCTTGTCAGTGATCTCTCCGCCTTCCATCTTGTTGTCGCCGTGTGCTTTTGTGAATTTGATTTCCAGATCTTTCTGGAACATTCTCTTTCTATCATCTGCCATTTTTTTCACCTCGCTTACTCTGGCTTGAATCCATATGCGGTTCTCTTCTCAAATATTGTGTGGACCCATTCGATGACCTCTGCGTCATCTCTGAATGCAATATTGTCTACACGGTAGATTGTGGTTCTCTTGGCAGCTTCTTCCTCAGACATTGGTTTTCCGAAGTCTACCTTTTTATCGATAGCTCTTCCGACCTGGTCCTTGTGCATAATTACTACGCCGTTCTCAAGGCGGCATCTGTCGAGCATATCGAACATGATACCGTCTTCTGGGAGACGGAGTGAGTGACCGTGCACTGTTGCGCCACGAAGACTTGCAAGTGCCGGGCAGGTCATTTCTGTCTCGAGCTGGAACTTTGCGACTTCTTCCATATCTCTTTCACGAGCTTCTACGACCTGACGACCGGAAAGTGTACCTGGGTCGACACCTCTGTGGTTGATAGCTACTGCGTAGGATCTGAAGTATGGGGTTGAAGGTGCGTTGTACATTGAGTCAACGAACTGAACGTACCTTACCCTGTCACCGGCTTTTGCGCCTGGTGTTGCTTCGACCATCTCTCTGACTGAACATTCTGGTTCACCCATCTCAGCAAGTGGAGGGTGTGTGCTTGGGTAATCGCTACCTGGTGCACGGTGTCCGAGTACTAAGGTCAGATCGTCATCAGAGACTTCCCTGAGCTTCTCGACCTTACCGGACATGTGTTTCCTTCTGTTCTCTGCAACGGATGTTGCACCTGGATAATACTGTGCTTCGTATGCCATGTTATAACACTCCTTAATTATCGATCGATCTCATTGTAGTTTTAACGGCTTTCACAAGTTCGTTTAGTTTATCCCTTGAACAGGACTCACCTCTTGTGATGCCTGTTACGATATCCATGACTTTACCTTTCGTCTGGATCTCGCTACTTTTTGGCTTTACAATCTTGGTCTTTATGCCTACCCTTGCAAGATCCTCAAAATCAATGTTTGCTTGACAGACGACTATTGCCGGGGTATCTGCTTCCTTTAGAATTTCCCTTACTTTCTTAACCACGTGATCCCGTATGTTTCCGGTATGGATAACGGCCAGTTTATGTCTGGATATCTGGGCAATCTCTTCAGGTGTTATCCCGAATGAACCTGATCTCATAGGAGTATCAGGAATGCCGGATCCAGAATTAAGTACCAGTACACTGACCTGTATCTCCTCCCTGCGCATGCCGTATGTGAGTTCACATATCGGCTTTGTGATATGTCGTCTTCCCGGGCTCATTGCAACTGCGATGACATCAGGGCGTCCTGTCTCGGAAAGTGTACCGCGCTGTGCGAGTCCTCCACCTCGGCCAAGGCCCATTCCATGCCTGCAATCTACAACTTGAGTTTCCCGGTCGAACAAATCGATCACTCCGCTGGATTTAACATACAGACACGATTTCCGACCTTTCCTTTCGGATCAGCTAGCCCTAAAGTAGTCGGGTCAGCACCAGGTCCGCGTTTTGCATAGTCTGAAACGGTTTGCCTCCTTTGTATGAAAAGTCCTTGCCGGAACTCATAGCCCATCGGTAGTGTTCGCTCGCACACTTCTCTGATGTTCTCTCTGATTTCTTCGTTAAGGATCTCCAGCCTTATGCGGCCAACAATTACAGCAAGGTCCATATCCGTTTCACCGATCTGGATATTTTTACTGAATTTATGATCAACATCGTGTCCGGTTGCCGGTCCGTATGGTACGGTCTTTGGTAACCTCGGGCCATGTACGAATGCCCGTGTAATGCCTTCGATGTTGCTCAGTTCATTGAGTAGTCTCTGTGCGGTCTCTGGACTCAGGAACCGTGCTGGACATATCTCGATCTGAATGAGATCTTCTAAATTTGTGACAGATTCGACCATTATGTATTACCTTTGAGATCTGTTAGAACACTTGTATTAGAGTGCCCCTGCAACTGCTTTGATTGGCTCTCTGAATTCTTCGATCGAACCGAACACATTTCCGACAAGTGCAGATGTCTTTTCGATAGTTATCATCTGAGTACCTGCGTCAATTGCACATGCAGCGGATACACAAGGAATTGCGAATCCTCTGGAGTGTCTTGTTACAACGTGGTTACCGTTGAAGATACCTGGACCTCCACCACCGTAGATTGAGTGGCTGAAGAAAGAGAATCCGACTCCAGTACCCTGTGCTCTACCCATGTCACAGCCAGGAAGACCTGTTTGCTTCTCGAGTATATCGTTGAAGTACACGATAGTTGATGATACGTTCTGAGCTGCTCTGCCTGCTCCACAGTTTACGAGTGTAGCTGCAAGCTGACCAGCTGCTGCGCATGCGTTCCACATGGATACGTCATTTGCTTTATAGAATTTGTATCCGGATGGTGCTGTGTGGTCAACTTCGATGACGCCGAGATCGATTGCTTTCTCGATAACTGTATCGATAACTGTGCCGATTGTACCGGTCTTACCGTTCTCTTTGACGATATCATAGACTACGTTGTTAGCGTTAAGACCCTGATATGCAAATCCAAGTAACTGGTGTCTCTCGAATGAACCTACCGCATTACCCATCTCGTACATACCTGCTTGCTCGTAGATCGAAGAGAGTGCAGCAGCGTTCATTGCCTTTCTGCCTGTGATAGCAGCGACGTGGTTGGTCATGATGTTCCTCAAGGAGAAACCGAGACCTTCATTCTGCTGTGGTATGCTGAGAATTGATGCAACGTTACCGCCACTCATGTCCATGGTCTGTGGGTAGCTACCCCAGACAGCGCCCTTTACTAGTGGTGCATCGAACATGTCGGTGTTGAACGTATTAATGATGGTCTCTACAACAGCTGCGCCACTTACTGTGCTTCCTGAAACGAAGTCAGCACCAGCGTCTGTTCTTGCGCTTGGGACCTGCACAAGAAGTTGTTTTCCGCCGCCGATCACTTTTACTACTGTGTCGTCATCATTGCTTACCTTTACAAGGTTTGCAACAGACTCTGCGATAGCATCTGCGTTCCCTACGATATCATATTCAAGACTGCGTCCGAGAATCTGACGTCCTTTACCACCATACTTGCCGGTTGCGAGACCTTTCTCTATACCTGCAAGATTGATAGCAACAGTTCTCTTTGTGTCTTTGATGATCTTTCCTATTGCTGTATTTGTTGTTGGGGCGAGGTTGAGTATATCTACATCGCTTTCCAACAGTGTACCTCTGTCGTCATATATGTCTACTTTGTCAGACACGTATAGTTTCCTCCTAAATTTTATTACAGGAACTCTTCCTGGAAATCACATAATTGAACTAATGGCTCGGAACTTCTCTTCGATTACCATTAATGTGTTTTTTACATTCCCAATTGTAGTCCCTTCTAGTCAATTCAAATTTGGAATGCTGTTTTTACGTTTAAAGCTTTTGGATTTAGATTATGGATAGCCAAATTCCTCACGATAAATCATGAACATAGTTCGTGCGGGTCTTTATGTGTTTGATACTTTGTATGTAATATACATACAATATACATACTTTTTACTACATTTGTAACAACAGTTATGTATTTTAATACTGTATATTTTAATTTTGTAAGTAATAATATTCACAATGGGGCTTACCCGGGTTTGACACCACAAATGATTTGTATTACATGATTTAAGGTATCTCCGATTGATATGGAAATCGGAGCAGATGTTGGAGGCAACCCAGGTGTGGATTGCCGTGGGTTTTGCAGTTATTGCTATTTCAAGAAAGTGAAAGATGTACCTGCGTTTGGTTGTAAACACTGCTTTCCTTTTTCAAAGGGGTGTGACTATTGTACACGTGGTGTAAAAGAGCTCTACTCCGGTTTCAAACCTGCTCAATATGTCATGGGGGAGGTCTCACAAGCTATACATTTTAGCAGTGGCGAGCTTGACAAGATCACAATAAGTGGCAGTGGCGATGTCAGCTGTTATCCGGACCTTAAAGAACTGGTATATTTGCTATCTCAGTTCCAAAAACCCATCCATCTTGGCTACACAAGTGGAAAAGGATTCACTTCTGAAGAAGATGCTTCATTCTTTATTGAGAACGGTGTAACCGAAGTTTCATTTACAGTATTTGCTACTGACCCCGAGATCCGCGGGAAGTATATGAACGATCCTGAACCAGAGATATCGTTGGCTGTACTTCGGGAGTTCTGCGCAAATTGTGAGGTTTATGGTGCTATCGTCGTAATACCTGGTATTAACGATGGTGCCGTACTCGAAAAGTCACTGAGTGACCTCGAAGAGATGGGTGCGACAGGTGCTATTCTGATGCGTTTTGCAAATTCAAGGGAAGAAGGCCTTATTCTCGGGAATGCACCAATTATGGACAATATCAAGACCCACACGGTGGATGAATTCACCCAAATAGTTCGCGAAGCTGCATCAAAACATGATCTCAGGATCACTGGCACTCCTATGGAAGATCCTCTTATAGGTTCTCCGTTTGCCATACGTTTGAACGATGACCTTTTGGCACAACTTCCTGAGGTCCGAAAAAAAGCCACTATACTAACAAGTAATGTAGCTGCAGGCAGACTGTCTGAGATATTTGGCAAGCTCGGAGGCACTGTTAATGTAATCGGACTTAACAAGGACATTGGATGTTTGATAACCATTGATGACCTCAATGATATTGATCTTTCCGAAGTCACAGAAACAGTGCTGATCCCTGGGCGTGCTTTTGTTCACGATCCCGAGGCAAAGGCAGTACTTTCTGCCGATGGCGTTGATAGGATGGTAAGGCGTGGTCCTGAATCATTGACCGTGGATGGCGAGATGTCTATTGGTATGACCGAAAAAGAGGTTTTAGATCTTGAATTTGAGAATTTTAAAGAGCTTATCGAACACATCAACGCGATTGGTATGCCTGTATAAATGGAGCCTTTGCCGTAATTAAAATACAGACCTTCCGACCTCACATGAAGTCGGAAAGTCCCATCTGTTTTGACTTATCATTTTCGAAAAGGGATTTCATATCATAACCTATCAGTTCTATACGTTGTTTTGTATAGCTGGAAACATTATACTCTTCCGCTATTTTTATAGAAACCTGCAGATATTTTTTAACGGCTCCTTCGTGTACTGTCAGTATCACACGGCCACCGCATTTCGGACAACTTCCGGTAAGGGGTGGCCTGCGAAACTTGGCAGCACATTTGACACATCTGGTCCTCTGTCTTGAAAAGGCCCTCAGGTTGCCGAACATATCCGGCAGGAAATGTGATGTCAATACCCTTTCCGCAACATCGGGCGCATCCACCGCACGTATCTTCTTAGCAAGCTCAAGTTGAGCGTCCATTTTCTCCACCATGGTCCCAAGGGTCTTGTATGCACTTTTGAGCGGCCCGGCAGCAATATTGGATGTGTCATGGGTGAACATGAACTCCTCATATTGCAGTGTCGTACCCAATCTGCCACTTACAAGGTCCATGGTACCTTCAAAGTCCTTTGGATTTGCGATGTTCTGGGTCGCTTCATAGAATTCCAGCGGGTAAGATGCACACATATCTATATTATGTGCTTCCTTATCGACCTCGCTTGGATCGAGGCGGGTGGTCAGAACAAGTGGTGCATCCATCTGTCCTCCCCTCTTGTCGGGAAGATAATCACGGGAAAAATTAAGAAGGCCATCCATAAGAAGCATAACGCAGTCTTCGTCCCCATCACAGTTTCTCCTTTTTGCTGCATGGAAGTACGGATGTGCATAACCCACTGAAGCAGTGGTGAATCCGATAAGTCTTCCAAGAACACCTGCGGATGTGTGGGGTGCAAGTCCCATAAGAAGCACGCCAACAATATCGTCGATGTGTTTTGCATTATAATATGGGGCGACCTTATAATATTTCACTAGCAGATCATCAATATACTGTGTGATTCTCAAAATATAGTCGGCGGCATCATATGAGATCACCAGATCCTGTACCTTGAGGCAAAGTACCTGCTCACTATCGATCAGGGGTTTGCCATAGATGTCTTTCAAATAGCCAAGTTCTATCATCCTTTCACAACTGACGCCTATCTCTGCTGGTCGTATGTGGGTAAGGGGGATGTCCGACATATCATATCGTACAGTACCATCTTTGAATGTGAACAGACCATGTTTAGCTCGGAGAATGCCTTTCTCAAGAGGCTCCGGTGTCATGTGCTTTGACATCATCTTCTTGACACCTTTGAAAGAATCGAGGTGATCCCTTTCTCCTATACTCTCAAAAGCTTTCTGATAAATGCTTTTGAAATCGATCTTACGCATGCTGGTACAGGTGGTCTTGGAATTACATTTCGGACATTTTTCCTTGTTTACCGAAATGCCACATCTTGGGCAGAACAATTTCGGTAATGTGTATTCTCCACATTCACATCTGAATTCAAAGCCTTCCACTCCACACGCAGGGCAGATCCTATTTCCGATCTCTACCGGGATAGTGCCTGCCTTTGAATTCGTGTTGACCTTGAAATTTGCTGCCTTCTCGAGACTTCGGGTGTTACCGCCTGCCTCTGCAATAGGGAAAAGCGCATGTGGTGCCGGTGTCATTTTCCTTTTATCGGATTTTTCCGGTCTCCCCATTCTGGCACCAATGCGGGTTGGGGCGCGGGGTCTGACTACAAACCCGGCTATCTCATTGATATTCTCGAGCAGTTCTTCATGTCCGAGTGAATCCCATCCTTTCGATAGCTCCTCATCGAGTCCCAGGGAATGGATAAGCGGAAGTGGTTCTTCTATAGTTAGCGCTTGACCCTGTATCTTGTGTTGTACAAGGAGGTCTTCGAGTACCTTCTTCATTCCTGTATCAATTGTTCTTTGTAGTGGCAACTTAAGAAATGACCCGTCCGCTTCAAGCAGACCATCTTTCGAAATAAGGTCCGCAAGTGCTGTGTACTGGGAATTGTCAATGTCATGCCAAAGGTATGTGAATTTCGGGTGCAGTGGTATGTTCAGTTCCTTGCACAGGTCCAATGCAACCTCTTGTGTCGGCTCTTTCAGTTCCGCCTCATTGGTTTCTGTATCTGGGGCGGCTTTCCTGTATTCTTGTATCCACCACTCAAAGCAATATGGGGAAGGTGCAAGGGGATGGTTATTCTCAAGGAAATCCCCGTAGTTGATTAATATCTCACCGATATCAATTATTTCTTCTACTTCGGAACGAAGGGCGTATGCTTCATCGATGGTGTCTATTCTGATAACATCGCCGTTATTAAGGCGGACAGTGGGTCCTTCAATGGAATCTACCGGGGCCATGCCTGCGGCCTTTCCAGGACGTTCTACCTTAAGCTGTGTTCCGGGTGCAATGAAATCATCCATCACTATCATTCCGGCAGGACTTATGCCCGCAGCTGCAAATGAGGTATTGCGTGATCGTCCGTATCGAAGTCTGAACCCCCCGGGTCTTGATGGATGGGAAAAAACAGGTCTTCCTGCAATGAGGTCCCGCATATACTTATCCTTTGGTTTTATCTTCGGCTTCCCATCAGTCTCTTCATCTTCATCACTCTCGGATGAACTTTTTACACCGGAGATTAGTTGCTCGAGCCATTCCCAGCCATCGATCTTCAGATTTTTCACATGCTTTTGTATCTTCGGGGCTTTCAGTGCCAGACCTTCGGCAAGTACCAATGCCATTCCGCCACGCACCCGGTTAGTGTCAATTCTCTCAAGGTTGCGGTGTCCTTCGACCTCTTCCGCTTCGGTGGGTTCTCCATCGATACAGATAGGACAGTTCTCTACAATAAGGCGTATCTCTTCCTCAGAAGGGGTGTACTGGAGACTTGCAACCCGTTTGTAGAGCATGATCTCTTCGATGTAACGCTCAACTTCTTCTTTACGAGGTTTGTACCTGTCGATACCAACGCCTCTGCGCACATAATCTCCGACAAGGACAGATAGTGCCTGAGCTGTACCTCCGGCACTGCGTATCGGGCCTGCATAGAATATGCTCACATATTCAGAACCGTCATCGTTCTTTCCTATACTGGCACGGTCTATTCCTTCTATGGGAGCTGCTACAACTCCTTCTGTGAGCATTGCAACAGATACGCGTATGGCAGCTTCTATAGCTTCTGATTTCGAGTCGAACTCTCCTACCTTTCCCTGGGCGACCTCTCTTCCAAGTGCCAGTGCAGCTTCTTCTCTTGACATCGTTTCTTCAAGTTTGCGTATAAGTTCGGCAACCCCTTTGACTCCGATGAGGTTTTCCACACGGTCGGCAAGGTCCTTTGCAAGAGGTATCTCGACATGTGGTTTTGGGTCTTTACCCCTGGATCGGGCATCGTTTACAATGTCTATCTCTTTTTTTAGTGTGCCTTCAAGGGTGTTGAAGTACTCATTCATTTCATCGCTTGCAACTATTTCTGCCATATTGGTTTGTTCTCCCTTCTTGTCAGTGACTATAAGGTGTGAAATTAAAAAGATGTTGATGTCGATTGAGATTAAACCATATGTTTTTATATTTGTAACGATATAATTAAATAGTAACATTTAGTTTTAATGAGGTGTATATAATGAAATGGGGTATACTAACAATTCTGTTGATTATTTCAATGCTTTCAATTCCTGCATCTGCAGATCTTTTTGACGACCTGGACCTTGCTGTGAACGATTTTAATGAGAACGTCGATCAAGTTCCTTCAAGTGTTAAATATGTTATAGGAAATGAAGAAATGCTTTTGTTCATCGATATGAACGATGCAAGCAAACTTGCTATAAAAGCAGTAACTAATGTAGATCTGGAGGTTACGACCTTTGAAGATGTAAATGCTTCCAATCCTGGTTTTGAACCAGATCTTATTGTAACTTCCAGTGAAGATGTAGTGAGGGATCTACTGGATTCTGAGGATGCTGTTGCGGATTTCAATGATGCATATGATAATGGCAAGATTATGATCGAGGCAGCAAGCACTATAGATAAGATCATTATCTCTGTAGGTGGAGTTTTCTTGAAACTTTTAGGTACGGTTGGAGTTGTATAAATATTGCATTAAAATGCATATTTCGATTTCTCTATTTTTCTATTTTCCATTTTCTATTTTTTTCATTTTGGATAGGGGTTTGAATGTTGTGAATCGAACTATGCAGATGTATTATATTATTAATTAAATACTACTTATCACGTTTTGCTTATAAACGCTTACCAGAAACTACATAAAAGTATATGTTCAATTAAGTTCAATTTCGGCTTATGATAAACGTATTGATCCAAGCTGGGTCTGAATTGATAATTATGAGGTACAAATAATGACAGTAAAAATAACGGAAACTATTCTGAGGGATGCTCACCAATCCCTTCTCGCAACACGTATGCGAACCCGTAACATGCTGCCTATCATCGACAAACTTGATGAGGTTGGCTACTATTCCCTTGAAATGTGGGGTGGTGCAACATTCGATACCTGTATCCGTTATCTGAACGAAGACCCATGGGAGCGGCTCCGGGAGCTTAAGAGTCGCATGGAGAAAACTCCTGCGCAGATGCTTCTTAGGGGTCAGAACCTTGTGGGCTATCGTCATTATTCTGATGATGTTGTGGAAAAATTCGTTACCAAAGCACATGAGAATGGCATTGATATCTTCAGGATATTCGATGCTGTTAATGATATACGCAACATGGAGAAAGCTATCTCAGTTGCAAAGAATGTCGGTGCTCATGTACAGGGTACTATCAGTTATACAATAAGTCCGGTACATACAGTGGAGAAATATGTCGAGTTTGCAAATGAGCTTGCTGAACGTGATTGTGACTCGATCTGTATCAAAGACATGGCAGGCCTTCTCGCACCGCATGAAGCATATGAGCTTATAACGTCACTCAAAAAAGAGGTAGGACTTCCTGTGGCACTCCACTGCCATTGTACATCAGGAATGGCATCCATGAGCTACCTGGCTGCATGTAAGGCAGGTGTCGATATTCTCGATACTGCACTTTCTCCCCTGGCAGGAGGAACCTCCCAGCCACCTACGGAATCTGTTGTTGCTGCTCTACAGAGGACAAAATATGACACAGGACTTGATCTTGGGAAATTCACAGCAGCTTCAAAATATTTCAAGGACCTTAAAGAAGAGTTCCGGGGTATCCTTGATCCTATTTCAGAGCAGATCGATACTAACGTATTGTTGTATCAGATCCCTGGCGGTATGCTTTCCAATCTTGTTTCACAGCTTAAGGAGCAGAATGCCCTTGATAAATATGAGGCGGTTCTGGAGGAAATGCCAAAAGTACGTGAGGAGCTTGGTTATCCTCCGCTTGTCACCCCGACCAGCCAGATCGTAGGCACACAGGCTGTTTTGAATGTGCTTATGGGTGAACGCTATAAGGTCATTCCGAAAGAGGTCAAGGATTATGTGCGTGGTCTCTATGGCAGGTCACCTGCACCTATCAGTTCCGAAATGATCGCGAAGATAATTGGCGATGAGATGCCTATCACAGTTCGTCCTGCTGACCTTCTCAAACCTGAGTATGAGTCACTTAAAAAAGAGGCCGAAGAGAAGGGTCTTGTGAAGAAAGAGGAGGATGTACTTACTTATATCCTGTATCCTGCAATTGCACCTAAGTTCCTGCTTGGTGAAGCTGAGGAGGAAGAGCTTGTTGCAACAAAGGCAGCTACTGGTGTTGCACCGGTGAATGTGGCCATTCCAACGGATTATATAGTTGAGATCGAAGGCGAGGTATTTGAGGTCAAAGTAGAGCCAGCCGGAGGTTCTGTCACTGTTGCTGAGAAGTCTTCAGAGGTAGTTGAATGCGAGGGTGCGGTTACAAGCCACATGCAGGGAATGGTCCTTTCCATAAATGTCAGTGTCGGAGATACTGTTGAAGAAGGCGACAAGGTCTGTGTGATCGAGGCCATGAAGATGGAGAATGCTATCCATGCTTCCCATGGCGGTGTGGTAAAGGGTATCTTCGTTTCCGAAGGGGATCTGGTCAGTAAGGTCGAAGTACTGATGACTATTAACTAACAGGAGTTCTTATCATGTTCAAGAAAGTCCTTATAGCAAACAGGGGTGAGATCGCTATCCGTATAATGCGTGCATGCAGGGAACTTGATGTTTCCACAGTTGCTGTATATTCGGATGCTGACAAGAATGCCCTTTTTCCAAAATATGCAGATGAAGCATATCATATCGGTCCTTCACCTTCAAGCCAGAGTTATCTGAACATGGACAAGATAATCGAAGTGGCAAAGGAGTCGGGTGCGGAAGGGATCCATCCTGGATATGGTTTCCTTTCAGAGAATCCGGTTTTCGCAAAGAAGTGTAAGGCTGCTGGGATCGTGTTCATCGGTCCTTCTAGTGAGGTCATTGAGAAGATGGGCAGCAAGATCGCTGCAAGAAAACTTATGATAGAAGCTGGTGTTCCGGTAGTTCCGGGATATGACAAGGCCATTGAAGATGTGGATGAAGCCCTCGAGATGGCTGATTCCATTGGTTATCCTGTGATGATAAAAGCATCTGCAGGTGGCGGTGGTATTGGTATGAAGGTCGTCTATTCAAAGGATGAGTTCCAGTCTTCTCTGGAGTCTATCCAATCGGTAGCACAATCTGCTTTTGGTGATCCTACTGTGTTCATTGAGAAGTATGTGGAGGAACCTCGCCACATCGAGTTCCAGATACTTGCAGATAGTCATGGCAATACCGTTTATGTATCGGACAGGGAATGTTCTATACAGCGCAGGCACCAGAAGCTCATGGAAGAAGCTCCATCTCCGGTGCTGAGCCCGGAGCTGCGTAAGAAAATGGGTGAGGCTGCTGTCAAAGCGGTAAAGTCCATCGGTTATGAGAATGCAGGTACTGTCGAGTTCCTTTATTCCAAGGGAGATTTCTATTTCCTCGAGGTCAATACACGTCTTCAGGTGGAGCATTGTATCACAGAGCTTGTTACCGGCCTCGATCTTGTGAAGCAGCAGTTGCATATTGCATGTGGAAAAGAACTTCCTTTCAAGCAGGAAGATATCAAGATCACAGGGCATGCATTCGAGTGTCGTATCAATGCCGAAGACCCTCTCAATGATTTTGCACCTTCTCCGGGTAAGATCACCAGGTACCGCTCACCAGGGGGTCCGGGTGTACGTATAGATAGTGGTGTCTATATGGGCTATACGATCCCTCCTTTCTACGATTCGATGATTGCAAAGCTTTGTACCTGGGGTGAGACTCGGGAAGAGGCTATCAGTAGGATGAAGAGAGCACTTTATGAGTTTGTCATTGTTGGTGTCACTACCAATATTCCATTCCATAAGGCTGTCCTTTCCAATGAAGCGTTCGTACGTGGGGATCTGACAACTCATTTCATCGAAGACCATAATATCCTTGAAGCAGTAAAGGGAGTCGTGGAGGATGAAAAGGAAAAAGGTTTCACTCTTGCATCTGTACTTGGTAATAATTCACGTAAGACAGCAGCTGCTACTGCGGTAGTCAGTGCTTATGTAAATGCTGCAAAACAGCAGTCAAATGGTCAACAGACTAAATAAGGTCTGTTGACATATTGTTTTATTATCATTTGAATTTGGGGGGTTTACTTGACTGATAAGAAAATGGATATAATCAGAGCTTTGAAAAGGGCAGGGAATAATCCTATTTCCGGTGAAGAACTTGGGGGAATACTTGGCATTTCCAGGACGATGGTCTGGAAATACATGAAAGCACTAGGTGAGGAAGGCTATGTGATCAGATCCTCGCCTGGGTCCGGTCATGTTCTGGTGTCAGCACCCGACAAACTTTATCCATCAGAGATAATGGATGGTCTTGATACGAGTATTATCGGAGGGGATATTCGATATTTCGATGAGGTGGATTCAACCAACGATGTCGCAAAGAAAATGGGGTCATCATCGGATGAAGGTACTGTTGTAATTGCGGAAATGCAGGATAGCGGTCGTGGTCGAAAAGGTGGTCATTGGATGTCTCCAAGGGGTGGTGTCTGGATGTCTGTGATCCTTAAACCGAATGTAGTTCCGGCATATGCGCCACGTTTCACTCTCATGGCCGGAGTTGCAGTTGCAAAGGCAATTCGTGGTCTTGGTGTCGAAGCATCTCTTAAATGGCCAAATGATGTTTTGATCGGGGATAAGAAGGTTTGTGGTATTCTAACAGAAATGGATGCTGAATGCGATCAGATCAATTTTGTTATCATTGGTATAGGTATCAATGTCAATGTGCTCATCGAAGAACTTTCGGAAGATCTCAGGTCGAGTTCAACAAGTCTTAGTGAAATAAAAGGCGAAGAGCTGGACAGGATCGCTTTTGTTCAGGCATTGCTGAGGGCACTTGAAGATGAGTATATCCGATCTAAGACGTCAGGTTTCGATTCAATTCTTGAGGAGTGGAGATCTCTATCTTCAACGATAGGCAGGGATGTGGATGTGGTAACGCCTCAAAGGATCATAAGGGGAAAAGCAGTAGGTATCACTGAAAATGGTACTCTTCTTGTGGAGACTGCAGAAGGTCTGGAAGAGATCGTTGCCGGAAGTTGCATTCATGGGTAGTAGGTGTGGCACGTGAATAAAAGAGTTTTAAGACATTTACTTTCGATCCTATTATTATTTTTAATATTTTTTATTTATGTTTGCCCTGTATCTGCTGTAAAAGATGATGTCCTTATGGATGGTAAAGGTATTTTTATTGAAACCAAAGGTGAATGGCATTTCAGTCAAGGATATCTCTTTGTGGTCAAGGATGTGAGTGATGATGGCAATGTTTGGGTGGAACTTTTGCTTGATGGCGTTCTCCTCAAAGATGAAATACTGAATGAAGGTTCAGTTTTCATCTATTTGCATAATTCAAAAGAGATATTCAACATTACTCTGGACTCTGTTTACTATGGGTCAGATGGTGATCTGATCACATTCATTCCGGTATATCAATATCTTGACCCGTCACTACCTGCACCCGCTTTGAATGACTCGAACGTTTCTTCAAATAGTTCTTCGAACGTTTCTAATGATCCTCTCGAAAATAATAGTGCGCCAGAGAACAATATTCCGGGATTCAGTTTCATTATGGCTATTTTAAGTATGTCTTCTATTGTAATCTTTAAACGTTTCTCCTGAGAAATGTATTGAAATTAACAGGTATTATTCACAAAAGCAATTTTAGATCTCAGCAAATATTCATAATGAATTGTTCATCTATCGTTTTAACTATGGGTAAGACTGTGGGTGTATGGATGGATGCTGAATAAGGTCTTTATAAAAATAACTGTGTAAAAGATCAACAAAGAATAGAATGGATGTATAAAATAAAAAATGAGATAATAAGCTTAAAGCTTAAGATCTCCCTTCTCCATCAATAATCTAAGGTCTTCAAGACTCATTCTTCCTGTCTTTTCAAACTTCTCTTTTGCAACAATATGCTTTTCATCCAGTTTCTTCTCATCCTTTTCGACCTGGATCTCATTGAGCTTGTCAAGATATACGCTGAGTTCATCTCTGAGCTCTGATATCTTTGCTTTCAGTGGATCGATCTTTTCCCGAATTGGTGAGACAACATCATAGGTCTCTTTGATCTGGGCATGGTAGAGATCTGCTTCTTTTCGAAGTTCATCGATCTTCTTGTAGGATGCAAGCATTGAAAGGTGGTGTTTTTGTGACTCTTCTGCAAGTCCCTTTACATCCTTTCCAACAGTCCCATCGGCTTTGTAGATCGATTCTGATGATCTGTATGTTTCCACGATCTTGCTATGTAGCTCATCAGCCTGACTTGCGGCATCGATCCTCTCTCCAAGGTCGGAAAGTTTCTCGAAAATATCAATTTCATGTTTGAGGGGAATGTCTGCATTTAAGAACTTATCAAGTTCAGCAGCATATGCCCTTGACAGAGATTCCACACTTCCACGGGATTGTTTGTTGTATTCATCACGTTTTGTTTTAAGCTCGGTGATACTGCCGGTGACCTTGTTCTTTTCACTGCGAATCTCATCTCTTGTGCCCTTTATTTCTGAGATATTCTCATTAGCGATATCACGAAGTTTCTTATCTTCGCGTGCTTTTGTTGCAAGTTCCTTTACTTGCGCGTTAAGCTTGTCCCTTTTCTCTTTTAGCTCATCGATATTTGTACGATGAAGCTTAAGATCCCTAAAAACACCTTTCAGGGTACGTTCGTTATGAGTGATCTTGGTCCTGTAATCGTTAACGGTGTTCTTCAGGTCTTTTTCACTCATGGTTGATGCCTCTGTTGTGGTCATGCGTCAGCCTCCGTCGTGTTCTCTTCCGTGGCAGGATTCTTTTCCCAGTGTTCAAGAGCTTCATTATGGCTCTTTATTCTGTTCTCAAGCCATCCGTGGCGTGGTGAGATCGTCTTAAGTTCCTCACTTGCTTTGTGGAAGTTTTCCTCAAGGGCCTTAATGCCAATGGTTCCTGCAAGCTCGTTGCTAGCTTCGATAGCACCATTAACCTTTGCTTTTATCTGTTGAACGGAGTTCTGGACGGTTCCATGTGTGCTCATACCGTTCAGCTTGGTCAATAGTTCATCAACTACTTGTTTTTCTTCACTTATGTCGATGAGGCGTCTGACCTTGGTAAATCCGTCATTAGCAGCATGCATTAGTTTGTTATCAAGCAGTTTGTCATCGATATCAGTGAACATGTTCCCAAGAACGTTCTCTGCCTGATGGTAGAGCTGCTGACGTTTCTCCTTTAGAACCTCAATACGGGTCAGAGTATCTTCCTTTTTCTGCTTTGAGGACTCTATTTGTTCATTCAGTGCCTTTGATCTTGCATCGAGCTCGCTGAACTCTTTGTTGTATTCTTCCAGGAGGCGCTTGTGTTTTGCGATCACACTTTTGATAAGCTCATCTTTGTCAAGAATGGAAGTTTCCTTATTCATATTACTTTCACTCATATTTACACCGGTTTTTAGATAAATGTAAAATTCATAATTTGTATATCTGGGCATGTGGTGTGCCCTCTATGTATATGACGCATTCCGGATCAACGGCACCAGAATCAATGGCGCATTGAATTGAACGTGTTCCAAATATGTTCGCACTCGGGGCGTTCCTTATCGCTTGTACGATGGTCTCTTCGGATGCTATCTCTCCTTTGTAGAAACCTTCCGAGATATCTATTACTATTTCACCCTTGGTCAGCTTTTTTCCGACCAGTTCTTTGTCGCAAACAGCAACGAGGATCTGATTCGTGGATCTGTGTATTTTCAGGTACATATATTCACCTTATTATACTAATTTTATGTGCTTGCTATCGGGAGCTAACAGGTCTCCCTGCTTTTTCATCTTAGATATAAGCTCTTCAGCTCTTTCCCTACTTATTTCGTCGGTCTCAGCTTCTGCATATACTTCTTCAAGGGGTGCTTTTCCGCCTGCATGCCTGTCGCCGACACGTTTGATTATGTCTTTGATCTGATGTATCTTGTCACGCTGACTCTTGCTGGTTCCGGATGCAATTACGTCCACGTCGAAAGCTCCGGTGTCGGGATCTACTCCTACCTGACGCATACAGGCCATGGATATTCGTGTGGTCCTTTTCGCATCATCAATAGTTACTACATTGCTTAAACGTATGCGTGCGCTTGCTTCAGCAAGTCTTACAAGGGCTTCAAGTTGTCTTGCAGTGACTGGTACCGGTGAATCTTTGCCTTCACCCTGTTTGCGCAGGTCGAGATAGTAATTAATGATATGGTCTCGGGCATCATCTTCCATTATGGGGAAGATCCTTCTCCTTGCGTACGCAACGTATTTTCTCAGCAAGTCGTTTTCAATGATGGGCATGATGACCTTCATATGAGAATCCACTTCTTCCTTTGTAACTGTTGAGTGTGGGACTCTCTGCCTTTGTTCGTTGAGCTCGCCTGCATACTGGGATTTCAGTATGTGGTGTGCGATATTGCTGTCTTTGATTCGGTCAGGTACATCAAGAAGTATAAAAATAAGGTCGAATCTTGAGATAAGGGCCGGAGGCATATTGATCTGTTCTGCAAGGCCTTCGTATTTATCGAACCTTCCGTATTTCGGATTGGCTGCACCGAGTAATGCACATCTTGATTTCAATGTCGCAAGTATGCCTGCCTTTGCCACACTGATGGTCTGCTGTTCCATGGCTTCGTGCAGGGAACTTTTATCTTCCTTGCTCATCTTGTCCATTTCATCAACTGCGGCAAGACCCATGTCCGCCATGACAAGCGCACCGGCTTCCAGTGTCCAGCGTCCGTCCCCGAGATCATCCTTGACGGCTGCAGCGGTAAGACCACTGGATGATGCACTTTTACCTGAAGCGAAAACACCACGTGGTGATATCTTCACCATGTATCTGAGCAACTGACTCTTTGCGATACCAGGGTCACCGACAAGCAATATGTGTATATCGCCTCTTACTCTTGAACCATCAGGTAACATCTTAGGTACTGCTGAGAACAGCTGTAAGCTGAGTGCTTCCTTTATGTCTTCATATCCGTAGATGGACGGTGCGATGGAACCTCTTATCATCTTATTGATCTCAGGGTCCTTTCCCATCTCAACGATGCGTTCTTCATCTTCCGGTGATATATCGAGCTCATCAAATTCCTGATCCACGTATTCGATCGAATTGGCGTGGAGAACAAGGTCATAAAATGTCGATTTTCCTTCTCTCAAAGTTCTCTGATGGGAACGAAGTACGCCATTGATAACAAGACGGTCACCAGGTTTAACAAGTCCTGCCAGGTCGTCTTCTGCATCGACATCCAGACTTTGGGGCTGGCTGCCACCTTTCAGGCTTTCCGGGGACTCCTGTACCTGGAGCTTTTGGGCATCCAGAAATGTGGACTGGTCGATCAGAAGCTTGAATGGCCCTTTCTTACCACAGGATTCATTTTCACAATCAGTAGGTTCCACGAACTTGGGGCCACCCTGTGGCTCAAAACTGGTATTCTCACACCTCATGCACATAAATGCTGCATTTGTTATCTTTGGCCTGACCTCGGTAGCTTTGCGTATCATACCTTCGATGGATATGAACTTTAGAAGATGTTTACTTCGAAGTTCTCTGATAGCCACGCGATTGGGGACGTTTATGAACTGGACATGAGCATCATCGAGGTCTTTCTCGATAGGTATGTCTATCTCTCTCAATGCCTGTTCAGCATAGGGTATTACATCGTCCGGGTGCTCAAGTAGCTCGTATGCAAGGTCTGCATCGAATTGCTCGAGGTCGGGAAAATCAACAACAATACTTCTGAGTTCAGGGTACTCGTTTGCCAGCAGGAGTATTTCATCCCAGTAATAGCGCTTAAGAAAATCCCTGAACTTTTCATCCCATTTTATTTCACTCATGTAATCCACATTATTATATTGAAAGGATACCTCAGGTATCGGAGATATCAGAATACCCTATATACATATCAATATTTCGAGTCAATACGTTTAGAATGCTATACTGTATGGCCCTGTTCATTTGATATGTTTCTGGACCTTTCCAATAAAACCCCTTAATGTCTGCACTTCCCTTGGCATAAGTTGAGCCCTTCCAAATATTCTTTTAAACATCAGGTGGGTCTTTTCTTTTTTGTGTGCAGGGTAATCGATGTCATCAAGAACTTCATCGATATGCTCAAATAATAATCTCAGGTCGAATCCGTCTGCAAGGCTGTTCTCGCCTGCTAATATCTGGCTCATTTCATAAAGTATGATCGTGACTGCATGTGAAAGGTTCATTATTGGATATATTTTGGATGTGGGTATGCTTACGATAACATCACTGAGTTTAAGCTCCTCGTTGGTGAAACCGTGATCTTCCCTTCCAAAAATGACTGCAATCGTTCCACTCATTCCGCTGAACTTTACTTTTAGGTCCCTTGGGGTATATGGGGGCATTCGGATATGTTCATCGATTTTCATTCCGGTTATGCCGGTAGTTGCAATAACTAAATCACTGCCTTCAAGGGCTTCTTCGATGGTTTCAACTGTCTTTGCACTTTCTAGGATATCGTATGCATGTGAAGCAAATGCCCTTGCTTCCATTTTCAGTTCGCAGGGGTTTACAAGTATCAGGTCCGAGAACCCAAAGTTCTTCATGGCTCTTGCAACCGATCCTATATTTCCCTGATATAAAGGTTCTACAAGGATTATTTTCAGATCTAATGTCATCCACTCTCTGAATATCTCCAATACATGTATATTTTGCGCAACTATAATATCAAGGGTATCCGGTAGCAGTATGGCTAATTTATTATAAGAATGTTATTAGATGGCTGATATTTCTATGGCAACACTGCCATTTAATTGAAGTTCTATTCAGTATTCCATAAACATTATCAATGATTCTGAGTATATTGTAATTGCAAATCTGATTTAGGAGGTATATTAAATGAGTTTACAAGATATTCTGAAAGCTACTTTTAAAGGTGAGACTACTGAAGTCGGATGGTACTTCGCAATGTCTAGGCAGGCAGAGCGCGAAGGTCACTTCGAGGCTGCTCTTTATTTCCGCCAGATCGCAATGGATGAAGCATGGCATGCAGCAGAGGTTGCTGAGCTTCTGGGTCTTGTAAAGGACACGACTATCGAGAATATCGAAATGATGCTCGAAGGGGAGACTATGGCAGAGGGTGAGAAGGCAGAGGCTGCAAAGATCGCTCGTGAAGAAGGTAATGAGGCTGCAGCATTATTCTTTGCAAAAGCATCACTCGATGAAGCAAGGCACAAATCAGGTCTTGCAGGTCTTCTTAAGAAAATGAAATAAATAGTTCATCTTAATTAATGATCTATATGTGATCGGAAGTGGGATAATGGCATCTGATATACTGGATAAGAAAGCTATTCTCCAGCGTGATAGAGAGTCCTATGCAATTGTCCCACATACTCCGGCAGGAATTATTAGTGCTGATGAATTGCAATGTGTTGTGGATGTTGCAAGAAAATATGGTGCTACTATTAAATTTACTTCTGCGCAACGCGTGGCCCTTATTGGATTAAAAGAAAATGATCTCGAAGATGCTTGGTCTGAACTTGGAATGAAGCCTGCTTCATCCATTGGCAGATGTGTTAGAAGTATCAAAGTATGTCCAGGGATCACTAATTGTAAAAGGGCACAACAAGATGCTATGGCATTGGGACTTAAATTAGATGAGTTGTACCATGGTATTGAATTGCCTTCAAAGTTCAAGATGGCAGTAAGCGGTTGTATGAATTCATGTTCAGGACCTGCGGTAAAAGATATTGGTGTGATGGGAACTCCGAGGGGATTTACTTTGCTGGCAGGTGGTAACGCCGGAATAAGGCCGCGAATTGGTGATGTGATCGCTGAGGGTTTGGATGAGGTTGAAGCCCTTGAAATGGTTGGAAGGATCATTGAATTTTATATGAGGTCTGCTAAAAAATATCGTCTTGGTAGGCTTATAGATGATATTGGGCTAGATGTTTTTAAAAATGAGGTCCGTATCGTGTGATATTTTTTCCTTGCACGTTAATGGATAATCTAATATTTCTGGAATAATTATTACGATGAATACGATTCTGATGCTTTCTTGGCTCTGATTACTATCCTTTTAAATTATGGGTGTTTGTGGTCTCAATATTGCATTACTTCTACATACAATTCTAAATTGGACCTTGTTCCAAAAGATTTACTTAAGTGTTTGTTTTGATGCGTTTTCTTACTTTTGCTGTAAGTTCTGTTTATGAAAATGTTTAAATATAATTGGTTCTACCAATACAGAAATCATATTTAATATTCACGATAATTTTTAGAAAGATATAGTAGTGTCACATCTTGGCAATATCAGGAGGATAATTTATGAGTATGGAATATTATAGTGGACTTTCTGTGGATGTCGCAAACAGTTTCGGAATGCTTACCGAATCTATGAGGATCACATTCGCAGCGGTCATGATCATGGCCACGATCGCCATAGCGATCTTCATGATCGGTATGTACATAAATCTTAAAAAATGGGGCTTAGGCGCTGAAGGGTATGGTCTAAAACCTTCCAATGGAAGTATCTTTACCTTCCCTAAAACCCTGGCTTATCAGATGAGCGCAAAAGGGCACGGTCATGGTCAGAATATTTTTTCAACATTGATCTTTGATGCTCTTCTTCAGAGGCGTGCTCTAAGACGCAGTCCTGGTAGATGGGTAATGCACCTTGCTATCTTCGGTGGCTGGATCGCGCTCTGTATAATGTCAATTGCAATGTTCGTTGTTGAGATCATCCACATGGTTGGTATTCATGTTCTCGAGCCTGCAGTTTTCAGGGATATGCTCAGTGTTCCTAATGATGTATTTAGTTATATTCTTTTGACCGGTATCATTATTGCTATCTTCAGGAGACTCTTTGTTGCAAAGGCTCGTGAGAGTACCATTGCTTTCGATTCAGTCCTCCTTATCGGACTTACTATTATTGTTGTTACAGGGTTTGTTGCTGATGGTATCAGGAACGGTACCCTCTGGGGTATGGGGATGCAATCCGATCTTGCACCACCTGCATCACTGTTCCACGTTGTGATCTCATTGTTCTTCTGTATCGCATATATCCCATTCAGCAAATATATGCATATGTTCGCAGGACCACTTACCCTTATGGCTAACAAGGGAGGCGAATGATCATGAAAGGTGAACCTTCAATTAATACAAATAACTTAACTGCTGTACAGCTCATGGAGATTGATGCTTGTGTACGCTGTGGTGAATGTGTCAAATGGTGTCCAACCTACGATGCTTCTAACAAAGATCCCGGACTCGCACCAAGGGACAAGATCCTCAGGTGGGGTCAGTTCATGAACAAGTCCTATGGTCTGCGTGCCAGACTGTTCGGTCCAAAAGCAATTCCTGAGGAAGATATCGCGCAGTTCAAGGATGATGTTTACAAGTGCACTACCTGTGGTATGTGTGCTACAGTCTGTGAGGTCGGTATCAACACTATTGAGTTGTGGGAATCCATGCGTGCAAATCTTGTCAAACGTGGTAATGGTCCATACGGTAAGCAGGGAATGTTCGTAAAGCTCATCGGCGAGTACAGTAATCCGTACATGGCTGACAACAAGGACAGACTTAAATGGATTCCTGATGATGTAAAGATCGCTGACAAAGCAGAAATCCTTTACTTTGGTGGTTGTACTGCAGAACTGAGGCAGCAAAAGCTGGCGTTCGCTACTGCACGTGTCCTCAACCATCTGGGAATCGAGTTCGCAATGCTCGGAGAGGATGAGGTGTGCTGCTGTTCCGCACTTGTCAGGACCGGTCAGCACGAGATCGAGGATATTGCACGTAGAGCTGCAAGGAAGAATGTTGACGGTATCGTTGCAAAGGGTGCAAAGACCGTTTTGTATGCATGTGCTGGTTGCTACCGTACCTCTCTTATAGACTGGCCAAGGTTGCTTAATGAGGAAATGCCATTCAAGATCGTCCATATCACAGAGTTCCTTGAGGATCTTATCAAGGAAGGCAAGCTTGAATGGAAAAAGCCATTTGATAACCTTACTGTAACATACCACGACCCATGTCACCTTGGACGTCACGTTGGTGTATATGAGCCACCAAGATTCGTGCTTAACGCGATTCCCGGTCTGAACCTTAAAGAGATGGACCGCATTAAGGAGAACCAGCGCTGCTGTGGAGCTGGCGGTGGTGTAAAGGCTGGAGTTCCGGATCTTGCTCTCGGTGTTGCTGAGACCCGTGTTCAGGATGCCCTTGCAAAGAACCCTGATATCCTTTCAAGTGCATGCCCGTTCTGTAAGAGGAACCTTTCTGATGGAAGGGATTCCCTTGGTGCAGATGAGCTTGTTGTTGAGGATATTATTGTTCTGACGGCTGAAGCACTTGGAATTTCACTTGATGATTGTGTGGAGAGTTGATCTCTCTACCTTTCGTTAATTTTTTTATATCCTTCTTTATTTTTACTCAGTTCTCTTTCACAGTTACTTTTAAATATTGCTACCTACTCTCTCTGGCTCATGGAAATTCCCTATGAACTTCTGGGTAAGCTATTCGTATATATGCTTCTCTTTGCTCTACTGGGGATTGTTGTGGCATTGCTTGTTGGATTTTACAGTTTTAAGAATAAAATGGTCATTTTTCCTAGCTTTGTTCTTTTCATGCTTTATCTGTTCTATTCTCCTGCCAAATGGATGTGTGGTGTCTTCTCAATAAGAGATACTCTTGTGGATGAGATCCTCATTGAGATAAGGAATGCTGTAATGCTTGATGATTTTATCAATGCAAAAGGTCCAAGAGCTGTATTTTTACCCCAGTGTATGCGCCATCCCAATTGCAGGGCCCGATGTGATCCTATACTTGGCTATGAGTGTAAAAAATGTGGTCTATGCGATATTGGCATAATCTGTAAAGCTGCCGATGAACATGGTTTCACAGTTTATGTGATTCCTGGAGGCAGTTTTGTAAAGAAGATAATGAAAGCACACAAACCAGGTTCTTGTATAGGGGTAGCTTGTTACAATGAGCTTTCTGAATCCATGGAAGAAATATCGTTCATGCCTGTTCAGGGTGTTTGTCTTTTGAAAGATGGTTGCTTCAATACAAAAGTGGATGTTCTCGAAGTGATCGAAAAAATGGAGCTCTGCAATGTATAATTTTATAGGTAAATTGTTATTGGTTCTTTTGGTGTTGTCTGTGTTTGTTTCAGCATTATCTCTTTATGCTAGTCGTGTAAGTCTTACTCGAAATGTCTGGTTATCCGGCCTTTTTGCGAATGTATTGGATTTCTTCTTCCTTCCGCTTAAATATTTCTTTTGTAAGTTCTCTGACCCGCGAAAACTTGATATGTGGATGGTCTCTTTGAAAAATTCCGCACACATGTCAGATTTTGCAAAAACAAAAAAGCGGCTGATGTTCGTCCCACATTGCATGCGTTCACTTGATTGTCCTGCATATGCAACGAAATATGGGATACAGTGCAGGTCATGTGGGAAATGTGTGTTCGACCAACTCAAAGAGGATGCAGAAAAGTATGGTTATGAATTTTATATCGTGACCGGCTCATCCTTTGTGAAGAATATTCTTAAAGACCGGCCTGCGGATGGTGTGCTTGTCATTGCCTGTGACTATGAAATAAATAAGGGTATGCGTTCACTGGCGGGTACTGGGGTTATTACATATGGTATCCCTATGCTCAATGATGGTTGCTACAATACGAAAGTAGATGAAGTGTTCGTAGAGGACACATTGCAAAAGTTCTCTCAAAATGAATGATAACAGGTATCCATTTAGTTTAAAATAAGTTGGTTGTGAGTGAGGAGAGTAAGCTCCCTTCTGTTGATGCAAAGCTTCCCATCAGCAGGGCTGATTTGGGAATGGTCCTTGTGGACACTTGCATTGACGATATTCGGCTATGCGTTAATAAATTCGGGGCAGTCCAGAAACCTGCTTGATCCCTACTCCAACTTGCATCCACGAGGTTTCGCCGTTCCATCCACGTTCCATACGACCTCAACCTTTCGGTATCATAGCATTGATATGGTGTGGTATCGTTTCTGTGCCAGAGCCCGGGTTCTCACCCGACACCCTTCACAGGTGTTCGTGTATCTGGATGATGGGGAGACTTTCCTCAGGTCAAATACCCGGCAATCGTCCTTCCTCTCTCAGATTTATCATTGAATGGGTTGTATATATAGTTGCCTACGACTACTTATATTTCTTATTCTACTCATGATAATAACGTTTATTCTTTTTTCGATATGTTTATTGCCTATTACCAATGAACCATGGTTATAGAATGAGGTGGTGCACATGATCAAAAAATCTTTACTGATTATAGGGCTTCTTGTTATCCTTATATCGATGGCTAGTGTGGCAAGTGCGAGTGAATTATATAACTTAACCTATCCAAAGGACACGCTCTCATGCGGGGATGTGGATGTTGGTGTGATCGTTGACGGTAATACTGTAACTGTGGAAGTTATATATTTAGCTCCTACACACATTTCAAGTGATAATAATATCAAAACATTTGGTTTGAACACTGTGGGGCTAACCGAAGACAATGTAATGAGTGTCACTGGTGCAACTCGAAAGCTGACTGGTGTTGACAATTTTTCGGCTGAATTTGGTAATTTCAATACTGGAATTGGTTTTCATCCAAGTGTCAAGACCACTGGTCCTATTACAATAACATTTGACAGTCCCGTGGTGCTTGTACCAAATTCTCAGGGCTTTGATGCAGCTGTGCATCTCCAGGGACTTGATGGTGGTGCGAGTGTCAAAGTTGCAGATGGTGGGTGTGGTCAGGAAATCCCAGAATTCCCAACAATTGCACTTCCGGTAGTAGCTATTCTCGGATTGGCATTTATTTTCATGCGCCGTAAAGAGTAAGAGAATTGCGATTAACTGCTGATTTTTTTCAAAGCAAATATTTCCAGCTAAAATTTTGAGCTTTTCTCTCTATTTCCAGCAGTTTGCTAGTATCTATTTATATACTTTCCAACTTTTTTGAATAGCTACCGCTATTCATCCTAATGATTTTCTTCTTATTGTCCTCAATTGATAGAGATTATAGCTGAATGCTGTAATCGCCATTTTGACATTTACTCTTGCCAACGTTGTTACTCTTACAAATCCTGACGTAAACACATTTTTGATAACAGCATAAGGTCTTTCTCCCTTTGCTCTTTTCCTGCTTATTCTTTTGTTTCTCATCTTATCCCTAATACCAATAGGGTGCCCTCGTACTCCCCTTTGCATAGTTGCATCATATCCTTTTGAAATTGCACCAAAGTAACCTCTATCTCTGTAAACAACTTCGCCTTCTTCAGAAAGATCCACCTGACTATCATGAACTGAGGCAGTAGTTGTCCTATATCTCCTTATCAGATCATATTCGGTATCTTCAATGGTATGTAGTTTATATCCAAAATGTGACTTAGATGCCTTTTTTGTCCATGTACCGTCCTTACATCTTCTGGTCTTTGCTTCATTTCCACGAGGAGTATCAAGATTTGCATGTCCTGGATCAGCATGTATAAATGTTGCATCCTGAATCATACCTTGCTTGATCTTCAGACCTTTCTTATTAAGTTGTCTTTGCATTTCATTCCAGATTTCATCTTCTTTTCCTGCCTGGGAAATTCGTTCTCTAAATGCCCAAACAGTAGTATGATCTGGAATTTTTGCAGGAAAGCCCAAGAATTTCCTAAAGGAAATTCTATCAGTAGCTTGTCTTTCAAGTTCAGGGTCAGATAGGCCATGCCATTGTTGCAATACTAACATTTTGAGCATGACGATTTCATCAACGTTTGGTCTGCCACCGAACTCTGTTTTATTGATATACATCTCTGCTATAATTGGACGAAATGGTTTCCAATCGATGAGAGATTCAATTTCAGAGAGCTTGTCACCGAGATTTTCAAGACGTTTGTACTCTTCTTTAAAAGCAAAGTTTGTTAAGGACATAATACAAAATTATTGTAATAGGTTATAAATATTGCTTCTGTTTGAGGGGTTTATCGGAATTCTCTCTTCTTTAAAAGCAAAGTTCGTTAAGGACATAATACAAAATTATTGTAATATGTTATAAATATTGCTTCTGTTTGAGGGGTTTATCGGAATTCTCGTAAGTTATAATGTAAGTGAACATCTATCTCAGATGTTCCTTTGTTTTTTGTTTTAGTTCTTATGTTTTTGAGGTTTGTTTTTTTCAGGCTGAATAAGTATATATGTAAGCAATTATATATTTTATTATGTAATAGTTTGTCTGGATATTATAATTAGTGTTTCTTCCTGTGTGGTGCAGGTCGATATCTTTGTATATTCAGGTGGTGGAAATATGGCTGATCAGATCGTTCTCGATCAATATAAAGAAATGGTGGAAAAGACGAAGCAACTTCATTCTGAATTGGTGGAGTTATCATCTAAAATGGGCAGCATTGCGGATACTATTGATAATGGATTACCGGAGCGAGCAGTTTCGGATAAGTTTGATTCAATAGATCATGATGTACATATGTCTGATGATCCACTTTCCAGTCGGAGGGTTTCCACTCTATCTGAAAAACGCATGGAATAATTTTAGCTATTATATTTTTATTATTCAATTTGTGATTCGAAACGCATAGGTATTATTTGATTGGAACTTAGGTGCCATTTATAATAATGTGGGGATGATCAACATGGATGAAAATAAGAGACGGCATTTATTTGATGGATTCTTTGAAAATGATTCATTTGAAGATGTTAGGGATATGATCGAAAACATCATGGATGCCATGAATGTTGATCTGGGTGACCTTTCTGGGAAGCCAAAAGTCTATGGTTTTTCGATAACACACCACCCTGGTGAAGAACCTGTTGTACGGGAGTTTGATACTGGTACAACTGGTGATGGTGATGATCTTACTGAGGGTTCTCGTATGGGTATCTCGGAATCGGACCCTCTTGTTGACCTCATTGAAACTGATGATCATGTCCATTTTATGGTGGACCTCTCTTGCGTGGAAAAAGAAGATATTAAGCTTAATGCGGAGGAAATGACCTTGCATGTCACTGCATCGCGTGGGCATTGGTCATATGTTAGGACGTTTGATTTGCTGGTGCCTGTGTATCCGGAATCTGCAAAAGCAACTTTTAAGAATGGCGTGCTTGATGTTATCTTCAAACGCCGTCTTATGGGTGGGTCGTATAATATTGATATTAACTGACATTTTGACGACGAAATGTCAAAAAAACATTAAGCTTATATATTTTCTTATATAGTAGTAAATATAAATTATCTTCTATAGGATTGGGTAGTATGAGTTCTGGTACTTTGAATAAGAAAATATTGGTCGTTGACGATGAAGCAGATACTATCTTTCTTATAAGTTCGATTCTTGAACCGGAAGGGTTTGAGGTCATCGGGGCTGATGGGGGTGCTGAGTGTTTGAAAATACTCGAATCTGTGAAGCCGGATGTAATACTGTTGGATATTATGATGCCTGATATGGATGGCTGGGAAACTTTCCATAAGATCCGATCAGAAGATGTTGATGTTCCAATTTGTATTATTTCTGTTAAATCACAGAGTTTTGATCGGATGCTTGGTCTGAATGTTCTTAATGCGAATGACTACATCAATAAGCCCTTTTCGGCTGAAGACCTTATCGGGCGCATCAATGCGATTTTAGGGTGAGATCATGATCTTTTATACTTTTGTTGTCATTGGTCGCTATCTTTGATCAATACTCTTGGTTTGCAGATGATCGCTTTTCCATTTTTGGCAAAAAGGTGTACTGTTCTATTTCCAGTCAGTCCATTCTCAACTTCTTTTCGAATATCCCAATATTTCTGTGGGTCTATTCCAGCTCTTAGTATCACGGCTCCTACACTATCTTTTTTTAAGAGACTGTTGATAATTTTTGCATCCATCTCGGTTACATACTTGATCTCATAACTATTCTTGGCCAGTGGGTGATCTAAAGGTTCTTCAGATGTAAAGAGACTTCTCTTTTGGTCGATCTCGTACAGCTGGACCTGCGTTGTGTTATTTTCATTTAGATCATTTGCCAATTCGGGAAGTAATTCTGCTTTTGTGACGGATGGTTCCGGCTCACATGCATATGCTTGTATCTTGTTCGTCATTGACAGCTTGGAACGTTCGTGTCCAGAGTCAATTCTTGCTTCTGCCGGGAGTGCAATTGCGGACTTGTCGCATGTCTTTATGTCTCCAAAGTACAGGTTCAGGCGGTTCAGCTGTCCGTTCAATGAAATATATTCTTTTTCACAATCGAATTGAATTTTTTCAGGTGTCAGTTGGGGTGGTGCTTCGAATGCGAAATTATTCGTTATTTTGGAATATGCTTCTAATACTTGTGGTATTCCCGGTTGAAGACTCGAGAGTCTTCTTTCATCCTCTGATGGTGGTCTTGCAGGGTCGGAAAAAAGTACGTCCAGTTTTGGTATCTGGTTGATGACTTCTTCTGAAAGCGCATCTCCGCAAATGAATTCTACATTGTCGAGCCCGTAGCGTTCACAATTTATCTCTGCATATTCTATTTTCTTAAGATCTATCTCTATTGCATAGACCTTTTTACATTCCTTTGCAAAGAATATCGTCTGTCCTCCGATACCACAACTGATGTCTGCGATGGTCCTGCATTTGAGCCGTTTTGCCCTGTACTTTGCAACTATTTCCGGTGTGGCAAAACGGATACCATCATTGTCAGCTTTCATCCTTTTATCAAATATCTTTTTTCGTGACACAATTATCAGTCTGGAAAATAGCTCAATCAATTTAAAGTAATCTCATGCTATCCTGGGAATGATCCGATATCTTTATTTAGATACCTTTGTTCTATAATGGATATTGGTGCTAGTGTTGATGTGTGTATAATAAATTGTACTGGTTTGTAAAATTCCCTGTTGAGTTGTGCTTAATATACTGTTTTTTATGGGAATCTGTGCAATACATATATATATTGAATATTACATTTAGACATCCTAAGTTAGGATTGATTGTGTAATTTGGC